>NZ_CP083809.1:1362542-2725084 GCF_020149765.1 Pantoea agglomerans
TAACGAACAGCACCAGGAAGGCGCCGACGGCAGCGACGCCGCCTGCCAGCACAAAGGCGCTGTCAAACTTGCCGGTATGCTGCACGATAAAGCCGGTGACGATCGGGCCGATGATGCCCGACAGGCTGCCCACCAGATGGATAAAGCCACTGATGCTGCCGACGCGGCTCTTGTGCACCACGTCCTGAATAATCGCCCAGTAGATAGCCCCGGTGATGTAGAGGAAGAAGATGGAGATCGACATCATCATTACCGCAGAGTTGACCTCTTTTACCGTACCCGCCAGCGCCACACAAACGGCGGCGGCAAACAGTGAGACCACCAGCACAATTTTACGCGAGAGCAGTAACCTGCCGGTAATATTGAAGATCTTGTCTGAGATCCAGCCGCCGAGCGCGAGGCCGACAAAGCCGACAATCCAGGGGATCATGGTGGTGATGGACATTGATTTGATATCCAGGCCGTGCGCCTGCACCAGATAGGCGGGGAACCAGCTCAGGAAGAAGAACAGAATATAGTTGTAGCAGAAGAAGGCGAAGGCGGTGACCAGGATAACTGGCTGGCGCAGATAGTAGCCAAAACCGTGCGACGCCTGCGCCAGATCCGCCTCTTCGCCCGGCTGCTCGGCTTTTAGCTGGTCGACCAGCGCGCGCTCCTCGGCGGAAACGTGGCGGCTTTTCGCCGGGTTGTCCGCCGAAACGAACAGCCAGATCGCCATCCATACCAGGCCAATCAGGCAGATGATCACAAAGGCGGGACGCCAGCCAAAGGCGAGGGCGAGATAGCCGATAATCGGACCAGCAACCGCGCCGCCCAGCGGCGAGCCGGCGCTCAGCAGACCCATCGCGGTCGCCGCCTGCTTTTTCGGGAACCAGCCGTTAATCGCTTTGTTGGCCGAGGCGCAAATAGGGCCTTCTGCCATGCCGAACAGCACGCGCAGGATCAGCATCGACCAGAAGCCGGTCGCCAGCGCGGTCATACCGCAGAACAGCGACCACATGCCGACAGCGATGGCGAGCACGATTTTCGGGCCAAAGCGGTCTGTGGCGACGCCGCCGACGAAGTTAAACAGGGCGTAGCCGAAGAAGAAGCTGCCGAAGATCATGCCGAACTGTTCGGCATTAATCGCCAGATCTTTTTCTACCAGCGGCAGGGTAAGCGAGAGGGCGACACGATCGAGATAATTGATCATGTAAACAAGGAAAAGCAGCAGTACGATTGTCCAGCGCAGATTTTTAAACATAGTGGCTCCAACGCTTTTTTATAGTGATATTACGCCGGCAGCGCGCCGCCGGCTGAATCCCCGGTGAGGGCAGGGCAACAGCTACATGGCCAGCACAACCTTGCAGCAGGTGCGGGGGTCTTTTTCGAACAGCGTCATCGCGCGTTCGATTTCGGCGAGCGGAAAGTAGTGGGTAACCAGTTTCTCCGGCTGGATAAGCCCCTGCGCCATCCATTCAATCACCTGCGGGAAACGGTGACTGTTGAGGCGGGAGGTAAACAGCGACAGCTCTTTACTGGTCAGGCTCTGCTGGGTAATGCTGCACGGCTCGCCGGAGAAGCCGAGCAGTCCGATACGCGCAGCGGGCGAGGCGAGCGCCGCCGCTTCCGCCAGAATAGCGGGATGACAGGCGGCGTCGATAATCAGCGTCGGCTGCACCCCCTCCAGCTGCGCCGCCAGCGGTACCCCGGCGTTGTTAAACACCCGATCCGCGCCGCTGGCTTTCGCCAGTTCAAGCCGTTCCGGCAGGCGATCTACCACCAGCACCTGCGCCACCTGATAAACCCCCTTTAGCACCTGAATCGCCGTCAGGCCCATCGGCCCGGCGCCGTAGATCAGCGCCACATCCTGCGGCTGCGGCTTCAAGAAGGCGGTGATATTGGCCGCGATGGTGAAAGGCTCCACCAGGCTGGCCAGCTGGTCCGGGATGGTCTCAGGTAGCCGGTAAGCATTGCTGGCGGGTGCGACCGCATATTCGCTAAAGCCGCCGTCGCGGTGTACGCCGATAACGCTGAGCGTGGTGCAGACGTTAGGGCGGCCCACCGAGCAGGGATAGCAGCGGCCACAGCTGACGACGGGATCGACCGCCACCCGTTCACCGATGCGGCGCGCGTCCACTTCGTCGCCGACCGCGTCAATTACGCCGAAAAACTCGTGGCCGATAACGCGCGGGTATTGGGCGAAAGGGTTGTGGCCGTGCCAGATATGCACGTCGGAGCCGCAGATGCTGGCGTATTTCACCTTTACGCGCACCTCGCCCGCCGCAGGCGTCGGCAGCGGGCGATCCGCCAGCAGCAGTTCGCCCGGTTGTTCAATCACGACACTTTTCATGATGCGCTCCTTACCAGTTCCACAGCGTGCCATCTTCCAGACGGGCCACCGGCAGACAGGCGGGTTCGTAGGGATATTTTGCCGCCAGCTTCTCGTTGAATCCGATGCCCAGGCCCGGCTTGTCGCCCGGATGCATAAAGCCATCCTCGAAACGCCAGCTGGCGTCAAACAGCTCCATCATCTGCTCGGAGAAGCCCATATACTCCTGCACGCCGAAGTTCGGCACCCAGAGGTCAAAGTGCAGCGCCGCCGCCATGCAGATCGGCGAAAGATCTGACGGGCCGTGTGAGCCGGTACGCACCTGATAGAGCGAGGCGAAATCGGCAATGCGGCGCATCCCGGTGATGCCGCCGGCGTGGGTGATAGTGGTGCGGATATAGTCGATCAGTTGCTCTTCAATCAGCTGTTTGCAGTCCCAGATGCTGTTAAACACCTCGCCGACCGCAATCGGCGTCACGGTATGCTGACGGATCAGGCGGAAGCACGCCTGGTTTTCCGCAGGCGTCGGATCTTCCATCCAGAACAGGCGGTAATCCTCGACGCTCTTGCCGAAGCGCGCCGCTTCAATCGGCGTCAGGCGGTGATGCATATCGTGCAGCAGATGCTCGTTGAAGCCGAACCTGTCGCGGATCGCTTCGAACAGCTTCGGCGTAAAGTCGAGGTATTTCTCCGTTGACCAGAGCTGCTCTTCCGGCCAGCTGCCCTTGGTCGCCGGCTCATAGGCCAGGCCTTTGCCTTTCGCCATGCCGTAGGTGGTTTTCATGCCCGGCACGCCGCACTGGGCGCGGATCGCTTTAAAGCCCATCTCTTTGTGCTTCGCGTAGTCATCCATCACTTCGTCGATGGTATGGCCGGTGGTGTGGCAATAGACCATAACGCCGGTGCGCGACGCGCCGCCCAGCAGCTGATAGAGCGGCATATTTGCGGCTTTGCCTTTGATATCCCACAGCGCCGTATCGACCGCGGAGATGGCTGACATCGTCACCGGCCCGCGACGCCAGTAGGCGCCCTTATAGAAATATTGCCAGATATCTTCGATCTGATGCGCGTCGCGGCCGATCAGCTGCGGGCAGATATGATCTTTCAGGTAGGAGGCGACCGGCAGTTCGCGGCCGTTGAGGGTGGCGTCACCGAGGCCGGTCAGACCCTCATCGGTGGTGATTTTCAGGGTAACGAAGTTTCTGCCGGCGCAGGTGACAAAGACTTCGGCGTTAACAATTTTCATCTCTCGTGGCCTTCTTTCAGCAATCAATGCTGAAAAAGTACGCGCATTTATACTACCATACAAGCTGGTCGCGCGGAGTTGTGAAGGCAATCACAGAGAGAATTTGCACCCCGTCTGAGGTCAGGGGATAAGGGGTTGCTTTACCGGCAGCATAAAAATTAATACGCGGGCCAGTCTGCCCGCGTAAACGCCTCTCTTACCGCCCGAAACGTGACCTTAAGCCAGCAACGCGCACTGTGGCGGCAGGCGACAGCTCAGCGCGCCGGGCATCACCTCAATCTCAAACTCGCGGCCGGAAAGCGGTTCGCCATCCAGATTAAAGGTCATCTCGTTGGGGGAAACGATGCGCAGCGAGGTCAGCTTCGCGGTGACAATATTCGGGTTTTCATCGTTGCTGGTCAGCGAGTGCAGCAGGGTAGGCAACAGCTCCTGCGCGGTAACGATGCTCAGATCGAGCTGGCCATCATTGATCAGCGCCGAGGGACACAGGCGCTGCCCGCCGCCCGCCTGGCGGCCGTTGCCGACGCCGATTGCCAGCGCGTCGCCCTGCCACTGAAAGCCGGGCCCGGAAATCTCACAGCTGTCCGGCTTTAGCGTATCCATACGCATCAGACCGTGAATAAAGTAGGAGACGCCGCCCAGCGCCGACTTCAGCTTCTCCGGCGTTTCGGTGGTGATACGGGTGCCGAAGCCGCCGGTGGCCATATTAATGAAATAGCGATCCTGATTAACCCGCGCCAGATCGATAACGTGGGCTTTGCCCTGCACCGCCAGGCGCAGCGCAGGCTCCATCTCGACGGGAATGCCGACGCTGGTGGCAAAGTCATTGGCGGTGCCGAGAGGAAGAATGCCGAGCACCGGCCGACGCGCGGCGTCAACGGCCGCCAGCGCGGTGGCAATCTCGTTAATGGTGCCGTCGCCGCCGCCGGCAACCACGGTCTCGGCGCCCAGCTGCAGCGCCTCCTCGACGTAGCGTTCGCCGTCGCCTTTCTCCCAGGTCACGCGCACGGCGACGTCAAAGCCTTCATCGCGCAGCGTGGTGACGGCCGCGCGCAAATCCTCGTTGCCCGCGCCTTTGCCATTAAGAATAAGTAGAGTCAGCGGTTTTTGTTCCATTGTCCGTTCCTTGAAAACCTACAAAGATTTCTGCTTATAGCATAGTCAGGGGGGAAAATTTACGGGAGAAAAGCGGAAAAAAGAAAACCCGCACGGGGGAGCCGGGCGGGTGAATGAGGTGGTTCCTGATACAACAGCTATTAGTTGTTACTCGTTAGCAGCAGGCGCAACTATAAAGGAGCGCGCTGCGACCGTCTGTGATCCTGTTCTAACTTCCCTTTTTTACTTGCAGAATCTGACTTATTTGCTATGGGGATCGCGCGTGGTGCTGCCGTCGGTAAAGTTGCGCAGCAGCAAGCCAAAGGCGAGCTCAACCTCTGCGGGCACCGGCATCCAGACGCGATGGCCGTCGCCGGGTGCCACCTCGATAGCGCCGCCGCGCGCGTCCTGCAGCGCCTCCAGCGTGCAGTTCAGGTTGCCGCCCGGCGTCATAATCTCCAGGCTGTCGCCGAGCAGGAACTTATTCTTTACTGCCACCTCCGCCCAGTCGCCGCGCCGCTCGCCGGTAAATTCGCCCACGAACTGCTGCCGCTCGGAAATCGAATAGCCCTGCGCGTAGTTTTGATAGCTGTCGTGGGTGTGGCGGCGGAGAAAACCCTCGGTGTAGCCGCGATGCGCCAGACCCTCCAGCGTGGTCAGCAGCGCGGGGTCGAAGGGTTTTCCGGCCGCGGCGTCGTCGATAGCGCGGCGATAAACCTGCGCCGTACGCGCGCAGTAGTAGAATGATTTGGTGCGGCCTTCGATCTTCAGCGAATGAACGCCCATCTTGCTCAGGCGCTCAACGTGCGCCACGGCGCGCAGATCCTTTGAGTTCATAATGTAGGTGCCGTGCTCATCTTCAAAGGCGCTCATTACCTCGCCCGGCTTCATCTTCTCTTCCAGCAGAAAGAGCTTATCGGTCGGCTGGCCAAGCCCCAGCGTTGGCGTGATCGCCTGCACCTCGACGATATTGCCCACCTCGTCCTGCCTGCCTTCCTCGACTTTATATTCCCAGCGGCAGGCGTTGGTGCAGGTGCCCTGATTGGGATCGCGCTTGTTCATATAGCCGGAGAGCAGGCAGCGGCCGGAGTAGGCCATGCAGAGCGCGCCGTGTACAAAGATCTCAAGCTCCATCGTCGGCACCTGCTGGCGGATCTCCTCGATCTCCTCCAGCGACAGCTCGCGCGACAGGATCACGCGCGTCAGCCCCATCTGCTGCCAGAACTTCACCGTCGCCCAGTTGACCGCATTGGCCTGCACCGAAAGATGGATCGCCATCTGCGGAAAGGCTTCGCGCACCAGCATAATCAAACCGGGATCGGACATGATCAGCGCGTCGGGCTGCATCTCCACCACCGGCGTCAGGTCGCGAATAAAGGTCTTCAGCTTGGCGTTATGGGGGGCGATATTCACCACCACATAGAACTTCTTGCCCAGCGCGTGCGCTTCGGCAATGCCTTTGGCGAGGTTCTCATGGGTGAATTCGTTATTGCGCACGCGCAGGCTGTAGCGCGGCTGGCCGGCATAGACCGCGTCGGCGCCATAGGCGAAGGCGTAGCGCATATTCTTCAGCGTTCCCGCTGGAGAAAGCAGTTCTGGTTTCATGGTGTTCTCACTGATGTCAGGTCAGCATGCCGCCTGGCGCGGCACGTGCCGCGGCCGCGATACTGGCGGCCCGGCAAAAGGTGCAGAATTGTAGGCGGCGCAGCGCGCCAGCTAGTTGATCTAGATCAACTGGCACAGATCCGCTTCCCAGCGATAGCCCATGCCGTAAACGGCGCGGATAAACGGCTGGTCGGCGTCGAGATTCTCCAGCTTGCGCCGCAGATTTTTGATATGGCTGTCGATGGTGCGATCGGTGACGACGCGGTAGTCGTCATAGAGATGGTTCAGCAGCTGCTCGCGCGAAAAGACTTTACCCGGCTCCAGCGCCAGGGTTTTCAGCAGCCGGAATTCGGCGGGAGTCAGCTCCAGCGGCTGTTCGCGCCAGCTCGCCTGGAAGCGGCCTTCGTCGATTTTCAGCGGCGACGCCTTGCCGGACTCTTCCGGCGCGCGCTTCACGCGGCGCAGAATGGTTTTTACGCGCGCCACCACTTCGCGCGGGCTGAAGGGCTTACAGATATAGTCATCCGCGCCAATCTCCAGGCCAAGCAGGCGATCGATCTCTTCGGTGCGCGCCGTGACCATAATGATCGGCAGCTCCGAGAAGCGGCGGATTTCGCGGCACAGCGAAAGCCCGTCTTTGCCGGGCAGCATCAGATCCAGCAGCATCAAATCGGGCGGCGTCTGCTGGACGAAAGGCAGCACCTCGCTGCCGTGGGCGATATGGTGCGTGCGGTAGTTAGAGGCTTCCAGATAGTCGATCATCAGCTGCGCCAGCTTCGGCTCATCTTCCACTACCAGAATCAGCGGGTCGGTTTTTTCGGGGATCATCGTCAGTTACGGCTGGGGAACATAGCGCAATTGTAGCGCGATTTTCAGTCCACCTAAATCAGAGTGCTCCGCAGCGATATGGCCGCCGTGGGCATCAACGATATTTTTACAGATCGCCAGCCCCAGCCCCGAGCCGCCGCTGGCGCGATTGCGCGATCCCTCGGTGCGGTAAAAGCGCTCAAAGATTTTCGCCTGCTGCTGCGCGTCGACGCCCGGCGCGCTGTCGGCAAAGCTCATCTGCCACCAGGGCGCTTCATACCAGAGCTTCACCTCGACCTGGCCCGGCGCGTCGGTATAGCGCAGGCTGTTCTCCAGCAGGTTGGTAAAAAGCTGCATCAGGCGATCGGGATCGCCGAAGAAAGGCGCTTCGTCGGGCATCTGCAGCGTCAGCGTCAGGCCGTGGCTGCGATAGCGTTCGTTAAAGCTGCCGGCGGTCACCTCCAGCAGCTGCACCAGATCGGTGGCCTGCTTGCGGTAGGCGAGGGCGCCTTCGTCGGAGAGCGACAGCTGATGCAGATCGTCCACCAGCTTGCTGAGCACGCCAACCTCGCTCTGCAGCGAGCCGATCGCCGCCGGCGTCAGCTTGCGCACCCCGTCCTGCATCGCCTCCAGCTCGCCGCGCAGGATCGCCAGCGGCGTGCGCAGCTCGTGGGAGATATCGGCCATAAAGGCGCGGCGCATGCTTTCGTTTTTCTCCAGCGAGCTGGCGAGACGGTTAAAGTCCTGCGCCAGCTGGCCCAGCTCGTCGCGGCTGCCCACCTCGACGCGCGTGGCAAAATTGCCCGCCGCCAGGTGGTGGGTACCCGCTACCAGACGTTTGACCGGCGCCAGCAGGCCGCGCGACATCAGCCAGGTGACCAGCGCCGCCAGCAGCGTCGACAGGCCGACAATCAGCCAGCTGGTGCGCTTTTGCTGATGATCGAAATTGATATCGGTGCTGCGCGTCAGCCGCTCGGGCGGCGAGCCGACCACCCAGCCGACCACTTTGCCGTTGCTGGTGGTGATGTTGCGCCGCGAGCCTTCCGGCGGCACCGGCGCGCGCGGCCCGACCAGCACCTTATACTGCTGGTCGATAATCCAGAACTGGGTGCGCCAGCCGTGTGGCGGCAGCTGATTGCTGCTGTCGGGATTCTGCTCCAGCGAGCGCAGTATGGTAAACACCAGCCGATCGTTATGCCGCAGGAAATCCCAGTTGCCGTGCTGTTCATACTGATCGGCCAGCGCGTCGCCGAGCATGGCGAGCCGCTGCTCGTTGCCGCGCTTGATATAGTCGACAAAGCCGTGCTCAAAGCTGAGACGCACGCCCCAGTGCATGGTGATCAGCACCAGCATGCAGGTGGAAAAAATAGCTAAAAAGAGTTTCGCGCTGATACCCAGGCGCAACGGCAACTTCATGGTTTTCTCCGACGTCGCAAATCGACGTTTTTACTGGTTTCCTTCGGCACGCGCCAGAACACCAGCGCGGGCAGGGCGATAATCAGCGCCATGCAGGCCCAGGCGGTCATAAACAGCCTGTGGGTATGGTCGCTGCTGGCCAGCGCATCCTGACCGAATGCCCCCAGCAGCAGACCGGCGATGGTGACGCCCACGCTCATCGACAGCTGCATTATCATCGACAGCAGGCTGTTGCCGCTGGAGGCGAGTTCGTCCGGCAGATCTTTCAGCGTCAGGGTATTCATCGAGGAGAAGCGCAGCGCGTTGACCATGCCCTGCATCAACAGCACCAGCGGCAGCAGCCAGAGCCAGCCGAGCAGCGCCACCAGCGGAAAGAGCAGTACCACCACGGCGAGGGCCAGGGTGGTGCCCACCAGCGCGTTGCGGTAGCCGAACAGATTAACGATGCGCACCACCACCCGTTTGATGCCCATATTGCCAAGCACCATCGGGATCATCATCAGCCCGGCGTGAAACGGCGTAAATCCCATGCCGACCTGCAAAAAAATCGGCGTCATAAAAGGCAGCATACCGCTGCCAATCCGCCCAAGGAAGCTGCCGAGCAGGCCAATCGAGAAAAGACGGTTGTCGAACAGCTTCAGGCTAAACAGCGCGTTGTCGTTGCCGCGCGCATGCAGCAGATAACAGAGCAGCGAAGCGAAGCCGATCAGGATCATCGCGCCCAGCAGCAGCGACGAATTGCTGCTGCGCCGGCCGTCGAGCGCCAGGGTCAGCGTCGCCATGCCGATGGCCAGCAGCAGAAAGCCGAGGAAATCGAAGCGCCGCGTCTGCATCGAGTAGTTGGGCATCAGCGTCAGGGTGGCGATAGCGCCGATAATGCCGACCGGGATATTGATCAGAAAGATCCAGTGCCAGCTGGCGTACTCCACCAGCACGCCGCCGAGCGCTGGCCCCACCAGCGGGCCGATCTGTCCCGGCAGGGTAACGAAGGTCATCGCCGACATATACTGCTCGCGCGGTACGATTTTCATTACGGTCAGGCGGCCGACCGGCACCATCATCGCGCCGCCGATGCCCTGCACCACGCGCGCCATCACCAGCTGATCGAGCGTCGAGGAGAAGGCGCAGAGCAGCGAGCCGACGCTGAACAGCACGATAGCGCTGAAGAAAATATTGCGCACGCCGAAGCGGTCCGCCAGCCAGCCGCTCATCGGCAGCGTGACCGCCACCGTCAGCAGATAGGAGACGATCACCGAATGCATATGCAGCGGACTGACGCCCAGGTCGTGCGCCATTGAGGGAAGGGCGGTGTTGACGATGGTGGTGTCCAGCGTCTGCATAAAGAAACCGAAGGCGACAATCCACAGCTGCCAGCGAACCGTCGCGTTTTGGGCGTTCATTGCTTTGCTCCCCCTTAAGTCTCTGCCGTACGTGCGCCTGCGCTGCGCCTGCGCCGCAGCTTATCCATATAGAGATAGACCACCGGCGTCGTGTAGAGCGTCAACAGCTGGCTCATAATCAGTCCGCCCGCGATGGTGATGCCGAGCGGCTGGCGCAGCTCCGCGCCGTCGCCGCTGGTGATTACCAGCGGCAGCGCGCCAAACAGCGCGGCGAGCGTGGTCATCAGAATCGGGCGAAAGCGCAGCAGGCAGGCCTGGAAAATGGCGTCACGCGCACTCAGATTGCCGCTGCGCTGCGCCTCCAGCGCAAAGTCGACCATCATAATGGCGTTCTTCTTCACGATGCCGATCAGCAGCAAAATGCCGATAAGGGCGATCAGGCTGAACGGCGTATCGAACAACGTCAGCGCCAGCAGTGCGCCGACCCCGGCCGAGGGCAGCGTCGAGAGAATGGTCAGCGGATGGACATAGCTCTCATAGAGTATGCCCAGCACAATATAGACGGCGGCGATGGCGGCGAGCATCAGCCAGATCTGGCTGCCCTGCGACTGCTCAAACACCTGCGCGGTGCCGGCGAAGCTGCCGCGCACGCTGGCGGGCACGCCGATAGCCGTCATGGTGCGGTCTATCGCCTCAGACGCCTGCGACAGCGAAACGCCCTCCGGCAGGTTGAAGGAGATAGTCGAGGCGGCGGAGAGCCCCTCATGGTTAACCGAAAGCGGCGCGTTGGCGGGCTGCCATCGGGCGAACCACGACAGCGGAATCGCCTTGCCGTCGCTGTTGATCACAAACATCTGCTCCAGCGCGCTGATATCCTGGGTGTAGCGCGGATCGACCTCCATCACCACCTTGTACTGATTCAGCGGCTGATAGATGGTGGAAATCTGCCGCTGGCCGAAGGCGTTGTTCAGCAGGGCGTTTGCCTCAGAGACGTCGATGCCGAGGCGCGACATGCTTTCGCGATCGTAGATCAGCGCCATTTCGCTGCCCTTATCTTGCTGATCGGAGTTCACGTCCGCCAGCTGCGGCAGCGCGGAGAAGGCCTGGCGGATTTTCGGCTCCCACTCGCGCAGCGCGGCGAGATCGTCAGAGAGCAGGGAATACTGATAGCTGGCGTTCGCCTCGCGGCCGCCGGCGCGCAGATCCTGCACCGCGTTGAGGTAGAGACTGGCGCCAGGCTCTTTCGCCAGCTTCGTGCGCAGCCGGGCGATAACCGCCTGGGCGTTTTCGCTGCGCTCGGAGAGCGGCTTCAGCGAAATAAACATCGAGCCGCTGTTGGTGCGCATGCCGCCGGTAAAGCCCACCACGCTCTCGACCGCCGGATCGGCCTTCACTATCACCATAAAATCCTGCAGCTTCTGGCGCATCGCCTGAAAAGAGATACTCTGGTCGGCGGAAATAAAGCCCATCAGGCGGCCGGTATCCTGCTCCGGCATAAAGGTTTTCGGCACCTGAATAAAGAGCCAGACGGTCAGGGCGACGGTGCCAAAAAGCAGCAGCAGCACCCAGCGCGCATGATTCAGCACCCAGCCCAGCGAGCGGCCATAACCCTGCTGGATCGCCAGCAGCATCCGGCCTGCGCCGCGGCGGCGCGGCTGGGCGCGCGGCGCATGCGGCTTCAGCAAATAGGCGCACATCATCGGCGTCAGGGTCAGGGAGATCACCATCGAGATGGCGATCGCCACCGACAGCGTAATGGCGAATTCAGAGAAGAAGCGGCCAATCAGCCCGCCGATCATCAGCAGCGGCAAAAAGACGGCGATCAGCGACAGGCTCATCGACAGCACGGTAAAGCCCACCTCGCGCACGCCGGTCAGCGCCGCCTGTAGCGGCTTCATGCCCGCCTCGACGTGGCGCGCGATATTCTCCAGCACCACGATGGCGTCATCCACCACGAAACCGGTGGCGATGGTCAGCGCCATGAGCGACAGGTTATTCAGGCTAAAGCCGCACAGGTACATCGCGGCGAAGGTGCCGATCAGCGACACCGGCACGGCAGCGGCGGGGATCAGCGTGGCGCGACCGGAGCGCAGGAAAACAAACACCACCATAATCACCAGCACCACGGCGATGGTCAGCGACTGCTCCACCTCATGCAGCGAGGCGCGAATGGTGGGCGAGCGGTCCTGCGCAATCTGCAGGTCGATAGCGGCGGGGATGGTCTGATGCAGCGTCGGCAGCTCGGCGCGAATGCGATCGACGGTATCGATCACGTTTGCCTCCGGCGTTTTACGCACCAGCAGCAGCACCGCGGGCTTGCCGTCCGCCATCCCGGCGTTGCGCACGTCCTGCACCGAGTCCTGCACGCTGGCGACGTCGGCCAGCTTCACCGCCGCGCCGTTGCTGTAGTGCACCACCAGCGGCGCATAGTCGCTGGCGCTTTTCAGCTCGTCATTGGTGCGCAGCTGCCAGCGCTGCTGGCCATCCTCCACCGCGCCCTGCGGACGCCGCTGGTTGGCGTTGGCAATCGCCTCGCGCACCGCGTCCAGCGAGACGCCCTGATTAAACAGCGCCTGCGGATTCAGCGCGACGCGCACCGCAGGCAGCGAACTGCCGCCGACGGTGACGTCGCCGACGCCTTCGATCTGCGACAGCTTCTGCGCCAGCTGGGTCGAGGCGTAGTCGTAGAGCTGGCCGGGATTATAGATATCCGAGGTCAGCGTCATGATCATAATCGGCGCGTCCGAGGGATTGACCTTGCGCCAGGTAGGGCGGCTCGGCATCCCGGTCGGCAGCAGGCTTTGCGCCGCGTTGATGGCCGCCTGTACGTCGCGCGCCGCCCCGTTGATATCGCGGTCAAAATCGAGCACCAGGATAATGCGCGTGCTGCCGAGCGAGCTGGTGGAGGTCATTTCGCTGACCCCGGCGATGCGGCCCAGCGAACGCTCCAGCGGCGTCGCCACCGACGAGGCCATAATCTCCGGCGAGGCGCCCGGCAGCGAGGCGGAAATCACAATTACCGGAAAGTCGACCTGCGGCAGCGGGGCGACCGGCAGCAGGCGAAAGCCGAGCGCGCCCGCCAGCGCAATGGCGATGGTGAGCAGCGTCGTCGCTACCGGACGATGGATAAACAGCGCGAAGAACCTCACTGCTGCGCCTCCCGGCCGTGAAAGCGGCGGCGTGCGGCGCGGCCGAGGCGATCGAACAGCAGATAGATCACCGGCGTGGTAAACAGCGTCAGCACCTGGCTCAGGATCAGCCCGCCCACCATGGCGATGCCGAGCGGGTGGCGCAGCTCCGCGCCGACGCCGGTGCTGAGCATCAGCGGCAGCGCGCCCAGCAGCGCCGCCAGCGTGGTCATCAGGATCGGACGGAAGCGCAGCAGGCACGCCTGGAAGATGGCGTCATAGGGCGTCATCCCCTGTTCGCGCTCGGCGGCCAGCGCAAAGTCGATCATCATAATGGCGTTCTTCTTCACGATGCCGATCAGCAGAATAATGCCGATAATGGCGACAATATCCAGCTCGCCGCCGCTCACTATCAGCGCCAGCAGCGCGCCGACGCCGGCGGTGGGCAGCGTCGACAAAATAGTGATGGGATGAATAAAGCTCTCATAGAGCACGCCGAGCACGATATACATCGCCACGATGGCCGCGACGATCAGCCAGACGGTGCTGGTGAGCGCCGCCTCGAACGCCAGGGTGCTGCCCTGGAACTGGGTCATCAGTTCGGAAGGCATGCCGAGCCGCGCTTCCGCCGCGCTGACCGCTTTCACCGCGTCGCCCAGCGAATAGCCGTCGGCGACGTTAAAAGAGAAGGTCGCCGACGGGAACTGATCGAGATGGTTAATGCTTAGCGCGCTGTGGCGCTGCTCAACGCTGGCAATGGCGCTAAGCGGCACGCTGCCGCCGTCGGCGCTGGTCAGCCGGATCCCCTCCAGGCCCGCCAGGCCGGGCGTGGTGCGGTTATCCTGCTCCAGCACCACGCGATACTGGTTCGCCTGGGTGTAGATGGTGGAGATCAGGCGCTGGCCAAAGGCGTTATAGAGCGCGTTATCGACGTCGGCCATGCTGATGCCGAGGCGGCTGGCGCTGTCGCGATCGACATTGACGTACGCCTCCAGCCCCTGATCCTGCCAGTCGCTGCTGATGTCGCGCAGTTCAGGCGACTGGCGCAGCGCCTCCAGCAGTTTGGGCACCCAGGTGCCAAGCGATTCCAGCGAGCCGGACTGCAGCGTGAACTGATAGGGGGTGCGGCTCGCCTGGGTATCAATGGTGAGATCCTGCACCGGCTGCAGCCACAGCGTAACGCCGGGAAGCTGGCTGATCTGCTGCTGCAGCCGCTGCTGCACCTGCGGAATGCGGTCGTCGCGCTCGCTCAGCGGCTTCAGGTTGATCTGCAGACGCGCGCTGTTGAGAGCGGCGTTGGTGCCGTCGACCCCCACGAAAGAGGTGATGCTCTGCACCGCCGGATCCTTCACGATTAGCGAGGCGACGTCGCGCGTGCGCGCCGCCATGCTGGCGTACGAGGCGCTCTGCGGCGCCTGCAGCGTGCCCTGAATAATCGAGTTATCCTGCTGCGGGAAAAAGCCTTTCGGAATCACGATCCACAGCAGCACGGTCAACAGCAGCGTGCCGAGCGCCACCGACAGCGTCAGCCAGGGATGCGCCAGCACCTTGCGCAGCCAGCGGCCATATCCGGCGATGACCCGCTCGAAAAAGGCTTCGCTGGCGCGCGAAAAACGGTTCTGCTTGCGCAGCGACTCGGCGCTGAGCATGCGCGCGCACATCATCGGCGTTAGCGTCAGCGAGACCACGGCGGAGATCAGGATCGCCACCGCCAGCGTCACGGCGAACTCGCGGAACAGGCGGCCGATCACGTCGCCCATAAACAGCAGCGGGATCAGCACCGCGATCAGCGAAAAGGTGAGCGAGATAATGGTGAAGCCGATTTCGCCTGCGCCCTTGAGCGCGGCAGTAAGGGGTTTTTCCCCCTTCTCCAGATAGCGGGTGATGTTTTCAATCACTACGATGGCGTCGTCCACCACAAAGCCGGTGGCGATCGTCAGCGCCATCAGCGTCAGGTTATTGATAGAGAAGCCGAGGAAGTACATGGCGGCGAAGGTGCCAACCAGCGACAGCGGCACGGCGACGGCGGGAATGATTGTCGCCGGCACGTTGCGCAGGAACAGGTAGATAATCATCACCACCAGGCCGATCGCCAGCATCAGCTCATGCTGGGTATCGGTGACCGAGGCGCGAATATTAGTGGTGCGATCGGTCAGCATCTGCACCTTTACCGACTTCGGCAGCGCGGCGGTGAGCGACGGCAGCAGCGCGCGGATACTGTCGGCGGTGGCGATAATATTGGCGCCCGGCTGGCGCTGCACGTTAAGCACGATGGCGGCCTCGCGGTTCGCCCAGGCGCCGAGCCAGCGGTTTTCCGCCCCCTGTTCGATAGTGGCAACATCGCCGAGGCGGACCGGCGCGCCATTTTTATAGCTGACGATCAGCTGACGGTAATCCTCCGCCGATTTCATCTGGTCGTTGGCGGAAAGGGTAATCGAGCGCTCCGGGCCGTCGAGGCTGCCTTTCGCCGAGTTGACGTTGGCGCTGCTGATAGCGGTGCGCACCTCTTCGCTGCTGAGGCCGAGCGCCGCCAGCGCCTGGGCGTTCATCTGCACGCGCACCGCCGGGCGCTGTCCGCCAGAGAGCGTTACCAGCCCGACGCCGGAAACCTGAGAGATCTTCTGCGCAACGCGCGTCTCCACCATATCCTGCACCTGGGTCAGCGGCATGCTGCTGGTGGTGACCGCCAGCGTCATAATCGGCGGATCGGCGGGATTGACCTTGCTGTAGACCGGCGGGTTAGGCAGGTCATTAGGCAGCAGGCTGGTGGCGGCGTTAATGGCGGCCTGCACTTCCTGCTCGGCAACGTCGAGCGGCAGCGTCAGCTGGAACTGCAGGGTGATCACCGATGCGCCGCCGGAGCTTTGCGACGCCATCTGCTTTAGCCCCGACATCTGGCCGAACTGGCGCTCAAGCGGCGCGGTAATGGCGGAGGTGGTGACGTCCGGGCTGGCGCCGGGATAGAGCGTCACCACCTGGATGGTTGGATAGTCCACTTCCGGCAGCGCCGAAACCGGCAGAAACCGGTAGCCGAGGATGCCCGCCAGCAGAATAGCGATCATCAGCAGCGTGGTGGCGACCGGACGTAAAATAAACTGACGCGACGGTCCGCCGCTGGCGTCAGGAGGCGTAACCTGCATTACTCGCGCGCTCCTTTTGCCGGTTGCGCCGCGCGGCTGCTTTTCAGCGCGGTGCTCTGCGGCGCAACGACCTCAACCTTCGCCCCTTCCGTCAGGCGATCCAGCCCGTCGGTGACCACGCGTTCGCCCGCGCTCAGGCCGGCGTTAATCACCACCTGATGGCTGTCCTGCAGGCCAGGGGTGACGCTTTTCTTGCTCACCTTATTGTCGCTGTTCACCACCCAGACAAAGTGGCCTTCATTGCCCATCTGCAGCGCGGCGGTCGGAATAACGATGGCGTCCTGCAGGGTATTGACCTTCAGCCGCGCGTTAACGAACTGGTTAGGAAAGAGTTTGTCATCCTGATTGTCGAAGCGCGCCTTCATCTTGATGGTGCCGGTGGTGGCGTCGATCTGGTTGTCGATGCTGAGCAGCGCGCCCTGGGTCAGCAGCGTCTGGTTGCTGCGATCCCAGGCCTCGACCACCAGCGGCTGGCCGCTTTTTTGCGCCTGCATAATCTCGGGCAGATAATTTTCCGCCAGGCTGAAGAGCACGTCGATGGGATGGGTCTGGGTGATCACCACCAGACCGTTGGTATCGCCGCTGGTGATGTAGTTACCGACATCCACCTGCTTCAGGCCGACGCGACCCGCTATCGGCGACGTAATGCTGCTGTAGGTCAGATTGAGCTGGGCGCTGGCGACGCTGCCTTCGTCCGCCTTAATGGTGCCCAGGGTTTCGCTCACCAGCGAACGCTGGGTATCCAGCTCCTGCTGCGACACCAGCGAGGTTTTCGCCAGCTTTTCAAAGCGCGCCAGGTCGCGGCGGGCGTTCGCCAGCGTCGCCTGATCTTTCGCCAGCTGGCCCTGCGCCTGAGTTAACGCTACCTGATAAGGCCGGGGATCGATCTCCGCCAGCAGCTGGCCCGCTTTGACCTGCTCGCCTTCCTGAAAATGGATCGCCATCAGCTCGCCATCAACGCGGCTGCGCACCGTCACGGTGCTGGCGGCGGTGACGGTGCCGAGCCCGCTTAAAAAGTGCGGCACGCTCTGGCTGACGGCGGTGGCGGCCTGCACCGGGGCCGGCGGGGCGCCTGCGCCCCCTTTGCCGCGCTGCGGTCGGGTTGACGCCTGAGGGTCGGCGTCAGGCTGCGCCGGATGGTGCCACCAGTAGTAGCCGCCTGCGGCGGCAGCCAGCAGGGCCAGCAGCAGCAGGCTATTTTTCAACAAGGAAGGTCGGTTCATCTTATCGGTTGCTCTCCAGCAGTGTCGAAATCCCCAAAACGCAGGCTGAAACGCGGCAGCCTGCAAATAGCAGAGTGTAGACCCGCAACGCGGGCAGAAGTTGAAGGAATTAAGGATATCTGTCAGACCGACGTAAGTATCCCTGTCAGAACAAACTTATCGAGGAATTACGCATAAGGAGTGGTTTTTGCTTTTGCTATGCTGTTAAGCAGGGCATTTCTTACAGAAGGAGAAAATGATGAGTCAGGTTGAAACCCGCCAGCTCGGCGATACCGGTATTCAGGTGCCGCTGCTGACCTTCGGCGGCAACGTCTTCGGCTGGACGCTGGATGAGGCGAACTCTTTTTCCTTGCTCGATGCGCTGGTGGAGAAAGGGCTGTGGTTTATCGATACCGCCGACGTCTACTCGCGCTGGGCGCCGGGCAATAAAGGCGGCGAGTCTGAGACCATTATCGGCAACTGGCTGAAAAAGAGCGGCAAACGCGACCGCATCGTGCTGGCGACCAAGGTCGGCATGGCGCTTTCGCCGGAGAAAACCGGCCTGAAGCCGCAGTATATTCGTCAGGCGGTAGAGGATTCGCTGCGCCGTCTGCAAACCGACTATATCGATCTCTACCAGGCGCACCGCGACGATACCGATACGCCGCTGGCGGAAACCCTCGCGGCGTTTGATTCGCTGATCAAAGAGGGCAAGGTGCGCGCCATTGGAGCCTCCAACTACAGCGCGCCGCGCCTGCAGGAGGCGCTGAAGATCAGCGAGGAGCAGGGCCTGGCGCACTACGCCACCCTGCAGCCCGAGTACAACCTTTACGATCGCGAAGGCTACGAGTCGGCGCTGGAGGCGGTGGCGACCCGGCATGGGCTGGGGGTGATTAACTACTATTCGCTGGCGAGCGGATTCCTGAGCGGCAAATATCGCAGCGCAGCGGACGCCAGCAAAAGCGCGCGCGGGCAGGGCGTGGTGGAGAAGTATCTCAATCCGCGCGGCCTGAAGATCCTGGCGGCGCTGGATGAGATCGCCCTGGCGCGCGGCGTGACCCCGACCCAGGTGGCGCTGGCGTGGCAGATTGCCCGACCCAGCATTACCGCGCCGATTGTCAGCGCCACGTCGCTCGCCCAGCTCGACGATCTGATCGGCGCAACGCAGCTGCGCCTGACGCCGGAAGAGAGTGAAAAGCTGACCCAGGCCAGCCGCTAATCCCGCCAGACGGGGCGTTAGCGCCTCGTCTTTAATTTGCGTGCCATATAGTGCGTTAATTCCAGCCGCGTTTCTGTTCAGCGATTCCCTTCACAATTGTTCGAAGAAACTGTCTCTTTGCCTATTCGTGCGCACATTTTTACAAAAGTTGAACTTTTTGCAGCACTATTCTCTGCGTGGAAATAACCTCCATCCAGATAAGAAGAACGATTATGAACACAAATAAAGCAGTGCAACGCTTCCCGCTGCGCCGAGTGGCGGCCGGCTCCCTGATGTTTGCCATGCTGAGCGCCTCTGCTGTGGCCGCAGACGCTTTCAGCTATGACTCGCCTTATATGTTCGGCGACTGGGGCGGTTCGCGAACGCAGCTGGAAAATGACGGCGTTAAATTTGACGTTAATTACACCATGGAAAGCGCATCGAACCTCGGCGGCGGCGCCGATACTAACACCTCTATGCGCTACAGCGATCAGTGGGCGTTCGGTGCCAATCTCGATCTGGAAAAGCTGCTGGGCTGGCAGGATACGCAGTTCCAGGCGACCATCACCAACCGCGACGGGCGTAATATTTCCGATCAGGTGGCCGATCGTCGCACCGGCATGCTCTCTTCGGTGCAGGAAGTGTACGGACGCGGGCAGACCTGGCGTCTGACGCAGTTCTGGCTGAGCAAAGGGTTGTTTGACGACGTCGTCAACCTGAAAGCGGGTCGCGTGACCGTGGGCGAAGATTTCGATAACTTCGACAGCAAGTTCCAGAACCTGGCGTTCGGCAGCGGCCAGGCGGGTAACTGGCGCGGCGACCGCTGGTTTAACTGGCCGGTATCGCAGTGGGGCGGCCGCGTGAAGCTCAATATCACGCCGGAAGTCTTCTTCCAGGTCGGCTTCTATAACCAGAACCGCGCTAACTACGATCGCGGCGACGGTTTCCGTCTTGATACCAGCAACTCCGAGGGCAACCTGGTGCCGGTGGAACTGGGCTGGAAGCCGACGCTGGGCCCGGACAAACTGCCGGGTAACTACCGCATCGGCTATTACTATTCGTCCGCCAACGGCGACGTTTACGGCAGCTGGCGCGACGGTGCCTATCAGGATAAAGATCACGCCTACGGCGGCTACGTGCTGTTACAGCAGTAGCTGACCGCGCAGGGCGGCGACGCCAGCCGCGGCATCGGCGTGTCGGTGCAGGCGGTGATGAACGATCACAAAACGTCGAAGACCGACAACTATCAGTCGATCGCCTTTACCTGGGCGGGGCCATTTGATGCGCGCCCTGAAGATGAGATCGGCATTGCCGCGGCGCGTATTCACGTTAACAGCGACTACACCCGCGCGCAGCGTCAGCAGAACGCCGCCAACGGCGAAACGGACTTTAACAGCCCGACCTATCTGCCGATTCAGGATGGTTCGGAATATAACTACGAGCTTTACTACAACGTGAAGCTGGCGAAATGGCTGCAGGTGCGTCCGAACGTGCAGTATATCGTGGCGCCGGGTGCGGTAAGCGAAGTGAAAGACGCCTTTGTCGGCGGCATCAGCGCCAATATCAACTTCTGATAGCGCAGCGGCCTGAGGCTGACGCCTCAGGCCGCACAGAACATGGCATGGCGCAAAGCCCGCCGCGACCGGGACAAAACGCCGGGCGCGTTTTTGCTCAACGCGGCGCCTTGCCCCTTTACGGACGCACCTCAGAGATGAGGTGCGTCTTTTCTTTTAGCGAAACATGACCTCTGCCCAGCGCGCCAGACCGGCCGTAACCGAGCCGAAGTCATCGCCGCTGGCGATGGGCGTCTCCGGCAGCGCCTGCTGTAGCGCGGCGCGCAGCACCGGCGAACGCGCGCTGCCGCCCGTCAGATAGATCACCTCGGGTTTTGCGTCGCAGCTGGCGAGCGCCAGATGCACCTGCTCCAGAATACGCTCCAGCGGCTGATTAATCGCCTCCTGCAGCATACCGTCGCTGATGGCGGCCTGCATCTGCGGCGCGATAAAGTCGAGGCTGGCGTCGAAAGCGGCGCGATCGGAAAGGGCGATCTTGCTCTCCTCCGCCGCGCGCACCAGACGATAGCCGAGCTTCTGCTGCCAGACTTTCAGCAGATGCGCCACCTGTTCGCTCTGTTCCGCGTCGCGCACCAGATCGCGCAGCAGCTTGCCGCAGGCGGCGGAGTAAAACTCGCTCTGCGCCGGTACGTCATTAATCGCCACCGCGTTCCACCACGGCAGCGCGGGCAGGGCGGTGCCTTTCTGCGTCCGGCCGCCGAGGCCGAGCAGCGGCATCAGGGTTTTAAACGCCAGCATAATATCGAGATCGTTGCCGCCCACGCGGCAGCCGCTGTGGCCGAGCAGGCTCTCGCGGCGGTCTGACAGCTTGCGCCACTCCGGCCCCATCAGCAGCATCGAGCAGTCGGTGGTACCGCCGCCGATATCCACTACCAGCACGCGCGTCTCTTTGTCCAGCGTCGCTTCGAAATCGAGTCCCGCCGCCACCGGCTCGAACTGAAACTCCACGTCACGGAAACCGGCGCGCTTCGCGGCGCGCAGCAGAATGCCCTGCGCCTGGGCGTTAGCGTCATCGCCGCCGAGCCCCTGAAAGTTAATGGGACGGCCAATAACCGCCTGATCGATCGCCGCGTCGAGCTGCGCTTCGCCCTGTTCGCGGATATGGCGCATCATGGCGCACACCAGGTCTTCAAACAGCGCGATCTGCTGCGGCTTCAGGCCGCTGGCACCGAGAAAGGATTTGGGGGATTTAACGAACCAGGTCTCTTCCGGGTCGGTCATATAGTGCTGCAGCGCGCTCAGGCCGAACTGCACGCTGGTGGCTGACACCTCGATATCCTCTTCGCGGTTGTAGCGCAGCGCGCGCTGCAGCAGCGCGGTGGTCTCCGCGTCCGGGGTCGCGACCTGATGGTGGCGATAGAGCCATTCGCTCACCGCTTCGCGCGTGGGTGCGGCAATCATCGACGGCAGCAGGCGCTGACCCTTCTCCAGCGTCAGCAGACGCGGTGTGTGATTTTCGCACACCGCAATGGAACAGTTCGCCGTACCGTAATCGAAACCAATGAACATCTGATGCCCCTCCCGGAAAAAAGGGGGCGACTTTAGCGCAGCTGGGCGGGGCTGGCAAGCGGCTCAGCGCGCCTGCGGCGCGTAAACCATCAGCCGTCCGCGGCCGGCGTTTTTGGCGTTATAACAGGCGATGTCCGCCTGCGACAGCACCTCGGTGCCGACGCCGTTGTCGGCGGCTATCTGCGTCAGTCCGGCGCTGGCCCCCACCTGATACACGCCGCCCTGCCAGTTAAATTCATAGCTGTTAACCGCTGAGACGATGCGCTGCACCACCTCGCACCCCTGCGGCATTGCGCATTCCGGCATCAGCAGGGCGAACTCGTCGCCGCCGAGGCGCGCCAGGAAATCGGTGCCGCGCAGATGACGCTGCATCAGCTCGGCGAGTTCGCGCAGCAGCGCGTCGCCCGCCGCGTGGCCGGCGCTGTCGTTGACCGCTTTAAACTTATCGAGATCGATAAATGCCAGCACATGCTGATGCCCACGCGTCACCGCGTCGCCCAGCAGACGCTGCAGCTGACCATCGAAGCTGGCGCGGTTCGGCAGCCGGGTCAGGGTGTCATGCAGCGCGCTGTAGCTAAGGCGCTGCATCATCTGGCGCGATTCGCTGACGTCCTGAATAACGATGACCGCGCCGATCTCTTCCCCCTCCAGGGTGCGCAGCGGGGTGATGCTGTAGTGGATCTCTACCACGCCGCCGTCGGCGCCGTGCAGCACCAGTTCGTCATCCAGATCGGGGGTAATTTTTTCCGTCGGCAGGCGGCGCAGGCGCTGGTTTTCCATCGGCGCGCCGTGAACGCCCTGGGTGATATGCAGCAGTTCGCTCAGCGGTTTACCCGCCGCCTCTTCCTGCCGCCAGCCGCTCATCTTCTCCGCCACCGGGTTCATAAAGGTCACGCGCATCTCGCTGTCGGTGCTGATAACCGCTTCGCCGATGGAATCGAGCGTAATCGCCATGCGCTCTTTTTCCTGAAACAGCGCGTCGGTGAGGTGGCGCAGGTGGGTCACATCCTGGCAGATGCCCAGCATGCGTTCGATGCGTCCCTCCTGATTAAAGAAGCGACGCGCCTGAGTGCGCAGCGTGCGCGTCCCGTCGGCGCGCTGAATGCGGTACTCAATATCGAAAACGTCGACCTTCTCTGACGGCTGCAGCGCGCGGTCGAGCCGCTCGCGATCCGCCGGGTGTACCTGGCTGCGCCACAGCTCGCGGCTGGGCGGCTGGTGGGCGGGCAGGTCGAACAGCCGGTACATATGGCGGTCCCACATCATCTCATTGCGCGTCAGGTTCCATTCATAGACGCCAATATCGCCCGCCTCGTTGGCCAGGGTGATGCGCTCCATCAGCTGCCGGTTTACCTGCTCGCTCTGCTTCAGCTCTGAAATATCGATAATCTGGGAAATAAAGTAGAGCGGCTGCTGCACGCCGTCGCGCACCAGCGACACCGTCAGGCGCGCCCAGACGATCTCGCCGCTTTTACGGAAGTAGCGTTTCTCGATGGTATAGGCGTCAATCTCGCCGCGCAGCAGCCTGTCGGCATGCTGCAGATCGTTTTCCAGATCGTCGGGGTGGGTAATCTGCTGGAAGGTGAGCTTTTTCAGCTCGGCATCGGGAAAGCCCAGCGTCAGGCAGAGAGAGTGATTGACCTGCAGCCAGCCTCCCTGCGGCGACACCAGCGCCATACCGATGGCGGAATATTCCATCGCGTGGCGAAACCGGGTTTCGCTTTCGCTAATGTGATGCTTTTCGCGCTGAAAGGCGTCCATAACCAGCGCCATCACATGGCTCGGAATCAGCACCAGCAGTAAGGGCAGCCAGCTGGCGATCTGGCCCGGCACGTCGCTGCGCGTTTCGATGGGGGTAGGGCCGAGCGTCAGAAACAGCGAAATCGCACAGGCGTTGAGCAAAAACAGTAAAAAGGCGTCACGCTTCGGCAGCCGCACGGCGCACCAGAAGAGGATCACCACGATAAAGGTAAATGGCCAGGGCATAAAGCGCAGCGCCAGCCAGCTCGCGCCCGCGGTCAGCAGCAGGGTAAAGAGGAACTCCGCCACGCGGTGCAGGCTAACCGCGGCAAGCCGCAGCGGCCAGGGCATCAGCAGCAGCACCGGGCCGAGCGCCAGCATGCCGATGATTTCAGAAATTACCCAGGTCGAGAAAAAGGATAAGGTGCCGTGGCTGCTGATATTCAGCATCCACAGCGCCAGCAGGCCGCCCACCAGCGGCGTAATAATGCCGACCGAGAGCACAAATCGCAGCCAGTCGTGCAGGGCGTTCAGCGGCGCATGGCGCTTCAGCAGCGCGCGCAGCAAGAGGCCGCCCACCATCGCCTGCAGCACGTTAAGCAGGGTAAATTTCAGGTTCCCCAGATTGAACCCGAGTATCAGCGCGTTCGCCAGCGCGGTGCCCGCCGCACAGCCCAGCAGCAGCAGCGGCGCATGGCGGGAAGGCGAGCGAAAGGCGACGATGGTCATCAGCGCGGTCGCGAACCAGAGAGGCGAAATGCGGCCGCTGAAGACAATCAGCTCCAGGCAGAAAAGCGTCAGCAGAAAAGCGAGCGCTGCCAGAATCAGGGCGCTCAGCAGGGTTTTTTGCGGTTTGTCCGGCAAGGACAACAGTTCAATACTCATTCACTAACCCGGCAACGCGCACCGCGTCTGGATGACGAAAAATGCGCCAGTCATTCTCTTTTGGGCATGCTAGCACATCGCCGCTGCCGTGGGTCGGTTAAATCAAATTAGTGTGTTATTCAACGGATTGACTGGCCCTGTCGCGGCGCAACAGGGCGTAGACAGGCTACTGGCGGAAGAGATCGGCGCGCGTGAAGGGTTTCTCCAGCCCCGCCAGATCGGCGGAAAAGCGCTCGAGGAACTGTTGGGTCGTGGCCAGGCGTCCGTGGCCCAGCAGCAGCAGCGGCACTAAAAAAGCGGCGCCAATCTGCGGCCAGCTAAAGCCCTTCAGGGCGGTGCGGCGCTGGCTAAGCAGAAACGCCGAGCTGAGAGTAAAGCCCAGCAGGAGGCCGGTTGCCACTTCGCTGGCGGAGTGCGCGTGGATCACCAGGCGTGAGAAGCCCACCATCAGCGGAATCAGATAGCCGACGCCGATGGCGAGCAGCCGCAGCGGGGTCGGCCAGCGGCCGGAGACCAGCCACAGCATCACCGGCCAGAGCGTTGCCGACATCGCGCTGTGCCCGCTGAAGCCGGTAAAGTTAAAGCGGGCGCTGCCGATGCCGAAGCCGAGAAACAGAATCTTCGACAGGCTCACCAGCAGGCCAGCCAGGCCAAAGGCGAGCAGCCAGTACCAGACCGTGCGGCGGTTATCGCTCTTCCACGGCAGGATCAGGGCGATGATCACCGCAGTAGGGATCAGCAGCATGCTGTCGCCGAAATAGGTCAGTGTTCTCCAGTGCATAAGCTTCCTTTTTGTGGGCCGACAGTGATATTCCCGCGCCCTTTTCCGGGGCGGAACGCGCTTCCGTCGCCTGTTGCGCCAGCCGCATAAGTAAAAACAGATCTGTCAGTTAGTTTATCGGGTAATGGTTTCGGTTTGAAAAGGGGAAATTCTGAAATGCCTGGAGCGGCTTTTTCTGGCGTCAAAAGAATGAAATCCCTATACTTAGCGCCTACTAAACCCTCTCCATTCCGTCCTGCGTCAAAACGTCTAAACCGCGTACAGCGCAGGCTCCAGTATCAGGTCTTAAAAAAAGTATGAGTGACAAGTCTCATCAGTGCGTGATTGTGGGCATTGCCGGTGCCTCCGCATCCGGAAAAAGTTTAATCGCCAGCACGCTCTATCGTGAAATCCGCGATCAGGTCGGTGACGAGCATATCGGGGTTATTCCTGAAGATGCTTATTACAAGGATCAAAGTCACCTCACCATGGAAGAGAGGGTAAAAACCAACTACGACCACCCCAGCGCGATGGATCACGATCTGCTGCTGCAGCATCTGCAGGCGCTGAAAGCGGGCCAGGCGATCGATCTGCCGGTCTACAGCTACGTTGAGCATACCCGCACCCGCGACACTATTCACCTGAAGCCGAAAAAGGTGATTATTCTGGAGGGGATCCTGCTGCTCACCGACGCGCGCCTGCGCCAGGAGCTGAACTTCTCTATTTTCGTTGATACGCCGCTCGACATCTGCCTGATGCGCCGCATGAAGCGCGACGTGAACGAGCGCGGCCGCTCAATGGATTCGGTGATGAGCCAGTATCAGAAAACCGTGCGTCCGATGTTCCTGCAGTTTATCGAACCTTCGAAGCAGTACGCCGACATTATCGTGCCGCGCGGCGGGAAAAACCGTATCGCCATTGATATCCTCAAGTCGAGGATCAACCAGTTTTTTGAGTAGCCGCGTCGGGTCTGGCGCGCAGCGAGCCGCCTGTCACGCGAGTTTCAGGCAGTTCGCTACACTTATATCATGGAGACAGATGAATGAGATTATGTGACCGCGATATTGAAGCCTGGCTGGATGACGGCAGGCTTGCTATCGATCCGCGTCCCCCGGTCGAGCGCATCAACGGTGCCACCGTCGATGTCCGTCTGGGCAATCAGTTCCGCACGTTCCGGGGCCACACCGCCGCCTTTATTGATTTAAGCGGCCCGAAAGATGAAGTCAGCGCTGCGCTGGATCGCGTAATGAGCGATGAGATTGTGCTGCCGGAAGGCGAAGCCTTTTTCCTGCATCCCGGCGAACTGGCGCTGGCGGTAACCTTCGAGTCGGTCACTATTCCAGACGATCTGGTGGGCTGGCTGGACGGCCGCTCCTCGCTGGCGCGTCTCGGGCTGATGGTGCACGTTACCGCACACCGTATCGATCCCGGCTGGCAGGGCCGTATCGTGCTGGAGTTCTATAATTCCGGTAAGCTGCCGCTGGCGCTGCGTCCAGGCATGCTGATCGGCGCGCTAAGCTTTGAGCCCCTTTCCGGGCCGGCGGCGCGGCCTTACAACCGTCGCGAAGACGCTAAATATCGCGGACAGCAGGGCGCTGTCGCCAGTCGTATCGACAAAGATTAAACCGCGAGCATGGGGATGTGATGAAAAGAGTGATAACCACGCTGGCCATTTTACTGGTGGTCATCGTTGCAGGCATGACCGCGCTGGTGCTGCTGGTCAATCCAAACGATTTTCGATCCTACATGGTGAAGCAGGTCGAGCAACGCAGTGGTTATCGGCTGGAGGTGAGCGGCGATCTGCGCTGGCACGTCTGGCCTAAGCTCAGCATTCTGGCCGGTCGCATGAGCCTGACCGCTCCCGGCGCCGCGCAGCCGCTGGTCACGGCGGAAAATATGCGTCTTGACGTTAATCTCTGGCCGCTGCTGTCGCACCAGCTCAGCGTCAGCCAGGTGATGTTAAGCAACGCGGTGGTGCGCGCCACGCCGGAAAGCGCGCCGCAGCAGCCGCAAAACGCGCCGGTGGCCCCCGGCCGCAGCGAAGCCGCCGCGCCAGCCAGCGGCTGGTCGTTCGATATTGGCCAGCTGCGCGTCGCCAACAGTTTGCTGATCTGGCGCCAGCCGGGCGGCGACGAGTACAACTTCCGCAACCTTAATATCAACCTTAATCAGGACGCCCGCCATCTGGCGAGCATCGAACTCAGCACCAGCCTGACGCGCAATCAGCGCAACGCCGTGCTGTCGCTGAAGGGCCAGCTCGACGCGTCGCAGTATCCCCACCGCCTGAGCGGCCAAATCGACGAACTCAACTATGCGCTGAGCGGCGCCGATATTCCGCCGCAGGGCATTAAGGGCACGCTGAGCGCGCAGGGCAGCTGGCGCGCCGAGACGCAGCAGTTTGCGCTGACGCAGATGAAGCTGAGCGCCAACGACAGCGCGCTGTCGGGCGAGGCGAGCGGTTCGCTGGCGTCGCCGCAGCAGCTGGCGCTTCAGCTGCACGCCACGCAGCTTAACTTCGATAACCTGATGGCAAACGCGCCGCAGGCGGGCGACGGCGCGACGCAGCACGCCACGGTGGCGCGCGCGCCGGTCATTGCGACGCCGCGCGAGCAGAATAATCTCGATTCGCCCCTTAACGCGATGAATCTGGCGGTGAACCTGAAAGCGGACAGCGCGGTGTGGCGTGGACTGACGCTGCAGGACTTTGCGCTGGACGTCACTAACCAGCAGGGGCAGATCGCGCTGCGCACGCTGCGCGGCAGGCTGGGGGAGGGGGATTTCTCCGCGCCGGGCACGATTGATATTCGCCAGGCGGAAACCCGCGTCGCGCTGCAGCCGGTACTGAATAAGGTTGCGATCCAGCCGCTGCTCGCCGCCTTCGATCTGCCACAGACCGTGCAGGGGGCGCTCTCCCTTAACGGCGAGCTGAGCGGCGAAGGGCTGTCGCTGGAGGCGGCCAAACGCCGCTGGCGCGGCGACGCGCAGCTCAGCGCCAGCGATGTTAAGCTGGCGCAGCTCAACCTGCAGCAGATGGTGCGCCGTGCGGTGGCGCGCGCCAGCGATCGGGTCAGCAGCGACGAGAGCAGTGAGCAGGGCATTCGCCAGCTCGACGGCAGGCTGGCGCTGAATAATGGCGTGCTGCGCCTGACGGATCTCAAAGGCGAGGGCGATCGGCTCAGGCTGCAGGGCGGCGGCGAGGTGAATATGCCGACGCAGCAGCTGGATATGACGTTCGGCCTCACGCTCACCGGCTGGAAAGGCGACGACAGGCTGGTTGCACTGCTGTCGCAGCAGGCGGTGCCGCTGCGCATCTATGGCGGCTGGAATAACGTGCAGTATTCGCTGCCGGTGGATCAGCTGCTGCGCCAGCAGCTGCAGAGCGAGGCGAAGTCGCGCCTCAATCAGTGGCTGGACCGCCAGCCGAAAAACAGCGACAGCGACAGCCTGCGCAAGCTGCTGCGACCCTGAGTCACACCTCGTAATCGGGATCCTGCGGCTGCTGCAGGATCTCCACCTTCTGCACGCGATGATTCTCCACCTGCAGCGTGCGCAGCAGATAGCTGCCGACCTGCAGGGTTTCCCCCTCTTCAGGAATATGCTGCAGGCTATCCATCAGCAGGCCCGCCAGCGTGTGGTAGCTGCGTCGCTCATCCAGCGGCAGCCTGACGTAGAGCGCTAAATCCTCAAGCGGAATATTGCCGTTGACGATCCAGCGGCCTTCGCCCTGCGCCTGCACATCGTAGCGGGCATCAATCTCTTCCCCCTCAAGGGGTAAGTTGCCGGCGATGGTTTCCATCAGATCGCTCAGCGTTACCACCCCCTCGACCGAGCCGAATTCATCTACCACAAAGGCAAAATGGGTGCGCGCCTGGCGGAACTGCTCCAGCGCCTGCAGCAGCGTCAGCCGCTCGGGAAACACCAGCGGCTGACGCACCAGCGCGCGCAAATCGAGCGACTGGTGATGCAGCGACTGATGCAGCAGGTCGATGGCGTGCACCACGCCCAGCAGTTCATTGCTCTGATCGGTGATGAGCAGGCGCGTATGCTGGTTGCGGTCGAGGCGCGCCATAATTTCCGCCGGGTCGTCGTCCAGATTGATATGTTCGATATCGTGACGCGAGGTCATGATGCTGTTGACGTGGCGCTGGGCGAAGTTGAGCACCCGCGCGATCATCACCCGCTCCTGGCGGTTAAACAGCGCCTGCCGGTCGCTGTCGGCGAGCATCATCGCGCTCTGCGGATCCAGCTCGGCATGTTCCGCTTCGCCGCGCAGCAGCCGCAGCACCGTCTCTGCGGTGCGCTGGCGCAGCGGACGCCCGGCCGACAGCGCGCGGCGCCGGTTGCGCTGCGCCAGCTGGTTGAACGCCTCAATAACGATAGAGAAGCCAATCGCCGCATAGAGATAGCCTTTGGGGATCGCAAAGCCAAGCCCTTCCGCCACCAGGCTGAAGCCGATCATCAGCAAGAAGCTGAGGCAGAGAATAACGATAGTGGGATGGCGGTTGACGAAGCGCGTCAGCGGCTTGCTGGCCAGCAGCATCAGCAGAATGGCGATGGTAACCGCCGTCATCATCACCGGCAGCTCACTGACCATGCCGACGGCGGTGATCACCGCGTCCAGCGAGAAAATAGCGTCCAGCACCACGATTTGCGCCACGACTGGCCAGAATTTAGCGCCGCGCTTTTGCTGATTATCCGCGTGATCCTCACCCTCCAGCCGACTATTCAGCTCGGTTGTGGCCTTAAACAGCAGGAAGAGTCCGCCGAGCAGCAGCAGCAAATCGCGCGCGCTAAAGGGGTGGCCCCGCAGCGTAAACAGCGGCTGCGTCAGCGTGACCAGCCAGGAAAGGGAGGCCAGCAGCAGCAGGCGACAGAGTAACGCCAGCAGTAAACCGATAACGCGCGCCCGGTCGCGATCTTTGCCAGGCAGCTTTTCCACCAGAATGGCGATAAATACCAGGTTGTCTATCCCCAGCACCAGTTCAAGAACGATTAGCGTAATTAACCCCGCCCATAGCGAGGGATCCGCAAACACCTCCAACATGCCTTAGCCGCCTGAATATATCGAAGTCAGTAAAATCTGAGGATAGTGGAGCAGGGGGCAGGGCACAACAGGGGATGGCGACCGGGGTGCCATGCCTTATCAGGGAATAATGAGAGGGTAGTGCCAGGTTTGTTTCACCATTTTGTCAGAATCAGGTAAATGCGAAGATGGCGGCGCGATGAATAACTGATGAATTGATTAAGACGAGAGGGCGGCATCTGAAGAATTTATTAGCGTCGCGAATATGGCATTAATCTGATTTTTGCGCAGGGTATTGCACTTTCATTTTTACCGGTTGGCGGGCCTCAATACTAATGGCTGGTAGTCTTTTTCCTAAAATAGTCAGGGGACAGCGGGGCCTACTTGTAAAGAAGCCAGTAATAACTAGTATAGCAACGTGCTGTTAAAAGTCTGCGCTTATGTTGATATTCGCCCACTGATTTGGCACCTAATGTTGTGAATTGTGATCTGCCCCGTGGGTATGCATCAGGCAACCGGTCCGGGAATAGCAGGCCGGAAACAGGATATCAAAAGCGGTATTGGCAGCGACAGCCAAGGGCGGTAGCGTGCCTGAAACGCCTTTTACGTTTAGAAAATAATCAGTGCGTCACCACAGGTAAGTCAGAGTAATCTGTTGGTATTCATCACGATTTTCCTGTTTTTTACTAAGGAAACGGGTGTAGACGTACCCTGGAACTCCCCTCAGTTACGCATATGTCGACGAGAGACTGGTTCGCTCAATTATTACACAGCTCAGGGCGTCACGGGTTAAAGGAAATAAAATAAAGAGTTAAATATGCGCGATACTGAAATTACGTTTAAAAGTCTTTTCACTAAATTGTTGTTGGCAGGTTCGGATTTAATTTGTTTTAACGCAGCATTATTCATCGCGCTGGCGTTAATTAATATGATGTCTGATTCACCGCTGGCAGATATTTCTGAAAAAGATCTGAATTTGAAAATAGCTACGCATATTCTCCTGTCGGTAATTTGCGTCGGATGGTTCTGGGTCAGGCTGCGTCACTTTACCTACCGCAAACCATTCTGGTTCGAGCTGAAAGAAGTTTTTCGTACCATTCTTATTTTTTCTATTATCGACCTGTCGATTACCGCGCTGTCACAGTGGCAAATGTCGCGCTTCGTCTGGTTGCTGACCTGGGTGCTGGCGCTGGTGTTGATTCCGCTGTCGCGCGCGGTGGTCAAACATATGCTTAATCACTATGGCCTGTGGAAAAAGCAGACCATTATTATCGGCAGCAGCAAGAACGCGCAGGAAGCCTGGCAGGCGCTGCAGAGCGAAGAGGTGATGGGCTTCGACGTTATCGCCTTTTACGACGTCGACGGCAGCTGCCCGCAGGCGAGCATCTCCGGCGTGCCGGTGCTGCGCGAAGAGGCCGAACTCTGGAACCTGACCCACAGCGAAACGCAGTTTATCGTGGCGGTCGAGTTTGAGCAGAGCCAGTATCGCGACGTATGGCTGAAGAACCTGGCGATGCACAACTGCCGCTCGGTCTCTGTTATCCCGACGCTGCGCGGCGTGCCGCTCTACGGCACCGACATGGCCTACATCTTCAGCCATGAAGTGATGATCCTGCGCGTGAATAACAACCTGGCGAAGCGCACCTCGCGCTTCCTGAAGCGGGCATTCGATATCGTCGGCGCGCTGTCGATTATTATCATGCTGCTGCCTGCGCTGCTGGTGCTCGGCTTTCTGGTCGGCCGCGACGGTGGACCGCCGATTTACGGACATGAACGCGTCGGCATGAACGGCCGCAAGTTCAAATGCCTGAAGTTCCGCTCGATGGTGATCAACTCCAAAGAGGTGCTGGAAGAGGTGCTGCGCACCGACCCCGTGGCGCGCGCCGAGTGGGATAAAGATTTCAAACTGAAAAACGATCCACGCATCACTAAGGTCGGCCACTTCATCCGCAAAACCAGCCTGGATGAACTGCCGCAGCTGTGGAACGTTGTGCGCGGCGACATGAGCCTCGTCGGTCCGCGCCCGGTGATTGAAGATGAACTTTGCCGTTATGCCGGGGATGTCGACTACTATCTGATGGCGAAGCCAGGCATGACGGGATTGTGGCAGGTCAGCGGTCGTAACGACGTTGATTACGAAACGCGTGTCTATTTCGATTCGTGGTACGTAAAAAACTGGTCGCTGTGGAACGATATCGCCATTTTGTTCAAAACGGTTGGTGTCGTACTGAAGCGCGATGGGGCGTATTGATAGCAGGCGAGTGCGGGGAGCGAAGCTCAGACGCTCCCTGATTTCAAGCGCCGCTGCTGGCAACGTCATTGGCGATAGCCGCCATTATCGTGGCTGAAGGAAGCCGTTAACGGGTGGAACGCAACGCATGCGTTTGCTTATTCATCTGTTAACGGTAGCAACAAAAAAGAGTTAGGGAGCAAGTGATAATGACAGGCATTTTCAGTGCTTAGGCTGGCGAGTTTATTTTTTTTCAGCGCTTACACAGCGGCGTTTTCGCCTCTATCAATCAATAACTGATAGCGAAGATCTAAATGATTACAATCAAAACGAAATTGATACCCATGCTGGTATCCGCCACATTTCTCTCAGGGTGTACGGTTGTTCCAGGCCAGCACCTTTCCACTAGCGGAAAAGATGTCGTTGAGCAGCAGGACAGCAACTATGACATCGATAAGTATGTCAATGTCTTCCCGTTAACGCCGCGCCTGGTTGAGCAGATGCGTCCCAAGCCGCTAGTGGCGCAAGCTAACCCAGGGCTGCAGAACGAAATTCAGAACTATGAATACCGCATCGGCATCGGCGACGTGATTAACGTAACCGTATGGGATCACCCGGAGCTGACGACGCCGGCTGGCCAGTACCGCAGCGCCAGCGACACCGGCAACTGGGTACACTCTGACGGCACCATCTTCTACCCCTATATCGGCAAAGTCCGCGTCGTTGGCCGCACGGTCACCGAAGTGCGCGGTGAGATTGCGCGTCGCCTGGCGCAGTATATCGAGAGCCCGCAGGTTGACGTCAGCATCGCCTCCTTTAAGTCGCAGAAAACCTACGTGACCGGCGCGGTGACCACCTCAGGTCAGCAGCCGATCACCAACGTGCCGCTGACGGTGCTGGACGCCATCAACGCCGCGGGCGGTCTGGCGGCAGATGCCGACTGGCGCAACGTGGTGCTGACGCACAACGGCACCGAGCAGCGCATCTCGCTGCAGGCGCTGATGCAGAACGGCGACCTGAGCCAGAACCACCTGCTCTACCCGGGCGACATCCTTTACGTGCCGCGCAACGACGACCTGAAAGTTTTCGTTATGGGCGAAGTCCGTCAGCAGTCGACGCTGAAAATGGACCGCAGCGGCATGACGCTGGCGGAAGCGCTGGGCAACGCGCAGGGCATGGATCAGACTGCCGCTGACGCCACCGGCGTGTTCGTTATCCGTCCGATTCGCGGCACCAACCGCACCAAGATCGCCAACATCTATCAGCTGAACACCAAAGATGCGGCGGCGATGGTCATGGGTACCGAATTCCAACTTGAACCTTACGATATCGTGTATGTCACCTCGACGCCGCTGACGCGTTGGAACCGCGTGATTTCGCAGCTGCTGCCGACCATCGCCGGCATCAACGATGCGAGCGAGGCGGCGCTGCGTTTCCGCAACTGGTCGAACTAGGTTAAGCCATGATTACCTCCGTGTTAGTGGTCTGCGTCGGCAACATCTGCCGCTCTCCTACCGGAGAGCGCTTACTGAAGCGCGCGCTGCCGGAAAAGCGCATCGCCTCGGCGGGGCTTGGTGCCCTCAAGGGCTATCCGGCGGACCAAACCGCCAGCGAGGTGGCTGCACGCCATGGCCTCTCGCTGGAGGGGCATCACGCGCAGCAGCTCACTGCCAGTATGTGCCGCGATTTCGACCTGATTCTGGTGATGGAAAAACGTCATATCGAACAGGTCAATCGCATCGATCCAGCCGCGCGCGGAAAAACCATGCTGCTTGGGCACTGGCTCAACCAACAGGAAATCGCGGATCCGTATAGAAAAAGTCGTGAGGCCTTTGAAGAGGTTTACGGGTTACTGGAAAACGCTACCCAGAAATGGGTCAACGTATTAAGCCGATAGTTGGGATTATCCATGAATATTAAAAATAAGGTTATGACCGCGCCAAGAGAGGAGTCCACAGGATTCGATCTTGGCCACCTTTTGGGACAGCTGATCGATCATCGCTGGATCATTGTCGCCGTAACCGCCTTCTTTATGCTGGTGGGAACGCTCTACACACTTTTTGCAACGCCGATTTACAGCGCTGACGCCATGGTGCAGGTCGAGCAGAAGAACAGCAGCACCGTGCTCTCCGATCTGCAAAGCATCATTCCAGCGACGCCGGAATCGGACACCGAGATTCAGATCCTGGAATCGCGCATGGTGATCGGCAAGACCGTGAGCGATCTCGGTCTGGACACCGTGGTGGAGCAGAAATACTTCCCGATCATCGGTAAAGGTCTGTCGCGCCTGATGGGCAATAAACCGGCGCAGATCGCTATCTCGCGTCTGGAGATCCCGCGCACCGTCGACAAGCGCAGCGTTGAGCTGGAAGTGAACAGCCCGACAACCTATACCGTGACCAAAGATGGCGACGAGCTGTTTAAAGGCCAGGTGGGTCGTCTGGAGCAGCATGGCGAAATCACTATGCTGGTCAGCGGCATCCAGGCGGAAGAGGGCACCAGCTTCACCGTCACCAAGCTGAACGAGCTGCAGGCGATCAACTCCGTGCTGGCGAACCTGACCGTTGCTGACAAGGGCAAAGACACCGGCGTGCTGGGTCTGCAGTATGTCGGCGAAGATCCGGAGCGCATCAGCCAGGTGCTGAACCAGATCGTCAACAACTATCTGCTGCAAAACGTCGAGCGCAAATCTGAGCAGGCTGAGAAGAGCCTCGAGTTTCTGCGCAACCAGCTGCCGCAGGTGCGCGCCAAGCTGGACGACGCTGAGAACAAGCTGAACACCTTCCGTCGTCAGAACGAATCGGTGGATATGTCGCTGGAAGCGAAATCAGCGCTCGACTCCTCCGTCAGCGTGCAGAGCCAGCTCAACGAGCTGACCTTCCGCGAAGCTGAAGTGTCGCAGCTGTTCACCAAAGACCACCCGACCTACCGCGCGCTGCTGGAAAAACGCAAAACGCTGGAAGGCGAGCAGGCGCAGCTGAACAAGAAAATCTCCCAGATGCCGCAGACGCAGCAAGAGATCCTGCGCCTGACGCGTGACGTGCAGGCGGGTCAGGAGATCTACATGCAGCTGCTGAACCGTCAGCAGGAGCTGGGCATCAGTAAAGCCAGCACCGTCGGCGACGTACGCATCATCGACAACGCTGAAACGGCTAACGCGCCGGTCGCGCCGAAGAAAGCGCTGATTATTGTCGCCAGCCTGCTGTTTGGTCTGGTTGTCTCTGTGGGTCTGGTACTGCTGAAGGCGCTGCTGCATCACGGCATCGAGAACCCGGAACAGCTGGAAGAGCTGGGTATGAACGTCTATGCGAGCGTGCCGCTCTCTGAATGGCAGCGTAAGAAAGACACCGAAGCGCTGGCGCGTCGCGGTCATAAAGTGAAGACCGATCCGCACGAAACGCTGCTGGCGCTGGGCAACCCGACCGACCTCTCTATCGAAGCGATCCGTAGCCTGCGTACCAGCCTGCACTTCGCGATGATGGAAGCGAAGAACAACATCCTGATGATCACCGGCGCGAGCCCAGGCATTGGTAAAACCTTTATCTGTGCCAACCTGGCGACGCTGGTGGCGAAAGCGGGTCAGCGCGTGCTGTTTATCGACGGTGATATGCGTCGCGGCTATACCCACGACCTGATCGGTGCGGAGAACAAGTCTGGTCTCTCTAACGTGCTCTCCGGCAAAACCGAGTTTACCCCGGCGATGATCCAGCGCGGCGCATACGGCTTCGACTTCCTGCCGCGCGGCCAGGTGCCGCCGAACCCGTCGGAGCTGCTGATGCACCGCCGCATGGGCGAGCTGCTGGATTGGGCGAGCAAGAACTACGACCTGGTGCTGATCGATACGCCGCCGATTCTGGCCGTCACCGACGCCTCGATTATCGGCAAGCTGGCGGGCACCTCGCTGATGGTGGCGCGCTTTGAGACCAACACCACCAAAGAGATCGACGTCAGCTTCAAGCGCTTCGCGCAGAACGGTATCGAGATCAAAGGCGTGATTCTGAACGCCGTGGTGCGTAAAGCCGCCAACGCCTACGGGTATGGCTACGACTATTACGACTACGAATATGGCAAGCCGACCAAAAGCTAAACTTTGACGATTAACGGGGCGGCGAGACCGCCCCTTTTTATCGTCTCTTAAAGACGACACGCAACGATGTACACAGGTGATTCTGTGTTTCGCGCCAGACGCCACGCATAACACGCATAACCGGGCGGGCGCCCATAACAGAATGGTTCAGCAACAGGCAGGCGCCTTGAGGCGCGGCTTTACGCAGAAGGCGTAAACGCCTGTCGAGCTGGCAACGTGTGGAATTAAGGAATCACACCATGGCTCCATATTGGTATATATCAGGGTTTCTGCTGCTGATTTCGATCGTAGAAATCCTGCTGAAAAAAGACGAACGCACCACGCACATCCTGACTTATCTGCTTTGCATCGCCGCTGCGACGCTGGTGGTGTTTGGCGGTATCCGCGGCCTCGGCACCGGCATGGATGATTATCAGTACCGCAGCTTTTTCGCCGACTTTATCAACCGCATTCAGGTTAACGGCTTCGCCAACACAGTGGCCTTTTTCCGCTATGAACCGCTGATTTTTGGCCTGGCCTGGCTCACCAGCCTGGTGTCACACAACGCCGACGTTTTCCTGTTTATCTTCTGCCTGCTGGCGGTAGCGGTTAACGCCGTCTTCTTTAAAAAGATGTCGCCTTATCCCATTCTGGCGCTGGCGCTCTATTCGGCGCATATCTTTATTAACAAAGATATGAACCAGATCCGCTTCGGCCTCAGTTCGGCGCTGTTTCTCGGCGTGATCTGGTATATCTATCTGAAGCGTTACTGGATGGCGCTCGCCTTTACCCTGCTGTCGTTTTTCAGCCACAACACCGCGGTAATGGTGGTGACCATTGTGCCGTTCCTGTTTATCCGCGACTCGCGCTGGTGGCCGGTGGCGATTATCCTGCTGAGTATCCCCGCCTCAAAAGTTGGCGGCACCAGCTTTATCTCGCTGATTTCGGCACACCTGGGATCGCTGGGGGAGAGGGCGGAAGGCTACAGCAACGAGACCTCCAATACCGGTGAAGGCAGTATCTTCTCGGTATCGAACCTGAAAAACATCATGCTGGTGTTTATCTTCGTCTACTTCCTGCTGAGTAACGAGATTAAAAAGTATAACTACCAGCAGTATCGCCTTAACTACCTGCTGGTGCTGACCTTCGCCATCGGCGGCGGCATCCGCATCTTCTTCTATAACTATTCGTCGGGCGCGCGCCTCTCCAACTACCTGTTGCAGGTCGAGCCGATTATTTTAGCCTCGCTGGTCTATCAGGTGCGTCCGATACTCAAGCCGGCAATGTTCGCGATGTTCGCTTTCTTCCTTGTCTACTACCTCTACTACAACACGATTTCTCTGAAGCAGGCCGTAGTCGGCTATGAAGTGGCTCAGGGATTCAGGCTGTTCCATTAACCGGGGAGGTAACATGACTAAATCACTTATTGCCGCAGCGATCCTTTCACTCTCCTGCTTCGCGCAGGCCGCCGATCGCGGCGCATTTATTATCGACGCCTACGGCGACTCCACCACGGCGGGCGTCACCTCCTCTGGCGGAAAAAATATTATCGCGCCAGGCAACGAGATGGCTTATCTGCAGCAAATGCTGCAGAGCAAATATGGCAGCGCTATTGAGGTGAAAAACCACGGCGTGCCGGGGGCGCAGGCGGCGGAGCTGCTCTACAAGAAGGGCACCGACGATACCAGCCCCTGGCGCGAGCGCATGGCGAACTCCAGCGCGCAGCTGATCCTGCTTAACTACGCCATTAACGATGCGCGTCACTACTTTTTTAAAGACAAGAACGCCCATCTGGAAAGCCCGGAAGAGTACGGCCGCATTATGACCGCGTTGGTGAAAGAGGCGAAGGCGCACAACAAGCTGGTGGTGCTGCAGGAGCCTAACCCTATCTGCGGCAAAGTCGAGCGCTGGAATGTCTGGCCCTACGTCTATCAGCTTAACGCGGTCGCGAAGGCGGAAGGCGTGCCGGTGGTGAAGCAGTGGTCGGCCATTAAGGCGCAGCGCGACTGGCAGAGCGGCATGTCGGCGGATTGCATTCATCCCTCCGAATCGCTTTATAAGCTAAAAGCGCAGCAGACCTTCGACGTCATCAGCGCCAGCTTCGGCAAACAGCTGGCGCAGCCGGGTAGCTAAATTCAACTTCCCTCTGGGCTTCAGGAGTTGTCATGTATGTATTAATCATGGTGGTGTCGTTCTGTCTGGCGCTGCTTATTCTGCGCGCGACCGGCTTCCATAAAGATGTCTATAACGGCAGCGGCATTAAGAGCATCTCCGGGCTGCGCGCGCTGCTGGCCAGCATCGTCGCCTTTTCCCATCTGGTGCACTATCTCTATTCGCTGGACGGCAACTGGATCTTCGATAAGGACTACTTTGTCTGGTTCTCCGAAGGCAACTTTTTCGTCAACGCCGGCAAGTTCGGCGTGCTGCTGTTCTTTATGATCTCGGCGTTTCTGTTCTATCGCTGGCTGGACAACGACGGCATGCCGGCGAGCCAGCTCACCTGGAAGCTGCTGAAGTCGCGCGTGCGCCGCATCGTGCCGATGTTCTGGTTCTCCGGGCTGGTGATCATTCTGGTCGGTCTGGTGCAGGGCGATTTGCAGATCGACGCGCACAGCATTACCGACGCCGTGCTCTGGCTGCTGTTCGTCGGCAGCTATCATATGGGTGATTTTCTCACCGCTGACGTTAACGCTGGCGTGGAATGGACGCTGCGTCTTGAGTGGCTGCTCTATCTCTCTATTCCGCTGATTTTCGTGGTGAACCGTGCCACCCGCGGCAAATATAAAACCCTGCTGATCCTTGGCTCTATCGGCGCAATTTTCTGCGTCGCCGTGGCGCTGCGCCTGTGGGGCAAAACCTATACCGACCCGCGTCCGGTGCTGGGCTTTGCCATGGGCTACTTCGCCTACATCTGGCGCGACCGGCTGGTGGGCTTTAGAGAGTCGCGCGTTGCGGGGGTGGCCTGCATCCTGCTGGCGATTTTCGCGCTCGCCTTCACCAGCAACGCCTTCTGGTATCTGGTGTTCCTCTGCTGCCTGACGGCGATCTTCTTCGTGGTAAGCAGCGGCAATAACCTGCTGGGGATGCTGGAGAACAAAACCCTGATGTCGATCGGCGAGGTGAGCTACAGCCTCTATCTGATCCACGGCGTGGTGCTCTACTTCATCAAGCAGATCCCGCAGAGCATGGTGCCGCACAACATGGTGGCTTATACCCTGATCTCCACGCTGTTCTTCGTGCTCTCGTTCTACGTGGCGAAGTTGACCTATCTCTATGTTGAAAAGCCGTTTATCGGCAGCAGCAACAAGAAGAAGGTGGCGGCCGAGGTGGCGCCGACAAAGCAGGATCGCTCCGGTAACCCTTACTGATTGACGGGACTGCGTCCGGCGCCGCGCGGCACGCAGTCCGTTTTTTTATCGATTTCAGCCCTGTTTTTAAGAGGTACTGGCATGAAGGACATTCGTTTCTCCATTGTAATCCCCGCGTATAACGCGTCGCAGTCGATCGTCGCGACGCTGGATTGCGTCAAGGCGCAGAGCTACCGCAATTTCGAAGTGATTATCGTTGACGACAAATCCGCCGATGCGGCGGCCCTGGCGGAGGTAGTCAACAGCGAGCGCTATCAGGAGCTGGGCATTAACCTGGTGCTCTCCGAGGTGAAACTGAACGGCGCAGGCGCGCGCAACAAAGGGATTGAGCTGGCGACAGGGGACTACATCAGCTTTCTCGACGCCGACGATGAGTGGCACGCCGATAAGCTGCTTGAGACCAGCCGCAAAATCGAGCAGCTGGAAGCGCAGGGCAAAAGCAAATTTGTGATCTACAGCCAGGTGAACATCTATCAGGACGGCAGCTTCCTGAAGGTGATGCCGATGCAGTCGCCGGGCAAGAACGAAACCGTGGCGGAATATCTTTTCGGCTGTTACGGCTTTATCCAGACCAGCACCATCGTGCTGAAGCGCGAGGACGCCTTGCGCATCCAGTTTGATACGCGCTACATCCGCCATCAGGATTACGACTTCTGCATTCGCGCCGATCGCCTCGGCTATGAGTTTGTGATGATCGCGCGCCCGCTCGCCACCTACCATCTGGTCACGAAATTTGGATCCAAACATAAAGGCGAATCGGTGAAATATTCGCTTTTCTGGCTGGATGCCATGAAGCCGCACCTGACCGCGCGCGATATCGACACCTACAAGGCGTTTAAGCTGCCGCTGCGCTACAAAATGGACGGCAAATCGCTGATGGCGAGCCTGACCTTTGCGCGCTACTTCTTTCTCACCAACAAAGATAACCAGGCCTACTTCCTTAACCGCGTGAAAGACAAGTTAAGGGCGCGGCTGGGCGGTGAGAAAGCGGTTTCCTGACTCTTCTTGCTCCCCAGTGCGGGAGCGTTTTCCCGGAAAGACACTTTTTTATTCAGGTATGAATATGACGAATCATGTTGGCACCGTAGGCATTGTGATGCCGATGTATAACGCTCGCCAGACGGTTTTACGCGCCGTGCAGTCGGTAATGAACCAGACCTGGCCGGACTGGCACCTTTACCTGATCAACGACAAATCTACCGATGATTCGCTGGCGCTGGTGCGCGAGCACTGTAACGATCCGCGTATTACCATCCTCGACAACGAGGTGAACCTCGGCGCGGCGGAGACCCGTAACGTCGGGCTGCGCGCGGCGAAAGAGGAGATCATCGCCTTTCTCGACAGCGATGACGAATGGCACGTCGACAAGCTGGCGCAGCAGGCGGCCGCTATCGCCGCCGGCGACGATTTTGTGATCACCGAATATCACTACAAAACCAAAAACGCCGATCACGACATTACCTACAGCAAACCCTATCTGCAGCAGGAAAACTTCGTGAAGAAGCAGTATCGCGTCTGCTTCTCCTCGGTCTGCTTCCGCCGCCCGCCGCAGGGCATTTTCTTCCAGCGTAAAGGGCACGAAGATTTCCTGTTCCTCTACGAACTCTTCACCCGATATAAACAGGCGCGCGTGATCCAGAGCATCCTCGTCAACTACTACGAATTAGGCGATTCCCTTTCGCGCAACAAGAATAAAGCGGCGAAATGGCACCTGGAATTATTAAGAATTATCTATAAAAACAATCCTTTAAAAATCTATTACTATTACGGCTGGTATATGGTGAACGGCGTGCTGTTTACCCTCAAGCATCGATAACAGGATTGTCTTTTTACTCTTTTGAGGTGGGTAGCGTTAAATGAAAAAAATCGTCCTGGTGATCAAAGATGCCTATTCGTACGCCGGCACTGAGAACATCTGTAACTTTATGTCCGAGTGTCTGGGCGAAACGCATGACGTCACCATCTATTCGCTGGAAGGCAGCGGTAAAACCTTCTATCCCTTTGAGCACGTGAAAGAGATCGTCAGCTTCGAGGGGCACAGCAATCCGATCAAAAGCATCGTCAAACGCATTCACAGCGAAGAGGTCGATAGCGTATTTCTTATCAGCATGGGGCGCCTGAGCGTGATGTTCGCCTTCTGGAGCCTGCTCTCCGGCAAGAAGAAGCGCTTCAAGGCCTATGCCTGTGAACATATCGCCATCAACTCCTTCAGCAAGCCGATCAAACTCCTCAAGTACCTGCTGCTGCGCTACTACGATCGGGTCATCGTCCTGACCGACAAAGACCACCAGGTCTTTTCCCGCTGGCGCATTCCGAGCAAGCAAATTCCCAATCCGGTGGTCTACAAAGCCTTTGAGCGCACCTCGCGCAGCCGTCAGGCGCTGGCGGTGGGCCGTCTCGATCATCAGAAAGGGTTCGATCTGCTGCTCGATATCTGGCGCGACTTCGCGCAGACCCATCCGGAATGGACGCTGGTCATCGCCGGCGACGGCGAACTGCGCCAGCAGCTGGAAGATCAGGCGGCGGCGCTCGGCATCAGCGGCCGCGTCAACTTTGTCGGCCGCGTCAGCAATATCAACGACTACTACCGCGACAGCGATATGGCGCTGATGACCTCGCGCTATGAAGGGCTGCCGCTGGTGCTGCTGGAAGCCAAATCCTGGTCGCTGCCGGTGGTGGCCTATGACTGCCCGACCGGCCCGCAGGAGATTATCAACCAGGGCGAAGATGGCTTCCTGGTGCCGATGAATGACAAAGCGACCTTCCTGGCGCGCATGGATCAGCTCGCCAGCGACGACGCGCTCTTCTACGCCATGAGTCAGAAAACAAAAATTACCGCGCTGAAATTTGACGGTAAGCAGATCAAGCAGAGCTGGCTGGCGCTGGTTTAACAGCGGCAAGGGACGGGCCCGATTGCAACGTGCCTCAGGGGACACTGTTATGGCCCATTGCGCGGCCCCATCGACTACGGGATTAGATGCATGAAAAGAAGAGAAGTCTTGCAGAGCGCAGCCTCCTCCATTGTTGCCGCACTCTCCGTCAGTGCGTTCTCCAGCCACGCCGCGAAAAACAGCGGCGTCACCCTGAAAACGGTCGATCCGGCGGCGGTGCCGAAAGGCGACGTGCCGATTCTGACCCCGGAGAACCTCTACGCCATGCCGCCACAGTTCTGGCAGGGCTTCGAAGGAGAGCTCTGGATCGGCAAAGCGGGCAGCGACGCCAGCCAGGCCGGCAACCAGATCCCGGTTTTCCTGCGTGACGACAGCGGCAAGCTGGCGCAAATCACCCAGCCCATCGCGCTCAACAAAGGCAGCTTCGCCCGCTTCGTTCACGACAACGCCGCGCTGATCGCCGACCCGGCGCACTCCATGACGGTGAAAGACAAAGACGGCAATACGCTGTTTAACATTCCCGACGTCAGCCGTCCGGGGCAGGCGGCGTTCAGCCAGCGGCTGGCGCAGCCGGGCGGCTACCAGCTGATTGGCGAGATCGCCTCGGTTGAGGAGCTGCGCAAAACCCGTCCGCTGTTCGAAGGGGCGAAAATCAAGCTAAAAAGCTGGCATGAAGGGCTGGAAGTGGGCGGCGGCGAGTTCGTCGGCAGCTTCCAGAGCGTGAAAGATGACGGCGGCGTAAACTTTGCCGGCGAGGGCTTTTACTGGCGCCGCGTGGTAGACGACTTTAACCGCCTGTCACTGTTCGACTTTGGCGCCATCGCCGACGGCAAAACCGACGCCGCGCCCGCCATCAAGGCGATGTACCAGTGGTCGGAACAGGCGCAGCAGCCTATCTGCGTGCAGTTCCCTGCCGGCACCTTCTTTGTCTCCGCCTGCGATTTCGGCAGCGAAGGCCGCCGCTTTTTCCGCATCTCTGGCGCGATGGTTAACTTCGGCTACTTCCCGGCCACCACTATCGTCTCCGACGGCCAGTCGGAGTTCGTCTTCGACGTCAACGCGCGCTGGGTGGAGATCTCTAACCTGATCTTCAACGGCAACAGCGACAAGCGGCCCAATAAACAGGGGCTGTTTCGCAACACCTGCGACGGCGGCCAGTTCTTCCGCGGCGCCTGCCTGCGTTTCAACGCGGTGGGCGGCACCGCGCTCAGCCTGCTGGATACGCTCGACTGCAAAATCGATCAGTGGTACGCCTCGCGCTGCACCGGCGACGTGATTAAAGCGGGCTGGTCAGGTCGTAAAGCGGGCGCCTGGGATCACAGCACCGCTATCGAGCTTTCTAACTTCAACGCGCAGAACTGCCGCGGCGGCATGGTGCTTAACCTGCCGCGCTGCAGCCAGTCGATTATTCATAATGGCTGGATCGAGCACTGCGACCATCCGGGCGATATCTCCAACGGTCAGTGGATCGTCGATGCGCTGAGCCTGGAAGATTGTAAAAATCCGCTGATTGCGCACAACTCGCGCCTCAATATGCGCCAGACCAATTTACAGTCCGGTAGCTGGATCGATAACTCCGATCAGGGCGAGCGCTGGCTTAACGTCTGGGAGATGGGGTCGACGCGCGTCGAGTCTTACGGCGTCGCCATCGACGGCAGTCTGAAATACAACTACATCACCTCGCGCTGGCGGCTGGTGAACAACAGCGACCAGCAGACCTGGTTCGAGCTGGGCACGATCTATTCCCCCGATGTCGGCGACGCCTGGGAGATCGAAATCTTTGGTCAGTCGGAGTTCAGCAACGGCAGCACCAGCCAGCCGCTGATGAACCCAATCGCCGATCGCTCGACCGGCGGCCGCGCGGTAATCCACGTGCAGCGCAAGAAGAGCAAGGCGGAGGCGAGCTGGTCGGCGGAGGGGAGCAGCCCGGTGGTCGAGGTGCGCTACGTCGCCACCAGCGACAGCGAAGTGCGCCTCTTCGTTAAGCTGGCGGGCTGGACGCCGTCGGCGGTGGTGCTGATGAAGACCACCAGCAAAGACCGCTTCGCCACCGGCCGCTGCGCCCGCGTCAGCGCCAGCATGGAGAAGGCCACGCCGCCGTCCGGCAACGTGGCGGCGCCGCAGCGCTTCAGCCTGCATAACGGCAAGGCGGGCATCGGCGGCAACGAGCAGGGCGATCTGCTGCTGGCCTCGCGCGCGCTGCATGCCGATCAGGTCGACACCAGCAAGCCGAAAGGCTTTATCTCAATGGTGATTAACGGCGAACAGTGCGCCGTGCCCTATTTCGCCGTGAAGGGCTAATAACCTCTTACCGCGCGCAGGGAAGCGCGCGAGCAGCACCCTCTGGAGCTTTTTTTAGCTTGTCTTTTGGTTGTTTTTTAAACACAGAGTTTACTTTGCCCGTCAGGACAGGGCGGTTTGTTTATCCGACGCATCGCAGCAGTACCGGCCGGGTAAAAAATTAAAAGAATTTTTTCGGAGTTTTGGATGAAAATTTTATTGGTGGGTAACCACACGTGTGGGAATCGCGGGGATGGCGCGATTCTCCGCGGGCTGATCGATTCAATACATGCCGCCCGCAGTGACATAGAGATTGATGTGATCAGCCGTTATCCAACGAGCTCTGGGTATTTGCTCCAGCAGGACATTAAGCAGGACTCGCTGTTTCTGCACAACAGCAAAGGGGCGAAGGGCCTTATTGGCACGGTTAAGCGCAAGATTGCCAACCGGCTGATGCCGAACATTATGATGGCGCATCTCGGCAAAGGCGGCCCGTTTAAATCCTTCGCCGTACCGGCACATCTGCAGACCTTTGCCGACAGCCTGAAGCAGTATGACGCGATTATTCAGGTCGGCGGCTCCTTCTTCGTCGATCTCTACGGCGTGACGCAGTTCGACCATGCGCTCTGCGCCCTGATGGCGAAAAAGCCGATCTACCTGATCGGCCACTCGGTCGGTCCTTTTCAGAATCCGCGCGTCAACGCGCTGGCGAACTTTGTTTTTGACCGCGTCGACAGCCTGGTGCTGCGCGAATCGGTCAGCCTCGATCTGATGAAAAAAGATGGCGTGACCACGCGCAAAGTCGCCCCCGGCGTCGACACCGCCTTTCTGGTGCGCGCGCGCAGCGTCGAACAGCCTAGCCATAACCTGCTGCACTGGCAGAAGATTATCAGCAGCCGCAAAACCATTGCTATCACCGTGCGCGAGCTGGCGCCGTTCGACAAGCGGCTGGGCGTAACGCAGCAGGAGTATGAGGCCGCCTTTGGCCGCGTCATCAACGCGATGATCGCCGAAGGCTATCAGGTGGTGGCGTTTTCAACCTGCACCGGCATCGACAGCTATGCCAAAGACGATCGTATGGTGGCGCTGACGCTGCGCGACAGCGTCGAGCGCCCGGAGAATTACCACGTCATTATGGATGAGTTCAACGACCTGGAGCTGGGCATTCTGCTGAGCCACTGCCATCTCACCATCGGCACGCGCCTGCACTCCGCCATTATCTCCATGAACTTCGGCACGCCGGCCGTGGCTATTAACTACGAACACAAGTCGATGGGCGTAATGAATCAGCTCGGTCTGCCGCAGATGGCGACCGACGTGAAGAGCCTGATGGACGGCTCGCTGATCGGCAAAGTTAACGAGGTGCTGGCGAATTACGACGCCATCAGGCAGCAGGTCAATACGGCGGTTGCGCATGAGCGCGAAGTCGGTAACCGGATCACAGAAGAGATCCTCAACGTATTGGGGTAATGCTATGAAACTGACTTTTTTCACCATGCGTTTCCCGGTCGCCTCTGAGACCTTCGTGCTGAACCAGGTGACCCATTTTATCGACGCCGGCTACGACGTAGAGATTATCTCTGTGTTCCCAGGCGATCTGGTGAACCGTCACGCGGCCTTCGACGAATATCAGCTGGCGGCGCGCACTCACTATCTACTGCCGGAAGAGAAAGTCTCGAATATCGACAAGCTCAACCAGCGGTTGAAGCTGGTGCTGCCGAAAGTGGCTAAACCCGCGCTGATCCGCTCGCTGAACGTGCGCCGCTACGGCGCGCAGTCCAGCAAACTGCTGCTGCCCTCTATCGTGGCCAATACCCGCCAGCCCTATACCGCCGACGTGTTCCTTGTACACTTCGGCTATGCGGGCGCGCTGGCCAACAAGCTGCGCGAGCTGGGCGTGCTGGTGGGCAAACAGGCGACGGTGTTTCACGGCGCGGATATTTCTCGCCGCCATATCCTGGAAGAGCACAAGCAGGACTACGTCAATCTGTTCGAACAGAGCGAGCTGCTGCTGCCGATTAGCCATCTCTGGGAGCGCAAGCTGATCGAGATGGGCTGCCCGCCGGAGAAGATCCACGTCACCCGCATGGGCATCGAGCCGGAGAAGTTCAGCTTTGAGCCGCGCCAGGCGTTTCATTCGCCGCTGCGCATTGTTTCCGTGGCGCGTCTTACCGAGAAGAAGGGGCTCGACGTGGCGGTGAAGGCCAGCGAGATCCTGAAGCAGCGCGGCGGGCAGTTTGAGTTCACCATTATCGGCAACGGCGACCAGGATGAGATGATGCGCGAGCATATTGCCAACGCCGGCCTGGAAGATTGCGTCAGCATGCCGGGCTTTAAGCCGCAGGAGGCGATCCGCGCCGCCCTGAGCGAAGCGGATATTTTCCTGCTGCCGTCGAAAACCGCCGCCGATGGCGATATGGAGGGCATTCCGGTCGCGCTGATGGAGGCGATGGCGGTGGGGCTGCCGGTGGTGTCCACCTTCCACAGCGGCATTCCCGAGCTGATTGAGAACGGCGTCTCGGGCTGGCTGGTGCCGGAAGATGACGCCGAGGCGCTGGCCGATACGCTCTTCAGGCTGTCGCAGGGCGATATTGACGTCGCGCCGGTGGTTGCGGCGGCGCGGCATAAAGTTGAAACGGAATTTAACCAGCATATCGCCTACGGCGAGCTGGCGAGGCTTCTGGAGCAGCTGGCGTGAGTGGTTTGAAAAAACAGGCGATTTGGCTGTTTGGCAGTACCTGTTTCGCCGCGCTGCTGCAGGTGCTGCAGCTTAGCGTGCTGGCGCGCAAGCTGGAGGCGCATGAGCTGGGGCTGCTGGCGATCATCAACGCCATTCTGGCGGTGGCGACCGTGCTGCAGGATATGGGGATGAGCAGCTATATCGTGCATCGGCAGCAGATCACCCGGCGCGAGCAGAGCACTATCTACTGGGTCAACGTCTCGCTGAGTCTGGCCACCGGCCTGATCCTGCTCGGCATCGCTTATCCCATCGCCTGGTTCTACCACCTGCCGGAGCTGGTGGGGCTGATTATGCTGACCAGCCTGAACTTCCTGGTGCTGGGGCATCTGTCTCAGTATCAGGCGCACTATATCAAGACCAAACGTATGGTGCTGCTGGCGAAAATCGAGATGGCCACTAAGCTGTTCGCTTTCGCCTGTACCGTAGCGATGCTCTACTTCACCTCGCTGACGGTGGCAGCGGCGATCCTTGGCCTGTTTATCAACGCCTTTACCCGTATCCTCTGTATGATCGCCTTTGGCGAGAAGTCCTGGCGGCCCGGGTGGGAGTTTGACAAAGCGACCTTTATCAGCGCGGTGCGCTACGGCATCTATCAGCTCGGCTCGCAGACTATCAACCAGCTGCGCACCCAGGCGGACGCGCTGATTGTTGGCAAGGTGATGGGCGCCGAGATGCTCGGCATCTACTCGCTGGCGAAAGAGCTGATCCTCCAGCCGCTGAAGCTGGTATCGCCGGTGATCAACCGCCTGGCGCTGCCGCGCTTCGCCGAGAAACAGCAGGATCCGGAGCAGCTGGAAAAGCTGTTCCTGAAGGGCACCTTTGTCATCATGCTGTTCAGCAGCGCCATGTATCTCGCCATCGGCATCCTCTCGCCGGTGATTGTGCGCGTGCTCTATGGCGCGTCGCACGAGCAGGTCTACCATCTGATCCCGCTGATGCTGCTGTTTGGCATGCTGCGACCGATGGGCGGGCTGACCGGCGCGATTTCCCAGGCCAACGGACGCACCAGCGTTGAGTTCTACTGGAATGTGGTCGCGAGTCTGGTGGTGCTGGCGGTGCTGGCGACCACCTTTATCTGGCCGAACGTGCTCTATGTGGCGCTGACGCTGTCGATCTCGCAGGTGCTGATCTCCGCCTTCGCTCACCCGTTCTTTATCAGGCCGGTGATTGGTATTCGCTTTATGCCCTATGCGCGACAGTGGGTGTCGGTATCGGCGTTATTTATCGCGGCGATCGGGCTGGTGAGCCATTTCAACCTGTTTATCATGCCGGAGTGGTTTGAAGGCTGGCTCTGATCAACGTCTCTTATCTCGGGCGGCCAGCGTGCCGCCCGACTCTTTTTTAGCCTGGCATTGACCCTGATTATGTAGCGTGCCCGGTACAGGTTTTAACACCTGGGTTAGCGCTTGTCTTTACTCACTTTATGGCGCTCCTGAACAGTGGGAAAAAGATGAATTTCTAAGGGATGACAGGCATTTAGTGTCGGATTTTCGGATAAAGATTATACTTGCAGTTCTGGCCGATCCTGCATAATCGACCGCACGTATTCACTTCATGAAATGGAAAAAATATGACCAAGCTTAAAGCAGTAATCCCGGTTGCGGGTCTCGGTATGCATATGCTCCCGGCGACGAAAGCAATTCCAAAAGAGATGCTGCCTGTCGTTGATAAGCCGATGATTCAATACATCATTGATGAGTGCGTTGCAGCAGGCATCAAAGAGATCGTGCTGGTCACCCATGCTTCCAAAAATGCGGTGGAAAACCACTTCGATACCACTTACGAGCTGGAAGCGCTGCTTGAAGCGCGCGTAAAACGTCAGCTGCTGAGCGAAGTGCAGTCAATTTGCCCGCCGGGCGTCACTATTATGAACGTTCGTCAGGCGCAGCCGCTGGGCCTCGGCCACTCTATTCTGTGTGCACGCCCGATGATTGGCGATAACCCCTTCGTCGTGGTGCTGCCGGACGTGCTGCTGGATGATTCCACCGCCGACCACCTGCGCTATAACCTCGCCGCTATGGTGGCGCGTTTCGAAGAGACCGGCCACAGCCAGGTGCTGGCGCAGCATATGCCGACCGCCGATCTCTCTGAGTACTCAGTGATCACCACCGAGCAGCCGCTGGACAACCCAGGGGACGTCAGCACAATCACCAACTTCGTCGAGAAACCGGAAGAGCCGGCACCGCTGAACTCCGATCTGGCCGCGGTCGGCCGCTATGTGCTCTCCGCTGATATCTGGGGCGAGCTGGAGCGCACCGAGCCAGGCGCGTGGGGCCGTATTCAGCTTACCGATGCGATCGCCAGCCTGAGCCAGAAGAAGCCGGTTGACGCCGCCCTGCTGATGGGTCGCAGCTTCGACTGCGGTCGTAAACTCGGCTATATGCAGGCGTTCGTTTCTTACGGCCTGCGCAGCAACGGCATGGGACAGGAATTCCGCGCCGCTATCGAGAAAATTCTGGCAAAATAACCTTTTCTCACGTTTTGCCGCGCCCTGACGCGGCAGCTTAGACAGGAGCACACATGGCTATTTTGGTAACGGGCGGGGCGGGATATATCGGCTCGCATACGGTGCTGGCGTTATTGCAGCGCGGCGACGACGTTGTGGTACTGGATAACCTGTGCAACGCCTCGCGCGAGGCGATTAATCGCGTTGAGAAGCTGGCAGGTAAAAAAGCGACCTTTGTCGAAGGCGATATCCGCGACCGCGCCTGCCTGCGCGATCTCTTCGCCAGCAGCGACATCGAAGCGGTGATTCACTTCGCTGCGCTGAAAGCGGTAGGGGAGTCGACCCGCATGCCGCTGGAGTATTACGAGAACAACGTTGCCGGCACCGTAGTGCTGCTGGAAGAGATGCGCGCCGCTGGCGTCTATAACTTTATCTTCAGCTCTTCCGCCACCGTTTACGGCGCTGACGCCCCGGTTCCCTATGTGGAAACCACGCCGATTGGCGGCACCACCAGCCCTTACGGCACCTCCAAGCTGATGATTGAGCTGGTGATGCGCGACTTCGCCTTCGCCGAACCGAAATTCAAAGCCATCGCGCTGCGCTACTTCAATCCGGTAGGCGCTCACGAGTCTGGCGAGATTGGCGAAGACCCGACCGGCATTCCCAACAACCTGCTGCCCTATATCGCGCAGGTGGCAATCGGTCGTCTGCCGCAGCTCGGCGTGTTCGGCGGCGATTACCCGACGCCGGATGGGACCTGTCAGCGCGACTACATTCACGTCGTCGACCTGGCGGAAGGGCATCTGAAAGCGCTCGATCACTTACCCAGGGTGGAAGGCTATAAGGCCTACAACCTCGGCGCGGGTAAAGGCTACTCGGTGCTGGAGATGATCAAGGCGTTTGAAGCGGCGTCCGGCAAGCAGATTCCTTATGAGATCAAACCGCGTCGCGACGGCGACCTGGCGGCCTTCTGGGCCGATGCGAGCCTGGCGGATAAAGAGCTGGACTGGCGCGTGACGCGCGGGATCGAAGAGATGATGCGCGATACGTGGAAGTGGCAGAGCAAGAACCCGAACGGATTTAAATAACTGATTATTTAATCAAAAGCCTGTCTACGGACAGGCTTTTTTACTTTATAACTAATCTAAATTTGCTGGCTTTGAAGTCTTAGCAGGAAATGCTAATATCAAACGTTTACTATATTTTGTTGCAGCAATCATAAGGCACTGACTGGCAGTTTTAGCCTTTAACATTGTTACAAAAGGACCCGACAACGTGGCTTAGTCTGTAGTTTACTGGTAGCTGTTGAGCCAGGGGCGGTAGCATATTTATTGCGCAAGGCCGAACGTAAATCAATCAATTTGAAAGTTGAATACAGAGCGTAAAGTATGAAGTTTAGTTTAGGTTATCTCATTGATTTAGTATCAGTTATCACTGAGAAAGAGCTCAAAGTTCGATACAAAAGTAGCTTTCTGGGATATTTGTGGTCGATAGCAAACCCATTGCTTTTTGCCATGATCTACTATTTTATTTTCAAACTTATCATGCGGGTACAAATACCTAATTACACCATTTTCATCATTACAGGATTATTTCCGTGGCAATGGTTTGCGAGTACGACATCGAACTCGTTATTTTCATTTATTGCTAACGCCCAGATAATCAAGAAGACAGTATTTCCTCGCTCTGTTATCCCCTTCAGCAATGTTATGATGGAATGTCTGCACTTTTTATGTACTATCCCGGTGATAATTGTTTTTCTGTTTATTTATGACATGACGCCTCACTGGAACTGGATATATGGCATTCCTCTAATCGGCCTGGCGCAACTCCTATTTTCATATGGCATTGCCCTTTTTCTCTCAACGCTAAATCTTTTTTTTCGCGACCTGGAGCGTTTTATTACTTTAGGTATCATGTTGCTCTTTTATTGTACTCCGATTCTCTATGCAGGAGATATGATCCCTCAAAATTATCAGTGGTTGATTAACTATAATCCCCTTGCTGATATGATTTTGAGCTGGCGAGAGCTATTTATGAATGGTCACGTCGATTATGAAAAAATCTTATCTTTATATGGAATGAGTGTGGTCACCCTCATCATTGGTTCATGGGTATTCAATAAATTAAAATTCCGATTTGCTGAGATCTTATAATGGAAGTCGCAATAGAATTTAAAGGGGTGACTAAACGTTACCCTTTATATCACCATATTGGTTCTGGTATTAAAGAGCTCATTTTTAATCCAAAGCGTGCTTTGACATTGCTATCTGGCAGAAGTTATTTAGCTATAGAAGATATAAGTTTCACCGTAAATAAAGGTGAATCTGTTGCACTCATTGGGCGAAATGGCGCGGGTAAAAGTACTTCACTAGGCTTGGTTGCAGGAGTAATTAAGCCTAGCGCAGGCTCAGTAACAACTACAGGAAGAGTCGCCTCAATGCTGGAGCTAGGCGGTGGCTTTCATCCAGAACTGACCGGGCGTGAAAACATTCGGCTCAATGCTACTTTACTTGGTTTACGGCGAAAGCAGCTGAATGAACGGCTGGAAAAGATCATTGAGTTTTCTGAGCTAGGTGAGTTTATCGATGAACCTATCAGAGTGTACTCAAGTGGAATGCTTGCAAAGCTAGGTTTTTCAGTAATTACACAAGTCGATCCGGATATTCTTATTATTGATGAAGTGTTAGCTGTGGGTGATTATGCATTTCAAAAGAAATGTATTGATACCATTGATAAATTCAAAGCTAAAGGGGTGACAATATTATTTGTCAGCCATAATTTAAGTGATATTGAGAAAATTTGCGATCGTGTTATCTGGATTGAAAACCACCGATTAAAAGCGAGTGGCAATGCCGAAAATATATTAAAAGAATATCGTTCTTCAATGTAGGGAAACATCTAATGAATATCAACAAAGAAAAAGTAAAGCTTTATACAAGCCATCATAAGCCAAGCGCTTTCTTATCATCTCCTGTCATCAAACCTATCCATGTAGGCAAAGCTAACAGCTATAATGAAATTTGCTGCGATGGGGATGACACTGGAGACAATATTTCATTCAAAAACCCCTTTTATTGTGAGCTGACTGCACAATATTGGGTCTGGAAAAACGATATTTCATCCGAGTATGTCGGCTTTATGCACTACAGACGTCACCTGAATTTTTCTGAGCATCAGGATTATGTTGAAGATGCATGGGGTGTCGTTAATGAAGATATTATTTCTCCTGAATATGAAGAGAAGTTTGGTTTAAATGAAGAAGCTATCGTTAAGGCTATTGGTGATAATGATATTCTTTTGCCCAGGAAGTGGAGCGTAAGGCAAGCTGGCAGTAAAAATAATTATGAGCATTATAAGATATCCCCTCATCTACATATTGAAGATTATCAGGCAGCAATTGATAGTCTTTTATATCTTTATCCTGAGTATGCTTCAGCTGTTAAAACCTTTAACAGCGCACATGATGGTTATTACACTAACATGTTCGTTATGCGTTCAGAGCTTTTTTGTGAATACTCTGAATGGCTTTTCAATATATTTGATGATCTCGAAAAAAACTTTGCATTACGTAACTATAATGCACAGGAGAAAAGGGTCATTGGACATATTTCAGAAAGGCTTTTTAACATCTTCATCATTCATAAAGAAAAACATTCGCCCTTAAAGAAAAAAGAGCTTCAGCGAACCTTTGTTAAAACAGAAACTTTTAATGGCAAGCTTAAGCCTGCATTTCCTGAAAAAAATGTGCCGGTGGTAATTTGCTTTGATGACAATTATTCTCTTAGCGGTGGAGCATTAATCAACTCTATCGTTAAGAATAGCCACGCAGATGATAATTATGATATCGTCGTGCTTGAAAATGGAGTCTCAGTAAGAAACAAGACTCGTTTATGCTCCCTGTTAAAAGCTAAAGAAAATTTTTCCATTCGTTTCTTCGATGTAAATGCTTTTAGTGAAATGAAGAGCGTTTATACGCGAGCGCACTTTAGTGCCGCGACCTATGCACGATTATTTATTCCCTCTCTTTTCTCTGATTTTGAAAAAGTTCTATTTATCGATGCTGATACAATCGTTGAAAGCGATGTGGCAGAGCTTGTTCATATTCAACTTGGCAATAACTTGATTGCGGCTGTTAGAGATATTGTGATGGAAGGATTCGTCAAGTTTGGTGCTATAGCCCATATTGATGAGCCTAAAGACATTGCTGCAAAAGAATATCTCGAAACTGTCCTGGAGATGAAAGAGACTCAACAATACTTCCAGGCAGGGCTAATTCTTTTTAATATTGCTCAAATGCAAAAAGAGAATACTTATGGGAAATTAATGCAGGCAATGAAGGCCAGAAACTACTGGTTCCTCGATCAGGATATCATGAATAAGGTATTCAATGACCGCGTTCATTATCTACCAGGCGAGTGGAACGTTTATCATGGTAATGGCAATACCGATGATTTTTTCCCAAACCTGAAATTTGAAACTTATATGGGTTTTTTGAAGTCACGTAAAAATCCAAAAATGATTCATTTTGCAGGCGAAAATAAACCGTGGGATACACCACATGTAGATTTCTTTGATAACTTTATGTCGTATGTTAATAATACGCCATGGCAAAAAGAAGTTTATGATCGGCTTAACAGAACGTTTGTGTCAGCCGCACCTCAAATAGAACATAAAATACTTTTGCAGACTAAAATCAAAAGAAAATTAATGCCCTATTTGAATAAATATGCACCTGTTGGAAGTAAGCGCAGGCAGTTAATTGCTCGTAATTATTACAGAGTTCGTCGCGTAATTTTAGGTTAAACTATGAAAAAGAATATTTTGATTGTCGGTGCAGGTTTTTCAGGTGCAGTTATTGGTCGCGAGCTAGCTGAAGATGGACATAATATCCATATTATCGACTCGCGAAATCACATAGCCGGTAACTGTTATAGCGAAAGAGACGCTAATACTAATGTGATGGTGCATACCTATGGCCCACATATTTTCCATACTGATAATGAAGAAGTATGGGATTATATAAATGCTCACGGTGTCATGATGCCATATGTTAATAGGGTGAAAGCGACCGTAAATGGAAGCGTTTATTCTTTGCCTATTAACTTGCATACCATAAATCAATTCTTCAATAAAACCTGTAATCCTTCGCAAGCTAAAGAGTTGATTGATTCTAAGGGCGATAAAGGTATTACCGACCCTAAAACGTTTGAGGATCAAGCATTACGATTTGTGGGCAAGGAATTGTATGAGGCATTTTTTAAAGGTTACACTATAAAACAATGGGGTATTGAACCGAAAGAATTGCCTGCTTCTATTCTGAAAAGATTACCTGTGCGATTTAATTATGATGACAATTATTTCAATCATAAGTTCCAGGGGATGCCTAGAGATGGGTATACGGTAATCGTAGAGTCTATTTTAAACCATGAAAACATCCATGTTGAATTAAATACACACTTTGATAAAAATGACAAAGATAAATATGATCATGTTTTTTATAGTGGTCCTTTAGATGGATATTTTGACTTCACATTAGGTCGTTTAGGCTACAGGACTTTAGACTTTCAACGGTTTGAGGCGGAAGGTGATTTTCAGGGTTGTGCAGTAATGAATTACGGTGACGTGAATGTTCCTTATACACGAATAACAGAGCACAAGTACTTCGCGCCTTGGGAAAATCATGAAAATACCGTTTGTTATAAAGAGTTTAGTCGTGCATCAACGGAGAAAGATATTCCTTACTATCCGATTCGTCAAATGGGCGAAATGCAATTGTTAAATCAATATCTGGATGCGGCGGAAAAAGAAACCAACCTTACTTTTATAGGGCGGCTTGGCACTTATCGTTATCTTGATATGGATGTTACGATAAAAGAAGCTTTAGATGTCGTTAAGACATACCGTAATTGTATTCAGAATGAACTGCAAATGCCGGTCTTTGTGGTTAACCCTAGATGAAAATCGCCGCTTTAATCGTCACTTACAATCGTCTCGACAAACTAAAAAAATGTTGGGCTGCAATTGAGCCGCTTTCATTTCACGAAATAATAATTGTGAATAATGCATCAACTGATGCTACGGGAGAGTGGCTTAATGAGCTACAAGATTCACGTCTTAGAGTTATTTCAAATGACGTTAATGAAGGCGGGGCAGGTGGCTTTTATAAAGGCTCTGAATGGTTAGCGAAAAACAGCACCCCTGACTGGGTGCTTTTCTTTGATGATGATGCCTACCCTGAGCCAGATATACTTAAAAAATTTATGACGAGTCATAATGACAACGCACAGGTAGTTGTTACTAACGTTGTTGATATGAAAGGTTCACGATGTAAAATGAATATTCCCTGGCTCAAAATTCCGAATAGCCTGGGGGATATTATTAGCTATTATAATGAACCTTCTCGTTACGAAGCCCGTCCTTCCCAGGTTTCAGAAGTTGTTACTTTTTCCTTTGTTGGTGTGTTCATTAACTTCAATGTTTTAAAAAGACATTACCATAAAATAAACAAAGACTTGTTTATTTATTTTGACGATGTATATTTTTCGTGGGAACTTCATCTCAATGATTGTAAAATTATTTTCAATCCAGAATTAAATTTTTATCACGATATTCTTGAGTCTAACTCAGCAATGCTGCCATGGAAGGTTTATTATTTGTCGCGAAATTTGATTTTATCGAGATTCCTTTTTAAGAAAAATAGACCTTTTAGCTTGATTTCTATAATACTAAGATTAGTGAAATGCTATTTTATGGTTGTAAAGTCAGATAACAAACTTAGTTATGTGAAATATCTGACGAAAGGGATCTTTGACGGAATTAGTTTCAGGTTAAAGGAATCAAAGAATGGCAGGGTTTAATGAAAAAGCTTTGTTTTTATATCAACTCTGATTGGTATTTTAATCTGCACTGGAAAGAGCGAGCATTGGCTGCAAAAGAAAGCGGATATGAGGTTCATGTAGTATGCAAATTTGAAGACGTAATGATTATGAGCGAATTTACATCTTTAGGTATTAAAGCCCATAATTCAAAAATGTCTGAGCAATCACTTAATCCGCTTGTTATCGTAAAAGATTTAATTAATTCCTTTAGGATCATCCGCGCTATTAATCCCGACATTTTGCACTGTATTACAATCAAGCCTTGTATTATTGGTGGGTTGTATGCAAAATTTTTTAAGAAGAAACTTGTGATGAGTTTCGTTGGGTTGGGGAGAGTTTTCTCTTCGCCTTCTAAAAAATATAAAATTATAAAAAGATTGGTTTCGGGTTTTTATCGATGGCTTAGCACCAAACCTGATATTTTTATGATTTTTGAACATGAAAGTGATCGGGCGGACTTAATATCAATTACAGGGATTAGGCCTGAAAAAACCATAGTTATAGATGGTGCAGGAATTAATACGGACGAATTTAAATATTTGCCAGATCCTGCCAATAACACTCCAGTTGTTCTTTTTGCAAGCAGGCTAATTTGGAGTAAAGGGTTGGCTGATTTAGTGAAAGCTAAAAACTTGCTCCAAAATAAGGGCGTTGATTTCGAATTACTTGTCGCAGGGATAACTGTCAAAAATGATCCTGATGCCATCCCTCACAGTGTAATTGAGCAATGGTCCAATTCTAAAGCTATATATTGGTTAGGTCAGCGAGATGATATCAAAGATCTAATAGGAAGATGTAATATTGTTGCACTGCCTTCTGTTTATGCAGAGGGGGTTCCCCGTATTCTTATTGAAGCTGCAGCCGTAGGCCGTCCTTCTATAGCTTACAATACTGGAGGATGTAGCAGTATAGTAATAAACAACTTGACTGGATTTATTGCAAATAAGGATATAATTGACCTTGCGGATAAATTAGAGTGTTTAATAAAAAATAAGGAATTAAGAGAGAGTCTTGGGCATAATGCGCATTTAAGAGTTAAATCACATTTTTGTTCAAAATATGTGGTAGAGAAAACACTTGGAATTTATCGGCATCTGGTTGAATAAGTGGAGAAATTAATGCCTAATAAAATAGTAGTAGAAGTCCCAGTCTCCTGGACGAAAAACCCAGTAGATGGATATAAACATAAATCTTTTATTACAAATCTTATTTTGGCCTTAACAGAAAGAAAGATTCCATTGTATTTTAGGGAAGTGCCATTTGGCGCAGATGAAGCACCTCGACAACCAGAAAAAGGAACTTTAGTTTTTTCTTATCATTCCTGGGGAGCAGAGAAAAATATCATAAGGATGAAAGAAGCAGCCGTGACTCCATTGTTTTCAATGGATTCTTCTGGCTATTCTGGATGGTCAGATATTTCTATCAATTTCGAGCGCTATGAGAAAGAGATTGCAAAAATAGATGAAGGGACTGTTGATCTGGTTCTTGAAGAATGGAAGCAGCGGTTTATAGAAAAAAACAATTCCAAATATCCTCAGTCAGATGAATTAGTTCCAGAAATTGCCACGGATTTTGTCTTCTATCCAATGCAAGTGCAGAACGATCCCGTATCTATTCACAGTCCCTACGACGGCTTAAAGTTACTTCATGACGCGGCAGAATTAGCAAGGGAAAATCAGGTCTATTTGCTTGTAAAGCGGCATCCATTTTGTCAGTCTTTTGCCATAGAAGAGACTATTACGCTTTTGACGGAAAGCAATCCGTGGGTAATTCGCACTAATAGTAATATTCATGATCTTGTAAGGAAATCAAGATCTGTAATAACGGTTAATTCAGGCGTTGGCATTGAAGCATTAATAGATGGTGCAAGTGTATTTTGTTCTGGAAGATGTGAGTGGCAGCGATGCTGTAATATCATTTCAGATAAAAACGACCTAAGAAAAGCGTTTTCGTCACAACCTGAAAAAATGAATCTTTTACAAAAGAAAACGCTTACTTATATCCTTACAAAGTATTGGATAAATCCCGAGTCGCCATCTGATTTCGAGAACGCTATTGATAAGGCTTTGGAAAATTTTGATCCTGAATTTGGTGTTGTTGATGCGCATATCAACCCATCTGATGTTTTAATGCCTATAATTCTTGATCTTCAAGGCCGTCTTGAGTATGAGCAGCGTAAAGCAAAGCAATCAACGTTAGATGCTTATGCTGCAATAGATCTTTATGAGGATCTGAAAAAGGAAAAAGCGGCCTTAGCTTCTGAGCTTCAGCGATATATAGAGCGTGTTCGCGCTTGTGAGGAAGAATTAGAGCAACTTCGTAGCAATATATAAAATTATAGAATGCTCTGGTCTCGTTCACATATTAATTATATGGGTTTTGTCAGTTAGTGCTTGATTTTAATATGCTGATATATGTTACCTGTATCCTACTGTAAGATACTAAAGCTCATTTCATTTTGAATGATTATTAGCCTCAAACTCAGACAGGAGTAAATAATGTCCAAGCAACAGATCGGCGTTGTAGGTATGGCAGTGATGGGTCGTAACCTGGCTCTCAACATTGAAAGCCGCGGTTACACCGTCTCTATCTTCAACCGCTCTCGCGAAAAAACCGATGAAGTCATCGCTGAGAACGAAGGAAAAAAACTGGCGCCTTACTACACCATTGAAGAGTTTGTGGAGTCCCTTGAGAAACCGCGCCGTATTCTGCTGATGGTGCAGGCGGGCGAAGCAACTGACAAAACCATTGCCTCCCTGACTCCGCACCTCGACAAAGGCGATATCCTGATCGATGGCGGTAACACCTTCTATAAAGACACTATCCGTCGTAACAAAGAGCTGTCTGAGCAGGGCTTTAACTTCATCGGCACCGGCGTTTCCGGCGGTGAAGAGGGCGCGCTTAAGGGCCCGTCTATCATGCCTGGCGGCCAGAAAGAAGCTTACGAGCTGGTTGCGCCGATCCTGGATAAAATCGCCGCGCGCGCTGAAGATGGCGAAGCCTGTGTCACCTATATCGGTCCAGACGGTGCGGGTCACTACGTCAAAATGGTGCACAACGGTATCGAATATGGCGATATGCAGCTGATTGCTGAAGCCTATGCCCTGCTGAAAGGCGCGCTGGGTCTGAGCAATGAAGAGCTGGCGAAAACCTTTACCGAGTGGAACAACGGCGAGCTGAGCAGCTATCTGATCGACATCACCAAGGATATCTTCACCAAGAAAGATGAAGAGGGTAACTACCTGGTTGATGTGATTCTGGATGAAGCGGCTAACAAAGGCACCGGTAAGTGGACCAGCCAGAGCTCGCTCGATCTCGGCGAACCGCTGTCGCTGATTACCGAGTCTGTTTTCGCGCGTTACCTCTCCTCGCTGAAAACCCAGCGCGTTGCCGCGTCCAAAGTGCTGAGCGGCCCGCAGGCGCAGGCCTTCACCGGTGACAAAGCTGAATTTGTTGAGAAAGTGCGTCGCGCGCTCTATCTGGGCAAAATTGTCTCTTACGCTCAGGGCTTCTCTCAGCTGCGTGCGGCTTCCGAGCAGTACAACTGGGATCTGCACTACGGCGAAATCGCTAAAATCTTCCGCGCTGGCTGCATCATTCGCGCGCAGTTCCTGCAGAAGATTACCGATGCCTATGCAGAAAACGCCAACATCGCTAACCTGCTGCTGGCGCCTTACTTCAAAAATATTGCCGATGAATACCAGCAGGCGCTGCGTGACGTCGTGGCCTACGCCGTGCAGAACGGTATCCCGACGCCGACCTTCTCTGCCGCTATCGCTTACTACGACAGCTACCGTTCAGAAGTGCTGCCTGCCAACCTGATTCAGGCGCAGCGCGACTACTTTGGTGCGCATACTTACAAGCGCATCGATAAAGAAGGTGTGTTCCACACCGAGTGGCTGGACTAACATTAAAAAGGCTTCCGTCAGGAAGCCTTTTTTTATCCCACCAGCAAATCCCCGCTTCTCACCTCATCTTCACCCGCCAGCCTCACCACCAGCATCCCCGCCGTCGCAAACTTCGCCCAGTGCCGCGCATAGAGCACGCCGCCGAACTCCGCCACCAGCGGCGTCACACTGTCGGTAACCGGATCCACCACCTCCGCCACCACTTCGCCCGGACGAATATGCGCGCCCAGCTTCTTACGGTGCAGAATCAGTCCCGATACCGGTGAGTGAATATATTCGCACGCAGCCAGCGGTGTGGCAGGGTGCTTAAGGGCCGGGGAGACCGCACCTGCGCCTTCGCTGTGGCGCGGCTTAATCACGCCACTCTCTGCCGGCACATCCACCGCTTCCAGCGCGCTGGCCGCCGCGCTGCTCTCGGTCATGCCGGCGATATCCTCGGCATTGGCCGTCACCAGCGCCAGCTCGTCGCCGCCAATCACCGGCGCGGCGACTTCCGCGGATACGAGCGGGTTTTCCGCAGCGATATAGCCGCTCTCACGTAGCGCGCTGATAATCGCATCTGCATCCTGCTCCGCCTGCTCGGGATCGACGTCGCGCACCCCGCGCAGCTCCAGCGTCACCGGCAGCAGGCCGCGCGGCATCGGATACTGGTCGCCAAAGCGTTGCGCCAGCGTCAGCCAGGGTTCGCAGCAGGCTTCGTCGAACGGCTCACCGCCGGAAACCTGCGCCAGCAGCTGCACTTCGCTCCCCAGCCAGCGCGCCAGCGGCTCAATGTCTGGCCAGGCGTGCGGCGTGGTATAGAGGTGAGGCAGCGCCTCCCAGTCGCAGTGCAAATCAATCATCAGATCCGCCTGGCTCGCCATACGCATCAGCGTAAAGCGCTGCGCCTCGAGTTCGGTTTTTGCAATCACATCGCGGTAGTGGCGATCGATAGCCTCGCGGACCAGCCGCTTGTTGTCGCCTTCGTTCGGCGTCAGCGATCCCGCCAGCTCCGTGGCCAGCTTCTCGCCCAGCGCCGGAAAGCGGCGGTTGAAGTCCTGGCCCGACTCGCAGTGAAAACGTCCCAGATGGGTGCCGTGCCAGTGCTGGCCCAGCGCCAGCGGATTCGCCACCGGCACCAGCGTAAAGCCAGCGCGCAGCCTGCCAGCGGACTCCAGCGCCATCAGCTTCTGCTTCAGAAACCAGGCGACCGCCATACCGGGGATCTCGTCGCCGTGCAGCGACGCCTGAATATAGACCTGTTTATATTTTTCTTCGCCGAAGTGGAAGCTGACGATTTCGCGCTGAGTGCCCAGCGAGGCGCTAAGAAGGGGATGATGTTGTTGATGCATAGGGCGCCGATTGTCCTTTCATTTAGAAGAGGGCGCAACTGCGCCCAGGAAATGAAGAAAAGTATAGTGCCGAATCAGAGCGGGCGACCACTCGGGTCGCCTCAGACTACTGCTGGATAGAGATATCGGTGGCGAAATAGTGCTTCTGGATCTTATCGAAAGTGCCGTTCTTTTTGATTTCGGCGAAGGCGTTGTCCAGCGCGCTCTTCAGCTCGCTGTCGCCTTTACGCAGGCCGAGGGCCGTGCCGGGGCCGATAATAGGATCCTCGACAACAGGCCCCGCCAGTTCGAAATCTTTGCCCTGCGGATGCTTGAGAAAGCCGATTGCCGCCTGGGCCGCATCGGTGAATACCGCATCGAGCCGCCCGGAAACCAGATCGCTCTCAACCTGCGCCTGATCGCCGTAAGGCACTACGTTGACGCCAAACGGCTGCCATTTGGCGCGCGCGTAGCGCTCCTGCACCGTACCCTGTTCGACACCGACGGTTTTGCCCTTCAGCGACTCGGCGGTCGGCAGCAGGCCGCTGCCTTTGCGCGCAACCAGCTGGGTATGGGTATCATAGAGCGGTACGGTAAAGTCGATCTGCTTCAGACGCTCTTCGGTAATGCCCATATCCGAAAGGATCGCGTCGAACTTGCGCGCCTTCAGCGCCGGGATCATGCCGTCGAACTGGCTTTCCACCCAGACGCATTTCGCCTGCATCTGCTGGCACAGGGCGTTGCCCAGATCGATATCGAAACCGACCAGCTTGCCCTGCGGGGTTTTTGACTCGAAAGGCGGATAGGTCGGATCGACGGCAAAGCGTACCTGTTCGATTTTTGCCTGCGCGCCAAAGGCGCAGCCTGCCAGTACGGCGGTTATCAGCGCGGCGCGCAGACGAGAGAGAGTAGGAGTGGCCATAATGTCTTCTTTTATCGTGATGTTGAATAAAGCAGAGTACCTGCCTGTTTTCACGATGACAATTACTGGATTATTTTCACTACGTTAGCATTGCAGAGGCGGCGATAATCTTCCGTGTTGAGCACCACCGACCTGTCGAGTCGTCCGGCGTTAAAGGCGATCTCGCTAAAGCGCTCGAACAGCAGCGGATCGACCACCAGCCTGAGATCGGGATGAAAAGAAAAGGGCGGAATGGCGCCGAACACGCAGCCGGTCAGCATATCAACCTCTGCCGGACTGGCGAGCGAGGCGCGTAGGCCGCCGACCGCTTCCGCTACCCGGGCTAAATCCGCCTGCTGGTCGGCAGGCAGCACCGCCAGCACATGCTGTTTAACGCCGTTGCCTTTTACGTGGCAGACAAGGGCTTTCGCGCCCTGGCCGATGGCGGTGCCGCGGATCGCCGCCACCGCTTCGCATTTGCCGATCGCCTCATGGCTCATCAGCTGATAGCGCGCCTGATGCTGTTCCAGCAGGGCGATCAGTTTTTCATGGGTGGTCATAGCCAGATCCTGACGCTAAAGAACAGAGGCTGCTCAATATCATTCCGGTATTGAGCAGCATGGCGCGCTGCTATTTATGCCGCGCGCGCAGGTTGTTGATAATGGCGCTGAGATCCAGCTCCTGATCCTGCAGCAGCACCATCAGGTGATAGAGCAGGTCAGAGGCCTCATTGGTCAGCTCGTGGCGATCCTTTACCGTAGCCGCCAGCGCGGTCTCGACGCCTTCTTCACCGACTTTCTGCGCGATGCGCTTGGTACCGCTGGCATAGAGCTGCGCGGTATAGGAGCTGGCCGGATCGGCGCTTTTGCGCGACGCCAGCAGCTGTTCCAGCTGATAAAGAAAGGTCCAGTCCGGTACGGCAGGTGAGAAGCAGCTTGAGGTGCCGCGATGGCAGGTGGGGCCGATGGGATCGGCCAGCACCAGCAGCGTATCGTTGTCGCAGTCCGGCGTGATGCTGACGACCTGAAGAAAATGGCCAGAGGTCTCACCTTTGGTCCAGAGACGCTGTTTGGTGCGCGAAAAAAAAGTGACGTTGCCGTCGCTCAGGGTTTTTGCCAGCGCGTCCTGATTCATATAGCCGTGCATCAGCACTTCGCCGGAGACGTTGTGCTGCACGATAACGGGCATCATGCCCTCAGTTTTAACCCAGTCGAGGCGGGCCAGTTGCTCTTCAGTTAACACGCGCGAATCTCCACTCCGTTCTCTTTCAGAAAGCTTTTCAGCTCGCCGATATTGATAATTTGCTTATGGAACACCGAGGCGGCCAGCGCGCCGTCGACGTTCGCCTGTTCAAAGGCGTCGAGGAAGTGCTGCATGGTGCCCGCGCCGCCCGAGGCGATCAGCGGCACCTTACAGAGGTCGCGCACTTTTTGCAGCTGCACCAGATCGTAGCCGTTGCGCACGCCATCCTGGTTCATCATGTTCAGCACGATCTCTCCTGCGCCGCGCTGCTGTACTTCCTGCACCCACTGCTCAGTTTCCCACTGGGTCACGCGGGTGCGCGCTTCGTCGCCGGTATACTGGTTAACATGATATTTGCCGCTCGCCTCGTCGAACCAGGTATCGATGCCCACTACGATGCACTGCACGCCGAATCGGTCGGCGAGGCGGGTGATCAGCGTGGGATCGGCCAGCGCGGGCGAGTTGATGGAGATTTTGTCGGCGCCGAACTCCAGAATGCGCGCCGCATCCTCTTCACTCTTAATGCCGCCCGCCACGCAGAAGGGAATATCGATCACTTCCGCGACGCGCGACACCCAGCTTTTATCGACCACGCGGCCGTCGCTGGAGGCGGTGATATCGTAGAACACCAGCTCGTCCGCGCCTTCCTGGGCGTAGCGCTGCGCCAGCGGCACGATGTCGCCGATGATCTCGTGATTGCGGAACTGGACGCCTTTGACGACCTGGCCGTCGCGCACGTCAAGACAGGGGATTATGCGTTTTGCCAGCATGCGATAGCCTCCGAAACCGTGAATTTGCCTTCAAGCAGAGCGCGTCCGACGATCACGCCCTTAACGCCGCTGCCGCGCAGCGCCGCGATATCCTCAATGCCGCCAATGCCGCCGGAGGACTGAAACGCAATATCGGGATAGCGCGCGGTCACTTCCTGATAGAGCGCGACGTTAGAGCCGCTCAGCGTGCCGTCGCGTGAAATATCGGTGCAGAGCACATGCTTCAGGCCGACCGGCTCAAACCAGGCGACAACCTCTTCCAGCGTCACGCCGGCCGCTTCCTGCCAGCCGCTGATGGCGACCTCTTTGCGGTTTGCCGCGTCGATGCGCACGTCCAGCGCCAGCACTATCGCCTCGGCGCCGAACTCACTGAACCACTTCTTCACCTCTTCCGGCTGTTTAACCGCCGTGGAGCCGACCACCACGCGGCTGGCACCGGCGTCCAGCAGCGCCTTCACGTCGTCGCGCGTGCGGATGCCGCCGCCGACCTGCACCGTTGCGTCGACGCCGTTCAGCAACGTTTTCAGCAGTGGGATCTGGCGCTGCGCCGGATCTTTCGCGCCGGTAAGGTCGACGAGGTGCAGCACCGTCGCGCCCTGGCGGGCGTAATCCTGCAGGCGCGGCAGCGGATCGCTGCCGTAGTCGCGCTGCTGGCCGTAGTCGCCCTGATGCAGGCGCACCACCTTGCCATCAATCAAATCTAACGCGGGGATAATCATCACATCTCCAGGAAGTTTTTCAGCAGCTGCGCGCCCGCTTTGCCGGAACGCTCGGGGTGGAACTGCACGCCGAAGAAGTTATCTTTCTGCACCGCCGCGGTGAACGGCTGGCCGTAATCGCACTGGGCGATGGTGCTGGCGTTGACCGGCATGGCGTAGCTGTGCACGAAATAGAAGTAGCTCTCTTCGTCAATGCCGCGAAACAGGTGGTTGCCCGCCTGGGCGGTGATCTGGTTCCAGCCCATATGCGGCAGCGGCAGGCCGCGCGTGTCCATCAGGCCACATTCGGCGTCGATAATACCGAGGGTGCTGATGCCGCCGTTCTCCTCGCTGCTGCTGCCGAGCAGCTGCATGCCGAGGCAGATGCCGAGCACCGGCTGGGTGCAGGCTTTGATCAGGTCGACCAGGTCGCGCTCTTCCATCTGGTTCATCGCCGCCCGCGCGGTACCAACGCCCGGCAGAAACAGCTTGTCGGCGCGCAGCACCACGTCAGGATCGCGGCTGACGTCGGGCGTGTAGCCAAGGCGCTCTACTGCCCACTTCACCGAGGAGAGGTTGGCGCAGCCGGTATCAAGGATCACCACGTTCATTTACAGCACTCCTTTCGAGCTGGGCAGGGTGTTGCCCTCAACGCGGATCGCCTGGCGCAGCGTGCGGCCGAAGGCTTTAAACAGGCTTTCCACGCGGTGGTGATCGTTCTTGCCTTTGGTTTTCAGGTGCAGGGTGCTCATCATGGCGTAGGAGAGCGAGCGGAAGAAGTGCTCCACCATCTCGGTGCTCATATCGCCGACGCGCTGATAGCTGAACTCTGCCTTAAACTCGAGGTGCGGACGGCCGGAAATATCGAGCGCGCAGCGCGCCAGGCACTCATCCATCGGCAGCACAAAGCCGAAACGGCCGATGCCGCGCTTGTCGCCCAGCGCCTTCAGCAGCGCTTCGCCGAGCGCCAGCCCGGTGTCTTCGATGGTGTGGTGGTCGTCGATATAGAGATCGCCTTTCACCTCGATGCTCATACGGAAACCGCCGTGAACGGCGATCTGGTCCAGCATATGATCGAAGAAGCCGACGCCGGTGTTGATTTTGCTGCCGCCTTCGCGGTCCAGCCACACCTCGGCCTGAATCTGCGTCTCTTTGGTGTTGCGGTTAACCAGCGCATGGCGATCGCGTCTGGTGAGGCGCGCCTGAATGGCGTTCCACTCCTCGCCTTCGCGCCCGAAGCGGATACCCTGGATGCCCATATTCTGCGCCAGCTGGATATCGGTCAGCCGGTCGCCGATCACATAGCTGTTGGCCACGTCGATGGCGCCTTCCGCCAGCCAGGCCTCGACCATTTTGGTTTTCGGCTTGCGGCAGTCGCAGTTATCTTCCGGCTTGTGCGGGCAGATCAGCACGTCGTCGAAATGGATCCCCTGCGAGCTGAACACCTGCATCATCAGGTTATGCGGGCCGTCGAAATCGGCCTGCGGGAAGCTGCTGGTGCCCAGCCCGTCCTGGTTGGTGATCATCACCAGCCGATAGCCAGCGCTCTGCAGAGCCAGCAGCGCCGGGATGACGTTGGCTTCAAACGCCAGCTTCTCCATGCGATCCACCTGAAAATCTTCAGGCGGCTCGGCGATAAGGGTGCCGTCGCGATCGATAAAAAGGGTCTTCTGACTCATGCTCTCTCCACAGATAAAGCCTGTAACGCGGCGATCAGGCGCTCGCACTCTTGACGCGTGCCGATTGAGATGCGCAGGCATCCCGCCAGGCCCGGATTTTTGTTCTGGTCGCGCAGAATAATGCCCTGATCCCACAGGGATTTAAACACCGCAGGGGAATCGGTAAAGCGCGCCAGGATATAGTTGGTCTCGCTCGGGAAGACCTGCTGCACAAGGCTCAGCTGCGGCAGCTGTTCCAGCAGCCAGGCGCGGCTGGCGTTCAGCTCGGCGACGTGCTGGCGCATCAGCGCGATGCCCTGATCGCTCAGCGCCTGACCGGCGACGTCGGCGACCGGCGTTGCCAGCGGATAGGGGGCGATCACTTTCATCAGCAAATTGATGACCTGCGGGCTGGCCAGCGTAAAGCCGCAGCGCAGGCCGGCAAGCGCAAAGGCCTTCGACAGCGTGCGCAGGATCACCAGGTGCGGATACGTTTTCAGCCAGCCGCTCAGCGTCGCCTGCGGACAGAATTCAATATAGGCCTCATCGGCCACCACCAGCGCTTTTCCGGCGGTCATCTCCAGCAGCGCACGGATATCCTCTGGATCGATCAGGTTGCCGGTCGGGTTGTTAGGGCTGCACATATAGACCACTTTTACGCCGTCGAGCTGTTCGGCGATGGCGGGCAGGTTCAGCTGCCAGTTCTCCAGCGCGGGCACGGTGCGGTACTCAATGCCGATGGTCTCGGCGCTGACGCTGTACATGCCGTAGGTCGGCGGGCAGAAGAGGATCGCGTCTTTGCCCGGCTCGCAGAAGGCGCGCATCACCAGCTCAATGCCCTCATCGGCGCCGCGGCTGACCAGCACCTGCTCCGGCTGTAGTCCCGCGTAGGCGGCGTAGCGCTCGATAACGATCTTTGGCTGACACTCCGGGTAGCGGTTCAGCGTCTGCTGCGACAGCTCAAAGGGGACCGGCAGCGGAAATTCGTTGGCGTTGAGCCAGACGTCGCCGTTGCCGCCCAGGCGGCGCGCGGACTGGTAAGGGGTCAGGGCGCGCACGTTGTCGCGCGCCAGCTCTTCAATATTCTGGCTCATGCCTGCTCCTCTTTCAGCGCAGCGACGCGCAGCGTAACGGCGTTTTTGTGGGCTTCCAGCTGCTCGGCGGCAGCCAGGGTTTCAATGGTTGCGGCCAGGTTGAGGAAGCCCTGCGGCGTCAGCTCCTGCACCGTCATGCGCTTCTGAAAATCGGCCAGGCCAAGGCTGGAGCAGGTGGCGGTATAGCCGTAGGTCGGCAGCACATGGTTGGTGCCGGAGGCGTAATCGCCCGCCGACTCCGGCGACCAGTCGCCGAGAAACACCGAACCGGCGCTGGTGATGGCGTCGACCAGATCGCGCGGCTGGCGCGTCTGAATAATCAGGTGTTCCGGGCCGTACTGGTTGGAGATCGCCACGCACTCCTCCAGGTCGCGCGCCACGATCAAGCGGCTGCTCGCCAGCGCCTGACGCGCGGTGGCGGCGCGCGGCAGCGCCTGCAGCTGCGCCTCTACCGCTTCGGCCACCTGCTGCGCCAGCGTCAGCGACGGCGTCAGCAGGATCACCTGCGAATCGGGGCCGTGTTCCGCCTGCGACAGCAGATCGGAGGCGACAAAGGCGGGCGTCGCCCCTTCGTCGGCGATCACCAGCACTTCCGACGGACCGGCAGGCATATCGATGGCCGCGCCGTCGAGACGCTGGCTCACCTGGCGCTTCGCCTCGGTAACGTACGCGTTGCCCGGCCCGAAAATCTTGTCGACTTTCGGCACGCTCTCGGTGCCGAAGGCGAGGGCGGCGATCGCCTGCGCGCCGCCGACCTGAAACACCTCTTCAACGCCGCAGAGCTGCGCCGCATAGAGGATCTCGTCGGCGATGGGCGGCGGCGAGCAGAGCGCCACGCGGCCGCAGCCGGCGATACGCGCCGGGGTCGCCAGCATCAGCACGGTAGAGAAGAGCGGGGCGGAGCCGCCGGGAATATAGAGGCCGACCGACCGCACCGGCCGGGTGATCTGCTGGCAGCGCACCCCTGGCTGGGTCTCTACATCCACCGTCGCCAGCTGCTGCGCGTTGTGGAAGGTTTCGATATTGGCGACGGCAACGGCCATCGCCTGCTTCAGCTCGTCGCTGAGTCGCGCGCCGGCGGCGGCGATCTCGGCGGGCGTCACGCGCAGCGCCTCTACCTGCGCCTTGTCGAAGCGCGCGCTGAACTCACGCAGCGCCGCGTCGCCGCTGCTCTTTACCTGATCCAGCACCGCGCGCACCGTGGCGCTGATGGTGTCGGAAGCGGCGATAGCCGGACGCTGCAGCAGTGCCTGGCGCTGCTCCTCGCTGCACTGCTGCCATTCGACGGGGGTCATAAAGGACATGGCTTACTCCATCATCTTTTCAATTGGCAGCACCAGAATCGAGCTGGCACCCAGCGCTTTCAGTTTTTCCATGGTTTCCCAGAACAGGGTTTCGCTGCTGACCATATGCATCGCCACGCGGCTCTGGTCGCCCGCCAGCGGCAGCACGGTTGGACGCTCGGCGCCGGGCAGCAGCTCGATCACCTCTTCCAGCCGATCGCTCGGCGCGTGCATCATGATGTATTTCGATTCGCGCGCTTTAATGACGCCCTGAATACGCGTCATCAGTTTGTCGATCAGCTCCTGCTTCTCCGGTGCCATCTCGCCGTCGCGCTGGATCAGCACCGCTTTTGAACGGTAGATCACCTCGACTTCACGCAGGCCGTTGGCTTCCAGCGTGGCGCCGGTCGATACCAGGTCGCAAATCGCGTCGGCCAGTCCGGCGCGCGGCGCGACTTCCACCGAACCGTTCAGCATACAGGGTTTGAAGTTAAGGCCTTTTTTATCGAGATACTGCTTCAGCAGGTGAGGATAGGAGGTGGCGATGCGGGCGTTATTGAGACACTGCGGGCCGCTATACTCTTCATCTACCGGCATCGCCAGCGACAGGCGGCAGCCGCCGAAGTCCAGGCGACGCAGGGTAAAGTAGCGCGGATCTTCGCCCTGCGCGCGGCGCGTCAGCAGCTCCTCTTCCAGCACGTTTTCGCCGATAATGCCGAGATCCACCACGCCGTCCATGACCAGACCGGGAATATCGTCATCGCGCACGCGCAGAATATCGATCGGCATATTCTCCGCGAAGGCGATCAGACGCTGCTGCTGCAGGTTAATTTTAATGCCGCAGCGCGCCAGCAGCTCGCGTGAATCATCGCTTAAACGGCCAGATTTCTGCATAGCTATGCGAATTCGCTTGTTATCTAACATCATTCCCGTCCTCTGTTTCATTCCTGTCTGAAAAGGTATCGCTTCAGCCCATAAAAAAACCCCCGGAAGACGATCTTCCGGGGGTTCTCTTTGCGTTCGCACCACTGGAAGATCTGAATGTCTCCCAGCACACATCGCCTGAAAGACTAGTCAGGATGATGGTGATGATGATGGTTGAACTGAACGCGTGTCATAGTTAATTCCGTTGCTGAATGGATATTCATTTGCGTGCTGATTAACCTAGCGAAGATAACGGCGATGCGCAACCCTTTTTTAACCTTTGCGGTTCGGCGGCGCGGCGCACTAAGATGGACGACAGTGAATCAGGCGCAGGAGTCTATATGAAGAAGGTCGCAATTATCGGTCTGGGATGGCTGGGCATGCCGCTGGGTCTGGCGCTAACGGCGCGCGGCTGGCAGGTCACCGGCAGTAAAACCACGCTGGACGGCGTCGAGGCGGCGCGCCGCTGCGGCATCGACGCGGTGCAACTGCGGCTGACGCCGGAAATCGAGTGCGACGCCGAGGATCTCGATCTGCTGCTGGCGGTGGACGCGCTGGTGGTGACCCTGCCCGCCAGCCGGACGGCGGAAGGCGGCGAAAGCTATATGCAGGCGGTGCAGAACGTGGTGGACAGCGCGCTGGCGAAGCAGGTGCCGCGCATTATCTTTACCAGCTCTACCTCGGTATACGGCAGCGGCAACGGGGTGATGAAAGAGAGCAGTGCGCTGCAGCCGGAAACGGTGGCGGGAAAAACCCTGGCCGCGCTGGAGAGCTGGCTGCACGATCTGCCTGGCACCCAGGTGGATATTCTGCGGCTGGCGGGGCTGGTGGGGCCGAGTCGTCATCCCGGCCGCTTCCTGGCGGGAAAAACCGGGCTGGAGAATGGCGCGCACGGCGTCAATCTGGTGCATCTGGATGATGTGGTCAGCGCAATTACGCTGCTGCTGCAGACGCCGAAGGGCGGACGCGTCTATAACCTCTGCGCGCAAAAGCACCCGTCGCGCGCGACCTTTTATCCCGCCGTCTCGCGCCAGCTGGGCCTGACGCCGCCGACCTTTTTGCCATCAGCCTCCGGCGAGACCGGCAAGCTGATCGACGGCTCGCGCATCTGCAGCGAGCTGGGGTTTGAGTACAGCTACGACGATCCGGCGAAGATGCCGCTGGAGTAGTCGTGGTCCTCAGACGCCGAGCCGGTCGCGCAGCGCATACCAGGCGGCGCCCATCGCGGTCAGCGGCACCTTAAAGCGCCGTCCGCCGGGGAAGGGCAGGTGCGGCAGCTTCGCAAAGGCGTCGAAGCGCTCCGCATCCCCGCGCAGCGCTTCGCAAATCAGCTTGCCGGCGAGGTGCGTGCAGGTGACGCCGTGGCCGCTGTCGCCCTGCATAAAGTAGACGTTATTCTCCAGTCGGCCAAACTGCGGCAGGCGCGAGAGCGTCAGCAGAAAGTTGCCGCTCCAGCGGTAGCTGAAGGTGAGGTCGCGCAGCTGCGGGAAGGTGCGCAGCAGCTTGGGACGGATCAGCGCCTCGATGTCGCCGGGATCGCGCGCGCCGTAGACCACGCCGCCGCCGTAGAGCAGGCGGTTATCCGCCGTCAGGCGAAAATAGTCGAGCAGATAGTTACAGTCTTCGACGCAGTGATTATTGGGCAGCAGCGCCAGCGCGCGATCGCGGCTCAGCGGCTCGCTGGCGAGGATCTGCGACCCGCACGCCATGCTGTTGCGCGCCAGGCGCGGCTCCAGCTGCGAGGGCAGATAGGCGTTGCCGGCGAAAATCACAAAGGTGGCGCTCACCTCGCCATGTTCAGTTTTCACCCTGTTCGGCGCGCCGTAGGTCAGCGCCGTTGCGGCGGATCGTTCATAGATGCGCCCGCCGTGGCGTCGAATCGCCTCAGCTTCGCCCAGCGCCAGGTTCAGCGGATGCAGATGGCCGCCGCGCCGATCCAGCAGGCCGCCGACGTAGCGTTCGGTGGCGATTTCGCGGCGGATGCCGCGCTCGTCCAGCAGCTCCAGATGGTGATTGCCATACTTTTCCCACAGCCGCTGCTGGCGGCGCAGGTGATTCATCTGGCGCGGGTTGAGCGCGGCGAAAATATTGCCGGGCCGGTAGTCGCAGGCGATGGCGTAGCGGTCGATGCGGTCGCGAATAATCTCCGCCCCCTCAAACATCATGCTGCCGAGCATGCGCGCGCTCTCTTTGCCATAGCGCTGCTCGATCACGTCCACATCGCGGCTGTAGGAGTTGACCACCTGCCCGCCGTTGCGGCCGCTGGCGCCAAAGCCGACGCGCGCCGCCTCCAGCACCACTACGTCATAGCCCGCTTCGGTAAGATAGAGCGCGGCGGAGAGGCCGGTAAAGCCGGCACCGATAATGCAAACGTCGCACTGGATGCTCTCCTGCAGCGTCGGCCAGGGCGCATGGTCGTTGGCGGTCGCCGCGTAGTAGCTTTCAACATGTTTCATCTCAACCTCCTGGCTGCAAGTGCATCAGAAATTGGCGGGCGTATGGGCGCTGACGATACGGCAGGGCTGCGCCGAAAGATTGGTGAAGCTGTGCGGCAGCCCGGTATCGATGACATAACTTTCGCCCGCGTTAAGGTGGTAGCTTTGGCCGTTGACCACCAGCGTGATCTCACCTTCCAGCAGCGTTCCGGTCTCTTCGCCCGGATGGCGCAGCTTTTCGCCGGTGCTGGCGCCGGGCTGATAGGTCTCCAGCAGCATGCCGAGCGAGCGTTTCGCCTGCCCGTTGTCGACCAGCTTCAGCGACACGCCCTGGCTGCCGATCTCCACCAGATCGGCTGGCCTGACGATGACCTTCGGCGCGTCATGCGCTTTGGGTTCGGAGAAGAACTCCGACAGCGACAGCCCATAGACCTTTAACAGCTTTTGCAGCGTGCTGACCGCTGGACTGACCTTGTCCTGTTCGATGGTGCTGATTGCGCTGTGGGTTAAGCCTGACAGTTCAGCGGCGCGGCGCTGAGACAATCCCAACTCTTGCCGGATTTGCGATAAGCGTCGTCCCGGCGCCAGAGCGGCATCGTTCATGGTGATTTTTCCTTGTGATAGTGCTGTGCGGCGTGGATAAACCCCGCGAAAAGGGCGCGCGAGGCGTCGTGATGTTCCGGCTGCCATTCGGGATGCCACTGCACCGCGAGGGCGAAGGGATGGTGGCGCAGGCTGACCGCTTCGATCAGGCCGTCTGGCGCGCGCGCCTCGATGCGCAGCTGCGGGCCCGTTTCGCGGATACCCTGATGATGCAGCGAATTGACCGCCAGGGCTGCGTCGCTGCCCAGCAGAGAGGCCAGCAGCCCGTCCGCCTCGGGAAAGATGTCGTGGGCCAGCGCGTACTGTTCGCTCAGCGGCAGCGTCGCCTCGGCATGATGCGGCAGCCCGGTTTTTCGCTGGTCGAGATCGCGCCACAGCGCGCCGCCGTTGGCCACCACCAGCTCCTGCATGCCGCGGCAGATGCCCAGCAGCGGCATGCGGCGGCTGGTGGCCCAGGTAATAATGGCGAAGGCGAGCCGGTCGCGGCCGGGATCGGCGAGCGGCTCGCTGCCCGCTTCGCCGTAGTGCCAGGGTTCGATATTGCTGATGCTGCCGGTCAGCAGCACGCCGTCGAGCGTCGCCAGCGCCTGCTCCAGCAGGTGAGGCGTCGCGCAGAGCTGCTGGGGCAGGGCAAGCGGCACGCCGCCCGCCTGCGCTATCGCCGTCAGGTATTTGTTATGCACCGACTGGGTGGGATGGCCGCCGTTGTCGATCTGGCACATCGCTACGCCGATCAAAGGGTTGTTAAAAATAATGCCCATCTCACTCCTCGACTCGCTGTTCAAAAAATTCACCGATCGGGACGGCAGCAGGGAAAACTGTGCAATATTTTTTCAATCTAGCAATGCGCTGATTGTTTCTCAAACAGATTTGTTACATTTGCACACTTTTTCTGTTGGCGCTATGTTAGAGGAGTGGCTGTTATTTTGAGCATTGCGCAAACCAACTAACGGTAGAAGGCGGGTGGGATATGACGAACCTCGTGGAAGTAGAAGACTTCACGCGACACAGTGAAGAGAGACGAACCAGCGCGTTCCAGCTTGAAGTGAAAAACTGGCTGGAACGCCATCCTGAAACGCAGTATGTCGATATTTTATTAAATGATTTAAATGGCGTCTTTCGCGGTAAGCGCATCCCGGTCGCCGCGCTGGCGAAGCTGGAAAAGGGGTGTTATTTCCCGGCCTCGGTTTTCGCGATGGATATCCTTGGTAATACAGTCGAAGAGGCCGGTCTGGGCCAGTCCCTCGGCGAACCAGACAATCTCTGCCTGCCGGTTCCCGGCACCTTAGTTCCCTCTGCGTCCGATCCTGAGCACATCGCCCAGCTGCTGTTGACCATGTGCAACCAAGATGGCACTCCCTTTGACGTTGAACCCCGCAATGTCCTGAACCGGCTGTGGCAGCAGTTGCGCAACCGAGGACTCTTTCCGGTGGTAGCGGTAGAGCTGGAGTTCTATCTGGTAGATAAAATTCGCGATGCCGAAGGCTATATTCAGCCGCCGTGCGCGCCGGGCAGCAGCGATCGCAATATGCAGAGCCAGGTCTACTCTGTGGACAATCTCGATCGCTTTGGTGAAGTATTGCGCGATATCGACGCGCTGGCGCGCCAGCAAAACATTCCCGCCGACGGCGCGCTGGCGGAAGCCTCGCCCGGCCAGTTTGAGATCAACCTGCACCACACCCGCGACGTGCTGAGCGCCTGCGACCACGCCGTGCAGCTTAAAAGGCTGATCCGTCAGGTGGCGGAGAACCACGGCATGACCGCTACCTTTATGGCCAAGCCCTATGAAGAGTATGCGGGCAGCGGCATGCACGTGCATATCAGCATGCTGGACGCCGCCGATCACAACGCCTTTGCCACCGATGACGGCAGCGATTCGCCGCTGCTGAAGCGCGCGCTGGCGGGCATGCTCGACCTGATGCCAGCGTCGATGGCGCTGCTGGCGCCCAACGTTAACGCCTACCGTCGGTTTGTGCCGGAAGCCTATGTGCCGATGCGCGCCTCCTGGGGGCATAACAACCGCACCGTGGCGCTGCGCATTCCCTGCGGCGACGTGGAAAACCACCGCGTTGAGTATCGCGTCGCGGGCGCGGACGCCAACCCCTATCTGGTGATGTCGGCGATTCTGGCGGGAATTCTGCACGGGCTGGATACCGCGCTGCCGCTGCCGCAGCCGGTTCAGGGCAACGGCCACGAGGCGGAGGGCATCCCGCTGCCGGTGCGCCAGAGCGAGGCGCTGTTTGAATTTGAAAGCAGCTTTCCGCTGCAAAAACTGCTGGGCGAGCGGTTCGGTGCGGTGTGGCACAGCTGTAAGCGCCACGAGATGATGCAGTTTGAGCGGCTGGTGACCGCCACGGAGATCGACTGGATGCTCAAAAACGCCTGAGAAAAAAGTCGCTATACTTATCAGTAGCTCTTGTGTTTTTACTGCATGTTGGGCAGAATACTCGGCCTGCAAAAATCCGAATATAACCGATGCTTTTAAGAGCCTCGGTTATTTTTTTTGCATGTACTTCGCCGATTCGCATGAGGCCGGGCGCGCCCGGATAGATACACGTTAAAAACGCGCAAGCGTACGAACTGAGGATACAAAGATGGGGATGTTATTCATTCAGCCAGCGCGCGCTGGCACTCGTTTCCGTGATGACTACGGCGCCGCTCAGGCTTATAACGCCGCCTTCCTCGCTCCCGTGATGCAATCCAGTCAGGTTGCAGCTCAGGGAGGTCTGAAACATGTCGCTTGATACCTCAGCACCACAGCGTGCCCACCTGAAAAAATCTCTGACCCTGCTTCCGGTCGTCATGATTGGCCTTGCCTACATGCAGCCGATGACCCTGTTTGATACTTTCGGTATCGTGTCGGGTCTGACCAGCGGTCACGTCGCCACCGCCTACGCCTTTGCGCTGATTGCGATTCTGTTTACCGCCGTAAGCTACGGTAAGCTGGTACGCCGCTTCCCATCTGCGGGCTCCGCTTATACCTACGCTCAGAAGGCGATCAGTCCGCACGTCGGCTTTATGGTCGGCTGGTCATCGCTGCTGGACTACCTGTTCATGCCGATGATCAACATTCTGCTGGCGAAAAACTACTTCGAAGCGCTGGTGCCCGGCATTCCGTCATGGATTTTCGTGGTGCTGCTGGTGGCGTTTATGACGATGTCCAACCTGCGCGGCATTAAAACCGTGGCCAACTTTAACAGCGTGATCGTGGTGCTGCAGGTTGTGGTGATGATCGGTATTACCGGCATGGTGATCTACGGCGTGGCGCACGGCGAAGGTGCGGGCACGCTTACCAGCTCGCAGCCGTTCTGGTCCCCAGACGCCCATGTGGTGCCGATGATTACCGGCGCGACTATCCTCTGTTTCTCGTTCCTGGGCTTTGACGGCATCAGCTCGCTGTCGGAAGAGACCAAAGACGCGGAGCGCACCATTCCGCGCGCGATTTTCCTGACGGCGCTGATCGGCGGTCTGATCTTTATCGTGGCCTCCTACTTCCTGCAGCTCTACTTCCCGGATATCTCGCGCTTTAAGGATCCCGATTCGTCGCAGCCGGAAATCATGCTGTACGTGGCGGGCCATGTGCTGCAGTTCGGCATCCTGATTTTCTCGGTGGTGACCGTGCTGGCCTCAGGTATGGCGGCGCACGCGGGCGTGTCGCGTCTGATGTACGTGATGGGCCGTGACGGCGTCTTCCCGGAGCGTTTCTTCGGCTATATCCATCCGAAGTGGCGTACGCCGTCGCTGAACGTGCTGCTGGTCGGCGCCGTGGCGCTGATGGCGATCCGTTTCGACCTGGTGACCGCGACGGCGCTGGTGAACTTCGGCGCGCTGGTGGCGTTTACCTTTGTAAACCTGTCGGTGATTGCGCAGTTCTGGATCCGCGAGAAGCGTAACCGCACGCTGCGCGACCATATCAACTATCTGGTGCTGCCGGTGCTCGGCGCGCTGACGGTGGGCGCACTGTGGATCAACCTGGAAGAGAGCTCGATGGTACTGGGCCTGATTTGGGCCGCCGTGGGGATTATCTACCTCGCGTTTGTTACCCGCAGCTTCCGTAATCCGGTGCCGCAGTACAGCGAAGAAGTGTAATTCGCTGGCGATAAAAAAGGGTGGGGCGTCAGCCTCACCCTTTTTTTTTGCTCCTTACGCCGCCGAAGGCTCAGGAGGCGGAAACCACCCCCTGAAAGGAGATGGGATTGCCGTCATCTTCTAACACGCTAAAACTGACTTTCTCGCCGGGCGTAAGGGTTTTATCCAGCGGCACAGCGTGCTGAGCGTGCGGTGCCATCATCAGATTATCCAGACGGAGTTTGTCACCGACCCGCAGTCGCAGGGTAATAAACCAGGGCTGGGGATTGACGATCTTCAGCGTCTTGCCCTGCACCACAAAGCGGAGTTTTTGCATATCTGCTGGCTGAGGCGCGGCGAGGCCCGCAGGGCGAATAAAGACTTTCAGGCGGATACGCAAAGGTAAAACCACCTTCCTCTCTGCCTTTTCTGAGGACTTTTCCAGCGCCGGAATCTGATAAATATTAAGCCAGTAAAGGCTCTCCCGGTCGGTGGCCAGACCGGCTTTGCTGGTTAACATTACCCGAACCGAGCGCAGTTCGCCGGGGGACATTTTCATCACCGGCGGCAGCGCAATCAGCGGCGTTTTGCTGAGTTCGGGAGAGAGCATGATGTCTCCCTCATCGCTCCAGATCTGCACGATAGTCGGACTCTCCGCGCCGTTTTTCAGATTCAGCGTCTGGCTGATCTCCTCCTGGTTAAAAACCAGGCGCGTCTTATCCACATTTACCACCGCGCGCGCCTGAAAGGCGAGCAGCAGAGCAAAAAGCGCCAGCGCCTTACTGAAAACTAACCACCACCTGTAACTGCGCATTCACCGCTCCTGCCGTTATGGTTTGACCGTTTATCGCTTCCAGCGAAGCGATAAAATCGCCGCTGTAAATATTGCCCGTCCCCGAAGAGACCTGCGAGGTTAACTCTTTATAGCCATACCAGCCCCGGCTGTTGCCCGTGCCGGTTGAGCTGAGGTCGGGCAGTAAATTGAGCGCACGCCCTTTCGCGTCATAGATCTTTATCCCGACGCCGGAGGCGACGCCGCTGCTGCCATAGCGGGTATCGAGCAGCCAGGTCAGCCCGCCGCCGGAGTTGACCAGCCCCAGCCGGGTCGCCTGGGTGACGGCGTTAGGCTGATTGACGAGAAACCCCATCGCTACACTGGAAACGAATTCGGATGAGGGTAAGGTGCCGGAGCTCGCCTCCGCCTCACACCGGACAGAGACGGAGAAGGGCGTCTGGCTGCTGTTGCCTTCGGCCAGCTCGCCGACGGTGATAAGGGGAAGCCGCACCACAGAGGGATAGTCTTTTACCTCACACAGCGCGCCGCGCACGTAGGTAACGCTTTTATAGGTGCTCCAGGCGCCGGGCCATTCGGCACTATTCCAGCCGCTCCAGTTACTGGCGCTGTCCTGGCCGTCCCCCAGGCTCTCAGCGAGTAACCCCGGCCCTTTAAAGGCGATATAGCCACGCGGCTGCGCCCAGGTATCGACATAATAACGGGTGCCGTTGACGTAATACTCAATGGAGTCGATTTTAAACATCTCATAGAGCACATTGCTGAAGGCGCTGGCCGGAATATAGATATAGGTGCCGTCGCTGTACCAGCTGCTGGCGCTAAGCTGACGCGATTTCCTGTAGCGGCTGTAGTACTCGCCGGTGGAAAGATTGGTCATGCGTACGGCCACATTTCTCGCCGCATCGTAGTAAGCCCCCTCCACTTCGTGGCTGATGTTTTTACCCGAATAGGTGCTGCTGCCGTTAGTGGCGTACATCTCATACAGGCTCCCCGCATCCTCTGCCGCGCAGCGAAAAAGGATCTGGTTTGGCATGTAGGGGGAGTCGCTGGCGGCGGTGGGGAAGGAACCCACCGCGCTGGCCAGCAGGGTACCGGCGGGCTGAAAGGCGCTGCCGTTGTTAATGCTAATCACCGACGGCAGGCCAATATTGCCAGAGCAGGTATCGCAGGCACCCGCCCAGTTGGCGGCGGTGTAGCCCGCGGCGATGGCATCCGCTGAGAGCGAAGAGGTGCTGGTCACCTTGATACACTCCGCCCAGAGCGCGGTGGGGAACAACAGGATAAGCGCCAGCAGCGTCTGTTTTAATCTCATTCTATTACTCCTTCCTGCATGACCCGTTGAGCGGGATAAGATCCGATTGCTGACGCCCGCTAACCTGATAGCTGACCAGGCAGGCACTTTTCTGTTCATTCCAGCTCACCTTCAGCGTGCCGGAGTCGTGAGGCACGCGGGCATAAAGCTGACCGCCCTGACCGACTACGCCCACCAGAACCTTATCGGCGTCACGCACCTCTGCGCCCATGGGGGGCGTCTCGCCATCGGTGGTGGAAAGGGAAATCAGCACCGCTTTGCCTCGGAGCGTGGCGAAGCTGACCCGGCTGACGGCACCGGCATAGGGCACCACCCGCTTGCTGCCGCCGCTCAGCTCGGTGTCGGTACGCATATTTAGCGTGTCAAGGCTGACGCTATTTTCGCGGTAGGGGGTTAACGACGGCAAAATGGCGTAGCCAAAGCGATCGATCACCGCGCCCTGACCGTTGCGCACGACGGCACCTTGCGCGCCCTCGGCGTGGATCAGAGCAAAGGTATCGCTGGCGTAGGGGCCGGCGGTTACGCCGCCGCGATGGAACAGCAGCGTGCCTGATGTGCCTAATCCCAGCTGACGATAGTCATTGCCCTGACCATAGCTGGCACGCAGCGCCCCGACGCGGGTATTCTGCTGTAGATTGCCGCCAAAGGAGGTGGCCTCGCCCTCAGCACCTCTGCGGTAGCTGTCGCGACCGGCGTAGAGCGAGTAGCTAAGGTCGCGCTGTTCACCGGCGGAACCGGTCAGCGAGACCATTGAGCTGCGGCTCTGCTTTGACTGGTTGTAGTTATAGGCCACAGAGGCGAGTCCTTTGCCCCAGTCGAGCGGCACAGAGATATTCAGGGAGAGGGTGTTCTCGGTATATTTCTGGCGGCGGCTGAGATCGTCATTATCGCTGCGATCGCGCAGGCTGCGGCTTATCCAGGCGGTGCGCTGGCGTGCCACGTTGAGGCTATAGCTGATGTTATGCCAGCTGTTGTTGTAGCCGAGCTGAAGCTGCGTAATACGCGACTGATTATCGTGATAGTCGGCGGTGCTGGCGCTCAGGCTGAACAGGCCATAGTCGCCCGCCGACTGGCTAAGCGTTGCCGACAGGCGGTTACGCTGGTGCAGCGAATCGGAATAGTAGCGGATGCCTGCCTGCTGCTCGCGCCGCACGCCCAGCACATCCTGCAGATCGCGGAAGCCGCTGGTGGAGTAGCGCCAGGCGGCGAGCACCAGATTGGTGCCGGTCTCAAAGGTCTTGCTGTAGCTCAGCTCTGCGCGCCAGCCTGAGGTGCGATCGTTATTCTCCGCCTTTGCTTGGGAGAAGGTGGTATTCAGGCCCACTGCGCCAGCCTCGGTTGCCCAGACGCCGCCCAGCAGCCAGGCCTGGTAATCCTGGGCCATCCGGGTGCCAAGCGTGGTGGTCAGGCTGTTGCTGAGACCGTGCTGCACAATACCCTCGAAAAAGTGGTTTTGCACCGCGTAATACTGGCGAACCCGTCCCAGCGCCAGCGAATAGTGCCAGTTACCCGGGCGCACCGAGTCGGGCACGGACGAGTAGGGCACGGTGAAAGAGGAGGTTTTTTCGTTGGCTTCGATGACCTCTACCTCCAGATCGCCCTGGTTGCGGGTGTTATAGAGATCGTCGATCACGAATGGGCCAGGCGGCACGCTGGTTTCATATATCACGCTGTTCATCTGCCTGACGATAACGCGCGCGTTAGACGAGGCGATGCCGTGGATCTCCGGGGCATATCCCCGGCGGCCCTGCGGCCACATTCGCTTGTCGGTTGCGAGGCGAATACCGTTAAACGCCAGGCTGCCAAACAGCGAGCTGTCGGTGTAGCTGTCGCCAAGGGTCATCAGGCTGTTAATGCGTTCAACGGGATGCTGAACCCAGCTGCGAACGCTGTTGTAGCGGTAACGTCCGCCGTCGGTGCTGCTGCTCATATAGCGTAAATTTCCCTGATGGCGCAGCTGCCAGGTGGCAATATTGGTTCCTGCGGTGATGCCGCTCCATAAATATTGATAGCGATAGTGGGCGCTGCTGTTTTCCGTCCAGCTATAGTTGGTGTTGTGACGCAAAAAAAGCGCGCTGATGCCCTTATCCCACTGCGACGGCGGAATATAGCCGCGCGGCGTTCTGTTCAGGGCGGAGTGCGGAATAGTCAGCTGCAGGCGCAGCGCGGCAGGATCAAACGCCCAGCTGCCCGTCGGCACCCATGTGGTGAGAGGCGCGCAGCGCTCGCTGACGTTAACCACGCTGTTTAGCCTGACCTGTATCATTTCAAGCAGTGAGCGAGGCAGACAGGGCTCTGCATTTTTATTGGCGTCAGACGCGACAAAGGTCAGCTTTACGCCAGATTTTACTAAGCGGTTATTTAACCAGAGATCGACCAGGTAATCGCCAGCCGCAATGGTGCCGTGATTAAACTGCTCAATGTTTTGTCCGAAAGCGGAACCCTTGAAAAGAGAGGCGTCAAAGTAATATTCCTCACTGTATGCCGGCAGGCAAAAAGACGCAGAAACACCTAAAACAAAAGAATTTAATTTAAGGCTGCTGGGATTTAACCGCAAAAACTTCACTTATTCTTGCTCCCTGATCGTTTATCGCGGCAAGGGTTGCCGTGCCTGCGCCCTGCAAGCGTTGTTTAATGTTATTGAACCAGAAGGTCTTTTTGGTATATGGCGCGATGGCCTGCCCGTCGGTACGCTGTTTTTGTCCTGCCAGCTGGAGTGAGAGGGAAACCAGCGACAGATGCCAGGGCTGGGCATTATTAATTTCAATGCCGCTGCCTCGCGCAGGGTCAAAAACATAGTTAACCTGCACGCCTTTAAGAATGTTGTCGGGCTTACCAATAGCGGCCGGGCGATAAAGGAGTTTCACCCTGTTGCGTAACATGACCGTCATGGCATTTTGTTTGCTCTCCACGCCGCGCTGGGTTGGGGGGATTTGCAGGGTGTTAAACCAAAAAAGCGATTCACGATCGGCCGGCAGTGATGCGTTGCCGGTAAAAATTATGCGCGCTATCTGTCCCGCGTTTGGCTGAATGCGAAACACAGGCGGCGTGACGACAAAGGGAACACCGCTTTCCTGCTGAGGCTGGGAATCTATATTTCCCTTGTCAAACCAGGCCTGAATAACGTAGGGAAAGTCATCGTTGTTTTTAAACTGAACGTCTACTGAAGCAGCCTTTGCCGGATAAATAATACGGCTTCCCACCATGGTTACGCTGCTCTGCGCAGAGGCAGTGGTAAGCAACAGCATAAAAATAGTTAGCTGCGTGGATTTGATAAAAGAGAACATACCCAGGGTCTCACCGATGGACAGTGCGTACCGATCAACAGGTACGCACTGATTTGATCATTACTGGTAGGTAACGGCGTACTGCAGTGAAGCTGTCACCGTGCCCGCGGTTACGGCGTCGGTGGCGTAGTACTGCGCGTTGTAGGTGGCAGATGCTTCGGTCGCACCTGTTGCCAGCGTCAGGTCGCCGTTGCCGGTATAACCGCCTGTCAGATTAATCACGGCGTCGGCGGGATCGAGCAGCTGAACTTCCACGTTTTGCGCCGTGCCGGCATTAAGAAGATTACCGGTGGAGCTGACGTTGTTGCCGATAAATACCGTTGAGACCTTGGTCGAACTGCCGCCGCCGCCGGTGCAGCCGGTTAAGCCAACGGTAAAGCTGGTTTGTCCTGCGGTAGCGCCGCTGGCCGCCAGCTCTTTTTTACTGACGGTCGGCATACTCACTACCGGTGTAGCCGTATTACCGTTTACGGCAATAGAGCAGGTTTCGTCAGCCACTTCACCCTGGAAATTAATGGTGTTTTCAGACGCGGCGTTCGCTGATGCAGAGATAAATAAACCGCCAATAAATAACGTCAATGTAGATAGAGTAAATTTAGTTTTCATTAGATAATCCTTTATATTCATTAGCATGAAAGCAGCTGATTAAGGCTGCGTCCGGTTTTTCTCCGAACGGATTCTTTCATGTTGTATACTTTTTTTACGTCGAGATTCATTCTTTTGGCTATTGATGAAAGTGAATATCCATTTCTTGCAAAATCCAGCAGTTCTACCTCTTCACTGGACAGCGCATTCACTTTTTTTCCGGTCTCTCCTCCTTTTAAACCATAATAATAAAGGTTGATCGATTTTTTGATGTTCTCTATTGGCCCGCCACAGTAGATAACGGAATGAATATTTCCGTTTCTGCTCCAGTAGGCCGCCAGCGGGGCCATAGGTCGATCGCTAACAATAATGATGTTTAAACCTGTCGATTTAAGATAATCCAGCCAGTTATTATTGGTGAAGTAACGAAGACGAAATATGGAAAAATCAACAAAAATACACCCTCTGCAAAATATGCTCTCATAGCGTCCTGCCACCAGGGAGAGTATACCTTTTTTGAGAAAGTAATTGCCGTCGGGCCATATTGCTATCTTCTGTATAGGGCATCGATTAATAACTTCATTATCGTGGCTTATTAACTGGCAGCTGTATTTGCAGCTGGCGCAGCACAAATCCTCTCTGGTGATATTTCTCATAGGCTGATTTATCCGCATGCTAAGAGAGTTGAGCCTATCCTGGCATCTTACCCCTTGAGTTTCAATAAGTTAAAAAAATCGCGCGTTTTGTTTGTTAAGAAAATTCTTATGTGCCAAAAGGATAAAACAGTGAGAAGATCATTGAGATTTCTCAATCTGGTGCAGTTTAATTTTTAAATTCGTTATTAAGAGTTAGGAATTCTCCTCGGCGATTAAGAATATTCGGTAAAACGTTGCCAGACGATCAAAGAAAATATCGCACTAATTGCTAAAAAACTAAAATCAGCAAGCAGGCAGCGGAATCGCATAACCGAACTTAATACTTGAAACGCTAACTTTACGGAGATATATAGCCAGAATTGATGCCGCTGCTACTATTTATTCTTAAAAGTTCTTGTTTTCTTAAAGATGCAGCTGGTTTCCAGATTAGACGAATCTTACATTTTTTGAGTCGCAGATTTTATCAATAAATGTCCATCTCGCTTTTGTTTAATAAAATCAATAAATGGAATATAGGATTTTTCCATATTATTTTGAACGTTATAAAAGGGCGCGAATTAAACGGTCACGACGGGAAGGGTGGTAAGCAAGAAGGGGAAGTTAAAATAAGAGCAATATCATCAGGGCCAGCAGGGCGGAGAACCCTGCTGGATGCGATTATCAGGAGACCAGCTCCTGCGCATAAAGATAGAGTGCTTTCAGCTGCGCCATCTTCGCGGCATCATCCTCATGCAGCGTGGCCAGCGACTCCAGCTCCAGCAAAAAGGCCTGTACGCGTTCAGCGTTCAGCACCTCGCGGCGATGCTGCAACCAGCGCTGCTGCTCGGCGTCATCCAGCGTGCCGGGGAAATTGCGGGCGCGGTAGCGGAACAGCAGCTTCGCAATACGCGCATCCTGAAAAGTGAGATCCATCGCGGGCAGATTCGCTGGCGCGGTCTGTCGCAGAATATTCATTCCTGCGCGATCGGCGTCGCTAAAGAAGCCGTCATAAAGCTGCGCATCAACATCGTCCGGTGAGGTGAAGGGTTCCGCTTCGGCGTAGAGCGTGACCACTTTTTCGCGCACCTCAGCGTGCTGACGCAGCAGCGCCAGATTCGCCAGGCAGGCTTCACGATCGATGCCCAGGCGCGCCGCGTCTTCCGGACGCAGGGTGTTCGCCGGTGCCAGCACCGGGCACTTGTTGATATGCACCAGCTTAATCGGTACCGCTGCGGCCTCTTCGGGCAGATCGCTTTTGCGCGTATAGAGCCGCTCGCGCAGCGCATCGGCGTCCAGTTCCAGCAGCGGTGACATATCACCCGCCAGATCGGCCACAATCAGGGCGTTGCGGTTATCGGGATGCCAGGCCAGCGGGACGACCCAGCTGGTATTGCCGCGCGCCGCGCCGAACATGCCGGAGACGTGGACCAGCGGCTTCATCTGAGGGATGTCGATAAGCGTCATCAGCTTATTTTTATTGCGGTGGGTAAACAGAAACTCGAACAGCTTCGGCTGCTTCTCTTTAACCAGCTTTGCCATGGCCAGCGTGGCATAGACGTCGGACATGGCGTCGTGCGCGTTTTCGTGCGCCACGCCGTTGGCTTTGGTGAGATGTTCCAGCTTAAAGCTGGGAAAGCCCTCGTCGTTTTCTGGCCAGACAATGCCGTCGGGGCGCAGCGCATAACAGGCGCGCATCACATCCAGCAGATCCCAGCGGGAATTGCCGTTCTGCCAGCTCCAGCCATAGGGATCGAAAAAGTTACGGTAGAAGATATTGCGGGTGACTTCATCATCGAAGCGCACATTGTTGTAGCCCACTACGCAGGTCTGCTCTTCGGTAAACAGCGCATAGATGCGCGCAGCAAACTCCGCTTCTGACACGCCGCGCGTCCGCGCGACCTGCGGCGTAATGCCGGTGATCATCACCGCTTCCGGCTGGGGCAGGTAATCATCGGCGGGGCGGCAGTAGAAAATTTGCGGTTCGCCGACCGGATTGAAGTCGCTGTCGGTGCGCAGCCCGGCAAACTGTGCCGGACGATCGAGCGACGGGCTTTTACCGAAGGTTTCGTAATCGTGAAAGAGAAACGTAAATTGTGCGCGATCGTTTTTCAATGTTCATTACCGTTGATATATGTGTATTCATGCTATGTCCTCTCGCGGCGGGTATCTGGCCTGTTTCTCCATAGCAAAATGATGGCGCGGTGTGACGCTGCTCTCTACATGGTAAACCATATTAGAGTCGGTCAGAAGTTACGGATGCGGATGCAGACAGGGTAAGCTGGCCCGCAGTCAGAAACCCGCTCCGCAGCCGATCACATTTTTTTTCAATTTAATCAAACCTGTTCAACCCTTTTGCCGTAAAACGAGCCGCTGTTTTCCCCGTAACCCTGAGGATTGAGTGTTGAAAAGGCGTCTGTTGATTACTGTAACTGGAACTCTCTTTTTGGCGTCGCTGGCGCAGGCCGACGATATGCCGTTTCCCCTGACGCCCCCGTCTATTGATGCCGCTTCCTGGGTTCTGATGGACGCCACCACCGGACAGGTGCTGACCGCAGGCAATCCGGACGAGCGCCGCAACCCGGCCAGTCTGACCAAGCTGATGACCGGCTACGTGGTGGATCGCGCCATTGATGCGAAAAAAATTAGCCGCGATGACGTGGTCACCGTGGGCAAAGATGCCTGGGCTGCCGGCAACCCGGTATTTAAAGGCTCGTCCCTGATGTTCATTAAGCCCGGCGACAAGGTCACGGTGCGCGACCTCAGCCGCGGCGTTATTATCGACTCCGGCAATGACGCCTGCGTGGCGCTGGCCGATTACGTCGCGGGCAGCCAGCAGAGCTTCGTCAATATGATGAATCAGTACGTACAGAAGCTCGGTCTGACCAATACCCATTTTGAAACCGTTCACGGCCTTGACGCGCCGGGCCAGTTCTCCTCTGCGCGCGATATGGCCATTCTGTCCCGCGCCATTATCCAGGGGGAGCCCGATTTTTATGCGATGTACAGCGAGAAGACGCTGAGCTGGAACGGGATTACGCAGAACAACCGTAACGGCTTACTGTGGGATAATAACCTGCACGTCGACGGCCTGAAAACCGGCCATACCGCAACGGCAGGCTTTAATATCATCGCCTCAAATGTGGTGGGCCAGCACCGCCTGATTGCGGTAATTATGGGTGGCAAAAGCGCGAAAGGGCGCGAAGAGCAGGCGCGTAAGCTGCTGGTGTGGGGCCAGAACACCTTTGACACCGTGCAGCTGTTCCACGCCGGTAAAAAGATTGGCACCGAAAACGTCTGGTACGGTAATCCGCACAGCGTCGCGGTGGGTACCGCTAAGGACGTCTTCCTGTCGCTGCCGCGCAGTGAGATTGCGAACGTGAAGGCCAAGTATGTGATTAACCGTCAGGATCTCGAAGCGCCGCTCAAGGCCAACGAAACCATCGGTGAGATTCAGGTGCTCGACAAAGATAAGCAGCTGGCGAGCTATCCGCTGGTCACGCTAAATGCAGTAGAGGAAGCGGGCGTTATCACGCGCATTCAGGACTACCTGAAGCAGAAGCTTTAATTCAGGAGAGGCGGCCTCCGTGCCGCCTGTTGCGCTACTTCAGCTCCTCTTTTACCGCTTTGACGTCGCTCGCCGACACCGGCGCGGCGGCGTTGCCCCAGCTGTTACGCACCCAGGTGAGCACCGCAGCGATCTGCTCGTCATCCAGCACGCCGGCAAAGGCGGGCATCGCCGGCGCGGTGGGCCGCGCGTCGGTATCGACGCCGCGGCTGCCCGCGCTGACCACGCGGATCAGCGAGGTCGCGTTCGGCTGATTAACCAGCGGATTTGACGCCAGCTGTGGGAAGATATTCTTCTCACCGCGCCCGCCGGGGCTGTGGCAGGCGGAACACTTCGCCTCGTAAATCTGTGCGCCGAGCTTCATGCGCTCGTCGCTGGCGGCCAGCGGCTGCGGCACCTCTTCATCGTGGGTTTTACCCTCTTTCAGGAAGGTCGCGACCGCGCGCAGATCCTCGTCGCGCCAGTACTGGGTCGAGTGGCGCACCGCATCGGCCATCGGACCGGAAGCGATGGCGTAGCGGTTTACGCCGGTGCGCAGATAGCTGACGATATCCTCCTGGGTCCATTTGCCCAGTCCGGTATGGTCATCCGCGCCGAGATTTGGCGCGTACCAGTCTTCTACCTCGCTTCCGCTCAGGAAGCGATCGCCTTTGTCACCGCCAAGAAAGTTTTTCGAGGTGTGACAGGTGCCGCAGTGGCCGAGTCCCTGTACCAGGTAAGCACCGCGGTTCCACTCCGCTGACTTTTTCGCGTCGGGTATAAAAGTGCCCTTATCGAAGTTAAGCCAGTTCCAGGCAATCAGGCTGGTGCGGATATTAAAGGGGAAGGGCAGCTGGTTGGTCTCAACTTCATGGTGGATCGGCTGCAGCGTCTGTATCCACGCCCAGAGATCCTGCAAATCCTTCTCGGACATTTTGGTGTAGGCGGTAAAGGGCATCGCGCCGTAGAGCCGTTTGCCGTTGTGGCCGATACCTTCCGTCATGGCGCGGCGGAAATCGTCATAGCTCCAGTCGCCGATGCCGGTCTCGCGATCCGGCGTGATATTGGCGCCGGCCAGCACGCCAAACGGGGTGGTAATCTTGACGCCGCCCGCATAGGGCTGCTTCGCATCGGTGGTATGACAGGCGGTGCAGTCGCCGAGGGTAGCGAGGTAGCTGCCGCGCGCATACTGGTCATACTCCGGCTGCGCCTGACTGCCGAGGCTGACGGCGAGCAGCAGCGCGGCGGAGAGTGCATTCAGCGTTTTCATGCGGTAATCATCTCCCCTGGACGTTGCAGATACCAGGTGCGGATGGCGTGCGCCGCCTTAAACGCCAGCGCCCCGACGGTGCCGGTCGGGTTATAGCCGGGATTCTGCGGAAAGGCGGAGGCGCCCACCACAAAGAGGTTGGGCACGTCCCAGACCTGCAGATGCTTGTTAACGGAGCTGGTGCTGGGGTCGGCACCCATCACAAAACCGCCGACCACGTGCGAGGACTGATAGGGCACACTGCTCCAGTGGCCGGTCATCGGCTTAACGATCATCTCGCGCGGATTCATCGATTTGGCGATCTCCGCCACCTTGCCGGTGCAGTACTGCGCCATCTTCAGATCGTTGTGCGAAAAGTCGAAGGTAATACGCAGCAGCGGGCGGCCGTGCGGATCTTTGTAGTTGGGATCGAGCGAAAGATAGTTGGTGCGGGTGGTGTAGCTGCTCGCCTCGCAGCCGATGGACATGGTGCTGAGGTAGTTATCTTTCAGCGCGCGCTTCCATTTCGAGCCCCACTTCGGCGTGCCGGGCGGCAGCGGACGGTAGCCGATGGGCGCGGCGCCGATGGGCGTCACGCGGATGCTGCCGCCGCCGAAGAAGCCGAGGCCGCTGTGGTCGAAGTTATCGTTGTTGAACTCATCGATGCCCATGCCGACCGCGCCCGCGCCGATAAAGGGATTAAAGTTCTTGTCATCGAAAAACAGCGTCACGTTGTTGGCGGTCTGGTAGGCGTAGTTGCGGCCGGTGGTGCCCTTGTTGGTAACCGGATCGTAGGCTTCACCAATGCGTGAAAGCAGCATCAGGCGCACGTTCTCAAAGGTAAAGGCGGCGACGATCACCAGATCGGCTGGCTGCTCCCAGGTATCGCCAGAAGAGTCGACGTAGGTCACGCCGGTCGCTTTTTTGCCACTGGAGTCGGTCAGCACCTCCAGCACTTCACAGTTGGTATAGGCGGTGAAGTTCTCTTTGCGCATCAGCGCCGGCAGCACGGTAGTAATCGCGCTGGCCTTGGAGTAGTTGGCGCAGCCGTAGTTAGTGCAGAAGCCGCAAAAGGTGCAGGGCCCCATGGTGACGCCGTAGGGATTGGTATAGGCCTCGGAGACCAGCGAAGAGGGCACCGGGAAGGGCTGATAGCCCATCTCTTTTGCCGCCTGCGCGAACAGCGTCGGACCGTAAGGCTGACGCAGCGGCGGCGTCGGATATTCGCCGCTGCGCGGGCCTTCGAACGGGTTGCCGCCGGCGCGCTTCTCGCCGTTGAGGTTGCCCGCGTAGCCGGAGGTGCCCGCCACGCGCTCAAACTGCATATAGTGCGGCTCCATCTCTTCCCACGTGGTGCCCCAGTCCTGCAAAGTCAGCTCGCCGGGCATCGCGTCGGCGCCGTAACGCTCGGTGAGGTAGCTCTTTAGCTGGAATTCGTGCGGCTGGAAGCGAAAGGTAATACCCGCCCAGTGGTTGCCGGCGCCGCCGGTGCCGTTGCCGGGGTGAAAAGAGCCCCAGGTGCGCATCGGCAGCGCGGTCTGCGACGGGTTATTGCGCATGGTGCAGGTATTCTGGCGCGTGCGCAGCATCAGCTCTTCGCGCATGACATAGCGCAGCTCGTCGGTGACCGTCCCGATATTAAAATCGCGCGCGGTATCGCGCCACGGCCCGCGCTCAATGCCGATCACCTCCAGCCCTTCATCGGCCAGCTCATTGGCGATAATCGAGCCTGCCCAGCCGAGGCCGATGACCACGACATCCGTTTTAGGGAGTTTTTTCATGGCTTCTCCCTGCCTTTCCACTGGCCGATGCTGATGGGTTCAAGGTGCAGATCCTGGTTATGGCGCTCGATATAGGGGCGGTAGTCGTAGCGCGCGCCGGGAAAGCCCAGCATCTTCCAGGAGGCCATATCGCGATTGCCGCCGTAGATGGGATCGGCAAAAAAGCCCTCCATGGTGTTGTTCAGCACCTCGATAAACAGCGACTGGGCGTCGAAACCGTCGAAGTGCACTTTGCCCGCCTCCATGGCGGCCAGCAGCGCGTCCTGCTGTGCCGGGGTTAATGCCTTAAACGACTTTTGCGAGGTCTGCTGCACATAGCGGTTAAGGGCGGCGATGCCCTGGCGGTAGCGCTGCTGCGGCACCAGCGGAGACTGATCGCCCTGTTCGGTGGTGCCTTTCTGGAACGGCCCTTCCATATAAATGCGCTCAAAGGTGCCGTAAGCGCCGTGCAGCTGGCGATCGATAAACTGCGCGCAGCCCGCCTCTTTGCCCCCAACGCTCAGCTCGTCGGCGGGGATCAGACGATCGACGATAGCCTCAATGGTTTCAGCTTCTTCCTGGGTAAAAAAGAGCCAGCCGGGCTGGTCGAAGGTTTCAGGCGGGTTATCGGAGAAGGGCGTCCAGCCCGGCGAACCCTTCAGGGAGACGGCGTCCGCCGCGCGGGTGACGGTAGCGGCTACACCCAGCGTAGACCAGGTCAATACCTGGCGTCGCGTTACGCCCGGCAGCGTTTTGGCTCTTTTTCTCATGTCGCTTCCTTTTGTCGTGTTATCAATTAAACGAAAATAAGCGAAGTAGTTATGTGGTTGTTTTTATGGTTTTGGGTGCTTGTAAAGACAATGTTGATAATTGTAAGAAGGTGTCAAAACTGTATTGAAATGTAGAAGCGGCAGTAAGCCTTAGCAACGTCATGGGATAAAATAGCGCACTTTATGATCCTCAGCCGGAAAGCCATCTTGCGTCCAGATAAGCCCATATCGAATATCGAGTTCTGGTTCTATCGCCACTACCGCAGCGTGCATGGCGTCCGTATCGCCATCGCCTTTTTACTCACCTTTTTGCTGGTGCGGCTCACCGGCATTCCCGAGGGCACCTGGCCGCTGATTACGCTGGTGGTGGTGATGGGGCCTATCTCCACCTGGGGGAACGTCTTCCCGCGCGCTATTCAGCGCATCTGCGGCACCTTCGCCGGATTGATCTCTGGCCTGATCGCCCTCAAGCTGGAGTTGATGTCGCTGCCGGTGATGCTGGCATGGTGCGGCGTGGTTATGATTGTGTGCGGCTACCTGACGTTAGGGAAGCATCCCTATATGGCGCTGCTGATCGGCATAACCCTGGGCGTGGTGGTGGGCGCACCGGCGGGCGATTTCACCGTGGCGCTGTGGCGCGGCGGTGACGTTATCCTCGGCTCGCTGCTGGCGCTGCTGTTTAGCGCCATCTGGGCGCAGCGCGCCTATACCCACTGGCGCATCCAGCTGTCGGACTCGCTGGCGGAGATCGCTAAAATTTATCACGCCGGCTTTTCCTCAAACCTGATAGAGAAGCCGCGCCTGAAAAAGCCGCTGGGCAAGCTGCTGACCAGCGTTGTGAAAATGCGCGCGCTGCTGGTGCCGGCGAGCAAAGAGACGCGTATTCCCAAATCGGTGTTCGAGGCGATTCAGACCATCAACCGCAATATGGTTAATACGGTGGAGATGCAGATCGAAGCCTGGTGGGCCTCGCGCGAAACGCATCTTATTCTGCTCAACGCGCCGACGCTGCGGCGCACCCAGCAGATGACCGAAAAAACGCTGCTTGCGCTCTCGGCGCTGGCGCTGCGCGGCGAGACCGACGAGGTGGTGGCTAACAGCCACGAGCTGACGGAAATTACCCGCGAGCTGAAGCAGCTGATCGCCGATGCGGGTAGCGAAGGGCTGGAAGAGGCGCCGATCTATGGCTATGTCTGGCTGAGTCTGGAGCTGGCGAAGCAGCTGGAGCGCATGACCGATTTGATTCGTCTGGCGCTGCGCAAATAATCACCAGGGACAATGACTTAATGCGAAAGGCGCATTCTTTGCGCTAAGATAAGCGCCAGTCCGATTTTAGCGGCGACAATTGTCGCCCCGGCTGGCGAACCGCTAAGCTGAAGGTTATGACTCTACTCCCTGCGTAAGCAGGCCCAAAAAAAGGTGCCACCATGGAAAATGCCAAGCAATCATTTCAGGACGTACTGGAGTTTGTGCGTATGTTCCGTCGTAAAAACAAACTGCAGCGTGAAATCACTGATAACGAGAAAAAAATCCGTGATAACCAGAAGCGCGTTCTGCTGCTGGACAACCTGAGCGAATATATCAAGCCCGGCATGAGCATTGAGGCGATTCAGGAAATCATCGCTTCCATGCGCTCTGACTATGAAGATCGCGTGGATGAGTACATCATCAAAAACGCCGATCTGTCGAAAGAGCGTCGCGATCTGTCGAAAAAACTGAAAGCGATGGGCGAGCCGAAAGCGCAGTAAGCGCAGGCTGAATAACAAAACCCACGCTGAAGCGTGGGTTTTTTTTCTTCTGAAACCGGCGTGAGTGCTGCATTAGCCCTGCTGCAGCTGACGCGCGATATGCTGCAGCTGCTGCGCCAGCGCCGCGCGGTCGGGCCCTTCGCCGCCCGGCGCGGCGGTAGTGGCGCGCAGCACCAGCGCCGGCTCCAGCACGCTGGCGGGCGGCGATGTACCCTGCAGCTGCGCCAGCAGCGTCTCGACGCACTCTTCCCCCAGCGCCTGCAGATCCTGACGCACCGTGGTCAGCGGCGGCTGATACCAGGCGCTTTCGGCGGTATCGTCGTAGCCGACAACCGAAATCTCACCCGGAATTGCCACGCCATGCTGATGCAGCGCGCGCATCGCCCCAAGCGCCATCTGATCGTTCGCCACCAGCAGCGCCTGCGGCAGGCGGTCCGGCAGCTGCTGCAGCATCGCCCGGTAGCCGGACTGCGCGCTCCAGTCGCCCTGCAGCACGCAGAAGGGCGTCAGCCGGTGCGTTGCCAGCGCCTCGCGCCACGCCGCTTCGCGCAGCTGGGCCGAAATCGCCTGCGGCGGGCCGTTCAGCAGGCCGATCTGGCGATGCCCCAGCGCCATAAGATGCTCGACGGCGGCCCGCGCGCCGCGCGCGTTAGAGTACTGACACTGCGCCACCTTTGCCTGCGGTTCGACATCCATAAAAATAACCGGCTTATCGCCGCACAGCGTCTGGATCTGCTCTGCTTCGGCAGCAGCCAGCGGCAGGTTAATCATCAGCGCGTCGACGCGCTGCGCCAGCAGCTCGTTGACGGTTTCGGCGGCGCTGTTGTGGCTGCGCATGGCGATCACCAGGTGATAACCGGCGCGGCTGGCGCGCTGCTGGATCGCCGAGGCGATCTGCGCCGGCGCCATCAGCGCCAGATCGCTGGTGGCGAGTCCGAGGGTGCGCGTCGCTTTGCCCGCCAGTTGCTGCGCCACGCGGTTTGGCACATAGTTGAGCTGCTGCATGGCCGCTTCCACTTTCGCCCGCGTGCGCGGCGACACCTGCGGCGAATGGTTCAGCACGCGGGAAACGGTCTGATAGGAGACGCCGGCAAGGCGGGCGACGTCATCAAGAGTGATAGCGCGGGAAGTCATTGATTTCTCCACAGGACAGAGGCGGCCAGTGTAGCAAAATTTCGCCGCGCAGGCGTATCGTCGCGCCAGCGCATCACCCGAACGGAGGAGAGATGCAGCTTAACCCTCAGGCTATTCAGGATCTTAATCTTATCGCCGCCTGGCTGGCGCTGGACGATATGCCTGCCGAAGGCGACATTGAAGCCGATATGGCGATACTGGCAGGCCACGCGGTGCTGCCAAATATCGAGGGCGCGGTAGCGCTGGCGAAAAAATTCGGGCTGCCTCTGCTGCTCAGCGGCGGCATCGGCCACGCCACCGGCGCGCTGGCGCAGGCGATGGCGCTGCATCCGCTCTATCGCGATATCGAGACGCGCGGCAAAAGCGAGGCGCAGATGCTGGCGGCGATCGCCCGCGTTTTCGGCGGCCTTGACGAGGAGCAGCTGCTGCTGGAGGGCGCGTCGCGCCACTCCGGCGAAAATGCCGCCTTTAGCCAGCGTCTGCTTGACGCCCGTCAGCTCCGGCCGCAGCGCGTGGTGCTGATCCAGGACCCGCTGCTGCAGCGCCGTACCGACGCTACCTTTCGCTGGCAGTGGCGCGAGCGCGACGACGCGCCGCGCTTTATCAACTGGCCGGTGTTTACCCCGGTCGTGACGATCGACTCCGGTATGGCGCGCATTACCGGCGCGCCGCCCCAGGGGCTGTGGTCGCTGGAGCGCTTTGTCCAGCTGCTGATGGGCGAAGTGCAGCGCCTGCGCAACGATGAAACGGGCTACGGCCCGCGCGGCGCGGGTTTCTTCGGCGACGTTGAGATGCCCGACGCGGTAGACGCCGCCTGGCATCGCCTGATGCAGCTGCCCGCCGTGCAGGCGCGGCTGGCGGCCGGGCGCTAATTAACGGCTCTGTAAATAGACCTGCAAATTGACGTTCACCGCGTTAAGCAGCGGCACGCTGACGCCGTTGCGCGCCGCGCGCCGCACCAGATCGCCGATCACCTGTTCCGCTTCGATATCCTGACCCTGGCTTAAGTCGCGATACATCGAAGAGGTCATCGGCGTGGCCGGATTGCTCAGCAGCTCAAAGATTTTCGCCGTCACCGCCGGCCGCGGCTGATAGCCGTCGGCGGTAATCGTCGCCAGCACTTCGCTGAAAAGGCCGCGCAGCAGCGCTTCACCGCCCTCAGCGGTCAACGCCTGCCGCGTATCGCCGCGCGTCAGACAGCAGACCGCGCCGAGGGTGCTCAGCAGCAGCCACTTCTCCCACAGCTCGCCGATAATGTTGTCGGAAAAGATCGTGTCAACGCTGGCGGTGCGCAACGCCTCGTCGACGCGCTGCAGCCGCGCATCGTTACGGCCGTCCAGCGCGCCGTAGTAGATCTGATGCAGCGGCGTCATCTGCACCACTTCGCCCTGTTCGCCCAGGGTGGCGTTAATTTTCACCAGCCCGCCAATCACCTTATCGCCAAAGCGCTCGCGCAGCCTGTCGAAATGGCGCATACCGTTAAGGATCGGCATGATCAGCGTCTGCTCACCTACAGCGGGCGCGATATCCTCCATCGCCTGCGCCAGGCCGAAACTTTTTACCGTCAGGATAATCAGATCCCAGGTGCCGCGCAGCGCGCCCGCCTGCGCCAGCTGCGGCTGCAGCTTCTCCACGCCCTGCGGCGTGCGCAGCACCAGCCCGTTCTCCTGTAGCTGTTTAAAACGGCGCTCGCGCACCAGAAAGGTGACATCGCGTCCCGCCTGCGCCAGACGCGCGCCAAAATATCCGCCGGTAGCCCCGGCGCCCACGATAAGAATGCGCATGATCGATTTTCCCTTAGCCGTTGAGGCTCCTACCTTAAAACCTGACGGCGGCGGTTGCCAGCGTCGCGTTGCTCAGCGCTGCGCCATCGCCGCCAGCAGGGCGGGGAGCAGGCCGGGAAAGCGCTGATCCAGACAGTCGCGGCGCAGCGAAATCAGATTTTCCCGCCCGACGGGGCGCTGCCAGATAACGCCGCTGTCGCGCAGCACGCGCCAGTGGTGCGTCATGGTCGATTTGGCGATCTCGCCGCGCAGCGCGTTGCAGCTCTGCTCGCCGTGCTGCGCCAGGGTCTGGAGAATGGCGAGGCGAATCGGGTTGCCGAGGGCAAACAGCACGTTCTCCAGTTTGATCTCGTGCGGCTGCGGATGATTTTCCAGCATGGCGTTCCTGTTCTACGATCGATGAATTGCGCAATTATAGCTCAAACTGTTCGCATTTAGTCGTACAGTGAGCGTAAGCTGCTTTTCGACGGCGCGCAATCCTGTGCGCCGCACCGACAGTCATCTGACTAAGGACGCATCATGCCCCGAACACTTCCCGTTGAGCGTTACCGCAACATCGGCATCTCCGCGCATATCGATGCCGGTAAAACCACCACGACCGAGCGCATCCTGTTTTACACCGGAATGAGCCACAAGCTGGGTGAAGTGCACGATGGCGCCGCAACGACCGACTGGATGGCGCAGGAGCAGGAGCGTGGCATCACCATTACCTCGGCGGCGGTCAGCTGCTTCTGGCCCGGCATGGACGGCAGCTTCGCGCCGCACCGCATCAATATTATCGACACGCCCGGCCACGTCGATTTCACCATCGAAGTCGAGCGCTCGATGCGCGTGCTGGACGGCGCGGTTATGGTCTATGACGCCGTCGGCGGCGTGCAGCCGCAGTCGGAAACGGTATGGCGTCAGGCCAATAAATATCATGTGCCGCGGCTGGCGTTCGTCAACAAAATGGATCGCCAGGGGGCGGATTTCTTCCGCGTGGTGCAGATGATGAAAGATCGCCTCAGCGCCAGCCCGGTGCCGATGGTTATCCCTATCGGCGCGGAGGAGCACTTCAGCGGCGTGGTCGATCTGCTGAAAATGCAGGCGATTTACTGGGACGAGGCGTCGCAGGGCATGACCTTTAGCTATGCGCCCATCCCCGACGCGCTGCTGGAGCTGGCAAAGCTCTGGCGCGAAAAAATGGTTTCGGCCGCCGCCGAGGCGAGCGACGAGCTAATGGAGGCCTGGCTGGAGAGCGGCGATCTGGAGCACGATCAGATTATCGCTGGCCTGCGCCAGCGCACGCTGCGCAACGAGATCCAGCCGATGCTGTGCGGCAGCGCCTTTAAGAACAAAGGGGTGCAGCGCATGCTGGATGCGGTGATCGAGCTGATGCCGTCGCCCGCCGATATTCCCGCCATTAAAGGCGTGGATGAAGAGGGCAATGAGGCGGAGCGGCATCCAGGCGATGACGAGCCTTTCTCAGCGCTGGCGTTCAAGCTGATGAGCGATCCCTTTGTCGGCCAGCTTACCTTTGTGCGCGTTTACTCCGGCGTGCTGCGCAAAGGGGAGAGCGTCTGGAATGCGGTAAAGGGCAAAAAAGAGCGCATCGGTCGCATCGTGCAGATGCATGCCAACGCGCGCCATGAAATCGAGGAGATCCGCGCCGGGGATATCGCCGCCTGCGTCGGGCTGAAAGAGGTGACCACCGGCGAGACGCTGTGCGATCCCAACGCCGTTATTACGCTGGAGCGTATGGAATTCCCGGAACCGGTGATCTCGCTGTCGATCGAGCCGAAAACCAAAGGCGATCAGGAGAAGATGAGCCTGGCCTTGCAGCGGCTGGCGGCGGAAGATCCCTCGTTCCGGCTGCACACCGATGAGGAGTCCGGTCAGGCGATTATCTCCGGCATGGGCGAGCTGCATCTGGAGATTATTGTCGATCGTCTGAAGCGCGAGTTCGGCGTTGAGGCAAATATCGGCCGTCCGCAGGTGACCTACCGCGAAACGCTGCGTAAAGCGGCGCGCGACGTGGAAGGAAAATTTGTGCGGCAGTCGGGCGGGAAAGGGCAGTATGGCCACGTGGTGCTGACGCTGGAACCGCTGGAGCCGGGCAGCGGCTTTGTCTTCGAAGACGCTACCAAAGGTGGGGTGGTGCCGCGCGAATATATCCCGTCGGTAGAGAAGGGGATCCGCGAGGCGCTTAACACCGGGGTAATTGCCGGGTACCCGATTGTGGACCTCAAAGCGACGCTCACTTTCGGCTCTTATCACGACGTCGACTCCTCGGAGATGGCGTTCCGCATGGCGGCCATCCTCGGCTTCCGCGCCGCCGCGAAGCTGGCGGAGCCGGTGCTGCTGGAGCCGGTAATGAAGGTTGAAGTTGAAACGCCGGAAGAGTATGCGGGCGGCATTATGGGCGATCTCTCGTCGCGTCGCGGACAGGTGCAGGGCATGGATGAGCATTTTGGCGGCCGGATTATCCGCGCCGAAGTGCCGCTGGCGGAGATGTTCGGCTACTCGACTGCGCTGCGCTCGCTGACGCAGGGGCGTGCCACCTACAGCATGGAGTTTGCCCACTACGCGCAGGCGCCGCGTCAGGTAGCCGACGCGGTGATTGCCGCGCGCCACTAAGCCGCTAAACTATGATGGCAGGGACGCCATCTTTCCCTAATCCCGCCTCGCGCCAAACCATTGTCACTATTCTCGTTTTACTTCCCCTTTTCGGACGTTTAATCATTTCGCGGCTCGACTCTTTGCGCGCGTCGCTGGCGCGCACCTTTCTACTCTTGCGGACAAGGACACTATGAACGCCAATTCTCTGCACCGCGCGCTGGGCGCGATCTGCCTGCTGGGCCACGTCGCCGCCGTCTCCGCTGCCGAAACGCCGCGAGCGGGCGGCAGCTTTACCGTCGGCGTTGAAACCGAACCCAATACCTTTAACCCGCAGCTCAACGGACAGGCCAAGGCCGATGTCACGCTGCGCAACGTCTGGGAGTCGCTGCTGGCGCGCCAGCCCGACGGCAGCTTCGTTCCCTGGCTGGCGCAGAGCTATCAGGCCAGCCCGGACGGCAGCCAGTATCGCTTTACGCTGCGCCGCGACGTGCTCTTTTCCAACGGCGAAAAGCTGGATGCGCAGGCGGTGGCGGAGAATTTCCGCCATACCCAGGATGCGCGATATTGCGCGGGAACCAGCCTGTGCATGATGGGGGCGCGCATCAGCAGCATCGAAACGCCAGACGACTTTACGGTGGTGATCACCCTGAAGCAGGGCTACACGCCGTTTCTCTCGTTCGCCGCCGCGCTGGAGATCCTCGCGCCCGCCAGCTGGCGGTCGGCGCAGCTCAAGTCAGGCGGCAAGGAGATAGCCGGCACCGGCCCCTTTATTCTCGACAGCTATGAGAAAGGCCAGCAGGTGACCTTCGTGCGCAACCCGCACTATCGCTGGGCGCCCGCCACGGCAAAACATCAGGGGCCGGCGTATCTCGATCGCGTCACCTATCGCTTTTTGCCGGAATCCTCGGTGCGCACCGGCGCGCTGCTCTCCGGCCAGCTCGACGCCATTGAGGGCATCTCCGGCAACGACGCGGGCGAATTTAAAGACAACGGCGACTTCACCTTTCAGCATGCGCTCAATACCGGTACGCCGTACTCGCTCTATCTCAACGTCGACTATGGCCCGACGCAGGATGTCCGCGTGCGTCAGGCGATCGTCAGCGGGCTTGATATCGATCCGCTGCTGAAATCGGTCTATCGCGGCGAACGCACGCGCGGCTGGGGCATTACCTCGCCGGTTGAACCGCTCTACGACAAGGCGCTGGAGGGCAAATATGGCAACCAGCCGGAGGCCGCTAACCGGCTGCTGGACGAGGCGGGCTGGGCCACGCGCGACAGCGAAGGTTTTCGCAGTAAAGCGGGCCAGCGGCTGAGCATTGAGGTCATCCAGGCGCAGGCGACGGTGCGCGACCAGCGCGACGTGCTGCTGCAGGCGATTCAGGCGCAGGCGCGGCAGCGGCTTGGCGTTGATTTCAGGCTGCGCTACGTCGATTCCGGCACCTATGCCGAGGTGCGCAACAGCGGCAGGTTCGGCGCGATTGCCAACTCCAATACCGAAACCGACGGTATCGATATTGAAAATCACTACCGGCCCATCAGCCAGGGCGGGGCGATCAACTACAGCCGGGTCAATGATGCGCAGATCAACGCGCTGCTGGATAAAGCCGCCAGCACGCTGGACGTCGCGCAGCGCCGTCAGGCTTACAGCGAACTGCAAAACCGCGCGCTGCGCCAGCTGGCGCTGGCGGTGCCGCTCTATCAGCCGGAAGATCAGATCGCCGCCGCGCGCTATGTCCACGGCTATGGCTTCCGCAGCTTTAAGCAGATGCCGGAAAACGCCTATGAGGTCTGGCTAAGCGATCGTTAATTCACGCCAGGCTTAGATAAAGTTGTTATTTCAATATGCGCCTGGCGCAATTATTCCCGCGCCATGCCGGGGCGGATTCCCATATTCAACAAAACGATTGTCATTATTGTCGGTTTACATTCTTCGCGCCGGATTTTAATAATTTCCCGGTAATTAATCGAGAGAGCGAAAATATGAGTCAGTCCGTTCAGGTGGCAAAATCCGACGATGCAGAAGAGATCTTCGCCCTGCTGCAGCGCGCCTATGCCTCGCTGCTGGAGCAGGATATCCATTTCACCATTACGCAGGGCAACGTGAGCCAGGTGCGTCAGACCATCGAGCGCGAAACCGTGCTGGTGTTGCGCAAGTGGCAGCGGGCGGTTGCCACGGTGACGGTGCGCTTTCCCTGGACTCAGGAGGCGAACGCGCCGTCGCAGCTGCCGTTTATTCACTGGTTCGCCGTCGATCCCGATTTTAAAGGCCAGGGCTATGGCCGTGAAATAATCAGCTGGGCGGAGGATCATTTATTAAAAGAGACGTTAAAAGCGCCGGGCGTTTATCTGGCCACCGCAGTCAAACATCCGTGGCTGAGTGAATTATATCAGCGCCGCGGCTATCAGCCTTTTTATCATCGCACTAATCCGCTGGGTGAAGCGCTGGTGTTTCTGAAAAAGGAATTTCAGCCTGAAGTCGCCACCGAAATTGCTCGCTCGGCCTGATTTTTATAATAAAACGCACCTGCATTTAATAAGGACAATATGAAAAAGATTTTTACCCTGGCGCTGGGTTTCACCTCTCTGTTGGGAAGCGCATCACCTCTGCTGGCCGCTGACGCGCCGCACAGCGGCGGCAGTTTGACGGTTGGCGTCGAGACCGAACCTACCACCTTTAACCCGCAGCTCAACGGCCAGGACAAAGCAGAGATCACCCTGCGTAATTTCTGGGAATCGCTGCTGGCGCGCCGCCCCGACGGCAGCTTTGTGCCCTGGCTGGCGGAGAGCTATCAGATCAGCCCGGACGGCAAAACGCTGCGCTTTACGCTGCGCCACGACGTCACCTTCTCCAACGGCGAAAAGCTGAACGCCCAGGCGGTAGCGGAGAATTTCCGCCATACCCAGGATGCCCGATATTGCGCGGGCACCAGCCTGTGTCTGATGGGCACCCATATCGCCAGCATTGAGACGCCGGACGATACCACTGTGGTGATTAATCTCAACGCCACCTATTCGCCGTTCCTGTCGTTCGCCGCCGGGCTGCAGATCCTTGCGCCCGCCAGCTGGCAGTCGACGCAGCTCAAGTCGGGCGGCAAAGAGATTGCAGGCACCGGGCCGTTTATTCTTGACAGCTACGAGAAGGGGCAGCAGGTCACCTTCGTGCGAAACCCGAACTACCGCTGGGCGCCCGCCACGGCGAAGCACCAGGGACCGGCCTATCTTGAGCGCGTCACCTACCGGTTCCTGCCGGAATCTTCGGTGCGCACCGGCGCGCTGCTCTCCGGCCAGGTGGACGCCATCGAAGGCATCTCCGGCAACGACGCGGGCGAATTTAAAGACAACGGCGACTTCACCTACCAGCACGCGCTCAATACCGGCACGCCATATTCGCTGTTCCTTAACGTCGACTATGGCCCGACGCAGGATGTGCGCGTGCGCCAGGCGCTGCTGCAGGGGCTGGAGATCGATCCGCTGCTGAAATCGGTCTATCGCGGCGAACGCACCCGCGCGTGGGGCATCACCTCGCCGGTCGATCCGCTGTATGACAAGGCGCTGGAGGGCAAATATGGCAATCAGCCAGACGCCGCCAACAGGCTGCTGGATGAGGCGGGCTGGAGCGCGCGCGACAGCGAAGGATTCCGCACCAAAGCGGGCCAGCGGCTGCGCATCGAGCTGATCCAGGCGCAGGCAACGGTGCGCGACCAGCGCGACGTGCTGCTGCAGGCGATTCAGGCGCAGGCGCGCCAGCGGCTCGGCGTCGACCTGAAACTCAACTATGTCGATTCCGGCACCTACACCGAGGTGCGCGCCAGCAGCAAGTTCGGCACCATCGCCAACTCCAATACGCCTACCGACGGCGTCGATATAGAAAACCACTACCGGCCGATCAAACAGGGCGGCGCTATCAACTACAGCCGCGTTAACGATGCGCAGATCAACGCGCTGCTCGATAAGGCCGCCGGCACGCTGGATATCGCCCAGCGCCGTCAGGCCTATAGCGATCTGCAAACGCGGGCGCTGACCGAGCTTGCGCTGGCGCTGCCGCTCTACGAGCCGGAAGACCAGCTTGCCACGGCCAGCTACGTGCACGGCTACGGCTTCCGCAGCTACAAACAGATGCCGGAAAGCGTTTACGACGTCTGGCTTAGCGAACACTAACAGGAGGCGAGGATGAGTCTGGAGAGCATCGCAACCCGCGCGCCGCGTAAGCCGACGCCCTCATTCTGGCGCAATGCGCTGGCGCGGCGCATTGCCGGGCGGCTGTCTGGCGGCGTGCTGGTGCTGTGGGCGGCCGTTACGCTGGCGTTTCTCGGCGTGCATCTGGCGCCGGGCGACATTGTGAGCCTGCTGATTGGCGAACAGGTGCGCACGGCGGCCATTGAGGCGGCGATCCGCGCCGAATGGGGGCTGAACGAACCTTTGTGGCTGCAATATCTGCACTATTTATGGCGCGTGCTGCACGGCGATTTCGGGCGCTCCTACATCCTTAATACCGAGGTGAGCCATCTGCTGGCAACGCAGCTGTGGCCCACCATCAAGCTGACGCTGGCGGCGCTGCTGGTGAGCATTCTCTTCGCCGTGGCGGTGGCGGTCAGCACCGCGCATCGCCGCTGGGGCCGCCGCGCGGCCAACGCGGTGGAGCTGCTGCTGGCTTCGACGCCGTCGTTCTGGATGGGCATCGTGCTGCTGTTTGTTTTCAGCTTTACGCTGCGCTGGTTCCCGGTGGCGGGCGACCGCACGCTCTCGGCGCTGGTGCTGCCTGCGCTGGCGCTGGGACTGGCGCAGGGCGCGGTGGTGGCCCAGCTGCTGCGGCGCGAGCTGGAGCGCGCGCTGGATGCTCCCTTTACCCTGACGCTGCGCGCCTGGGGCATCGGCGAAACCACTATTCGTTTGCGCCACGCGCTGCGCCATGCCGCCTTGCCCGCCGTCACCCTGACCGGCTGGCTGGTGGGCGGCCTGCTGAGCGGTGCGGTGATCACTGAGCAGGTGTTTGGCCGGCCCGGACTTGGCAAGCTGACGGTCGACGCGGTGCTGGCGAAAGATCTGCCGGTGGTGCTGGCGGTCGCCATTTTATCGGCGTTGATCTACGTGGTGATGAGCACGCTGGTGGACATTCTGGCGCTGTGGATCGATCCGCGCCTGCGTGGGGAGAACCAATAATGCAAGCCATTCTGCAACGCGTTTCCTTTGCGCTGCCCGCCGCGGTATGGGCAGCGATCGGCTTTCTGTTTCTGCTGCTACTGGCGGTGGTCGCCCCGCAGTGGCTGGCGCACAGCGATCCGCTGCTGGCCGACCCGCTCAACGCTCAGCTACCGCCGTCTGCACAGCACTGGCTTGGGACCGATCAGCTTGGACGCGACCTGCTGACGCGAGTGATCTACGGCAGCCGCTATTCGCTGCTGATCAGCGTGGCGGCGATGGCGCTGGCGGTGCTGTTCGGCACGCTGCTGGGGCTGGCCGCCGCGCTCGCCCGCGGCATCGTCGACGAGCTGCTGAGCCGCGCGGTAGACGTGATCTCCGCCTTTCCCGATCTGCTGCTGGCGCTGATGCTGATCGCCTTTACCGGGCCAGGCACCAGCAATTTGATTATCGCGCTCGGGGTGGCGTCGGTGCCGCGCTTTGCCCGCGTGGTGCGCGCGCAAACCTGGCGCGTGATGACCTCCGGCTACGTTGAGCAGGCGCGCACCTTCGGCCTGTCGCGCTCCACGCTGATCCTGCGCCATATTCTGCCGCACGCCATTGCGCAGGTACCTGCGCTGGCGACGCTGGGGCTGGGCACCGCCATTATCGGCGCCGCCGGGCTGAGCTTTCTCGGCATGGGGCCGCAGCCGCCGACCGCGGAATGGGGGCTGATGCTGGCGGAAGGACGTAACTATCTGCGCAACGCCTGGTGGATCGCCGTTTGGCCCGGCCTGTTTATCACCCTGACGGTGATCGCCGTCAACACGCTGGGCCGCTACTGGCAGGCGCGTTTTGAAGGAGGCGAAGCATGAACCCGGTTATCGACATTCAGAATCTCTCGATCCGTTTTGGCCCGCACTACGTGGTGAAAAACCTCGACCTGCAGGTGCAGCCGGGCGAATCGGTGGCGCTGGTAGGGGAGTCCGGCTCCGGCAAAACCCTGACGGCGCGCAGCCTCTCTGGGCTGTTGCCAGAAGGGGCGACGCTCAGCGCCGATCGCTTTGTTATCGACGGGCGCGATATGCGCCAGGCCGGGCGCGAGGCGTGGCGCGCGCTGCGCGGGCGACGCATCGGCTACGTATTACAGGACGCGCTGGTTTCGCTCGATCCGCTGCGCCGTATCGGGCAGCAGCTGGCGGATGCGCTTCGCGCCGCCGGACAGCGCGGCGCGCTGGAGGCGCAAAGTATCCGGCTGTTGCAGGCCGCAGGCATTAGCGACGCGGAAAGCCGGCTGGCGCGCTACCCGCACCAGCTTTCCGGCGGGCAGCGCCAGCGCGCCTTGATCGCCGCCGCGCTGGCGGCCAGCCCGGCGCTGCTGATTGCCGATGAGCCGACCACGGCGCTTGATATGACGGTGCAGCGGCAGATCCTGCAGCTGCTGGCGCAGCGACGCCGCGACGGTCACGCGTTGCTGCTGATCAGCCACGATCTGGCGGTGGTGTCTGAGCTGGCGGATCGCGTGCTGGTGATGCGCGACGGCGAAGTCGTGGAGCAGGGCCGCAGTGAGCTGCTGCTGGCACAGCCGCAGCATCCCTGGACGCAGCGGCTGCTGCACGCGGTGCCGACGCCCGCCACGCGCGGCCTGCGCCTGAGCGCGACCGAGCCAACGCCGCTGCCGCCGCGTCCGCAGCCCGGCAACGCGCCGCTGCTGGAGGCGATCGGTCTCAACAAGACCTACGGCGATCGTCAGGTATTGAACAATATTCACTTCCGCCTGCATTCGGGCGAAACCCTCGGCGTGGTGGGCGAATCTGGCTCGGGCAAAACCTCGCTGGTGAAAGTGGTGATGGGGCTGACCGAGCCGGACAGCGGCACGCTGCTGCTGGAGGGCAGTCGCTGGGATCGTCTCCATGAGAAAGCGCGCCGCGCACGACGGGCGCGCCTGCAGCTGATTGCTCAGGACCCGTATAGCTCCTTCGATCCGCGCTACACCGTGGAGAAGATTATTGGCGAAAGCCTCGACAGCGCGGGCATTTTCGGCGATGCGCGTCGCCAGCGCGTGCGTCAGCTGCTGGATGAGGTGCAGCTCGGCGACCGTTTCCTCGACCGCTATCCGCAGCAGCTCTCCGGCGGCCAGCGCCAGCGCGTCGCCATCGCGCGCGCCTTTGCGCCCAATCCTGCGCTGCTGGTGGCGGATGAGCCAGTCAGCGCGCTCGACGTGTCAGTGCAGGCGCAGGTGCTGGATCTGCTGGCCGATATGCAGGCCGAGCACGGCACCGCACTGCTGTTTATTTCTCACGACCTCGGCGTTATCCAGCATCTCGCCGATCGCGTGCTGGTGATGCAAAACGGTCAGGTGGTCGAGAGCGGCGATCTGCGTCAGGTGTTCGACGCGCCGCAGCATCCCTGGACGCAAAAACTGTTACAGGCCTTGCCAGTGCTTCCCGCCTGGCGGCCCGCCGTCGCATAAAGGAGATAACAATGAGTCAGACACAACGCCAGCTGCGGCTGGGCGCTATTATTCAGGGCGCATCCGGCAATATGTCCGCCTGGCGTCACCCCGACGCGGTGGCCGATGCCAGCATCAACGTTGATTACGTCCTGGATCTGGCGCGCAAGGCGGAGCAGGCGAAAATCGACTTTCTGTTCGTTGCTGACGGCCTCTACATTACGCCGCAGTCGATTCCCCATTTTCTTAACCGCTTCGAGCCGATTACGCTGCTGTCGGCGCTGTCGCTGGTCACCAAAAATATTGGGCTGGTGGCGACACTCTCTACCTCCTACAGCGAGCCATTTACCGTGGCGCGCCAGTTCGCCAGCCTCGATCACCTCAGCGGCGGCCGCGCTGGCTGGAACGTGGTGACCTCGCCGCTAGAAGGCTCGGCGAAGAATTTCTCACGCGCCAGCCATCCAGAGCATGACGAGCGCTATCGCGTCGCCAGCGAATATCTTGACGTGGTGAAAGGGCTGTGGGACTCGTGGGAGGCGGACGCATTTGTGCGCGACAAGGCGAGCGGCCAGTTCTTCGACGCCGACAAGCTGCACACGCTGAACCATAAAGGCAAATACTTCTCGGTGCAGGGGCCGCTTAACGTTGGCCGTTCGCCGCAGGGCCGTCCGGTGGTGTTCCAGGCGGGCGCGTCGGAAGCGGGCAAAGCCTTTGCCGCTGAGGCCGCCGACGCGATATATACCCGACAGAACTCGCCGGAGCAGGCGCGCGAGTTTCGCGAAGACGTGCGCCGTCGGCTGGTGGCGCGCGGCCGGAGCGCCGACGATATTCGCGTGTTTCAGGGCATCAGCGTCATTATTGGCGACAGCCAGGCCGACGCGGAGCGCCGCTATCAGCAGACTGCGGAACTGGTCACGCTCGAAAAGGCGCTGGCGTATCTCGGCCGCTACTTCGAACACCATGACTTCAGCCAGTACGATGTCGACGCGCCGTTCCCGGAGATTGGCGATCTTGGCGAAAATAGCTTTCGCAGCACCACCGACGCCATTAAGCGCAATGCGCGTGCGCGCGGCCTGACGCTGCGCCAGGCGGCACTGGAAGAGGCGACACCGCGTCCGACCTTCCTCGGCACCGCGCAGCAGGTGGCGGACGGCCTGGCGGAGTGGTTCCTCAGCGGGGCGGCTGACGGTTTTGTGGTGCGCGGCGGCACGCCGACGGCGTTCGACGATTTTGTCGCACAGGTGATCCCGCTGTTGCAGGCGCGCGGCATCTATCGTCAGGCGTATGAAGGCGCGACGCTGCGCGAAAATCTCGGGCTGGCCGAGCCGGAAAACCAGTTTGCCGGGCGCCGCCAGCAGGTCGCCTGAATCACAGGGCCGTCACGCCGAGCGCGGCGGCCTGCTCCTCCCAGCTAATTATCTGCTGATACGCCGCGCGATCCGGCACGGTAAAGCCGGTAATAAAGCTGTCGCGCGCCGCTTTCTTCTTAACAAACTGCGCCAGTACGCGGCGCAGCGTCGCCAGCGTCCTGGCATCCGTCTGCGCAGACGTAATCAGCGGCGGCGCGGGGCAGAGCGGCGTTTCGCCGACAATTGCCAGCCCCGCCAGCTCGTGCGCGGCATAACGCCGCAGCAGCACCCAGGTGACACAGTCAATCGCCGCAATATCCGCTCTCCCGTCGCGCAGATACGCCAGCGACCGGCGGTGGCTGCCGCTTAAATGGGCGGTGCTGAAAAAGCGTCCTCTCTGCGCCAGCGGCGCGATAAGGTAGCGCAGCGCGTTATAGCCGGAGTGGGAGTCGAGGCTGTTAGCCACCGCGCGGCGGCCGCGGAAATCGGCCAGCGCGCTGTTTTCATCTTCCTCGCGCGCTACCAGCCAGCTGCGGTAGCACGCGCCGCGACAGCCCGGCGCGCTAAGCTCAAACGCCCCGACCAGCTGCACATCAGGCAGCTGCGTCATCAGCGGATAGCCGCAGGTCTGGCTCAGCAGCAGATCGCCGGCGCGCCAGTGCGCCAGCAAATCCTCTGGCCATTCAACATCCGCCCCTGACAGCTGCGCCAGCGTTGCCGTTAGCGCCTGGGTGTGCGGACGGTGGATGTCGTACATCGGTAGCGAAAGCCGTTTCATGCGGGCGATCCTGTTGTCTGCCCGGATGGGCGTTAACGTTAACGGGCGTGGTGGCGAAGCGCCTGGCCCATTCGCCGTAGCCTGCCGCGCGAAAACCCCGGTTGCGCTGGTAATAGTCATCGCGCCACAGCAGATAAACCCTGCGCAGACCATACCACGGCAGCCCGGGCAGGTCGTGATGCACCGCGTGATAGTTAAGATTAAGAAACAGCAGGCGCCACGGCCAGCCCGCCTCGTTATTGACCGATCGCGCCAGCGGATCGGCATCGGCGCGGTGTTCGTAGAAGGAGCGCACTTTGGTCAGCATCAGCGCGGGATAGCTTACCGCCAGCACAAACAGGAGCGGCGAAAAGCCCTGGCGCGCCATCCAGAGAAACAGGCCTGCCAGCAGCGCCAGATGGATCGCCCACATGGCGATAGCGCGCCACTCAGCGCGCCATACCGCCCGCAGCAGCGACTGAAGCGCCGCGTAAATATCGAGTAGCGGCCCCACCAGCAGGCGGCCGGGAAAGGTATTGCGCAGGTGGATCCCCTGGCGCTGCCAGGGCCGCAGCTGCGCCCAGCGCACGGGCGACAGATACCAGGTTTCAGGATCCTCATCGGGCTCTGTCAGGCTGTGGTTGCGGTGGTGCGCCAGATGCGAGTCACGATAAAGCCCGTAGGGATACCACACCGCCAGCGGCAGCGTGCCGAACAGCTGGTTCAGACGCGGAAAGCGCGTCGGGTGGCCGTGGATCAGCTCATGCTGTAGCGACAGATACCAGCTGGTGAAGAGGATCAGCAAACCTGTGGTGGGCCAGAGGCCCAGCGTCCGCCAGTGCGTCAGCGTGGCGAACCAGCCGCCGTAAATGGTTATCAGCAGCAGCCAGGTCGGCAGCTCGCTGCGCCACAGCCAGCTTCTCTGCCACTGATGGATGTGTGCGCGCTGCTGCGCATGAAGCCAGTCGGACGATCCTCTTGTCATAGCAACCTGCCACAGTTGACGGAATTCAGCACAACATGCGCGAAGGCATTAAAAAAGAGAAAGATCCTGTGCGACTTACTTATGTCGAAAAACTTGATGATACGGTTGAAAACTATTGGCTATCAGTGCGGACGCGGCTGACGTAACCTTTGTTTATCGAATCTTATCTCTCACGCAGGGGCAAAAACGGCCCGCGAAAGGAACTGAATTATGAAAAACATTGGCTTCTTATCTTTTGGTCACTGGACGCCCTCTTCACAGTCCGCCACCCGCTCTGCGCAGGACGTGCTGCTGCAGTCCATCGATCTGGCGGTTGCGGCTGAAGAGCTGGGCGCGGACGGCGCCTACTTCCGCGTGCACCACTTTGCGCGTCAGCTCAGCTCGCCGTTCCCGCTGCTGGCGGCGGTCGGGGCGCGCACCAGCAAAATTGAGATCGGCACTGGCGTTATCGATATGCGCTACGAAAACCCGCTCTATATGGCAGAAGACGCCGGCGCGGCGGACCTGATCGCCAACGGCCGTCTGCAGCTCGGCATTAGCCGCGGCTCGCCGGAGCAGGTGGTGGAAGGCTATCGCTACTTCGGCTATGCGCCGCAGGAGGGCGAAACCGACGCCGATATGGGCCGCCGTCATACGGAAGCCTTTTTAGAGGTGCTGCGCGGCGAAGGTTTTGCCAAACCCAATCCGCAGCCGATGTTCCCGAACCCGCCGGGTCTGCTGCGCCTGGAGCCGTTCTCAGAAGGGCTGCGCGATCGCATCTGGTGGGGTTCCGGCTCCAACGCCACCGCCGAGTGGGCGGCGAAAATGGGCATGAACCTGCAAAGCTCGACGCTGAAAGATGATGAGACGGGCGAGCCGTTCCACGTTCAGCAGGCGAAGCAGATCCGCGCCTACCGCGAAGCCTGGAAAGCGGCGGGGCACAAGCGCGAGCCGCGCGTGTCGGTCAGCCGCAGCATCTTTGCGCTGGTGAACGATATGGACCGCGCCTACTTTGGCCGCAGCGGCCAGGATCAGGATTCCGTCGGCTTCCTCGATGAGAAAACGCGCGCTATTTTCGGCCGCAGCTACGCGGCGGAGCCGGAAGTGCTGATCAAGCAGCTGGCGCAGGATGAGGCCATTGCCGAAGCGGACACGCTGCTGCTGACGGTGCCGAACCAGCTTGGCGTTGCCTACAACGCGCACGTTATCGAAGCGATTCTGAAATATGTCGCGCCGGAGTTAGGCTGGCGCTAAGCATGAAAACGGCGGCCTCGGCCGCCGTTGTTTTTTTGCATTTCACCCAGAGCGACATTACTGGCGGGCTGCGAAACCCGCTAAGCGGATTGCTCCGCCTCAGGCGCCTTCCGGCTGCCCGCCGCCCCGGCGCAGAACAGCGCTATCACCACCAGCGCCAGCACCGGCAGCATCGCCATGCGCAGCCCGGCGTGCTCACCGATAAAGCCCAGCCCCGGCGGTCCCACCAGAAAAGCCAGATAGCCGAGGGTCGCCGCGATAGTGACGCGAATCGCGCTGTTATTGCCGTCGCCTGCGGCTGAGACCGTGAGCGGAAAGCCGAGCGCCGCGCCGATGCCCCAGAAAAGCACGGCGGCGGCGGCCAGCCACGAATTGTCCGAGAAAATCACCAGCATCAGGCCGAGCGCGGCGGAGAAGGCGCTGGCGCGCAACATCCAGACGCGGCCGATGCGATCGACCACATAGGCGCCGAGAAAGCGGCCCAGCGTCATGCCGGCGGTAAAACCGGCATAGACCAGCGTGCCCTGCGTATGGTTGAGGTTATGGCCATCGATCATCAGCAGCGGCAGCCAGTCGTTGGCGGAGCCCTCCGCCAGCGCCATTGCCAGGATCACTACGCCGAGGATCAGCAGCTGGCGATCGCGCAGCTCATGCCGCACCTGCGCGATAAAGCCGCCGCTGTGCGCCTGCTCGCTGCGTTCGCCGTCGCTGGTCGCCGGCAGATGGCGCAGCGCGACGGCGATAATCAGCACGTTGCAGAGCAGCACGGCGGCAAAGTGCAGGCTGGTGCTGATATCCGCTGCGGTCATCGCCAGCCCTGCCAGCGCGCCCGCCAGCGTGCCCAGGCTGAAAAAGCCGTGGATGGTGGTCATGATTGATCGGCCCAGCGCCCGTTCGAACGCGGCGCCCTCGACGTTGATCACCACATCCATCAGCGCCGTGCCGCTGCCCAGCAGCGTGAGGCTGGCAAAGACGCCCAGCGCGCTCGTCAGCGTCAGGCTCAGCGCCATCAGCACCAGTCCACCCAGCAGCAGCACCATGCCGTAGCGCATCACCCGCTGCGTGCCGAGCTGGGCGATCAGCTTGCCGGCCAGCAGCACGCCGAGCATTGAGCCGCAGGAGAAGCCAAACAGGATCATGCCCATCAGCTCGGTGGAGGCGTGCAGCGTATCGCGCATAAAGGGCGTGCGGCTGACCCAGGAGGCCCAGGTAAAGCCGGGAATAAACATCAGGCCGAAGATGGCCCACTTGCCACGGGTTTGCTGTTGAGGCGTCATCACGACTCCTGTTTGTCGTACGGATGTACGAGAGGATAATACAAAAATGGCGCGACGCGAGGGGAGAGGCGAAATTTTATTGCCGGGTCGGGTCAGCTATTTTCTGCACCGCGCGCAGAATGGCGTCGCGGCTCATCGGCGCGTCGTTTAGCAGGTTATGGATGGTTAAACCTTCAATCAGCGCATCCAGCGCGCAGGCGGTCTCCATGGGAAAGCAGAGGTGCAGCGAGGCGCGGCTGCGCGACATCCACAGCTGTAGCAGCTGACGAAACGGCGCTTTGCGCGCCGCCAGCGAATAGAGCTCAAAGCTGAGGATCAGATGGCGCTGGCTGGCCCAGACGTCGCCGCAGATCAAATCCACCACCGCTTCGCAGGCGTCCGCGCGATCGGTCGCACTCTGCATGCGCTGGCGGAACGCCTCGGAGATGGTATCAACCATATAGCTGAACGCGCCCATCAGCAGCAGATCGGTTTGCGGAAAGTGGTAGGTGAGGGTACCGGGCGAGAGGCCCGCCAGATCCGCCACCCGGCGATAGGTGGTGCCGCGCACGCCTTCGTTAATTATCACCGTCAGCGTCGCGTCCAGAATGTCGGTTTTAATATCCCGTGTAACGGCCATCTACTGCTCTCACTTCTCTGACGTAAACTGGGTAAGGATAACCGCTCGGCGGCAGCAAAGCATGCGGCGCGAGCGGGATCCAGCTGGGCAGCGCGCGCCACTGCGGTTATGATTTTGCCCTGAACGATATCGACAGCAGCCAGCGGCAGGGAGGCACTATCAGCAGCTTAAGCATCAGGGTCGGCAGCAGGGAGCGCGGCCGTGAAGATTAACACTCCGCGCCACGCCTTTCACTACGCGCCGTTTCGCCACCTCTTTTTCGCTCGTACGCTGACGGTGCTGGGCAACAGCGTCGCGCCGGTGGCGCTCGCCTTTGCGGTGCTCGATATGGGCGGTTCCGCCACCGATCTCGGCGTGGTGGTTGCCGCGCGTTCGCTGTGCAACGTGCTGTTTCTGCTGTCTGGCGGCGTGCTGGCGGATCGCTATTCGCGCAATCGGGTGCTGCTGCTCGCGTCGCTGGTCGCCGCGCTCTCCCAGAGCTGCGTCGCCTGGCTGGTGATTGAGCAGGCCGCAACGCTTGCCAGCCTGGCGCTGCTGAGCGCCGTTAACGGCGCGGCTGCAGGCATCGCGCTGCCCGCCTCATCGGCAATGGTGCCGCAAACCGTTCCGGCACAAAAGCTGCGCCAGGCCAACGCCGTTATTCAGTCGGGCGTCTATGCGGGGACCATTATCGGCGCGTCGCTCGGCGGCATGCTTACCAGTACGCTGGGCGCGGGCTGGGGACTGGCGGTGGACGCGCTGGGTTTCGCGCTGGCCGCGCCGCTCTACTACGCGGTGCGCACCGGCGCGCAGGCGACATCATCCGCCGCGACGCTGCGGCAGGATCTGCGCGACGGCTGGCAGGAATTTACCGCCCGCAGCTGGGTCTGGGCGGTGGTAGCGCAGTTCGCCGTGGTTAACGCCACCTTTACCGGCATGGTGATGGTGCTTGGCCCGGTTATCGCCGACAGCACCTTTGGCCGCGCCCGCTGGGGCGTCATGATTGCGGCGCAGAGCGTCGGGCTGATTATCGGCTCCGGCATCGCGCTGCGCTGGCGTCCGCGGCGCGCCATGTTCACCGGCGTCATGCTGGTGGCGCTCTGCGTCTTTCCCATGCTGCTGCTGGCAGGTGGTGCGCCGTCCGGCTGGCTGATGATCGCGTTCTGTATCGCCGGGATGGGGTTCGGTCAGTTCGGCGTGATCTGGGCGCAGGCGCTGCAAACCCATATTCCGCGCGATCGGCTGGCGCGGGTGTACGCTTACGACGCGATGGGATCTTTTATCACCATTCCGCTGGGTGAGCTGGCCGCCGGGCCGCTGGCGATACGCTTCGGCAACCAGACGGTGCTGCTGAGCTGCGCGGCGGCGGTGCTGGCGGCGACGCTGGCGGCCTGTCTGGTGCCAGGGATACGAAAGCTGCGGCAGCGCGAGTAGCGAAGGCAACAACCGCAACTTCGAATCGAAACGCTATTCCAGCGTTAGCCTCTCCCTTAGCGCCTTCACCAGCGAAACATCATCCAGCTCTGCGCTAATCTCATGACGAATAGCGTGGATGAACTGTTCGCTACGCTCGCAGCTATGATGGTAGCCATGAGACAGCCAGTTCCAGCTTCCAAGAACGATATAGCGGCCATCGATCATTATGACCTTTTCATGCGTCCCTTCCGTCAACCGGATAACATTGTCTTTTCCAAGCTTTTCTCGATACTCAGCAACCAGTGACTCATCATTATCTTCAGCGCGATCCAGACGCTGATGATAGTAGCCGTAATAGATCTTAACCCTGACGCCACGCTGCTGTGCAGCAATGAGATGCGCCAGTTCCGGCCTCTGATACTGATTGCCTCCTCGGCGGATCCAGGGAGTGATAATAACCAGTTCCTGCTCACACCGGCTCGTCAGGGCACTGAATGCGGCGATATGTTCACAGTCGCGATAATAACGCTGTAAACGCGGTGTCTGGCTCAGGCTGGCAAAATTCGGATGCTGGCTACCCTGTTCGAGAAGAAAATCTTCGGCAACGCTGTCCGCAAGAATTTTCAGATATCCGCCAGCCTGCCGCAGCCTGTGATGATTACCCACCACGATAAACTGCTGTTTTGCGCGGGAAACGGCAACATTCAACATGTTTGGCGCGTCGTTCTGAAAAGCTGGCTTATCGAGCGGATGAAAAATTACCGGGCTGTAAATTATGACCTCAAAGCCTACGCCCTGGAACTGATGCACTGTACCAATGCAGTTTTTCTGCCAGTGATTCATACGCTGGGCAAGGCGCTTAATCAGTAATGACTTCTGATTGCTATAGGGCGTGACGATGCCAACATCGGCGGTCAAATCGTAACCGCATTCCTCCAGTTTATTCAGCAGCAGCTCAATAGCATCGACTTCATCCACATTGGTATTGACCATATCGCCTTTCTGGCCCTCAACGCTGTAGAACATCAAATGATGGCCACCCGATTTCTCAAAGGCGCTGGCTATGCGTTCAGAAGGAGAGGCTGTTTCCACGCTAACGCCATGATAGCCCGCCAGCCGGATAAAGAGATCGGCAATCGGTTTCTGACACCGGCGATGCTCATCAAGGATAATGCCGTTGCCGGTATCATCTACCCGCCCGGAAAGCGTACCTGCCGCACGGTGCCAGCCCGTAACGCTTGCAGGTGAGACCCGCTCATACAAAGTATTGTTGCTGGCGAAATGACGTTCACGTAGCTGTGTTTGCAAATTTTCCGACAGGTTTCTGATGGGCTCGATTTGCAGGGGATCGCCGACAATCATCGCTTTTTCGCTGCGGCTTAACAGCGGTACCAAAGATTCCAGCGAGATCATGCCTGCCTCATCGCACAGTGCCAGATGCCAGGGTTTATGCCCCTTTAGCTCTTCGAGCTTACGGTAGCCTGCGACTTTCCAGGCGGAGACTAGCGTGGTTGCCATAACCGGATAGACCAGCGAAAGTGCGCGGTAAAATTCATCCAGCTTATCCAGCCAGCGATAGTAGCCCGCACTGGTGCGTCTGCTCATTAATGCTCGCCAGTGAGTCAGCACCTCTTCCAGTTCAATTTTACGCCTGAGTTGTTCCTGCCAGAGATAGCCGATAGCGGCTTCAAACATTTCCCGGTGTTGTCTGATGAAGCGCTTACGCAAAATATCGCACCAGCTACCTTCCGGATAATCCTGTTGAAAAGCTGCCATGAGCTGTTGCGCCCGGATAACCTGACGCCATTGCTTCTGCAATTTTGCCACGTCACCGCTCAGGGTCATAAGATCGGCTTCATATTGAGCGTCGGGTTCTGCATGCAGGAGCACTTCCAGTAGTGCAAGGTTATCTTCCTGATGTGCCAGTCTGTCTCCAGCATCAGCCAGGGCCGCCAACTGATGATGGGTCAGGGTAAAAAGACTGAAGTGCTGAAAGTCTTCTGGCGCAGCCAGGCTCATTTGCTGCAACCCTGACTGATATTTCCCTTTGAAAAAACGAACCAGATAGCGCTTTATTCCTGTTCGCGGGTAGTCGCGGTAATGAAGCGCCAGCGCCGGGCGTAGCGGGGAATTCATCCATCGCAGTATCTGGTCCAGACTATGCGGCTGTGGCCAGGTCGCCTGCAACGTCTGGTAAATTCTGCCGGCCTGTTGACGCTGCGTTTTTATCGCGCGAATTTCCTGGAGGCGCTGCTCCAGCTGACAGGCTAAAGCATCGAGGTCGTTGGGATGACGTAGCGAGATGTCAATTCCGAGTAGCTGTGCGTGAGCCGCAAGCGGAGGAATATTTTCCATAAAGCGCGGCGTAAGCTCTTCTGCACGGGTGGTATGTAGCCCACAATCTTCAGCCGACTGTATTACGCTCGCTTTCGCATTCAGATATGCCCGATAACAGGCATCCAGTTCGTTACGATGCCTGATTAGAACAGCTAAAAAATCGCGCTGTTGCTGTTCGTCATAGCTCTCCTGTCGCCAGCGACTGATAAGACGTTCAAGCCGGGCAAGTTCACTCTGTACCTGATCGTTTGAGCCGCTATGAAACCATAACCAGTCAAGATCCTGGGTGACAGGATCGGCACGCAGATCATCAATGATATTTTCAACTGCTTTTATTGCTGTGGAAGTGACCAGCATACCGAAATTCTGGTCTTTCCCGTCAGCGATCGCCAGCGCTCGGGCGACCAGCTGTTGTGCTATAAGCGACTTGAACAGCGTGGTTTTCCCGGTACCGGGTGCGCCTTGAACAGCGATCAGACGTTCATCCTGATTAATGGCCTGAATGGCGGCCATCTGTCCATGGCCTAACGGATAGTGTGTTTCAAACAAACCACCCGTCACCACGTCGTAAATATCGGCCGCACTACCGGCATGGTGAATATGGTTGAGATACTGTTCCAGCAGGGGAAAATCACCGACTGCTTTATTACAAAGCCAGGTAAAATCTTCCTCATCACGCTTAAGGTTGTAATCTTCATTATGCAGGGGAGCCACCAGGGCGTTAAACGCCGTTTCCAGTCCCCTGAATTTACTGTTTGAGTGCTGAGTGACCCATAACAGGAGTGCCTCAAACGACTCAAGAAAGGTGTCATATTTACAGCCGGTGAGCGCGCTGACGATACTCATCATATGGCGATTTTCACCAAGCTCATCCAGCTGGATCCCAAAGATTTCACGAAAGGCGAAGGGGAACGCGCTGACAAGTTGCCCATCTTTAACAGGAACCAGAAGTGAAGTTGTCTCTTGCTCAAAGAATGATTTTGGCAGTGGGAAAGAGAACAGCGGCAGGTATTTTACAATGGATTTACCACGCTCCTGTTCAGTGCAGCGCAGCAGCGGAAACAGCAGGCTGACAGGCTCAATATGAGTAATTTCACCCTTTTCGCCATATTTAACGAAACGCCTGCGCCAGTTTTCGCGCATTTCAGGCGACACACTAACGATTATACCGCTCTGGTTTTCTGCACAATTATTTTCGTTAAGCATGAATTGTTGATATTCATGCACCTGGCTGGCTGATATTTTGCTTTTTTCTGCACCACTGAATTTTACGTAGTCATGCCACGCTGAGAGGATGTTCCTTGATGAGTTTTGCATCATGCTAACTGAGCCTTTCCTGAGTATCTCCCTGATATTAATGGTCAGAGAATAACATAGAGGTAATGTTTAAAGCCGCTAATTGTTTTCTCTGAAAGGGGTAACACCCTTCTAGTTACAACATACAGAAAGATTTCACTTTACCCCCAGAGTTCAGGGCTGCGCTGTTATCAATAAAGCAGGGCTATGCAGAAACTTAAAACGCAAAAAGCCCGCTCAGGTTTCCCTGAGCAGGCTTCTCGAATTTGGCTCCTCTGACTGGACTCGAACCAGTGACATACGGATTAACAGTCCGCCGTTCTACCGACTGAACTACAGAGGAATCGCTTGAACGGGGCGCATATTATCGACCCTCACCGGCCATGTCAAAGCCCTTTTTCACAAAAGCGTTCAACTGCTGAAATAACCGCCAGAAGCTGCTGCGCTGGCCGAGAGCTTTGCACCCAGGAAATGGAAAGTATTTTTCCCCGATAGCATTAATGAAAAATGCTGACTGCTTCGGTGTAAAAAAGGGCAGCGCCTGAACGCCGCTTCCGGCGCGAAAGAAAGATTTCAAAGCCGCTCACACTTCTTTGCGCTGCCGTTTGCCTGCGCTTTTTTCGAAACGTATATTCCGTGAAAATCCCACAATGAAACAAGAGGCGGTCAATGAACAGAGTCAGGATTGGCATGATCGGCAGCGGCTATATCGGACGCTGCCACGCTATCGCCTACGCGCAGGCGCCGACGGTTTTCCCGCTAAAGGGCGAAATCGTGCGGGAGATGCTGGCGGAGGTCAATCCGGCGCTGGCGGAGAAGCAGGCGGCCGCCTTTGGCTTTGCGCGTTCGACCGGCGACTGGCGCGAGCTGGTGCGCGATCCTGAGATTGACGTGGTGGATATCTGCGCGCCTAACTTCCTGCATAAAGAGATGGCGCTGGAGGCGATTCGCCACGGCAAGCACGTCTATTCAGAAAAGCCGCTGTCGCTCTCGGTGGCCGATGCGGAAGAGATGGTGCAGGCAGCCCAGGCCGCCAGGGTGAAAACCCTGGTGGGCTTCAACTATATGAAAAACCCCACCAGCCAGCTGGCTAAAGAGATTATTGCGCGCGGCGAAATCGGTGAGGTCGTACACTTCTACGGCACCCACAACGAAGATTATCTGGCGAAGCCCGAGACGCCGCTCGACTGGCACTGCCAGAAAGCGCTGGCGGGCCTCGGCGCGCTGGGCGATCTGGCGGCGCATATCGTCAATATGGCGCACTATCTGGTGGGCGATATTGAAGAGGTGAGCGGCGACATGATGACGGTGATTAAAACCCGTCCCGACGCGAAGGATCCCAGCCGCCAGCTGCCGGTAGAGAATGAGGATCAGGCCAGCGCGCTGCTGCGCTTTCGCAACGGCGCGCACGGCGTGATTGAAACCTCGCGTATCGCCTGCGGCAGCAAAATGGGCCTGACCTACGTCGTCACGGGCACCAAAGGCACGCTGCGATACACCCAGGAGCGTATGGCAGAGCTGGCGCTTTATCTGCACAACGAACCGGCGGGGCGTCAGGGGTTTAAAACCATCCTGACCGGCCCGGCGCATCCCGACTACGCCAGCTTCTGCGTCTCGGCCGGGCACGGCATCGGCTTTAACGATCAAAAAACGGTGGAAATTCGCGACCTGATCAACGGCATCGCGGCAGGGGATCGCCTGTGGCCCGATTTTGCCGAAGGGTTGCAGGTGCAAAAGGTGCTGGAGGCGATTGCGGTTTCCGCCGCCGAGCGACGCTGGCAGGCGGTTTAGAGAAGCGGCGCGCGGCCGTGACGCCGCGCGCCTGAATGATTATCCTGCGGCTTTCTCCCACCACAGCTTATCCAGCGCATAGTAGCGGTCGCGTTCGCTCTCCGGCTGCTGCAAATCGCGCTTCCACGGCTTCGCCAGAATAAAGTGCAGGTTCTTCACCTCGCTCTCTTTCCACATCCGGCTGTGCTGAAACGGCAGGGTTTTCAGCGCGTTGTAGATATAGGAGAGCGGCAGCCAGCGGCCGTGAAACGCCTCGTTCAGCAGATCCTGTTCTGAAAAGGGGTAAGCCTTTAAATCCACAATCGCGGCAACCCGGTCCGCCAGCTGTTCAAACAGCGCATTGTCCGGCTGCAGCACCAGAAAACCACCGTTGAGGTAGTTATCCAGCAGCGCAGGCGCTCGCTCGCCGCGATCCTGCCAGGTGTAATGGCAGTTTTCCGGCTGCCAGCAGGCGGGATAGGAGGCGATATGGTTAGGGTTGCAGCGGCAGGCGTGACAGGCGGCCAGCAGGTTGTCGCCGAGATCGAGCGTAAACAGCTCGTCCATATTTTGCAGCACCAGCATATCGGCATCGAGGAACACCACCCGCGCATAGTCGGTCAGCTGCCAGGCGCGCAGCTTGGTCCAGACTTCGCCAAACTGCGCCGAAGCGTAGTGCTGTTCCAGCGCACTGTTGGGGTAGATCGGATCGACCGGCTGCACTATGCAGCCTTCTGCCTGTAACGCTGCGCGGTCCGCCTGCGGGATCGCGTCGGTGGTCATGACCACCAGCGGCCAGCGCGTGCCGCTCTGCTTCAGCGAACGGTGCAGCGCCTTCACACCCACCAGATAATCGGGCTGCGTCAGCAGCGTAACCCATGCAAACATGGTTCCCTCCCTGTAAAAGTCAGTCAAAAAGTGCGGTCAGATAATCGTTGCTGAAGCGGTGCTGCGGATCCAGCTCGCTGCGCAGCGTGCGGAAGTCGTCCCAGTGCGGATAAACGTCGCGCCAGACGTAGCGCCCAGCGTCATAATATTTGCCCCAGTGCGGGCGGCCGCCTTCTTCTGCCAGCAGCTTCTCTACCTCGGTAAGAAAGTGCAGGCCATCCTGCGACAGCGAACCATCGTCGGCGTAATAGACCACAAAGCCGAAGAAGCAGGTCGGCTCACCATAGGCCGGGCTAAGCCAGGCTTCAGAGGCTCCGGTGCAGCGCAGAATAATCGGGTAGTGCATATGCGGTCGCTCCGCGGCGTACCAGCGTTTGATTTTGCTGATAACGGCAGGCGTGCGCGAAAGGGGGACGCCGATTTCAACGTTGATCTGCGGCACCGCGATACCGCGGCAGAACAGCTGGTAGATGTCGCCGGTCACGTCGGTAAAGTCGCGGAAGCGCGTGACGGTGCGGAACTGTTTGCCGCCTTTGCCGTGGATCTGCGTGTCGCGGTGCATCTGCTCCAGCGTCTGGTCAATGGTGCTGTTCAGGCTGTCGTCGCCCTGGTCGGCGTGCTTCACCACCTCACGATTGTTCGCCTGCCACCCGGCGGTTTCCTGCGCACTCGCTTCGTTGGCGTTCCAGACGTGCATCAGGTTGTCGTCAACGAACCACCAGGCTTTGCTCAGCGCATATTCGCTGTTCCAGCGCAGCAGATCCTGCTCAAGATTGTCCGCTGACACCGCGTTTTTATGGCAGGTGTAGATGCGGAAAGGCTGGGTGCGCAGCGTCACGGCGGTGACAATGCCGAGCGCGCCGAGCGTCACCTGAGCGGCGGGGAAGTCTGGCTCGCCGCGCGTAAATTCGCGTATCGAACCGTCCGCCAGCACCATGCGAATGCGCAGCGCCTCGTCCGCCAGCGAGCTTTGATGCAGGCCCTGGCCGTGCGTGCCGGTTGCCATCGCGCCCGCCAGCTTCTGCACCGCAATCACGCCGGGCGAAGCGGCCAGCATGCGATCCAGCGCGGTGAGATGGATATAGAGCTCGTTAAGCGTGGTGCCCGCCGCGACGGTAACGCTGTCGCTGTCGTGGGCCAGTATGCCGGAGAGGGCGCTGATATCGACCAGCACATCATCCCTGTCGACATTCAGCATTCGGCCCGGCGACAGGCGGCTGCCGATAACGCGTACGCGGCCCCGGGTATCACGTAACAGCTGCTGCAGCGCCGCCTCGCTGCGCGGCTGGTGTAACTGCTGGCGGCTGCCAACCTGGGCGTTTTGCGCCCAGTTCCACAGCGCGTCGTCTGTGTCGTTGAGGGTAGTGTTCCGCAGAGGATAATGTTGGGCATCTATGCTCACTAATGCATTCCTGTGGTTAAACATATTAATTTGCATTATTTAAGCGTAGCCCATCACAGCGTTGTCGCTTCCCTTAGCCCGATTTCCGGATATAACGCAGCGTTGCCGTAACCGCGAGCTGGCGATTACGGCGGATGCTCTCCTCTTCGCTGTTGTCAGGACTGAAAAGGGCGTTGAAGGTGTAGCGGTTGGAGACGTGATGCACGCAGATGCTGCTGATCAGGCGGTGTACGTCGATGGTCTCGATCTCGCGGATAAAGACACCCTGCTGCTGACCGCGCGTCAGGATCGCCTCCAGCACGTCGAGCGCGCTGCGGTTCAGCGCCTTGATACGCGGCGACTGGGTAATATAGCGGCCGCGCAGTAGGTTCTCGGTACAGACCAGCCGCATAAAATCGGGATGGGAGACGTGATAGTCAAAGCTGGCTTCCACCAGCTTGCTTATCGCCAGTTCCGGCTCCATGGCCTCCAGATGGAGGCCGGTTTCATGCTGGCGGATCGCCTGGTAGACCTGCTCCAGCACCTCGATATAGAGCTTCTCTTTGTTGCCGAAGTGGTAGACCACCATACGTTTAGTGGTCTGCGCGTTTTCCGCAATTTGCTCCAGCCGCGCGCCCTGCATGCCGAACTCGGCGAAGGTAGCCAGCGCGCCGGCGAGAATGCGTTTTTTCAGCCCTTCAGGGTCGTTTTTTCGTTTTGGTGTGGTGTCTGACATAGCACTTAGTAACTAAGAAAATTCAGCCAGCATGGTATCACACCCCGCCAGGCTGATTTGGCGACGCGAGCGGCAACCTGTTTATATGCATTTCAGGAATAGTATTGCCGTAAAAATATTAATAGCGATATAAGCAACTGCGTATACTGCGGCTAGCTGTCGTTTCGACAGTGAACCTTGACGCTGGCGACTATCACTTTCAGGAAGCAAATCTATGCACACACGCGTGGCCGTTACCAAAAACAGATTCCTCTCTATCACCACCGCCGCGCTGTTGCTGGCTGGTGCAGCTCTGGCTCCGTTTACGGCAGCCCATGCCGATGATAAGCGTTCCATTAAAGTCGGCATCATGAGCGGCGAAGATGAGGATGTCTGGCGTGAGGTGGTGAAGCAGGCCGCAGCAAAAGGGCTGACGGTGAAGACCGTGGTGTTCAATGATTACAACCAGCCCAATGAGGCGCTGCAAAACGGCGAAGTGGATGCTAATGCCTTCCAGCATCAGCCCTTCCTCAATAACCAGATCAAGGTTAACCACTACGATATCGTGCGCGTCGGCGACACCGCCGTCTGGCCCATCGGCCTCTACTCGAAGAGGGTAAAATCTGCCGCGGATCTGAAAGAGGGGGCGGTCATCGGCGTGCCGAACGATCCCTCTAACGAGGCGCGCGGCCTGGTGCTGCTTGAGCAGCAGGGGGTGATCAAACTCCGCGTGGGCGCGGGCATTGCCGCCACCACGGCGGATATCACCGATAATCCGCGCCACGTGCAGATCAAAGAGCTGGACTCCGGCATTATCGGCCGCTCGGTGCCCGATCTCGACGCGGCGGTGGTGAATACCGACTGGGCGCTGAAAAGCGGCCTGACCAAAGCAGATCGCATCGCGCAGGAGCCGGTAAAAGATAATCCGTATAACAACTTTATCGCGGTGAAAAAAGAGAGCGTCGACGCGCCCTGGGTCAAAACCCTGGTCGCCTCTTACCAGAACGACGCGGTGAAGAAAGTGTTTGATCAGGTTTACAAAGGCACCGGCCTGACCGCCTGGTAAGGATAGCGAGCATGACGGTATTTTCAGAGGTTGCCGCGCCGATCCGCGCGGTAGTGCGCGGCGTGGTCGAGCGCGCGGAGGAGCTTGCCGCGGGCGACGATAGCGTAGTGCGCCTGCAAAATGTGTCGCGCCGCTTCGGCGAGACGCAGGCGCTAAAGGCGGTGTCGCTCAGGGTGCGCAAAGGCGAGATCCTCGGCATTATCGGCCGCAGCGGCGCGGGTAAATCGACGCTGATCCGCTGCCTTAACGGGCTGGAGCAGCCTGACGAAGGCGAGATTGAGATTGAGGGAGAGCGGATTACCGGCCTGTCGGAGAAGCAGCTGCAAAAAGTCCGCAGCCGCGTCGGCATGGTGTTTCAGCACTTTAATCTGCTGTCGGCGAAAACCGTGGCGCAGAACGTGGCGCTGCCGCTGAAGATTGCCGGCATGGCGAAAGCCCAGCGCGCCCGGCGCGTCGCGGAGCTGCTGGCGCTGGTAGGGCTGTCCGATAAGGCGCAGCACTATCCGGCGGCGCTCTCGGGCGGCCAAAAGCAGCGCGTCGGCATCGCCCGCGCGCTGGCGGCCAGCCCGGCGCTGCTGCTGTGCGACGAGGCGACCTCGGCGCTCGATCCGGAAACCACTCGCGCGATCCTCGCGCTGCTGAAATCGCTGAATCAGCGGCTCGGCATCACCATTCTGCTGATCACCCATGAGATGGAGGTGATTAAGTCCGTGGCGCATCGCGTGGCGGTGATTGACGGCGGCGAGATTATCGAGCAGGGGCCGGTGTGGCAGGTGTTCGCCCATCCGCAGGCGCAGCTTACCCGCACGCTGCTGCGCGGGCTGCTGCCGCAGCTGCCCGACAACATTGCCGCGCGTCTGAGCCAGCAAAAACAGGGCGATGCTATCTACAACGTGCACTTCGCCGGGCAGGAGGGGCAGGGCGAGCTGCTGACGCGTTTTGCCTGCGCGTTGCCCGGCGCGTTTCGCCTGATTCAGGGCGGCGTCTACCATATTCAGCACTACGCGGTGGTGCGCTTCTTTATTGCCATTCCGGCCAGCAATCACGCCGATGAGCAACGGGTTCTCGCCTGGCTGCATCAGCAGCAGGCTCAGGTAGAAAAGGTGGGTTATGTCGCCAGTAATGATTGACTTGCTGCTTAACGCGCTGTGGGAAACCCTGATTATGACGGCGATCGCCGGGCTGTTTTCGCTGTTCGCCGGGCTGCCGCTCGGCCTGATTCTGGTGATGACCAGCCCCGGCGGCATCGCCGAACATCGCGGCGTCAACCGCGTGCTCGGCCTGATTATCAACGGTTTTCGCTCGCTGCCCTTTATTATTCTGCTGGTGGCGCTGATCCCCTTTACCCGCTTTCTGGTGGGCACTTCGCTCGGCACCTGGGCGGCGATCGTGCCGTTATCGATCACCGCCACGCCCTATTTTGCGCGCGTGGCGGAGGTGTCGCTGCGCGACGTCGATCGCGGGCTGATCGATGCGGTGCGCGCCATGGGGGCCAGCAAGCTGCGTATCGTCTGGGACGTGCTGATCCCCGAAGCGCTGCCGGGCATTCTGGCCGGTTTTGTGGTGACGCTGGTGGCGCTGATTGGCGCGTCGGCAATGGCGGGCGCAATTGGTGCCGGCGGGCTGGGTGACCTGGCAATTCGCTACGGCTATCAGCGCTTCGACACCGCGGTGATGGTGGCGGTGATTGCGGTGCTGATCGTGCTGGTGTGTGGCATTCAGTGGCTGGGCGACCGGCTGGTGGCGCGTATCGATAAACGGCACTAGCGCGCTTGTGCTTTTTCCCGCAATGGATAGCACTATTTCTTTTTAAACATCAGCGCGCTACCGGCATAAAGTACCGGCAAATCCCTGTTTAACCTCTCAAGGAGTGCGCTATGCATCTCGCCCGTTTTCCCCGTCTTTCGCTGGGCCATTTTCCCACGCCGCTGGAGCCGCTGCACAATCTGACGACGCTGCTGGGCGGCCCGCAGCTCTGGATCAAGCGTGACGACAGCACCGGTCTCGCCACGGGTGGCAACAAAACGCGCAAGCTGGAGTTTCTGCTGGCGCAGGCGCTGGCAGAAAAGGCGGACATCGTGATTACCCAGGGGGCGACCCAGTCTAACCACGTGCGCCAGACCATCGCCGGCGCGGCGCGTCTCGGTCTGAAAGCCCACGTCTTTCTCGAACAGCGCGTCAGCGACTACGGCGAAGCCTACCAGCGCTCCGGCAACGTCCTGCTCGACAAGCTGCTGGGCGGCGAGATCATTGCCCATCTGCCCAACGGCGCAGATATGCAGCAGGCGATGGAGCAGCACGCCGCGCAGCTGCGCGAACAGGGGCATCGCCCCTTTGTGATCCCCGGCGGCGGCTCGAACCCGGTCGGCGCGCTGGGCTACGTCGCCTGCGCGCAGGAGCTGCTGTGGCAGTCGGCGGAGCAGCGTCTGCGCATCGATCATGTGGTGCACGCCACCGGCAGCAGCGGCACCCAGGCGGGCCTGGTGGCGGGCCTGTTCGCCAGCAACAGCGGCATTCCGGTGCTGGGCATCAGCGTGCGCGCACCGAAGGAGAAGCAGGAGCAGAACGTCTGGAACCTGGCGTCGCAAACGCTTGAGCTGCTGGGCGTGACGCAGCCGCTGCCGCGCGAAGCGGTGGTCGCCAACAGCGACTACGTCGGCGACGGCTACGGCCTTCCTGCGGCAGGCACGCTGGAGGCGCTGACGCTGCTGGCGCAGCATGAAGGCATCCTGCTCGATCCGGTTTACTCCGCCAAAGGCTTCGCCGGACTAATCGATCTGATCCGTCAGGGCCGCTTCCAAAAGAATGAGAACCTGGTGTTTATTCACACCGGCGGCGCGGCGGGACTGTTTGGCTATCAGCAGCCGCTTGAGGCGAGTTTCGCTCATGGCTGAGCCGTTTCTGCTCGGCGTGCTCGGCGGCATGGGGCCGCTCGCCGCCGTCGATTTTCAGCATCAGCTGCTGCGCGCGGTGAACAGTGCCAGCGACCAGCAGCAGATACCGATGGTGGTCTGGAACGTGCCGCAGATCCCCGATCGGCAAAAGGCGCTGGCGGGCCAGGGGCCATCGCCGCTGCCGCAGCTAATTGACGGTATTGCGCGGCTGAACCGCGTCGGCGCCAGCCATATCGTGATTGCCTGTAATACGGCGCACCACTGGTTTGACGCGCTACAGGCCGCCAGCCGCGCGCCGCTGCTGCATATCGCCGACGCGACGGCGGAGGCGGCCGCCGCGCTGGCACCCGCCTCGGTGGGGCTGATTGCGACGCAGGGCACGCTGGATGCGGGCTGGTTTCAGCGGCGCTTTGCGCAGCGCGGCATCGAAACACTGCTGCCCACGGCGGCGGAGACAGCGCACTATTTTGTGCCGGGCTGCTATGCGGTGAAGCGCGGCGATATTGCGGCGGGCGGGGCGCTGCTGGCGCGTCAGGCGCAGACGCTGCTGGATCGCGGCGCGGAGCGGCTGGTGCTGGCCTGTACCGAAGTGCCGCTGGCGCTGCGCGCCATCGGCTGGCAGCCGCCGCGCGCGGCGATCGATCCGGCAGAGGCGATGGCGGCGGTGTGCGCTCGCCTGTGGCAGCAGTAACAACGCGCTATTTAATTACAACATACTTTAATCGGTTACGCGTTCTGCGCGTGCGGCGGCACGCTTTTGCCTGTCGTCAGGACTTCCACAAGGATAATGCTATGAAAAAGCAGTTGGGATTTTTACTCGCTGCCAGCCTGGTCAGCGCTTTCAGCTACGGTGCCACGCCGGATGAAGTGCGTATCGCCTACAGCGGCGGCTCGCAGGTCATCATGCTGGCGAAAGCGGACGGCTCGCTGGATAAAGCCTTCGGCACCAAAGTGAACTGGGTGCAGTTCGCTTCGGGTGCGGATGCGCTGAATTACTTCGCCAGCAACGCTATCGATATCGCCAACTTCGGCTCCAGCCCGGCAACGGCGGGTCTGGTGCGCAAGCTGCCGATTGAGATCGTCGGCGTTTCTGGCGTAATCGCCAGCTACGAGCGGCTAATTGGCAAAGAGGGCATTAAGGATCTGCGCGATCTGGAAGGCAAGCGCGTTGGCTATCCGCCGAACTCCACCTCGCAGTACGCACTGGACGCGGCGATCAAAGTGCATCACCTGGACCGCAGCAAAATTACGCTACTGCCGCTGCGCCCGGCAGAGATGGTCGCCGCGTGGAAGCGCGGCGATATTGACGCGGGCTACGTCTGGGCGCCATTCGCCCAGCAGCTGGAGGCGGCGGGCGGCCATCAGGTGTTCGCCACCAAAGATCTGCAGAAAGATGGCTACCTGATCTACAACAACTATGCGGTGCGTAAAGCCTTCGCCGAGCAGTATCCGCAAATCGTCAGCGCCTTCCTGCGCGTGCATCAGCAAAAGGTGGAGGCGTTCCGTCAACACCCTGAGCAAGCCGCGGCGACGGTAGCGAAAGAGGTTGGCGCGCCGGTGACGACCGCCACCAATACCCTTTCCGGGCTGGAGTATCCGTCGATTCAGGACCAGGCGACGGCGGCCTGGCTGGGCGACGGCAACCATGCGGACGCCAGCGGGATTGGCCAGGCGCTGAGCAAGACCGCCAGCTTCCTCGCTGAAACCGGTGAAGTGCGCAAGCGGGATATTCCGGCGCACTGGGATGCGGCTATCAATCCGCGCTTTCTGCAGCAAGCTGCACACGCCGCGCCATGAAGCTGCGTACAAAAATCAGCATCAGCGTCATCTCGGTGACGCTGTTTTTTCTGCTGTGGCAAACGGCGGCTGAGCGACAGTGGGTCGATCCGCTGCTGCTGCCGTCGCTGACCGATATTGGCCTGACGGCGCAGGAGCTGGTCAGCGACGGCTATCGTCAGGTGCCACTGTGGCAGAACATCGTCGTCAGCCTGGCGCGTTCGCTCGGCGCGTTCGCCTGCGCGATTGTTATCGGCGTGCCGCTGGGTTTGCTGATGGGCATGTCGGAGCCGCTGGCGGCAGCGCTTAACCCCTTTGTGCAGTTCCTGCGTCCGCTGCCGAAAATCGCCCTAATCCCGCTGGCAGTGGTATGGCTCGGCATCGGCGAGGCCTCTAAATTCTTTCTGATCTTTATCGCTACCTTTCTCAGCGTGGTGGTTGGCGCACAGGCGGCGGTAGAGCGGCTGGCGCGCGCGCGCATACGCGTGGCGCAGACGCTGGGCGCATCCCCGCGCCAGATCTTTCTGCGCGTGGTATTGCCGGATACGCTGCCCGATCTTTTCACTACCGTCCGGCTGTCGGTGGGCATTGGCTGGACCTCGCTGATAGCCGCCGAAATGGTGGCGGCCAACTCCGGCCTCGGCTGGATGGTGATGAATGCCAGCGCTTATCTACGCACCGATATCGTAATGCTTGGCATATTGCTGCTCGGCGGCATCGGCTATCTGCTCGACCTGCTGCTGCTGGGCCTGCAGCGCTGGTTGGTGCCCTGGGCCGGGAGAGACGCATGAGCGACCCTGTTTCACTGCAGCAGGTCACGCTGCGCTTCGGCGCGCTGACGGTGCTGGAAGATATCGATCTCAGCCTGAAAAAAGGGGAATTTGTGGTGCTGCTCGGCCCCTCTGGCTGCGGCAAGTCCACGATTCTCAACCTGCTGGCGGGCTTTGCCCGGCCGCAGCAGGGGCGCGTGCTGTGCGGCGGCGAGCCGGTGCGGCAGCCGCATCCGTCACGCGGCATGATCTTTCAGCAGCCGAATCTCTTTCCCTGGCTTAGCGTGCTGGAGAACGTCACCTTTGGGCCGCGCCTGCGCAAGCACAACCGGGCAGAAGTCGAGGCGCGCGCGCGCGAATGGCTGAAGCGCGTCGGGCTGGCGGGCTTTGAGGATCATGCGCCCTGGCAGCTTTCCGGCGGCATGAAGCAGCGCGTGGCGCTGGCGCGCGCCTGGCTGCCTGGTCCTGAGGTGCTGTTGCTGGACGAGCCGTTTGGCGCGCTCGACGCGCAGACCCGCCTGATGATGCAGGAGCTGCTGCGCGAGTCCTGGCTCGCTACCCAGACTACGCTGCTGTTTGTCACCCACGATGTCGAGGAGGCGCTGTTTCTCGCCGACCGCATTCTGGTGATGTCGGCGCGGCCGGGCCGCATCGTAGAAGAAATTAGGTTGCCGTTCGGCCGCCAGCGCGATATCGAGACCCTGGCGAGCGAGCCGCACTACGGCGACATCAAACACCATGTATTACAGCGCGTGCGTCAGGAGGCGAAACGCCATCTGACGCCCTTCACTAAGGAGGAAAAATGACCCTGAACAGGCTCCAACAGCGGCTGGAAAACAGCCTTGAACAGTATGGTGCGCGCTATGTCGAGGTGTCGAAAGCGATCTTCAGCCAGCCAGAAACCGGCAACAATGAATACTTTGCCAGCCAGCAGCTCACGCAGCTGCTGGAGGCGCAGGGCTTTAGGGTGACGCGCAACGTGGCCGGACACGAGACCGCCTTCTACGCCGTGAAAGATAGCGATAAACCCGGCGCGACGGTGGCCTTTATCGCCGAGTATGACGCGCTGATCGGCATCGGTCACGCCTGCGGCCATAACCTGATCGGCGTGACCAGCGTCGCGGCGGCGATTGCGCTGGGCGAGACGCTGCCGCAGACCGGTGGTCGCGTGGTGGTGCTGGGCACCCCTGCGGAAGAGGGCGGCCTCGCCGGGCCGGGCGGCCCCAGAGGCAACGTCAAAAAACGTTTTGTCGAGGCGGGACTGCTTGACGGCGTCGATGCGGCGCTGATGGCGCATCCAGCGGGAAAAACGCGCCTTACCGAAGCGACGCTGGCGAATAATCACCTCTATTTTCACTTTTACGGCAGGCCGTCGCACGCCGCGGGCGCGCCGCACAAAGGCATTAACGCGCTCGACGCGCTGGTGCTGCTCTACAACGGCATCAGCGTGCTGCGCCAGCAGCTGCCGGACGGCGTGCGCGTGCACGGCATTATTACCAACGGTGGTCAGGCGCCGAACGTCATTCCTGAGTATGCCGCGGCGCACTACTATATTCGTGCCGACAGCCGCGAACAGGTTGAAGCACTTGAGCCGCGCCTGCGCGCCATCGCGGAGGGCGTGGCGCTGGCGACCGGCGCGCGAGTCGAGATTGACCACCAGGTCGGCCCGCGCGACTTCAGGCTTAATCCGGCGCTGGATGCGCTGCTGCTGGAGGAGCTAACGGCGGCGGGCGAGCAGGTCGATCGCTCGCCGCAGACCAGCAAAGTCTCGACCGACGCGGGCGACATCAGCCACGCGGTGCCGACAGCGCACCCCTGGCTGAAAATCGGCCCTGACGATCTGATTTTTCACACCGTGCCTTTCCGCGAGGCGGCCAATTCCGAACGGGGCTATCAGGCGCTGATCGTCGGCGCGCGGGTGCTGGCGCGCACCGGGCTGCGTCTGCTGACCGATGCCGACGCGCTTGAGCGCATCAAATCTGATTTTACGACGCAACAGAGGAGAGGATCGTGACGCAACCCTATCGCAGAAAACTTAAAACGCTGGTCGGCGCGGCCAGCGTGATCGCGGCGGGCAACGACAGCGCGCCAGATACCGGCATCAGGCGCGCTATCTCGCTGGCGAAGATAGCCGAACGCGAGAAAATAACCGGCCTGTTCACCGCTGACCTGTTACAGGCCGATCCCGCCGGGCTGGCGGGGACGACCGGCAGTCAGGATCCGCTGATCGCGCTGGCGGCGCTGAGCCAGGCGACGTCGCATATCGGCCTGATCGCTACCGTCAGCACCAGCTGGCTGCATCCCTATCACCTGGCGCGTCAAATCGGCACGCTCGACCACCTCAGCGGCGGACGCGCGGGCTGGAACGCGGTGACCTCGTCCGTGGGCGAAGAGAACTTCGGCGAAGGTGCGCTGCCGCCGCCGGAAGTGCGCTATGCCCGCGCCAGCGAATTCATCGAGGTCATTAATGCGCTGTTCGACGCCAACCAGCCCTATGCGGTGCAGCGTACCGCCAGCGGCGGAATCAGCATCGATCCCGCAAAGCTGCACGCAATTAACTATCGCGGCGACTATTTTCAGGTTGCCGGGCCGCTCAATGTGCCGCCGCCGCCGCAGCGTCGCCCGGTGCAGTTTCAGGCCGGGCAGTCAGAGGCGGGCGTCTCGCTCGGCGCGCGCTTTGCCGAGGTGATTTACACCTCGCAGCCGACCTTCGAGGCGGCGCAGGCGTTTGTTGCCGACGTGCAGCAGCGTGCGCGGCGCGTTGGTCGCGAACAGAACCTGCCGCTGATCATGAACTCCTTCCATGCCATCATTGGCGATAGCGACGCTGACGTGGCGCGCCGCCTGCGCGAGAAGCACGAGCGTATTAATTATGAACAGGGCAGGCTGCGCGTGGCCGATATGCTCGGCGGCGAGATCGATCTGCGCGATCTGCCACTCGATCGGCCGTTGCCTGCTGCGCTGATCCCGGCGCTGGCGCAGGTGCACCGACGTCAGGGGCGTGCCGCGATCTTCCGCAGCTTTGCGCTGGAAGGTCTGACGCTGCGTGAACTGATTATTAAGGCGGAAGAGACCGGTCACTGGTTTACCGCAGGCATCCCAAAGGTTCTGGCCGATGCGATTGAGCAGCGTTATCGCGCGGGCGTGCTGGATGTGATTTCTCTGCACGGGCTTGGGCAGCCGGATCAACAGGATTTGCTGCTGAACGGGCTGCTGCCGGAGCTGCGCAGACGCAATTTGCTGGACAGTGACTATGTGGGGGATGATTTCCGATCCAGTCTGGAACTGGCACCGCTATCGCAGGGATGAATTTATTGCTGCACATATTCCCGTTGTTCATCTGGACAGCGGGATATTTTCTTTTAACTACCTGATTCTGCGGCACGGATCAAAAAGCCGTGGTGCGTTGCAGCCCCTAAGCCGAAACCTTGCACGCCTTCTCTGCGTTTCCCTTTCAGGCAGGTGACCCTGCCATCACGCCGCTACATACTCCTGTTTATCGCTTTACATCTATATAGGTCTAAGACTATATTATCAGGAGGAAATGTGTGGGCTATAAAAACCACGGTCAGATTCGATCGCTGGTTTACACAGCTGTGCGATAGCGACCGGGCCAGCGTACTGGCTGCGATGATCGCCCTTCAGGAGAGAGGGCCGGGGTTGCCCAGACCCTATGCTGATACGCTTAAAGGTTCGCGCTACATCAATATGAAAGAGTTGCGCATTCAGTGTCGAGGTCATCCCATTCGGGCATTTTTTGCCTTTGACCCCGACCGTACGGGAGTTTTGCTTTGTGCCGGTCACAAAGCTGGCAATGAAAAACGATTTTACGCTGAAATGATCCCAGCAGCCGACCGGGAGTTTACCGGGTGGCTTAAGGGGTTAAGAGAAAAGGAGTAACGCGATGGGCAGAACGCTTGAACAGCTTATTGCAGATGAAAAACCCGAGGTGGCTGCTGAAGCAGAGCGCTCGGCCGCTGAGATTCTGCTGAATATTCATCTGGCTGAACTGCGCGAAAAGGTGCAGAAAACCCAGGTTGAGATGGCGCAGACGCTGGGCATCAGGCAGCCCACCGTGGCAGGCATGGAAAAACCGGGACGCGATCTGCGCCTCTCTACGCTGAAGCGCTATGTGGAGGCGGCAGGCGGCAAACTGCATCTCGATATTGAGCTGCCGGATGGCACGCACTATGGGTTTCAGGTATAGGCTAGGCGAGGGATGACCGGCGCGCAGTGTGTTATAGCGGCTGCGCACCTCAGCGACCAGGCGGTAAACCGCAGGCTCTGTTTCTCGCCTGACGGCTGGGTCAGCGCGGCACGATTTTTTTTCGTCGGCCGATCTCTTCGATAATAAAAACGAAGCGGGCCTCATTCAGCTTATAAAAGAGACCCATAGTGAGCGCGGCGATAAGGGCCAGCGCGCAGGGCCAGAGAAATATCAGCTGGCGTAACCCCAGCAGCGTGGTTTCACTTTGCGCCATATTGGGCATATAGCCAATTTGCGTCAGCATAATACCCGGCAGAAAGCCCGCCAGCGCGGCGGAGATTTTGCGGGAAAAGGTATAGCCGGTATAGACAGAACCTTCGGCGCGGATACCCGTTTTCCACTCTGCGTAATCCACCGTATCCGGCACCAGCGCCCAGTTCAGGCTGTTAACAAAGGCGGTGCCGAAAAACGCGATGCAGGAGAAGGCGACAAATAACAGTGACGAGAGGCCCCAGAAAAAGTTCAGCACATCGCCAGCTGCCCATATTATTAGCCCACCAAGATAGACCTGCTTTTTACCCAAGCGCTTCACCGCGGTCGGTACCAGCAGTACGCCCACCAGAATCGCGCCCATGCTGAAAAAGCCCATCCACGACAGCAGCCGGATATCGTTGAGCACGTACTGAGCGTAATAGACCTGAAGGGCCAGCTTGATGTTAAACGCGGCCAGCGTACACAGATTAGCCAGGCATAACACCCGCAGCGGAGGGTTATGAAAAAGGGCGCAAAACGACTTCATAATGCTGGGCTGGTGATGATCGGGCGTGATGTCGATATAGCGCTCTTTCACGCCGCGAACGCAGCACCCCATGCAGATAAGCCCGCAAGCTGAGAAGATCAGCGCGGCCATAACATATCCCAGCGAAGGCGAGTCGTTAAAAGCTCTCTGAATCGGCATAAAACCCACGCTACACAGCAGCAGACCGAGGGTGGCTCCGCCCTGGCGCCAGGCGGCAAGCTGGGCGCGCTCAAGGGGGTTTTTGGTAATGGCAGGCACCATCGCCCCGTATGCGCAGTTCATCAGGCTGTAAAACAGACCAAACAGCATGAACAGCAGGGTAGCCAGCGCGGTTTTCACCGTTAGCGTAAAATCGGTGGCGAAAAACTGCGCCGTGGCGGTCAGCGCAACAGGAAAGGAGGCGTAGAAAATAAAGGGCTTGAATTTGCCTTTTGCGCCAATATGGCGGCGCGCGTCGAGCAGCACGCCGGTCAGCATATCGGTCAGGGCGGTGAAGAACTTTGCCACCAGAAAGATAATCCCGCCATAGTAGGCCGGCATCGCCAGCTCATCGGTATAGAACTTCAGCAGATAGAGCGTGCCGATGCAGAGCATCAAATTGGAGCCTAAGTCGCCCAGACCCCAGGCGCATTTTTCCCGCAGGCTGAGCTTTAGCGTTAGCGGATCAGGTTCAGACATCATCGCTCCTTTACGCCTCGCCGGGCGCTATTTATTAAGCCGTTTGCTTACGGGTTTCTATCTCTTCAACGATGCGCACATACATCTTCTCGTTGAGGTTGTAGAAGCAGCCCATGGCGACGATGGTGATCACCGCCAGCGCGCAGGGATAGAGAAAGATCAGCTGGCGCAGGCCCTCGACGGTTCCCGCTGACTGCACCACGTTAGGCAGATAACCAATTTGCGTCAGCATCCAGCCGGGGAAGAAACCGGCCAGCGCCTGCGACACTTTGCGGAAAAAGGTAAAGCCGGTATAGACCGTGCCTTCAGAGCGCACGCCGGTGCGCCATTCGCCATATTCCACCGTGTCAGATACCAGCGCCCAGTTCAGGCTGTTAACAAACGCTGAGCCAAAAAAGGCCAGACAGGAGAAGAGCACAAAGCTGACCGAGCCGCTGTCAGAGAAGTAGTTGAGCAGGTCGCCCGCCACCCAAATCATCAGGCCGCTGAGATAGACCGTTTTCTTGCCAAAGCGCCTCACCATGCCGGGCATTAAAAAGACGCCGATAAATATACAGCCCATGCTGAAAAAGCCCATCCAGGAGAGGAGCACAGGGTCGTTCAGCACGTACTGGGTGTAATAAACCTGAATCGCCAGCTTGATATTGAATGCGCCGAGCGTGCAGAGGTTGGCGATGCAGAGAATAAACAGCGGGCGGTTTCCGGCGATGGCGCGGAAGGATTGCAGCAATCCGGGTTTTTGCCCGCCGTCGAGCGGTTTTACCTCGACATAGCGTTCTTTCACCCCGGCATAGCACCACCACATAAACAGCAGACCGAACAGGGAGAAGAGGGTAGCGGCGAAGATATAACCCAGCGGTGGATTTCCGTCGATCAGGTTCATTACCGGCACAAAACCCACGGTGCAGAGCAGCAATCCCAGCGTCGCTCCGCCCTGGCGCCAGGCGGCAAGCGCCGCGCGCTCGTCCGGGTTTTTGGTCATGGCGGGCACGATCGCGCCGTAAGAGCAGTTCATCATGCTAAAGAACAGCCCGTAAAGCATAAACAGAACCGTGGCCACCACCGTTTTGCCGGCGATCTCAAAGGGAGTGCCGACAAAATTGGCAATCGCCAGCAGGGTAACGGGGAAGGCCGCATAAAGGATAAAGGGGCGAAATTTCCCTTTTGCGCCAGTGTTGCGCCGGGAGTCGAGCATAATCCCGGTGCCCATATCGGTAAAAGCGGTAAAAAACTTGGCGATAAGGAAAATAATCCCGCCATAGGTGCCGGGCAAACCCAGCACGTCGGTGTAGAACTTGAGCAGGTAGAGCGTACCGATGTCCAGCAGAATATTGGAGCCTAAATCGCCCATGCCATAGGCCAGTTTTTCTTTGAACGGCAAGCGCAGGGTTGCCGGATTGGCTGTCTGTTGCATTTTTCTTCTCCCTCAGCCCGGCGATCCTCTCGCCGGGCAAGCCGCATCAGATGTGGCGCAACGTGGCAAACAGTGACGCCCACTCGCTCTCCGCGCGATAAAAGACCGGGGGCTGGCCGAGCGGTGCCTCAAGGGTAATTTCACCGCCCTGATAACGCTCTCCGCTCCAGAGATGGATCCAGCTATCCTGCGGCAGATAGAGCGTCCAGTCGTGCCGACCCTGTTCATGTACCGGGGCAACCAGCAGATCCGCGCCCAGCAGATACTGATATTTCAGGGTGTAGGTTGTTGCGTCATCGTCGTAGTGCAGGAAAAGGGGGCGCATCACCGGTAGCCCGGTCGCAGCGTTCTGCGCCACCGCCTGCTTGAGATAGGGTTTCAGGGTGGTGAAAACGGTAGTCATCCGGGCGAAGTGAGCGATGGTTTCGTCATCGCTATCAAACTGCCAGTTATCGCTGGGGCGGTTGCCTTCATGGGTACGCATCATCGGCGTAAAGGCACTAAAGTCGCACCAGCGAAGCAGCAGCTCTTTGCTGCGCTTCATCTCAAACAGGGTGGTGTAGCCGCCAATATCGCTGTGGTGCAGACCGTGGCCGCTCATCGCCAGCGACAGCGCGGCCGGAACCACGGAGGCGAGCCCGTCATCAAGGCTCCAGTCTACGTTTTGATCGCCCGCCCACATCATGGTGCAGTACCTCTGGCTACCGGTATAGCCCGCCCGCATAAAGAACAGGATCTCGCCGAGCTTGCCGCTCTCCTGCAGCGCCTCGTAGTTACACTTCGCCCACAGCGCGGGCCAGGCGTTATGCATGATTTCGGCGCTGACGCCGTTGTGCAGGCGGGCATCGGTCGGCAGATATTCGCCAAAATCAGCCATCCAGCCGCCGCAGCCCAGCGAGATCATGTTCTGCCGGATCACCCCTTTGAACCAGTCGTACGCCTCGGGGTTGGTGAGATCGATTACGCCGCCGTAAAACTCACCAAACTCAACCAGATAATCCTCGCCCGCCGCGTCTTTTGCCAGGAAGCCACGCGCGGCGGCCTCGGCGCAGAGCGCTTTATCGCTGGCAACGTAGGGATTGATATAGGAGAGGAACTGCACGCCTTGCTCTTTCCACTGCCTGATACGGCTATCGAGCTGCGGGTAGTGGTCGCTGTTCCATTGCCAGTTCCACATTACGCGCTTGCCAAAGGAGGTCATGCGGATCCCCGACCAGTCCTGCGCCCAGATACCGTTTACCTTTACGCCCGCCTCGCGCATCCGATCCAGTTTCTGCTGACAAACCTCGGTTCCGCCCTGAATACCGAGTATCACGCCGTCGTAGATCCAGTCCGGCAGGGCGGGCTGACGGCCCAGCAGGGCGGTGAGTTTTTCCAGCAGGGCGATCCAGCTGGTGGCGCACTCAATACGCAGGGTGGCGTTGCCTTCCCACAGGGCGAGTTCGTGATAGGTCGGTGCGCTGAAGTCAAAGTTCATATAGCAGCTGTTTTCAACGTGGCAGTAATACTTCTGCGTGCTGACAAAGGTTGGCTGCGGAAAAAAGGTCCAGTAATAGTCGCCACCGGCATTTTCCAGGCAGTCCGCCTGCCAGGTGACATAGCTTTTCTTGTTGCGGCCGACGCCCTGTTCACTGCTCCACAGCGGGAACGGCTTACCGCGCAGATCGAAACAGGAGAATTGCTCTCCGCAGCCATAGATATGATCGTCCGGGCTGGCGGCCAGCCGCAGCCAGATACGGTTGTGGCTGGGATCGCCGTTCTGCAGATCCAGCTTCAGTCGCCCCTGTTCATCGATAGCGATATGTAGCGTGGCGGTAAGGGTCGATCCCCGGCTGAAGTGCAGCCGCCAGCCGTCGGCGGTGTTGCTGACCGCAACATCGGGCAGGGCTATTTTCTCGTGTAGCTTATCTTTGATGCTGAAATTACCGCGGAACATAGCAATATCAGCAACGCCAGCCCCCATCCACAGGCAGGGACGATCGCTGCTGTGGCGTAAAATCAGGCGCTGCTGCCAGGTTAAGGTAAAGCCCTCCGGCGAGGTGTCGAGTGCCAGGGCGTCTGACCGCTCTGCTAATTGAGTCATGTTGGTCTCCGTAGAGGTAGGGAAGTCGCGCCATGCTGGCCTGACCCCGTCCGGCCAGGCCTATCGGCTTTTCCACCGTGCGGCATAGCTGCTGTCGCTGAGCCTACTTTGCGTTGATGTCCAGCAGGCCCGCCGCTACCGCCGGTGCCAGTCCTGGCGCCAGCGGCAGGCGCGGAATGACCAGGCAGTGCAGCAGGTGATAGATGTCCTGCTTGCCTTCCCAGACTTTGCTGGTGACCTGGTTATTGCAGTCCAGCTCCTGCCACCATGAACCGCCCTCGTAGTCCATCAGAAAGGTGATGCAGTAATCCCACCACCTCCTGTACCAGGCTTCATACTGGCTGTCGCCGGTAAGGGTGTAGAGGGCATAGGCGGTGCCCATCGCTTCGACGACGGGCCAGCGCACTCTTTCGCGCACCACAGGCTGGCCGTCCCAGTCCACCGAGTAGACAAACCCGTCCGCGCCATCCACCGCCCAGGCGTCGCGGATGGTGGCGTGGAACAGGCCTTTAGCATCCTCCAGTAGCCAGGCGGGAGGCGTCTCAAAGCGGGCCTCCAGCGCCGCGTGCAGATGCAGCATCAGTCGGCCCCACTCAATCCAGTGGCCTGGCGTGCCGCCGTAGGCGCGGAAGCGATGTGCCGGATTATCCCGGTTGTAATCGCGCAGCGGGTTCCACGCTGAATCGAAGTGCTCATTGACGCGATACGCTCCCGGCCGGGCAACATCGTGAATAATCACCGACGCAATGCGCAGCGCGCGGTCAAGCCATTTACGCTCGTGGGTGACGTCATACACGATCAGAAAGGCTTCCACCGCGTGCATGTTGGCGTTACCCCCGCGGTAATCCTCGGTCTGGCTGAAGGCTTCGTCCCAGGATTCCAGGCACATCTGCTCGCTGTCGCTCCAGAAATAGCGTTCAATAACCTGAATCGCTTCCTCCAGCAGCGGGCGCGCCTGCGGATGACCGGTAGTGACGGCGCTGGCCGCGCCAAGCAGCACAAAGAAATGCTGATAGCCCTGCTTGGAGGCGTCCAGCACGCCCTCGCTATTGACGCAGGCGTACCAGCCGCCGTAGCGCCTGTCGCGCAGGGCGCCGTTTAGCGCCTTAATGCCGTGATCAACAAGGCGATACGCGCCCGGACGGCCCATCGCGGCGGCAACGGCATAGACGTGCAGCATCCGCGCGGTGATCCACAGATGGGTTCCCATCTCCGTTCTGACCTGCCCCTCATTTCCCAGCCAGCCAAATCCGGTGGGAACCACCGCCTTCTCGCCAAAGCGAAAGATGCGATCGGTTTCCTGCTCCAGCCAGCGGTTGTGGCTCAGGGTGTTAAACCATTTCATACGTGGCTCCTTGTGTTAGCGGCGACGGGCCATGTTTTCATCAACGATCTCGGCCAGACGCTGCAACTTCGGCGCTGCGACGTCGCGCAGCATCTGCGCGGTATCCGGCAGGCCGATAACCGAAGACCAGACCGCTCGTCCGGCCAGAAAGCCTGATGCGCCAGCCGTCATAGCAATGTTGACGGCGCGAGGGAAAAGCCTTTCATCCACGCCGGAGGAGAGAATGACCCAGGGCACAGAGATATGTTCATTCAGGCGCTGCGAGGCGGTGAGCAGCGCCTGCCGGGAGCCTTTGCCGTAGAGGGGCATTTCCACCTTGTAGAGATCGGCACCGCAATCTCCCAGCTCTTTTGCGGCATCAAGAATCGCCTGTTCGCGATCGAATTTGTCGCCGCGACGCGGAGGGCGAACCACCGGTTCGATAATGCTAAGCAGGCCATTGCTGTGACACAGCCGGTTAAATTCGTTCACCCTGTTAAGGCGCTGCTGCGCATCCTCATCGCTGCGCCACAGCACCAGCAGCTTGAGCGCCCTGGCCCCCTCCCGCCTGACGGCCTGCGGATCGATATTTTTATCGATCTCCACGTTATCCACGGGAATGCCGTTGCCTGGAATGAACTCATCGGCGGCAACGATGGTGGCGCAGCCGTCCGCCACGGCCTGCTGTTCCACTACCTGGCGGTAGCAAAACTGCCGATCCAGCAGAATGGCGGAGGCATAGGGAGAGAGGATCTTTGCGGCATTGACTTTAAAATCGGTGAGCACGCTGTCGGCCACCGGAGATGCCGCGCCCGCAGCCGCAAACATCAGCCGCATGGCTTCACGCTGATCCACCGCCAGCATGGCAAAACCGCCGGAGGCGCGCGTCAGCTCTTTGAGGGTGTGGTTGTCCATATCACTTTCCTTTATCCAGGGGGAAGGTTTTCACCTGAGTGGGGCGTCCGGCGCTGGCACGTACCTGCTCCAGCAGGGCGCTCCAGTCTTCCCGCCCGCGACCGGCGGCGCGCGCCTGGCTGTAAACCTCACGGGAAGCGGCGCCGAGCGGCATCGGAACCTGCAGCTGGCTGGCGACATCCAGCGCAATGCCGAGATCTTTGTGAGCTAAATCGATCATAAAGGATGGGGTGAGATCGCCTTTCAGCACCTTGTTCGACCAGGATGTGGTGAAGTGGCCTTTTCCGGCGGGCGTCCCGCTCATCACCCTGAGCGCCACCTCAAACGGGAGGCCGAGCGCTTCGCACAGCACTGCGGCTTCGGCGGAGAGAGCATTAAGCGCAATGCTCATATAGTTATTGATAAGCTTGACGCGGATACCCATGCCGGGCCCGCCGGCGTTAACCAGCTCATTACCCATCGCCATAAGTATTGGCGTTGCCCGCGCGACCTGTTCTCTGCTTCCGCCCGCCAGCAGCAGCAGCGTGCCTGCTACCGCGTGATCGGAGGTGCGTCCCACCGGCACGTCCATCAGCTCGAAGCCTCTGGCGCGCATATCGGCAATCAGCCTGTCGGTTTGCAGGGGGTGAATGGTGGACATATCGATAACCAGCGCCTGCGGTGAGAGCGTCTCACACACACCTTGTTCCCCGAACAGCACGCTGCGAACGCTATCGCCGTGTGGCAGCATGGTGATAACAAACTCTGCGCCCTCTGCCGCCTGCGCCGCACTGACGGCAGGCTGTGCGCCTTGCTCTGCAAGACGCTGAACCGCCGCCGGGTTGACATCAAATACGCTGAGCCGATGGCCCTGCCTGAGCAGGTTGCCCGCCATAGGTAACCCCATCTGACCCAGCCCGATAAATGCAATCACTGCCATAGCCTTCTCCTGAACCGTGAATGTCATCTTTGCCATTCGTTAATGTCTGTTTGTGATTTTTTCTGATCGTATTTGTAATCTATGGTCAAAAAATTGACAGCGGTCACTTTTTAAACATTTGCCGCAACTAAAATAAGCGCATCCAGAAATGCCTGAGGAGTGGCCATGATTCGTATTGCTTGTGTAGGGATTAGCGTGATGGATCGCCTCTATTTCGTGGACGCTCTGCCGACGGAAGGCGGTAAGTATGTGGCGCAGCGCTATACGGAAGCGGGCGGCGGGCCAGCGGCGACGGCGGCCGTGGCGGCGGCGAAGCTGGGGGCGCAGGTGGACTTTATTGGCCGCGTGGGTGATGACGACACCGGCACCCGCCTGCTGGCGGAGCTGGCTTTTTTTGGGGTAGATACCCGCTATACCCGACGCTGTAAGGGGGCAAATTCGTCGCAATCGGCGATTATGGTAGACAGCAGAGGCGAACGAATAATCGTAAATTATCCCAGCTCCGATTTACGGCCAGACGCTGAGTGGCTTGAAGAGATCGATTTTTCTCAGTGGGACGTGGTGCTGGCGGACGTTCGCTGGCATCAGGGCGCAATGCAGGCGTTTACCCTGGCGCGTCAGGCGGGGGTGATGACCGTGCTGGATGGCGACGTAACGCCGCAAAGTATCACCGGGCTGGTGGCGCTGAGCGATCATGCGGTCTTCTCCGAGCCGGGCCTGGCGCGGTTAACCGGGCAAAAAAGGGCTGAGGCGGGGTTAAAAGCGGCGCAGCTGCTCACAAAGGGTCAGGTTTACGTGACGCGAGGAGAGAAGGGCTGCGACTGGCTTGAACAGGGAGCGCTGCACCACCAGCCCGGCTTTTCCGTGGCGGTGGTTGATACCACCGGGGCCGGGGATGTTTTTCACGGTGCGCTGGCCTTTGCGCTGGCTGTCGGCGACAGCCCGGCCGAAGCCGTCAGGTTTGCCAGCGGTGTTGCTGCCCTGAAATGCACGCGCCCAGGAGGACGGGCCGGTATCCCGGACGGTGATCAAATCCGCTCTTTTCTGTCACTTTGTGTATAAAATGTCAGCTCAAGGGATTTTCTGAGGAGATATCATGAGCTTTACCGAACTGACCGGTAATCCGCGGCACGATCGGTTGCTGATGCTGATAGGCGAGCGGGGCTATATGAATATCGACGAGCTGGCCACGCTGCTTGATGTCTCAACGCAGACCGTGCGCCGCGATATTCGCAAACTCAGTGAGCAGGGATTGATTACCCGTCACCACGGCGGGGCGGGCAGAGCCTCCAGCGTGGTGAATACGGCCTTTGAGCAGCGTGAAATCTCCTGGACGGAGGAGAAAAAAGCCATTGCGGAAACGGTAGCGGATTATATCCCGGACGGTTCAACGCTGTTTATCACCATCGGCACCACCGTTGAGCAGGTTGCCCGTGCGCTGCTCAACCATAACCATTTGCGCATTATCACGAACAGTTTGCGCGTGGCGCAGATTCTCTATACCAATGCGCGCTTTGAAGTCATGGTGCCCGGCGGCGTGCTGCGTCCACACAACAGCGGCATTATTGGCCCGGCCGCAACCGCCTTTGTGGCGGATTTTCGCGCCGATTATCTGATCACCAGCGTCGGGGCAATCGACAGCGACGGAACGCTGCTGGAATTTGATGTTAACGAAGCCAGCGTGGTGAAAACGATGATGGCGCACGCCCGCCATATTCTTCTGGCTGCCGACCACACCAAATACACCGCCTCCGCCGCCGTAACGATCGGTAACATTGCGCAGGTTGCGGCGCTGTTCACCGATGCGCCTCCATCAGGGGAGCTGAAATCCTGGCTTGATGAGCATCAGACAGAGCTGATTGTGGCGCAAGAGGAGGTGTAGCGCTAAAGCGTCTTCACCACCATGCCAAACGCCGCCAGCAGCATGATGACGCCGGCCGAGCGAAAAAGGCGTCGCTGCGCCTTTGCGCTGGTGAGCAGATGGCGAATTTTAAGCGCTGCGAGAATAAAAACCGCGCCAACGCTCAGCAGCACGAAAATGGTAAGGGGCACCAGCATTCCGCCCCAAATCTGTAAAGAGACATTATCCAGCGAGATAACAAGAGGCAGTATCGCCAGATAAAAGGCGATGGTTTTGGGATTGCCGAGCGTGATCGTTAACCCTGAAAGCCAGGCTGATGCCAGCTCCTGCGTTGTCGCTTTCTGGTCAATGCTAATCGCCTTAGGCTGATAGCGCCAGAACTGCCATGCCAGCACGCACAGATAGAGTGAGGCGGCCCAGTTGATCAGCGTGAATACGGATGAGTAACTATGGGCGACCACCGCCAGACCAAATACCGCGGTAGATAAGTAGATCAAATCACCGAGGATCAGGCCGGCAAGCATCGTAAAGCCGGTTCGGGCACCCCCGCTAACGCTGCGAGCGACCAGGGCGGTCATTCCCGGCCCCGGGATTGCCGCCGCTAAACCGAGCGCAGCGATATAAGAAAGTATTTGAGCCATTCCTGACATAATTGTTCCTGTCAAAATGAGATGCGGAAATTAAAGAGTGAGGTTGCTGGAAAGCGGATATTGCCTCTATCAAAATCACAATGCTGATAACAGACCTCTTTTGCCGGTTCGATTATTCTTGAAATAACATACATATTCTTATCCTCAGGCAGAGTAAATCGTCCTGCATGCAGCAAAATAACCAGCACTATATTGCTGTTGATAAAATCGTTACCGGCGGGAGATTATTTATAGAGCGGGAGGTTTCCGGTCAGCCGGGTTATTTTCTTTTTAGGGCCAATGATACCAATGGCGACCAGCGCAATATCTTCACTTTTAACCGAGGAGATTTTGTCGCCATATTCGTCATAGGTTTTGCACGACTGTGCCAGGGCGCTAAAGGGCATCACGTAAATCTCACTATCCCTTTCCGCGCTCACCTGTATTTCACGCAGAGAGTGGCCTGACGCCAGCAAAACCGGAAGCGGCGCGTAAATCACGCCGGGATAATTAACAGCATCCAGGCTTTCCATATCGGGGCCGACAAGATTTTCAACGGTACGGCCAAAACTAATGCCTGTGACGCTTGCAGCATTCATAGCAAGGCCTGCGGGGAGATCTTTATCAATAATAATCGTACAGCGGTGCTGGCTTGGGTCAAATTTCATTTTTGTTCCTCAGGGGCCATATGACAAGGTGCATGAACACAGGGTTGGTGCTGCTGTTATCACTCATTAGAAAAGTAAACATATTATGCAGTAGCAAAAGAGGAAATTGTTGCCTGTATCATTTACTCAACGCCTGTTGTCAGGTAAAAATTCCCCTTTATTGCTTTTAATGAGAAAGGAATTTCCCTCTATGGCACTCAGCCTGACAGATATGAAGATCCTGAAAATTTTACAGGACGATGCGCGCGTCACGAATCAGGAACTGGCGGAGAAGATAAACCTGTCAGCGTCTCCCTGCTGGCGTAAAGTGCGCAAGCTAGAGGAGGATGAAGTGATTCAGGGCTACCGCGCCGTTCTTGACCGTAAAAAAATCGGGCTGGGCGTGATGGTTTTCGTTCGGGTTGCTATCGACAGCCATAGCGAAGCGGAGGCGAGAAAGTTTGAAGAAGAGGTCACCGCGCTGGAGGATGTTGTGGCCTGCTATAGCATCGGGGGGGACGCCGACTTCCTGCTGCAGGTTGTGGCATCGGATCTCGACTCCTATGCCGATTTCGCCATGTCAGTGGTACGCAGACTGCCGGGAATCAAAGAGATGCAGAGTATGTTTGTGCTTAAAGAGATCAAGCCTCTCGTGACGTATCCCATAAAGAAGACAGCGGAATAGGCTGTAAGCCGCCGGGGTAAGGCAGGGACGTAACGCATATCAGGCATGCCAGACGAACAAAAGCCCGCTCAGGTTTCCCTGAGCGGGCTTTTTGAATTTGGCTCCTCTGACTGGACTCGAACCAGTGACATACGGATTAACAGTCCGCCGTTCTACCGACTGAACTACAGAGGAATCGTTGGAACGGGGCGAATATTAGCGACGCCGTTCTGGCTTGTCAAAGCACGATTTCACTTTTTCTAACTGAACGCTCGTTAAAGCAGCGGTTTGCCGCTTTTTCAGCAGATCCGGCGAGATTTCAAACTGCCGACAGGATCTCACTTTAAACGCATTTCCCCGCAGATGTTAGATGCGTGTCAAAGTTTTGTTATTTGCCGATGTTAAAACAACTGTTTCAGTGCTTTTATGATAAAAATTTCAAAAAAGAAATTAATGGAACAAATAAACTGCTTATTATCACCCGCGTAATCAGTCCGTAAAACTGGAACGAGATTTTAAAAATATCTGCTGTAGAAACAAGTGATTGTAAAAAGGAGGGGTTGGTCACAAAAAAGCGCGAAGGCCCAGCACTCACCTCTGTAATCAGACCTGGAACCGCCAGCAACGTTGAGTGAATGTAAAAGATATTTTTCATTCGCGGTCTCAGCGGCGTCGGCAAGTTAACGACAATAAGGGTTACTCATGAACATCAAAAAAACACTCGCTGTCACACTGTTAGCCTGCATGTTGCCCGCCGCCGCAATGGCGAAAGATCTCTCCGTCGGCGTCTCGATGGCGCTGTTTGATGACAACTTCCTCACCATCCTGCGCACCGCGATGCAAAAAGAGATGCAGAAAGAAGGGGTCAAAGGGCAGATGGAAGATGCCAAAGGCGACGTGTCGCAGCAGCTGCAGCAGGTTCAGAACTTTATCGGGCAGGGCGTTGACGCCATTATTGTTAACCCGGTAGATACCAACGCCGTTAAACCCATCATGGATCAGGCCACCAAAGCGGGCATTCCACTCATCTTCGTCAACCGCCGTCCTCAGGCGGAGCTGACCGACAAAATGGCCTATGTAGGATCGGACTCGGAGCTGGCAGGTCGGCTGCAAATGGAAGCGCTGGCAAAAGCGATGAACGGCAAAGGTAACGTTGCCATTCTGATGGGCGATCTCGCGAACGAATCGACGCGCGACCGCACCAAAGGGGTTGAGGCCGTCGTGGCCAAATACCCCGGCATCAAAGTGGTACAGAAGCAGACCGCGAAATTTACGCGTAACGACGCGGTCGATGTGGTGAGCAACTGGCTGACCGCCGGCGACGATATCCAGGCCATCGCCTCTAATAACGATGAAATGGCGATCGGCGCGCTGCAGGCGCTGGGCAAAAACCCCAACCATATCCTTATCGCCGGCGTGGACGGCACCCCGGACGCCTTGCAGATGCTGAAAAACGGCAAGATGGTCGCCACGGTATTCCAGGACGCTCGTGGCCAGGGCGAAGGGGCGGTTCAGGCGGCCGTTAAGCTGACGAAGGGCGAAAAAGTGCAGAAGATCATCGATATCCCTTATCAGCTGATCACCAAAGACAATATGCAGCAGTTCGTTAACCGTAACCAGAAATAACCGATCCCGACTCAGCCGTACGGAGGTGATGTATGACCGCTTTTGCGCTTGAAGCCGAAGGCATCAGCAAGTTCTTTCCCGGTGTGAAGGCACTCGATAACGTGTCGCTGCGCGTGCGTCCGGGATCGGTTCATGCCTTGATGGGCGAAAATGGCGCGGGCAAATCCACTTTAATGAAGTGCCTGATCGGGATGTACCGTCCCGATCGGGGCACCATCCGCATTAAAGGGGAGCCGGTGCAGTTTCAGGACACCATGGACGCCTTGCGTTCCGGCATTTCCATGATCCACCAGGAGCTGAATCTGGTGCCCTACATGACTGTCGCTGAGAACATCTGGCTGGGACGCGAGCCGATAAAGTACGGCTTTGTCGATCACGGCAAGCTCAACCAGCAGACGCAGGTGCTGCTTGACCAGCTTAATATCCGCCTCAAGGCAGACCGGCTGGTAGGCGAGTTAAGCATCGCCGCGCAGCAGATGGTGGAGATCGCCAAAGCGGTCTCCTGGAACGCCGATATCGTGATTATGGATGAGCCGACTTCCGCGCTGACCGAAAGCGAAGTGGCGCATCTTTTCACCATCATTCGTGACCTGCGCGCGCAGGGCAAAGCCATCATCTATATCAGTCATAAAATGGACGAGATTTTCGCCATTACCGATGAGATCAGTATCTTCCGTGACGGCAGCTGGGTCGGCAGCAACCACACCGCGCAGTTTACCCGTCAGTCGCTGATCACCCAGATGGTCGGGCGCGAACTGACCCAGCTCTTTCCCAAGTTTAATAACGCCATTGGCGAAGAGGTGCTGACGGTGCGCGGCCTCACCAGCAAAGATCGTTTTCATGACGTCAGCTTCAGCGTGCGGCGCGGCGAAATCCTTGGCGTTGCCGGCCTGGTCGGCGCGGGACGCAGCGAAGTGATGGAGAGCCTGTTTGGCATGGAGAGCGTCGACAGCGGCGAGGTGCTGATCGACGGCGTGCCGGTCGCTATCGATTCGCCTTCGACGGCGATTGAGAAGGGCATGGCGTTTTTAACCGAGGATCGCAAAAAGTCGGGGCTGTTTCTCGTGCTGTCGGTGATGGAGAACATGAGCATCGTCAATATGCCCGAGTACAGCGGCAAGAGCGGCTTCGTCAGCCACGTCAAAATGGCGCAGGACTGCATGGAGCAGATCCGGCGGCTGAATATCAAAACGCCGACCATGGATCAGATCATCAACAACCTGAGCGGCGGCAACCAGCAGAAGGTGCTGATTGCCCGCTGGCTGCTGGCGCAGCCCAAAATCCTTATCCTCGACGAGCCGACGCGCGGTATCGACGTCGGTGCGAAAGCGGAAATCTACCGTTTGATCTCTGAGCTGGCCAACCGCGGCGTGGCCATCATTATGGTGTCGTCGGAACTGCCGGAAATTCTCGGCATGAGCGACCGCGTGATGGTGATGCATCAGGGACGCATTACCGGCATCCTCGATAAAGAAGAGGCCGACCAGGAAACCATTTTGTCGCTGGCATCCGAGTGAGGCGCGAGACACCTATGAGCAATATCAAAGCAACAGCTACTCCAGCAGCTGAACATTCGTCGTTCTTCGGCAATCTGCGGCATAAGCTGCCTAAAGATACCGGGATCTTTATCGTGATGGTTGGCATTGCGCTGATCTTCGAAATAGCCGGCTGGTATGTGCGCGATCAGTCGTTTCTGATGAACACCAACCGGCTGATCCTGATCCTGCTGCAGGTGGCGATTATCGGCGTGATCGCGGTCGGGGTGACGCAGGTGATCATCACCACCGGCATCGACCTCTCATCAGGGTCGGTGATCGCGCTGACCGCCGTGGTGGCGGCCAGCCTGGCGCAAACCTCCGACAGCCTGTCGCCGATGTTTCCGGCGCTGGTGGATATGCCCGCCGTGGTGCCCATTGGCGCGGGGATCGGCGTCGGCCTGCTCTGCGGCCTGGTCAACGGCGTGCTGATTACCCGCACCGGCATTCCGCCTTTTATCGCCACGCTGGGCATGATGGTGTCGGCCCGCGGTCTGGCGCAGTACTACACGCAGGGCAATCCGATTAGCTTTCTCTCCGACGGCTTTACCGCTATCGGCCAGGGCGCGATGCCGGTCATTATCTTCCTGGTGGTGGCGCTGGTGTTTCATATCGCTCTGAAGCACACCCGCTACGGCAAATACGTTTACGCCATCGGCGGCAATATGACGTCGGCCAAAGTCTCCGGCATCAACGTTAATAAATATCTGGTGATTGTCTATACCATCGCCGGCGCGCTCTCCGGCCTGGCGGGCGTGGTGCTGGCGGCGCGCGTCAGCAGCGGCCAGTCGAGCATGGGGATGTCCTATGAGCTGGACGCCATCGCCGCGGCGGTTATCGGCGGCAGCAGCCTGATGGGCGGCGTCGGGCGCATTACCGGCACCCTGATTGGTGCAGTGATTCTGGGCCTGATCAAAAGCGGCTTTACCTTTGTCGGCGTCGACGCCTACGTCCAGGACATTATCAAGGGGATTATTATTGTGGCCGCGGTCGCTATTGATATGCATCGCAACCGTAAAAAACGCTGATCTTTCCATTGCCTGGCCTGCCCGCGCCCGAACAGCCGGGCAGGCCTGTTTCTCGCGCTGAATAAGTTTTCCTGCTGGATACCCCGCTTTTTCCTGCTTCCCGACGTGTTATCGCCCCTGTTCCGCGTCAGGTCATCACTTTTATGCACGTCTGGCTCGCACGGGCTGCACCAGCAGAGTGCAGTCGCGGTCACGCGCTGCGCTGACGCGCCATTCCCGCTTCTTATTAACTCTTAATGGGTAATCAGAAAGGCTTATTTTTCGGGTTGTTAGGATTTTTCTGCAGCGCAGAGCGCGGGCCTTCAGGAAAAGTGGCCTGCTAATTGCAATTTGTTTATTACCAGGCCAGCAGGCCACAAGAACAGATGTTATTGGCATTCGGGGAATGTGACGGAGGCAAGATGAACTTAAGACGACTGAAGTACTTTGTGAAAATCGTCGATATTGGCAGTTTGACGCAGGCGGCTGAAGTGCTGCACATCGCGCAACCTGCGCTCAGTCAACAGGTCGCCACGCTGGAGAACGAGCTGGATCAGCAGCTGCTGATTCGCACCAAGCGCGGCGTGACGCCGACCGAAGCCGGTAAGATACTCTATGCGCATGCGCGTACGATTTTGCGGCAGTGCGAACAGGCGCAGACGGCGGTGGTTAACGCCGGACAGGCGCTGAGCGGTCAGGTTTCCATCGGGATGGCGCCGGGTACGGCGGCCTCATCGCTGACTATGCCGCTGCTGCAAACGGTGCGCGAGCAGCACCCGGAGATTCTGGTTTATCTGCATGAAAACAGCGGCAGTTCGCTGAATGAAAAGGTGATGAGCGGCCAGCTGGATATGGCGGTGCTTTACGATCGCGCGCCGACGGCGGGCATCACCAGCCTGCCGCTGATGAAAGAGGAGCTTTATCTGGTCGGCGCCACCGACTGTCCCGGCGGATCGGTAGATTTAGCCGAGGTGGCGCAGATGAGCCTGTTCCTGCCGCGCGACTACAGCGCCGTGCGCAAGCGGGTCGACGAAGCCTTTTCGCTGCGTCGTCTGAGCGCGCGCATTATCGGCGAGATTGAATCGCTGTCGATGCTGACCGCCGCCGTTGCCAGCGGTATGGGCGTCACGGTGCTACCGGAGTCCGCTGCGCGCGCGCTGGTGGGATCGACCCAGGCCTGGATGGCGCGCATCAACAGTCCGGCGCTGAATCTGCCGCTGTCGCTGAACGTGTCGGCGCGTCTGCCGCTCTCGCCGTCCGCGCAGGCGGTAAAGGATATTTTGCTGTCGCTGCTGAATAAGCCGATGGCGGAAGAGCGGGCGCTGCTGCTGGTGAGCTAAGTCGGGTTAGCGGTCCTGCGGGGCCGCTTTTGGCTGCTGCGCCGTCGGGCAGGTTAACGGATAGTGAGTGACCCGGTTATAGCGCAGCCAACTGCCTTAATAAGTTGCTCGCTCATTCCATGCGTCGGTGAAGACAATATTTCCGTCGCAATGCTTCCAGGTAATTTTCTCATAGCGTAAGAGAACCGTTTCGAGATGCGTGCCGGTCTGCGCACCGGGATAGAGATCGGGCGTTATGGCGATCAGCTTTACGCCCTGAAGAATAATATTAAAATATTCCTGCTCTCTACCCGCCTCGTTAATCTGATACATTTTAATCGTCGCGGAGTGGAGCGTTTTACCCGTGCTTAACGCGCGAAAGAGCAGGGGGGTAACGCGATCGAACTCCTTCTGAAACATAATCGGCATATGAACGCGCGTTCCTGTTAATCTTCCGGTGTTGCCATTGACAGGAATGTTGACGTTGTGGGTAAAGGATTTTAGCTCAATCGCCCCTTCACGGCCTGACACAAGCGACGGCCCAACTATTGGCGATCCATTTTCATCGGTTAACCACAGGTAAGCTGGATTAGACATAAAATTCCCTTTTTAAGTGATTATTTATCGTATTTATCAAACCGGCCAAAAAAAACGGGATGGATGACAATAAGTATAATGACCGATATTACCGTAAGTATGAGCCAGTAATCTGGGAGGAAATAGATAAAAAGAGAGGCCCATGCAAAAATCCATACGGGAAAGAGGATTTCTGTAAATAATATCGATAACAAGCTCTTAAACATGAAATGCTTCCTTTACATAGCTGTAAAATCCATCGAAGTCATTCTGAAATTGTATTTGATATTTTTTGATTAATTATGAAAGCACTGGCTCAATAAAGTAATACAACATTTCAATTTCTGCCTGATAGAGTATCCTGTAATATTCGGCATCAAGTGCCTTTAGCTGACGGGCCGCAAGGGCGCATTTTTGATCGGTACCGATAAGCTGGAACGTAATGACAATGGCGGGTATTCGGCGCGCCAGGCGCTCAACGACAGTTTGCGATACTAAATCAGACGCAGCCAGCGCTTTGGCAAGCGCCAGGGCTAATGCAAGACGCGTCGCTCTGCCTGTCGGGATATAGTTAGCAACTTCCGTTATTTTTGACGTTACGTTCCGGATGCGACCTGATTTGTTGCCAGCGTTGCTGTCGTTAATAAGCATTTCAAAATAGAGCCGAAACATGTGAGCAATCACGTTACGATGGCGGAAAACAGAAAGAATCGAAAGGTGCATTCTTTTTTCTTCTGAAATCAATTCGCGACAAACCTCATGATAGTCAGGAACAAGGCAGGACGAATACCAGCTCACCCTTTCAACCCCTGCATAAATATCTGACCCAATACCCTTCATCGCCTTCCATGTATAGGTCACGCCCTGTTGCGCATAAAGCGCCAGCAGCCTCTCGCTCTGCAACTTCATCTTTAAAACCTCGGAAGCCTGCATAGAATATCCCTGCTTTTTGTAATGTTATAAGGGTATTCGCTGACGCGTGCTGCCTTCAAGGCGTTCTGGCCGTGGGGCTTTCATTTTGTGAACCCGCTAGCGCTAAACAACAATACCGCTGCCCCATAACGCGCGTACCTGTTGCTATATATTCCCTGTGCGCATAAGGACAAAGTTTTTATTATTTGTTGATATCAATAAACCTTCTTACCATCGAAGTTAACAATTTCGTAAAGGGAGGTAAATATCGTGAATTTCCAGCAACTTAAAATCATCCGTGAGGCTGCGCGCTGCGAGTTCAATCTGACGGAAGTGGCAAACACGCTATTTACCTCGCAGTCAGGCGTGAGCCGCCATATCCGCGATCTGGAAGATGAGCTGGGCGTTGAGATTTTTATCCGCCGCGGCAAGCGCCTGCTGGGCATGACGGAACCGGGTAAAGCGCTGCTGACCATTGCCGAACGCATCCTCGACGAGGCGGGAAAAGTACGCCGCCTGGCGGATGTCTTTACCAACGAAACCAGCGGCATTCTCACTATCGCCACCACCCACACTCAGGCGCGCTACAGCCTGCCGCGGGTCATCAAAGCGTTTCGTCAGCTCTATCCTAACGTGCGTCTGGAGCTTAACCAGGGATCGCCGCAGGAGATCGTTGCCATGCTGTTGGCAGGCGAAGCGGACGTTGGTATCGCCAGCGAACTGCTGGTGAACAATCCCAGCCTGGCGGCCTTTCCCTGGTTCAGCTGGCACCATGCGCTGCTGGTACCCAGCGATCACGAACTGGTGCAGCAGCAGCCGGTTTCGCTCGGCACGCTGAGCCGCTATCCGCTGATAACCTATCGCCAGGGCATTACCGGGCGCTCGCGCGTCGATCGTGCCTTTCAGGCCGCTGGCCTCAAGCCGGATATCGTGCTGAGCGCGCAGGATTCAGACGTGGTGAAAACCTATGTCGAACTGGGCCTCGGCGTCGGCATCCTTGCCGATCAGGCGTGCGACATTCAGCCGGAAGAGTCGCTGGTGCGCATCGACGCGCGCCATCTGTTTGACGCCAATACCGTCTGGCTTGGCCTGAAGCGCGGCCAGCTGCAGCGCAACTATGTGTGGCAGTTCATGGAGCTGTGCAACGCCAACCTGTCGCTGGAGGAGATCAAACGTCAGGCGCTCTCTTATCAAAGCGTAGAAGAGCCGGCGATCGACTTTCAGATCTAATCCGGCAGCGACTCGACGATGGCCAGCTGCAGGCCATCCCAGCCTTTGCTGCCGACGGTTTGCAGCGCGGTAGCCGTCAGGTGCGGACTCTCGCCGACGTCGCGCAGGTACTGCCGTAGCCCCTGTACGTTTTCATCTGCGGACTGCGAATCGACGATCCGTCCGCTGCGCACCACGTTATCGCCAATAATCACGCTGCCGACGCGCGCCAGCTGCAGCGCCCAGCGCAGGTAGTGTGGATTATTGCGCTTGTCCGCATCGATAAAGATCATATCGAACGGCCCCTGCAGCTGCGGCAGGCTCTCCAGCGCCGGCCCCACCAGAAGCTCAACTTTATCGGTTACGCCCGCCTCGGCGAAATTCTCGCGCGCCACCTGCGCATGCTGCGGCGAAAACTCCAGCGTCACGATTTTGCCGTTCTTCGGCAGGGCGCGCGCCAGCCACAGCGTGCTGTAGCCGCCCAGAGTGCCGATCTCCAGAATGCGTGAGGCGTTCATCATGCGCGCCAGCAGGTAGAGCAGCTTGCCCTGGTTGGCCGCTACGTCGATCGGCGGCAGACCGGCGGCGGCGTTACGTGCCAGCACCGACGCCAGCGTCGCATCGGGTTTGACCAGCGTCTGGATAAAGTAATCATCCACCGCTCGCCACATATGATCGCTCATGGTTATCTCCTTGTTTAAAAACTGAGCATAGCAGCCGTGCGGCATAAAATTTTCTTTCCGCGCGCAAAACTCGCTGTTTAAGGTTTCTGCCCGGTAAGAAAAACATCCTGCGCTGAGACGACGCGATAGAGTGGAATCAAACCGAGCAAAAAGGGGAGTGAGATGTCGCGTCTTCAACTAAAAGATTCCAGTCTGCTGCGCCAGCAGGCGCTGTTTGACGGCCGCTGGCAGGATGCACGCAACGGCGAAACCTTGCCGGTGGTCGATCCCGCCACGCGTGAAACGCTGGCGACCATTCCGGCGCTGGGCCGTGCAGAGACGGAAGCGGCCATCGCCTGCGCCGACGCGGTGCGCATCGCCTGGGGCAAAACCCCCAACGCCAGCCGCGCCGCGCTGCTGGAGAAGTGGCACCAGCTGATCCTCGATAACGCCGAGGATCTGGCGACCATTATGACCGCCGAGCAGGGCAAGCCGCTGGCGGAGGCGAAAGGCGAGGTGCTGTACGGCGCCAGCTTTGTGAAATGGTTCGCCGAGGAGGCGCGCCGCATCTACGGCGATACCATCCCGGCGCCGAGTGAGGATCGCCGTATCCTGGTGCTGAAACAGCCGGTCGGCGTGGCGGCAGCCATCACGCCGTGGAACTTCCCCATCGCCATGATCACCCGTAAAGTCGCTCCCGCGCTGGCGGCAGGCTGCCCGATTATCGTGAAGCCGTCGGAGCTGACGCCGCTGTCGGCGCTGGCGCTGGCGGTGCTGGCGGAGCGCGCCGGCTTCCCGGCTGGCGTACTGCAGGTGGTGACCGGCCTGCCAGCAGAGATCGGCGCGGCGCTCACCGGCAGCCCCCTGGTACGCAAGATCTCGTTCACCGGCTCGACGCGCATTGGTCAGCTGCTGATGCAGCAGAGCGCCGACAGCGTAAAGCGGCTGAGCCTGGAGCTGGGCGGCAATGCCCCTTTTATTGTTTTCGACGATGCCGATATCGATATCGCAGTGGCGGGCGTGATGGTCAGCAAATTCCGCAACGCCGGACAGACCTGCGTCTGCGCCAACCGTATTCTGGTGCAGCGCGGCATCTATCCGCGCTTCGCGGCGAAGCTGCTTGAAGCGGTTGCCACGCTGAAGGTGGGCGACGGCTTTGCGGTCGGCAGCACGATCGGTCCGCTGATCAACGACCGGGCGGTAGAGAAAGTTAACGGCCATATTGAGGATGCGCTGCGCCAGGGCGCGGAGCTGCTGACCGGCGGCGCCAGCCACGGCAACGGCACCTGGGTGCAGCCGACGGTGCTTGGCAAGGTCACGACGCAGATGCGTATCGCCCATGAAGAGACCTTTGGGCCGGTCGCGCCGCTGTTTATCTTTGATAAGGAAGAAGAGGCGATTGCGATGGCCAACGATACGCCCTTTGGCCTGGGAGCCTATTTTTTCACCGAAAATATTCGTCGCGCCTGGCGCGTGGCGGAATCGCTGGAATTTGGCATGGTCGGCTTTAATACCGGCGCAATCTCATTAGAAGTGGCGCCGTTCGGCGGCGTAAAATTATCAGGAATAGGCCGGGAAGGGTCGCGCTACGGCATCGAAGAATATCTGGAACAGAAAGCGTTTCATATTGGCAGCCTGAATTAATTCTTCTCTGTTTATCATTCTCTATTGCAAGCGTTTGTCGCATCTGCGGCAAACGCTTTTTTTATTTTGTGCGCTGCGTCGGCTTTTTCTCGCCGTTTGCCATTTTAGTGCAAGTTTCATGCGCGATGCACCACGGCAATGCATGAATTTTGTGAGCCAAATCATCTGTTTATTGGTTCGGCAATTACGCAAAATTTCCGCTTTCAATACGGCAGAAAATTTTTTTGCGCTGTTTTAAACGCATTTTTATTTTTTAGCTGACTGGCATACTTTCTGCATTACCAGTTTTCATGAGCTTATTCTCGCTGAATATAAGCGCTGCCAGTGCGCTAATTCCCTGACGGTTGACGGGTGCAACAAATAAGGATTTATCCATGTTAAGTTTCGACCCTGAAAAAGTTCCGCTTCCTGTCGGCCACTATATTGACGGCCATCACATTCAGACCCAGGGGACGGCGTTTGCGGTGAAACGTCCCTCGGACGGCAGAGTCTACGCCACGCTGCATGAGGCTGACGCCGCCGACGTTGACCGTGCGGTGCAGGCGGCGCACCAGGCGCTGAAAACCAGCGGCTGGTCAGGCTGCGCACCGCGCGAGCGGGGCCGGGTGCTGCGCCGCTGGGCCGATCTGATCGAGCAGGACAGCCTGCTGGCGCAGCTGGAGGCGCTGGGATCCACGCGCCCCGTCAGCGATGTGGTGCAGCATGAAATTCCCTTTACCGCTGAGGCGATCCGCTTCTACGCCGAGTGCGCCGACAAGTACAGCGGCGATCTCTTTCCGACGCGCGACAGCAGCCTTGGCATGCTGATCGCCGAGCCGTATGGCGTCGTGGGCGCCATTACGCCGTGGAATTTTCCGCTGTCGATGGCCTCGTGGAAATGCGGGCCGGCGCTGGCGGCAGGCAACGCGGTGGTGCTGAAACCCTCTGAACTGACGCCGTTCTCGACGGTGCGCATGGCGGAACTGGCGGTGCAGGCCGGCCTGCCGGCCGGGGTGCTCAATATTGTGCAGGGCAGTGGGGCGGTAACCGGCCATGCGCTGGTGACGCATTCGCTGGTGCGCAAGGTCTCCTTTACCGGCTCGACCCTGACCGGCGCGCGCATTATGAGCGACGTGGCGCAGCACGGCATGAAGCCGGTGACGCTGGAGCTGGGCGGCAAAAGCCCGCAGCTGGTGTTTGACGACGCGGGCGAAATCGAAGTGCTGGCGCAGCGCATCCTGCGCGGCTTTACCGCTAACGGCGGGCAGGCGTGCGTCGCGGGCACTCGCCTGATTGTGCAGCGCGCCATCGCCGCGCCGCTGCTCGATCGCCTCGCAACCCTGTGCAGCAGCGTGCGCCCCGGCGTCACCTGGCGCGACGACAGCCGCTACGCGCCGCTGATCGACGAACGCCAGGGGAATAAAGTCGCCTCGGTGATCGCCGCCGCGAAAGCGCAGGGCGCGGAGGTGCTGGTCGGCGGTGAGCGTTTCGCCGACACCGACGAGGGCTGGTTCTGGCAGCCGACGCTGCTGTGCGGCGTCGCTCAGGACAACCCGGCGGTGCAGCAGGAGATCTTCGGTCCGGTGCTGACGGTGCAGACCTTCGACGATGAAGAAGAGGGGCTGCAGCTGGCGGCGCACGAGATTTACGGCCTGTGCGCGGGGGTGCATACCCTGAGCCTGCCGCGCGCCATGCGCGCCATACGCGCCATCGAGGCGGGCACGGTCTGGGTAAACCGCTATGGCCGCTCTGGCGATTTCATCATTCCCACCGGCGGCTTTCTCGGCTCCGGCATCGGCAAAGATCTGGGGCGGCAGGCATTTCAGGCCTGCCAGCGCCAGAAAAGCGTACTGATCGATTTTTAACTTTTTATGATAGAGATGAGGTCGCGTCATGGCTCTGTTTAAACCGAAATACATCACCTTTGACTGTTACGGCACGCTGATTAACTTCGATATGGCGGGCGCGGCGGCGCGCTGCTTTGATGACCGCGTGGCGGCCGATAAGATGGCGGCCTTCACCACCGATTTCTCCCGCTACCGCCTGGATGAAGTGCTGGGTGCCTGGAAGCCTTACTACGACGTGGTGAGCAACGCGATACAGCGCACCTGCAAAAAGTGGGGCGTAGCGTGGGACAAGGCGGACAGCGACTTTATCTACACCGACTGCGCCACCTGGGGGCCGCACCCCGACGTGCCGGCCGGGCTGGCGAAGCTGGCGACCGAGTTCCCGCTGGTGCTGCTCAGCAACTCGATGAAAGATCTGCTGCCGCACCATATTCCGCGGCTGGGCGCGCCGATACACCTGGCGATTACCGCCGAAGAGGTGGGCGCCTACAAACCGCAGATGAAAGGCTTCGAGTATATGCTGCAGAAGCTCAACTGCCGGCCTGACGAGATCCTGCACGTCTCCTCCAGCTTCCGCTACGACCTGATGACGGCGCACGATCTCGGCATCACCCATAAAGCCTGGGTTAATCGCGGTCATGAGCCGGCAAACCCCTACTACGGCTATAGCGAAATCCCTGACATCGGCGGCCTGCCTGCCCTGGTCGGACTCTGAGGATCGCGCGATGAAACTCGAATCGTTCTGGCAGGCGACCGCGCCCTCGTTTCACGGCGCGGCGGAAAGGGCACTGCCGTCGCACGCCGACGTGGTGGTGATCGGCGGCGGCTTTACCGGCGTCTCGGCGGCGCTGAGCCTGGCGCGCAGCGGCCTTGACGTGGTGCTGCTGGAGGGCGGCGGCATGATGAGCCAGGCCTCGGCGCGCAACGGCGGCCACTGCAATACCGGGGTGGCACAGAACTTCGCCTCGCTGGTAGCGAGCCAGGGCATCGAGAAAGCCACGCGCTTCTACCGCGCCTACGACGACGCGGTAAGCTACGTCGAACAGCTGGTGCGCGACGAGCGGATCGACTGCGATTTCCGCCTGTGCGGCAAGCTCAAGCTCGCCAGCAAGGCGTCCCATTTCGCCGGGCTGCGCGAGGCCTGGGCGCTGATGCGTCGCACCGTCGATCCGGAGATTGAGCTGCTCGACCAGACGGCGATCCGCCGCGAAGTGAACAGCGACGCCTTTCACGGCGGGCTGCTGCAAAAGCGCGGCGGCCAGATGCATATGGGCAAGTTCGGCATTGGGCTGGCGGAAGCGGCGGCGCGCAGCGGGGCGAAGATTTTCCCGCACCACGCCGTGACCGGCCTGACCCGCCTTGACGGCTATCGCCACCGCGTGCAGACCGCCAGAGGAGAGATCCTCGCCGACAAGGTGCTGATGGCGACCGGCTGCTCCAACGTCGGCCCTTTTCGCTGGTTCCAGCGGCGCATCGTGCCGGTGGGCAGCTTTATCGTGGTGACGGAGCCGCTGGGCGACGCGTTAATCCGCCAGGTGCTGCCGCAGGATCGCACCTACGTCACCTCACTTAACCTCGGCAACTACTTTCGCACCACCGCCGACCGTCGGCTGGTGTTCGGCGGCCGCGCGCGCTTCGCGGTCAGCAATCCCACCTCTGATTCACGCAGCGGTGAAATTCTACAGGCCACGCTGGCCAGCCTCTTTCCGCCGCTGGCGCAGGCGCGCATCGACTACTGCTGGGGCGGCATGGTGGATATGTCCGCCGATCGGCTGCCGCATGCGGGCGAGCATGACGGCCTGTTCTACTCCATGGGCTACAGCGGTCACGGCACACAGATGTCGGTGTGGATGGGGGCGGTAATGGCCGATCTCATCGCGGAAAAAAGCAACCGCAATCCCTGGCAGCGCGACGCCTGGCCCGCACTGCCGGGCTATCACGGCAAGCCGTGGTTTTTGCCGCTGGCCGGACTCTATTACAAAGCCAAAGATCGTTTCTCTTGATGCTTGCATTCCAGGGGCTGAACCTTAACGCTTATTGAGGGTACGCAGATGAGTAAAAATGATAATAACGCGCTGACGCGCATGCTGACCGAAGGCACGCTGTCACGCCGCGGCCTGATGAAAATGCTCTCCGCCGGGGCGGTGATGAGCAGCGGCATTATCGGTTTTCCGCAGCTGGGCTTCGCCGCGGAAACGCCGGTAAAAGGCGGCAAAATCCGCGCCGCGATGTCTAACGCCTCCGCCACCGATACCCTTGACCCCGCCAAAGCCAACAACAGCGGCGATTACACCCGTCAGTACATGTTCTACAACGGCCTGACCGAGCTGGATAAGGATCTGAAAGCGCTGCCCGCGCTGGCCGCCTCCCTTGACTCCAGCGACGGCGTCACCTGGCAGATTAAGCTGCGCAGCGGCGTCACCTTCCACGACGGCAAGCCGCTGACCGCGAAAGATGTGGTCTATTCGCTCAGCCGCCATAAAGACGCGGCGGTCGCCTCAAACGCCTTTAAAATTGCCGAGCAGTTTAAAACCCTTAGCGCCGTCAATGATAACGAAGTACAGCTGGTGCTGAGCCAGGCAAACTTCGATCTGCCCTATATCCTCGCCGCGCCGCCGTTTTTGATCGTGCAGGACGGCACCAAAGCGTTCAACAAAGGCATCGGCACCGGGCCTTACGTCTGCAAGGAGTTTACCCCGGGCGTGCGCACGGTGGGCAGCAAAAATCCCAACTACTTTAAGCCGGGCCTGCCGCACCTCGACGAGGTAGAACTGCTGGGCGTCACCGACCAGGCGGCGCGCGTCAACGCGCTGATGTCGGGCGATCTGCATATCGTCTCGACCCTGAGCGCCAGCGACTGCAAGCGCATCAAGGCGACCAGCGATTTCGGGGTGCTGGAGAGCAAATCGGGCATGTATACCAACCTGATTGTGCGCACCGATATCAAGCCCGGCAGCAACGAAGATTTCGTGCTGGCGATGAAATACCTGCAGCCGCGCGAGATGCTGGTGAAAACCGTGCTGCAGGGCTACGGCGACGTCAGCAACGATACGCCGGTGCCGCCGTGGCATCCGCTCTACAACGCCGAACTGAAGCCACGCCCGCTCGACGTCGAAAAGGCGAAATTTCACATCGAAAAGGCGGGCATGAAGGGGGCGACGGTGGAGATCGTCACCACGCCCAATATCGAAGGCGCGGTCGAGGGGGGCCAGCTGATCCAGCAGGTGGCGCGCAATGCCGGCATCACTATCAAGGTGCGCCGCGTGCCCTATGACGGCTACTGGTCAACGCACTGGACCAAAGATCCGGTGGGCTACGGCTCCATCAACCCGCGCCCGACGCTCGATATGCTCTTTTCGCAGTTCTACCTTTCCGGCGCGCCCAATAACGAGTCGGGCTGGAAAAACGCCCAGTTCGATCAGCTGGTGGTGGCGGCGCGCGGCGAGCGCGAGCAGGCGAAGCGCAAGCAGATGTACGGGGATATGCAGAAGCTAATCTACGACCACTGCGGCACCATTATCCCGACCTTTATCAGCTCCACCGACGGCTACAGCAAAAAGGTGAAGGGCGTTGAAGCCTGGCCCTCCGGCATGATGATGGGCTACCGCTTCCACGAATTTGCCTGGCTGTCCGCTTAACCCTTTCGACGCTGGAGATCGCCGATGAACCGATACATGATGTTCCTGATCGCCCGACGCACCGGCGCCGGCATCCTGACCTTGCTTATCGTCTCGGCGGTGGTGTTCTTTATCACCAGCCTGCTGCCGGGCGACGCGGCGCAGATGATCCTGGGGCAAAACGCCACGCCGGAGACGGTGGCGGCGCTGCGCGCACAGCTCGGGCTGGATCAGCCGCTGCTGCTGCGCTACTTCAGCTGGCTGGGCGGCATGCTGCAGGGCGACTTCGGCACCTCGTTCGCCAGCCACCTGCCGGTGATGCAGCTGATGGCGCAGCGCATTCCCGCCACCTTTGAGCTGGCGGCGATCACCACGCTAATCTGCGTGCCGCTGGCGCTGCTGACTGGCATTACGGCGGCCATGACGCGCGGTTCGCTGCTGGATCGCCTGCTGGTGGTTACCACCATGGCGACGGTGGCGGTGCCGGAGTTCCTGGTGGCGACGGTGGCGGTGCTGATCTTTGCCGTGAAGCTGCACTGGGTGTCGGCCATGTCCTTCGGCTCGCCAAATATGGATCTGGTCAGCTATCTGAAGGCCTACGCGCTGCCGGTGCTGACGCTCTGCTGCGTGCTGGTGGCGCAGATGGCGCGTATGTCGCGCGCCGCCATTATTGACCAGCTCGATAGCCCCTACCTGGAGATGGCGCTGCTGAAGGGGGTCTCACCGCTGCGCGCCGTGCTGCGCCACGCTCTGCCTAACGCGGTCGGCCCGATTGCCAACGCCATCTCGCTCAGCCTCGCCTACCTGTTCGGCGGCGTGATCATTATCGAAACCATCTTTAGCTACCCCGGCCTCGCCAGCCAGCTGGTGGATGCGGTCAGCAACCGCGATCTGCCGGTGGTGCAGTTCTGCGTGATGCTGTTTGCGGGCTGCTATCTGGTGCTGCTGCTGCTGGCCGACGTGCTGACTATCGCCTTCAACCCGAAATGGAGAAGCGCATGAATACCTTACTTCCGGTTCGTTTCTTTCAGTCGCTCTCTGTCTCAGGACGGCTGGGGTTGACGCTGTCGATTTTCTGGCTGCTGATGGCTATTTTTGGCAGCCAGCTGGCGCCGCACAACGTCGAAGATATCGGCGGCGGCCCGCTGTTCGGCGGATTTACCGCCGACAACTGGCTCGGCACCGACGCGCTGGGGCGCGATATCCTTAGCCGCATTCTCTACGGCGCGAAGTTCTCTATCGGCCTGGCGCTGGGCGCAGCGATCGGGGCCAGCCTGGTCGGCACGCTGCTGGCGCTGCTGGCGGCGGTGACCGGCCGCTGGCTGGAGGAGCTGCTGGGCCGCATCAACGACGCCATGCTGGTGCTGCCGGGCAAGGTGCTGTCGCTGATGATCGTGGCGGTGTTTGGCTCCTCGCTGCCGATGCTGCTGGTGACGGCGATCTTTACCTTCTGGCCGGGGGCGTTCCGCATCGCGTTTGCGATGGCGGGCAGCCTGCGCAATATGGATTACGTGCGCGCCTCGCGGCTGCGCGGCGAAAGCCGCTGGTATATCGCTATTCACGACATCCTGCCCAATATGGTTCATCCGATGCTGGCGGACTTCGGCCTGCGCTTCGTCTATATCGTGCTGCTGCTGAGCGGCCTGAGCTTTCTCGGCCTCGGCGTGCAGCCGCCCTATGCCGACTGGGGTACGCTGGTGCGCGAAAATATGCAGGGGCTGTTTGACGGCTCGCCAGCGGTGCTGATGCCGGCGCTGGCCATCGCCAGCCTGACTATCGGCGCCAACCTGTTTATCGACAGCCTGCAACAGATGCGCCCGCTGATGCTGGCGAAGGAGGGCGTATGAACGTTATGCCGCATACCGCAATGCCGGTGATTTCGGTGGAAAATCTGCGCGTCACGGCGCAAAGCGACAAGGGCGACGCCGTCGATCTGGTGTCAGATATCCGCTTTACCGTGCAGAAAGGGGAAGTGCTCGCCCTGATTGGCGAGTCGGGCTCGGGAAAAACCACCATTGCGATGGCGCTGATGGGCTATGCGCGCCACGGCTGCCGCATCGCCGAGGGTAATATTCACGTGGCGGGCGTTGACGTCAACAGCCTCAGCTCGCAGCAGCTGCGCGAATTTCGCGGTAACAAAGTCGCCTATATCGCCCAGAGCGCGGCGGCGTCGTTCAACCCCGGCATGAAAATTATCGATCAGGTGATCGAGCCGGTGGTGATCCACGGCATCATGACGCGCAAGGCGGCGAAAGCCAAGGCGGTGGCGCTGTTCCGCGAGCTGGCGCTGCCCAGTCCCGACACCATTGGCGACCGCTGGCCGCATCAGGTCTCTGGCGGGCAGCTGCAGCGTCTGATGACCGCGATGGCGCTGATTGGCGATCCCGACGTGGTGATCCTCGACGAGCCAACCACCGCGCTCGACGTCACCACCCAGGTGGAAGTGCTGAAGGCCTTTCGTCGCGTCGTGGCGCAGCGCGGCGTCACCGCCATCTACGTCAGTCACGATCTGGCGGTGGTGGCGCAGATGGCGGACCGCATTCTGGTGCTGCTGCGCGGTCAGATCGCCGAGTACGGCACTACCGAACGGCTGATTGGCGCGCCGCAGGCGGACTACACCCGCCTGCTGATGGACGCGGCGCGGCAGCAGGAGCGTCCCAGCCCGTGGCGCGGGGAGAGCGGCGAGCGGCAGCCGCTGCTGGAGGTGCGCGACCTCAGCGCCGGCTACGGCCCGCGCGGCCGTGACGGCCAGCCGAAGATCCCCATTCTGCAGGATATCAACCTCAGGCTGTGGAAAGGGCAGGCGATCGGCATTATCGGCGAGTCGGGATCGGGTAAAACAACCCTGGCGCACGCCATCGCCGGGCTTAACGCCCCCAGCCACGGCCATATGCTGTTTAACGGCCACTATATCGCGGGGGATATGCACAAGCGGCCTGACAACGAGCTGCGCCGCATTCAGTATGTGTTTCAGATGGCGGACACCGCGCTTAATCCGGCGCACAGCGTTGAGCGCATCCTGTCGCGGCCGCTGGCGCTGTTCCACGGCCTGCGCGGCCAGGCGCTGACCCAGCGGCTGCACCAGCTGCTCGATCTGGTGAAGCTGCCGCGCAGCGTGCTGTGGCGGCGCCCCTGGGCGCTCTCGGGCGGGCAGAAGCAGCGCGTCAACCTGGCGCGCGCGCTGGCGGCAGAGCCCGATCTGATCCTGTGCGATGAAGTGACCTCGGCGCTCGACACGGTGGTTGCCGCGGCGGTGCTCGATCTTATCAGCGAGCTGCGGCGCGAGCTGGGGCTGTCGGTGCTGTTTATCAGCCACGATATGCACGCGGTGCGGGCGGTGTGCGACAACATCGTGGTGATGAAGTCGGGGCGCATCGTCACCCAGCTGGCGCGTGAAGATTACGACAAGCCGACCAGCGAACTCTATTTCGAGCGCCTGAAGCGCGCGGTGCCGGAGCTGCGGCAGGGGTGGCTGGATGAGCACGAAGAGATTTTAAAGGCGGAATAGGGCTATCTTGCTTGCCATACTGTCCCCAGGCAGTGCGCTGGCCGTGAACAATCTGGCTGCGCAGATAACGCTCTGAAAGGTTGGCTTTTCACTGCAAAAAAAGAGGTATCAACGCTATGCCCGCTCCACTCCGCTATGTACAGGACAGCGCCGATTTTCCCGACGCCGTCGATGTGGTGATTATTGGCGCCGGTATTGCTGGCGCCGCTGCCGCCTGGGAGCTGACCAAAAAAGGACTGAAGGTGGCGCTGCTGGAGAAGGGACTGGTCGGCGCTGAACAGTCGAGCCGCAACTGGGGCTGGTGCCGCCAGCAGAACCGCGACGAGCGCGAGCTGCCGCTGATCATCCACGCGCTGCAGCGCTGGGGCGAACTGGGTGAGGAGACCGGCGAAGAGCTGGGCTTCCGCCGCAGCGGACTGATCTACGCGACGCGCAGCGAGGCGGATATCGCCGCGTGGGAGCGCTGGAACCGCATGGCGAAGCATTATGGGGTGCAGAGCGAGATCCTGACGGCGCATCGGGCGAAGGCGATGACGCCCGGCAGCACCACGCGCTGGCTCGGGGGCGTTTCGTCGCCTGACGACGGCCATGCCGAGCCGCGGCTGGCCGCGCCGGGTCTGGCGATCGCCGCCCAGCGCCTTGGCGCGCGGCTGTTTCAGCAGTGCGCGGTGCGCGGACTGGATATTGCCGCCGGTCGCGTCAGCGGCGTCTGGACTGAGCGCGGCTTAATCAAAACCAGCCGGGTGATCTGCGCGGCGGGGGCGTGGACCTCGATGTTCTGCCGCCGCCACGGCATCGATCTGCCGATCGGCAACGTTATCGGCACCGCGTTTCGCACCCGGCCCATTGCGCAGGCGATTGCGGTGCCGCTCTATACCCCAGGCTTTGCCTGCCGCCCGCAGCTCGACGGCAGCTATACCGTCTCCGTCTCCGGACGCGGCCGACTGGAGCCGGGCGCGCAGGGCATCCGCTACGCGCGTCAGTTTTATCCCACCTTCAAAAGCCGCCGTAAAAATCTGCGCCTGAACCTCGGCATGAAACCTTTTTTCCACGGCCCGGAAGCGCTCGGCGGCTGGGCCTTTGACCGTGAATCGCCTTTTGAGCGCGCGCGCATTCTCGATCCCGCTGCCGACGCGGCGACCGTGCAGGCCGGGCTGGATGCGATGCGCAACGAATACCCGGCGCTGGCGGGCCTTAAGCTGGCGCAGGCCTGGGGCGGCATGATCGACAGCACCCCCGATGCGATCCCGGTTATCTCCACCGTGGCGCAGCTGCCGGGCCTGGTGCTGTCGGCAGGCTACAGCGCGCACGGCTTCGGCATCGGGCCGGGCGCGGGGCGGCTGGCGGCCGATCTCGCCGCCGACGACGCGCCGATCGTCGACCCGACACCTTATCGCTATAGCCGTCTGGTTGACGGCAGCGCACTTGAAACGCCTGGCATGATGTAAGGAGCAACGCATGACCCCCATTTTTCGCGCCATGAAGGCGCACGATATTGAATCCTGCTACGCCATGACGCAGCAGCTGAACTGGCCGCACCGCCGCGAAGACTGGCAGCAGGCGCTGGCGCTGGGCGAAGGCGTGGTGATTGAGGAGCAGGGCAAACTGCTCGGCAGCGCTGTTCTCTGGCGCTGGGGCGAACGCGCCGCCACCATCGGGCTGGTGATTGTCAATAACCAGCAGCAGGGGCGCGGCCTGGGCAAACAGCTGATGCTGACCCTGCTGGAGAAAGTGCCTGACTATAACGTGCGGCTGCACGCCACCGAGATGGGCAAGGGGCTGTATGAAAAGCTCGGCTTTGTCACCACCGGCGAGATTTTGCAGCACCAGACGCGGGCGCTGGCGGCGGTGCCGCCGGTAGTGATGCCGGCGGGCGTAACGCTGCGCCGGGCGCAGGCGCAGGATGTGGCGACCCTGACCGCGCTCGACCAGCAGGCGCACGGCATGCTGCGGTCGCCGCTGATTGCGCACATCGTCAGCGAGCATCAGACCGTGCTGCTGGAGGATACCCGCGGCACGGTTCACGGCTTCGCCAGCCTGCGCCGCTTCGGCCACGGCTGGGCGATCGGCCCGGTCATCGCGCAGGATTTCCCGGCCGCACAGGCGCTGGTCGCCTCGCTGATGCAGGGGCTGCGCGGCGAATTTGTGCGTATCGACACCGACGCCGCGCTGCCGCTGGCCGGCTGGCTCGCCACGCTGGGGCTGGCGCAGGTGGATAACCCGACCACCATGGTGCGCGGCACGCCCTGGACGGTGCCAGCGGGCGGCATGCAGGCGTTTGGCCTGATGACGCAGGCGATGGCCTGATGCAGATCCTCTATAAATCGGACCCCCAGCGCGGCGCGCTGTGGCAGCAGTGGCTGGCGCAGCACGCGCCCGATGTCCAGCTGCATCTCTGGCCGGAGACCGGCGATCCGCAGGCGATTGAGATAGCGATCGTCTGGCAGCCGCCGGAAAAGCTGACAGAGACCTTTCCCAACCTGAAGGCGCTGCTGTCGGTGGGGGCGGGGGCGGATCAGTTCGATCTTGCCGCCTTGCCGCCCGATCTGCCGGTGGTGCGCATGATTGAGCCGGGCCTGACGCAGGGCATGGTGGAGTACGTTACCTTTGCGGTGCTCGGCATTCATCGTGATATGCCGCGCTACCTGCAACAGCAGCGCGCCGCGCAGTGGCAGGCGCACAGCGTCAGGCCCGCCGCGACGCGCCGCGTCGGCGTAATGGGGCTGGGCGAGCTGGGGCAGGCGGTGCTGCGCCAGCTGGTCTCGCTCGGCTTTGACTGCGCAGGCTGGAGCCGCACGCCGCGCCAGCTCGACGGCGTGCAGTGCTTTCACGGCGCAGCGCAGATGGGCGCCTTTCTGGCGCGCAGCGACATTCTGGTCTGTCTGCTGCCGCTGACCGCAGAGACGCGCGGCCTGCTTAACCGCGACCTGTTTGCGCAGCTGCCGCCGGGAGCGGCGCTGGTGCAGGCGGGACGCGGCGCGCAGCTTAACTCACAGGATCTGCTGGCGGCGCTTGACGGCGGCCAGCTCGCGGCAGCGGTGATCGACGTGACCGATCCTGAACCGCTGCCGCCGTCCCATCCTTTCTGGCGTCATCCCGCTATCTGGCTGACGCCGCATATCGCCAGCCAGACGCAAAACGAAAGCGCCGTCGCCGCGCTGCTGGAAAACCTGCGTCGCTACCAGCGCGGCGAGCCGATGGTCGGCCTTATCGACCGCGCGCGAGGCTACTGATGCGCCTCGGCTTGCGGGCCTCTGGGGCGTGGCGTGCGCTGCGTTAAGAAATTTCCCTGCTGAAAGGGCACTGATTTTAACAGGATATGCCGCCGCACACCCTACAACGGCAGCATGCGAAACCCGCCGGTTGCGATACTTGAGCCAACCGAACGTTACGTGGATGAGGTATAAAAATGCAGAATGTCATGGCCGAACAACAGACCTATTCCGACAACAGTTTGCTGCTGGACGCGCGCGAGCAGAATGTGCCGCGCGGCGTGGTGACCGCCCATCCGCTGGTGATTGAGCGCGCCAGAGGCAGTGAAGTCTGGGACGTCGAGGGGAACCGCTATCTCGACTTCGTCGGCGGCATCGGCGTGCTCAACGTCGGGCACAATCATCCGGCGGTGGTGAATGCGGTGACGCGCCAGCTGGGCCTGGTGTCGCACGCCTGTTTTCAGGTGGTGGCCTATCCGGGCTATATCGAGCTGGCGCAGCGTCTTAACCGGCTGGTGGGCGGCGGCGAAGCGTACAAAAGCGTCTTCTTTACCAGCGGCGCGGAAGCGGTAGAGAACGCCATTAAAATTGCCCGCTCGCATACCAGCCGCTCTGGCGTTATCGCCTTTGACGGCGCCTTTCACGGCCGTACGCTGCTGGGCGTGACGCTGACCGGCATGAGCCAGCCCTATAAGCAGAATTTTGGTCCTTTCCCGGCGGATATCTACCGCCTGCCGTTCCCCAATCCGCTGCATGGCGTCACCGAAGTGGACTGCCTGAAGGCGCTGGATCAGCTCTTTGCGGTGCAGATCGCGCCAGAGCGCGTGGCGGCGATCATTATCGAGCCGGTGCAGGGCGACGGCGGCTTCCTGCCGGCCGGCCCGGCGTTTATGCAGGCGCTGCGCCGCATTACCGAGCAGCACGGCATCGTGCTGATCTGCGATGAGGTGCAGAGCGGCTTTGGCCGTACCGGCAAGATGTTCGCCTTCCAGCACTTCAACATCAAACCCGATCTGGTCACGGTGGCGAAAAGCCTGGGCGGCGGTTTGCCTATTTCTGGCGTGGTGGGCAAGGCGGCGATAATGGACGCGCCGACGCCCGGCGGGCTGGGCGGCACCTACGGCGGCAATGCGCTGGGCTGCGCGGCGGCGCTGGCGGTGCTCGATTTGCTGGAGCACGACAACCTGCTGGCGCGCGCTAACCAGCTTGGCGAGCAGCTGCTGGCGCGGCTGCAGCTGCTGGCGGAGAAATATGCCTGCATCGGCGACGTGCGCGGCCTCGGCTTTATGCTGGCGGTGGAGATCCTCGATTTTGAAACCGGCAGGCCGGACGCGGCGCTGACGCAGAAGATCCTCGACAGCGCCTGCCAGGAGGGACTGCTGCTGATCAAGTGCGGCGTTCAGCGCAATGTGGTGCGCTTCCTGGCGCCGCTGGTAACGACCGATTCACAGCTGGAGGAGGCGCTGCACATTTTCGATATTGCGCTGGCGCGCGCCACAGGCCGGCTGGGCTGAAACCCGCTTCCTCATTGATATTGCTGGAATAATTATAATTTTTCCTGATGGATAACGCGCGCGTTAACGCTGGCGCTGGCGGCGCAAAGCGTGTTATACCATCAGCACGTCCTGCACAATTGGTTAACAATGAGGGGTGGTATGAACGGCTTAATGAAACTTGACCGCATCGATATCAACATCCTGGTGCAACTGCAAAAAGATGGCCGTATCAGCAACGTTAATCTCGCCGATGCCGTGGGACTTTCGCCCAGCCCCTGCCTGCAGCGCGTCAAGCGCCTTGAGCAGGCTGGCTTTATCACCGGCTATGAAGCCCATATCAATCTCACCAAAATAACCGATTCGGTCACGGTCTTTACCGAAGTGACGCTCTCCGGCCATCGCCGCGAAGATTTTATGAAGTTCGAGAGCGCGCTGCGCGATGTCGACGAGCTGATGGAGTGCCACCTGATTACCGGCGGCTACGACTATCTGCTGCGCTTTATCACCCGCAGCATTGAGCACTACCAGGAAGTCATTGAGAAGATGCTGGATGCGCAGATCGGCATCGATAAATACTTCAGCTATATCGTGATTAAGTCGCCGGTAATGAAGAGCAGCGTGCCGCTGCGCTCGCTGATTACCCGGCAGAATGACGTGCTGGGCGCGCTCTAGTTTCTGCCGCACTGAGCCTTTTACAGTCTGCTTTATCAACGCGGGCGAGCAAGGGAAGGGCGTGAAAACAGCGCAGGATAAAAACGTTCTGTTCCACCCGTCAGGCAGTTAACCGGTCATTGGGAAGAGCAGACATTTCATCGCGGCGCGAAGAGACGGGCACGCTTACCACGCGGATATCGCGGCTTATGGACGAGCGATTGCCTCTGCCTGCGGCTTTAAAAAATCATCCGCCTGTTCCGCCCCGCTATGGGGCTTTTTTATGGCCGCAGCCAGCCCCTTTCACACAGCATAACATTTCTTTTCCGCCCTTTTTTCAACGCATTTAACGGGTTCGCCGCGCCTCTTCAGCCGCGTCGGCTGAAGAGGCGCGCTTACTATAAATCGATGCCGCCACAAGGAGTTATTTATGACCGCACTGATTATCGCCGACCATCTCTGGCAGCGCGACGACTTTACCCTTTCTACCAAACGGACGCGGCTGGATATGGACTGGGTCCACTTCCAGCTGGCCGAGCGATCCTACTGGGCGAAAGGGCAGGCGCGCGCCACCACCGAGCGGGCCGTGGCGGCCTCGCTGCCGTTTGGGCTCTATCACATTGATGCGCAGATCGGCTTTGCGCGGCTGATTACCGACTACACCCGCTTCGGCTGGCTGTGCGACGTCATTATCGACGAGGCGTGGCGCGGGCATGGCCTGGGCAGCTGGCTGGCAGGCTGCGTGCGCGAGCATCCGGAGCTTGCCACGGTGCGGCGCTGGATGCTTTCAACAAACGATGCTCATCAGCTCTATCAGCGGCTTGGCTGGCGCGTGGTGCAGGAGCCGCACAAGCTGATGGAATTCCCTCTCTCCTGACCCTGGAGTGACACAGATGCGTTACCGCGTTGGCGTGGACATTGGCGGATCCTTTACCGATTTCGCCGTGCTGGATCGGCAAACCAACCAGATCCATACCCTGAAAGTGCTGTCGCGGCCCGATGCGCCCGGCAGTGAAATCCTGACCGGGCTGGCGCAGCTCGCCGCGCGCGACGGCGTCGATCCCGCCCAGATCGGCTACTTTACCCACGGCACCACGGTCGGCATCAACGCGGTGATCCAGCGGCGCGGCGTGCGGCTGGCGCTGTTTGCCACCAAAGGCTTCTGCGACGTGCTGGAGCTGGCGCGGCTGAAAATTCCCCATATTCACGATCTCTTTTCCCGTCGGCCCACGCCGCTGATTAGCCGCGACCGCGTCTTCGCTATCCGCGAGCGCACCGACCGCGACGGCAAGGTGCTGCAGTCGGTGGATCGCCAGAGCGTGCTGGCGGCTATCGCGGGCGCACGCGCGGCGGGCTGTGAGGGCATCGTGGTGGCGCTGCTGCACAGCTACCGCAACCGGCACAATGAGGCGGCGGTAAAGGCGATCGTTGAGGAGGTCGCGCCCGAGCTGCTGACCTCCTGCTCGGCCGACATCTGGCCCGTTATCCGCGAATATGAGCGCACCATTACTGCCACTATCAACGCCTACGTGCAGCCAATGGTCATCAACTATCTGGAAAAGTTTGAAGGCGCGCTGCGTGATAAAGGCGTCACCACGCCGCCGCGCATGACCAAATCCAACGGCGGCGTAATGGGCGTTGAGCAGGCGAAGCGCGAATGCGTGCAGATGGTGCTCTCCGGCACCGCCTCCGGGGTAATCGGCGCCAGCTATCTCGCCAGCGCCTGCGGCTTTGATCGCATCCTCAGCCTGGATATCGGCGGCACCAGCGCCGACGTAGCGGTGATTATTAACGGTGAGGTGGCGCAGGGCAACGGCGAGATCATCGGCGACTTTCCCGTTTATATCCCCTCGGTGGCGGTGACCTCCGTCGGGCAGGGGGGCGGGTCGCTGGCGTGGATCGACGAGCAGGGGGTGATGCAGATGGGGCCGGACAGCGCCGGCTCGCTGCCCGGCCCTGTCTGTTTCCAGCGCGGCGGCACTCAGCCGACCGCCACCGACGCCTTTGCCGCCTGCGGCATGATCGGCCACGGCGATCTCGGCTACCACGCCGTGCAGGTGGATGTTGCCGCCGCCCGCGCCGCCTGGCAGCCGCTGGCCGATCGCCTTGGCGTGTCGCCAGAGCAGACCGCTGAAGCCGCTATTGAACTGGCGATCTCCAGCATGTACGGCGATACCAGCGGCCTGCTGTCGCGCTTCGGCCTCGATCCGCGCGAGTTCTGGTTTCTCGCCTTCGGCGGTGCCGGTCCGATGATGGGCTGTTTTCTGGCGCGCGAACTCAATATGAAAGGCGTAATCGTGCCGCCGACGCCGGGCGTGCTCTCGGCGCTGGGCGGGCTGGTGGCGGATATCCGCAACGACTTTATCCGCACGCTTTATGGCGATCTTAACGCACAGCTGGCGGACCGGCTGGCCTCTGAAGCGGAGAGCCTGAGCCAGCGGGCGCAGGCCTGGCTGACGGCGGAGCACGGCGCGGCGATGCCGTTCAGGCTGCAGTTCAGCGCCGATATGCGCTATCGCGGCCAGTCGTTTGAAGTTGACGTGCCGCTGGAGGCGGCGTGGCTGATGAGCGCCGACGTGGCGGCGCTGCATGCGGCCTTCGATCGCCAGCATCACCAGCTCTTTGGCCACAGCGACGCTGACGCGCCGGTGCAGCTTATCAATCTGCGGCTGGTCATTACCTCGCCCACGCCGAAACCGGTGCTGAATCGCCTCGCGCCCGCCACCGCGCCCGTGGCGGTGGTGAAACAGGTTCAGGCGTGGATAGAGGGCGCTTTTCATCAGGTCGATCTGGTGCTGCGCGCGACGCTGCGCCCCGGCCATCGGCTGCGCGGCCCGGTCATCGTGGCGCAGGATGACTGCACCACCTGCGTACCGCCGCGCATGCAGGTTGAGGTGGACAGCTTCGGCAATCTGTTAATTACCCCGCTGAACGAGGAGAAGTGATCGTGGCTATTGACGGACGTAACCTGCAAATTCTCGCCAACTACTGCGCGGCGGCGGCTGACGCGATGGCCTTTACCCTGATGCGCACCGCGCACTCCACCTTCGTCAAAGAGACCGAGGATTTCTCCTGCCAGATCGTCAGCCGCGAGGGGCTGGCGTTTGCCTCGCCGCGCAGCTTCGGCGCCCCCTGGTACAGCGGCATCGACTATGCGCCGGTGCTGGCGCTGATCGATCGCTATGACGAAGGGGACATCTGCATCACCAATGACGCCTACGCTGGCAACGTCGCCACCCATTCGCCGGATATCCATATCTGGAAGCCGGTGTTTCACGCCGGTGAAATCCTCTGCTTTGTGGTCGGCCATATTCATAACACCGATATTGGCGGCGCGGTGCCCGCCTCGCTGTCGCGATCCCTGACCGATATCGTGCAGGAGGGTATTCGCATCCCGCCGCTGAAGATCATGCGCAACGGCGAGCTCAACGAGGATGTGGCGCGCATTCTGCGGCTGAACGTGCGGGTGCCGGAGCAGAACTGGGGCGACTTTAAGGCGCAAATCGCCTCGGTGAATATCGGCGAGCGCAAAATCCATGAGATTGTCGCCCGCTTCGGCGTGGCCGATTTCCTGCAGGGCATCGAGGGGATACTCGACTACGCCGAACAGCAGGCGCGCGCCGCGATCCGCACCATTCCCGACGGCGACTACGTCTACGCCGACTACGCCGATGAAGATGGCGAAGGGGGCTATCCCTGTCGCATCGCCATTACGCTGCGGGTGCGCGGCGATACGCTGGAGCTTGACTATACCGGCAGCGATCCGCAGCTCGCCTCGTCGCTCAATATGCCGACCGGCGGCCGCGAGCGCCATCCGCTGGCGCTGGTTGGCGTCACTTACGTGCTCTCGACGCTCGATCGCAATCTGCTGCTCAATGCCGGAACGCTGCGCCCGACGCGCGCGATCCTGCCGCCGGGCACGGTAATGAACTGCGAAGCGCCCGCCGCCGTCGGCATGCGTTCCCTTACCTGCGCGCTGTCGCAAATCGCTACCGTCGGCGTCTTCTCTCTGGCGCTGCCGACGCGCCTGCCGGCTAACTCGCCGGGCGGCAACTCGATTATGAATATCCGCACGCTGGACGCGCGCAACCGCAGCGTGGTGGCCTCGCTCGGGCCGGTTGGCGGCGGCGCGGGCGGTACGCCGCGCCACGACGGACCGGACGGTTCGGGCGGATTGTCAGCCTTTCTGAAAAACACCCCGATTGAGATCAACGAGGCGGAAGTGCCGATTCGCTTCCTGCGCTACGGTCTCGCCGCCAACAGCGCCGGTGCCGGGCGCTATCGCGGCGGGCTGGCGACCGAAATGGCGTTTGAAATTTTTACCCCGGAGACCACCGTCACCGCGCGCAACCGCAACCGATCGGTGTTCGCCTCGGCAGGGGCGGCGGGCGGCTGCGCGGGTGCGCTCTCTTACTTTCGCACCCTGCGCGACGGCAAGGTGCTGGAGCACGGCAACCGCGACGTGATCCACTGCCAGCCGGGGGATGTGGTAGAGGTGCGCGGGCCGGGCGCGGGCGGCTACGGCCTGCCGTCGCAGCGCGACGTTAATGCGGTGCTCCAGGATGTGCGCTGCGGCTTTCTCAGCGCGGCGGCGGCGCGCGCGCAGTACGGGGTGGCGATAGCCAACGGCGAGGTGGATGAGGCGGCAACGGCGCGGCTGCGCGCCGCAATGCCGCAGCAGGTCGGGGCGCATTTTCATCACGGCACGGCGCGCCAGGCGTTTGAGGCGATCTGGACGCCGGAACGCTACCGGTTGCTCACCGCCTTTCTCGCCGACGCGCCGGTAAGCTGGCGCCATTTTCTGAAAACCCAGGTGTTTCGCGCCGTCGAGCAGGCAGGTGAAGCGGCGGATATGGCGCAAATATTCAGCGCCTTACGGCTGCGCTTTCCCGCATTAGCAGGCGAATAAGCCAGATTGTCGTCTACCCTTACTCTCTGACACGGATTTTCAAGGAGGCGACAACGATGAGCATGAAAACCAGCGATTTCTTTGTGCAGCGGCTGAAGGCCTGGGGCGTCACGCGGATTTACGGCTACCCCGGCGACGGCATCAACGGCGTGCTCGGCGCCATCCAGCGCGCCAATGAAAAGGGCGACGGCATTGAGTTTATTCAGGTGCGGCACGAAGAGATGGCCGCCTTTATGGCGGCTGGTCACGCCAAGTTCACCGGCGAGCTGGGGGTCTGCCTCTCCACCGGCGGCCCGGGCGCGACCCATCTGCTGACCGGCCTCTACGACGCCAAAATGGATCACGCGCCGGTGCTGGCGATTGCCGGTCAGGCGGAAGTGACGGCGCGCGGCGCCAGCTACCAGCAGGAGATGAACCTCGATCGCGTGTTTGCCGATGTGGCTAACTTCGTGCAGGAGGCGGCCGCGCCGGCGCAGGTGCGCCATCTGATTGACCGCGGCGTGCGCATCGCCAAAGCGCAAAATGGCGTGGCGGTAGTGATTGTGCCGAAAGATATTCAGGACGAACCCTGGGAAGCGCCAAAGCATCTGCACGGCTTTACCCACTCCGGCCCCGGCTATCAGCGTCCTAAAGTGGTGCCTTACGAGGCGGATTTGCAGCGCGCCGCTGAGGTGCTGAACGCCGGTAAAAAGGTCGCTATTCTGATCGGCGCAGGCGCGCGTGGCGCGGCGGTGGAAGTGGTGCAGACCGCCAACGTGCTGGCGGCGGGCGTCGCCAAAGCGCTGCTGGGTAAAGATGTGCTGCCGGACGACGCGCCGTTCGTTACCGGCTCTATCGGCCTGCTCGGCACCAAACCCTCGTGGGAGCTGATGCAGAACTGCGACACGCTGCTGATGATCGGCAGCGGCTTCCCCTGGACCGAGTTCCTGCCGAAAGAGGGCAAGGCGCGCGCGGTGCAGATCGATATCGACCCGGCGATGCTCGGCCTGCGTTACCCCTGCGAAGTGAACCTGCACGGCGACGCGGCGGAAACCCTGCGCGCGCTGCTGCCGCTGCTGGAGCACAAAGAGGACCGCAGCTGGCAGGAGGAGATCGCCGTGCAGGTACGCGACTGGTGGAAGGTCATGGAAGATCGCGCCCATGCGCCCGCCAACCCGGTTAACCCGCAGCGCGTAGTGTGGGAGATGTCGCCGCAGCTGCCCGACAACGCCATCGTCACCTCTGACTCCGGCTCCTGCGCCAACTGGTTCGCGCGCGACTACCGCGTCAAGCAGGGGCAGCGCGCCACGCTGTCGGGCGGGCTCGCCTGCATGGGTGCGGCGGTGCCGTACGCTACCGCCGCCAAGTTCGCCCATCCCGACAGGCCGGTGGTGGCGCTGGTCGGCGACGGCGCGATGCAGATGAATAATATGGCGGAGCTGATCACCATTCAGAAATACTGGCAGCAGTGGAGCGATCCGCGCCTTATCGTCTGCGTCTTCAACAACCAGGATCTTAACCAGGTTACCTGGGAGCAGCGCGTCATGGAAGGCAATGCACGCTTTGAGGCGACGCAGCAGCTGCCGGACGTGCGCTACGCCCAGTTTGCCGAGTCGCTTGGCCTGCAGGGCATCTTTGTTGACAACCCGGATGAGCTGGAGGAGGCCTGGCGACGCGCGCTGAGCGCCGATCGTCCGGTGGTGCTGGAGGTGAAAACCGACCCGGAAGTGGCGCCGCTGCCGCCGCATATCACCTTTAAACAGGCAAAAGCCTTTATGAGCTCAATGGCGAAGGGCGATCGCGGCGCGGCGCAGATTATCAGCGACACCGCCAGCCAGCTGCTGCACAAAAAGTAACAGGCACGAAGGGTTAAGCGGCCCGGCTGCGGGCCGCTACTCTTATCCTCTCTCTTTCCCCAGGCCGTTCGCGTCGGGGTTCAGGCGATTCGCCATCACTCTCGTTCAGGAGTCACCCATGGCAACAGAAAACACTCCGGTGTGGTTTATTTCAGGATGTTCGACAGGTTTTGGTCGTGAGCTGGCGCAGCAGACCATCGCGCGCGGCTTTAATGTGGTGGTGACGGCGCGCGACACCGGGAAAGTGGCCGATCTGGTTGCGGGCCACAGCAACGCGCTGGCGGTGACGCTCGACGTCACCCGCATGGAGAGCATCGACAGCGCGGTCAGGGCGGCGCTGGAAAAATTCGGCACCATCGACGTGCTGGTGAATAACGCCGGCTACGGCTACCAGAGCTCGGTGGAAGAGGGCGAGGATCGGGCGATTCGCGACCAGTTTGACGCCAACGTCTTCGGCCTGTTTGCCCTGACGCGCGCGGTATTGCCGACCCTGCGCCAGCAGCGCCGCGGCCATATTATTAACATCACCTCGGTGGCGGGCTTTATCGGCTTTGCCAGCTCCGGCTACTACTCCGCCAGCAAGCACGCGGTCGAGGGCTGGTCCGACTCGCTGGCGCTGGAAACCGCGCCGCTCGGCATTCACGTTACCTGCGTCGAGCCGGGCCCGTTCCGCACCGACTGGGCTGGCCGCTCGCTGCATCAGACGCCCAGCAAACTGCCAGACTATGCGGAAACCGCGGCGGCGCGCATGAAGGCGACCGCTGAGAACAGCGGCACGCAGAAAGGCGATCCGGCGCGCGCGGCCCAGGCGATGATCGCCATAACCGAGCACGATAATCCGCCGCGCCATCTGGTTATGGGCGCGTGGGGCTATGACGCGGTCACGGCGAAGCTGAAAGAGCGTCTGGCGCAGATTGAAGCCTGGAAGCAGACCTCGGTGGAAACCGACTTTCCAGAATAAGTGAGGCTGCGCGCTGGCTGCCAGCGCGCACGCCGCTTTAGCGCATCCAGTCGCCCAGCCGTTCCAGCGGAACCGCCTTGCTGAAGAGATAGCCCTGCAGCTGATTGCAGCCCGCATCGGCCAGGGCGTTCATCTGTCCCGGCGTTTCCACCCCTTCCGCCGTCACCGTCAGCCCCATCGCATGTCCCAGCTTGACTACCGACTCAATAATCGCCACGGAATTCTCCGCCACGCCCAGCGACTGGGTAAAAGAGCGGTCGATCTTGATTTTGTCCACCGGGAAGGTGCTGAGGTAGTTAAGGCTGGAGTAGCCGGTGCCGAAGTCGTCCAGCGCGATGCGGAAGCCAGCCTCGCGCAGGGCGATAATAATGGCGCGCGCCTCATGCTCATCCTCAATCAGCACCCCTTCGGTGATCTCCAGCTCGATACGCTGCGGATCGCCGCCGCTTTCCCGCACGATCTCCACCATCCGCGCGACGAAGCCACTGGCGCGGAACTGCACCGGCGAGACGTTTACCGCCACCGTTAAATCGGCAAAGCGCTGCTGGGTCTGGCAGGCCTCGCGCAGCACCCACTCCCCCAGCGGAATAATCAGCCCGGTCTCTTCGGCGATAGCGATAAAATCGCCGGGCGGGATGGCGCCGCGCGTCGGATGATCCCAGCGCAGCAGCGCCTCAACGGCCACCATATTTTTGCCGTCGATATCCATCAGCGGCTGGTACCAGACCGCCAGACCCTTGAAGTTTTGCAGCGCAACGCGCAGGTCGGCGGCGATGCTCTGTCGCGTGCGGATCGACTCGTCCATCACCCGTTCAAACTGACGATATTTGCCGCGCCCGCTGCTTTTCGCTTCATAGAGCGCGATGTCCGCTTTGCGCACCAGTTCCTGACGATCCACCCCATCTTTCGGCGCCAGCACCAGTCCAATGCTGGCGCCGCTCCACACCTCGCCGCCAAACAGCGGAAAGGGCTGGCTGAGCGCCTCGAGAATACGCTGCGCCAGCGCCTCGACCTGTCCGATATTATCGACCTCCGGCATCACCACCAGAAATTCGTCGCCGCCGATGCGCCCCACGGTATCGCAGGGGCGCATCAGGCTGGCGAGACGATGGGCGACGGCGATAATCAGCTCGTCGCCGGCGTGATGGCCGTAGGTGTCGTTGATATTTTTAAAGCGGTCGAGATCGATCAGCAGCAGCGCCACGCGCTGTTCGTGTCGCGTCGCCAGCGCCAGCGCCTGGGTCAGCCGATCCTCTACCAGCGCGCGGTTCGGCAGGCCGGTCAGCACGTCGTGAAAGGCCAGATGCAGCGCCTGCGCTTCGCTGGCGCCGAGCTTCAGCATCGACTGCGACAGCTTCAGGGAAGAGGTCCAGAGCCGCCACACCATATAGAGGCAGAGCAGCATCACCACCAGCACGGCGATGCCGGTTGAGGGGCCGATGGTGCGCAGCATCTCCGCGCCGGGCCGCGCCGGGCTCCAGTTGATATAGCCGACGTCGCCGGCCGCTGGCGACTTCAGCATAAAGCGCGCCGGGGCGACGGGCGGCGCGCCGGGATCGGAGTAGTGCAGCCCCTTGAGCTGGCTGCGCTCCGCCAGGGCGGCAAGATAGCCGTCGTCGAGATACTTCAGGCTGACCAGCATAAAGCGCGGCGCGCTCTGCGCAGCATGGTGAATGGTGCCGATGGCCAGCGCCGCCACGCGGCCGTCGACGCGGGCGAGATCCACCGCCTCCTGCGGCGCGGCGCGCAGCAGCGCGCTGGTTAAAATCGTCTGCACGCCAGCATCGCGCGCCGGTTCGGGCAGCAGCGCGCCGTTGCGCCACGCCTGCACCGGCCGACGCCCCTCGTCCAGAACCATAATCAGCTGATGGCCGAACATCTCATAGAGCCAGCGGCCTACGTTGTCATCCAGCCAGTGCTGGTCGGGCTGAGCTGCGTCGAGATGCGTTTGCAGCGGCGTCCAGCGCGACAGGCTGTTTAGCTGGCGCTGATGTTCCGCCAGGCTCTGGGAAAAAGAGGCTTCAATCATTCGCTGCTGCTGCGCCAGCGCTTTCTGGTTGCTGATTGCGGTACTGAGAAACAGACCGGTTCCGGCCCCTGCCAGCGTCAGGAGCAGGATCGCCGCCAGCGGCAACAACACTTCACGAATAAAACTGCCGCGAAAGCCCGCGGAAAGTTTGGCGCTGTTAATCATTTTACCTGTTCACGTCGTCATCCTGTGTCAGTTAATAGCCTGGCAGAAATCCCTCAGCCTGCACGTCACAGGAGGTGCAAGATTGTGACTGATTACGCACTAAAAAATACAGATGTGGATACGCAGGTCAAACCGTTCAGCAGCGTTAATTAATCGCCCCGCATTTCGCTGCTCCGTTGAGCGCCACCGGGTGGAATTCATCGTCGCGTCACTGCACGGTCACCATCCTGTCATCTCTGCAGGTCAAGGTAGTGGCCAACACGCAGCCGGGCTGACCGCTGCGCTCCCCACTCAGTCAAGGTTGAGGATCTGTTCAAGATGGAGATATCCAGACATCCGACCACTGTTTACCAGGCCGTCGCCGCGCAGCTGGAGCAGGCGCTGCGCGAGAACTACCGCAGCGGCGACTATCTGCCTTCCGAACAACAGCTGGCCGAGCGCTATGAGGTCAACCGCCACACGCTGCGGCGCGCGGTAGACGAACTGGTCAACAAAGGTCTGCTGCAGCGCCGTCACGGCGTTGGCATCCTGGTGCTGATGCGCCCTTACGACTATCCGCTGCATGCGCAGGCGCGCTTTAGCCAGAACCTGATGGAGCAGGGCAGCCATCCCACCAGCGAGCGGCTGCTGGCGGTGCTGCGGCCGGCCAGCGCCGACGTCGCCAGCGCGCTGGGGGTGGCCGAGGGCGACAGCGTGATCCATCTGCGTACGCTGCGCCGGGTGAACGGCATGCCGGTCTGCGTGATTAACCACTTTCTGCCCGATCTGAACTGGTGGCCGGCGCTGCAGCGCTTCAGCAGCGGCTCGCTGCACGACTTTCTGCAGCAGCACGGCGGCCACCAGCTGGCCCGCAGCCAGACCCGCATCAGCACGCGCCGCGCGCAGGCCAAAGAGTGCCGCCTGCTGGAGATCGCGCTGCACGCGCCGCTGCTCTGCGTGCGCACCCTGAACCGCACCCGCGACGGCGCGCTGGCGGAGTACTCCGTCAGCCTGACGCGCGGCGATATGATCGAACTGACCCTGGAGCACTGATGGAAAGCATAACCCAACGACAGCAGTGGCTGTCGGTGCTGGCGCACAGCAGCGCGTCGGCGCTGGCGCAGCACTGGCAGGCGCTGCGCCTCTCGCCGCGCTTCTCGCTGATCCGTCCGGCGGAAATCGGCCTGACGCGGCTGATGGCGCGCATGGGCGCCAGCGGCAAGCGCTTTGTTATGGGCGACGCCACCGTGACGCGCGCCGTGGTGCAGCTGGAGGACGGCACGCTTGGCTACAGCTACGTGCTGGGCCGCGACAAGGCGCACGCCGAGCGCTGCGCCCTGATAGACGCGCTGCTGCAGCAGCCGCAGACCCACGCGCTGCTGACCGAAAAAGTGATAACGCCGCTGGCGGCCCTGCGCGAGGAGCAGCGCCAGCTGCGGGCGCGCGAGATCGCCAGCTCGAAAGTAGATTTCTTTACGCTGGTTCGCGGAGATAACTGATGACTTTACTGGCTAGTTTTAACCATCCGGTGGCCGATGCGCAGCGCGCCTTCCGCCGCATTCTGAAAGCGATGAGCGAGCCGGGCGTGATGGTCTCGCTGCCGCTGGCGCAGGGCTGGGGCGCGCTGTCGCCCGCCGCGACCGCGGTGCTGCTGACGCTGGTGGATCAGGAGAGTCCGCTGTGGATCGATCCGCAGGTCGATAACCCCATCCTGCGCAGCAACCTGCGCTTCCATACCGGTGCGCCGCTGAGCGAGAGTCGCGACGCCCCGTTTGCGCTGAGCCATGCCGCCAGCAGCCCCCGCCCGGCGGCGTTCGCCGCAGGGGACAACCTGGCGCCGGAAAAGAGCACCACGCTGATTATTGAGGTGCCGTCGCTTAACGGCGGGCTGACGCTGCGCCTCTCCGGGCCGGGCCTGCGCGAGACGCGCGCTATCGCGCCACAGCTGCCGGAGAGCGTGCTGGACTATCTGCGCAACCGTCCGCATCCCTTTCCGCAGGGGGTCGATCTTATCTTCACCTGCGGCGAAGCGATGATGGCGCTGCCGCGCACCACCCGCGTGGAGGTGTGCTGATGTACGTAGCCGTTAAAGGAGGCGAGAAGGCGATTGCCAATGCCCATCAGCTGCAGGCGGACCTGCGGCGCGGCGCGCGCGAGGTGGCGGAGCTGGGCTGCGACCAGGTGGCGCAGCAGCTTGGCCTGGCGGTCGACCGCGTGATGACCGAGGGCGGCATCTACGATCCCGAGCTGGCGGCGCTGGCGATCAAGCAGGCGAGCGGCGACCTGGTGGAGGCGATTTTCCTGCTGCGCGCCTACCGCACCACGCTGCCGCGCCTCGCCGACAGCGCACCGCTGGCGACCGGCGACATGCGCCTCGAGCGCCGCATCTCCGCCGTCTATAAAGATCTGCCTGGCGGCCAGGTGCTGGGCCCGACCTGTGACTACAGCCACCGCCTGCTCGACTTTACGCTGCTGGCCAACGGCGACGCCCCGGCCGCGCCGCGCGCCGACGAGGCGCTGGCCGCGCGCTGTCCCCATATGTTCACCATGATGAGCGATGAAGGGCTGGCGGCGCGGGAAACTGACGACGGCAGCGAGCCGGTGGATATCACCCGCGAACCGATGGGCTTCCCGGCGTCGCGCGCGGCGCGCCTGCAGCAGCTGGTGCGCGGCGATGAAGGCTTTCTGCTGGCGCTCGGCTACTCGACCCAGCGCGGCTACGGCCGCACCCATCCCTTCGCCGGGGAGATCCGCACCGGCTACCTCAGCGTCAGCATCTGTCCGGATGAGCTCGATTTCGAGCTGGAGATCGGCGAAGTGCTGCTGACCGAATGTGAAATGGTCAACGGCTTCACCACCCAGGGCAGAGAGGCGCCGCACTTTACCCGCGGCTACGGGCTGGTATTTGGCCGCGCCGAGCGTAAGGCGATGGCGATGGCGCTGGTGGATCGCGCGCTGCAAACCCGCGAGCACGACGAGCGCGTCACCAGCCCGGCGCAGGACGAGGAGTTTGTGCTGGCGCACGCCGATAACGTCGAGGCCGCCGGCTTCGTCTCTCACCTTAAACTGCCGCACTACGTCGATTTTCAGGCGGAGCTGGCGCTGCTGAAGCGCCTGCGTCAGGAGCACGAGGAGCGCAATCATGGCTGAACTGAGCGGCTATAACTCCGGCTATCTCGACGAGCAGACTAAGCGCGCCATCCGCCGCGCCATCCTGAAAGCGGTGGCGATCCCCGGCTATCAGGTGCCGTTCGCCGGACGGGAGATGCCGATGCCCTACGGCTGGGGCACCGGCGGCATTCAGATCACCGCCAGCGTTATCGGCGACGCCGACGTGCTGAAGGTGATCGATCAGGGGGCGGACGACACCACCAACGCGGTGTCGATCCGCCGTTTCTTTCAGCGCGTCAGCGGCGCGGCGACCACCGAGCGCACCACCGACGCCACCCTGATCCAGACGCGCCACCGCATCCCGGAGACGCCGCTGGCGGAGGATCAGATCCTGATTTTCCAGGTGCCGATCCCTGAACCGCTGCGCTTTATTGAGCCGCGCGAAACGGAAACCCGCACCATGCACGCGCTGGAGGAGTATGGCGTGATGCAGGTGAAGCTCTATGAAGATATCGCGCGCTACGGCCATATCGCCACCACCTACGCCTATCCGGTAAAGGTTAACGATCGCTACGTGATGGACCCGTCGCCGATCCCGAAATTTGATAACCCGAAGATGCATATGATGCCCGCGCTGCAGCTGTTCGGCGCAGGCCGTGAAAAGCGTATCTATGCGCTGCCGCCCTATACCAAAGTCGAGAGCCTCGATTTCGAGGACCACCCCTTTACCGTGCAGCAGTGGGAGGAGCCCTGCGCCCTGTGCGGTTCGCGCCACAGCTATCTCGACGAAGTGGTGATGGATGATCGGGGCACGCGTCTTTTTGTCTGCTCCGACACCGACTTTTGCCATCAGCAGCAGGAACAGCAACATGCACAGTGAACAGCCGCTGCTTGCGGTTAATAACCTGACGCACCTCTACGCGCCGGGCAAAGGCTTCGAAGCCGTGAGTTTCGATCTCTATCCCGGCGAAGTGCTGGGCATCGTCGGCGAGTCCGGCTCCGGCAAAACCACGCTGCTGCGCAGCCTCTCCGCGCGCCTGACGCCGCAGCAGGGCAGCATTCTCTACCGCCAGCGCGACCTCTACGCACTGTCGGAGAGCGATCGCCGCCGCCTGCTGCGGACCGAATGGGGCGTGGTGCATCAGCACCCCCTTGACGGGCTGCGCCCCCAGGTCACCGCGGGCGGCAATATCGGCGAGCGGCTGATGGCGGTAGGCAACCGCCACTACGGCGATATCCGCGCCCAGGCGGGCCGCTGGCTGCAGGAGGTGGAGATCGCCGCCAGCCGCATCGACGATCTGCCCACCACCTTTTCCGGCGGCATGCAGCAGCGCCTGCAGATCGCCCGCAACCTGGTTACCCAGCCGAAGCTGGTGTTTATGGACGAGCCGACCGGCGGCCTGGACGTGTCGGTGCAGGCGCGCCTGCTCGATCTGCTGCGCACCCTGGTGCGCGAGCTGAATCTGGCGGTGATTATTGTCACCCACGATCTCGGCGTGGCGCGCCTGCTCGCGCACCGGCTGCTGGTGATGAAGCAGGGCCGCGTGGTGGAGAGCGGCCTGACCGACCGCGTGCTGGACGATCCTCACCATCCCTATACCCAGCTGCTGGTTTCATCGGTGCTCAACTAATGACGGATAACCCCATGAACATACAACTGCGCGTCGAGAATCTGTGCAAAACCTTTGTGCTGCACAACCAGGGAGGGGCTGAACTGCCGGTTTTGCAAAACGCCTCGCTTGAGGTGGCTGCGGGGGAGGTGGTGGTGCTGCACGGCCGCTCCGGCAGCGGCAAATCGACGCTGCTGCGCGCGCTCTACGGCAACTATCAGGCCAACAGCGGCCATATCTGGCTGCGCCACGACGGCGCATGGATCGATATGGCGCACGCCCCGGCGCGTCAAATGCTGGCGATGCGCCGCGACACCCTCGGCTGGGTCAGTCAGTTTCTGCGCGTGATCCCGCGCGTCCCGACGCTGGAAATCGTGATGCAGCCGCTGCTGGAGCGCGGCGTGGCGCGCGCCTTTTGCGAGAAGCGCGCAAAAGAGTTGCTGACGCGGCTTAACGTGCCGTCGCGCCTCTGGTCGCTGGCCCCCTCGACCTTCTCCGGCGGCGAGCAGCAGCGCGTCAATATCGCGCGCGGCTTTATCGCCGACTATCCGGTGCTGCTGCTGGACGAGCCGACCGCCTCGCTGGATAAGGCCAACAGCACAGCGGTGGTGGAGCTGATCGAGCAGGCGCGCGCGCGCGGCGCGGCGATTGTCGGCATTTTTCACGATGAAGCGGTGCGCGAACGGGTGGCGGATCGCCTGCACGTTATGCAGCCGGTTAACAGCGGAGCGGAAGCATGATTATCAACCATGTTCATCTGATTCTGGAAAATGAGCTGGTGGCGGGATCGCTGGAGATGCGTGACGGCCTGATCGCCAGCTTTAGCGAAACCCCGAGCCGCCAGCCCGGCGCGCTGGACGGCGAGGGCGGCTATCTGCTGCCCGGCCTGGTGGAGCTGCACACCGACAATCTCGATAAGTTTTTCGCCCCGCGGCCGAAGGTGGACTGGCCCGCCCACTCGGCGATGAGCAGCCACGACGCACTCATGGTGGCCAGTGGCATCACCACGGTGCTGGACGCCATCGGCGTCGGCGACGTGCGCGACGGCGGCCATCGTCTCGATAACCTGAGCAAAATGATCAACGCCATCCGCGACAGCAACCGCAAAGGGTTGAACCGCGCCGAGCATCGGCTGCACCTGCGCTGCGAGCTGCCGCATCACGCCACGCTGCCGCTGTTCGAGGCGCTGATGAGCACCCCGGAGCTGTCGCTGGTGTCGCTGATGGATCACTCGCCGGGCCAGCGGCAGTACGCCTCGCTGGAGAAGTACCGCGAATATTACCAGGGCAAATACGCGCTCAACGACCAGCAGATGGATGCCTTTGAGCAGGAGCAGCTGACGCTGGCGGCACAGTGGTCGCAGCCGAACCGCGAGGGGATCGCCGCGCTCTGCCGCGCGCGCAATATCGCCATTGCCAGCCACGACGACGCCACCGAGGCGCACGTTGAGGAGTCGCACGGCGTCGGCAGCGCCATCGCCGAGTTTCCCACCACGCTGGCGGCGGCGCGCGCCTCGCGCGCCAGAGGGATGCAGATCCTGATGGGCGCGCCCAATATCGTGCGCGGCGGCTCTCACTCCGGCAACGTCGCCGCCTGGGCGCTGGCGGCGGAGGGGCTGCTCGATATTCTCTCCTCCGACTACTATCCGGCATCGCTGCTCGACGCGGCGTTCCGCCTCGCCGCCGACGAGCGTAATCCGCTTATGCTGCCGCAGGCGGTGGCGCTGGTGACGTGCAATCCGGCGCGCGCCCTCGGCCTGACGGATCGCGGCACGATCGCCGAAGGCCGCCGCGCCGATCTGGTGCTGGCGCATACCGACCACGGCCATCCGCATATTCGTCACGTCTGGTCGCAGGGCAGGCAGGTCTACTGATGGCGCGCCTGATCTGGCTTATCGGGCCGTCAGGCTCGGGCAAAGACAGCCTGCTCAACGCGCTGCGCGAAGCGCCGCCGCCGAATCTGCTGATCGCGCATCGCTATATCACGCGGGCGGCGGACGCGGGCGGCGAGAACCATATCGCCCTGACCGAAGCGGAGTTCACGCGCCGCGCGGCGCAGGGGCTGTTTGCCCTGCGCTGGACGGCGCACGGCCTGCACTACGGCCTCGGGCTGGAGATCGACCTCTGGCTGGCGCGCGGCCACCAGGTGCTGGTCAACGGCTCGCGCCACCATCTGCCGCAGGCGCAGGCACGCTACGGCGCGCGGCTGCTGCCGCTCTGCCTGACGGTGGCGCCGGAGGTGCTGGCGGCGCGTCTGCGCCAGCGCGGGCGTGAGAGCGAGAGCGAGATCGCGCGGCGGCTGGATCGCGCCGCGCACGCGCCGCCGGCGGGCTGCTACCTGCTGAACAACAACGGCGCGCTGTCGCAGACCCTGCTGCAGCTGCGCCAGCTGCTGGAGCCGCTGCCATGAAGCTGACCTTTCTCGGTACCGGCGGGGTGACCGCCGCGCCGCTTTTCGGCTGCGACTGCGCCGCCTGCATGCGGGCGCGCGCCGACGCCAAAAGGCGACGCGCCCCCTGCAGCGCGCTGATCGAGGCGGGGGGCGAGCGCATCCTGCTCGACGCCGGACTGCCGCTGCTGGCGGAGCGCTTCGCGCCCGGCGAGCTGTCGCGCATTTTGCTGACCCACTACCATATGGATCACGTACAGGGGCTGTTTGCGCTGCGCTGGGGGCTGGGGGCGGCGATCCCCGTCTGGGGGCCGCCGGACGAGCGGGGCTGCGACGATCTCTTTAAGCATCCCGGCCTGCTCGATTTTCGCCCGTCGCTGACGCCCTTTGTGCCGCATCTTTTCGGCGCGCTGCAGGTGACGCCGCTGCCGCTGCAGCACTCAAAGCTGACGCACGGCTACCTGTTTGACTGGCACGGCGCGCGGCTCGCCTGGCTGTGCGATACCTGCGGCCTGCCGCCCGACACCGACGATTTTCTCACCGGCCAGCGCATCGATGAGCTGGTGATCGACTGCAACGATCCGCCGTCGCCCGCTGCGCGCAACCATAACGATCTGACGCGCGCGCTGGCGATTGTCGAGCGGCTTGCGCCGCGGCGCGCCTGGCTGACGCATCTGTCGCATCAGATGGATAACTGGTTAGCAAACAATCCTTTGCCTCCGTCTCTCTTCGCGGCTGCCGACGGCATAACGCTGTCGCTGAGCGCGGACGACCCTGTCACCGTTTGATCATCTCGCTGTCATCAGAGAGTCATCACGCCGGGCCGTAATAGGCGTCAACTTACACCTTGTCAACGCATACGGAGTGAATCATGGCACAGGCACTGTTAAGAACCGTGGTGGACAACAGCAGCGCGCCCCTTAGCCCGCCAGCAGAGAAGGTGCTGTCGGTGCAGGGGCTGGGCAAGCGCTGGGGCGAGAACCGCGTGCTGGACAATGTCAGTTTTGATCTGCATGCGGGAGAAATGGTCGCCGTGATCGGCCGCTCGGGCGCAGGCAAATCGACGCTGCTGCATATGCTTAACGGCACCATCGACGCCTCTGAAGGGGCGGTTTACAGCCTGCGCAACGGCGAAGCCGAGCGCAACCTGCTGACCCTCAGCAGCCGTCAGCTGCGGCAGTGGCGCAGCGAATGCGGCATGATTTTTCAGGACTTCTGCCTGGTGCCGCGCCTCGATGTGCTGACCAACGTGCTGCTGGGCCGTCTTAGCCAGACCTCAACGCTGAAATCCTTTTTTAAAGTCTTCTCTGACAGCGACCGCGCCCATGCTATCGAACTGCTGCAGTGGATGAATATGCTGCCGCAGGCGCTGCAGCGCGCCGAGAACCTGTCGGGCGGGCAGATGCAGCGCGTGGCCATCTGCCGCGCCCTGATGCAGAACCCGAAAATCCTGCTGGCCGACGAACCGGTGGCGTCGCTCGATCCCAAAAATACCAAACGCATCATGGATGTGCTGCGCCAGGTCAGCGAGCAGGGCATCAGCGTGATGGTAAACCTCCATTCGGTTGAGCTGGTGAAAAGCTACTGCACGCGCGTCATCGGTATTCAGCGCGGCAGAGTGCTGTTCGACGGCCATCCGGCGCACCTGACCGACAGCCTGCTGCAACAGCTCTACGGCGATGAAATCAATCAGCTTCACTAACCTCCACGGCAAGAGACAAAACTCGAATGAAACTGACTTTATTAGCATTACTGACCAGCGTAGTGACCTTTGGCGTGAACGCAGCGGATGCACCGAAAGAGCTGAATCTGGGCATTCTCGGCGGGCAGAACGCCACCCAGCAGATTGGCGATAACCAGTGCGTGAAGGACTTTTTTGATAAGGAACTCAACGTCGACACGAAGCTGCGCAACTCCTCCGACTACGCCGGCGTTATTCAGGGACTGCTGGGCGGCAAGATCGATATGGTGCTGAGCATGTCGCCTGCCTCTTACGCCTCGGTCTACCTGCAGGATGCCAAAGCCGTGGATATCGTCGGCATTCTGGTGGATGACAAAGATGGCTCGAAAGGCTATCACTCGGTGGTGATTGTGAAAAACAGCAGCCCCTATAAGAAGCTGGAAGACCTGAAGGGCAAATCCTTTGGCATGGCCGACCCGGACTCCACCTCCGGCTTCCTGATGCCGAACCAGGCGTTTAAAAAGCAGTTCGGCGGCAGCGTGGATGACAAGTACAACGGCTTCTTCTCCAGCGTGACCTTTTCCGGCGGCCACGAGCAGGACATCCTCGGCGTGCTGAACAATCAGTTCGACGGCGCGGTGACCTGGAGTTCGCTGGTGGGCGACTATAACAGCGGCTACAGCGCTGGCGCCTTTGGTCGCCTGATCCGCATGGATCACCCCGATCTGATGAAGCAGATCCGCATTATCTGGCAGTCGCCGCTGATCCCCAACGGCCCGCTGCTGGTGAGCAATAAGTTGCCCGCCGATTTCAAACAGAAAGTGGTCGAGACGATTAAGAAGCTGGATAAAGAGCAGCACGCCTGCTTCGTGAAGGCCGTGGGCGGCGCGCAGCATATTGGCCCGGCGTCAGTGGCGGACTATCAGAATATTATCGATATGAAGCGCGATCTGGCGAAAGGGCAGCGCGGCTAAGGGCGTTACCCGGCGCTGATGCGGGTAACAGGGTGAGATCGCAAAGACGCAGGGGAGGGCATCCCTGCCGGCCAGGCCCGCGCGGATACGCACCTCATCCTTGAGGTGCGCCCGTTACCGGGCCAGCGCGCTGCGCTGTTCAACAACGCTCGCGGCGTTTTTGTCCCTGCGCGGGCCGCGTTGCTCTTCTCACCCTGTACCCCGCTGAGTAAGCCGATCTGCGGCCTGAGAATCTGCCTGTTGCACGCTCAAAATTCTTTTATTACGCAGGAATCTACTTTTGACTGACTTCGAACGCTACTACCAACGCATCCGCAGCCAGCAGAAACGCGACACGCTGCTCTGGTCGCTGGTGCTGGTGACGCTCTACCTCGTCGCAGGCAACCTGTCAGAGTTCAGCCTGACCACGCTGTGGCTATCGCTGCCGCACTTCTTCGACTACCTGTGGCAAACCCTGCCGGTGCTGCACGTCGCCACGCTGTTCGACGGCGTGAAGACCGAAGGATCGCTCGCTTACTGGGGCTACCGCCTCCATTTCCAGCTGCCGCTCATCTGGGAAACCCTGCAGCTGGCGCTGGCATCCACCGTTGTGGCGGTCTGTATCGCCGCCGTGCTGGCCTTTTTTGCCGCCGATAACACCCAAACCCCGCCTGGTTTGCGCGTTGCCATTCGCGCCTTTGTCGCCTTTTTGCGCACCATGCCGGAGCTGGCCTGGGCGGTGATGTTCGTGATGGCGTTCGGTATCGGCGCCATTCCCGGCTTCCTAGCGCTGGTGCTGCACACCATTGGCAGCCTGACCAAACTCTTCTACGAGGCGATTGAAAGCGCCTCCGATAAGCCAGTGCGCGGGCTGGCCGCCTGCGGCGCCAGCAAGCTGCAGCGCATGCGCTTCGCCTTCTGGCCACAGGTGAAGCCGATCTTTCTCTCCTACAGCTTTATGCGGCTGGAGATCAACTTTCGCTCATCAACCATTCTGGGGCTGGTGGGCGCGGGCGGCATCGGCCAGGAGCTGATGACCAATATCAAACTCGATCGTTACGATCAGGTCAGCATCACGCTGCTGCTGATTATCCTGGTGGTGTCGCTGCTGGACAGCTGTTCCGGCCGGCTGCGCCGCCGCGTCGTGGAGGGAGCATCATGATGTCGCTGGCGCCGGATATCGGCAAAATCAGACGGGAAAATGGCGGGCTGTTCGCCGCGCAGCCGCGCTATTTGCGGCGACTCGCGCTGGCGGCGGCGGCCATTCTGCTTTACTACCTCTACTTCTTTGAGTTTTACGGCATTGAGTGGAGCCGCGCCGCGCTGGGCGCCCAGCAGCTGGGACGCTATTTTCTGCGTATGTTCGTCTGGCACGATTTTGTTAACTGGCCGTTTGGCTACTATTTCTCACAAATCGGTATCACGCTGGCGATCGTTTTCGCCGGGACGCTGACCGCGTCCCTTATCGCGCTGCCGCTGTCGTTTTTCGCCGCGCGCAACGTGATGCACGACCGCGCCATGCGGCCCATCGCCTGGGCGGTGCGTCGCCTGCTCGATCTGCTGCGCGGCATCGATATGGCGATATGGGGGCTGATTTTTGTGCGCGCCGTCGGCATGGGGCCGCTGGCGGGCGTGCTGGCGATTGTGATGCAGGATGTCGGTCTGCTGGGCAAGCTCTACTCGGAAGGGCACGAGGCGGTAGAGCGCTCGCCGAGCCGCGGTCTGAGTGCGGTCGGCGCCAACAGCCTGCAGAAGCACCGCTTCGGCATCTTTACCCAGTCGTTTCCCCATTTCCTGGCGCTCAGCCTCTATCAGATCGAATCCAATACCCGCTCGGCGGCGGTGCTGGGCTTTGTCGGCGCGGGCGGCGTCGGGCTGGTCTACGCCGAGAATATGCGCCTGTGGAACTGGGACGTGGTGATGTTTTTAACCCTGATCCTCGTGGCGGTGGTGATGATTATGGATGCGCTCTCCAGCCGCCTGCGTAAGCGCTATATCAGCGGCAAGCCGGTGCCGCTCTGGCAGCCTGCCGCGCGCGACTGAGGCGCTCGCTGCGCTGCCAGGCGCGCGCCAGCGCCTGCGCCAGCTGCGCGCTGCGCCAGGGTTTTGCCAGCCGCTCGCACAGCGGCAGCGCCACCGGCTGCAGGCGCAGATCCTGCCCGCTGATCAGCAGCGTCGCCAGCTGCGGCCACTGCTGCTGCGCCTGGCGGATCACCTCGGCGCCGTTCAGCCCGCCGGGCAGCATCAGATCGCTGATCAGCAGATCGATATCGGGGGTCTGCCGCAGCAGCGCCAGCGCCTCTTCGCCGCTGGCGCACTCCAGCGTCACGTAGCCAAGCTGGTGCAGATGCTCGCACAGCGTCTGGCGCACCGCCGGTTCGTCATCCAGCACCAGAATCAGCTTATCGCACGGGGCGGATGGCACCACCGGCGCGGCTGGCGCGGGGGCGACGGCGCTCTCTGGGGCGCGCGGCAGCAGCAGACGCACGGTGGTTCCCTGGCCGGGCGCGGTGTCGATCTCAATCTGGCCCCCTGACTGGCGCACAAAGCCATACACCATCGACAGCCCCAGCCCGCTGCCGCTGCCGGTCTCTTTAGTGGTGAAAAAGGGCTCGAACACCTGTTCCCGCACCTCTGGCGTCATGCCGCAGCCCTGGTCGATCACCTCAATCACTACGCGCTCGCCCTGTTCGCGCTGCTGGCTGGCGATGCGCAGGCGGATCTCGCCGCTTTTTTGCTGCATGGCGTCGCGCGCGTTCACCACCAGATTCATCAGTGCGTTCTCCAGCTGGCTGGCGTCGATCCAGGCGAGCCAGCCGGGCCGCGGCGCCTCGACCGTCAGGCGCTGGCCGGGCAGCAGCGAGTGCTGCAGCAGGTTCTGCAGCTCCTCCACCAGCTGCGTCACCGACACGGCGCGCGGATGCAGCGCCTGCTTGCGCGAAAAGGCCAGTAGCCGCTGGGTGAGCAGGGCGGCGCGATCCGCTGCCTGACGGGCGCGGTCGATGCGGCTCGCCAGGCTGCCCGGCGGCAGCTGCCCCTGGGTCAGCGCCAGGCTGCCGATAATCACCGCCAGCAGGTTATTGAAGTCGTGCGCGATGCCGCCGGTCAGCTGGCCAACCGCTTTCATCTTCTGGCTGTGTACCAGCGCCTCCTCCAGCGCCTTGCGCGCGGTGCGCTCCAGCACGGTATTGACGATGCCGCGACGCGGCACCGGGCTAAAGCGCAGCTCCAGCGTGCGGCCATCCGCCAGCCGCACCTCCTGCGGCTCGCCCGGATGCTGCAGATCCACGCCCACCCGCTTCAGCAGCTGGCGATAGTGCAGGCCGCGATGCAGCGCCTGTTCGGGCAGCCCCAGCAGCTGGGGATACTGCGCATTCCACACCACCAGCTGGCCGTGGTTATCAAACAGCGCAAAGCCGTCGCGCATCGCCAGAAAGGTGGACTCAAGCTGACTGCTCTTTTCCTTGAGCAGGCGGGAGGTGTGCGCCAGCGACGCGGTATTGCGGGCGAAAACGTTAAAGGCGCGCGCCAGATCGCCCAGTTCGTCGCGCCGCTGCAGGCCCGGCACCGCAACGCGCTTCTCTCCCTGCGCCAGCCGCGTCATGGCGTCGGCGATGGCGGTCAGGCTGGAGCCGAGATTGCGGTAGATATAGATCCCGGCATAGCCGGTGATCGCCAGCGCCAGCAGGGCGAACAGCGCGATAAACAGGATCACCGAGTTGAGTTCGCGGTGGGTTTCCGCGCTGCGCATTTCGCTCTGCTGCGCCACCTGCTGCACGCAGGCGGTGATGTCGTCGTTGAGCGCCGCCACCAGCGCTTTGATGCGGTAGGTGGAATAGGCGATAGCCAGATCGTTCTCCGCCAGCCGTTCCGCCAGCGGCCGCAGCGACTGCTGGGTCGCGATCAGGCGGGCGATTTTCTCATCCAGCACCGCCTCGCCCGCCTCTGGCCGCCATGCTGCCATCACCTGCTGCAGCTGATCGACCACCGCAACCGGAGACGGGGTGCGGATCGCCGCCGCCAGCAAGCGCTCGGTCTGCTGGCGCAGCGCCGCCGGAGGGCCGCGCCGCACCGCGAGCTGGTTAATATGGTCAAGCAGCAGCTGCGACTGCCACAGGCCGCTGAGCAGGGCGTTGCGCTGCAGGTGGCGCTGATGGCCGTTGATCAGCAGCTGCGTGATGGTCTGCTCCAGCATCAGGCTGCGCGCGCGAATGCGCGCCACCCGCGCCGTCTGACGCGCGGCAAGCGGCGCCGAGGCAAGCAGCGACAGCGACTGCTGCAGCGCCTGTTGCGTCTGCTGGAGTCGCTGCGATTCGCTCTGATACTCAAGCGCGCCCACCACCTGCGACAGGCGCACCGCCGCCGTGGCGACGCTGGCGGTATCGCGCGCCAGCGCCAGGCTGGCGCTCATATCGCTCAGGGTTTGCGCCTGCGCCTGCTCCTGAATGCGCCCGGCGTGGCGAAAGCCAAGTATCGCTACCGCACTCACCATCAGCGTGACGCACACCACCAGCAGGTTAAACAGCAGCAGGCGGCCGCGCGCGCCCGCCTGCCAGAGATGTTGATGCCGCATATCGCGCCTCCGCCCGCCCTCAGTGAGGCGAGTATAGGGCGCGGCCCGGGCGCATTTATGACAAATATGAACGGCCGCTGACATTTTCCATTTATCTGGCGTTGCTTTACTCAGCCCTAACCACGGTTATCTGGAGCGGCCCATGACAGCCACACCGATTCTGCAAATGCGCGAAATCACGCGGCGCTTCGGCCAGTTTTATGCGCTTAAGGGCGTCGATCTGACGGTCTATGCTGGCGAAATCCACGCGCTGATGGGGGAGAACGGCGCAGGCAAAAGTACCCTGATGAAGATCCTCGCCGGCGCCTACAGCGCCACCAGCGGTGAGATCCTGATCGACGGTCGCCCCTGTGTGATCAGAGGGCCGAAAGAGGCGCTGGCGGCAGGCATTACCCTGATTTATCAGGAGATCAATCTGGCCCCCAACCTCACGGTGGCGGAGAACATCTTTCTCGGCAGCGAAATCACGCGCGGCGGGCTGATTCGGCGTCGCCAGATGGCCGAGGAGGCGCAGCAGGTGATCGATCGGCTCGGCGCGCAGTTTAGCGCCACCGACCGCGTCAGCCGCCTCAGCATCGCCGAACAGCAGCAGGTTGAAATCGCCCGCGCGCTGCACCGCCACAGCCGCATTCTGGTGATGGATGAACCCACCGCCGCGCTGAGCAACCGCGAAACCGAGCAGCTGTTCGCGCTCATCAAGCGCCTGCGCGCGGAAGGCATGGCGATTATCTATATCAGCCATCGTATGGCGGAGGTCTATGAGCTCTCCGATCGCGTCAGCGTGCTGCGCGACGGGCAGTATGTCGGCAGCCTGACCCGCGACACGCTTAACGCCAGCGAGCTGGTGCGCATGATGGTGGGCCGTCCGCTCAGCGATCTCTTTAACAAGGATCGCACCATCCCGTTCGGCGATATTCGCCTGGCGGTCAATCATCTTACCGACGGCGGCAAGGTGCGGCCGAGCAGCCTGGCGGTGCGCGCCGGCGAGATCGTCGGGCTCGCCGGGCTGGTGGGCGCAGGACGCAGCGAGCTGGCGCAGCTGATTTTTGGCGTGCGTAAGCCGAGCGGCGGCGAGATCTGGATTGACGGGCAGCAGGTGACAATCCATTCGCCGCGCGACGCCATTGCGCGTGGCATCGGCTTTCTCACTGAAAACCGCAAAGAGCAGGGGCTGTTTCTGGAGATGGCGGCGCAGGAGAACATTGTGATGGCGACGCTGGAGCGCGACGCCAGCTACGGGCTGCTCAACCGACGCAAAGGAAGAAAGATCGCCGGCGACGCCATCGCCACGCTTAACATCCGCGTGCCGCATGCGCAGGTGCGGGCGGGGGGCCTCTCCGGCGGCAACCAGCAGAAGCTGCTGATTTCGCGCTGGGTATCGATTGGGCCGCGCATCCTGATCCTCGATGAGCCGACGCGCGGCGTTGACGTCGGCGCCAAAAGCGAAATCTACCGCATGATGAACCAGATGGCGCAGCAGGGGGTGGCGATCCTGATGATCTCCAGCGAGCTGCCGGAAGTGGTCGGCATGAGCGATCGGGTCTATGTGATGCGCGAAGGCACCATCGCCGGTGAGCTGGATAAAGAGCAGATCAGCCAGGAAAACATTATGACGCTGGCCACCGGGGCGCATACCGCCTCGCCGCTGGAAATATAAGGAGAAGAGAGCGATGACAGAAACCACGCGGGCGAAACCGCCCACCGTTAAGCGGGCGCTGATAGGCGACATGCTGCAAACCGTCGGCATTCTGCCGATTCTGGTGCTGATTGTGGTGGTGTTCGGCTTTGTCGCGCCGAACTTCTTCACCGAGGGCAATCTGCTCAATATTACCCGCCAGGCCTCGATTAATATCGTGCTGGCGGCCGGTATGACCTTTGTGATCCTCACCGGCGGCATCGACCTTTCGGTGGGCTCAATGCTGGGCACCACGGCGGTGGTGGCGATGGTTGCCTCGCTCGATCCCATGCTCGCCGGCATGACTATCCCCATGGCGCTCGGCGCTGGCCTGGTGATGGGGCTGTTTAACGGCATACTGGTCGCCTGGGCCGGCTTGCCGCCTTTTATCGTTACCCTTGGCACCTATACGGCGCTGCGCGGCGCCGCCTATCTGCTGGCAAACGGCACCACGGTGATTAACTCCGATATCAGCTTTGAATGGATAGGCAACGGCTATCTCGGCCCGGTGCCCTGGCTGATCGTTATCGCCTTCGCGGTGATCGCCGTCTGCTGGTTTATCCTGCGCCGCACCACGCTGGGCGTTCATATCTACGCGGTGGGCGGCAATATGCAGGCGGCGCGTCTCACCGGGATTAAGGTCAGCGCGGTACTGCTGTTCGTTTACGCCATGAGCGGGCTGCTCTCCGGGCTAGGCGGGCTGATGTCGGCGTCGCGTCTCTATAGCGCCAACGGCAACCTCGGCGTCGGCTATGAACTGGACGCCATCGCCGCGGTGATCCTCGGCGGCACCAGCTTCGTCGGCGGCATCGGCACCATTACCGGCACCCTGATCGGCGCGCTGATTATCGCCACGCTCAACAACGGCATGACGCTGATGGGGGTCTCCTATTTCTGGCAGCTGGTGATCAAAGGCGCGGTGATCATTATTGCGGTGCTGATCGACAAATATCGCACCCGGCACCACGTCTCCTGAGCGCGGCGCCCTCTTTTTACCCTCCGCCATTCAGCCGTTGGCGATTCTAATAACAGCAGGAGAAGATCTATGCGTTTTAATCCGATCGTAACCGGGCTGCTGGCGGCAACGCTGTTCAGCGCCTCCTTCGCTCAGGCGAAAGATCTTAAATCCATCGGCGTCACCGTCGGCGATCTCGCCAACCCGTTTTTCGTGCAGATTACCAAAGGCGCGGAGATGAAAGCGCGTGAGCTGGCGGGCGACAAGGTCAACGTGACGCTGGTCTCCAGCGGCTACGATCTGGGCCAGCAGGTGGCGCAGATCGATAACTTTATCGCGGCGAAAGTCGACATGATTATTCTGAACGCCGCCGATTCCAAAGGCATCGCGCCGGCGGTGAAACGCGCCCGCGACGCTGGCATCGTGGTGGTGGCGGTCGACGTGGCGGCTGACGGCGCCAACGCTACCATTACCTCAGACAACACCCAGGCGGGGGAGATGGCCTGTAAATATATCGCCGATCGCCTGAAGGAGAAGGGCAACGTATTGATTATCAATGGCCCGCCGGTTTCCGCCGTGCAGAACCGGGTTGAGGGCTGTATGACCGAGCTGAAACGCCATCCTGAGATCAAGCTGCTCTCCTGGAACCAGAACGCCAAGGGCAGCCGTGAAGGGGGGCTGGAAGTGATGACGGGTCTGCTGTCGGCCAATCCGAAGGTGGATGCGGTGTTCGCTATCAACGATCCAACGGCGATCGGTGCCGATCTGGCGGCGAAACAGGCACAGCGCAACGAATTCTTTATTGTCGGCGTCGACGGATCGCCCGACGGCGAAGAGGCGCTGAAGCGTAAGAACTCGCTGTTCGTCGCTACGCCGGCGCAGGATCCACAGGTGATGGCGGCAAAAGCGGTGGAGATCGGCTATGACATTCTGCAGGGCAAACCGGCGCCCGATAAGCCGGTGCTGATCCCGGTTTCCCTGATCGATCGCGACAATGTGGGCAGCTACAAGGGCTGGACGGTGAAATAGCGCCGGGCGCGCGCCCGGCTGTTCGCCCCGTCAGGCGCTCAGCCGGACCGCTTCCGGACGCGTGACATCGGCGGAAAAGACATAGCCGAGGCCGCGAATAGTGCGGATCAAACTGGGCTGATGCGGATTCGTTTCGATTTTGCGCCGCAGTCGCATTATCAGCACGTCGATGGTGCGATCGAAAACGTCCAGGCTTTCGCCGTGGGTCAGCTCCAGCAGCTGATCGCGCGTCAGCACCTTGCGCGCGTGGCGCACCAGCGCGCGCAGCAGCGCATATTCACCCTGCGTCAGCGGCACCGCTTCGCGCTGCGGATTGAGCAGCTGACAGCGCGCCTCATCCAGCTGCCAGCCGTTAAAGCGCCAGCCGCTCTCCACCGTCTCCGGCGATATCAGCCGTCCGCCGCGCCGCAGCGCCGCGCGCGCTCTCGCCACCACCACGCGCGGATTAAAAGGCTTGGCGATATAGTCATCCGCGCCCATCTCCAGCCCGACCACCATTTCCGCTTCGGAGCCCATGCCGGTCAGCATGATCACCAGCAGATCGGGGCGCTGGCGCTGCAGCTGTTGCAGCACCAGCAGGCCGTTGGTATCGGGCAGCATCATATCCAGCATCACCAGCGCGATATCGCCGTGCTGCGCCAGCAGCGCCGGCGCGTCCCGGCCATAGTGGCAGCAGTAAACGCTAAACTGTTGCGCATTCAGCACATCCTGCAGCAGTTCGCAGACGGCTTTATCATCATCGATAACCAGAATGGCGGGCTTCATGCAGGGCGACCTCAAGGTTAAAAAAAGGTTAACAAGAGTGTACACGGCGCGATTTGCGCCGCCCTGACAAGCGATGGAAACGTGAGCGATATCGCCTTCGGCTTTGCTGAAGCGTGCGTTGGCGCAGAATTTTGCGCAGCGCAGAGGAAGCGATGAAAACGATTGCGCGGAAGCGGGGCAATGCACCATAATCGCGCCTTGTTTTGGTTCAGATTTCTCTTAGAAAATGCCGGGCCTGGCGAGGTAAACGATTGCGTTTCCCGCTGGCATAGCGCTTGCTATGACTTCAGGCCTTATGGAGATTCAGGGCGTGACGACAGCGTCCGTCAGCATGCAGCGGCGCGTCGTGCGGTACCACAATAATCAGCATGTAACCCACACTGGCAAGTGAGAACGCGCATTCGTGCCGTCTCCGCTCTTGAGAGATGATGATGTTAGAAAAACTATTCAAGCTAAAAGCGCATAACACGACGGTTCGCACCGAAGTGGTCGCCGGGATCACCACCTTCCTGGCGATGGCCTATATCCTGTTTGTTAACCCCAGCATTTTGGGCGCAACCGGGATGGATAAAGGCGCGGTGTTTGTTGCCACCTGTCTGGCGGCGGCGATCGGATCGGTACTGATGGGGCTGATCGCCAACTACCCGATCGCGCTGGCGCCCGGCATGGGGCTGAACGCCTTCTTCACCTATACCGTCGTGCTGCATATGGGTTACACCTGGCAAATCGCGCTAGGCGCAGTGTTTTTGTCGGCGGTGATCTTCTTCGCGATGTCGATTTTTAAAATTCGCGAGTGGATTATCGCCAGCATTCCGCTGCCGCTGCGCGCCGGGATTGCGGCGGGCATCGGGCTGTTCCTGGCGCTGATCGCGCTGGAAGGCGCGGGCATCGTGGTGGATAACCCGGCAACGCTGGTTGGTCTGGGCGATCTCACGAAGCCGGGCCCGCTGCTGGCGCTGCTGGGCTTTGTGGTGATTGTGGTGCTGGAGGCACGTCGCGTCACCGGCGCGGTGCTGATTGGCATCCTGCTGATCACCTTTATTTCGATGGGCATCGGCCTGTCGCCCTTTGCTGGCATCTTCTCCGTGCCGCCCTCTATCGCGCCTACCTTTATGCAGCTGGATATCGCCGGCGCCTTTAACGTCGGCCTGGTTAGCGTGATTTTCGCCTTTCTGTTTGTCGACGTGTTCGACAATACCGGTACGCTGCTGGGAGTGACTAAACGCGCCGGGCTGGCGGATGAGCAGGGCAATATCCCGAAGATGGGGCGCGCGCTGGTGGCCGATAGCGCCGCGGCGCTGTTTGGCTCGCTGCTCGGTACCTCGACCACCACCAGCTATGTGGAATCTGCAGCTGGCGTGAGCGCGGGCGGACGCACCGGCTTAACGGCGGTCGTGGTCGCTATCCTGTTCCTGCTGGCGCTGTTTTTCTCGCCGCTGGCGGGCAGCGTTCCGGTCTACGCGACGGCGCCGGCGCTGCTGTTTGTCGCGGTGCTGATGACCTCCGGGCTGGCGGAGATTGACTGGAAAGATATTACTACCGCGGCGCCGGTCACCGTTACCGCGCTGACCATGCCGCTGACTTACTCCATCGCCAACGGCATCGCCTTCGGCTTTATCACCTGGACGGTGGTGAAGCTGCTGAGCGGCCGCACGAAAGAGATCAATGCGGCGCTGGTGATCCTTTCACTGCTGTTCGTGATCAAGCTGGGCTGGCTCAGCGCCTGATAGCGATCGCCGCGCCGGCGCAGGCTGGTGCGGTTTTATCCTTTAGCTGCGCGCAAGACGTAAACCGTCTTGCGCGCATTTTTTTGTCCTGCTCCTGTACGTTTGCGTAGCGGCTTCCAGAATGGGTCAGAAAGGGTGTTAACTCTGCTGGCGCAGCGCTACCCTGCCAGCGCTAATTCGAGAGGCGCATCGATCGCCATTTATAACCGAATTAGCGGAACGGGGAATGTTTACTGGGCGGTAATCTGGTTAAATACCCAACAGTCTGGGGACGCACCGGTGACGTGACTGTAAGGCGTAACAGGGAAAGGAGAGAATAGTATGGAACTGCCGTTAAGCCCTCTTCCGCGCAGGTTTGCCTGTCCCCTCATCCCTCTTCAGCAATCAGGAGGCGATCCTGTGGAGCGATTGACCAAACGCGTTGAGCGGCTTGAGCTGGATACGCAACAGATAAAAACAGACCTGGCGGTACTGACCGAACGTTCGCAACATTTCGCCACGAAAACGGATGTTGAAGGCCTGCGTACCGAACAGTTCAGGATGCGATGTGAAATGCTTGAAGGCTTCGCCCAGTCGGCAGCCCAGTTTGCGCGTATTGATGAGAGGTTTGCGCGCGTCAGTGACTGGAGCGGGCAGGTCGACAATAATTTTGCCGCCATTGACAAGCACTTTGAGCGGATTCATCAACAGTTCGAACGCGTTGACAAAAAGTTTGAGCGTATTGATGAAAGGTTTGAGCGGGTCGACGAAAAGTTTGAACGTATGAACGAGAAGTTTGAGCGCCTGGACGGAAAGTTTGAGCGCGTCGACGAAAAGTTTGACCGCCTTAACGATCGCATTACCTGGACGCTGATGGTGCCAGCTGTGCTCGCCGTGCTCGGCTGGCTGGCGAGAGAATTCTGGATGAGGTAGAGAGACGAAACCTGCTGCGTCTCTCTACATCGGGTTAAGGCAGAGCACGAGCGGTGGTCCCCGTGCTCTGAACCATTAACGGAACGGCGGTTCGTTAAAGGTACGCAGCTTGCGTGAATGCAGCTTATCTCCTTCGGCGCGCAGCAGCTCTACCGCGCAAATGCCAATTTGCAGATGCTCTGAAATCGCCCCTTCATAAAAGCGGTTTGCCTGCCCTGGCAGCTTGATTTCGCCATGCAGCGGCTTATCCGAGACGCAGAGCAGCGTGCCGTAAGGGACGCGGAACCGATAGCCCTGTGCTGCAATCGTGGCGCTCTCCATATCCACCGCCACCGCGCGGCTCAGGTTAAAGCGCAGCGCCGAGGCGGAGTAGCGCAGCTCCCAGTTGCGATCGTCCGTCGTTACCACGGTGCCGGTGCGCAGACGCTGCTTAACCTCTTCTCCCGGCATATTGCTCACTGCTTTGGTAGCGTCATAGAGCGCGCGCTGCACTTCCGCGATGCTTGGCACCGGAATATCGGGCGGTAAGACGCTGTCGAGCACGTGGTCGTCGCGCAGGTAGGCGTGCGCCAGCACATAGTCGCCGATGCGCTGGCTTTCGCGCAGGCCGCCGCAGTGGCCGATCATCAGCCAGGCGTGCGGTCGCATTACCGCAAGGTGATCGCAGATGGTTTTGGCGTTGGACGGGCCGACGCCGATATTTACCAGCGTGATGCCGCGGCGGCCAGGCGAGGTGAGATGCCAGGCGGGCATCTGATGCTTTTTCCACGCCAGATCCAGCATCGCCGCATCGCTCTCCGCCGTCTCGGCGGTGATCACCGCGCCGCCCGCGCAGGCCAGGCTGTCATAGTCGCTGGCGGGATCGCGCACCTGCTCTGTTGCCCAGCGAACAAACTCATCCACATAGCGCGTGTAGTTGGTGAACAGCACAAACGGCTGGAAATGCTCTACCGAGGTACCGGTGTAGTGGCGCAGGCGTGCCAGAGAGAAGTCGGTGCGCAGCGCATCGAAGTGAGACAAAGGGAAAACCGCGTCCGGATTAAACAGACCGTCGGCGGTTTCATCGCCAATCTGTGACAGCTCAGTGGTCGGGAAGTGACGCGCGATAGTGGCGCTCATGGTGCGGTCCAGCGACAGATCGGAACCGTCGATGACGTAAGGATAGGGGATCTCCTGGCTGGACGGGCCGACCTGAATCTCAACCTCATACTCTTTTTCCAGCATCGCCAGCTGTTCGCTGAGATAGTGACGCAGCAGCGCCGGACGCGTGATGGTGGTGCTGTAGCTGCCGGTATGGGTAAAGCGTCCCCAGGCGCGCGTGCGGTTTTGCTGCGGCCCTTCGCCGCGCCAGGTAATGCGCAGCTCGGGGTAGACAAAGAGTCCCTGGCGACGCGCTTCCGCCTCGGGGAGCGTGCCCTGTTCGGTATAGGTTTTTATCGCCGCGCGCAGCGCGTTCACCGCGTTGTCATACAGACGCTCCAGTTCATCCAGCGCCTGCTGGCGGGTAAGGCCGTTCCGTTGTGTAGGCATAAGCTCTCCTGATATTAAGCGATCCTTCCCCACAGCTTAGCGGGTTTGCCGCCGCCGCAAAGCAAGAATCTGTGATCGACCGCATTATGCACCAACAGGGTGCTGGCGTGTTGCCAAACCCCGCCTACGTTTAAATGAATCAGAAGGTGACGTCGTGCGCTGTCGCTGGCGTTGCCACCTTCCTTTGGCGAAATCCCGCCGCCCGATTGGTTCTGGCGAGATTCTTGCTTGCGATTAATAGCGGCCTTCAGCGTCGCGCGTAGCATTCCCGAACCGAATTAAAAAACATTCACCGCTCCTGCGCCGTGGTCTGGCGAACGCAAACTAACTGTGTCGAGGATAGACAGCATGTCTCAGAAACTGATCAAGTTGTCGTTAAACGTCGTAATTGCAGGTTGTTTCGGCGCTGCGCTGAGTGCGCAGGCCGATATAAAAATCGGCGTCGCCGGGCCGTTCTCCGGCCCCAACGCCACCTATGGCGCGCAGTACTGGAAAGGGGCGACGCAGGCAGCGGAGGATATCAACGCGGCGGGCGGCATCAACGGCGAGAAAATCGTGCTGGTGCAGGGAGACGACGCCTGCGAACCCAAACAGGCGGTTGCGGTGGCGAACCGACTTGTCGATCAGGATAAGGTGATGGCGGTGGTCGGCCATTTTTGCTCCTCCAGCACCATGCCCGCCTCGGAGGTCTACGACGACGCCGGCGTGCTGTCGATTACGCCGGGATCCACTAATCCGCAGATCACCGAGCGCGGCATGAAAACCCTGTTTCGCATGTGCGGGCGCGACGACCAGCAGGGCGCCATCGCCGCCACTTTTATGCTCGATAAGCTAAAAGCGAAAAAGGTCGCGATTATCCATGACAAAGATACCTATGGGCAGGGGCTGGCCGACGCCACGAAAGCGGCGCTGGAGAAGCGCGGCGTAAAAGAGGTGATGTATGAGGGCCTGTCGCGCGGCGAGAAAGATTTTAACGCGCTGGTGACCAAAATCGCCCAGGCGCATCCCGACGTGGTCTATTTCGGCGGCTGCCACCCCGAGGCGGGCCCGCTGGTGCGCCAGATGCGCGAGCAGGGCGTTAAAGCTAACTTCTTCTCCGGCGACTGCATCGTGACGCAGGAGCTGGTCACCGCCGCGGGCGGGCCGCAGTACACCAACGGCATCTATATGACCTTCGGCAACGATCCGCGTCAGATCGCCGACGGCAAAGCGGTGATTGAGACATTCCGCAAAGGGGGCTTTGAACCGGAAGGCTATACCCTCTACGCCTACGCCTCTGTTCAGGCGCTGGCTGCCGCCTATAAAGGCGCGGGCAAAGACAATGAGAAAGCCAGCGAATGGCTGAAATCTCACGATGTGCCCACCGTTATGGGTAAAAAAGCCTGGGACGGCAAGGGCGATCTGAAAGTGTCCGATTATGTCGTTTATCAGTGGGACGACAAGGGTAAATATCACCAGCTGTAAGCCTGAGCCCGCCCTGCGCAGCGCAGGGCGTTTCCTGTCCGGACCGCCCGGTTGCGCGGTCCGCTTTGCGCAGAGACTTCGTTATGGACGCCTTTTTACTTCAGCAACTGATCAACGGGCTGACGCTGGGCGCGGTATATGGCCTGATCGCGATCGGCTACACCATGGTGTACGGCATTATCGGCATGATTAACTTTGCGCACGGCGAGGTCTATATGATCTCCGCCTATCTTTGCGCCATCGGCCTGGCGCTGCTCTCTTTTTTTGGCGTGCACTCTTTTCCGCTGCTGATTTTCGGCACGCTGCTGTTTACCGTGGTGGTGACGGCGGTTTACGGCTGGACCATCGAGCGTATCGCCTACCGGCCGCTGCGCCACTCGACGCGCCTCGCGCCGCTCATCTCCGCCATCGGCATGTCGCTTATCTTGCAAAACTACGTGCAGCTGAGCCAGGGACCTAATCAGCAGGGCGTGCCGACGCTGCTCACCGGCGTGCTGCGCTTCGAGTTTGACGGCGGGCTGGTGCAGATCACCTGGACCAAGCTCTTTATTCTCGCCGCCGCCTTCTGCGGCATGGCGCTGCTCACCTGGATTATCCAGTACACCCGCCTCGGCCGTATCTGCCGCGCGGTGCAGCAGGACCGGCGCATGGCGGCTATTCTCGGCATCAATACCGATCGCGTTATCTCGCTGGTCTTCGTGATCGGCGCGGCGATGGCCGGGCTGGCCGGGGTGCTGGTGACGATGAACTACGGCACCTTCGACTTTTACGCCGGGTTTATCATCGGCATCAAGGCGTTCACCGCGGCGGTGCTGGGCGGTATCGGATCGCTGCCTGGCGCGATGCTGGGCGGGCTGCTGCTCGGCGTGGCGGAGGCGCAGTTCGCCGGGCTGGTGAACTCAGACTACAAAGACGTTTTCTCCTTCGCGCTGCTGGTGGTGATCCTTATCTTCCGCCCGCAGGGGCTGCTTGGCCGTCCGCTGGTGGCGAAAGTGTGAGGGCGCAATGATGAGTCGATCTATCAGTGTGTCTCAGGCGCTGCGTGAAACCCTGCTGGCCGGGCTGATTGCGGTGGTGGTGTTCGGACCTGTCGTCGGCGTGGTACTGAAAGGGTACGCCTTTACGCTCGCCCCCATGCGCGTGGCGCTGCTGGTGGCGGTGGTGATGGCGGGACGGCTACTGCTCAGCCTCTTTTTGCAGACCGGGCGCGGGCGGGCGCTGCTGCGACGCTTCGAAGGTGCGGACGACGGCGTCTACGTGCGCGAACCGGGCTACCGCTCGCGGCTGCGCTGGATCCTGCCGCTGCTGCTGGCGGTGGCGCTGCTGTTTCCCTTTCTCTCCAGCAAATACTTGCTGACCGTGGCGATCCTCGGGCTGATCTACGTGCTGCTGGGACTGGGGCTAAATATCGTGGTGGGGCTGGCGGGGCTGCTCGATCTCGGGTACGTCGCCTTTTACGCCATCGGCGCTTACGGGCTGGCACTCGGCTATCAGTATCTCGGGCTGGGATTCTGGAGCATGCTGCCGCTGGCCGCGCTGCTGGCCGCCTTCGCCGGGGCGCTGCTCGGCTTTCCGGTGCTGCGCATGCACGGCGACTACCTGGCTATCGTTACCCTGGGGTTCGGCGAGATCATCCGCCTGGTGCTGACCAACTGGCTGAGCTTCACCGGCGGGCCGAACGGCGTCTCCGTGCCGTCGCCAACCTTTCTCGGCCTGGAGTTTGGTCGGCGCGCGCGCGAAGGCGGCGTACCTTTTCATGCGTTCTTTCACCTCGACTACAACCCCAATATGAAATTTATCTTTCTCTACGTGGTGCTGGTTCTGGTGGTGACGCTGGTGCTGTTTATCAAGCACCGCCTGACGCGCATGCCGGTCGGACGCGCGTGGGAGGCGCTGCGTGAAGATGAGATCGCCTGTCGCGCGATGGGGTTAAATCATGTGCTGGTGAAGCTGTCGGCCTTTATGCTCGGCGCCTCGACGGCGGGCATCGCGGGCGTCTTTTTCGCCAGCTATCAGGGATTCGTCAATCCGACCTCGTTTACCTTCTTCGAGTCGGCGCTGATCCTCGCCATTGTGGTGCTGGGCGGTATGGGATCGACGCTCGGCGTGGTGCTAGCGGCCTTTGTGCTGACGGTGGCGCCAGAGCTGCTGCGCAGCTTTGCCGAATACCGCGTGCTGCTGTTCGGTATGCTGATGGTGGTGATGATGATCTGGCGGCCGCGCGGACTGGTGCGCACCAGCCGCGTCGGCGTCGCGCCGCGCAAAGGAGTTCGCCATGAGTGACGCTATCCTTCAGGTCGATCATCTGATGATGCGCTTCGGCGGCATCAGGGCGCTTAACGACGTCAGCCTGCGCGTGCAGCGCGGTTCGGTTACCTCGCTAATCGGCCCCAACGGCGCGGGCAAAACCACGGTCTTTAACTGCCTGACCGGCTTCTACCGCGCCAGCGGCGGCCGCATTTTGCTGAACGCCCAGTCGCGCAGCACCGATGTGATTCAAATTCTCGGCCAGAAAATCGAGCCGCAGGACTGGCTGCGGCCGACGCAGCTGGGTTCACGGCTCTGGTACAAGATGTTCGGCGGCGCCCACCTGGTGAACCGCGCCGGGCTGGCGCGCACCTTTCAGAATATCCGCCTGTTTCGCGAAATGTCAGTGATTGAGAACTTGCTGGTGGCGCAGCATATGCTGGCGAACCGCAATTTGCTGGCGGGCATTTTCAATACCCGCAGCTATCGCGAGGCGGAGAACCGCGCGCTCGATCGCGCCTTCTACTGGCTGGAAACGGTAGATCTGACGCAGACGGCCAATCGGCTGGCCGGCACGCTCTCCTATGGCCAGCAGCGGCGTCTGGAGATTGCGCGCGCCATGTGTACCCAGCCGGAGCTTATCTGCCTCGACGAGCCGGCGGCGGGGCTCAATCCCGTGGAGACCGAGGCGCTGAGCGCAATTCTGCACCGTCTGCGCGCTGACCACCGTATCAGCGTGCTGCTGATCGAGCACGACATGCCGATGGTAATGGCGATCTCCGACCATATCGTGGTGCTCGACCACGGCGACGTTATCGCCCAGGGCGCGCCGCGACAGATCCAGCAGGACCCGCGCGTGATTGCCGCCTATCTTGGCGCAGAAGAGGAGGATGTTGATGGCTGAACCGATGCTGAAGTTTGACGCGGTCGATCTCTATTACGGCCCGGTGCAGGCGCTGAAAAAGGTGTCGCTCAGCGTGCAGCCCGGCGAGACCGTGGCGCTGATCGGCGCCAACGGCGCCGGCAAATCGACGCTGCTGATGTCGATTTTCGGCCAGCCGCGCATCGCACAGGGTGAAATCTACTTTCAGGGAGAACCTGTCAGCCAGCGCTCGACCCATTTTATCGCCGCCAGCGGCATCGCCCAGGCGCCGGAAGGGCGGCGGATTTTTGCCGATATGACGGTTGAGGAGAATCTGCAGATGGGTACCATCGCCATCGGCAGCGCGCATCAGAAAAGCGATCTGGCGCGGATGTATGAGCTTTTTCCGCGCCTGCTGGAGCGGCGCAGGCAGCGGGCAATGACCCTTTCCGGCGGCGAGCAGCAGATGCTGGCGATCGCCCGCGCGCTGATGAGCCGGCCGAAGCTGCTGCTGCTCGACGAGCCGAGCCTCGGGCTGGCGCCGATTGTGGTTAAGCAGATCTTCGCGATTCTGCGCGAGCTGACGCAGCAGGGCATGACGCTGTTTCTGGTCGAGCAAAATGCCCGTCATGCGTTAGCTATCGCCGATCGCGGCTATGTGATGGCTAACGGCGAGATCCGCCTCAGCGGCAGCGGCCGGGAGCTGCTCAATAATGAAGAGGTGCGCAGCGCCTATCTGGGCGGCGCGGCAGCCGCTGCGGTAAACGACGAGAAAAGAGTGTAATAATGATTGAAAAATCAGGGAAACGCTTTGCATAAATAGATAAGCGGACTCATCATTAGAACTCCTGTCCAATCTGTTCTGATTTGGTTATTCCCTTGCAAAATCCTGGCGTAGCAGTGATGCAGGCGATAAAGCGCACCGCGTGGTATCCCAAACGACGCTTTTATCGCACGCTGTTCTGGCGTGAGATCACGCCACTGGCGGTGCCCATTTTCATCGAAAACCTGTGCGTGATGCTGATGGGGGTATTAAGCACATTTCTGGTGAGCTGGCTGGGCAAAGAGGCGATGGCGGGCGTTGGGCTGGCGGACAGCTTCAACATCATCATTATCTCTTTCTTTGCCGCCATCGATCTCGGCACGACGGTGGTGGTCGCCTTTAGCCTGGCGAAGCGCAACGGCAAGCGCGCCCGCGCGGCTACGCGTCAGTCGCTGGCGCTGATGACGGTGCTGTCGCTGGTGCTGGTGTTCGCCATCGAGCTGTGGGGGCATCTGATCATCGATCTGATCGCCGGCGGCGCGGAGCCAAAAGTCAAAGAGCTGGCGCTGAGCTATCTGCAGACCTCGGCGTGGAGCTATCCGGCGGCGGCGATTGCGCTGATCGGCAGCGGCGCGCTGCGCGGCGCGGGGAATACCAAAATCCCGATGCTGATCAACGGCGGGATGAATATCCTGAATATCGCCATCAGCAGCGTCTTGATCTACGGCGCCTTCTCCTGGGAAGGGCTGGGCTTCGTCGGCGCCGGGCTGGGGTTGACCATCTCGCGCTATATCGGCGCTATCGGCGTAATTTACGTGCTGATGATCGGTTTTAACGCCTCGCTGAAGATCAGCCTGCCGAGCTATTTCCGCCGCTGGGATTCGAAAATCCTGATGGAGGTGCTGGGTATCGGCGTCCCGGCGAGTATCGAATCGGTGCTGTTTAACGGCGGCAAGCTGCTGACCCAGGTGTTTGTGGCGGGCATGGGCACCGACGCTATCGCCGGCAACTTTATCGCCTTCTCTATCGCCTCGCTGATCAACCTGCCGGGCAACGCGCTGGGATCCGCCTCAACCATCATCACCGGCACCCGGCTGGGGCGCAATCAGGTCTATCAGGCGGAGCGGCAGATCAGGCATGTCTTCTGGCTGGCGAGCCTCTGTCTCTGCGTGCTGGCGTTTATGACCGTGCCGCTCTCCGGCGTGCTGGCGCGCTTCTATACCCGCGACCCGGACGTAATCAGCGTGACCCAGCATCTCATCTGGCTGAACGCCGCCTTTATGCCAATTTGGGCCGCCTCCTGGGTGCTGCCTGCCGGGCTGAAGGGGGCGCGCGACGCCCGTTACACCATGTACGTCTCGATGTTCAGCATGTGGGGGGCGCGCGTGGTGGTCGGCTACGTGCTGGGCATTATGCTCGGCATGGGGGTGGTCGGCGTCTGGCTCGGCATGTTCCTCGACTGGGCGGTGCGCGGCGTCTGCTTCTGGTGGCGGCTGAAGAGCGGCAAGTGGCTGGATAATTACCGCAAGATGGCGGCGAAGCAGCCGTAGCGCCAGGCTGACCGGCGCGGTCCACCGTTATCTGTTTTTCAGCAATAAAGCGCAGAAATTGATGGTTCAGTTACGGCTGCGCAGAGGGTTTACTGAATGCCTGACTGACGGAGGGTGAACCCGATGAAAACATTACTGCAGCTGTGGAAACAGCGCGTCGATGCCTGGCTGGTACCCCAGCACGACGCGCGCGTCGAGAGTGAGTTAAGCCTGGAGCAGGAGCTGTTGCTTCCCATTAGCCAGCTTTACGGCTTTGAATATTTTCCCTCTGTGCATCGCTACCATGAAAAATAGCGATCCCTGTTGTCGCTACCGGCGCTAAAGCCCGCTCCTACCCAGCGGGCTTTTTTTCGTCTGAGGTTCAGCCGCAGCGGCTATGGTTAAAAGGGCAGCATGCCTTTTATCCTGGAGAAGCGAATGAGCGATAAAGAGAGTGCCGCGTTGATTAGCGCGCGGCTGGCACTGACCGCGCAGCAGCGTGCGCAGACCCGCGCCGCGCTGGCGCAGGGCGTAACGGCGGAGCCGGATCGCGGCCGCGCGCAGCGCTACGCCTTTCAGCAGCACGTGCGTCAGGAGGTGATTGTCGGCGGCAGCAACGATCTGCTGCCGATCGCTTTTTTAGCGCAGGGCCTGACCTGCGCACGCGGCGTAGCGCTGCTGCGCGAAGATGGCGTGCCCGTCGGCAGCGCGTTTTTAACCCACGGCGGCCTGCTGGTCACCTGTCATCATCTGCTGCCGGCACCCCCTGCGTCGGGCCGCATTACCCTGCAGTTCGGCTGGCGGCGCACGGAAGCGGGCGAACTGGTGGACGGCGTCACTTTTGGCATCGATGCAGCGCGTTTTTTCCTCACCAGCCCCACCGATGAGCTGGACTGCACCCTGATTGCGCTGGGTGAGGGGATTGAGGGAGGCGGCGACGCGCCGCAGCCGCTGGCGCTTAACGATCGCAACGACAAGCATGCGCTGGGCATCAGTCTCAACCTTATCCACCATCCGGGCGGCGCGCCGCAGCAGATCACCTTGCGCAACAACGCGCTGCTGGCGCGTCACCAGCAGCTGCTGCACTATGCGGCCGACACCGACGGCGGCTCTTCCGGCGCACCGGTGTTCAACGACAGCTGGCAGCTGGTGGCGCTGCATCACGGCGGGGTCGAGAGCGACGACGGCTGGGTGAATGAAGGGATCCGCATCAGCGCTATTATCGACTGGCTGAAGGGCGAGCTGCCGCAGCTGCCTGCGCCGCAGCAGGCGCTGCTGATGCAGGCGCTCACCGGCAGCGACGGCGTGCCGCCGTATGCCACCGCCACCGCGCCGGAGAGCGGCTATGGCAACCGCGACGGTTTTCAGCCAGTGTTTCTTGAGGGCGCGCCGATCGATCTGGCGGCCATTATTGCGCCGCGCGCCGCCGAGGTGGCACCGCTGCGCGACGGCCGTCAGGGAGCGGAAGCGCAGCTCGACTATGAGCATTTTTCACTGCTGATGAACGCCGAGCGGCGGCTCGCCTTTTTTACCGCCACCAATATCGACGGCGCGCGCTATATCGCCATCGATCGCGGCAACGGCCAGCCGTCGCTGCTGGAGGAGGGGGATCGCTGGGTGGAAGACAGCCGTATCGACAGCCGCTACGTCACCGGTCAGGCTTTTTACAGCGAGTTCAGCCGCTGGTTCGATCGCGGTCATCTCACGCGGCGCAGCGACCCCACATGGGGCACGGCGGCGGAAGCAGTGCGCGCTAACAAAGATACCTTTCACTTTACCAACTGTTCGCCGCAGCATTTTCGCTTCAACCAGAGCCTGCAGTACTGGCAGGGGGTAGAGCGCTATATCCTGGAGTCGGGCGTGCTGGAGTCGAAGCGGAAAATCAGCGTGCTGACCGGTCCGGTACTGAACGACCAGTGGCGGCAGTATGCTGAATGGCAGGTGCCGCTGATGTTCTGGAAGGTGGTGCTGCGCATTAACAGGGCAGGTCAGCCGCAGGCGACGGCGCTGCTGGTCAGCCAGGCGGATCTGCTGGATGAGCCGCGCCGCGTGCTGCCCCACGCCCAGACAGCGCCGCGCCCCAACGTCGATGAGTACCGCGTGACGGTCAGCGCGCTGGAGACGCTCACCGGGCTGAACTTCGCCGCTTTTCGCGACTGGGAGAGCTGGCAGCCGGATGAGTCTCTGCTGGCGCAACCGCTGCCGGCGAAGCTGATTATGGACTGGGAAGATCTGCTGTAACCCTGCCTGCGAAAGCCCGCCCAGCCCCGGCTGTGCGGGCTTTTTTACGCCTCTTTTTTGACAAAATCGTTGTTCCTTCAAGCCGTTACGCTTAGCCATCGGACTTGCGATTCTGACATGGCTGCTACACTTAGGGCTCAAGGCTGATAACGATTCAGCTCCACCGACGAGCGTGAAAGAGTCGCTAAAAGGAGAGAAACTATGACAGATCGTCCCCAGAATCCTCATCAGGCGCAGCAGCAGACGTGGCCCGGCAGCTTTCTGAAAATGGACCCCAAACCCGATCATGGGGAAACCAGCTATCAGGGATCTGGCCGCCTGAAAGGCAAAACCGCCGTTATTACCGGCGGCGACTCCGGCATCGGCCGTGCCGTTGCCATCGCCTACGCCCGGGAAGGCGCGGACGTGGTGATCTCCTATCTGGACGAGCATGAAGACGCAAAAGATACGGCGAAACTGGTTGAAGAGGCGGGTCAGCAGGCATTGCTGATTGCCGGCGACGTTACCGAAGCGGCACACTGCCGCAGCATCGTGGCGCAGACCGCCGAGCGCTTCGGCAAAATCGATATCGTCGTGAATAACGCCGCCTTCCAGATGACGCGCACCTCACTGGAGGAGATTGGCGATGACGAATTCGATCGCACCATGAAAACCAATCTCTACGCCATGTTCTATATCTGCAAGGCGGCGGTGCCCCATATGCCAGCTGGCGGATCCATTATTAACACCGCCTCGATCAATGCCGATCAGCCGAAGCCGAAGCTGCTGGCCTACTCCGCTACCAAAGCCGCTATCGTGAACTTTTCTGGCGGTCTGGCGGCGCTGCTGGCAGAGAAGGGCATTCGCGCCAACGCCGTGGCCCCTGGTCCTATCTGGACGCCGCTGATCCCGGCCACCATGCCGCCAGAGCAGGTGGAAAGCTTCGGCAGCGAAGTCCCGCTGGAGCGTATGGGACAGCCCGCCGAGCTGGCGCCAGCCTATGTGATGCTGGCCAGCGATGAAGGCAGCTATATTTCCGGTGCCACCATTGCGGTGACAGGCGGCGTCGCGGTTATCTGATTTCGTCCAGGAGGAGAGATGAACGCTTATCCTTTAAAACTGACTACGCCGCTCGCCACCCATATCTTTGGCGGCCAGCGTATCAGGGAGCAGTTGGGAAAAGCGGGGCTGCCTGAGACGCGCGTGGCGGAGAGCTGGGAAATCAGCGACGTGGACGGCATGATCGCCACCGTCACCAACGGCGAGCTGGCGGGCCAGACGCTGCGCCAGCTCACCGAACGCTACCCTGACGAGATGGTCGCCCCTGGCTGGCGCGGCCCCTTTTTTCCGCTGCTCAGCAAGTTTATCGACGGAACCGGCATGCTGCCGGTTCACCTGCACGCTAACGACGCGCTGGCGCAAAAGCTCGAGCAGCAGCCGAACGGCAAAAGCGAAGCCTGGCATATTCTCTGGGCCGCCCCTGACGCCACCTGCCTGCTGGGGGTGCGTGACGGCGTGGATAACGCCCGGCTAAAGGCCGCACTGCTGGCGCAGGATTACGATGCGGTAATGCATCGTGTACCGGTGAAGGCGGGCGATACCTTTTATGTGCCCGGTGGCATGCTGCACAGCTTCGGTCCCGATACGCTGATCTATGAGATTGAACAGACCTCCAATATCCAGCAGCATGCGATGCCGTGGCGCATGGAGGATGGCTCGCGCCTCTCTCAGCAGGAGTGGGAGAAGAATATCGATGCGCTGCTGGAGGAGCTACGGCCGGCGCTGCGCTGCACGCCGCAGCCCGGACTGGCGCTGGAGGCCCCGGGGCTGACGCGGCTGTTCTGCTGCGCAGGCCCCTATTTTGCGCTGGAGCGCTGGCGCTTTAGCGAGCCGCAGCAGTTCAGCTTCGATAGCGCGCGGATTGTTTCCAACCTCGGCGAGCCGTTAACGGTCGAGGCGAATGGCGTCAGCGTCACGCTGGGCCGCGCTGAATCGCTGCTGCTGCCCGCCGCGCTGCAGGAGGTGAGGTTGCGCGACGCCGGGGAGCTGCTGATTGGCTATGTGCCGGATCTGGCGCGCGAGGTGGTTGCCCCGCTGCGTCAGGCGGGATATAGCGAGGCGGCGATTGCGCGGCTGGGCGACATTCACGGCACCATGATATAGGAGGTTCTATGCTGCCTTACAGCTTGCAGGGAGAGGGCGAGACGACATTTGTGCTGATGCATTATCTGGGTGGATCGCATCGCACCTGGTTTTCAGTGCTGCCCTGGCTGGACCGCGCCGCCCGCTGCGTAGCGCTGGATATGCCCGGCTTTGGTGAGGCGTCAGACCAGGATGGCTATGATGTGGCCGCTATGGCGGATCGGGTTGATGAAACCCTTCGCCAGCTGCAGCTGGAAAAGGTGATTCTTGTTGGCCACTCGATGACCGGCAAAGTGGCTCTGGCGCTTGCCGCCCGCCGGCCCGATTACCTTCAGCGGCTGGTGCTGGTGGCACCATCGCCGCCTGGGCCACAGCCGATGAGCGAGCAGGATCGCCAGGCGCAGGCCGCCTTTGATGGCTCGCGCCAGCAGGCGGAGGTCTTTGTCGACGGCGCCTGCTCCGCGCGCCTGCCGGACGTGCTGCGCGAGGTGGCGATAGCCGATGCACAACACGCCGCGCCAGCCGCTTTTCGCGCCTGGGCGCTGCACGGCAGCCGCGAAGATCTGCGCGAGCAGATTGGCCGTCTTGAGCTGCCCGCCATGATGGTTCTCGGCAGCGAGGATGGCAACGTGCCGGGCGTTGAGGATCAGATTGAGGTGATGCGCACCCATCTGCCGCAGGGGGAGCTGGAGATTATCGACGGCGCCGGGCATCTGCTGCCGATGCAGACGCCTCAGGCGCTGGCGGAGCGGATGCTGGCGTTTGCACAGCGCGATCTCTGAGTCCGCAAGCCAGGCGTTAAAATCAAAAAGCCCGCTCAGGTTGCTCTGAGCGGGCTTTTTGCAAAGGGGGAAAAAAGCGTCGCCGCTGCGACTAGTCATCGTCGTCCGCAGCGGAAAGCAAAAAGCCTGCTCGTAAGCAGGCTTTTTAAATTTGGCTCCTCTGACTGGACTCGAACCAGTGACATACGGATTAACAGTCCGCCGTTCTACCGACTGAACTACAGAGGAATCGTTTCGATGGAGCGCATATTAATGGCCGCGCTCCGGCCTGTCAACAGCGAAAAACACATTAGCATTCAACTGGCTAGCTTTGCAGCAAAGCGATCGCGAATTAAGCGTCGCGGGATGAAAAACCGTCAAAACGCGGCAGCGGATGCTGACGATAAAACTGGCTCAGGTGGTGATACATCGCCGGGAAGCGCTCATAGAGCAGATCGGGCGCGGTGAAAAAGTATTCAGAGAGCACGGCGAAACACTCGGCGGGGTCGCTGGCGGCGTAGGGATCGATGGTGGCGGCCTGTTCGCCCACCAGCTCAACTTCATTTTCAATCTCATCCATGGCGGCGCGCAGATCTTTCTCCCACAGCGCCACATCGCGCAGCGCCATTACTGGTATACCGCTGGTATAGCCACGGCCGCGCGCGTCGAGCTTGTGCGCCACCTCATGGATCACCAGGTTGTAGCCAGAGAGATCGAACGCATCCTGCAGATCGAGCCAGTTAAGCACAATCGGTCCCTGCGTCCAGCTCTGCCCGGCATGGACGGCGGCGGCGTGATGCACCAGCCCCTGCTCATCTTCCCAGCTGTCGGCGACCTCGAAGGGTTCCGGGTAGATCAGCACGTCGTGAAAGCCATCGAGCCACTCCAGCCCCAGCTTCAGCACCGGCAGGCAGAACAGCAGGGCGAGGCGCGCGCTGTGCAGCGCGTCAAGCTCTACCTCCTGCAGCGGCACCAGCTTCTTCTGCTGCAGGAAACGCTGCGCCATGCCGATCAGCGCCTGCTGTTCATCCTCATCCAGCCAGCTGAACACCGGCTGCGCCAGCGCCTGTCGCCAGGGAAGATCGGCGACGGAGGTGCGGTTCTCGTTTTTCCACGGCCATTTAAACATCGCAATACTCGCTGACGAACTACCCGCGCTATCCTGACCGCCAGAAAAAATGCCAGCATCCAAAGCGGTCGCTGGCACCTTAATCTGACTGCAGGGATGAGAGCTGTCTATTCAACCACTTAGCATGCAATATGTCTGTGATTCAGCGCGCAAAGCGCTTAATTGCGCGCGACGCGTTCAAATTCAATAACCCAGACCCAGAGATTTACTTCCCAGCTGGTGGCGCCGTACTGCTTCTGCCACGCCTTACGATAAGCCTCTTTAGGCGTCTCTGCATTCATATTCATGGTGAAGAAGTTATTGAGGAAGTGCGAATCGGTCTGCACGCCTTCCGCCATAATGTCATCGTCGCTGATATCCTGGATTTTTTCCGCGCGCACGGCGGTGATCTGCAGGTTGATACGGCTGGCCCAGCGCGGCATATGAATGGCGGTCTGCCATCCGAACTGATCGGCTTCCGGGCCGCTCTGGGCGTGATGTCCCAGCTCATTGTTATCGGCGCGGTACTGGCAAAAGGCTGGCAGGCGGAACGGCGCCGGATCGCGCTCATACTCCGCCAGATCGCTTTCCGGCACGATAGGGCCGCGCCAGGTTTCACGCACCCACAGGATATCGCCCGGCTTGCCGTAAGGGCAGTGCTGGCTGATATCGGCCATCGACATCAGTTTATAGCCATGAAGATGGTTAGCGTTGACGTCAAACGCGTGAACGCCCTCATGATGATCCTGACCGGGTCCGAAAGACTGGGTTTTCATGATGCGCCGGGTCTGGGTCTGCTGGCCAACCAACAGGGCGCGAACCCGCTGTTCGGAAAAAAGAATCGGCCGTTCTTTCATTGATTACCTCTGAATATAAATAGAACCCGGTGGACACACACTAAACCGCTGTCTTGCGCCTGCGTGCAGCTTTGATAATTTTACATCAATCTGCTTAACACTTTGTCGACTTACAGTAACGGCAACACAACGATTTGCCTTTAGGAAAAAGCGAAAATGCAAAAAACGCACCAGTCCGAGTCTACTAAGTGGTCCCTTACCTGGTATAACCCGAATACAGTACGTTATATCGGACGTTTTTGAAACCTTTTCAGATTCTTTAACCTTCACAAGGCGTAGATATCCTGATTGAGCCTGAGAGTTGAGACCGGCAGGCAGCCTCTCCGGGTTGGGGTATAGCGAGTCAGTTTTGCCGGATATTAATAAGTTTTGCTTAAGCTAAATGATATGGGGTAATGCTGAAAATTTGCGAAAGGCTGGGATAATGGTTGAATTAGCGCTATAACTCGATTTCGGTCCCATTTTTTCCGAATCATTTTTTATTACGACGCATTTTACATCACCCTGTGTCAAAAATTTGTCATCAACCAGTCGGTAAGATGACGTCCCACTGCGTAGGGTCCGCTGTTAAGACCGCTACCCAAACATTAACAGGGAGATAAGCCATGACGCTCTCACTCTGGCAAACGCGCTTCGAAAGCTGGTTTCAGATTAACTGGATTCACGATGACAAGGCGCACGATATTGCCCATTTGCGCCGCGTCTGGATGAGCGCACAGCGTATTATGGCAGGCAGCGACGCCAGCCCGCTGGTGGTGCTTACCGCCTGCTACTTTCACGATGTGGTCAACCTGCCGAAAAACCATCCTGAACGCCATCTCGCTTCAACCTACGCCGCCGAAGAGACGACGCGCATCCTGACGCAGGATTTCCCTGACTTTCCCGCCGCGCTGATCCCGGCGGTGGCGCACGCGGTGAAGGCACATAGCTTCAGCGCCGCCATCGCACCGGAAAGCCTGGAGGCGAAAATTGTGCAGGACGCCGATCGGCTTGAATCTCTGGGCGCTATCGGGCTGGCGCGCGTCTTCTATACGGCTGGCGCGCTCAACCGGCCGCTGTTTGATAATGAGGATCCGCTCGGCAAGATGCGCGAGCTTAACGACGTCAACTGGACGCTGGATCACTTTCAGAAGAAGCTGCTGCGGCTGCCCGATACCATGCAGACCGAGGCGGGCAGGGCGCTGGCGCAGCATAACGCGGACTTTCTGGTGCACTATATGGCCAAGCTATGCGCCGAGCTGCAGGGCAATCTCACCAGCTTTGACGAATCGGTGCTGCGCGATTTCAGCCCCTTACGCGCCTAATATTAAATTTTTATGACAGTCTGTTAAATGTTCGTTGCTTCCGCTACGTTGATGAAAATAAACGAAGGGAGTAAAGGAATGACTGAGACGGTAAATTTGACGATTAAGATTGATCCCGCGCTGAAAGAGCAGCTTAAACAGCTGGCGCAGGAGAATCAGATCTCAATGAGTCAGGAGATTGTTCAGCGTTTACAGGAGAGCCTGCTGCCACCCAGCGCATCGGCGGTAGACAACCAGGATACGGCGGAAACCGCGTCCAGTGCTTTTTCCGCCGACGAGGTCAAACAGCTCCGTGCTCTGCTAAAGAAACAGAGCAAGAAGAAGAAATAATCAGAACCCGTCGCGAGACGGGTTTTTTATGGGCGGCGCTCAGGCCTGACCGATGCGGAACTGTTGTACGCTTTGCGCCAGGCGCGCCGCCTGCTGCTGCAGCGCATCCGCCGCACGCTGCTGCTGCGCGCTGAGTCCGGCGCTGGCCTGCAGCGTCTCGTCCAGCTTGTGGATTTCGGCGGCAATATGGCTGACGCGCGTGCTTTGCGCCGTGGCGTTCTGCTGCAGCGCCTGCAGCTGCGCGGCGATAGCGGTAACCGCGCCGCTGATGGTCTGAAACAGCGCCTCCAGCACCTTGACCTTGCTAAAGCCCTGGGCAACATGCTGCTGCGTATGCTGGATCAAACCGTCGATGCGCTGCGTCGATCCGCTGCTCTGGCTGGAGAGCAGGCCAATCTCCTTCGCCACCACCGAGAAGCTGCGGCCGTAGACGCCGGCGTGCGCCGACTCAATCGCCGCGTTAAGCGCCAGCAGGCGCGTTTGCAGCGAGAGGCTCTCCAGCATCTCGACGATGCCGGCGATATCCCCTGAGGCGGCGACAATCTGGCGCATCTGCGTCTCCATCTCATCCACCCGCGATACGCATTGCTGCATCAGCTGGTCGGCGTCATACGCCTGTTGGGTCGCCTGCTGCGACACCTGCGCGCTGCTCTCTACCTCATCCGCCACGCGACGCAGCCGCTGCGACAGATGGGTAAAGCTGGCGTTCTGCGCCTGATGCTGCTCGCTAACGCGCGCGTTGTGCTGCTGCATCTCGCCTGCGCCCGCCGCCACGCTGGCGGCAATGGTGTTGATCTCATAGACGATATGGCACAGCCCCTGGCGCATCTCCGCCATGGCGCTGAACAGCTGCTGCGTTTCACGCGGCTGCAGACGTCCGGCGACAGGGGGCGGCTGCAGGTCGCCGGTGGCGATGCGCTGCAGCTGGCCGCTGGCGTGACGCAGCGGCGCGATGACGCCGCTCGCCAGCAGCACGCCGCCCACCAGCAGTAGCGCGAACAGCAGCGCGCTGACCAGCAGCGAGAGATTGCGGCTGTGGGTCATGCTCGCCAGCATACTGCGGTTGACCGCGCTAAGCTGCTGGTTCGCCGCGTCAATTTCCGCGAACCAGGCGTCGTTGAACTGCTGCTGCCAGGCCTGCATCGGCACCATAAAAAAGGCGTCGATCTGGTTATCCTTCAGCCCTTTCAGCTGCTCTTCCAGCCCCTGCGCCAGCAGGGTAAAGGCCTGTGCCAGTGCGCTTTTCTCATCGGCGCGGTAGCGGGCGAACAGCGTTTTCGCCTGCTGCAGCGAGGCGCTGGCGCTCTCTGCCAGGCTTTTCCAGCTATCAACCGAGCCGCTCTGCTGATCCTGCATCAGATAGATGCCCGCGCGGTGGCTGCTGTCGCTGGCGGTGAGCAGTTCGATGCGCGCCTTATCGAGCAGGGCCAGTCTTTCCCGTAGTTGCGCCGTTTGCGCCAGCGTACTCTGGGTATGACTGACCTGCGCCGCGAGCAGCGCGACGCCTAGCGCCTGCAGCAGGCAGAAAAGGATAACGAACAGGGTGAAGTTTCCGCGTAAACTCCTGAGCCAGCCGGGTAATCCCGGCATGCGCAGGCGAAAGCGGCGAGTAAAAAGAGTCATAGAAGCAATCGCGCAGCCTGAAAATAAAAAGCGAGTATTCGCCGGTTGCGTGACAGCATTGTGACAGCGGGCGCATTCGCAGCAAAACAGCATAATGCGCGCGACTAAGCTAAACTCTGGACCCGTTACGCCTGATTTATCTGCCTGATACAGGGCAGCAGCAGCTTCGCCACCGCGGCGAAAACCGGAACCACCACCGAATTGCCGAACTGCTTATAGGCCTGGGTATCGGAAACCGGAATGCGGAAGCGGCGCTCGCCCGGCGCTTCAAAGCCCATCAGGCGCGCGCACTCGCGCGGCGAGAGACGGCGCGGTCGGCGCGCCATATTGTCGGCGTTGCTAAAGTCCGCTTCGCCCAGCGCGCGATCCCATCCGCGGTCGATAAGGATTTCCGAGCCGTCTTTGTAGTAGCGCGCCGAGAGGGTGCGGACGCAGACGTCAGCCTGACGCGGATCGTTCAGCCCGAAGCCAAAGCCGTTGCCTTTCGCTTTATGTTTTCTGGCGTAGTCGTAGAGGTAGCGCCAGAGCTGGGCGGAGAGAATATATTTCTCCTCCGGCTCGGGCTCCAGCAGGCTCTGCAGGGTCGGCACCTGAGCCGGGTAGAGCTGCTGGATCTGGCGCAGCGACAGCGACTTGCTGAAGGGATAGTCGCGGCGGATACCGACCAGCACGATGCGTTCGCGGTGCTGCGGCAGAAAGTGGCGCGCGTCGATGATTTTTGCGTCGGGCGCGGTGGCATCGGCATCCGCCACGTCGTAGCCCAGCTCATCCAGCGTCGCCATAATCACGGCGAAGGTGCGGCCCTTATCGTGGCTTTTGAGATTTTTAACATTCTCCAGCACGAAGATCGGGGGCTTTTTGGCGGCGATGATGCGCGCCACGTCGAAAAACAGCGTGCCCTGCGCTTCGCACTCAAAGCCATGCGCGCGGCCCAGCGCGTTCTTTTTGCTGACGCCCGCCAGCGAAAAAGGCTGGCAGGGAAAGCCAGCCAGCAGCACCTGATGGTCAGGGATCGCCGCGTCAATATGGCGATAGATATCCGCCTCGTCGCGCAGGCCATCAGGCTGGGTAATCAGGCGGATATCGGTGTTGAAGCGGTGCTCTTGCGGATCGCTATAGTGATTCGCCTTGTAGGTGCGCACCGCCTCTTTGTTCCACTCGCTGGTAAAAACGCACTTTCCGCCGATGGCGTCGAAGCCGCGGCGGATGCCGCCAATGCCCGCGAAGAGATCGATAAAGCGAAACAGCGGATTGTCGTAGTGCGCCGGACGCGCCGGCAGCAGGCCGCGCAGCAGCGTTAATTCACCTTCGCTCAGCGGCGGCAGCGCGCTTTTGTTTTGCCGCAGACGGGTCAGCTGCTGCGGCGTCCAGTCGCGGAAGCCCGCCTGATGAAAGGCGGCGGCTAAATCGCGCGCGGCGTAAATCGCCAGCGCCTGGCGCATCAGGTCAGCCGTTTCGCTATCGGCAGAGAGCAGGGGAGAAGCGGGTTCCGTCATTGCGGTGGCGTCATCGACAAGCATGCGTTTTTCCTTAACTGTGAACGGGCTATGCTAACACTCCTCTGGCTGCGAAGAAATTGGCGCACGATGCCTAAAGGCGGGTTGCAGGACGCTTCGCCGCAATTTTACCCGCGTCGCTAACTGCGACGCAGGCTTTCGCTTTTATTGAGTCAGGCTAAAGTTGTAAGAGAGGGCAAAAAGGAGACGCCATGGCCGATGTACACTCCAGCACGACGCGCAGCAAGAATATGCGTGCGATACGCCAGCAGGATACCGCCATCGAACTGCGGGTGGCGCAGCTGCTAAAGGATCGCGGTTTCGCTTACCGCGTTCAGGATAAGAACCTGCCGGGCCGTCCCGATTTCGTTCTGCTGGAGCAGCAGGCGATTATCTTTGTGCACGGCTGCTTCTGGCATCACCATCACTGCTATCTGTTTAAGGTGCCGGCGACGCGCACCGAGTTTTGGGTCGGCAAGATCAACAGCAACGTCGAGCGCGATAACCGCTACGTGCGCCAGCTGCAGGAGAGCGGCTGGAAGGTGCTGATTATCTGGGAGTGCGCGCTGCGCAACAAGCTGCGGCTCAGCGACGCCGATCTGCAGGAGCGGCTGGAGGAGTGGCTGCTGGCGATGGACCAGAGCGCCGAGATCGATCACAACGGCATTCAGCACTATCGCCCGCGCTGAGGCCGCCTTGCCTTGTGGGCTGCGCCGGGTTAGATTTCGCCTTCCCTCGCGATCAGGAGTTGTGGATGAGCAGTATTAAACTCACGGTAAAACGCCTTTATCAGCTGCGCGACGAGCGCATGGTAAACGCCCATGCGACCGCACGCGTCTACATTGGCGACGCCCTGGTTGCGACGGAGGAGATTACCGGCATGACGGAAAGTCCGGTCAGCAAATACCTGCACGCAGGGGAGCTGTCCGGCGCGGTCCGCGTAGAGTGGGAGTGCGACGGCATCGCTGACATTACCGTCGCGACGCTGGAACGCTGTCCCTGTTGTCAACATAACGAACCGGAATAAGGAAGACATTTTGGCTGGATCCAGCTTACTGACTTTATTAGATGATATTGCAACACTTCTGGACGATATTTCCGTCATGGGCAAAGTGGCGGCAAAAAAAACCGCGGGCGTGCTGGGCGACGATCTCTCGCTTAATGCCCAGCAGGTGACGGGCGTCAAGGCCAATCGCGAGCTGCCGGTGGTGTGGGGCGTCGCCAAGGGATCCTTTCTTAATAAGCTGATTCTGGTGCCGCTGGCGCTGCTGATCTCCGCCTTTGCCCCCTGGCTTATTACGCCGCTGCTAATGATCGGCGGTGCCTACCTCTGCTATGAAGGGGTAGAAAAAGTGCTGCACAGCCTGCAGCACGATAAGCAGGAGAAAAGCCCGGAGGCACGTCAGCAGCGGCTGGATAAGCTGTCGCAGCAGGATCCGCGCGCCTATGAAAAGAGCAAGGTCAAAGGTGCCGTGCGCACCGACTTTATTCTTTCCGCAGAGATCGTCGCCATTACCCTCGGCATCGTTTCTGACGCGCCGCTGCTTAACCAGGTGCTGATCCTTGCGGGCATCGCTATCCTGGTCACCATTGGCGTCTACGGCATCGTCGCCGCTATCGTTAAAATCGACGATCTCGGCTACTGGCTGAATGAGAAATCCTCGGCGCTGGCGCAGGGCATCGGCCGTTTTCTGCTGGCGTTTGCCCCCTGGCTGATGAAGATTTTATCGGTGGTCGGCACGCTGGCGATGTTCCTGGTCGGCGGCGGCATTATCGTGCATGGCCTGACGCCGCTGCATCATCTGATCGAGTCGGTCACCGGCGATATGAGCGGTCTGGTGGCCAGTTTGCTCAGCAACGGCGCTAACCTGGTGCTCGGCTTTATCGTTGGGTCGATCGTGCTGTTAGCGGTGAATCTGATTGCTAAACTGCGCGGTAAATCGGTATAAAGCGCACTGCCATATGATGTGAAGCCAGAAGAGGAGAGGCCATGAACGACGATATGTTTGAATTTGATATTGATGCCCAGCTGGAGCAGGCCGAAGCCAAAGCGGCGGAAAAGGTCAATGAAGTGCCTGACGACTTAGGCGACGAAGCGGATTGCGAAGGCTGCAAAATCTGATTTCCACGCCAGCAGATATTAAAAGCGGATAAGCATTCTTATCCGCTTTTTTTATTTTCAACATTTCTTACTGATTTATTCTGAATTTACGCTTTTTTTCCATGCCTTAACGGGCAGGGTGTCCAGATGGCTGCTATAGATAGAAAGGTTCTGTTAACGGTCAAAAGGAGGATGCGTCATGATCTTTGGTATTAGCGATGAAGTGCAGCACAAAGAGGGCGGGCCTGCCATGGTGGTCACCGGCTACGCCAGCGGAATGGTAGAGTGTCGCTGGTATGACGGCTACGCCGTGCGCCGCGAAGCCTTTCATCAGGATGAACTCAGCCACGCCATTCCCGACGCGCAGCTCGCCAGCTGAGCGTTAGTTAACGGGGATGCGCTGTTCATCCCCCGTGATTTCTGCCATTTTTAGATCCTCCTCGCCTGCTATACTCCCTTGATCCCAGTTATTCGGAGCACCGTTGCTGATGGCTGCTTTGCCGCATTCCGTTCGAAAATTACGTCCCGAACTGCGCGTACATCTCCTGTTTTTAGCGGTCTTTCTCTTCTCCTCTTTTCTGACCTGGCGCGAACTGCATGTTCTGAAAGCCAACTATGAGGATCGACAGCGCGCCGCGCTGGCGGATATGCAGAGCAGGCTGGAGAGTCAGTTTCAGGAGAGCATCGACGGGATGATCTACTACCGCCGTATGTTCACCTATGCGCTGGCGCATCCGCTCGACGCCCACCACGCGCGCCATGCGCTGGCGAAGTTTCAGCAGCTGCGCCCGCAGCCCGCCTGGCAGCTGCGGCTTAATATGCCGCGCAGCATGCCGATAAACGGCGTCGGCGACAGCGCGCTGGTGCAGGACGCGCTGCTGCAGCGCGATCCGGCACGGCTTAATGATGAGATGCTCGCGGCGCTGGAGTTCAGCTTTATTATGCAGTTCAGCGATGCGGAAGCCGATTTCCACTCGCGCTTCTGGTACACCTCGCGCGCTGGCTTCTTTATTACCTCGCGTCCGCCGCAAAGCCTCTCCGCCATCTCCGCCAGCTACGCCACTATGGTTTCGCGTCCCTGGTTCCGCGCCATGGCGACGCAGGTGACGCCTCAGCAGCTGAGCTGGTCCGGCGTCTATCAGGGCGCGGAGGAGGAGGGGGCGATGCTGACGGCCAGCACGCCCGTTTTCAATAACGGCTACTGGTATGGCGCGCTGTCGATGGATTTCACCCGGGAGCGTATCGCCAGCGAGCTGAGCACAATGCGCCACAGCGCGCTGCAGGGCAGCGTGGTGCTGCTCGATAAGCGACAGCAGCTGGTGGCCTCCCTTGACGCGACGGACAGCAGGCCGCTGAGCGACGGCGCGCAGCGGCGCCTCTACGCCCGGATTGCCCGACAGCCGCAGGGCGCGCTGCGGCTGGAGAATCAGTTCATCAGCTGGAGCAAGCTAAAAAACATGGACGGCTATCTGCTGAACCAGCAGACCCTGGGGCAGGGGCTGCGCCAGGATTTAGGGCGCGCCATGCTGTTTATGCTGCTGATGTGGCTGCTGTTTGTGCTGCTGCTGCTGCTGGCGGATCAGATTATTGTGCGCCTGGTGCGGCGGCTGAGCCAGCTCTCCGCCCGTCTGGTGTGGCGCGCCAGCTACGACGGCCTGACGCAGCTGCTTAACCGCAGCGCCTTTTTTGAGCGCTTTGAAGCCGAGGTGGCGCGCTGCCGGGCGCTTAACGCACCGCTGACGGTGATCCAGCTCGATATCGACCATTTTAAAAGGGTTAACGACACCTGGGGCCATCAGGCGGGCGATCAGGCGCTGGTGCGCGTCGCGGCGATCGTAAGTCAGGGGCTGCGGAAAAACGATCTGGCGGGCCGCGTCGGCGGTGAGGAGTTCTGCGTGGTGCTGCCGGAAACCGGGCTGGCGGATGCGGAAAAGGTAGCAGAGCGGATGCGCGAGCGGCTGGCGGCGAAAACTATTCTGGTTAACGCCAGCCAGAGCTTTAGCGTGACGCTCTCGGCGGGCGTTGCCAGCAGCGAAGAGCAGGGCGAGTATCAGGCGATTCGCTTACAGGCGGAAGCGGACCGCCGACTCTATCTGGCGAAGAGTCAGGGCCGCAACCGCGTGGTAGCCAGAGGTTAAACGTTGCCGGCGTTGTCCTCTTCCACCGCCTGATAGATACGCTGCAGGATATCGGGGAAGGCGGACTGGACGCGGCTCCAGCTGGGAATAAACGGCTTGTCGTTGGGACGCTCGATAAAGGCCTGTCCCGCTTCCAGAATCGACTGGGTGAACATCTCCACCGCCGCCTCTTCGATATGCTGATCGAACTTCAGGCCGTTCATTGCCGCCTCGTGGTTATAGATTTCCATCATATCGAGCGCGTTGCGGTAGTAGGTGGCCTTCAGCACGCGGAACGAGTCGCTGGTGAGCGGCACTCCCATGGTCGCCAGTTTACGCAGCAGTGACTGCACGATATCGCTGCTCATCCGCTTCAGGCCGCCGGTGCCGTCATCTTCCGCCAGCGGCTGATGTTTGTGGTCGTAGTTGTCGGCGATCTCAACCTGGCAGGTCTGACGCGTGGTGTAGTTGCGGTAGATTTCCGACAGCACGCCAATCTCCAGCCCCCAGTCGCCGGGAATCTTAATGCCGTTGAGCACGTGGGTGCGCATGGCGAATTCGCCCGACAGCGGGTAGCGGAAGCTGGCAAGATAGTCGAGATACTCGGAGTGGCCATACACCTTTTGCAGCGAGCGCAGCAGCGGGCCAACCAGCAGTCGGCCGACGCGGCCGTTCAGCTTGCCGTCGGCGACGCGCGCGTAAAAGCCTTTGCAGAACTCATACTGAAACGCCGGGTTCGCCAGCGGATAGAGCAGGCGCGCCAGCATGCCGCGTTCGTAAGTAACGATATCGCAGTCGTGCAGCGCCACGCACTGGGTGCGGTCCGAGGCGAGGGTAAAGCCGGTGCAGAACCAGACGTTGCGCCCTTTGCCCGGCTGGGAAGGGGAAAGTCCCTCTTTATCCAGCTCGGCGTCAATCGCCTTCAGACGCGGGCCATCATTCCATAAAATGCGGTGGCGCTGCGGCAGGCGCGAAAAAAATTCGCGCGCGAAGAGAAACTGATCGCGGTCGGCGCGATCGAGGCCAATCACGATCTCGTCAAGATAGGGCACTTTAGCCAGCTCATCGACGATATTGCCCAGCGCCGGTCCTTCCAGTTCGGAGAAGAGCGACGGCAGAATCAGCCCCATTTTGCGTTTGCGCGCGAAGCGCACCATCTCTTTTTCCAGCGACTCAACGCTGCGGTTGGTCAGATTATGGAAATTGGTAATCACGCCATTCTGATAAAAATCACTCATCGCGCCATCCTGTTAATCATCAGTGGTTGCGGCTTAATCGGGTTGGGTCAGGAAATAGTCGAGTCCCTCTTTCCAGCCCTCGGGGCCGTAGTGCGCCGTATGGTAGATCCGGCTTGTATCCTGTCGGGTCAGCGAGACCGGCGTTTTGCTGTAGCCCTTAATCACCACGGCGTAGTCAACCGCATCCAGCATCGGCGCATCGTTGGGGCCGTCGCCGAGGCCGATAGTGGCGGGTGCGCTGTCATACTGGCCGAGCAGCCAGCGCAGCGCTTCGCCTTTGCCGCTGCCTGCGGGCATGACGTGCCAGAAACGGCCGCCCTGCGTCAGCTGCAGCTGATGCTGGGCCAGCGCGGTGCGAAACGCCTCCAGCTTCTCTTCGTCGTCGCGCCAGACGATCACTTCTGACGCCTCACGCTGGCGCGCCAGCGCCGAGTCGCTTTCAGTCAGGCCGGTCATTGCCGCCACTTCGGCATCGGTGAAGTGGCTGAAGCCCTGAAAGCGGAAGTTCCCCTGCAGCGTATCCAGCGTGCGGCAGAGCGCGTCCCAGGCGAGGCTATCCGGCGGGATCCGCTCGCGTCGCTGCGCTGACATCTGCACCACCGCGCCGTTTTCCGCAATAAAAGGCGTATTTGTCAGGCCGAGGCGCTTTTGCAGCGGCGCCATTTCGGCGGCGGTTTTACTGGAGCAAAGCACCACCGGCACCTGCTGACGCTGCAGTTCATCCAGCCAGGCGGCCGCGGCATCCCAGCGATAGGTGTGATGATCGAGCAGGGAACCATCCAGATCGGTAATGACTAACAGCGGCTGTTGCAAACTGGGCATAGCAGGCTCCTTGCGACATTAACCAACGGATTTTCAGTATTATAGTTGATGAACAATTGCGCCTGCTTTTCACCCGTCGCGCGCCACTTCCAGGATAATTCTTAAAACGCAACGGTAAAGCAAAGCGTAATGCACAGAAAATGCATGGCTGAAAGCGGGTGAAATCAGGCTGTTTCCGGTAACTTCAGCGGGTCTGATGCGGAAAGGTCAGCAGATTTGTGCATAGCCAGGACTTGTCTTAATGCCGGGCAGGCGTAATCTGCAGAGGTGTCAAGCATTTCCTGATGTAACGAATTTATGTGGTTCTTCACCCGGCGCTCCCTGCCGGGTTTTTTTTGCCGCGCGGTTAGCGGTTGAGTTCGTTGCAGCTACAGTCGCGAATATCCAGCTCATACTCGTCCGCCAGCTCAATACTCCCTCCCCAGGCTCTGCCGCCGGTTCTTAAATGGCGGCTGCTATCTGCTTCGGGGAGGGTTTGCGCGCGCTCGGCGGTGCTGCGCGGCAGGCTGTTAAGCAGCGAGTCCACTTCGGGTTTTTCGCTGGCGGGCCGCTCAGGGGTTATTGGCGCCATCATCGCTCTCCTTTTGTCAAAAAAGGACACTTCACTTCACTCACGCCGGAGACTAAGGCGGATCGATTAAGTATAGACGGCAGGAAAAAACGCAGGCAAAAAAAAGCCCGCGCTGCGCGGGCAAAATCCTTGTTACTTTTAGGTTGACTACCCCTTAGGGGTGGGGCAGTAAGAGAAGTGTAAAAGGTTGACGTGTCAGAAGTCTTGTTGTGAAACGTTAAGAAAGTGAAAAAGCGTCCGCTTACGTAAATTTACCTCTTTTTTCCTTTGTTATCAGCAGCATCGTCTATAGTTACAGACGGAATGACAACTGACGCGACAAGGAGAGACCATGGATCTGTTACGCATTATTATCGCCATTATTTTGCCGCCGCTGGGCGTATTTATGCAGGTCGGTTTCGGCGGCGCCTTCTGGCTAAATATCTTACTGACGCTGTGCGGCTATATTCCCGGTATCATTCATGCGGTTTGGGTGATTGCGCGTCGCTGAGGCGGACGTTTACACTGATGCACAGGAAAATCATCAGGAGCAACCCCCATGAAGGTCAATGACCGCGTCACCGTAAAGACCGATGGCGGCCCGCGCCGCCTCGGCACCGTCCTTGCCGTAGAGCCGTTTAACGAAGGCGTTATGTATCTGGTGGCGCTGGAAGATTATCCGCTCGGCATCTGGTTCTTTAATGAGAGCGATGATCCAGAAGGGGTATTCGTGGAGCCTTATCAGGCGGAATAAACGCGAAGCGGCCGGAGTGGGCGCGCGACCGATCTTTTATCCTCTTAATATCGCAAAATAATAAGGCGCCTGACGGCGCCTTATTTTATGGCTGATCGGCAATAAGCAAGCGCCGACGCGCCTCGGTTTTTGCTCCGGCTCAGAAGGTTTCCCAGTTGTCATTGCCGGAGGTCGCCAGCGCCGGACGCGGCATGACCCGCGGCGACGTCAGCGCCGGCGCGGCAGAGGCGGCGGACGCAGCGGGCAGCGCGGGACTCTCCTGCAGGCGGAAGGCGGCGACAGCCCTGGTCAGCTTGCCAGCCTGATCTTCCAGCGACGCGGCCGCTGCCGACGCCTCTTCAACCAGCGAGGCGTTCTGCTGCGTAACGTTATCCATCTCGGTGACCGCCTGGCTGACCTGCTGGATGCCGCGGCTCTGTTCATCTGACGCGGCGGCGATCTCCGCCATAATATCGGTCACGCGGCGTACCGCCTCGACGATTTCGCCCATGGTGTCGCCCGCTTCGCCTACCTGATGCGACCCCTCTTTAATCAAGCTGACCGATTCGGCAATCAGCGACTCAATCTCTTTGGCCGCCTGGGCGCTGCGCCAGGCTGCGCACCTCGCTGGCCACCACCGCAAAGCCGCGACCCTGTTCGCCGGCGCGCGCCGCTTCCACCGCGGCATTGAGCGCCAGAATATTGGTCTGGAAGGCGATGCTGTTGATGACGTTGGTGATCTCGGCGATCTTCTTCGAGCTGCCGGAGATATTGGTCATGGTTTTCACCACGCCGCTCACCAGCTCGCCGCCGTTGCGGGCTTTGCCGGAAGCGTCTGCCGCCAGCTGGCTGGCGTGATGAGCGTTCTCGGCGTTCTGCTTCACCGTCGCGGTCAGCTGCTCCATGCTGGCGGCGGTTTGCTCCAGCGCGGCGGCCTGCTGCTCGGTACGGGAAGAGAGATCGGTGTTGCCGGCGGAGATCTCGCCGGATCCCTGATAGATCGCCACCGCGCCTTCGCGCACCGTGCCAACGGTTTTCACCAGCGAATCCTGCATCAGCTGCAGGTTATGCAGCAGCGTGCCAATTTCGCTGCGGCCGTGCGGCTCCGGCGGGGCGGTGAGGTCGCCCTGCGCGATGCGCTCAATACGCGCCACCGACAGACGCAGCGGGCTGATCACCACGCGACGCAGAAAGACAAAGGTCATCAGCGTCAGCAGTAAAGCGGCGACGAAGGCGGCCGCCATGGCGATAAAGCCGATGCGCGACTCGTGCTCCGCCGTCGCGTTGATCGACTCGGCGCGCTGGGTGCGCAGTTTAATCGCCTGCAGCAGCACCTCGTTATAGGCATTGTCGAGTTTGCGCGTGACGTCGGTCTCCTGCGCGATAATACCCTCGAAGCTCCCCTGCTTGCCGGCGTGGATCATCGGCTTCAGGCCTTTCTCAATATAGTCGTTGAAGCGCGCCGTCAGCGGGGCGTCAAGGGCGATATCCTGCGGGGTTTTGACCTTGCGATCCTGATAAACCTTAAAGCCTTCCTGTGCCTGCTGGATACGCTTTTCGGAGGCGGCGATGTTGGCTTTGAACTCATCCATCTCGCCGATGCGAGCGGCGGCACCGGCCTGAATAATAGAGAGACGCGCGGTGCGCAGGTGGTTTGAACTGTTAGAGAGTCCCATGCGCACCTGGATCTCATCAGTGGCATCCTTAAGAGACTGGTTGCTCTGAATCAGAAAATAGCTGGCCAGGGCGATACAGAGGGCGAACAGCAGCAGAATACCGCCGAAAATCATACTAAAGAGCGGCACCAGGCGCAGGTTGCGCCACAGGCCAGCCTTGAACGGTGTAGAAGAGTCCAGTGGTGTGTTCATATCCTTGATCTCATGTCGGGGTTATGAAACTAACATCGGCAGAGAAGGGGAAAGGGTTAGGTGAGGGAGTGCGATCTGGCTCGCAAAAATGGCGAAAAAAAAACCGGCCAGGGGGCCGGTTCTTTCGCGAGTTGATTATCTCACATTGACATAGATACCTGACGTCACATTGTCAGTTAAACGCACCACATGGTAGATAACCTGTTTGTTATGGGTTTTGATCTTGCGTTTAATATTGCCTTTGTGTGACGAAACGGTCTTGGCTTTAATTTGCATCTTGTCTGAGATCTGAATGGTGTCATGGCCTGACATCCACATTTTCAGCATATTTGACTCCGTCTGGCTTAATGTCAGAGGGTGTACATCCAGACCTGAAGAAATACGAGTTGATGCGTTAAGCTTTTTCTGTAAATACGTGCTGAGTAATGAGTCCAGTGTCGTCGTTTTTATCGATTTTGACGTAATAATCAAGTTCTTACGAACGTAGAGGTATTCCTCAAAATGGATATTAGAAATGGCCATGAAGATAAAAAACAGCGTTTCCGGGTGCTGCATAATAATATTTCGGATGCGGTCGCTGGAATCCGCTTCGTGGATAAAACACTCTTCGTTAATAAACACTACGCCAGGTTTTAGCTGTTCGCAGCGATGCTGTAATTGCTCAATATCGGAGACAGAAAAAATGTTTTTCTTTTTGACTCCTTTACAGGACATGTAGTCCGATAATCCCAGGCGTGTGTAGTTGCATGAATCCATAATAATCGTTGGCATGTTTAGCGACCCTCACCAATTTGTTATCCGTTTAAATCAACGATGAATTACGCGTTGCTGTACGAGAGAGATTTCTAAGACACTTTTTTATTCTGCTCAGCAGTCTGGCGACAGGCCATACGCCCGCCAAAAGTATTCTTCCCTGACCCGTTTCTGCAAAGTTATTTTTTGTGTTGCCTCGACGTCACTTAACTCGCCAGTGATAGCGGGAATCGCTGGCGATTTGCAATAAGCGTGCATAACACCCTGTTTTGAGAGCCTCGTCACTATCGCGCATAACACAGCCAATGCTGATAGGACAATTCTTAAAAACATTTGATTCGCGAAAGTGTGACGTTTTAGCGAGTGTTGACAATGCCGGAAAAAAAAGGTTCTGACAAGAAAAATCGTTAAAGGATTTTTTTTGTTCCAAAACAATCTGTTGCCGATTTTGTCAACGATTCCACCGAGTTAGCTGTAGCGGGAATCTGAGAAATAAAATACTTGAAGCGCGGTTTAATAAGAATAATTTTCAGAGTTACTTCTCACTTATCAGAATTTCCTTAGTTGATTTCTGAGAAAACTGGTTTGAAAAATGCACAGAATGTTTTGGGTGGCTTAAGTATCACTTTAGAAAGATAGTGAGATACTTAATCATCAGGGGTGAGACAGTTCCGATATAAACTGAGCGAGCAAATCAAAGACTTCGCTGAACAGATGCTCACAGAAGGGCGCAACCAGAGGCATCATCAACCCCATGGTCAAAATTCCCACTGTTAAGGTAATTGGAAAGCCAATCGCGAAAATGGATAGTTGAGGTGTAACACGGTTTAACAAACCCAGGACCAGGTTTATCAGAAGCAGTAAAACGATTAAGGGTAGCGCTAACATCATGCCATTAAGGAAAATTAAACCGCCCGCTTTGACCAGTGCATTAAAGGCGTTGGCGTTTAACGGCTGCCCGCCAATCGGCAACGTATGAAAACTGTCCGCCAGCAGGGAGATCAGCCACAGGTGCCCGTTGAAGGTCAGGAACAGCAACATCGCCAGCATATCGAGAAAACGGGCCAGAACCGGCATATTCAAGCGACTGCCTGGATCGAAAAACGTGGCGAAAGAGAGGCCCATCTGTAAACCGATCACCTCGCCCGAGAGGCGCACCGCAGCAAATGCCAGCTGCATCGTGAACCCCAGCCCGATACCGATCAGCATCTGCTGAAGCAGCAGCCAGAAGCCGGCGGGCGAGAAGAGCGTGACGTCAACCGGAGGCAGCGTTGGTATCATTATCCAGGTGATCAGCGCCGCCAGACCGATTTTCACGCGTTTGCTGATAGCACGCTCGCTCAGCAGCGGCGCAGTGGCAAACAGCGCCAGCATGCGCGCCAGCGGCCAGAAAAACTGACTGACCCAGTGAACCAGCTGGCCGCTGTCGAGAGTAATCATCAGCCGATCATATAGGGCAGGTTGGTGAAGAGGGTGCGGATATAGTCCAGCACCAGATTCAGCATCCATGGCCCGGCAATCACGCCCGTCGCCGCGACGGCCAGCACCTTCGGTATAAAGGAAAGTGTCTGTTCGTTCACCTGAGTCGCCGCCTGCAGCAGGCTGATAATCAGGCCGCTGACCAGCGCCGCCAGCAGCATCGGTGCTGCGAGCATTAACGCCAGGCGCATCGCTTCCTGGCCCATTACCATAACGGATTCTGGCGTCATTAGTCTCTCCGGGAAATCGGAATAATCAGGAATAGAAGCTTTGTGCCAGCGAACCGACCAGCAGCTGCCAGCCATCCACCAGTACAAACAGCATCAGTTTGAAGGGCAGCGAGATGGTTGCCGGCGGCACCATCATCATCCCCAGCGCCATCAGCACGCTGGCGACCACCAGGTCGATAATCAGAAACGGGATAAAAACGGTAAAACCAATCTGGAAGGCGGTTTTCAGCTCGCTGGTAACGTAAGCGGGCAGCAGAATGCGCATCGGCACCGCTTCCGGCCCCTGGATAGGCGGCGTGTTCGCCAGGCGGGCAAACAGCGCCAGGTCCGCTTCGCGCGTCTGGCGCAGCATAAAGTCGCGCAGCGGCTGCGCACCTTTCTCCAGCGCCACCTCCATGCTGATCTTATCCTGCCTAAAGGGCAGATAGGCGTCGTCGTAAATTTTGTCGAAGGTCGGCGCCATAATAAAGAAGGTCAGAAAGAGCGCCAGGCCGAGCATCACCTGATTCGGCGGCGCGGACGGCGTGCCGAGGGCGTTGCGCAGCAGGCCGAACACGATGATGATGCGGGTAAAGCTGGTCATCATCAGCAGCACGGCGGGAATAAAGGTCAGCGAGGTGATAAAAACCAGCGTCTGTACCGGCAGCGACCAGCTTTGTCCTCCATTGGGCAACGCATGGCTTACCAGTCCCGGCAGCTGAGCATGAGCAGCCGGTGCCAGCAGCAGCAGCGGCAGAAAGGGAAGCAGTCGACGCATCATTGGGGTTTTCCGGGACGTTTAACCAGGTTCTGTAACAGCTGACGAAAATCCTGCGGCGCGGCGGCGGGCGGACGGGCATCCGGCGCGACCGGCGGCAGCGTGTGCAGATGGGTAATCTGCGCCGCCGTGACGCCCAGCACCAGGCGCGCCTCGGCGGTATCCACAATCACCACGCGCTCGCGCTGGCCGACCTGCACGCTGGCGCTCACCTTCAGCGCCTGGCTGCTTACCGTCTTCGGCGCAAAACCGAGGCGGCGCGCCAGCCAGGCGCAGGCGAGGATCAGCAGTACAATCACGGCCAGCACGCTGCTGACCTGAGTCACGACGGAACCGCCGGAGATTGCCGGCGCCGCAGGCTGCAGCGCGTGGGACTGGGTATTCATCATATTTAGCGGCTCAGACGACGCATACGTTCAGACGGAGTGATAATGTCGGTGATGCGCACGCCATATTTATCGTTAACCACCACCACCTCGCCCTGGGCGATCAGGTAGCCGTTAATCAGGATATCCAGCGGCTCGCCCGCCAGGCCGTCCAGCGCCACAACGGAACCCTGCGTCAGGCGCAGCAGCTCTTTAATGGTCATTTTGGTGCGGCCCAGTTCAACGGTAAGCTTGACCGGGATATCCATAATCAGATCGATATCCTGCAGCGAACCGGCAGCGGCGCTGGTTTCGAACGTCCTGAAGACGTCATCGGCCTGCGGCGCGCTGGTTGCGGTCTGCTCATTCATCGCCTCAGCCCACAGATCGTCCGCAGAGATGTCGTCGGACGGTTTATTGCTGTCACTCATTGGGCTGTTCCTCATTCAGCGAATTCAAAATCGGGTTAATCAAATGCTCGACGCGCAGGGCATACTGGCCGTGCATGGTGCCGTACTGACTGGTCAGCACCGGTACGCCGTCAACGTGCGCGATAATGCGCTCGGGTTTCTCGATCGGCAGCACATCGCCGGGCTTCAGCTGCAAAATGCGCGACAGCCGCAGCGAGGTTTCCGCAAAGTGAGCGATCAGCTCCAGCTCCGAGTGCTGCACCTGTTTCACCAGGTTCTCGCGCCAGTGGTTATCCTCGGTGCGGGAGTTCTCCAGCGGCGGGTTAACCAGCAGTTCGCGCAGCGGCTCGATCATCGAGAACGGAATACAGATGTTGAACTCGCCCACCAGGTTGCCAATCTCGACCTGGAACGGCGTGTTGACCACGATATCGTTCGGCGAGGTAGTGATATTGGTGAACTTCACCTGCATTTCGGAGCGGACATATTCCACCTCGAGCGGGTAGATCGCCTTCCACGCGTCGCTGTAGCCTTCCAGCGCCAGCTTCAGCATGCGGCGGATCACGCGCTGCTCGGTGTGGGTGAACTCCCGGCCTTCCACCTTGGTGGGGAAGCGGCCGTCGCCGCCGAACAGGTTATCCACGGCGATAAACACCAGGCTCGGCGAAAACACCACCAGCGCCGTTCCGCGCAGCGGTTTCAGGTGGATAAGATTCAGGTTGGTCGGCACCGGCAGGTTGCGGGCAAACTCATGATACGGCTGAATCTTGATCGCACCGACGCTGATATCCGGGCTGCGGCGCAGCAGGTTAAACAGCGCCATACGGAAATGTCGGGCGAAACGCTCGTTAATAATCTCCAGCGCCTGAAGGCGCTCGCGCACGACGCGACGCTGGGTATTAGGGTCGTAAGGACGAATGTCGCCTTCCGGCCCGCTTTGACTCTTTTCATCTACCGCGCTGTCGCTGTCGCCGTTAAGTAAGGCGTCAATTTCAGCCTGGGAGAGAATGCTATCGCCCATTGGTTTACCTCAGAATGAAGGCGGTAAACAGTACGTCATTTACCGCCTGCGCAGGCTGTCCTTTCACCAGCGGAGGTGACAGCACCTGCTTAATCTGTTCAATCAGCGCTTGCTTGCCCTGCTCCGACGCCAGCGCGGCGGCGCTCTGACGAGAGAGCAGCAGCAGCAGACGGCTACGCACTTCCGGCAGATAATCATTCATCCGACGACGCGTATCTTCGTCCGGCAGACGCAGGGTAAAGCCTACGTACAGCACACGGTCCGGATCGTTGTCGGGATTGACCAGGTTGACGGTAAAGGTGTCAAGCGCAAAAAAGACGGGAGCGGGCGGCGGTTCTACTTTCGCAGCTTCCGGGGTACCGCTCTCGTGTTTATTCATCATTCGCCAGACTGCATAACCTGCCACGCTACAAGCGGCCAGCGTTACAATCAGCAACACCGGAATTAAGAGTGAACGTTTGCGGCCTTTTGCTTTCGCGTTATCAGACATTTTTGCAGTAACTTCCTGTGAATTATGGGCAAACCTCTCGGTTTGCCTGGACAGATTATCCCGCGTCTTAAGTCAAACAATGGGAAGAAAAGACGCGGGTTTTACGCTTACCTTCAGCGTTTGTCGCTGTCAGGCAAAAGTATCGACAGCGCCGGTACCGAGGATGCGCGCCTGAAGGGCGGCAGGAACGGCGATCGGCGTTATCTCGCTATCGTCATCCTGGGAGAGAGAGAAGGTGCCGTGCTGTCCGTCGCGGCGCGTCTCCTGCTGCTGTTGCTGCTGGAAGCCCTGGCTCTGCGCGAAGCTGTCACTGCTTACCTGACTCTGTCCCAGGTTAATGCCGCTTTCCGCCAGCGCGGTACGCAGCTGGGGAAGGGCGGCTTCCAGCGCGGCCCTGACGTGGCTGTGGCTGGAGGCCATATTGATCTGCGCCTGGTCGTTATCCAGCTTCAGGCTAATCTGGATGGCGCCCAGATCCGCCGGATGCAGCCGCAGCTCGGCGTTTTGCTGGCCGTTGCGGCTGAACATCACAATCTGCTGGCTCAGGGCCTGCTGCCATTCGTCGCTGCCCAGCTGCGCGTTGAGCATCGGCGTCGACGGGGTGCTGGTCGTGGCCGACGCGGTCTGCGTCATCAGCGGTGCCGCGCTGCTGCTGACCGGCGCGCTGGTCAGCGTGGTGCTGTCTGTCTGCGTCAGCGGCGCGCTTTTCTCATCCTGGCGGCTGAGGCTGCTCAGCGCCTGCTGAAAGCTGGCGTCCAGCGTCAGCGGCGCGGTGGCAGTAGCGCTCGCCGTGGTGCCTGCTGAGGCGCCGGACGGGGTGTTCTGCAGCGTCGGGCCCGCTTTCGCCTCGCCGTGCGTCGGCGCGCTGGTGGCTGATGACGCACTTTGCGTCAGCGAACCGTTCAGCGCCTGGCTCAGCGCAGAGAGCGCGCTGCCGGCGATCGCGCCGCGGCGCGACTCGGCGGCCGGGGCGTCGGCGGAAGCGGCAGAAACGTCGCTCTGCGCAACCGGCGAGGCTGGCAGCATGGCGAACAGCGCCTGTATGCTCTGCGCTTCGCTGCTGGTTAAGGTTTCTGCGCTCGCCTTATCCTTATCATCGGCGGATTTGGTGGCGGCTTTAATATTTTCCGGCGTCAGCAGCGCATTCAGGCTGTCGGGTTTGTCAAAGGCGGTCAGCAGGGCGTCAAGCTGACCCTTCTGCACGGGCGCGTCCTGGCTTTCTTCAGCACTTTCAGCGGATTGCGCCACGTTTCCCTGCTGTTGCGCCAGCGTCAGCAGGCGGTTGCCCAGCTCGGTCAGAAAGTCCTGCGGCAGCGATTTGACGCTGTGCAAAACCTCTGCGGAATCTGAACTGTTCAGGTCGCCTTTCGCGCTGGCGGCGGTGACAATTTTTGGCAGCGTAATCATTCGCCTTTCCTCAATGCGGCCCGTTGGGCATATTCATCCATCCGTTTCTGATCGAGACGGTTTTCTACTCGTAATGCGTTGTCCGCCGCGCGGCCGATCAGCGTCTGATAGGCGTTGAGACGCTGCTGCTTTTCGCGCCAGCTGGAGAGCGCCTGCTCCAGCCGCTGGTTCCAGTGGTTGAGCTGCGAGCGGTGCTGCTCGATCGCTTTTTCCAGCGTCTGAATAAACTGGTGGTAGTTGGTCCAGCGCGTCGTGGCGATACCGCCCGACATATCGCTGTTCAGCTTGTTGCGGTACTCATCCTGATAGTCGAGCAGCATGGTGAGCTGCTCGTCCGCCTGGCGCACGCCGCGGCGCATATCGCCGAGGTGCATTACCGCCTTTTCCAGATCCTGCTCCGCTAAATCGCGCAGCGTGTCGATGGCACTGGCGCTTTTCATCGCTGACTCCTCGCGTTAGGTCGCCGTTAGCCGAACAGCGCATGCAGATGCAGGCAGGCGTCGTCGTAGTGGCTACGTTCAAAAATGCCCTGTTGCAGAAAGGCTTCCATCTGCGGATAGAGACGGATCGCCTTGTCCAGCATCGGATCGCTGCCCGCCGCGTAGGCACCCACGCTGACCAGGTCGCGGTTGCGCTGGAAGCTGGAGAGCAGCTGTTTAAACTGCCGCACCCGCGCGTAGTGATCCTCGTCGATCAGCGCGGTCATGGCGCGGCTGATAGAGGCTTCGATATCGATCGCCGGGTAGTGGCCCGCCTCGGCCAGCCGACGCGACAGCACGATATGGCCGTCGAGGATGGCGCGCGCCGAGTCGGCGATAGGATCCTGCTGATCGTCGCCTTCGGTCAGTACGGTATAGAAGGCGGTAATCGAGCCGCCGCCGTGCGTGCCGTTACCGGCGCGCTCCACCAGCGCTGGCAGCTTGGCGAACACCGATGGCGGATAGCCTTTGGTCGCGGGCGGCTCGCCGATGGCCAGCGCGATCTCGCGCTGCGCCATGGCGTAGCGCGTCAGGGAGTCCATAATCAGCAGCACGTGCTGGCCGCGATCGCGGAAATCTTCGGCGATGCGCGTGGCGTAGGCGGCACCCTGCATACGCAGCAGCGGCGAGACGTCCGCGGGGGCGGCGATCACCACCGAACGCGCGCGGCCTTCGGCGCCGAGAATGTTTTCAATAAAGTCTTTTACTTCGCGGCCGCGTTCGCCGATCAGCCCGACCACGATCACATCCGCCTGGGTGTAGCGCGCCATCATGCCGAGCAGCACGCTCTTGCCGACGCCGGAACCCGCGAACAGGCCCATACGCTGGCCGCGTCCCACGGTGAGCAGGGCGTTAATGGCGCGCACGCCGGTATCGAGCACGTCGGTAATCGGCGTACGCTGGAGCGGGTTGAAGGGCGGGGTGATCAGCGGCGCGCGGTAGCCGGTATCAGGCGACGGCAGTCCGTCGAGCGGCTTGCCGCTGCCGTCGAGCACGCGGCCCAGCAGCTCCGGGCCAAGCAGCAGCTGTTTGCCGCTGTGGCCGCTGTCGCGCGCATAGACGCGCGCGCCGGGCAGAATGCCGTCGACCTCTTCCAGCGGCATCAGAAAAAGTTTCTGGCCGTTAAAGCCCACCACTTCGCTTTCAACTTCGGTGAGATTCTTGCCGTCGTTGCGTTCGATAACGCAGGTGGCGCCGAGCGGCAGCTGCAGGCCGGTCGCCTCCAGCACCAGACCGGTGGCGCGGGTCAGACGGCCGTAGCGGCGCACCGGCTGCACCTGGGCAATGCGGGTTTCAAAGGCGTCGAGCGCCCCCAGCCAGCGGGAAAGTCGCGAGGTCATTAAAACTCTCCTGGCGCGGCGAGACGGCACAGCTCTTGCCAGCGCGTCGCCACGCTGGCGTCGAGATCGCCATCTTCGGCGCTTAACTTGCAGCCGCCGGGGTGCAGCGTGCTGTCGGCCAGCAGACGCCAGCCGTGCAGATCGAGGGTCGGCCCGAGCGTCTGCTCGATACGCTGCAGATCGTCAGGATGAACGCGCAGCTGCGGTTTGCCGCTGAACATCGGCTCCTGCTGCAGCAGCTGCTGAATTTGACGCAGCAGGGCGCTGCCGTCGACCGTGGTCGCCTGGCCGATGACCTGACGCGCGGCTTCCAGCGCCAGCTGCATCAGGCGCGAGGCGATCACGCTGTCGAGCGCCTCCAGCGAGTGCTGAAACTCGGTCACCAGCTGCTGCATACGCGCCTGAAGCGGCGCCTGCTGCTGCTGCGCGTCGGCCAGACCCTGCTGGAAACCGGCGTCGTAGCCCGCTTTCTGACCTTCGGCGAAGCCCTGCTGATGGCCTTCGTTATAGCCCTGCGCCTGCGACTCTTTGCGCGCCTGCTGCTGCATGCGCTCATAGAGCTGCTGCTGTTCGTCGACTTCCGATTCGAACATCTCCGGCTCTGGCTGAAGCTCTGGCTCCGGCTCATCGCGGCGGCCTAAATCCTCAGGCTGCCAGAGCTGCCACGGACGGGCGGAAAAGGCATCAGACATAGGTTTCCTCGCCGCCGCCAATCACCATCTCGCCCGATTCCGCCAGACGACGGACGATAAGCAGGATAGCTTTCTGTTCGTTCTCCACCGCAGACATACGCACCGGGCCACGGTTGGCGAGATCGTCGCGCAGGATATCGGCGGCACGCGCCGACATGTTCTTGAGGAACTTCTCGCGCAGCGGCTGCTCGGCCCCTTTCAGTGCCACCAGCAACTGCTCGGACTCCACTTCCTGCAGCAGGCGCTGGATGCTGCGATCGTCCACTTCCACCAGGTTCTCGAACAGGAACATCTCGTCGATAATCTTCTGCGCCAGTTCGCCGTCGAAGTCGCGAACCGCTTCGATAACCGCCTCTTCCTGCTGCGTTTTCATCAGGTTGATGATCTCGGCTGCGGTTCTCACGCCGCCCATCTTCGCGCGCTTGAGGTTGGTGCCGTCCAGCAGGCCGTTGAGCACTTCGGTCAGCTCCGCCAGCGCCGCCGGCTGCACGCCGCCGAAGGTGGCGATACGCAGCATCACATCGTGACGCAGGCGTTCGTCGAACAGCGCCAGGATATCCGCCGCCTGACCGCGCTTGAGGTGTACCAGGATGGTGGCGATGATCTGCGGATGCTCGTCGCGAATAAGGTCGGCGGCGGCCTGCGGCTCCATAAAGTTGAGCGTTTCCATGCCGCTGGTGGTCTCGCGTGATTCGAGAATATCCTCCAGCAGGCTGGCAGCGCGCTCTTCGCCCAGCGCCTTGGTCAGCACCGAACGCAGATAGTCGTTGGAGTTGAGGCTGAGCGCCGCGAACTGCTCGGCGTCGGTCTCGAACTCACGCAGGATTTCAGTGAGCTGCTTGTGCGACACCTGGCGCATATTCGCCATCGCGGCGCTGAGATGCTGCACCTCACGCTGGTTAAGGTGCTTGAACACCTCTGCGGCGCGCTCTTCGCCGATGGTCATCATCAGGATGGCGCTTTTTTCAGTACCGGTCAGACTCATAGTTCTTTACTCATCCATTCGCGGATAACCAGCGCAACGATGCGCGGATCGTTCTCGGACATGTCGCGGATGCGCTGGCTCATCACCTCGGCGCTCATGCGGTTGTTAGACTTGCGCTCTGCATCCTGCTCATCTTTGCTGAGCTGTACGCTGTAGGCTTCTTCCTCTTGTGCGGCGGCGGCGCGTTGTTCAGCGGCTTCCACAGCGGCTTTTTCCGCTTCGCGCTTACGCATCAGCTGCGGACGCACCATTTTGCGATAGAGGATAAAGGCGACCAGCGCAATCAACAGCCATTTGCCGACGTTCATCATCTGATCGAAGAAGGCCTGCTGCTGCCAGAACGGCAGGTCGCCGCTGGTTGGGTCGGCTGCGGTGAACTCGGAGTTGACCACGTTAACGCTGTCGCCGCGCGGCTGGGAGTAGCCCATCGCTTCGCGCGTCAGCGCTTCGACCTGCTTCAGCTGCTGCTCGTTAAGGGCGATCGCCTTGCCTTTGTCGTCGGCGCGATAGTTAACCACCACCGCGACCGAGAGGCGCTGCACGTCACCAACGTTCATTTTGGTGTGGCGAATGGTGCGGTCCAGCTCGTAGTTCACAGTATCGTCGCGGCGCGAGTTGGTCGGCACGCTGCTGTTCGCCGTGCTGGTGGTGCTGCTGTTGGCGTTGTTCTGCTGGCCGTTCTGCGCGTTTTGTCCATTCTGACCGTTAGGCGCGTTAACCGGCGCGGTGTTGGCTGGCGCAGGCTGGTTGGAGAGGGCGCCCGGCACGCCGCCCGGATAAGGGCTACCGCTCTGATCGCTGGTGCTGGTCTGACGCGAGCGGATAGCGGTGCTGTTCGGGTTGCCGTTCGGCTGATACTTCTCGTCGGTCTGCTCGCTCTTGTCGAAGTTGATCTGCGCCGTCACCTGCGCGTGTACGTTGCCCTGGCCGAGAATCGGGTTCAGGATCGCTTCGATGCGCTGCTGGTAGCGCGCTTCCACTTCGGCGGTATATTTCAGCTGCGCGTCGTTGAGGTCGCGACCTTCGCTGTCGGAACGCGTCAGCAGGCGTCCGCTCTGATCGACCACGGTAACGTTGCCCGGCGGAAGGCCCGCCACGCTGCTGGAGACCATATGCACGATGGCCTGGATCTGGCCCTCATCGAGCGCGCGGCCAGGCTGCAGATTCAGGGTGACCGAGGCGGAAGGCGATTTCTGCTCGCGCACGAACAGCGTCGGCTTCGGCATCGCCAGATGCACGCGCGCCGTTTTCACCGGCCCTAAGGTTTCGATAGTGCGCGCCAGCTCGCCTTCCAGCGCGCGCTGGTAGTTCACCTGCTCGCTGAACTGGCTGATGCCGAACTTCTCCTGATCGAGCAGCTCAAAGCCCACCGATCCGCCTTTCGGCAGCCCCTGCTGCGCCAGACGCAGGCGCAGCTCGTGCACCTTTTCCGCCGGCACCATCAGCGCGCCGCCGTTGTCGGCGAAGCGATAAGGGATGTTCATCTGGGTGAGCTGGGTAACAATCGCGCCGCCATCTTCATCAGAGAGATTGTTGTACAGCACACGGTAATCGGGCGCTTTCGCCCACAGCACCAGCGCCATAACGATGGCGATAGCGGCTGCGGCGGCAACGATAAGGGGGATACGCGGGTTAGCGCGCAGGCGAGCGACAAGGTCACTGAAACCTTTTTTTGCTGAATCCTGTGTAGCGGCTGCGCTCGCATTCATGACCTATTCCTGCCTGACATAATTGACCGGGTTTGTTGTAGTGACAAAACAGACTCCCTGACACTGCGTAAATGAAACTCCACTTCAATGCATGGCATTATTTTCCTTATCGCAAAATTCGATGGGCGAATAAGCCGGGTTTTTTGCAGTTATTTAGCGCCTTTGTCTCATTGACAACGTGTTAACTTTTTGAGCGTAGAAAATTCCATCTCTCTCTCAATGAGGTAAAAGCATGTCCATTCAGGCAATTGACGGCGTTTTACAGCAGCTTCAGCTGACGTCGCTGCAGGCCAGTAACAGAAGCAGCGAGGCGACGCAGCCGGTCGACTTCGCCGCCACCATGAAAGCGGCGCTGGATAAGATCAGCGAAACGCAGAACACCGCGCGCGCCCAGGCGCAGGATTTTGAAATGGGCAAGCCAGGCATCGCGCTGAACGATGTGATGGTGGATATGCAGAAGTCCTCTATCTCAATGCAGATGGGGATTCAGGTGAGGAATAAGCTGGTGGCGGCTTATACCGATATTATGAATATGCAGGTTTAGGCGGGTAACTGGCTGATACTATTAAAAATAACTATACGGCCACTTTTGCGAAGCACGTATGTAGCACAAGAGCGTTCATTTTCGTGTAGATAAGGGAAAGCTGATCCGTATTGTTCTCTGACATCCAGGCACCATAAACCCGATACACCATCTGCGCATCTGAGTGACCCATTTGCGCGGCGACCTGGTTCGGGTTTGCGCCTGCCGACAACGCCCAGCATGCGAACGTGTGCCTGGACTGATATGCTTTTCGGTGACGAAGGCCTGCAGGTACACGTTAACGCATTGTTCCATATCAGACCTAGCAGCTGTGTTGAATAGTAAGCACCTGACCTGGCGTTAACTGAATCCAGACTGGCTTTGAATACGAATGTTTTCTGCTCCTCAATCTTTTCACCAAATTCCTTGGTATGAAAAGGGAAGGGGGGCTCCGGTGAAGTAGCTTCCGTTCAATAGTTCGATACGCAGGTTAAGCTGCTCTTTTGCATTATTGACCTGATGTCCCAGTTGTTGCCAACTTTGTCTAAAATAGCCCTAACCCAATATTCGGTCGTCACACTTGACATGTTCGCTCAGACCGGCTTTTTAGGCATCCGACATAAATTCGCTACGTCCCGCATGGCAACCGTCTTTGAAGGGTTCACCTCATTTTTGTACAACGGTGAATCCGAAAAATGACTACAGTAGTCAAAAATACATGTCTTTATGCGATACATGAGGTTTATGTATAATTCACTCTTAGCTTACTATTTTCTGCATATCTTAATAATATAAATATAACTTTAAATTTAACAACGCAGTAATTGTATGGTAGCAGGTAGGTGATGATTATTAGATGTGTTAACTTAAGTTTAAATCATCTGATTTTTAAAATACTAGCTAAATAATTGATATGACTGAGGGGGTGTTTTTCCATTAAAAAATAATAGGATGTTTTCGTTTGGTTTTAAGCAAGGTAGGTTATGCTGTGAATCGGCCCAATTCCTCAGGTCTGATACTTTGAACTAAATCCTTATGGGGCAGATAAACGTTACCTGACTAGCCAAGAGTTTAGGTTAGCTATTGCACAAAGTCAAAAATACCACTAGATACGCTTGGTTTTATATATTCAGTAGAAATGCCAGGGAATTTAAAATGGTCATATGGCTATATATTTTAATTTTTTCATGAAAATATAACCTGCTAATTTATATAAGTGCGTGATAACACGAAAGCAAATATTTCGCAAAGAAATAAGCGCGAGCTATATTTTCAAGCTCCATGAGTTACCTTAATAATTTACTTTGAATTTTTGTATGGTGTTGAAGCATAGAGCAATCTTATGAAAACATTGGGCAATAAATTGTAAGTGCTGAAATGATATTGTCCGCAAAAGGATATTAAAGTTTATTGAATGATATATATATCTACATGCCAAATAGAATGTCCATTACTGAAGGGATTTATATGTGAAAGCCTCTGTAAAAAGCTTTCACATGATATGAGATTTTTTAGTGGTTAAGGCAAACTATTAATGATTTTTCATGGTCTATTACGCGACTTTTTTTACTCTCGGACTTACATTGATTAACTTCATAATCTGAAGGTGGGGATAAATTGAGGTTTTCATTTGTTAAAAAGAAAATCAGCCCATTTATCGCCCAAAAATCAATGTTTATAGAGTTGTTATTTACTAAGATTATATCTTTCCCAAATGAATTACTATCTTTAATCATGTTATAAGCTTTCAATGCCATTAAAGAATCTTCTTTTTGTGACATTTCCGTTTGGTAAAGGTAGTTATTTGAAGTCAAGAGGCCAAGTAAAATGCAAACTGATAACAGTGCGGTTTTGCATTTAGACAAAGCTTCATTATAAAAAATAATCATTATAGAAGAATAAAGGAAAGAAATCGAAAATAATGCGCGAGGTGTTGGATCCCAGTTTTTAAGGATAGAGATTGGAAATATTATTGCCAATATGAAAAGCAACGGAATTGCCATCATTCGTAAGTTTAAATTTTTCAACTTAAATGTATAAGTTATTAAAAATAAACAGATGGAAAATGTGAGTGTAATGTTATATTGAGTAGGAATAACCCACCAGTTCTTGTAAAACAGGCTAGGTAAAAAATTCAATATTTCTAGCGCACGTGATGGCAAATCATTTACTATTCCTGCTCTCGAGTCCCAGTGGTTTACACCAAGAATGTTTTTAGTTAACTTAAATACTATAGCATATACGGTAATGACTCCAACTTATTGATAGTGTTTTATGTTCAGATAATGCCCGATGACTTTGTCATGCAGCTCCACCGATTTTGAGAACGACAGCGACTTCCGTCCCAGCCGTGCCAGGTGCTGCCTCAGATTCAGGTTATGCCGCTCAATTCGCTGCGTATATCGCTTGCTGATTACGTGCAGCTTTCCCTTCAGGCGGGATTCATACAGCGGCCAGCCATCCGTCATCCATATCACCACGTCAAAGGGTGACAGCAGGCTCATAAGACGACCCAGCGTCGCCATAGTGCGTTCACCGAATACGTGCGCAACAACCGTCTTCCGGAGCCTGTCATACGCGTAAAACAGCCAGCGCTGGCGCGATTTAGCCCCGACGTAGCCCCACTGTTCGTCCATTTCCGCGCAGACGATGACGTCACTGCCCGGCTGTATGCGCGAGGTTACCGACTGCGGCCTGAGTTTTTTAAGTGACGTAAAATTGTGTTGAGGCCAACGCCCATAATGCGGGCGGTTGCCCGGCATCCAGCGCCATTCATGGCCATATCAATGATTTTCTGGTGCGTACCGGGTTGAGAGGCTGTGTATGTGAACTGTAACTGCCATGTTTTACGGCAGTGAGAGCAGAGATAGCGCTGATGTCCGGCAGTACTTTTACCGTTACGCACCACCCCGTCTGTAGCTGAACAGGAGGGACAGCTGATAGAAACAGAAGCCACTGGAGCACCTCAAAAACACCATCATACACTAAATCAGTAAGTTGGCAGCATCACCAGCATATACTATCAACCCCAAGGCTACTGGAAATAAAGCTTTCAAGTTGTTAATTGTAATTATTTTATTCTCAGGGATAGTAACCTTAATGACTGAGTATATTACAATAACCAAAAAGGCAGGTTGGTAATTTCCACAAATAACAACTAAGAAAAAACATGGTAACAAGGCAGATCGTTTGGTTTTATTTTTCAAGTATTCATTGAATGTAATTATATAGGCAACCACGCAAAGCATGCATAAAGAAAAACAAACCACAGCAAGATGATAGACAGCCATCATGCTAAATACAGGATGACTAACAATTGTGCCAGAAAGCAAACATGATAATATTAATGAATTTTTGTGTGGTATTATTGACAATACAAATAATGATGAGGAAAGCGAAGTGAATAAGAAAAATAAGGGTGTAAATATAGGGCTAGATGAAATTATATTGAAATTGAAATAGTTAAATAGGCCTGTTATTATGGCTTGAATAAATCGACCCTGATTAAGATAGAATGACATTGGCATTTTTTGGGATGCCAATAGATAATCGTCTGGCATGTAAACTCCAAACATTGTTCTTGAGCACCCAAGAAGCATTATAAAAAAACAAAAGGATAGCATAATTAATAAAGCATTATTACGTCCTGTTTCATCTATTTTAATGGAAACCAATCTATTGACTTTCATTGTCACGGTCCTTTCTTAAGCGGTTATTTAATTTCTCTGCTAGGAATAAATTTACAGATGATTCTTCAAAGGCACTGACTTTCACAAAGGTAAAGTGCTGAGAAAAAACATCGGGTATTTGATAACTAATTGATAATTATCTTTATTTTTTATTTCCATGATAAATGTGCCCGTTATTTTTAATAATGAACTTAGGCCTTCTTTTTGTTTCTATATATATTCTGCCAATATATTCACCAAGCACACCTATCCCAATTAACTTAACCCCGCCTAAAAATAGCATCGATACCATAATCGAAGTATACCCCTTTACAGGATTACCAAATATGAGCGTATCAACTACCATGTACGTGCCATATAAAAATGCGCAGCCGGCTACAAAAAGCCCAATATATGTCCACATTCGCAATGGAAAGGTTGAAAAGGAAGTAATACCTTCCAAAGCCAAGTTCCATAACTTCCAACCATTGAATTTGGATGTCCCAGCGACACGCTCGGCTCTAATATATTCTACAATATCCACTCTGCCCCCAACCCATGATAAGATCCCTTTCATAAAAAGGTTTCTTTCTGGCAGTAATTTAATGTGTTCGACGGTTTCTCTAGACATAAGTCTAAAGTCACCAACATTTTCTTCAATTTTAGGCGAGCTAATCAAATTATGAAGTTGATAGAACCATTCCGCAGTTTTTCTTTTAAGATGACCATCAGTGCTGCGATCAATTCTTTTGGCTAAAACTACGTCAGCCCCGTCTTGCCAGCGTTCAATAAGTTGAGGAATTACAGATATTGGATCTTGAAGATCGACATCAATGGGTATTACTGCATCACCAGTTGCATACTCAAGACCAGCAAATAAGGCCGGTTCTTTACCGAAGTTACGCGTAAAAGAAATAATCTTTACTAAATTATCATTTGAAGCTAATTCATTGATGATTGCTTCTGATTCATCTTTACTTCCGTCATTGATAAACAATATTTCAACATCTATATTGGTTAGCTCACGACGGACTGCCTGATAAAATATTGGTATCGCATCCTTCTCATTGAATACCGGGACGACTAGACTTATCTTCATTATCGATCCTTAAAAACGACATATTTAGAGTATAAAAAACCACAAATTAAGCTAATTGCAGAAAATGAAATCAGAGTAATAACAGGGTTAGCCTGAATTCGGTCAGCATAAAGACCAACTGCCGACGCCATGCCGCCCATGAAAAAAAGATAAAGTAAGTAACGGATAGTTGTGATTTTAGCGGCAAATGTCCATTTGGCATTTGCGAAGAAAGAGAACGTTACTGCGCAGCAGAAAGCTATAAAATTTGATATGGACTGAGACTGCCCCTCTGCATAAAAAACAGTAAAGACCATCCAGTGAATCAGCGTATTGACTATGCCGATAGACATATAGCGAGTGAAGAGCTTGATCATCAAAATAACCTTAGTAGCAGGAGTAGCAGATTTTGGCATCTGTTAGAGCACAAGGCAAGTGATTGTAAGAGTATGTAAGGCTAAAAAGGGGGCTGATGCAGGATAAGAACCTGCTAAACGGTGCAAAATGGTAGAGAAGGCTTGTAAAACTATACACAGGAATGTAGCAGAAGAGCCAACTAGTAATAATATACTTCATAAGTAACTCCTACGCTCCGTTATGTAATGAAATAAAAGCCATACATTCGTAAGTTGTCAATTAAAGCTCAGCTCAGAGATGCTGTGGTTTATAGCGAAAAGTTACTGAAAAAACAGGAGGTGGGTGTGATCCACTTAGCAATGGTTTTTCTATGGGGTTTTAAAATGAATTAAATATTCGGTGCTCTGTGCTTAAATCTTTTTAAATGGTTATTTTTATTATTATTTTGTATATTTCAAAGTCTCCCTTATGGAAATAGCATGTTGAATATAAAAATCAACCATAAATGGCAAACGTTAATATTTCATAGAGTATACTAAAATCTTACCGTTTGTGATAGAAATGATTTTTTTGAAATTTTTGGTGGTTTTTATTTGATAATATATTATTTAATATTAAAGTCTTAGGCAGAAGATTTGGCTTCGAAGAACGCACTTGGCCGGTAACGTTCTTTTAGAAACAATTTTAGTTGATGATATCATATTATTATTAAGTTTTCTATAATAAAATAACAAAAGCAGTTTTCTACGTGAAATATATAAAATTATGATTTATTCCAGTAAGGAATTATCAGCTATTATAATACTTATAGGTTATGTCAGAAGTTTTGACAATAAAATGACACCCAGATGAAAATACACAAAACCGCAGCCGTGCTGCTGCTCTCCGCCTGCGCCACTAAGCAGTACCCGCAGGTGTCCGCGGTAACGGATGAGGAAGCGGTGTCGCTCAACTGTCAGGCGCTGGAACAAGAGATCGCCAAAACGCACGATATCCAGCAGAAGATTGCACAGACCGGCAGCTTTGACTTCCTTACGGTGCTGGGCTTTATGGGCGACCTGGGTATCGGCAACGGGCTCGCCCGGCACAACGCCAGTGAAAAAGCGAAATCACGCCTCTCTGAACTGCAGACGCTGCGCGATGTGAAATGCCTAACGACGACGGATTCAACGTCCCAGGCGAGGGGAGTTATTCGTTCCAGCTAACAGGACGACGCACGCGAGGCTTGTCTTTAGAAATGTTATATCATAACATTTTACACTCTTTCACCGATGGAGGGTAAACATGTTGTCGATAAAAAAAAGTGTTATCGCCTTGAGTATGGTGGCGTTCGGCGGACAGGCTCTGGCTCACGGCCACCATTCGCACGGTCCGGCGCTGTCGCAAATGGAGCAGAAAGCGGCTGTGGGCGAGTTTGTTAATAAAGATGTCAAAGATCGGCAGCTGACGGACTGGGATGGCGTATGGGAATCAGTTTACCCGCTGCTTGAGCAGGGAAAGCTGGATCCCGTCTTCGCGAAGAAGGCACAAAAGGATGGGCACAAAACGGTTGATGAGATCAAAGCGTACTATCGCAAAGGCTACGCCACAGATATTAACCGGCTGGAGATTGAAGACGGGGTTATCGCATTCTACCGCGGCGACAGCGTAGCATCCTGCCGCTACAGCTACGCCGGACATAAGATACTTACCTACGTCTCCGGGAAAAAAGGGGTTCGCTATCTTTTTGAGTGTCGTGATACAAACAGCAAAGCGCCTAAATATGTGCAGTTCAGCGATCATATTATTGCCCCGCGCAAATCGAGCCATTTCCATATTTTTACCGGCGATATCTCTCAGGAGGCGCTGCTGAAAGAGATGGATAACTGGCCAACCTATTATCCCTGGCAGCTAACGCAGCAGCAGGTGGTTGATGAAATGCTGCACCACTAATATTACTTAATGCTGCGGTAAAAATGTAATACCAGTCTGTATCGCCGGTATAACCCATATCGATTATTCCAGGGCGAGAAAGCTTGTCTGACGCTATTCAACCAGTCGACGTGTCGCAGGCCTTGCTGCATCAGCTCCTGTGCTGAAAAGCCTCGCCTGCGCAATTAAACGCAGCAGAGAAGATGAGTGCAATAGTATTAACTACAGGTGACCATTCTCTTACTGAATTAAATATATTCCGGCGACGATAGCGCTGACTGAGATAATATGTAGCAGTTCGGTCATGAGCATTTCCTCCAGTGCAGTCTCTTATTTCATTGAAGAAGCCAGAAAGCGATCCGTCAATAAACAAAATTAAATTTATCCGCGCCCATGAGGGGAGCCTCTGGCGAGCAACGGGCGGAGCACCTCTTACAGGATAAGCCAAACGGTAGGGGCGTAATGTTTTATCTTTTACGCTTCGTTCACGTTTCAGCGAGGCAGGGCGCCCGATAAAGCGTCACATCGCTAAACTGAATATACCCAATACGGGTAACTGGAGGTGCGTATGTCAGAACGTCCCGATGATAGCGATCCCATCCCCGGCGACGGCCAGGTCCCAGGCAGCGTAGAGGATATCCCTGGCGGAGATGAGGACGAGATGCCAGAAGATGACGAGTATCTGGAAGATGACATTGAGGATGAGGATGAAGATGAGGATCAAAATCTGAATCCCTGATCGGTAAGCCGTCTGCGGACGGCTTTATTTCTTTAGTCGCGCGCAAAAAATTGCCCGCGTTAGTCAGCGGGCAAGCCCAATTAAGCAGAACTCTCGTTTGCATTACGTAAAGGGTATGCGCATAGCGCCCGATCATCTTCTCACCGGCGCCAGGAGAAAGAAACGCAACAGAAGCGATTCGTCACAGGAAATTCTTATGGGCAAAAAAAAGCCCGCTCGAGGCGGGTAAAAATCGTTACATGGAATCATCCATCTACTAATCAAGACACCGCTCTACGGCTAAGGTTCGAGCGAAGCGGGTTGTTTTTCTTCTTTTTACTGCGACGTAGCGCGATAGCGACGCCACTCTACCAGCGTTCCGAGCACAGAGAGCGCCTGTTCAGACGAGCACAGTAACGGGTAATCTTCGTTCAGAGGTACCAGCTCAAAGCTGTTATGGCTGCGCGCGCGATATTTACGTAGCGCATATTCACCCTCTCCATATAACGCCAGCACCAAATCCCCTGGCTGCGGCGGCAACTCCGGATCGATGAGCAGCAGATCGCCCCGCAGGCATTGCGGCGCCATTGCGCTATCCCACAGCGTCAGGGCAAAGCTGGTGGCCGAATAGCTGCAATCGCTGGCTATCCGCCGCACGATATCAACCTGCGTCGCCTCGGCCAGCCAGTCGCTAATCTGTTCTCTCTCCAGCAAAGGTAGACCCACTGGCATCTGCATTTGTACAGTAAATACCGGCCCATCCCCGTCAACCAGCCATGCGGGCGCGCAGCCCAGTACCTCCGCGAGCCGCAGCAGGTTTTCTCCGCGCGGCAGCGTTTCCTCTTTTTCCCACTGTGATATCGCCACATGGGAAACCGAAATTTTTTCCGCGACTGCTTTCTGCGTCAAATTCAGTGCTTTACGTCGGGAGCGAATACGCTCGCCCGCTGTTTCTTTTTCCATCGTCTTGACATCTCCTGAGAGCCAGACTTAAGTATACTTAAGCTGTGAATTTAAGCAATCTTAAGTTTCGGCGAGGGAGGCGCTTTGCGTATTACGCCTGACGTCAGCAGCCGTTACCCGTCAAGGTTCAGAGGTGAGGCATGGAAAGTAGTTTGATTACCAGTGTTGGCGCGCTAGTTCTTGGGGGCGGAGCGGCCGCACTTTTCTGGAAACCGCTTATCGCGGGCATAGCTTCAATTGTCACCAGCAATCGTGCCGGTGGGGAAATCATTACCAGCTATAAGGAGCAGGTCTTACTGCTGAAGGAGAGCAATGCGCTGCTCCGTCAGGAAAACGATGATTTACGTGTACGCCATGACACTAATTTACGGCGGATATCAACTCTGGAAACCGATTTGCGCTTAATCAAAAACGCGCTCGGCATTCTGGTGGTAATGACCGATGCCGATCAAAACAGCAAGTTCCGTAATGAAATTGACAGGCTGATTTCTACCTTAGAGGAGCATAGCGATGGCAGAGATTCACAGTGAAATAAGACCAGTGACCCACAAACGTAAAATCATGCTGGGCGTGATGATGCTGGTGATGTCGATGGTATGCGTTGTGATGACCATCCTCTTTTTACACGTCAGCAACACGGCTAACCGACAGGTCGAGGATATTCGGCGCGAGGCCCGCGAGTCCGCAGCAAGGCGCGAAGCCAAAGTGGATGAGCTGTCGAAGCAGGTCTCCGTGCTGCAGAAAAAGCTGGATACGCTGCCCGATCAGACGGTCGACAAGGTAAAACGCGTCGTCATACAGGATGAGACTTCTGCGAAGCCGTAACAGGAGAGCCCTATGCGAATTTTCAACCTGATTGGGGAAGGCTTTCATGCCCTCCGATCGTTTATTATCACTAAGGAGTCTGCCATGACCGATACCAGCATCATTAACTCAACCGCTCCAGCGGCTGACGCCGAGCTGCCGCAGTTTGCGATACCGGACAGCAATGTACCGACCGATCCGCAGCTGCAGCGTTTATCTTCTCCCTCAACGGTGGCGCCAGCGACTTCTGAAGAGACGCCAGGGGAAACCCACGCCGCGCCTGATGCGACGGCGCAGCATACGCCGCCGGCGAACAGCGATCAGAGCGCGACGCCGGACGCTGCGGCTGTTCAGCCTGCAGAGCAGAGCGCGGCACCAGACGCCGCCGCCCAGCCCGTTGAGCAGAGCGCGACGCCGGACGCTGCAGCTGCCCAGCCTGCAGAGCAGAGCGCGGCACCAGACGCCGCCGCCCAGCCCGTTGAGCAGAGCGCGGCACCAGACGCCGCCGCCCAGCCCGTTGAGCAGAGCGCGACGCCGGACGCCGCAGCTGCCCAGCCTGCAGAGCAGAGCGCGGCACCAGACGCCGCCGCCCAGCCCGTTGAGCAGAGCGCGGCACCAGACGCCGCCCAGCCCGTTGAGCAGAGCGCGACGCCGGACGCTGCAGCTGCCCAGCCTGCGGAGCAGAGCACGCCCCCGGATGCGGCCGCTCAGCCCGTCGAGCAGGCTGCTGCCGCCAACGCGTCACCCCAGGCGCAGGCACCCGTGGCGGATACCGCTACCCAGCAGGCCAGCGCGCAGGCGGTTAACGCTGCCGAGCGGGCCGCTGCACCCGCAGCCCAGTCTGGCAGCGATGTGGCCGCTGCGCCTGCCGCACAGCCAGCTGAAAAAGAGGAACAAAGCGAATTCAGCGCCGGCGTTAAAGATTTCGGCGCCGCCTTTGATTTCGTACAGCAAGGGATTGAGCATCTGGGTTCGGCGGCGAGAAAAGAGCTGTTTGAACTGGCGCGTAAATATCTGTAATCACTGAGCGGCACGACATGAAAAAGGGGACATTGCGTCCCCTGTTTTTAGAAAATAATCGTACTGCTGCCTGGCCCTGTCTCTTGCCGCAGGGTAAAGCGGATAGTCATCTTCATATCTTTTACCGGCTTGTTCTTCTCATAGCGCCACTGACTGACGGCAGCGATAACATAAGGCTCAAACAGCCCACGCGGCTCTGACTGCAGAATCCGCATTTCGCTCACCTTTCCTTGGGCATCGACGTCAAAAGCGAAGCTGACGAAGCCCGCAATGCGGTGGCTCCAGGCGTAGTAGGGATAAGAGGGACGCACCTGCTTAACCACGTTGGGTTGATTAACGGCGTCAGGTGGCTGAGTGGCGCAGGCGGAGAGCAACAGCGTAGCGATAAGCAGGGCAGGGAATTTCATCTTAACGTCCTGTTAAAACGGCAGTAAGCAGCAATAATAGCGTTGCTCTTGCCAGCTCGCGAGGATCTCCCCGCTTCACTTCCGATTATTCTTAAGGCGGCTTCGTTATAATCCACTACCTTTAATCATTCACGCGAGATATTTATTGGTTAAAACAGCAAAAGGAAAAACAGCATGAGTGATTCAGTGGAAACGAAAAGCAAAACTGACTACCTGCGCGATGTAACCTCGCAGCTGAAAGAGATGCGCCACTATGCGCAAACCAATACCGAAACGCTCTCCAGCCACTGGCTCGCGTTTGATGCCGGCGAATATAAAGACCCGGAATTTGCCGCACGCATTGATGCGCTGCTGAACAAACAGGGCACGCTGCTGGATGATCTAGAGGCCGCGATTCAGGATATAGAGATCGCCATCAACCACAGCGAGCAGGAGAAGTAATCCTGCTCCCGACGGTGGTCGACGCTTAGTCGGCCACCAGCCACATTTCCGCCTCGTCAAACATCTCTTCGACAATGCGCGCCACCGTCGCCTTATCGTTCTTGCTCAGATCGGTTTCGATGGCGTTGCGCTCCATCGGTTTTACGCGCACCTCAGCATCTGGAAAGACGCGCTGCACGCGCTTTTCCAGCTCAGCTAAAATGATCTCACGCGCGCCAGGCAGGCCGGCGACGTTACGCTTATCGTAAATCAATTCCACAAACATACTGGTATTCCATACAGGGAAGAAATTCGCTGGCACATCATACTGTAAATCCAACCAGTGACAAGTCTCTCAGGCGCATTAGCGGCTTTTTTTTCGGCGCACTACGCAAACGGGTGCTGGAGAGCTAAAGGTGGAAGAAAAGAGACGGAGAAGAGGGGGCCGATCAGAGGAAAAAATCAAACCTCTGGAGGTGGAAATCCAGCAACACCTCCAGAGGCGGTGCAAAAGCACCATTCGTTCAAGGACAATCACGACCGAAGTCGTGCAGTAAACTTATACAGATTTGATCAACTTGTACAATTTTTTCCCGAACTATTTTACTGGTTGGAGGTGTTACCGTTATCCAGAGCTCAAAGCTCGTTCTTAATGCAGAACTCTTCCCAGGTCATTCCCAGCGATTCAGCGTGCGATTTCAGATAGTTTTCAATGGCTTCGGCAGCGACCGCTTTGTCCGGCTCGGCCAGCTGGATCGAAAAAATCATGCCGTCGAGATTTTTCTGGCGCAGGAAGGCGGCGTAAATACGTTCCGCATGCCATTCGCGCAGCTGGCGCAGCGACATATTGGCGTGGCGCGCATCGCTCTCCGTCAGTTCATCGAGCGCGGCCTGAAAGTCGGCATGTGCGGTAAAAAACATCTCGCGCGCCTGCGCGTAATAGGCTTCTGGCGTTTTCATAAGGTTTCCTGAAAGAGTTAAGGTGGTGCAGGGCACCAGTGTAACTCAGCCTCCAGCCCTTGTCAGGACGCGGTCAAGACGTGGTCGGGTGGAAAAAAAGTGGCCGCGCGACGCGAAGCAGGGCGCAGACAGCTTGCGGAAAGCAGGCGAAAAATTATAACTTAGCCGCCATTGAAGCGATCTCAGGGATTAACGATGAAAAAGTGGATGCTGACGGCCGCGCTGGCGCTGGCCGGTTGTGCGCAAATCAACAGCTATCAGGATGCGGTGCAGACGCCAGCGCCCGCCAGCCTGCAGGGGACCTGGCAAACGGTCGGCCCGCAGAGCGGGTTACGCAGCGATCGCGCGCTGGGCACGCTGATTGTCAATGCGGACGGCAGCACGCTTGACTGCCGCCAGTGGATGCGCGTTATCGCCAAGCCAGGCAAGCTGACGCTGCTCAGCGGCGATTACGTTAACGTCAATCGCCAGTCGCGTGTGATGCCGTTAGAGCTGGATGGCAGCGAGCTGCGCTATGACGGGCTGACGCTGCGTAAAGTCGAGCGTCCAACGATAGAGTGCCAGCAGGCGCTGGACGAGGTGGCAAAACAGCCGAAAGCGGCGGTTATCCAGAATATCGAACCGGAAATCATGAAGTCCGCCATCACCCAGGCGAACGAAGCGAAGTCGTAATGCTATAGCGCCTTATTCCGTCCCGGCGACGGAATAAGGCGCGTCACGTTACTCCGCCAGCACCCAGACGCTGACGCTGCCGCCGTTGCAGCGCACCACCACCGTGCCCTGTTCATCAGCGGTCAGGATCTCCTCGCGGTGACCTAAAAAGTCGCGCCACGCTTTGCCGGCAAACCCGTCGCCCATCGTCACGCTTTTCTCGCCCTCTTCGCCGTTCGACATAATCACGATGCAGCCCGGCTGTTCAGCGGTGCCGCTGCGGCTGAACGCCACGCAGTTGGGATGATCGAAATAATCCGTTTGCGCGCCCCAGCCATAGGCCTGACGAGCGCGGATCAGCGCTTCCAGCGCCGGGATCGCCGGCATCTCAACGCGGTGGGTTTCGCCGTCGCCGCCCTCATCTTCGTAGCTGGCGCCGAACAGGTCGGGATAAAATACCGTCGGCACGCCTTGCTCGCGCAGCAGGATCAGCGCGTAGGCGAGCGGTTTAAACCAGGCTTCGACCGGCGCTTCCAGCGACTGCAGCGGCTGCGTGTCATGGTTGGCGACAATAGTGACCGCATGCCAGGGATCGGCCTGCACCAGCGAGTTGGCGAAAATCTGGCTGAGATCGTACTCGCTGCCCTGAGTCGACGCCTGGTGAAAGTTCATATGCAGCGGCGCGTCGAACAGCAGGGTTTTGCCCTCGACCTGCTGAATATACTCCAGCAGCCTGTCAGTTTCGAACGACCAGTACTCGGCGACGATAAACATCGGCTCGTCGGCGACTTCCTGAACGTGGTCAATCCACTCCTTATAGAACCAGGCTGGAATATGCTTCACGGCGTCGAGGCGGAAGCCGGTACAGGGCACCTGTTCCCTGACCCAGCGCGCCCAGTATTTTAGCTCTTCACGCACCGCATTATTGCGAAAGTCGATATTGGCGCCCATCAGGTAGTCAAAGTTACCCAGCTCGCTGTCGACCTGATCGTTCCAGCCGTCGGCGGTATAGTCATTGACGATCTTGAAGACGCCGTTCTCATCCGGGTTTTCGATATGATCAACACCGCTAAAGCACTTATAGTCCCAGATGAATTTTGAATATTTACCGGCGCGCGCCGGGAAGCTGAAGCGCGTCCAGGCTTCGCACTCGATAACCTCGTCGCTGATGTCGTCGCGGTTGTCGGGATTGACGCGGTTAACGCGTACGCGCTCTTTCTCATCGGCCCCCATTTTGTGGTTGACCACCACGTCGAGCAGTACGCCGAGGTTGTGCGCGCGCAGCGCCTCCACGGCCGCCTGCAGCTGTTGCTTGTCGCCATATTTGGTGGCGACGCTGCCTTTCTGATCGAACTCGCCCAGGTCGAAGAGATCGTAGCTGTCATAGCCGACGGAATAGCCGCCCGACTCGCCTTTACAGGCAGGCGGCAGCCAGGCCATCGTAATGCCGATCTCGCTCAGCCAGGGGGCTTTTTCAGCCACTTCAGGCCAGAGTTTGCCGCCATCCGGGTAATACCAGTGGAAGAATTGCAATAACGTTGGGTTGTGCATCTGCTGTGCTCCAGCGGGAAGGAAAAGCAAGTATGGAGCACGACGAAAAAAAGACGCACCGGCAGAAGAGTTATTTTCTCTGTCGCGGTGCGTTTCAGAATCAGGAGAGGGGCTGGTTCTCCATCGGCACCATCACGCTGCCCTGTTTGCTGTAGGCGCTGAGCACCGATTTCTGACGGGCGTTCTGGTTAACCAGCGTTGAAAGCTCGTTCATGCGCTCCTGCAGCAGGCGCTTTACTTCGCTTTCGTTATCAAGAATATGGCGCAGCACCGGACGCAGCTGCTCCTGCGCCTGCGCGGAGGGCGAGGCGGCTTCGGTCGATCGCGCCAGCCGTTGCACCGCGCTGACATAATCAACTTCCTTTTTGATCAAATCATCCCATTCGCCCTCGGCCGCAAAACGCAGCATTTGCTGGCTGAGATCGAGTAACTGCTGGTAAATGGTAATCAGTTGCGGTGCTAGTATCATTAAACGGCGTCCTGAATCAGAGGTTGAGGCTGGGTGATTTCCTTCCAGGCATCAGCGATATTGCGCAGCAGCGCTTCGACCTCAACGATGGCCTCCACGTCGTTGCGCAAGTTCGCCTGCAGAAGTCGTCGCACCATGTAGGCGTAAAGCGAAAGCAGGTTGGTGGTGAGCTCGTCGCCGCTCTCTTCTGAGAGACCCTGCTTAAGCCCGTTTTCAATAATGTTAATGGCTTTAGAAAGGGAAAGACCTTTCCCCTCAATATTGCCGTCCTGCATAAACAGGCGGGCGCGAACCAGCGCGCTGAGCGCGCCGTCGAACAGCATGTTGACCAGCTGATGCGGATTCGCGCTCATGACGGCGCTTTCGACGCCGATTTTTGCATAGGCCTGAATGCCGTTTGCGGTGTACATGATCACTCCTTAGTAAAATCAGCTTTTCGAGCTGGAGTTCGAGCTATCGAACTGCTGCGTCAGGTAGCTGCTGGTCTGGTTAAGCGAGCTCATCACCACGTCGAGCTGGGTAAACTGCGCTTTCAGCCGCGTAATGGTGTCGTTAATACGATCGTTCACCTTGTTGTACTGCGTGGTCAGGGCGTTAAGCGTTTTGCTGACGCCGTCGGTCGCCGACTGCACGATGCCGGTGCTGGAGAGCCAGCTGGTCAGGTTACTGGCGACGCTGGTGGCGATGCCGGTGGTTTTGCCGTCGCCGATAATCATCTCTTTCACATCGGACATATTGTTTTTCAGGCTCTTTCTCAGCTTATCGGAGTCAACTTCCAGCTGCCCGGTGGTCGGGTTGGAGGTCACGCCGATCTGCGCCATGGTTTTAAAGGTCGAGGAGCTGGCGGCGTTGGTGAGCAGGCTCTTCAGCTGATTCTGGATGGTGCGCAAGGTGCTGTCGCCCAACAGTGCGCCGTTGCTGCTGTCCTGCGAGTCAGCGCCCACATCCACGGCGGTATATTTGGTCAGGCTGGAAAAGGTGTCTTGCAGGGTGTTATAGGCCGAGACCCAGCCGGTAATCGCGGCATTGGCTTTGGTGGTATCCGACGCAATGGTCAGCGTCTGGGTGCCGCTGGTAATGTCGCTGAGATTCAGCGTGATGCCTTCCAGCGCGTCGCTGATGGTGTTGCTGCTGCTTTCGATAGCGACGTTATTGACCGTCAGTTTGGCGTTTTGCGCCTGTACGCTCTGCGTCATCGCACTACTGCTGGCGCTGGCGTCATAGCCGACGATGCCCGCAAGCGTATCGTCGCCGGTTACTTTAATGGTGCTGACCGCTTTGGCTGAGCCGCTCTCATTGGCGCTGACGGATAGGCGAAAGCTGCCGTCTGAGACTTTGATAATGCTGGCGGTCACGCCCGCGTTAGCGCCGTTAATGGCGTCGCGCATGCCGGTCAGCGAGGTCTGCGCGCTGGTCAGCGTAATATCTTTGCTGGAGCCGTCCGCCAGCGCGATGCTCAGCGTGCGGCTGCTGGCAGAACTGTCGCCCAGCGCGGCGGTGTTGCTGCTCTGTACCGCCGAGGTCAGGGTCTGCGCCTGCGCCAGCTGCGACACGCTAATGGTGTATTTGCCTGCTGCGACGGTGCTGCCGGACGTTGTTGCGCTAAAGGCGGTTGAGCTGCTGGTGGCCGTTGTGGCGCTAAACAGGCTGGCGTTATTCAGCGTGGTATTCGCTGTCTGAAAGGTGGTCAGCGCGCTTTTCAGCGTCGCATAGGCGCTCAGTTTGGCGGTATAAGAGGACTGCTGATTAGATATCGGCGTCAGGGCGGCTTTTTCCGCCGTCTGCATGCTGTCGAGAATACTGCTTAAGTCCAGGCCTGAACCGACACCCAGGGTAGAGATACTTGCCATGCTTGTTTCCTTATCATGTCGACACGGAGAGTGAATACCGGGGTTATCGGCGGCGAATAAGGAAAGTTTAAAGTTATTCACCACTGGGCGATAAAGCGAATAGCGCATATAGAGAAGGGTATTTCAACGGCTAGAACGGCGATGATTTTCTTCTAAAGAAGTGGCGGGCGAGGGCGATAAAGATAAGCGTGACAGGTTGAAGGAAAAAATTTTCACCTGGTACTAAAAAAATTCTAAAGGTTGTTTAAGGGCAGACGATAACAACTTTGACGGCGCTGAAGCCGGCGGGTTGAAGCCCACACCTTAACCGAAAGACTTGATTAACAGGAATATTTATCATGGCCCAAGTCATTAATACCAACAGCCTCTCGCTGATCACTCAGAACAACATCAACAAGAACCAGTCCGCTCTGTCTACCTCTATCGAGCGTCTGTCTTCTGGTCTTCGTATCAACAGCGCTAAAGATGACGCTGCTGGTCAGGCGATTGCTAACCGCTTCGAGTCAAACATCAAAGGCCTGACTCAGGCTGCTCGTAACGCTAACGACGGTATCTCTGCTGCGCAGACTACTGAAGGCGCACTGTCAGAAATCAACAACAACCTGCAGCGTATTCGTGAACTGACTGTTCAGGCGCAGAACGGCACCAACTCTGACTCTGACAAAGCATCAATCCAGGACGAAATCAAATCTCGCCTGAGCGAAATCGACCGCGTATCTGGTCAGACTCAGTTCAACGGCGTGAACGTACTGGCTAAAGACGGCAAAATGTCTATCCAGGTTGGCGCGAACGATGGCGAAACCATCGACATCGACCTGAAAAAAATCGACTCTTCTACGCTGAAGCTGGACACCCTGAACGTGACTGGCCCGCAGGGTACGCCTACCGCTGCTGTTGCTGCTGACTTCCAGAAAGTCTACGGCACCACCAGTAACGTATCTAAAGCGACCGTGGCAGAAGCTGGCGCAACTGACGACCTGTCTACCCGTCTGGGCCTGGCAGCTGGCGGCGCGACCGTAGACGCTTCTAACGTCTATAAAGACGACAACGGCAACATGTTCGCTAAAGTGACCATCAAGTCAACTTCTGCGGCAGAAACCAACAACCTGAAAGCGAACGGCTTCGACATCGCTAACGGTGCAAGCCAGGACTTCTACGTAGCTGTTGATCCGCAGGCGGCAACCACTACTGCAGGCGGCGATACCGCAGCGTTCAAAATTGACACCAAAAACATCAACCTGTCTGATTTCTCAACCGGTGCTACCTCTGACCCGTTATCAAAAATCGACAGCGCGATCGCCAGCGTAGACAAATTCCGTTCTTCACTGGGTGCGATTCAGAACCGTCTGGATTCAGCGGTAACTAACCTGAACAACACCACGACTAACCTGTCTGAAGCACAGTCTCGTATTCAGGATGCTGACTACGCGACCGAAGTTTCAAACATGTCTAAAGCGCAGATCATCCAGCAGGCAGGTAACTCTGTGTTGGCGAAAGCTAACCAGGTTCCGCAGCAGGTTCTGTCTCTGCTGCAGGGCTAATCGCCCTCTGGTGAACGACCTGAAAACCCCGCCTCGGCGGGGTTTTTTTATGCCTGGGTAAAAGAGAGGAAAGCCTCTGTGTTATGCGCATTGCGCTTCCCTGACTACTGATAGGCTGGTGGCTGACAATGTGTTTTTACCGTTTTAACGCCATCAACAGGTAAGATCATGAAAGAGATTTCTGTAGTTGAACCGCTATTTTTCAGCGAATTTAAGTGCGCCGGCAGCGAATGCCTGGACCATTGCTGTAAAGGCTGGGATATCTATTTAGATAAGCCCACCGTCAACCGCTATTTAAAGAGCGGGGACATTAAGGTGCGCCAGCTGGCGGAAGAAAATATTATCAAAACCAAAAAAAGTTTTGATAACTGGGGCACCATGAAGTTCTCCGCCAGTGGAAACTGCAGTTTCCTTGATGAGAACAGCCTCTGCACTATCCATAAAAAAATGGGTGAGAAGGCGCTGAGCCCCACCTGTTCCACTTATCCTCGCGCGCAGAAAAAAACCAAATATGAGATCAGGAACAGCCTGACGCTCTCCTGCCCGGAAGCGGTAAAAGGCCTGCTGGCCAGCCCTGAGGCGATGCTGCTGAATGAACATAAATCGCTGCGTATCTCCGCCCTGAACGCGCCGGAGATCGATCAGCCGTCGCGCTTTATTAATCTGCTGTGCAGCAATCTGCTGCTGGCCAGCGGCGCCAGTATTGAGCAGGGGCTTTACGGCATTGCGATGCTGTTTCTTTTTGCCGAGAAAACAGGCGACAGCGCGGATAAATATACCCGGCTTGAAGAGTACTTTTTCTCTGTTCTGAATCTTATCCAGCAGGGGGAGATGGCGGCCAATATCGACAGCATCAAGCCTGACTATCAGCTGCAGTGGGCCTTGCTGCTGCGTCTGCAGGCCTATCTGGGGAGCCACAAGGCGATTCGCGGGTCGGCAACGCTCTATCATTACGTCAATAAGCTGATTTACATCCAGAGCGATGTCGCTGAGGGCAACGACGTCACGGTATCGATGAAGCGTCTGGCCAGCGTCTGGCAGAATAAACTTAAACCCTGGCTGGCGGAGCGCCCGCATATTATGGGCAATTATCTGCAGTACCGGATGTATCACGACAGTTTCCCCTCCCACAACGGGCAGAGCGCACTCGCTAACCTCTATCTGTTAACGGCGGAGTGGTTCCTGCTGAGATCGCTGCTGTCAGCCAGCATGGAGCTGGTGGGCACCATCAGCGAACAAGACGTCATTAATATTATTTACAGCTACCACTCAGTGACGAAACACGATCAGATTTCCGATAAAGCTTTTATGCGTGAAATTGAAAAAAGCAAAGTTAACGACGATCTCTCGCTGCTTCATCTGCTGCGATAATTGCGGCAGGCGTACTGTCTGAATCAGTACGCCTGACCTTAGCCCTTCTCCTCTCCTGGCGCCGGCACTTTGCTTGTTGCGTTACAGATCCCCGCGCGCCTGCCGATAACTCTCTGCAGAACAACACACTACTTTCAGAACGACTTTTCTGGAGTGTCTATGCGCTTCAATTATGACTTGTTACCCGGCGAGCAGCTGACCTTCGACGAGATCGCGCTGCGTTACGCGCGGCAGCATCCCGACGAGAAGGCGCTCACCGTGCGCGGGTTGCTGAGCCCGTCCACCAGCTATCGCACCTTACGCATCCGCGCGGTATTCGCCAGCGAAGAGAGCAACAGTCCACTGGCGGAGCTACTGTTTATCTCTGACGACAACGAGCGCAAAAACTACCTGCGCCGCTTTGAGCACTATCTCAAGTCGCAGCAGCCTTTTGCCTATTTCCGGCGCAGCAGCGAGGCGCAGCGCGACAACCTCTGGCAGGTGATGGGCGAAAGCCGCGTCTATGCGATGATCGATCCCCATTCCGCCGCCGCGCAGAACCTGCTCGCCAGCCGTGGCTATCAGCTGGTGCTGATGCGGGAGGATGAGAGCGAGGCCTGCTGGCAGCTCTTCGATCCCCAGTCGAACCCCTGTTTTCCGCTCTCGCGTCCTGTTCAGTTCATCGTGGTGCTGAGCACGCCGCAGCATAAGGCCCCTGCAGCGGTCATGGCGGGCATGGAGGTGGGGAGGCGGGTCAAGGCGAGCCTGCTCCAGCGCGCCAGTCAGGCCGAGTTTCTGGCGGCCCTGAAAGCGCGCTACGGCGGCTGCGTGATGACCGGCACGCGCCTTACCGACCGTCATAGCTGGCCCTGGGTAGAGGCCTGCCATATCGATACGCGGGAAAACGAAGAGGGCGGCCTTGCGGATAACAGCGCCGACAACGGCCTGTTTCTGCGCAGCGACCTGCAGCGACTGTTTCTCAATAAACTGATAAGCATCGATGGTGAATCGGGCCAGATACGCTTTCATCCCGACGCGGAAACCCGGCAAAGCATAAGCCCCTATTACCAGGATCTTGAGGGCCAGGTGTGCGCGCTATGGGAAGCGGTGCCGCTCGCCACGCGGCAGCGGCTGCGCGCGTCTGATTAAGCGGCGTCACGAGAGCGGGGCGATCCGCTCTCTGACATAACAAAAATGAAATAACCTCGCTTTTGCCCGCCTATTCAGCCAATCGATCCCCCTACAGAATTGGATAATCCTGCCGATAACTTCATTAACGCAGGGTAGTCAACGTGAACGATTTCTATACCGCCGAAGGCGTGATGGATAAACATTCTCTCTGGCAGCGCTACGTCCCGCTGGTGCGCCATGAAGCGTTGCGTCTGCAGGTGCGTCTGCCAGCCAGCGTTGAGCTTGACGATCTGCTGCAGGCCGGGGGAATTGGCTTGCTGAATGCTGTGGAGCGTTACGACGCCCTGCAGGGGACAGCATTTACCACCTACGCCGTGCAGCGCATCCGAGGCGCAATGCTGGATGAGCTTCGCAGCCGGGACTGGGCGCCGCGCAGCGTGCGACGTAACGCACGCGAAGTGGCGGGCGCAATGCACCAGGTCGAGCAGACGATGGGGCGTGCGGCCACCGAGCAGGAGGTAGCCGATCGGCTGAATGTTTCGATGGAAGAGTACCGGCAAATTCTGCTGGATACCAACAACAGCCAGCTTTTCTCCTACGACGAGTATCGGGAAGAACACGGCGACAGCGCGGAGCTGGTGACGGATGGCCATGAAGAGGCTAACCCGCTGCATCAGCTACTTGAAGGGAATCTGCGTGAACGCGTCATTGAAGCGATCGAAGCGTTACCCGATCGCGAAAAAATGGTGCTGACACTGTACTACCAGGAAGAACTGAACCTGAAAGAGATTGGAGCGGTACTCGACGTGGGAGAATCACGCGTCAGCCAACTGCACAGTCAGGCGATTAAACGCCTGCGTGCCCGACTTACGGGAGCGCGCTGACGGCCTCAGTTCCTGGCGATCTAAAAATAATAAAACCGGGGACTCAGCAATGGGAGCCAAATCCAAGGCCAGACCTTTAAGCCGTTATCTTAAAGACTACAAACATAGCCAGAGCCACTGTTCACACTGTGGCAAAGTACTGGACCGCATGGCGTTGGTCTTTCGCGGTCAGATCATCAATAAAGAGGCCATTGCGCGCATGGACCAAATGATTGATGAGCAGCTGTGGCTGAAATTACAGCCAGAACTGACCGCGCTGTGCCGTTTCTGTAGTGATATTTTTTGCAATACGCATCCTAATTACTTCGACATTATGGCATTCAAGCAGTACCTGTTTGAGCAGACGGAAATGAGCCACAGCACTATCCGCGAATATGTGGTAAGGCTGCGTCGTCTGGACGATATGCTTAAGGCCAAAAATTTCCCGGCTGACCGCTTAAGCGGCAACAGCTGGCACGCCTGCCTGGAGAATGATTTGCCCGATGCGGGAAATAACAACTACCGGATTGCGCTGCGCAAATACGATCAGTTTCTGGGGTGGCAGCGCAGCTAGCTGCTAAAGCGCTGGCAGGGTGACGCGTTCTGTACAGGGGGAGCGCGTCAGAGCGTGCCAGCAACGCGTTAAGTATGCCGCCGCCGCGCATTCAGCAGGCGGCGCATTGCTAAGCAGGCACCGCTCACCCTGACGGTGAGCGAGCGGTAGCAGGCCGCTCGCCCCTTTCTTTTCTGCGCGATGGCAGATGATCCTGCGCGCAACTTCTGCAACACTGTAAAGATTACTGTGACTGCCCTGGAGGCCGCATTGTCTTTACATCTTGTTCATCAGTATCCGCGTCTTGAACTGCTCGGCGCGCCCACGCCGCTGGAGCACCTGCCGCGCCTCTCCGATTACGCCGGCCGCGATATCTTTATCAAACGTGACGATGTCACGCCCATCGCCCTGGGCGGCAACAAGCTGCGCAAGCTGGAGTTCCTGGCGGCGGAGGCGCTGCGCGAAGGCGCAGACGTCTTGCTCACGGCGGGCGCTATCCAGTCCAACCATGTGCGTCAGACCGCCGCCGTCGCCGCGAAACTCGGCCTGAAGTGCGTCGCGCTGCTGGAAAACCCAATTAACACCCAGGCGGAAAACTACCTCAGCAACGGCAACCGGCTGCTGCTGGATCTGTTTGACTGCGAAATCGTGCTGGTCGAGTCGCTGCACAATCCGGCGGCACAGCTGGCGGAGCAGGCAGAGCGGCTTGAGGCGCAGGGCTTCCGCCCCTTTGTGGTGCCGGTGGGCGGCTCTAACTGGCTCGGCGCGCTCGGCTATATCGAATGCGCGCAGGAGATTGCGCACCAGAGCGAAGGCGTGGTCGACTACGCCGCAGTGGTGGTCGCTTCCGGCAGCGCCGGTACCCATGCCGGACTGGCGGTCGGCCTTGAGCAGCTGCTGCCGCAAACAGAGGTCGTCGGCGTCACCGTCTCGCGCAAAGCGGAGCAGCAGCTGCCGGTGGTGGACAGCCTGCGCCAGCAGCTGGTGGCCAGACTAGAGCTGACCAGCACGGCGCCCGTTACCCTGTGGGACGACTACTTCGGCCCGCGCTACGGCGAGCCAAACGAAGAGGGAATGGAGGCGGTAAAACTGCTGGCGCGGCTGGAGGGCATCCTGCTCGATCCGGTCTACACCGGCAAAGCGATGGCCGGACTGCTGGACGGCATCAGCCAGAACCGTTTCCGCCGCGACGGGCCGCTGCTCTTCATACACACCGGCGGCGCACCGGCGTTATTTGCTTATCATCCTTCGGTCTGAGCAGTCAGAAGAAAAACGTTTATACTTCGCGGGTTAATACCGCAGTACCGGGCGGCGCAGACGCCGCCTGACAACACACACATCACATACTAATAAATGGGGTAGATATGATTTTTTCTCGTGTTGGTCGCCATCTGGCGATGGGCGTGATGGCGGCGGCGCTGATTGCCGGCGTTAACCTGAAGACGCACGCAGCGGAAAACCTGCTGGCAAAGGTCAAAGATAAAGGCGAGCTGCGCGTGGGTCTCGAGGGGACCTATCCGCCGTTCAGCTTTCAGGATGAAAACGGCAAACTCACCGGATTTGAAGTGGAGTTCGCGCAGCAGCTGGCGCAGCATCTGGGCGTGAAGGCCAAACTGCAGCCGACCAAATGGGACGGCATGCTGGCGTCGCTGGACTCAAAGCGCATTGATGTGGTGATCAACCAGGTAACCATCTCCGACGAGCGCAAGAAGAAGTATGATTTCTCTACGCCGTATACCATCTCCGGCGTGCAGGCGCTGACGATGAAGGCGAAAGCGGGCACCATCAGCAAGCCGGACGATCTGGCGGGTAAAAAAGTCGGCGTTGGCCTGGGCTCTAACTATGAGCAGTGGCTGCGCGACAACGTTAAAGGCGTCGATATCCGTACCTATGACGACGACCCGACAAAATATCAGGATCTGCGCTCTGGCCGTCTGGATGCGATCCTCGTCGATCGTCTGGCCGCGCTGGATCTGGTGAAGAAAACCGGCAACACCATGGCGGTTGCAGGCGCGCCGTTCTCCCGTCTTGAGTCAGGCGTCGCGCTGCGTAAAGGCAACGACGATCTGCTCAACGCCGTTAACCAGGCGATCGCCGCCATGCAGAAAGATGGTTCGCTGACCAAACTCTCTGAAAAATGGTTCGGCGCGGATGTGACTAAGTAATGCAGGAAAGTCTCCAACTGGTGCTGGATTCAGCACCTTTTTTATTAAAAGGCGCGCTGTTTACGCTGCAGCTCAGCATCGGCGGCATGTTTTTCGGGCTGGTGCTGGGCTTTGTGCTGGCGCTGATGCGGCTGTCGCACTTCTGGCCGGTTAGCCTGCTGTCACGCTTCTACGTATCGGTGTTTCGCGGCACGCCGCTGATCGCCCAGCTGTTTATGATCTACTACGGTCTGCCGCAGTTCGGCATCGAGCTCGATCCCATTCCCTCCGCCATGATTGGCCTGTCGCTGAATACCGCCGCCTACGCCTCGGAATCGCTGCGCGGCGCGATTGCGGCTATTGAGCGCGGTCAGTGGGAAGCGGCGGCGAGTATCGGCATGACGCGCTGGCAGACGCTGCGCCGCGTTATTCTGCCCCAGGCGGCCCGTACGGCGCTGCCGCCGCTCGGCAACAGCTTTATCAGCCTGGTGAAGGATACCTCGCTGGCGGCGACCATCCAGGTGCCGGAGCTGTTCCGCCAGGCGCAGTTGATCACTTCGCGCACGCTGGAGGTTTTCACCATGTATCTGGCGGCCTCGCTGATCTACTGGGTTATGGCGACCGTTCTGTCGGCGCTGCAAAACCGGCTGGAAAAACGGGTCAATCGTCAGGATGAGGAGGCGAAATGAGCGCCATCGAAATCAGCAAGCTGGTGAAAACCTTTAACGGCCAGAGGGTGCTGCACGGCATTGACCTTGAGGTCGCTTCCGGCGAAGTGGTGGCGATTATCGGGCCGAGCGGATCGGGGAAAACCACGCTGCTGCGCTGCATCAACCTGCTGGAAACGCCGGACAGCGGCACCATCAAGGTTGGCGAGATCGCTATCGACGCCACGCTGGCGCAGACGAAGCAGAAAGAGCAGGTGCGCAAGCTGCGCCAGCAGGTCGGCTTTGTGTTCCAGAACTTCAATCTGTTTCCCCATCGCTCGGTGCTGGAAAATATCATTGAAGGGCCGGTGATCGTCAAAGGCGAGCCGAAAGGGGAAGCCGAAGCGCGCGCGCGTGCGCTGCTGGAGAAAGTAGGACTGCAGGGCAGGGAGAGCAGTTTCCCGCGCCGGCTTTCCGGCGGCCAGCAGCAGCGCGTCGCTATTGCTCGCGCGCTGGCGATGCGTCCGCAGGTGATCCTGTTCGACGAGCCGACGTCGGCGCTCGATCCCGAGCTGGTGGGCGAGGTGCTTAACACCATCCGCGCGCTGGCTCAGGAGAAGCGCACCATGGTCATCGTTACCCATGAGATGAGCTTTGCCCGCGATGTGGCGGACCGGGCGATTTTTATGGACCAGGGCCGCATCGTTGAGCAGGGCGCGGCGAAAGCACTGTTCAGCAACCCTCAGCAGGCGCGCACCCGACAGTTCCTCGAAAAATTTCTCAATCAGTAATCAATACGCCTCTCTGGAGGCGTATTTCTCTTTCCTGCTGCGCACGGGCCAGCGCTGGGTATTATTCTCTTATTCGCCCTACCACAGCTAATTATTTATGCTTAACCCATTTGGTGCAAAAGCTTTAAATTTTTTTGCGCTTATGAATATTGCTCTGGTTTTACCGCTTCAGGTTTTCTCCTATTTACTCAGCTAAATAAGCTTTGCCAGCGCTGACCGATTTCCTTGCTAAGTCGTTACCAGCTAACTAAAAAAGTGCTGCATAAAAAAAATGTAAAGAAAAAGCGAGACGAGTAAAGCCTTGTTAATTCAGGGCCAGCTAAAAACTTTTAAGACTTTCGCTAGAGTCAGCGGCAGGGGAATGGCGAATAATCGCCAGATAATCCTAAAAGTATCATTTCGCTTATTCTCCTTTCCTTTTAAATTCTGACCTACACAGCAGGAGTCAAATTATGAACAAGGCTAAGTCAGAGGAAATATCCTGGGTTAATACCCTAAAGGGGGCCTGCATATTGCTGGTGGTGCTCTATCACACGGTGCTGCCCGGCTTTGAAGGCACGCTAAAGTATCTCTCCGCAGGCTGGCTCCCGGCGGAAATATGGGTGCAGTTTAATACCATACTCTCGCCGCTGCGCATGCCCGCCTTTTTCTTTGTCTCTGGCCTGCTGGCGACCAATGGCATTCTTAATCGCCCCTGGAAACAGGTTTTCACCAGCCGTATCACTAATCTCTTTTATCTCTACATTCTGTGGGGATTTATTCAGTGGTGGTCGATTGTCGGCATCTCTACTGAAATTACCGGCCAGCGTATTTCGCAAAATCTTAACGCCGCCTATGCCGGCTCGCTGCTTGAGTTTTTAAAGCTGACCTTTATGGCCATGAGCACCTCCTGGTATCTCTACGGGCTTGGCTTATATTTCCTCTGCGCCAAACTATTTCGCCAGCATAAAGTGGCCCTGCTGGCGGTTGCCGTGCTGCTTAATTACCTTGCGGTAGAGAAGATTATTCCCTTCTGGGGGCCGCAAAGCGTGGCGCAATATTTTCTGTTTTTCCTGCTGGGGGTATTCTGGAGTCCGATGATGCTGCGGCTGAGCGAATGGCGCCGGGAAAATATCGTGCCCTGGGCGATCCTGGCGGCGCTGGCGGGCATCCACGTTATTTTCGGCCTCGACAGAAGCCTGTTTATGTGTGTGCTCGCCGTGCTGGCGAGCGTGGCGGCCTGCCGCTGGCTTAATCAGCGCTTCAGCATGAGCTATATGAACTGGATAGGGCGTAACACGCTGCAGATTTACGTGATTCACCGCATCTTTATCGAGTTCTTCGGCATGTCGGCGATTCTGTTCGCCCAGCGCCACCATCTGTTTGAGCAGGCCTGGTTTTCGTTTCTGTGGGCCTGCCTCTATCCGGTGGCGATAGTCGGCCTCTGTTCACTCTGTTCGGTGGCGGTATGGTCGGTAACCAACCGCGGCCTGGGGCAGTCGCTGTTTATCTTCCCGACGCTGATTGGCCTGAAGCGCACCCGTTCCGCCGCCTGAAAAAAAGCCCCGCACGGGCGGGGCTGGGTCAGTATGCGGCAGCGGGCGCGACGCCCGCTGCTGGCTTAGTTCTTCACGCGGTTAGCGAAGCTTTTGCGCAGCTTCTGCAGCTTCGGCGGGATAACCGCCATGCAGTAGCCGTTGCGCTGGCCCGCGCCTTCCCAGTAATCCTGATGATAAGCCTCGGCGGGATACCACTCTTTCAGCGGCTCGATGGTGGTGACCACCGGGTCCTGATGATCCTGCTGCGCGCGCGCAATGGCGGCAACCGCCTCAGCTTCCTGCTCCGGCGTGGCCGGGAAGATGGCAGAGCGGTACTGCGTGCCGATATCGTTGCCCTGGCGGTTAAGCTGCGTCGGATCGTGGGTGGCGAAGCTGATATCCAGCAGATCGCCGTAGCTCACTTTTTCAGGGTCAAATCCGATGCGAATCGCTTCTGCATGACCGGTCGCGCCGCTGCAGACCTGCTCATAGGTCGGATTAGGACGCGCGCCGCCTGTATAGCCGCTTTCAACCGACTCCACGCCGATCACATCTTTAAAAACCGCTTCGGTACACCAGAAACAGCCGCCTGCGATCACTGCGTATTCGATTGTCATAATGCTTAACTCCTGTCGAGGTCGAGTATGAGAGAGTAGGGACGGCGGCGATCCTTTTCAACCCGCGCACGGCGAGATTCGTCGGCGACAGGCTAAATCAGCATCTCAGGTTTAAACTGGCCGCTGCGATCCAGCACGCGGTCGCCCATAATGGTAAAGCGGCCTTCGCCAGTGTAGTGCAGGGTCGGCGGGAATTCCGGCTCGTCGGCGACGTGGGCCTTTACAATCTCGAAGATAAACAGGTTGTAGTTATCCACCATCGAATCGTCATAGAGCTGGCACTCAAAGCTGGCGAAACACTCACTGATAAGCGGGGCGTTTACCACGCTGGCGGGTTCGGCGGTCAGGCCGAAGGCGTCGAACTTATCCAGCTTGTCGCCGTGGCTGTTGCCGATAGCGACCACTTTATCGATTAAATCCGCCGAGGGGACGTTAAGCACGCACTGGCCGCTGTCGCGGATCAGTGCATGGCTGTGGTTCATGCTGGAAATCATGCAGCCGACCAGCGACGGCGAGAATTCCAGCACCGTATGCCAGCCGAGCGTCATGATGTCGCTGTGCGTGTCGAACTGCGAACTGAGCAGCAGCACCGGGCCTGGCTCGAGATACTTGCGCGCCTTGCTGACCGGAAAGGCGGTTTTGTGCAGACGTTGACTCATGACATCTCCTTGTTTCGGGGCGATGTCTTTAAGTGTAGAAGCTACAGGTCGATCACCAGCGCTTTACTGCGGCTGCGCGAGCAGCAGAGCGCGATTTGTTGAAGCGGCGCAGACTTTTCCGTCTCCGTCTGTACGGTGTCGCGATGGTCCGGCTCCCCGGATACCACCGGCGTAAGGCAGGCGCCGCACAGCCCCATTTCGCAGGAGAGCGGCACCTCGACGCCGTTTTCCAGCAGCACGCGGGCGATGGTCTTATCCGCAGGCACCGGCCAGCTGGCGCCGGAAGAGGCCAGGGTAACGGTAAAGCACTCATCGTCACCCTGCGCCGGCGTCGGCGCGGCGGCGCTAAAGGCTTCCGTATGCAGCTGTTCCTCACGCCAGCCGAGCGCCTGCGCCCGCTGCTGCAGGTGCGTCATAAAGCCCTGCGGCCCGCAGAGGTAGAGATGCGTTCCCGGCTCAGGCGCACGCAGCGCCTCGGGCAGATGCTGGCGCGGGCTATGCCCCTCGGCGCTGCAGAGGATCTCGCCGTAGCCGTGGCGGAACGGCTGCAGCAGCTGGCGCGTCAGGGCGGCGTCCTGGCGCTGCTTCACATAGTAGTGCAGCGAGAAGGGCACCGCATCCGCCTCAAGCTGCGCCGCCATCGCCAGCAGCGGCGTCAAACCGATACCGGCGGCAATAAGCACCACGCGCTGCGCCGGCACCAGCGGAAAGAGGTTGCGCGGCGCGGAAATGGTCAGCTGCTGGCCGAGGCGCAGCTGCTGATGGATATAGCGCGAGCCGCCGCGCGAGTCGGCGGCCAGCCCGACGCAGATCAGATAGCGATCCTGGCGCAGCGGCGAGCCGGTAAGCGAATATTGCCGCATCAGGCCGTTGCCCAGCTGCAGGTCGATATGGGCGCCTGCCTCCCAGCGCGGCAGCGGCTGCCCGTCGTCGCGCACCAGGCTCAGCGCAACGGCGTGGCGTCCCTGACGCGACAGGCCATCAATGGTTACCGTAAAGGTTGTCATCTCATCTCCTCGCTAAACCAGGAAAAAGTCGCCGTAGCCCTGTTTTTTTAGGCCGCGGCGATAGGCGATCGAGCTGCGGTCGGCGGGAATATGTGCCTCCAGCGTCAGGTCGAGGGGCAGGCGCTCCGGCATCTGCGTCTCAACCATCAGCCGATCCTCTTCGAACACCCGGTGGTTGAAGGCGTGAACCTCCTCGACCGGAATATGCAGGTCAAAGTTGCGCGCGATGGGTGCGAACATGCGCGTTTTACGCGCCGAGACCGGCGAGGCGGCGTTCATAATGACCAGGCGCGCGGCGTCAGGGAAATGCACCGTCAGCGTGGCGGTAAAGGGCAGATGCATCTCAAAATGGCGCAGCCACTGGAAGCCCTCCGGCGCCTGCTGTTCGGCACCCGCCGCGAAGTTGGAAACCGAACTCCAGTAATCCACCGCAAAGCCATACTCGGTTTCGACCGGATTGTAGGGCGGCACCTCCTGGTTATCGGGATCGGCGAAGGTTTCGCTGTGTACCCAGGCGAAATGGGCGACGTCGAGAAAGCCCTCTACCTGACGCCCGGCAAAGCCGGCGACGTCGAAAGGAGGACAGACGATCTGCTGAAAACCGGCGTCTTGCCAGTGCGGCATCTGCGGCAGCGCGGCAGGATTGTCCGCGTCCGGCGCGAGACAGACCCACACCAGGCCAAAGCGCACCTCAACCGGAAAGCTAATAAGATTGAGTTTGGCGGGCACCGGCTGGTTGGGGCTGGAGGGAATACGGTTGCAGCGGCCATCCTCGCCGAAGCGCAGCCCGTGATAGGGGCAGATAATGCCGTGCTCGTCGTGAAAGCCGAGCGTCAGCGGCACGCCGCGGTGCGGGCAGACATCTCTGGCGGCGACGATCTGCTCATTAATTCGGTAGATCACCAGCTGCTCGTCAAGCAGCACCGCTTTCATCGGCGCGGGGCCTACGTCGCACAGGCGCGCCACCGGATGCCAGCAGCGCGCCAGCCGCAGCCAGTCGTCAGGTTCAAAGGTGCAATGAGCGGGAGGCGTAGGTTGTTTCATAGCGATTACCTGTCTGGGGCGCGAAAGAAGATAGCGACATTGTGGACAAAGAGGGGTGTAACGATCCATCATCGTTTTTTCAGCAAACTGTTGCATTAAACAGTACAGGTCACCCATGCTTCCTTTTTCACGGTTCTCTCACTACTTTCTGGAGCTGGCGCGCAGCGGCAGCCTGCGTAAGGCGGCGGAGCGGCTGCACGTCTCCGCCTCGGCGATTAACCGGCAGATTTTGCAGGCGGAGGAGGAGCTTGGCATGCGGCTGTTTGAGCGGCTGCCGGACGGTATGCGCCTGACCAGCGCCGGCGAGCTGCTGCTGGACGACCTGCGTCGCTGGCAGCGGGAGTACCAGCGCACCCGCCAGCGCTTCGATGAGATTCAGGGGCTGCGGCGCGGCCACGTCAGCCTCGGCCTGATCCAGGCGCTGAACGAAGGGGCGATTGCCGATGCGCTGTCGCAGATAGCGCAGGCGCACCCCTGGCTGCGGCTCGATCTCAGCGTCCACGACAGCGCGCAGATTGGCGAGCAGGTGCGGCTGGCGGAGCTGGACGCCGGACTGGTGCTGGATCCGCAGGCGCAGGCCGGACTGAGCGTCATGGCCTTCGCCGAGCTGCCAGTTGGCGTGGTGCTGCCCGCCGGGCACGCGCTCAGCGGGCGGGAGACGCTCTCTACCGGCCAGCTCAGCGCGGAGCGGCATATTATTCCCGGCGCGCCGCTGGTGGTGCATGAGCGGGTCGAGATGCTCTACCGGCGGCACAGCCTGCAGCCGGAGAACCTTATTACCTGTAACGATATTCGCCTGATTAAATCGCTTATCAAGCAGGGCAGCGGCATCAGCATTCTAAGCCTGCTCGACGTGATGGATGAGGTGGAGCGGGGCGCGCTCAGCTTCGTTCCGCTGCGCGATCCCAACGTGCGGCCATTAACCCTGGCATTATGCTGCGCACCTGCGCGACAGCTGTCACGCGCTGCACAGCAGGTGATCCAGCATCTTACCGGCGTTATCGAGTCGCTTAATGCGCCACGCTAGAGAGTAATATTTGTCTTAAAATCAGCATATAGCGCGCCACTACCGCACTTTTTGTAAATTAACGTAAAGCGAGCGCCAGCCTGGTTTAGCGGAAAGCGTAATTAGGCTATAAGTCCTCTACCGTGCCAACCTGCTCAGGCCTCACCCTACACGATGATGACTCTGCGACCTCTGCTGACGCTTGTGTTAGCTTCTGCTTTTCTGCTTGGCGGCTGCTCGCGCCATTCGACTGATACCTCCGCACAAAACGATACGCAGGTCATTGATGAGAGCCAGGGCGATCAGGGCGATCTGATTCCGGTCGTCGCCGCGCTGCACGATCAGATGCATACCTGGCACGGCACGCAATATCAGTGGGGCGGCACCGAGCTTTCCGGCGTCGACTGCTCAGGTTTTGTCTGGCGCACCCTGAAGGATCGTTTCAATCTGCCAATGGATCGCGTGACCACCACCGAACTGCTGAAGATGGGCAAACGCATCGCGCCGCGCGATCTGCAGCCGGGGGATCTGGTCTTTTTCCGCATTAAAGGCGGCATGCACGTCGGCTTCTATGATACCGATCGACACTTCTTCCACGCCTCGGTCAGCCAGGGCGTCGTGCGCTCCGAGCTGGACAATCCCTACTGGCAAAAAGTTTTCTATCAGGCGCGGCGGCTGCCGAAAGAGTACAACGCGCAGATCACCCTCAATAAAGGCAGCGGCATGACGCTGGCGCGTAAGTAAGCCCCTTCAGTTATCACACCGCTCTTATGTTTACCTGTTGGAAACATCACCGCACTGAGCTATGATGTTTCCAACATGGAAAGCGAGAGGGCAGGATGCATATTATCTCAAGAAAGCTATTCCTCGAGGCGGCGCTAAAGTTCCCAGCCTGTGCCGCTGCTTTGGATGCGACCTACAGAATGCTCAACGGCAGAGAGTTTGCCGATCCTGAAGCGTTACAATCCTTTTTCCTCTTCTCTTGACCGGATGAATTATCGGGCTAAATGGTGGGTAATCGATGTTGGCGGCAATCATTTAAGAGTGATGTTTTTTGCTGATTTCGTCTTTCATAAAGCATATCGTGACACATGCTGAGTATGACAGGCTGGTGAAGCATTATCGGGAGAACAAAGAATGATCGCAGAAGCCATCCAGGCAACCAACGATTTAGTCAGAATCGTACCTTTTTTGGGTGGAAGCCCCTCAAAAGCCGATTACGAGCAGGCACTGGAGCTGGTGGAATATCTGGTCGAACATGAGCCGAACAGCCCCTTAATCGACATGCTGGCCGATAAAGTGGCGAAATATGAAAACAGGCCTGAGTTTGCCGCTTTCAATACCCGCATTGCTAATCTTCCGGGCGGCGTTGCATTGCTGCGCGTGCTGATGGATCAACATGGGCTTAATCAGTCATCGTTTGTTGAGGAGATTGGCCAGCGTTCATATGTGAGCCGCATCCTGAATGGCGATCGTCAGCTGACCGATAAGCACAAAGCCGCGCTGGCAAAGCGCTTTAATCTGCCGTTCGAGGCTTTTCGCGACAGTTAATCGCCAGACAGCAAGCCCGCCTCACGGCGGGCTTTTTTTATCAGTGCCGAATGGCGCAGCCGCACTGGCCCATTTCGCCCAGTGCCGCCTTGCCCTGATGGGAGTGGCGCACCCGCAGTTCGCCGCGACGCCATGCGCCATCCTCCTGCGCGCGATTGAGCAGCAGCCGGTTTAGCGCCTCGGTTATCCGCAGCGCGTGCGGCTGCGCCCAGCTGGTCAGGTGCCAGGTCGAGGTGCCTGCCTCGTGGCAGTCGCCGAACCCTACGACGGCAACGTGCGCGCCCTGGCCAAAATCCCGCACCGCCTGCAGCGCACCGAACGCCAGCCGATCGCTATCGCAGAACAGCGCCTGAATGCGTTCCGAGGCGCGGGCGCGTTTCAGATAAGCGAGCATCGCCTGATAGCCGCTGTCGCGCTCATCGCCCGTGTCGCAAGCGATCAGCGAGTGGCCGAGGGGTTTATCCGCCGCCGCCAGAACGCTGCCAAAGCCATCAAGGCGCGCGGGATCGGCGCAGGAAGCGAGCTGCAGATAGCCGAAGCGCTGGTGGCCCTGCGCCAGCAGCAGCCGACCCATCTCTTCGCCGGCGGTAAAGCCGTCCTGATTAAGCGTATCCAGCGCAACCAGCGGAATCGGCCCGGCAGCGGCGCGAAAGGCGTCGCTAAAGCGTCCGGAAAGATGCAGCGCGGCGCTCAGCAGCGGCGCCAGCTGGCGCGCACGCTCCTCCGCGGCGGCGTCGATAAGCAGCGCCGCGCAGCCGCGCGCGTTAAGCTGCCGGTTAACCTCCTGCAGCAGCATTGCCGTCTGCGGATGGCTGAAATCATGGCTCAGCACGCCAATGGTTTTACAGGTGTTGTTATACATTCAGAAGACCCTGTTGAGGTGAGTAGAGGTCTCCTTACCATAAAGGAAGCGGCCCGCGTTTCACAGCGGCGCTGAGATCGCCAGCTGCAGTTCGCGCCTGCCCAGCGTGCGGGTCGCCAGCACCGACTGCTGGGCGAACAGGCTCGCCTGCTCAACCGCCAGGCTGAGAGGCACGCCGCGCAGCAGACGGGCAGTCAGCTCGGCGGTAAAGAGATCGCCGGTGCCTTTAGGCGGATTATCGTAGCGCGGATGCTCGGTAATAAAGGTCTCTTGCGCCGTCACGCAAAAGACCTGCATGCTGCGACGCGTGCTGTCGTGGGTGGCACTGGTGACCACGACCCATTCGGTCTGTGCGCCGAGCAGCGAGCGCGCGGCGTCGATGATCTCATCGTCGCTCTCCAGCGGCGCGTCGCACAGGCAGCTCAGCTCAAAGCGGTTCGGCGTCAGGCCGGTCGCCAGCGGCGCAAGATGTTGACGATAGTGCATTGCCAGCTGCGGATCGACGTAGAAGCCGCTGTCGTCATCCCCCAGCACCGGATCGATAATCACTGGCATCCGGGGATTTTTCTCACGCATCAGCCGCAGCCAGCGCGCCAGCGACGCCGCCTTATCGGTGGATTTCAGATAGCCCAGCACCACGGCGCGCGCGGCACCGTCCAGATTCCGCTCCGCCAGCGCGGTCAGGTAGCCCTCAAACCAGGGCTGCGGGATCTCGCCGCCGTAGCAGCTGGCATAGTGCGGCGTGTTGCTCAGCAGCACGGTCGGCACCGCCACAACCTGTAATCCGTGGCGACGCAGGGCGGGCACGGCGATGCTGTTACCTACGCTGCCGTAAACCACCTGAGATTGTATAGATATGACGTCGATGATTTCGCCGTCTGAGGCGTCAGATACCTGAAACACAGGGCGCTCCTTATTAGCACTTTCTCGCCAGTATACCCCCTGTGCAGCGCGATGCGATCGGCGGCGGCTCGCCGCGCCGCTTCCCTTAACTGCTGCAGCCCTTGCGGGACAAAGGATGGCGCAGAGGTAAGCGAAGCGTTAAAGGCAGAATAATCTGCTAAGAACAGTCAAATAATGGTGTGCCGACTGGCAAATTCGGCCGGGCCGTCTACACTTAATCGCGACGATGTTTTCAGTCAGGTTGATATGTCTGTGATGGTTTTAAAACGTAGTGGCGTTTTATCTGAGTTAACTTGCTGGTATCCGCAGTTTTTGCCCTGCACTTTACCCCGCGTTCAGCCGTTCCGGCTGCCGATCCCGCAGACGTTCATCCTCGCGAAAACATCCTGCAATGGCGCGTTGACGAGCCAGGCCTCTGACCTGACAAGCCGCGAACCGTACGCGCCCCAATCAACTACAGGAGAAGACACGTGACCCAAGCGGCGAATGAACATGCCTCGCTTCCTGCGCTAAGCGGCGGTCTTTATGCCTTCTTTTTTGACGTAGACGGCACGCTTGCCGCTATTCAACCGCAGCCTGACGCGGTCTTTATCCCGGAAAAGATCCGTCAGCAGCTGCAGCAGCTCACCTCCCTCTGCCACGGCGCGCTGGCGCTGGTATCGGGACGGCCAATTGCCCAGCTCGACGCGCTGGCCGCGCCGTTAATCGCGCCTGCCGCGGGCGTACACGGCGCAGAGCGGCGCGATGCGCAGGGCGAGCAGCACCTTATCAGCCTGGACCCCGACGTCGCCGAGGCGTTGCGGCAGCAGCTGCAAGAGGCGATGTCGCGCTGGCCAGGTACGCTACTGGAGGCCAAAGGCATGGCCTTTGCGCTGCATTACCGCCAGGCGATGCAGCATGAGCAGGATGTGCTCAATCTGGCCGAACAGGCCGTGAAACGCTTTCCGGCGCTGGCGCTTCAGCCGGGGAAATGCGTTGTGGAGATTAAACCGCAGGGAGTCGATAAAGGCGAAGCAGTACGCGCCTTTATGCGCGAAGCACCCTTTGCCGGTCGTATCCCGGTATTTGTCGGAGACGATCTGACGGATGAGAAAGGATTTATCGCTGTAAACGCCATGCAGGGCATTTCCGTGAAGATTGGACAAGGTTCCAGTCAGGCGCGCTATCGGCTGCCAGACGTCGAGGCGGTTTACGCGTGGCTGGAGCGATTACTATTACAAATAAAACAAGACAATGTCGGTAAGGAGTAAAGGTTATGAGTCGTTTAGTGGTCGTATCTAACCGAATCGCCATTCCTGATGGGAAAAAAGCCAGCGCAGGCGGCCTCGCCGTTGGTATTCTTGACGCGCTGAAAAGCACCGGCGGCCTGTGGTTTGGCTGGAACGGGGAAATCAGCGAATTTTCCGGAGAAGAGGAAGACGAACTGGTGCAGGTAGAGCATGACGGCATCTCCTACGCCGCGCTGCCGCTGAGCCAGAACGATTACGATCTGTATTACTGCCAGTTTTCCAATACCGTTATCTGGCCCGCGTTCCACTACCGCCTTGATCTGGTCCAGTTCCAGCGCGAAGCCTGGGAGGGCTACTGCAGCGTCAATGAGATGCTGGCGCAGCGCCTGAAGCCGCTGATCAAGCCGGACGACACCCTGTGGATCCACGATTATCATCTGCTGCCGTTTGCGGCCGCGCTGCGTAAGGCGGGCATCAATAACCGCATCGGCTTCTTCCTGCATATCCCGTTCCCGACGCCGGAAATTTTCAACGCGCTGCCGCCGCATAAAGAGCTGCTGGAGATGCTGTGCGAGTACGATCTGCTGGGCTTCCAGACCGAATCGGATCGCGTCGCCTTCCTCGACTGCCTCAGCCAGCTGACGCAGCTGCAGAACAAAGGCGAGAAAAAGCATCGCGCCTTTGGCAACACCTTTATGACCGAGGTCTATCCGATCGGCATCGAGCCGGACAGCATCAAAGAGATGGCCGAAGGCCCACTGCCGCCGAAAATGGCGGCGATGAAACGCGAACTGGGCGATGCGAAAAACATTATCGCCTGTGAGCGCCTCGACTACTCGAAAGGGCTGCCGGAGCGATTCCTGGCCTATGAAGCGCTGCTGGAGAACTTCCCTGAGCATCGCGGTAAAATCCGCTATTCGCAGATTGCGCCCACCTCGCGCGGGGATGTGCAAGCCTATCAGGATATTCGTCATCAGCTGGAAACCGAGGCTGGACGCATCAACGGCAAGTACGGCACGCTGGGCTGGACGCCGCTCTACTATCTCAACCAGCATTTCGACCGCCGTCTGCTGATGAAAATCTTCCGTCTGACCGATGTCGGGCTGGTGACGCCGCTGCGCGACGGTATGAACCTGGTGGCGAAAGAGTATATTGCTGCGCAGGACCCGGACGATCCGGGCGTGCTGGTGCTGTCACGCTTTGCCGGTGCCGCCAACGAGCTGACCTCGGCGCTGATCGTCAACCCGTACGATCGTGACGAAGTGGCGGCGGCGTTGAATAAGGCGCTGACCATGCCGCGCACCGAGCGTATTTCGCGCTACAACGATATGATGGCCGTGCTGCGCAAGCATGACATCACCCACTGGCGCGAGAGCTTCCTGAAGGATTTGTGGGCGATTCCGCCCCGCAGCGAAGATCACAGCACAGTAAATAAAGTGGCGACCTTCCCGAAACTCGCCTGATTATCACGGCGGCCTGCCTGTGCGGGCCGCCGTTTTTACGCCTTTCCGCCTTTGCTCGCCTCTCTCCAGTACCGCTAAAGCGTTGGGTTGTCGCTTGACAACACCATTTGCCGTTTTATGCATCAGTCGCTAAAAAAAACGCTTTTTTTCTGCACGCAGCTCTAAAGTCTGACGCTGAACTGCCGATAGTTGTGACTCATCAAAGTGTCAAATGTACTATTCATTCATATTCCTAATGTAACAGCCTGTTACATTCGCTTTCTTCTCACTTACACCCATTCTAAATCGTTAACGCTTCGTTGTTAAAACGCGACGAATATGCGCGATCGTCCTTTACGCTTCGCTTACTCACTCTAAAAAATATTTGCCCTAAGTAACTAATTTTTCAGTGGTTAACAGATCGCCGTTTCAGCATTTTGTGCTGGCTTATCGTGCCCCAGTAGCGCCTTATAGGGTGCTAAAGGGAATGTTAAAAATAATAGATCGATCGTAACACTTAGGGAAAGATACATCTGGTCCATAAGGGGAATAAGCACTTTGTTAGGACAAAATATTAATGAATCAGAGATAATTTGTGCAAAAAACAGACAATCCAAAAGCGTATCTGAAGGGTTAGCGAAAAAATTTGCCTTAAAAGTGTGACGCAGATCACACTTTATCTAAAATTTCGCCTCCCTGTCGTTGTATGTGCAAATCAGACGGGATAGATTTGCGTTGTTTTAGGAATAGTCTTAAAAGAATGTAAAAAGACGTCACGGAAGAGCGCAATAATTTAAAAAAGAATGGCCCTGGGGTTTTGACTAACACTGTAATTATGTCGTTCAGGACATGAGGCAGACTTCAGAGTACGTTTGGTTTTTGGCTGTAAATTTTTGCCATCTTTAGATTCAACAACCAGCAACCCGTAACGCAGAGGGTTTTTCTGCGATGCTCTTAAGTCGCGTCTGTCAGGATGGAAAAAATGGGTACATCTGATTTACTAAAACATATTTATGATATCAATCTGTCGTATTTACTGCTTGCACAGCGATTAATTAACCAGGAAAAAGCTTCTGCAATGTTTCGTCTTGGAATTGATGAAGAGATGGCTAACGCATTGTCGCAATTAACTCTGCCGGAAATGGTAAAGTTAGCGGAAACCAATCAGTTGGTTTGCCAGTTTCGCTTTAACGATCACGCCATTATTAATCGCCTGACGCAGGAATCTCGCGTGGATGATTTACAACAAATCCACACGGGAATTTTATTATCCAGCCGTTTACTGCGTAATGTTTCTAAAGAAGAGACGCCGGCGAAGAAGAGGGCGATGTAAATGTCGGAAAAGAGCATTGTTCAGGAAGCGCGTGATATTCAACTCGCGATGGAGTTAATTACGCTGGGCGCGCGTTTGCAAATGCTGGAAAGCGAAACCCAGTTAAGTCGCGGCCGTCTGATTAAACTTTATAAAGAGCTGCGCGGCAGCCCGCCGCCGAAGGGCATGCTGCCTTTTTCAACCGACTGGTTTATGACGTGGGAGCAGAATATCCACGCCTCTATGTTCTGCAACGCCTGGCAGTTTATGCTGAAAACCGGCATGGCGACCGGCGTTGACGCGGTAATCAAAGCTTACCGCCTCTATCTCGAACAGTGTCCGCAATCGGACGAGGGCCCGCTGTTGGCGCTGACGCGCGCATGGACCCTGGTGCGATTCGTTGAAAGTAATATGCTGGAACTGGCCGACTGCAAAAGCTGCAACGGCAGTTTTATTAACCATGCGCATCAGCCGGTTGGCAGCTTTGTCTGCAGCCTGTGCCAGCCGCCGTCACGCGCGGTAAAAAGACGTAAACTTTCTGCAGATTCTGCCGATACCTTTCCACAACTGCTGGATGAACAGGTTAAACACGCCGTTTAAGTTTGTTCGCATCGTGGAAAGTCATCCAGCAGCGGGTAACCCCCGCTGCTTTTTTTTTGCCCACGATTTGAATAGCGCCTGCGGCTCTCTGGCTTAACTTCCACCAACACGTTACGGACGTAAGGATGTTCTTGTGCTGATCTTATTGGGTTATATCATTGTTGTCGCATCCGTGTTGGGCGGATATGCGCTGGTGGGCGGTCATCTCGGTGCTCTTTATCAGCCTTCCGAGCTGTTAATTATCGGCGGTGCCGCTCTTGGCGCTTTTTTCGTCGGCAACAACGGTAAGTCGATTAAAAAGACGTTAAAAGCGCTGCCGAAGCTGATGCGCGGCTCAAAATATAATAAAGCCCTCTATATGGATTTGATGGCGCTGCTCTATCGCCTGATGGCCAAATCACGCCAGCAGGGCATGCTGTCGCTGGAACGCGATATTGAAGATCCCACGCAGAGCGAAATTTTTGCTAATTATCCGCGTATTCTCGCCGATAAACAGCTTGTGGATTTTATTACCGATTATTTGCGTCTGATGGTCAGCGGCAACATGAACGCCTTTGAGATTGAGGCGCTGATGGATGAAGAGATCGAGACCTACGAACATGAATGCGAAGTGCCAGCGCAGAGCTTATCTGCCGTCGGCGACGGCCTGCCTGCTTTCGGCATCGTGGCGGCGGTAATGGGCGTGGTACACGCGCTGGCATCGGCCGATCGTCCTGCCGCCGAGCTGGGCGCGCTGGTGGCGCACGCGATGGTGGGGACCTTCCTTGGCATTCTGCTGGCCTACGGCTTTATTTCGCCGCTGGCGTCGGTGCTGCGTCAGAAGTGCGCTGAAACCACCAAGATGATGCAGTGCATCAAGGTAACGCTGCTCTCCAGCCTGAACGGCTATGCGCCGCAGATTGCGGTGGAGTTTGGCCGTAAGACGCTTTACTCCACCGAGCGCCCGTCGTTCAGCGAACTGGAGGAGCACGTACGTAACGCGAAGAATCCGGCGAAACAGACCTCGGACGAAAATGCATGAAGAACAGTAACCGGCCCATCATCGTCGTCAAAAAGCGCAAGCATAAAGGACACGAGGGCGGCCATGGCTCCTGGAAGATCGCCTATGCCGACTTTATGACGGCGATGATGGCCTTCTTTATGGTGATGTGGCTGATCTCTATCTCCAGCCCGCAGGAGCTGGTGCAGATCGCCGAATATTTTAAAACGCCGCTGAAGGTAGCGATGACCGGCGGCAAGCGCAGCAGCGACAGCGAAAGCCCGATCCCCGGCGGTGGCGACGATGCGACGCGCATCAAGGGAGAGGTGAAGAAAGTCGTCGATATGGATGCGCAGAAGCGCAAGCTGGACGATATTCGCCTCAATCGCCTGCGCGAAAAGCTGGACCAGCTGATTGAGGCGGATCCGCGTCTGAAGGCGCTGCGTCCGCACCTGATTATTAATATGGTGGAAGAGGGGCTGCGCATTCAGATTATCGACAGCCAGAACCGGCCGATGTTTAAGACCGGCAGCGCCGAGGTCGAACCCTATATGCGCGACATCCTGCGCGGCATTGCGCCGCTGCTTAACAATATTCCGAACCGCATCAGCCTGGCGGGCCATACCGACGACTTTCAGTACGCGAATGGCGATCGCGGCTACAGCAACTGGGAGCTTTCCGCCGATCGCGCCAACGCCTCGCGTCGCGAGCTGGTGATGGGCGGGCTCGACGGCGGCAAAGTACTGCGCGTGGTCGGCATGGCCGACACCATGAAACTGAAAAATCGCGTCGGCAACGACGCGGTTAACCGCCGCATTAGCCTGCTGGTGTTGAACCATGACACCGAAGCGGCGATTGAAAAAGAGAACGCCGAGAGCGACGCCGTCCAGGTGAGCGATCCGGCGGCAATAGAAAAGATTACCGCGCCGCCTGTGCCGCAAAGCAGCAGCCCGGTAACCACAACAGCCCCCTCACAGCCGAGGTGACCCCGTGAGCATGGACATCAGCGATTTTTACCAGACGTTTTTCGATGAGGCCGATGAGCTGTTAGCCGATATGGAGCAGCATCTGCTGGGACTCGATCCCCAGGAGCCGGACTCCGAGCAGCTAAATGCCATCTTCCGCGCCGCCCACTCGATAAAAGGCGGAGCCGGAACCTTTGGTTTTACGGTTTTGCAGGAAACAACCCACATTCTGGAAAATATTCTGGATGGTGCTCGTCGCGGCGAGATGCAGCTCAGCACCGACATCATCAACCTGTTTTTGGAAACCAAAGATATTATGCAGGAACAGCTCGATGCCTATAAAACCGCGCAGGAGCCGAACGCGGAAAGCTTTAACTACATCTGCGAAGCGCTGCGCCAGCTGGCGTTAGAGGCGAAAGGCCTGCCGGTCGCCGCGCCGGTCGCCGCCGCCGTGCCGGCGGAGCCTGCCGTGCAGAGCGCACCGGCCGCCAGCAGTGGCCTGCGCGTGAAGCTGGTTGACCTGAAAGAGAAAGAGGTCGATCTGATGCTGGAGGAGCTGGGCAATCTCGGCGGCCTGAGCAACGTGGTTAAAGGCCCTAATTTCCTTGAGGCGAGCATCGACGGCGTCAGCAAAGACGATATCGTGGCGGTGCTCTGCTTTGTGATTGAAGAGGCGCAGATCCGCTTCCCGGAGGCTGACGCAGAAAGCGCGCCTGCTGTTGCAGCCGCCCCGGTCGCCGAAGCGGCGCCGGTCGTCGAGGCCGCGGCGGTGCAGAGCGCCAGCGTCAGCGAACTGCCGGTGGCGAAGCGCGAAGCCAAACGCGCCGCTGCGCCCGCTAAAAGCAGCGAATCAAGCAGCATCCGCGTTGCGGTAGAGAAGGTCGATCAGCTGATCAACCTGGTCGGCGAGCTGGTGATCACCCAGTCGATGCTGGCGCAGCGTTCGGGCGAACTCGACCCGGTGGCGCACGGTGACCTGCTGAACAGCATGGGTCAGCTGGAGCGCAACGCGCGCGACCTGCAGGAGTCGGTGATGTCGATTCGTATGATGCCGATGGAGTATGTCTTTAGCCGCTTCCCGCGCCTGGTGCGCGACCTGGCGAGCAAGCTGGGCAAAGAGGTGGAGCTGACGCTGCTCGGCAGCTCTACCGAACTCGACAAGAGCCTGATCGAACGCATTATCGATCCGTTAACGCATCTGGTACGTAACAGCCTGGATCACGGCATCGAATCGCCGGAAAAACGCCTGGCAGCAGGCAAGGTTGCCACCGGCAACCTGACGCTGTCGGCGGAACACCAGGGCGGCAATATCTGTATTGAAGTCTCTGACGACGGCGCTGGCCTGAACCGCGAGCGCATCCTCGCCAAAGCGCTCTCCTCTGGCCTGCCGGTCAGCGAAAACATGAGCGACGAAGAGGTCGGCATGCTGATCTTCGCACCGGGCTTCTCTACCGCCGAGCAGGTAACCGACGTATCGGGACGCGGCGTCGGCATGGATGTGGTCAAGCGAAACATTCAGGAGATGGGCGGCCACGTAGAGATCGCCTCGAAGCAGGGCAAAGGCACCACCATCCGTATCCTGCTGCCGCTGACGCTGGCTATCCTCGACGGCATGTCAGTACGCGTAGCGGACGAAGTCTTTATCCTGCCGCTCAACGCGGTAATGGAGTCCCTGCAGCCGCGCAGCGAAGAGCTGAAGCCGCTGGCGGGTGGCGAATGCGTGCTGGAAGTGCGCGGCGAATACCTGCCGCTGGTCGAGCTGTGGAATGTGTTTGACGTGCAGGGCGCGAAAACCGAGGCGACGCAGGGCATCGTGGTGATCCTGCAGAGCGCGGGCAAACGCTACGCGCTGCTGGTCGATCAGCTTATTGGCCAGCATCAGGTGGTAGTGAAAAACCTCGAGAGCAACTATCGCAAGGTGCCTGGCATCTCCGCCGCCACCATCCTCGGCGACGGCAGCGTCGCGCTGATCGTTGACGTGTCGGCGCTGCAATCGCTCAACCGTGAAAAACGTGTGGCCGGCGCGGCCGCCTGACTGATAACAAAAGGGTAGAAACATGACTGGAATGGCAACCGTGACCAAAATCGCCGGCGAAACCGTCGGCCAGGAGTTCCTGGTATTTACGCTGGGAGACGAAGAGTACGGTATCGATATTCTTAAGGTGCAGGAGATCCGCGGCTACGATCAGGTGACGCGCATCGCCAACACGCCTGAGTTTATTAAGGGCGTTACCAATCTGCGCGGCGTTATCGTGCCGATTATCGATCTGCGCGTGAAGTTCTCACAGCCGGACGTCGAGTATAACGACAACACCGTGGTGATCGTGCTGAACCTGGAGCATCGCGTGGTTGGTATCGTGGTGGACGGCGTTTCTGACGTGCTGTCGCTGACGCAGGATCAGATCCGTCCGGCGCCGGAATTCGCCGTCACCATGTCGACCGAATATCTGACCGGTCTCGGCGCGCTCGGCGAGCGTATGCTGATTCTGGTGGATATCGAGAAGCTGCTGAGCAGCGAAGAGATGGCGCTGATGGATACGCTGCGCAGCGCGTAAGCCGCTTTTTTCACGAGCCGGCATAAATCCCGGCTCGTGACTATTTCCTTTTAAAATCAAAAAGAAACCCCTTTTAATTCTCCTGCCTTGCTCTAAATATATCCAGCGCGCGGTCGATACCTGTACTGCTTGATCTTCTACTTTTCCAGGGCCTCCTATGTTAACCAAAATTCGTGTCGTCACCAGCTTGCTGCTGGTGTTACTGATGTTCGGCCTGTTCCAGGCCTTCTCCGGGGCGGTGTTTTTCTCTGCCCTGAGCGACGATAAAACCAGCTTTAACGTCTCCCAGCTCGCCGGTAAGAATCTGCAGGCGCTTAACGATGCCTATATGAGTCTGAACCAGAGCCGCGTGGTGCTGACGCGTATCCAGCTGCGTATCGCCACCAGCAAGCTGGATGGTAAGACGCCGGATATTGCAACGCTGTTCACCGACAGCGAGCAGTTCCAGAAAACAGCGGCCACCAACTTCGAGCTGTTTAAAGCCACCCCGGACACCCCTGGGCAAGACGCAGCGCTGAATGAGCGTCTGATGAATGCCTACGGCACCTATGCTGCGGCGCTGGCACAGCTGCACACTGCGCTACTGGGCAACAATCTCGACGAAGCGGGCAAAGCGCCGGTGGCGCCGAGCCAGAGTGCCTTCCTGAAAGTCTATACCGAGTGGCGCGCTAATCAGGCGCATCTGACCGAGCTGGGCGTGGAGAAAAACGCTAACGCCTATACGCGCATGATCTGGATCCTCGGAACCATTATGGTGCTGGTGGTGCTGGCTATCGCGCTCTGCTGGGTCGGCCTGCGTCGCGTGCTGATCAACCCGCTCAACGCCAGCATCACGCACATCCAGCAGATTGCGCAGGGTGACCTGACGCAGCGCATCCAGGTGGAAGGGCGTAACGAAATGAGCCAGCTGGCCGCCAGCCTGCATGAGATGCAGCAGGCGCTGGTCAGCACCGTCAGCAACGTGCGCGACGGCTCCGACGCCATCTTTACCGGCGCCAGCGAAATCTCTGCGGGCAACAACGATCTCTCCGCCCGCACCGAAGAGCAGGCGGCGTCGCTGGAGCAGACCGCCGCCAGCATGGAGCAGCTGACTGCCACCGTGAAGCAGAACGCCGAAAACGCCCGTCAGGCGTCGCAGCTGGCGCTGAGCGCCTCGGAAACCGCGCAGAAGGGCGGCAGCGTGGTGGATGGCGTGGTGAAAACCATGAGCGAGATTGCCGGCAGCTCGAAGAAGATCGCCGATATCACCAGCGTCATCGACGGCATCGCCTTCCAGACCAACATTCTGGCGCTTAACGCGGCGGTGGAAGCGGCGCGCGCCGGCGAGCAGGGGCGCGGCTTCGCCGTGGTAGCGGGCGAGGTGCGCAGCCTGGCGCAGCGCAGCGCCAACGCGGCAAAAGAGATTAAATCGCTGATCGAAGATTCGGTGAACCGCGTTAATACCGGCTCGCAGCTGGTGGGCACCGCGGGCGAGACCATGAGCGATATCGTCAATGCAGTCACGCGCGTCACCGACATTATGGGCGAAATCGCCTCGGCGTCGGACGAGCAGAGCCGCGGCATCGACCAGGTGGGTCAGGCGGTAACGGAGATGGATCGCGTTACCCAGCAGAACGCCTCGCTGGTGGAGGAGTCTGCGGCGGCGGCCGCCTCGCTGGAGTCACAGGCGAGTCGCCTGAGCCAGTCGGTAGCGGTCTTCAGGATCCCGCGCGCGGCAGCGGGCGGCACCCGACACGTCCAGATTGCGGCACCTGCCGTCAGCACGGCCTCTGTCGCGCCGCGTAAAGCGCTGGCCGCCCCCGGCAGCGACGCCAACTGGGAAACATTCTGATTTGGCTTGCCGCCAGCACACCCTTTAACAGGCCGGGCATCCGCCCGGCCTGTTATTTTCTCTGCACTATTCAGCAACAAACCGCACTTTTAATAACTACATAACTGTAAAAACCGTTAAACAGGCTCAAATCTGGCGGTCGCACGCCGATAGAGAGCCTGAACGTTTATTTATGACTCTCGGGAAAATATATGTTGAAACGAATCAAAGTGGTGACCAGCCTGATCGCCGTGCTGGCTATCTTTAGCCTGCTGCAGCTGACGTCGGGCGGACTGTTCTGGTCCGCCCTTCAGAAAGATAAAGACGCCTTCGCACTGGCGCAGGTCTCCACCGGCAACGTAACGGCGATGACTGACGCCTGGATCGCGCTGAACCAGACGCGCATTACCCTGAACCGCGCCATGCTGCGGCTGCAGAGCACGACGGCGACGCAGATGAACGGCGGCCCGTTAGATGACCTGGTGAAGCAGACCGAGCAGCAGTTGGCGCAGGCCGACCGTCACTTCAAGATCTATTACGATCTTCCTTCAACGCCGGGCCTTGATACCGCGCTGCGTGACCGTCTTGAAGCCGAGTACGCCCGCTATCACGACGGTCTGGCTGGTATGCTGGAACGTCTGAAGGCGCGCGATCTGCAGGGAATGTTCCGCCTGAATATTGAGCAGGCCCAGAACAGCATGCAGGACGCCTACGGCGAATGGCGTGCGAAGCAGACCATGCTCGCCGCGCAGGGCGCAGAGCAGAATCAGCGCGCCTTTACGCAGATGATGTGGCTGCTGGCGGCGATAGCGCTGCTGGTGATCGCCGTGGTGACCGCCTGCTGGTTCGGCCTGCGTCATGTGCTGATCCAGCCGCTGCGCCTGCTGCTGACCCACATTCGCGCCATTGCGGCGGGCGATCTTACCCAGCCGATTGTGGTGGAAGGACGCAATGAGATGAGCCAGCTGGCAAACGGCCTGCATGAGATGCAGCAGGCGCTGGTCAGCACCGTCAGCAACGTGCGCGACGGCTCCGACGCCATTCTGAGCGGGGCCAGTGAAATTGCCGCGGGCAACAACGATCTCTCCGCCCGCACTGAAGAGCAGGCGGCGTCGCTGGAGCAGACCGCGGCCAGCATGGAGCAGCTGACTGCCACCGTGAAGCAGAACGCCGAAAACGCCCGTCAGGCGTCGCAGCTGGCGCTGAGCGCCTCGGAAACCGCCCGCAAAGGCGGCGACGTGGTGGATGGCGTGGTGAAGACCATGAGCGACATCGCCGGCAGCTCGAAGAAGATCGCTGACATTACCGGCGTTATCGACGGCATCGCTTTCCAGACCAATATCCTGGCGCTTAACGCGGCGGTGGAAGCGGCGCGCGCTGGGGAACAGGGCCGCGGCTTTGCCGTGGTGGCGGGCGAGGTGCGCAGCCTGGCACAACGCAGCGCGCAGGCGGCGAAAGAGATTAAATCGCTGATTGAGGATTCGGTAAATCGCGTTAATGCCGGCTCGCAGCTGGTGGGCACCGCGGGCGAGACCATGAGCGAGATCGTCGGCGCGGTAACGCGCGTGACCGACATTATGGGCGAAATCGCCTCGGCGTCGGACGAGCAGAGCCGCGGCATCGACCAGGTGGGTCAGGCGGTGACGGAGATGGATCGCGTTACCCAGCAGAACGCCTCGCTGGTGGAGGAGTCCGCCTCGGCGGCCGCCTCGCTGGAAGATCAGGCGAGCCGTCTGAGCCAGTCAGTCGCGGTATTTAACATCCCTCGCGCCGCGCAGGCGGTTCGCGCGACGGGGCGCGCGGTGCCGGTTGCGCCGGTACGCAAGGCGCTGGCCGCGCCCGTAAGCGGTGATAACTGGGAAACCTTTTAACCCGTAATGCATTGCCCGCAGGGAAGCGGGCCTGTTCTGTTCGCCACGCCCGCACGACCGCACGCCAACACATCAACACGCCAACACGCCAACACGCCGCTGCATCTTTGCTGCTCTGACTCCGCGTTCCCTGCATAAAGATCTCATCGCTCAGGCCGATAAAGAGTGAGTTCCGCCAACCAATGAGGTGTTTATGTTTAATCGAGTACGCGTTATTTCCGGGCTGCTGGGTGTGCTGGCGCTCTTTGTTCTGCTACAGCTGATTTCCGGAAGCGCTTTTTTCAGTACGGTGAAAGCCGACAAAGAGAATTTTGCTTATAACCAGCGTCTCGCGACGCTACAGCGGGCGATGGGCACCTCATGGGTCTCCCTGGTTCAGGCGCGCAACACCCTGAACCGGGCCGGGATCCGCTATCTGCTCGACAGCCAGCAGGCGGGTTCAGGCGCAACCGTACAGGACCTGGTGGCGCTGGCCAACCGGGAGCTGAAGGTCGCCGATCAGGGCTTCGCCGACTTCAACGCCAACCTGTCGGAAAAGGGCAAGACCGCCGAGAACGTACTGACGCTGCAGGCGAACTATAAAGCCTACCGCGACGCGCTGACCGAGCTGACCGGCTTCCTTGGCACAGGCAACTTCAAGGGGTTCGTTGACCAGCCGACGCAGAGTTTTCAGGATAAGTTTGAAAACGATTACAACGCCTGGCAGAGTCAAAACCAGCTGCTGGCGCAGCAGGGCATCGACGCCAATAACACCGCCTATCGACACGCCATTATGATGGCTGTCGGCCTGGTCATCGGCTCACTGCTCATCAGCCTGCTGGTCTGGACGGTATTGCGCAGCGCGCTGATCGGTCCGCTGAAGCAGAGCATCGAGCATATCCGCCATATCGCACGCGGCGACCTGACGCAGCCGATTACCTGTAGCGTACGCAACGAGCTGGGCGACCTGCTTGCGGCCCTGCAGGATATGCAGCAGGAGCTGGCGCGCACCGTCAGCACCGTGCGCGACGGCGCGGACGCCATCTACACCGGCGCCAGCGAAATCGCCATCGGCAATAACGACCTCTCATCCCGCACCGAAGAGCAGGCGGCGTCGCTGGAGCAGACCGCCGCCAGCATGGAGCAGCTCACCGCCACCGTGAAGCAGAATGCTGAAAACGCCCGTCAGGCGTCGCAGCTGGCGCTGAGCGCCTCAGAAACCGCGCAGAAGGGCGGCAAAGTGGTGGATGGCGTGGTGAAAACCATGAGCGACATCGCCGGCAGCTCGAAGAAGATTGCCGATATCACCAGCGTCATCGACGGCATCGCCTTCCAGACCAACATTCTGGCGCTTAACGCGGCGGTGGAAGCGGCGCGCGCTGGCGAACAGGGCCGCGGCTTCGCCGTGGTAGCGGGCGAGGTGCGCAGCCTGGCGCAGCGCAGCGCGCAGGCGGCGAAAGAGATTAAAGCCCTGATCGAGGACTCGGTGGCGCGCGTCGATACCGGCTCGGTGCTGGTAGAGAGCGCCGGCGAAACCATGAATGACATCGTCAGCGCAGTCACGCGCGTGACCGACATTATGGGCGAAATCGCCTCGGCGTCGGACGAGCAGAGCCGCGGCATCGATCAGGTCGGCCTGGCGGTGACAGAGATGGATCGCGTCACGCAGCAGAACGCCGCGCTGGTGGAAGAGTCCGCTTCAGCGGCTGCCTCGCTGGAAGATCAGGCCAGCCGACTGAAACAGGCAGTTTCTGTGTTCAATATTGGTAAAGAATTTGTCGCCCAGGCCGTTAACAGAACTACGGCGTCGAAAAGTTTACGGCTGGACGCGCCGGCTGCGGCCTCACGCGCACCGGCGGCTCGCAGCGACGACAACTGGGAAACCTTTTAATCGCCTGGATGGTCGGGCTGGCGGCAGCGCCGCCCGACACAGCAGCAGAATTTAATCAGTGAAGTACAGTGCCAGGTGACCTGAAATGAAGAAATCGACGTTACTGGATCAAAACGAAGCGACAACGCTGCTCTCGCAGATGGTGCAGCGCCTGCCGCTCTCGGATACACACTTTCGTCGTATCAGCCAGCTGATCTATCAGCGCGCTGGCATTGTGCTGGCCGACCACAAGCGCGAAATGGTCTACAACCGACTGGTGCGCCGTCTGCGTACGCTGAACATTGATGACTTTGGCCGCTATCTGGCGCTGCTGGAGAACGACGTCAACAGCGCAGAGTGGCAGGCCTTTATCAACGCGCTGACCACCAACCTGACGGCGTTTTTCCGCGAGGCGCACCACTTCCCCATTCTGGCGGAACATGCGCGCAAGCGCGCGGGCAGCTTTAACGTCTGGTGTGCGGCGGCCTCAACCGGCGAAGAGCCTTACTCCATCGCTATGACGCTGGCGGAAACGCTCGGCACCGGGCCGGGCAAGTTTCAGGTTCACGCCAGCGATATCGACACCCAGGTGCTGGAGAAGGCGATTTCCGGCGTCTATCGCCAGGAAGAGCTGCGCACCCTGTCGCAGCAGCAGATGCAGCGCTTTTTCCTGCGCGGCACCGGCCCGCACAGCGGCATGGTGCGCGTGCGTCCGGAACTGGCGAACAGCGTTAACTTCGCCCAGCTCAACCTGCTGGCGAACGAGTGGGCGCTGCCGGGGCCGTTCGATGCGATCTTCTGCCGCAACGTAATGATCTATTTCGATAAAGAGACGCAGGAGAAAATTCTGCGCCGTTTTGTTCCCCTGCTGAAGCCGGGCGGACTGCTGTTTGCCGGTCATTCAGAGAACTTTAGTCAGATCAGCAAAGAGTTCTGGCTGCGTGGACAAACCGTCTATGGACTGACGAAGGAAAGATGATGAGCAAAATCACCGTAATGTGCGTGGATGATTCCGCGCTGATGCGCCAGTTGATGACCGAAATCATTAACAGTCATCCTGATATGGAGATGGTGGCTACGGCACCCGATCCGCTGGTCGCCCGCGATTTAATTAAACAGTACAACCCGCAGGTGCTGACGCTGGACGTGGAGATGCCACGTATGGATGGCCTCGACTTCCTGGAGAAGCTGATGCGTCTGCGCCCGATGCCGGTGGTGATGGTGTCGTCGCTGACCGGTAAAGGCTCGGAGATTACGCTGCGCGCGCTGGAGCTGGGGGCGGTGGATTTCGTCACCAAGCCGCAGCTCGGTATTCGCGAAGGGATGCTGGGCTACAGCCAGACAATCGCCGACAAGATCCGCGCGGCGGCGCGTGCGCAGCTGCACGCCCGTCCAGTGATGGCGGCGCCGGTGACCCTGAAGGCGGGTCCGCTGCTCAGCAGCGAAAAGCTGATTGCCATCGGCTCTTCGACCGGCGGCACCGAAGCGATTCGCCACGTGCTGCAGCCGCTGCCGCCGACCAGCCCGGCGCTGATGATCACTCAGCATATGCCGCCGGGCTTTACCAAATCTTTCGCCGATCGCCTTAACAAGCTCTGTCAGATCACCGTGAAAGAGGCGGAGGACGGCGAGCGCATCCTGCCCGGGCATGCCTATATCGCCCCTGGTGCGATGCATATGGAGCTGGCGCGCAGCGGTGCCAACTATGTGGTGAAACTGAATGAAGGGCCACCGGTAAACCGCCACAAGCCCTCGGTGGATGTGCTGTTCAGATCGGTGGCCGTCAATGCCGGACGAAATGCGGTGGGCGTCATCCTCACCGGCATGGGTAACGATGGCGCGGCGGGCATGCTGGAAATGCATCGCGCCGGCGCCTGGACTATCGCGCAGAGCGAAGCCTCCTGCGTGGTCTTTGGAATGCCGCGAGAAGCCATCGCCATCGGCGGTGTGAGCGAAGTCGTGGATTTAGGCAACATCAGCCAGCATATGCTGGCAAAAATTAGCGCCGGACAGGCACTGCGTATTTAACAGGCCCGTCCTGCCGGGCGAGATAACACAGGAGTAATTATGGCTGATAAAAACATGCGCTTTTTGGTGGTGGACGACTTCAACACGATGCGTCGTATTGTGCGTAACCTGCTGAAAGAGCTGGGCTTCAATAACGTCGAAGAAGCGGAAGATGGCGTAGACGCCCTCGGCAAGCTGAAAGCGGGCGGTTTCGACTTCGTCATTTCTGACTGGAACATGCCGAACATGGATGGCCTGCAGCTGCTGCAGACCATTCGTGCGGACGCCGCGCTGGGCAAGCTGCCGGTACTGATGGTCACCGCTGAAGCGAAGAAAGAGAACATTATCGCCGCCGCGCAGGCGGGCGCCAGCGGCTACGTGGTGAAGCCATTCACCGCCGCCACGCTGGAAGAGAAATTAGGCAAGATCTTCGAAAAACTGGGCATGTAAGGAGATGTGATGAGCGACCTTCCGAAATCAACTGAGGATGCCTCGGCGCACGATATCATTGCTCGCATTGGCTCTCTGACGCGCATGCTGCGCGACAGTCTGCGCGAGCTGGGGCTGGATAAAGCCATTGCCGATGCGGCTGAAGCCATTCCCGATGCCCGCGATCGTCTGGATTATGTGGTACAGATGACGGCGCAGGCTGCCGATCGTGCGCTGAACTGCGTCGAAGCGGCGCAGCCGCATCAGGATAAAATGGAAGCCGGGGCGACCCAGCTGAAAGGGCGTTGGGACCAATGGTTTGAGAACCCGATTGAGCTGGCCGATGCGCGAGAGTTGGTGACGGATACGCGCGAATTCCTCAGTGCAGTGCCAGAGCATACCGCCTTTACCAACAAGCAGCTGCTTGAAATTATGATGGCGCAGGATTTCCAGGACCTGACCGGTCAGGTGATCAAGCGCATGATGGATGTGATCCAGGAGATTGAGCGCCAGCTGTTGATGGTGCTGCTGGAGAACATGCCGGAAGTCAGCGCCGAGAAGCGTCAGGAGGGCACCAGCCTGCTGAACGGTCCGCAGATCCACGCCGATGCGCCGGGCGTGGTAGCGAACCAGGATCAGGTTGATGACCTGCTGGATAGCTTAGGGTTCTGACCCTGCGCCGCCGGCCGCCAGGCTGGCGGCATCCTGTTTTCAGCGGGACTGCCAGCCGGCGGTCCCGTTTCCCTTTGCCTGCTCATCCGCCAAAAAACGCCTCTTTTCTTCTTCTTATCTTCGCTTTAACCAAAGCCAAATTTGGCATTCTATGCTCAGAATTCCTACCCACAGAGGTTTGTCGTGGCTGAAGAGAGCGACGAGGACAAAACAGAATCGCCCACACCCCACCGACTTGAAAAAGCGCGTGAAGAGGGGCAGATCCCGCGTTCCCGCGAGCTGACGTCGGTGCTGATGCTGCTGGCTGGCCTGATGATCCTCTGGCTGGGCGGCACGCTGATGGCGCGCCAGCTGGCCGCGATGGTCGCTTCCGGGCTGCGCTTCGATCACAGCATGGTAAACGACAGCAAGCTGATTATCGGCCATATCAGCAGCCTGATCGGCCAGGCGGTGATGGCGCTGCTGCCGCTGATGGGCGGGCTGGTGCTGGTGGCGATCGCCGCGCCGATGCTGCTGGGCGGTATCGTCATCAGCGGCAAATCGATCAAGATGGACTTTAAAAAGCTCAATCCGCTGCCCGGCTTCGCCCGCATGTTCGCCGCGCAGGCCTGGACCGAACTGTTCAAGGGGATCCTGAAGGCGATTCTGGTGGGCTGCGTCGGCGGCTGGTACATCTGGTCGCACTGGCCGGAGATGCTGCGGCTGATCGCCCAGTCGCCGAGCAGTGCGCTGATGCACGGCCTGGGAATGGTCGCCGCCTGCTGCGCGCTGGTGATCCTCGGCCTGATCCCGATGGTGGGCTACGACGTGTTCTGGCAGCTCTACAGCTACTACAAAAAGCTGCGCATGTCGCGCCAGGAGATCCGCGACGAATTTAAACAGCAGGAAGGCGACCCGCACGTTAAAGGGCGCATTCGCCAGGCGATGCGCGCCGCCGCACGCCGCCGCATGATGTCTGACGTGCCCAAAGCGGACGTTATCGTGACCAACCCGACGCACTACTCGGTGGCGCTGCAGTACAACGAAAACAAGATGAGCGCGCCGAAAGTGGTGGCGAAGGGCGCAGGCGAGGTGGCGTTAAAGATCCGCGAAATCGCCGCAGAGCACCGCATTCCGCTGCTGGAGGCGCCGCCGCTGGCGCGCGCCCTCTACCGGCATACCGAAATTGGCCAGCAGATCCCCGGCGCGCTCTATGCGGCGGTGGCGGAAGTGCTGGCCTGGGTCTGGCAGCTGCGCCGCTGGAAGCGCGAAGGCGGCCTGATACCGAACAAACCGAAGAACCTGCCGGTCCCGGCAGAGATGGACTTTGCAGGAGAGAAGCGAAACGATGGCTAACCTGGCCGCAAAACTGCGTTTACCGAACAATCTGAAAGATACACAGTGGCAGGTGCTTGCCGGCCCCGTGTTGATCATGATGATCCTGTCGATGATGGTGCTGCCGTTGCCCGCCTTCATCCTCGATCTGCTGTTCACCTTTAATATCGCGCTCTCGATTATGGTGCTGCTGGTGGCGATGTTCACCCAGCGCACGCTGGAGTTCGCCGCCTTTCCCACCATTCTGCTCTTCTCGACGCTGCTGCGTCTGGCGCTGAACGTCGCCTCGACGCGTATCATCCTGATGGAAGGCCATACCGGCGCAGGCGCGGCGGGGCGGGTGGTCGAGGCGTTCGGCCACTTCCTCGTTGGCGGCAACTTCGCCATCGGTATCGTGGTGTTCGTTATCCTGGTGGTCATCAACTTTATGGTTATCACCAAGGGTGCGGGGCGTATCGCGGAAGTTGGCGCGCGCTTCGTGCTCGACGGCATGCCCGGTAAACAGATGGCGATCGACGCCGACCTTAACGCCGGTCTGATCGGCGAACAGGAGGCGAAAAAGCGCCGTACCGAGGTGACCCAGGAGGCGGACTTCTACGGCTCGATGGATGGTGCCAGTAAGTTTGTGCGCGGCGACGCCATCGCCGGCATTCTTATTATGGTGATCAACATTATCGGCGGCCTGCTGGTGGGCGTGGTGCAGCACAGCATGGATATCGGTCATGCCGCTGAGACCTATACGCTGCTGACCATCGGTGACGGCCTGGTGGCGCAGATCCCGGCGCTGGTGATCTCCACCGCGGCGGGCGTAATCGTAACGCGCGTCGGCACCGATCAGGATGTCGGCGAGCAGATGGTGGGGCAGCTGTTTAAGAACCCGCGCGTTATGCTGCTGAGCGCCGGCGTGCTCGGCCTGCTGGGTCTGGTTCCGGGGATGCCGAACTTTGTGTTTCTGCTGTTTACCGGCGCGCTGCTCGGCCTGGCCTGGTGGATGCGCGGCCGCGAGATGGAGGGGCAGAAGAACCCGGAAGCGGCCAGCAGCACGATAATGAAAGCGGCCGATACCCCGGCCAATACCGAAGCCTCCTGGACCGACGTGCAGCTGGAGGACACGCTGGGCATGGAGGTCGGCTACCGCCTGATCCCGATGGTGGACAGCACCCAGAACGGCGAGCTGCTGGGCCGTATCCGCAGCATCCGTAAAAAGGTGGCGCAGGATGTCGGCTTTCTGCCGCCGGTGGTGCATATCCGCGACAATATGGAGCTGCCGCCTGCGCGCTACCGCATTCTGATGAAAGGGGTCGAGATCGGCAGCGGCGACGCCTATCCTGGCCGCTGGATGGCGATCAACCCCGGCACGGCGGCGGGCACGCTGCCGGGCGAGGCGACGGTGGATCCCGCTTTTGGCCTGGCGGCCATCTGGATCGACAGCGCGCTGAAAGAGCAGGCGCAGATCCAGGGCTATACCGTGGTGGAAGCGAGTACCGTGGTGGCGACCCACCTGAACCACCTGATTGGCCAGCACGCCAGCGAGCTGTTTGGTCGTCAGGAGGCGCAGCAGCTGCTCGATCGCGTCACTCAGGAGATGCCGAAGCTGACGGAAGATCTGGTGCCGGGCGTTATCACCCTGACCACGCTGCACAAGGTGCTGCAGAACCTGCTTACCGAGCGCGTCTCTATCCGCGATATGCGCACCATTATTGAAACCCTGGCGGAGCACGCGCCGGTGCAGAGCGATCCACAGGAGCTGACCAGCGTGGTGCGCGTGGCGCTGGGCCGCGCCATTACGCAGCAGTGGTTCCCTGGCAATGACGAAGTGCAGGTGATCGGTCTGGATGCCACGCTGGAGCGTCTGCTGCTGCAGGCGCTGCAGGGCGGCGGCGGGCTGGAGCCGGGCCTGGCCGACCGACTGCTGGAGCAGGCGCAGGCCGCGCTGCAGCGTCAGGAGATGCTGGGCGCGCCGCCGGTGCTGCTGGTTAACCATCCGCTGCGCGCGCTGCTGGCGCGCTTCCTGCGCCGCAATCTGCCGCAGCTGGTGGTGCTCTCCAATATGGAGCTGACCGATAACCGTCATATCCGTATGACTTCTACCATCGGAGGCAAGTAATGCGTCGCTGGTGCTGGGGGCTGGCGCTGCTCTCGCTGACGGCACAGCCACTTTACGCCGCCTCGGGCGCCTGGCACGCCAGCGTCAGCGGCCCGCCGCTGAGCAATCGCGGCGGCTGGGTGACCTCAAAGCCGCTGCGCGCGCCGCCGGGCGTTACCGGCGCGGTGAGCCTGATTAGCTGGCGCTATCAGCTGACCGGTGCTGCGCCGTCAGGATTACAGGTGAAGCTGTGCGGCGCGCAGCGCTGCGCCTCGCTGGAGGGCGGCAGCGGCACCACGCGCGAGCTGGCCTCGCTGGACGCGGGCGAGACGCTGCATATGGTGTTCGGCGTAGCGGGCAAGGGGGCGCTGCCGCCGGGTCTGCGGGTGCTGAGCAGCGAAGTGATGGTGAATTATCAGAATTAAAAGCGGGGAAGGGGAAACCTGAAGCGCGCGCACAAGTTAACTGTACGGATAGTCTGGCCCGAAGAGCCAGGCGTCCCGCCGCGGGCCGAGCGTGTATGGATGCCTTGAGCGACGTTGCGATCGGGCCAGACTATCTGTCCCTGCACAAGCCGTAACAAAAAACCCCGCTTTGGCGGGGTTTTTTGTTTGTTACATACGCTCGACGGTTTTGATGCCGAGGGTATCCAGACCCTGCTTCAGCGTCTTCGCCGTCAGCGCGGCCAGCTGCAGGCGGCTCTGGCGCGTTGACTCGTCCTCTGCGCTGAGAATCGGACAGTGCTCGTAGAAGCCGGAGAAAAGACCCGCCAGATCGTAAAGATAGGCGCACATTACGTGCGGCGTGCCGTCGCGCGCCACCTGGGTAATGGTCTCTTCGAACTGCAGCAGGCGCGTCGCCAGCTGCGCTTCGCGATCCTCGGTAATTGCCAGCGGCCCGTCGATGCTGTCGACGTCGACGCCCGCTTTACGGAACACAGAGAGCACGCGGGTATAGGCGTACTGCATATAGGGCGCCGTATTGCCCTCAAACGCCAGCATATTGTCCCAGTCGAAGATGTAATCGGTGGTGCGGCTCTTGGAGAGATCGGCATACTTCACCGCGCCGATACCGACCACTTCCGCCAGCTGCTGCAGCTCCGCTTCGCTCATTTCCGGGTTTTTCTCGCGCACCAGCGTCAGCGCGCGATCGTGCGCCTCTTCCAGCAGATCGGCGAGCTTGATGGTGCCGCCGCTGCGGGTTTTAAACGGACGGCCATCTTTGCCCAGCATCATGCCGAAGGCGTGATGTTCCAGCGGAACCGATTCCGGCACGTAGCCCGCTTTGCGGACGATAGTCCACGCCTGCTGCAGGTGCTGATGCTGGCGCGAATCGATGTAGTAGAGCACGCGATCGGCCTTCAGCGTCTCATAGCGATATTTGGCGCAGGCGATATCGGTGGTGGTGTAGAGGTAGCCGCCATCCTTCTTCTGAATGATGACCCCCATCGGTTCGCCTTCTTTATTTTTGAACTCGTCGAGGAACACCACGGTCGCGCCTTCGCTGGTCACCGCCAGCCCTTTAGCGCGCAGATCTTCAACGATGCCCGGCAGCATATCGTTATAGAGGCTCTCGCCCATGACATCTTTGCGCGTCAGCGTCACGTTCAGACGATCGTAGATCAGCTGATTCTGGCCCATGGTGATATCGACCAGCTTCTTCCACATGGTGCGGCAATATTCATCGCCGCCCTGCAGCTTGACCACATAGGCGCGCGCGCGCTCGGCGAAGGCTTCATCTTCGTCATAGGTGCGTTTCGCTTCGCGGTAGAAGGCTTCCAGATCGGCCAGCGCAATCGCCTCATGATGCTCGTTCTGCTGCTTTTCGAGGTAGGCGATCAGCATGCCGAACTGCGTGCCCCAGTCGCCTACGTGGTTGGCGCGGATAACGTTATGGCCGAGAAACGACAGGGTGCGCACCGCGGCGTCGCCGATAATGGTGGAGCGTACGTGGCCAACATGCATCTCTTTCGCCACGTTCGGCGCGGAGTAGTCGACGACAATGGTTTGCGGCTCAACGGTGGCAACGCCCAGACGCGGCTGCGTCAGCGCCAGCTTCGCCTGCGCGGCCAGCCAGTCGCGATCGAGGAAAATATTGATGAAGCCCGGCCCGGCGATCTCTACCTTGCTGGCGATGCCGTTCAGGTCAAGATGCGTAATCACGCTTTCAGCCAGCTGTCGCGGCGCCTGGCCCAGCTTTTTCGCGACGGCCATAATGCCGTTCGCCTGATAGTCCCCAAACTGAATCCTGGCGGACTGGCGAACCTGGGGTTCACAGTCGGCCGGCGCACCGGCTAAAATCATCGCCTGACTGACTTTTTCGGAAAGAAGAGCCTGAATATTCACCGCATTACCTTCATGTGCTAAAAGGCTCATCTGCCGCGCAGAGAGCCGTTGTCCTCACCCTGCCGACGCGCCCGCAGGCCGCGCAGAATGGAAAAAAGAAGAGGGGAAGTATACGTGAATTGTCGCGTTGCGTCAGCAGCCGCCGCGCAAGAGAGAGTGCGGGGAAACGGCGTGAGGCCGGTTTCCCGAAATAAAGCGATCAGCGACGGCGAAGATGGCGACGAGGATTTTTGACGCTTTTGTCTTCACGCACCTTCCAGTGGCGGGAAATTGCAAATCCCATCAGTGCGATCAGGACTGCGACAACAATGAGCATGAACATAGAGCCATTCCTTGTAGTTGTGTTAGGTCAAATTTATAAGAAAGGCGGTTTGGCTGCAATTGTTTGGCGGGCAAATAAGAGTTATCTTATTGTATTAATGAATATCATAAATATCAGTAAGTTAACTAACTTTCATCCAGCAACTACTGGACCTGAAGAGGGGATAAATCCGAATTAAAAGGGCAAATTACGTGGTTTTGCTGCAAAATTACGGCCAAATCGGATGATTCTTATCATTTTGCCCCGTTCAAAGCAGTGCTGACGGGGCTTTGCATTTGTTAAAAACCTTAAATAAACAGAGACGTTTTATGAGCTTAAACCCGGAATTCCCCTCTGAATTACAGGACTTAGAGAGAGATTTGGCGCGCTTCAGCGCGTCGCTGCAACAATTCGCTGAACGCCTCGGATTAAACTTAGCGGCCCTTGAGGCGGACCATATTGCGGTGCGTTGCCACCAGAACAGCACCGCCGAGCGCTGGAAGCAGGGACTGCTGAAAATCGGCACGCAATTCTCCGAAGCGATGATCAACGGGCGGCCAATCTGCCTGTTTAAGCTGCACCAGCCGCTGCGCCTCAACGGCTGGGCGCTGGACGTTATCGAGCTGCCCTGGCCGGGCGAAAAGCGCTATCGCCATGAGGGATTTGAGCATGTGGAAATTGTGCTGCGCGGCGATCATCAGACGCTGGGCGTGCGCGCCATGGCGCTGCTCAGCGACGACGCGCTGACGCAGCCGGGCATCTCTTTTAAGACCAGCTCGCCTAAGGGCGAAAATGAGCGGCTGCCCAATCCGACCCTGGCGGTCACCGACGGGCAGACCACGATAAAATTTCATCCGTGGCGACTGGAGGAGATTGTCGCCAGCGAGGCGGATTAAGCGCGCGCGTCCACGGCGGCGCGCAGCCGCGCGATCGCCTCTTCCAGCGTGGCGTGGGTGCAGCCAAAATTCATACGCACGAAGCGGTCGTCGCCGAAATCGCGACCGGGAGAGAAGCCTAATCCCCACTTTTCAAAATAGAGCGCCGGGCTGGCGACATCCAGCCCGCTGCAATCTATCCAGCCTAAATAGGTCGCCTCCGGGCTGGCCATTGACAACCCCGGCAGCGCGTTAACGGCGGCATGCAGCCGATTGCGGCTGACGCGCAGGTAGGCGAGCTGCGCCTCCAGCCACGCGTCGCCGCCGCGCCAGGCCGCCTCGGCGGCGACCAGCGCCAGAATATCGGCATCGGGCACGATGCCGTAGCGCGCCTGCTTAAAGCGCGCCCGCAGATCGGCGTTGGGGATAATCGCCAGCGACGCGCCGAGTCCGGCGATGTTAAAGCTCTTCGAAGGGGAAATCAGCGTGACGCTGCACTGCGCGGCGTCTTCGCTCAGGCTGGCGAAGGGTATATGCCGTACGCCAGGCTCCAGCAGCAGATCGCAATGGATCTCATCGGAACAGACGATCAGATCGTGCTGGCGGGCAAAGGCGAGCTGCGCCTCCAGCTCGTCGCGGCGATAGACGGTGCCGCCGGGGTTTTGCGGGTTGCACAGCAGCAGCAGTTTCTCTTTACCGTTAAGCAGGGAAGGCGCCTGAGTGAGATCGACCACCCAGCGCCCCGACTGCAGCGTCAGCGGCAGGGCGATCTGCTCGCGCGCCGCCAGCTTCGCCGCGCCGCGAAACGGCGGATAGATAGGCGAAGGTGTAACAGAGCGCTCGTCGGGCGCGGTAAGCGCGCGCACCGTCAGATTCAGGCCGCACACCACGCCAGGCAGTACCACTATCCATTCCGGCTCTACTTTCCACTGGTAGCGTTGTTCGAAGCGCGCAATGGCGGCGTCGATCAATCCCGTCGGTCGGTCGCCGTAACCAAAAACACCATGTTCTGCGCGGGTTTTTATCGCGTCGATAACGCAATCAGGCGAGCGAAAATCGGTGTCCGCTACCCACAAAGGAAGGACGTCGCGGTCACTGTATTTGTTCCATTTGAGGCTATCGGTGTGACGACGGTCTATCCCTTGGTCAAAATTAAATGTCATGTGCTGGTTTCCACGTAAACTCAGTTTGTAGTCAGACTAACTTATCGCCCTGTGTCGAGCCAGACGTCATGTAAAGGAGGAATAGATGACCTTACTGGAAATTTGCTGCTACGGCGTCGATTGCGCGATGACGGCGCAGCAGGCCGGTGCCGACCGCGTTGAGCTGTGCGCCGGACCGCGCGAGGGCGGCCTGACGCCTTCGGCCGGCTCGCTGGAGGCAGCACGCCGTGAAATATCGATTCCGGTTCATCCTATCGTCCGACCGCGCGGCGGTGATTTCTGCTACACCGCGCGGGAATTTGAGATAATGAAGTCCGACGTGGCGAGAATACGCGAGATGGGCTTTCCCGGCCTGGTGATCGGCATGCTTGATGAAGAGGCGCATATCGACCGCTCGCGCATGCGGCAGATTATGGCGCTGTGCGACGGGATGCAGGTGACCTTTCATCGCGCCTTCGATCTTTGCCACAGTCCGAATCGCGCGCTGGAGGAACTAACCGCGCTGGGGGTGGCGCGTATCCTGACATCTGGCCAGCAGCAGAGCGCGGAAAACGGAATTGCACTATTAAAGGAACTTAATGAACAGAGCGAAGGTCCAATCATTATGGCTGGTGCTGGCGTACGTTTGAGTAACCTGCAAAAGTTCCTGGATAGCGGACTTAGCGAGGTTCACAGCTCAGCCAGCCGCCTCGTGACGTCACCGATGCGTTATCGTAAAGCCGGTGTCTCCATGTGTTCCGAAGCCGAAATGGATGAGTTCAGCCGCTACTGCGTGGATAGCGATGTGGTGGAAGCCATGAAAAGCGTGATGCAGCTTAATACCGTCAGGGTAGCCTGAATCACCACAGATTTTGCCGCGCAGCACGCCTTATGACGTGATGTTTGCAAGTACCAAACCCCAGTTATCTTGCTGGGGTTCTTTTTGTCCGCACTATTTCACCAGGCCGCGCCAGATGCCGCCAATAGGGTTACACTCAGGTTATTGAGATCTCTGGGAGTTACACCATGAAACGCTCTCTGATTACGGCGCTTGCTCTGGGTGCGCTCTGCCTCTCTCCCGCGCTGTGGGCCGCCACCTGCGGCCCGCACAGCAAAGCCGTCGCCAGCAGCAACAGCTGGATTATGCTGGGCGGCAGCGCGAAAGGTGCGGTGCGCCAGGTGATCGCCGGCGAGTTCGGTAAAGATGTCGATTCGCAAAAGCGGGTGCTGGGGCAGTTCGATCCCTGCGGGATCCTGCTGGTGGCGGACGTCTCCTTTGATAAAAAAGAGCACAACGTCGTTCTCAGCATGGAGCAGCATATTGCGCGGGTGCAGGGCGGCTGGGTGGCGGAGTACGCGTACCTGGTGAAGGTGCTGAAAGAGGGCAAAGAGCAGGTGATCGATAATCGGCAGGGCACCATCAGCTGGCTCACCGGTCGACACGGCAATATCGTCACCGCCTCCGATAAATTCACCAGCATGGGCAAAAGCGGCTTTACCGACACCACCTACCGCTATGACGCGCAGCTGCGGCTGACGAAAAGCGTCTCGCGCGGCACCGACGCGCTAACCAACGGCGAAAGCAGCTGGCGCTGGAACCCGCAGGGGCAGGTGATCAGCGCGGTGACGGCGCGCAGCAAGGACCGCTATACCTACGATAAAGATTTTCGCGAATGGCAGCTGCACGGCACGGCAACTACGCCGGTCAGTTCGCTGCGTTCGGTCGATGAGTGCCAGCTGTGGGATGAGGTGGGCAACTGCACCTTAAGCTATCTGCACGAAACGGAAGTGTTTGATAAAGGCACCATTGAGCGCCATCTCAGCGCCGCCTATAAATATCAATACTGGGATCGCCCTGCCGAGGCGGAGTAGCGCGCAAAACAGCGCGCCCGCGTTAAAAATTTGTTAATGTAGGCGGCACCATATCAGGGAGATAATCATGACCGCCACGCTGCTCTTCTCGTTTTTATTCGCCATTACTATTTTGACGCTGACGCCCGGCTTCGATACCGCGCTGGTGCTACGCACCGCCGCCGCGCAGGGCTGGCGACGCGGCAGCGCGACGGCGCTGGGCATCAACCTCGGCTGTCTGGTGTGGGGCGTCGCGGTGGGATATGGTCTGGGCGCGCTGCTGCTGGCGTCTGAAATGGCCTATAACCTGCTGAAGTGGGCTGGCGCGGCCTATTTGCTCTGGCTGGGCGTCAGGCTGCTGCTCAATCCGCGCACGCAGCCGCAGGATGAGGCGCCGAGTGAAACCGCGCCGCAAAGTTATCTCAGCTGCTTTAACCGCGGCCTGTTCGGTAATTTACTTAACCCCAAAATGGGCGTGTTCTACGTTACCTTTCTGCCGCAGTTTATTCCGCCGGGAGCGTCGGTGCCGCTCTGGTGCAGCCTGCTGGCACTGATGCATATTGCCATTGGGCTGCTGTGGAACGCTATCCTTATCGGCGGCAGCCACTACTTCGCCGCACACCTGCGCCGTCCGGCGGTGCTCAAGGTGATGGACCGCCTGACGGGCATGGTGTTTATCGGCTTTGCGGCGAAGCTGGCGCTTTCGCGCCGCTAGCCTCAGGGTTTGGTGGCGACCAGCACGGCGCGCAGCGGCGCCGGATAGCCCTCCACCGTTTTGCCGGCGTCCTGCGGATCGAGGAAGTCGGCCAGCGATTCGCTGGTCATCCAGCTGGTGCGGCGCTGCTCATCGGTGGAGGTGACCGCATAGTCGACGATCTTCACGTCAACAAAGCCGCACTTCTCCAGCCAGTTTTTCAGCGCCAGGGCCGAAGGAATAAAGTAGACGTTGCGCATCTGCGCGTAGCGTTCGCCCGGCACCAGCACGTCCCGCTCATCTCCCTCAATAACCAGCGTTTCCAGCACCAGCTCGCCGCCGCTGACCAGCTGATTTTTCAGCTGCAGCAGATGATCGAGCGGCGAACGGCGATGGTAGAGCACGCCCATGGAGAAAACGGTGTCGAACGCCTGCAGCGTCGGCAGCTGTTCTATGCCGAGCGGCAGCAGATGGGCGCGTCGATCGTCGCCCAGCAGCTTGCGCACCGCTTCGAACTGGCAGAGAAAGAGCTGCATTGGGTCGATACCGACCACCAGCTGCGCGCCTGCGCCAACCATACGCCACATGTGATAGCCGCTGCCGCAGCCGACGTCCAGCACGGTGCGGCCCGCCAGCGACGAGATATGGGGCGCAACGCGCTGCCATTTCCAGTCGGAGCGCCACTCGGTATCGATCTCGGTGCCGTAGAGCGAGTAGGGGCCTTTACGCCAGGGCATCAGATTGCGCAGCAGCTTCTCAATGCCCTGACGCTGGCGATCGCTGAGGTCGTCGCGCTGCGCGCTGACGCTGTGCAGCAGGTCGAGCTGCTGCGGCTGCAGCAGCGGCAGATGCTCAACTGACTTCTCCCAGTTGCGAAACAGGCCATGCAGATTCTCTTTTTGCCAGGCGGCGATCTGCGCCGGCAGCACCTCCAGCCAGCTGGCGAGCGGACCGGTGGCGATTTGCTGATAAAAACGGCCAAACTCAATCATTTCAACGCCACCAGCGAGCCAAAGTTAAAGCACTGGAACCAGAGTTCCGCGTGAGAGAAGCCCGCCTGCTTCAGGCGCGCCTTGTGCGTCTCGACGCTGTCGGTCAGCATCACATTCTCCAGCATGCTGCGCTTCTGGCTGATCTCCAGCTCGCTGTAGCCGTTTGCGCGCTTGAAATCGTGGTGCATGTTGAACAGCAGCTCGCCTACCTCGGCGTCTTCGAAGCTGAACTTCTCCGACAATACTAGCGCGCCGCCGGGCTTCAGGCCCTGCCAGATCTTCTCCAGCAGCTGCAGCCGCGCGGGAGGATCGAGAAACTGCAGCGTAAAGTTCAGCACCACCATCGAGGCGTTTTCGATGGCGATATCGCGGATATCGGCTTCGATGACGTTCACCGGCGTCTCGGCGCGAAAGGCGTCGATATGGCGGCGGCAGCGCTCAACCATCGCCGGTGAATTATCTACGGCAATGATGGTGCAGCCGGGCGCCTTGATATTGCGGCGAACCGAGAGCGTGGCGGCCCCCAGCGAGCAGCCCAGATCGTACACCTGGCTGTCGGGCGTGACGAAGCGCTCGGCGAGCATGCCGATCATGGAGATGATATTCGAGTAGCCGGGCACGGAGCGCTGAATCATATCGGGGAAGACTTCAGCCACGCGCTCGTCAAAGGTCCAGTCGCCCAGTTTATCGATGGGCGCGGAAAATAGCGTATCGCGGTCAGACATAGTAAATCCGGAAAGACAACGGAAAGGGCGCTATTCTGGCAGAAAGTGCGGCGGGCTGCACCCATTACGCCCGCAGCCGCTTAATGCAGCGTCAGCACCAGTTCCCAGGGCAGATAGATAAGGTTAAATACCGCCATGCCGCACAGCGCGAACAGCGTCAGCATCATGCCATATTTTCGTCCGGCGAGCGCGCTGCGGCGCAGCCCCTGCGCGTGAAGGAGACGGCCGACAAAAAAGATCAGGGCGGTGAGATGCACCATCCATATATCGGCGCCGTTCATCTCCATCATTACCAGCAGCAGCAGCGCCAGCGGAATGGTCTCAACTGCGTTGCCGTGAATGCGTATCGCCACACGCAGATCGTGAAACCCGCCGTCGCCAAAGGCGACTCGATAGTGGCGGCGGAAGCGCACCACGTCCAGCGCGAACTTCATCACCATCAATACGCCCACTACCACATATAACGCGCTTACCATGCTTATCCTCTTTGATCGTCTGTCAGAACAGCGACGCCTGCTGCGGCCAGGCGGGGCCGCTGCCGATACCGGCGTCAATCGCCTGCAGCTGCGGCCATAAGCGCTGCACCAGCGGGAAGACCTGGCCCATATCGGGCGTATGAATAAAAAACAGCGTGTCGCCTTCCGCCTGCCATTGTGCCAGCTTTTCACGCCAGACCTGAAAAAAAACCTCGCTCTCGTCCACGTCGTCGCTGCCGATAAAGCGCACCATCGGCTGCTCGCCGGTGCGCACCGCGTGGGGCGGCACGCGCGGCTTTTGCTGGCGCGCGTGCAGGGCGGCGGGGCTTTGTGAGGTAGAGGCGTGCGCCGGACGGCTGTCTAAAATCACCCGGTTAACGCCGCGCGTCTGCAGCCCCTGGTTCAGGGCGCGCTCCGCCTCGCCCTTGGCAAAAAAGGCGGGGTGGCGCACTTCAACGCCATAGCTGAAGCGGCGCGGCAGCCCGTCGAGAAAGCGCCAGAGGTCGGCGAGCTGCGCGGGGGTAAAGGTGGCGGGCAGCTGCAGCCAGTACTGTCCAATGCGGTCGGCCAGCGGGTCGAGCAGCCGCAGAAAATCGTTCAGCAGCTCGTCGGTGTGCTGCAGCTGCGCCTGGTGGCTGATGGTCTGCGGAAACTTAAAGCAGAAGCGAAAGTCGTCATGCGTCATATCGCGCCAGCGCTGTACGGTGTCGGGCGCGGGCAGCGCATAAAGCGTGGTGTTGCCCTCCACGCAGTGGAACAGACGGGCATAATCAGCCAGACTCTCAATGCCCCAGCGTTTCCAGTGCGAATGCTGCCACTGCGGCAGCCCAATACGAAGCGTCACGGCCTCTCCTTTAGTGATGGTTTTACGCTATAGCCTGGCCGGGTTGTCCGAAGAGGGAAAAACCGGCGGCGAAATGCGCAGTTTGGCGCGGCTCTACTTATCCTGCCTGCCTTTTTCCATTATAATGGCCGCCTTTTTTGCGGCAGCATCTCATAAGGTTACGCGGCCTGATGCTGCAGGCAGCAGCGGCGAAGTTAAAAGGATACGTTATGCGTACAGAATATTGCGGACAGCTCAATCTGTCTCATGTAGGTCAGCAAGTCACTCTTTGCGGCTGGGTCAACCGCCGTCGCGATCTGGGGAGCCTGATTTTTATCGACATGCGCGACCGTGAAGGCATCGTGCAGGTCTTCTTCGATCCCGATCGTCAGGAGGCTTTCCAGCTGGCGTCTGAGCTGCGCAACGAATTCTGCATCCAGATTACCGGCACCGTGCGTGCGCGCGACGAGAAGAACAAAAACGCCGAGATGGCGACGGGCGAAGTCGAAGTGTTTGCGCAGGCGCTGACCATTATCAACCGCGCCGAGCCGCTGCCGCTCGACTCCAATCAGGTCAACAGCGAAGAAGCGCGCCTGAAGTACCGCTATCTCGATCTGCGCCGTCCTGAAATGGCACAGCGCCTGAAAACCCGCGCGAAAATCTCCAGCTTCGTGCGCCGCTTTATGGACAGCGAAGGCTTCCTGGATATCGAAACGCCGATGCTGACCAAGGCGACGCCGGAGGGTGCGCGCGACTATCTGGTGCCGAGCCGCGTGCACAAAGGTAAGTTCTATGCGCTGCCGCAGTCGCCGCAGCTGTTCAAACAGCTGCTGATGATGTCCGGCTTCGATCGCTACTACCAGATCGTGAAGTGTTTCCGCGATGAAGATCTGCGCGCCGACCGCCAGCCGGAATTTACCCAGATCGATATCGAAACCTCGTTCCTCACCGCGCCGCAGGTGCGTGAGATCAACGAGCGCATGATCCGTCAGCTGTGGCAGGAAGTGAAAGGGATCGATCTCGGCGAGTTTCCGCAGATGACCTTTGCCGAAGCGATGCGTCGCTACGGTTCCGACAAGCCCGATCTGCGCAACCCGATGGAGCTGGTGGACGTCGCCGATCTGCTGAAAAACGTCGAGTTCCAGGTGTTCGCCGGTCCGGCTAACGACGCCAAAGGGCGCGTCGCCGCGCTGCGCGTGCCGGGCGGCGCGCAGCTGAGCCGCAAGCAGATTGATGAATACGGCAAGTTTGTTGAGATTTATGGCGCGAAAGGCCTGGCCTGGATGAAGGTCAACGCGCGCGCCGACGGCTTCAGCGGCGTACAGAGCCCGGTAGCCAAGTTCCTGAACGAAGAGATTGTGGAAGCGATTCTGAGCCGCACCAGCGCCGCCGACGGCGACCTGATCTTCTTTGGCGCCGACCGTGCCAAAGTGGTGGCAGACGCGCTGGGCGCGCTGCGCCTGAAAGTGGGCCGCGATCTGCACATCACCAACGAAGACGCCTGGGCGCCGCTGTGGGTGATCGACTTCCCGATGTTCGAAGAGGATGACGAAGGCGGCCTGGCGGCGATGCACCATCCGTTTACCGCGCCGAAAGAGATGTCGGCGGAAGAGCTGGCGGCCGATCCGCTGAGCGCGGTGGCCAACGCCTACGATATGGTCATCAACGGCTATGAAGTGGGTGGCGGCTCCGTGCGTATCCACAGCGGTAAAATGCAGCAGGCGGTGTTTAGCATTCTGGGCATTGAAGAGCACGAGCAGCGCGAGAAGTTCGGCTTCCTGCTCGACGCGCTGAAATATGGCACGCCGCCGCACGCGGGCCTGGCTTTCGGTCTGGATCGTCTCACCATGCTGCTGACCGGCACCGAGAATATCCGCGACGTTATCGCCTTCCCGAAAACCACCGCGGCGGCCTGTCTGATGACCGAAGCGCCAAGCGAAGCCAACCCGGCGGCGCTGGCGGATCTGGGCATTCAGATCGCGCCAAAGAAAGAAAAGGCCGAGAATAAGTAATGTATAAACATCCGGTATCGGTTCTGGTGGTGATTTTCGCGCAGGATACCGGCCGGGTGTTAATGCTGCAGCGGCGCGACGACAGTGATTTCTGGCAGTCGGTGACCGGCAGTCTGGAAGCGGGGGAAACCCCGCATCAGGCGGCGCGGCGCGAAGTGCTGGAAGAGCTGGCTATCGATGTCGTGAGCGAAAAGCTGATGCTGGAAGATTGCGGCAAAGAGATCGAATTCGAAATCTTTCCGCACTATCGCCATCGCTATGCGCCCGGCGTAACGCACAACCGCGAACACTGGTTCCGGCTGGCGCTGCCCGCCGAGCGGCAGCCGACGCTCAGCGAGCATCTCGCCGCGCGCTGGCTCGATCCCGCCGCCGCAGCAGCCCTGACTAAGTCCTGGAGCAATCGCCAGGCGATTGAAGAATTTATTTAGCTGCCGGCCGTCGTTCTGGCGGCAGTCTGGATTGAAGAAAATTGGTGCAGCTCCCGCAGAACTGCGCCTTAAAACTTAACGCGTCGGGCGTTATCGGCGCAGCGAGGTCGGCTGCCGTCAGCGCGCAGCAACCGGAGCGTACTCTTGTACGTGAGGATTGCGAGCACTGCCGGAAGGCGAGATTGCCAGCAAGATAGCCCGTGCGATGTCAAAGATCGGAGAATATGCAAGATGGCTGGTCATAGTAAGTGGGCGAACACCAAACACCGTAAAGCGGCACAGGACGCCAAGCGCGGTAAAATCTTCACCAAAATTATTCGTGAACTGGTTACCGCTGCTAAGCTGGGCGGCGGCGACCCCGCCTCCAACCCGCGTCTGCGCGCCGCAATGGACAAAGCCCTGTCCAACAACATGACGCGCGACACCATGAACCGCGCTATCGCGCGCGGCGTGGGCGGTGAAGATGACTCCAATATGGAAACCATCATCTACGAAGGCTACGGCCCTGGCGGCTCGGCCGTGATGGTGGAGTGCCTGAGCGACAACCGTAATCGTACCGTGGGCGAAGTGCGTCACGCCTTCACCAAAACGGGCGGCAACCTCGGCACCGACGGCTCTGTCTCTTACCTGTTCAGCAAGAAGGGCGTGATCTCCTTCGCACCGGGCCAGGATGAGGACAGCGTGATGGAAGCGGCGCTGGAAGCGGGCGCGGAAGATGTGGTGAGCTATGATGACGGCGCCATCGACGTCTTTACCGCATGGGAAGAGCTGGGCGCGGTGCGCGACGCACTGGAAGCCACCGGCCTGAAAGCGGACTCCGCCGAAGTCTCCATGATCCCGTCGACCAAAGCTGAGCTGGACGCCGAAACGGCACCGAAGCTGCTGCGCCTGATCGACATGCTGGAAGACTGCGATGACGTGCAGGAAGTCTACCATAACGGCGAGATCTCCGATGAGGTCGCGGAAACGCTGTAATGGCGTTTCTCTTTAGCCCGCTCACCGGAGAGTCGGCATGGCGATAATTCTGGGCATCGACCCCGGCTCGCGCGTGACCGGCTACGGTGTGATCCGTCAAACCGGCCGCCAGCTCAGCTATCTGGGCAGCGGCTGTATCCGCACCAATACCACCGAGCTGCCGGCGCGTCTGAAGCTGATCTATGCGGGCGTAACGGAAATCATCACCCAGTTTTCGCCGGACTATTTCGCCATTGAGCAGGTCTTTATGGCGAAGAACGCCGATTCAGCGCTTAAGCTGGGGCAGGCGCGCGGCGCGGCGATTGTCGCGGCGGTCAACCTTGACCTGCCGGTCTTTGAGTATGCCGCCCGCCAGGTGAAGCAGACCGTCACCGGCACCGGCGGCGCGGAGAAGAGCCAGGTGCAGCATATGGTGCGCACGCTGCTTAAGCTGCCCGCCAACCCGCAGGCGGACGCCGCCGATGCGCTGGCGATCGCCATTACGCACTGCCACGTCAGTCAGAACGCGACGCGCATCAGCGACAGCAAACTGCTGCTGACGCGCGGGCGTCTGCGCTCAGGCTAGGCGACTGCACCGCGTTACGTATCAGGCTGGATATTCATCCAGCCTTTTTTATGTTATAAATCCCGCCACATTCGTTTATTAAGGAAGCGTTCAGGTGATAGGTCGTTTACGGGGCAACATTCTGGAAAAGCAGCCGCCGCTGGTGCTGATCGAAGCGCACGGCGTGGGTTATGAAGTGCATATGCCGATGACCTGTTTTTATGAGCTGCCTGAACTGAACCATGAAGCGGTGATTTTTACCCACTTTGTGGTGCGTGAAGACGCGCAGCTGCTGTTCGGCTTCAACAACAAACAAGAGCGCGCGCTGTTTCGCGAGCTGATTAAAACCAACGGCGTCGGGCCTAAGCTGGCGCTGGCGATCCTCTCCGGCATGTCGGCGCAGCAGTTCGTGACGGCGGTGGAGAAAGAGGAGATCGCCGCGCTGATCAAGCTGCCGGGCGTTGGCAAGAAAACCGCCGAGCGTCTGGTGGTTGAGATGAAGGACCGCTTTAAAGGGCTGCATGGCGACCTCTTCTCTGGCGAATCCGCCTTTACGCTTACCGCGCCGCATGCCGAGCCGGAAAGCAACGACGCCGAGGCCGAAGCGGTTGCGGCGCTGGTGTCGCTGGGTTATAAACCGCAGGAAGCCAGCCGTATGATAAGCAAGGTTGGCAAGCCTGACGCAGACTGCGAAACCCTGATCCGAGAAGCTCTGCGCGCCGCCATTTGAGGTAAGTCATGATCGAAGCCGACCGTCTGGTCTCTGCTGCCAGCTATAACGAAGAAGAGAGTCTTGACCGCGCTATCCGCCCTAAGCTGCTCTCGGAGTACGTGGGCCAGCCGCAGGTGCGCGAGCAGATGGAAATATTCATCAAGGCGGCGAAGTTGCGCGGCGATGCGCTGGATCACCTGCTGATTTTCGGCCCGCCGGGGCTGGGGAAAACCACGCTGGCCAATATCGTCGCTAATGAAATGGGCGTCAATCTGCGTACCACCTCCGGGCCGGTGCTAGAGAAGGCGGGCGATCTGGCGGCGATGCTCACCAACCTTGAGCCGCACGACGTACTGTTTATCGATGAGATCCACCGTTTGTCACCGGTGGTGGAAGAGGTGCTCTATCCGGCGATGGAAGATTACCAGCTGGATATTATGATCGGCGAAGGCCCGGCCGCGCGTTCGATCAAGCTCGACCTGCCGCCGTTTACCCTGATCGGTGCCACCACGCGCGCCGGTTCGCTGACCTCGCCGCTGCGTGACCGCTTCGGCATCGTACAGCGCCTGGAGTTCTACAACGTGCCGGATCTGCAGCATATCGTCAGCCGCAGCGCCGCCTGTCTGGGCCTGCCGCTGAGCGAAGAGGGCGCGCGGGAAGTGGCGCAGCGCGCGCGCGGCACGCCGCGTATCGCTAACCGCCTGCTGCGCCGCGTGCGCGACTTCGCGGAAGTGCGCGCCAACGGCGAAATGAGCGGCAACGTCGCGGCCAGCGCGCTGGATATGCTTAACGTCGACAGCGAAGGCTTTGACTATATGGATCGCAAGCTGCTGCTGGCGATTATCGACAAGTTCACCGGCGGTCCGGTAGGGCTGGATAACCTCGCGGCGGCTATTGGCGAAGAGCGGGAAACCATCGAGGATGTGATTGAGCCCTTCCTGATCCAGCAGGGCTTTATTCAGCGCACGCCGCGCGGCCGTATGGCCACGCAGCACGCTTATCGTCACTTCGGCATGGCGCGCGACGAGTAAGCCGGGTCCATCAGACGGCGGGTCTGCGCGCCATGCTGAGAATAAACAGCAGCGCGGCGCACAGCACCACTGACGGACCGGCCGGGGTATCGTAGAAGGCGGAGAAGGTGAGGCCGCCCGAGACGGCGACGATGCCGACAACCACCGCCAGGCCCGCCATCTGCTCCGGCGAACGCGAAAAGCGGCGCGCCGTGGCGGCGGGAATGATCAGCAGCGAGGTGATGATCAGCGCGCCAACGAACTTCATCGCCACGCCGATGGTCAGCGCCGTTACCAGCATCAGGATCAGGCGGGTACGCTGAATATTCACCCCGTCGACCTGCGCCAGCTCCGGGCTAATGGTCATCGACAGCAGCGCGCGCCACTGCGACGCCATCACCGCCAGCACCACCAACACGCCCGCGCCCATCACCCATAAATCCTCCGGCGTTACCGCCAGCAGATCGCCGAACAGATAGGCCATCAGATCGACGCGCACGTTAGACATCAGGCTCACCACCACCAGACCCAGCGACAGCGCGCTGTGCGCCATAATCCCCAGCAGCGTATCGATCGCCAGATGCGGACGGCGTTCAAGAAACACCAGCCCCAGCGCTAGGCAGACGGTCACCAGGATAACGGCGTAGTAGGGATTCACGTTCAGCAGCAGGCCAAACGCAACCCCCAGCAGCGAAGCGTGCGCCAGGGTATCGCCAAAATAGGACATCTTGCGCCAGACCACGAACGACCCCAGCGGACCGGCCGCCAGCGCCAGCATCACGCCGCCCAGCCAGCCCGGTAGTAACAACTCAATCATGATGGACCCTGTCCTCTGCGTAAAACGATACGTCCCTGAAGGTCGTGACGGTGATTATGGTGATGACGGTAGATAGCCAGCTGCTGCGCGCCGCGCGGGCCGAACATGGCGATAAATTCGGGATGCTGCGACACCGCTTCCGGCGTGCCGGAGCAGCAGATATGGTGATTCAGGCAGAGCACCTCGTCGGTTTTCGCCATCACCAGATGCAGATCGTGAGAGACCATCAGCACGCCGCAGTTAAGCTCGTGGCGCAGCTGGTCGATCAGATCGTAGAGCGCGACCTGGCCGTTAACGTCGACGCCCTGCGTCGGTTCGTCCAGCACCAGCAGCTGCGGCTGATTGAGCAGGGCGCGCGCCAGCAGCACGCGCTGCGTTTCGCCGCCTGAGAGCTTCTGCAGCGGGGCATTCAGCAGATGGCCCGCCTGCACGCGCTTCAGCGCCGGCAGCACATCGGCACGCTTCGCGCCGCGCGTCAGCAGCATAAAACGCTCGACGGTAACCGGCAGGGTCGGGTCGATATGCAGTTTTTGCGGCACGTAGCCGATGCGCAGACCCGGATTGCGCTCGACCTGACCAGCGGTCGGCGCCAGCAGCCCCAGCACCACGCGCACCAGCGTAGATTTGCCCGCGCCGTTGGGGCCGAGCAGCGTAAGTATGCGTCCAGGCAGTAGCTTCAGGCTGATGCCTGAGAGCACAGGACGCCGTGCAAATTGCACGGAAATGTTTTCAAGTGTGACGAGTGGGGTCATGATATTTACAGGTTGCACAGAATTTCGAATGTTATAATATCACATCCCATCCCCAGGTCACGATGGAATGATGCATTATGTTACACATTAAAAAGAGTACGGTTTTTACCCTTTCTGCGCTGGCGCTCGCAACCCTTTCCGCCCTTCCTGCGCAGGCTAATGTTGTCGCCTCGGTGAAGCCGCTTGGTTTTATCGCCGCCGCTATTGCCGACGGCGTAACGCCGGTGGATGTGCTGCTGCCGGATGGCGCGTCGGAGCATGACTATTCGCTGCGTCCTTCTGACGTAAAACGCTTAAAAAACGCAGACTTAGTTGTGTGGATTGGCCCAGAGATGGAAGCCTTTATGACTAAACCGGCCGCCGAATTACCCGCCGCTAAAAACCTTCAGATCGCCGATATGCAGGCGGTAAAGCCGCTGTTGCTGAAGGGGGGAGATGACGACGATCACCATGATGAAGAGGCGGCTCACCAGGGCGACAGTGGGGATGAGGAAGCGGAACATCATCACCACCATGGCGAGTTTAATATGCATCTGTGGTTGTCGCCGCAAATATCCAGGCTAGCAGCGGTTGCAATCCATGGAAAATTATTGGAACTTATGCCCGAAAGCAAAGCCAAACTTGACGCTAATCTCCAGCAGTTCGAAAGCGAACTGGCGGTTACCGACAAGCACATTAGAGCGCAGCTCGCGCCGGTCAGCAACAAAGGGTATTTCGTTTTTCATGACGCTTACACCTATTTTGAAAAACACTACGGCCTTTCGCCCAGCGGGCATTTTACCGTAAACCCTGAAATTCAGCCGGGCGCTCAGCGTCTACATCAAATACGAACACAGTTGGTTGAGCAGAAGGCCGTTTGCGTCTTTGCTGAGCCACAGTTCAGGCCAGCCGTCATCGATGCGGTTGCCCGTGGAACTAACGTGCGTAAAGGCACGCTGGATCCGCTGGGGACGAATATCAGCCTAAGTCAGGACAGCTACGTGAAGTTCCTTTCACAGCTGTCAGGCCAGTATGCGAGCTGCCTGAATGGAGCATGAGGAATAGGTAAAAGTGCAGCAGATAGCCCGCTCTGTCGCCCTCGCATTTAATAATTTGCCGCGCCCCCACCGCGTTATGCTGGGGTCTTTAACCGTTGTGACGCTGGCCGTTGCCGTCTGGCGTCCCTACGTTTACCATCCCGCCGATGATGCGATGCCGATTGTTAAAAGCATCGAACTCGATAAAAACCAGCTGCGTACGCTGCTGCCTGAGGCCAGCGAACCCATCGATCAAACCACTTCCGAACCGGAAGAGGAACTGCCTGCCGACGACATCGACAGCGATGTGCCGGACGTGGCGGGCACCCACGAATACACCGTCTCTTCCGGCGATACGCTGAGCAGTGCCCTGAATCAGTATGGCATTGAGCTGGGCGATATCAACGCGCTGGTAAGCAGCGATAAAGCGCTGCGTAACCTGCAGGTCGGCCAGCAGCTGAGCTGGACCCTGACCGAAGATGGCAGCCTGCAGTCTCTCACCTGGGAGATAAACCGTCGTGAAACGTGCACCTATCAGCGCGGTAATAACGGCGCGTTTACCATGAAGTCCGAGATGCAAAAAGGCGAGTGGCAGAACAGCGTGCTGAAAGGCGAAGTGCGCGGCAGTTTCGCCGCCAGCGCGCAGCGCGCCGGCCTGACCAGCAGCGAAGCCAGCGCGGTGATTAAAGCGCTACAGTGGCAGATGGATTTCCGCAAGCTGCGCGCCGGCGACCAGTTTAGCGTGCTGATGTCGCGCGAAATGCTCGATGGCAAAAGCGCGCAGAGCCAGCTGCTTGGCGTGCGCCTGCGCTCCGGCGGCAAAGACTACTACGCTTTCCGCGCCGAAGACGGCAAGTTCTACGACCGCAACGGCTCCGGGCTGGCGCGCGGGTTTATGCGCTTCCCGACCGTGAAACAGTATCGCGTCTCCTCTAACTTCAATCCGCGTCGTCTGAACCCGGTAACGGGCCGCATTGCGCCCCATAAAGGGGTCGACTTTGCGCTGCCGGTCGGCACGCCGGTGCTGGCGGTTGGCGACGGCGAAGTGGTCATGGCGAAAAACGGCGGCGCGGCGGGCAACTATGTCGCCATTCGTCACGGCCGCCAGTATATGACGCGCTATATGCACCTGAAGAAAGTGCTGGTGAAGCCGGGCGAGAAGGTGAAGCGCGGCGACCGCATCGCACTGTCGGGCAATACCGGCCGCTCCACCGGGCCGCATCTGCATTTTGAAATCTGGATCAATAACCAGGCGGTCAATCCGCTGACGGCGAAGCTGCCGCGCATGGAAGGGCTGACCGGTAAAGATCGCAGCGACTATATGGCGCAGGTAAAAAACAGCCTGCCGCTGCTGCGCTTCGAGTAAGCCTGACGACACGCCACCAGACCGACGCATAACGCGTCGGTTTTTTTTTCACTCCGCGCCGGGGATTGCAAATTTACCTGTCGCCACTATCATTAGCGCGTCATTGATTGAGGCGAGTGCATGGAAACCCCGAAAAAAAAGAATATTGAATTTATTCCCGTTTTTGAACGTTCTTTCCTGAAACCGAAATACTGGGGCAGCTGGCTGGCGATAGGCGCGCTGGCGGGTATGGCGCTGCTGCCGGCGCAGGTGCGTGATCCGCTGCTTGGTCGGCTGGGAAGAATGGCGGGGAAACTGGCAAAAGGCGCTCGCCGCCGCGCCCTTATCAATCTTTACTACTGCCTGCCGGAGCTGAGCGAAGCGCAGCGCGGCGAGATCGTCGATGAGATGTTCGCCACCGCGCCGCAGGCAATGGCGATGATGGCGGAACTCGGCATGCGCGATCCGGCGCGCGTGCGCCAGCGCGTAGACTGGCACGGCCGCGATATTATCGATCGGCTGCAGGCGGAGAAGCAGAACGTTATTTTTCTTGTGCCACACGGCTGGGCGGTGGATATCCCCGCGATGCTGCTCGCCTCAGAAGGGCAGATGATGGCGGCGATGTTTCATAACCAGAGCGATCCGCTGCTCGACTACGTCTGGAACAGCGTGCGTCGCCGCTTCGGCGGCCGTATGCACGCCCGCAACGACGGCATTAAGCCGTTTATCAGCTCAGTGCGCCAGGGCTACTGGGGCTACTATCTGCCCGATCAGGATCACGGTGCCGAACACAGCGAATTTGTCGATTTCTTCGCGACCTACAAAGCGACGCTGCCGGCGCTTGGCCGCCTGATGAAGGTATGCCGCGCGCGCGTGGTGCCGCTCTTCCCGGTCTACAACAGCGAGACGCACCGGCTGGAAATCTTTGTGCGTCCGCCGATGGACGATCTGCTGGACGCTGACGACCGCACGCTGGCGCGCCGCATGAATGAAGAGGTGGAGGTCTTTGTGCGGCCCCATCCCGAGCAGTACACCTGGATTCTGAAGCTGCTGAAGACGCGCAAAGAGGGCGATATCGAGCCCTATAAGCGCAAAGAGCTTTATCCGCGTAAATAGCAAAAGGGCCGCAATTGCGGCCCTTTTTACTGATAGTGTGCTGACGCGGGAAGGGTCTGGCTCGATGGCAACGCCCAGTGCATTCATGCGCGCCCGGCCCGCGCAAACGGGCACCTTACCCTGAGGTGCGCCCGTAAAGGGTCCAGCGTGCGGCGTGGTTCAAAACGCTCCCGGCGTTTAGTCCCTGTCGCGGGACGCCTGGCGCCCTGGACAAGCCGTTCGCTTATTTCCGGTTCGCAAACGGCTGGGCGTGCTGCCCCAGCGTTTATGACAGCGCCGTTACCCGCGCGCGGCGCTTGCGTTCGCGCAGGAACAGCGTCACCAGCACAAACCAGAGCACGCCGCTGATAAAGTTGATCAGGCTAAACCAGGGCGTGCCGCCGCTAAAGTAGCCGCTTTTCGCCAGTTCGATGCCAGTCGCCAGCGTCAGAATGCTGATCATCCCCAGCATCGCCGCCACGCTGCCTTTGCCCGCGTCGCTGGCGTAAAGCGTCAGGCGATAGAGCCCGGCGTTAACCATGCCCGCGCCAAAGGCGTAAAGACTCAGCCCGGCGGTCAGGAAGAGATAGCTGTGGCTGTCCAGCAGGTTCGCCAGCAGCGCGATGCCCAGGCCCGTCAGGATCGGCCAGGCGGCGAACACCACCGGCTGCTCAATGGGCACGCGTCCCGCCAGCTTGCCCAGCGTAATATTCCCGGCGATCATCGCCAGAAACACCGGCAGCTGCAGCAGCGCATAGTGCATCCGCGACAGCTGCTCTTCATGCATCAGGATCACCGGCGAGAGCGCCACCCAGGTCAGGATGGGGATAAACACCAGCCCGATCGCGAACGATCCCAGCATCACCATTCGGTCGCGCGCCAGCCTGCGGTAGGTGCGCGCCAGCTGCGGCAGCGCAATGGAGTGGCTGCGGTCGCCGGCGGTTTCAGGCATCACCCGCCACAAAATAATAAAGGCGAGGGCGCTGAGCAGGGCGAACAGCCAGAACATGCTGCGCCAGCTCGCCACCGTCAGCCAGGCGGCGCCCGCCAGCGGTCCAGCCAGCGGCGCCAGCAGCGCGACGTTTGCCATCAGCGCCATCACCCGCACCGCCAGCGCCTCGTCAAAGGCTTCCTGAATCGCCGCATAGCTGACCGCGCCGATAAAGCAGAGGCTGATGCCCTGAATAAAGCGCAGCGCAACAAACTCTCTGATCGAGCCGACCCAGGTGGTCAGCACGCAGGCCAGAATAAAAAAGAGAATGCCGCCCAGCATGACTGGACGGCGACCGAATTTATCGGAGAGCGGGCCCAGCAGCCACTGCAGCACCACGCCGCCCAGCAAATAGGCGGTGAGCGAGGTCGAGACCCACTCCGGCCCGACGCTGAACTCCTGCGTCACCAGCAGCATGCCGGGCTGGATCATGTCGTGGGCGATATAGGTGGCAAATTCAAACAGCACCAGCGCCAGCGGAAACAGCAGCAGACCTGCTGTCAGTTTGCTGACCGGTTGATAGCGGGGCATCCAGACTCCTTTTAAGAAAAATAAAACGCGACCGCCAGGCAGTCGCGTTATTTACAGCGTGGGTTACAGCGAGTGCGGCGTTAGTCGACGCGCAGCACCCGGCTGGTATTGGTGGTGCCGGTCGCGCCCATTACGTCGCCCTGGGTCACGATAACCAGATCGCCAGAGACGAGGAAGCCCTTGTCGCGCAGCAGATTGATCGCATCGTGCGCCGCCACCACGCCGTCGTTGTCGCTGTTGAACATGACCGGCGTTACGCCGCGGTAGAGCGCAGTCAGGTTCAGCGTGCGCTCATGACGCGACATGGCGAAAATCGGCAGGCCGGAAGTGATACGCGAGGTCATCAGCGGCGTACGGCCGGACTCGGTCATGGTAATAATCGCGGTTACGCCCTGCAGATGGTTCGCTGCATACATTGCCGACATGGCGATCGCCTCTTCGATATTGTCGAAGGTGACCTCCAGACGGTGTTTGGAGACGTTGACGCTTGGGATCTTTTCCGCACCCAGACAGACCTTCGCCATTGCGGAAACGGTCTCGGCCGGATATTGACCGGCGGCGGTTTCCGCCGAGAGCATTACGGCGTCGGTGCCGTCGAGCACGGCGTTGGCGACGTCCATCACCTCGGCGCGCGTCGGCATCGGGTTAGTGATCATCGACTCCATCATCTGCGTCGCGGTAATGATAGTACGGTTCAGCTGGCGAGCGCGGCGGATCAGCGCCTTCTGAATGCCAACCAGCTCAGGATCGCCGATTTCAACGCCCAGGTCGCCGCGCGCTACCATCACGACGTCGGAGGCGAGAATGATATCGTCCATCGCTTCCTGCGTCGCGACCGCTTCGGCGCGCTCCACTTTCGCCACCAGCTGCGCTTCGCAGCCCGCTTCACGCGCCAGGCGACGGGCGTAGTTCATATCTTCGCCGCTGCGCGGGAATGAGACCGCCAGATAGTCGACGCCGATTTTCGCGGCGGTAATAATATCCGCTTTGTCTTTCTCGGTGAGCGCTTCTGCCGACAGGCCGCCGCCGAGCTTGTTAATGCCTTTGTTGTTGGAGAGCGGGCCGCCGACGGTGACTTCGGTGAACACCTTCATGCCCTGGACTTCCAGCACCTTCAGCTGCACGCGCCCATCGTCAAGCAGCAGGATATCGCCCGGCACCACATCTTCCGGCAGGCCTTTATAGTCGATGCCGACTTTCTCTTTATCGCCTTCGCCTTTGCTCAGGCTGGCGTCGAGCAGGAAGCGGTCGCCCACGTTGAGGAACACTTTGCCCTCTTTAAAGGTGGAGACGCGAATTTTTGGTCCCTGCAGGTCGCCCAGAATCGCCACGTGACGACCCAGTTTCGCCGCGATTTCGCGCACTTTGTTCGCGCGCAGCTGATGATCTTCCGGTGTGCCGTGAGAGAAGTTGAGTCGCACAACGTTTGCGCCTGCGGCGATGATTTTTTCCAGATTATTATCGCGGTCTGTTGCCGGGCCGAGGGTTGTAACGATTTTGGTTCTTCTGAGACGTCTTGACATGAAGGACTCCGTTGACAAATTTGCGTATCCCCTAAAGTGGACAGGGCGTGATCGTTATTCTAACTGAAGCAGAGCCTGTGATACGACTCACATTGTGAATGTGATGTTAATTTTTTTGTTGCACTGCGTTTTCCTGGGTGAAGGGCTTATCGAAACGCGACTCTTTTAAGGCCTCTTTTACTCGCTTCAGGTTTTCCCGAAACGCGGCACCGCGCGCGAGAATAAATCCGGTTGCCAGCACGTCGATAACGGTGAGTTGCGTCAGGCGGGAAACCATTGGCAGATAGACATCGGTATCTTCCGGGACATCAAGCGTGAGCGCCAGCGTGGCGACCTCTGCCAGCGGCGAAGCGGGAGAGGTGACGGCTATCACGGTGGAACCGTTTACACTAGCGAGGCGAGCCAGTTCTACCATATTTTTCGTGCGGCCAGTATGCGAAATCAAAACAAAAACGTCCCCGGCGCGACTATTTATACAACTCATGCGCTGGATCACAATATCCTCTGACCAGACCACCGGCAGATCAAAGCGCAGAAACTTAATAAAGGCGTCGTGCGCCACCACCGCCGAGGCGCCGAGGCCAAAGAACGCCACTTTCTGCGCCTGCGACAGCGCCGTTACCGCCTGCTGCACCACCGCAAGGTCGAGCTGGTCGCGCACCTGCTGCAGCCCCGCCAGCGCCGAGTCGAAAATCTTATGGCTGTAGCCGCGGGTGTCGTCATCGTCATTAACGTCGCGGCTGACCCAGCTTGCTCCTTTCGCCAGGCTCTGCGCCAGCTGCAGCTTAAAGTCCGGGAAGCCGCGCGTGCCGAGCCGATGGCAAAAGCGGTTAACGGTGGGTTCGCTCACCTCGGCGGCGCGCGCCAGCCGGGCGATGCTGGAGTGGATCGCCTCCTGCGGGGCGGCGAGGATGCGCGCGGCGACCTTGCGTTCCGATTTACTGAGGGTGGCCAGCTGCGCCTCGATTTGTTCCAGAGTATTCATAACCTGATGACCGTTATCGCTTTTATCGATGCCAGCAATGGCTGGCAGAGAGGGGATAAAAGCGTGAATATACCCTGTTCGCCTTGACTGCGCGCAAGTACGGATAAGTTGGCGCGGGAAATTTTTGTCATAATTTGACCCGGATTCGATTTTGTTGCCCATGGGCCGCAAGGCTACAGTGGGTTAAAGCGCACGCACTATCACATCGGCACACCTTATTCCGTTCAGAGTGAACTCTGCGGACCAGCACAGAGTCGGTTTACCTGACTCCCTGAAATAAGTACATTGTGCTGAAAGAAAATTACAACATGGACCCGGTGGATGAGGATGCAAACGCCAACGGGATCATCCTGCAACGAGGAGAGGAAAATGGCGGTAACACAAACAGCCCAGGCATGCGATCTGGTGATTTTCGGTGCCAAAGGCGATCTTGCACGCCGGAAACTGTTGCCTTCACTGTATCAGCTGGAAAAAGCGGGACAGATCCACGAGGAAACCCGCATCATCGGCGTGGGACGCGCCGACTGGGACAAAGCAGCTTATACCAAAGTGGTGCGTGAAGCGCTGGAAACCTTTATGAAGGAGAAGATCGACGAAGCGCTGTGGGACAAACTCAGCAGCCGCCTCGACTTCTGCAACCTCGACGTCAACGACACCACCCATTTCCCTAAACTGGGCAAGATGCTCGATCAGGCAAAGCGCACCACCATCAACTATTTCGCCATGCCGCCAAGCACCTTCGGTGCCATCTGTAAAGGCCTGGGCGCGGCGAAGCTGAACGCTAAACCGGCGCGTGTGGTAATGGAGAAGCCGCTCGGCACCTCGCTGGAGACCTCCAAAGAGATCAACGACGCGGTCGGCGAGTTCTTCGACGAAAGCCAGGTGTTCCGTATCGACCACTACCTCGGCAAAGAGACGGTGCTCAACCTGCTGGCGCTGCGCTTCGCTAACTCTATTTTCGTTAATAACTGGGACAACCGCACCATCGATCACGTGCAGATCACCGTGGCCGAAGAGGTTGGTATCGAAGGCCGCTGGGGCTATTTCGACCAGGCGGGCCAGATGCGCGATATGATCCAGAACCACCTGCTGCAGGTGCTGACCATGATCGCCATGGCGCCGCCGTCTGACCTCAGCGCCGACGCCATTCGCGACGAGAAGGTCAAAGTGCTGCGCTCGCTGCGCCGTATCGATCAGACCAACGTGCGCGAAAAAACGGTGCGCGGCCAGTACACCGCAGGCTTCGTGCAGGGTAAAAAAGTGCCGGGCTATCTGGAAGAAGAGGGCGCCAATAAATCCAGCTCGACGGAAACCTTCGTCGCCATTCGCGTCGATATCGACAACTGGCGCTGGGCGGGCGTGCCGTTCTACCTGCGTACCGGCAAGCGTCTGCCGACCAAATGCTCTGAAGTGGTGGTTTACTTCAAGAACCCGGAGATGAACCTGTTCAAAGACTCCTACTCTGAACTGCCGCAGAACAAGCTCACCATTCGTCTGCAGCCGGACGAGGGCGTGGATATTGAGATCCTGAACAAAGTGCCGGGGCTGGATCACAAGCATAAGCTGCAGACCACCAAGCTCGATCTGAGCTACTCCGAAACCTTCAACCAGTCGCACCTGGCCGACGCCTATGAGCGTCTGCTGCTGGAGAGCATGCGCGGCATTCAGGCGCTGTTCGTGCGCCGCGATGAAGTGGAAGCGGCCTGGACCTACGTCGACTCTATTATCGACGCCTGGGCTGCCGACGGCGACTCCTCCAAGCCTTATCAGGCGGGGACCTGGGGGCCGGTGGCCTCCGTCGCGATGATTACGCGAGATGGCCGTTCCTGGAACGAGTTCGAATAATCCTGAAAATAGCCCGCCCTGTGCGGGCTTTTTTGTGCCTTGCCGCAGGAAACTGAACCGCAGTTTCAAAAATAGCGCCGGGCGGATAGACGATGCGGAAGGCGATCCTGTATGGTAGTGGCGCATTGATGGCGCGCCGCGCGGCTGACGCCGGTATGGATAAGCAAGGGGAACTGATGAAGAACTGGAAGACAAGTGCGGAAAAGATTCTGACCACTGGCCCTGTGGTGCCGGTAATCGTGGTGAACAAGCTGGAACATGCGGTGCCGATGGCGAAAGCGCTGGTGGCTGGCGGCGTTCGCGTGCTGGAAGTCACGCTGCGTACGCCGGTGGCGATGGAAGCGCTGCGCCTGATGATTAAAGAGGTGCCGGACGCCATTGTCGGCGCAGGCACGGTGATCAACACCCAGCAGCTGCAGGAAGTCACCGAAGCGGGCGCGCAGTTCGTTATCAGCCCGGGCATTACCGAGCCGCTGCTGAAGGCGGCAGTGGACGGACCGGTGCCGCTTATTCCCGGTATCAGCACCGTTTCCGAGCTGATGACCGGCATGGATTACGGCCTGCGCGAGTTTAAGTTCTTTCCGGCGGAAGCGAACGGCGGCGTCAAGGCGCTGCAGGCGATCGGCGGCCCCTTCCCGCAGGTGCGCTTCTGCCCGACCGGCGGCATTTCGCCCGCCAACTATCGCGACTATCTGGCGCTGAAAAGCGTGCTCTGTATTGGCGGCTCCTGGCTGGTGCCGAACGACGCGCTGGAGTCGGGCGACTGGGATCGCATTACGCGTCTGGCGCGTGAAGCGGTTGAAGGCGCGAAATAAGCCTCAGCGGTGAGCAGGGCGCTCACCGCATTATGATTTCCCGCGGCTTTATTACCCTTCGACCGTTACCGCCGCCGCGCTGGCGATAGCCCGCGCAACGGCGTCATCGACGTTTTCGCCGCTGGCCAGCGCGACGCCAAGGCGGCGCGAACCGGCGATTTCCGGCTTGCCAAACAGGCGCAGCTGCAGGCCCGCGCCCAGCGCCGCCTCAACGTTGACGAACCGTACATTCTGGCTTTGCAGCTGCGGCAGAATAACGGCCGACGCTGACGGGCCATACTGGCGCACGCCGCCGATCGGCAGGCCGAGAAAAGCGCGTACGTGCAGGGCGAACTCAGAGAGATCCTGCGAAATCAGTGTCACCATGCCGGTGTCGTGCGGACGCGGCGACACTTCGCTAAAGATCACCTCATCGCCGCAGACAAACAGCTCGACGCCAAACAGGCCGTAGCCGCCCAGCGCTTTCACCACCTCGCCGGCAATCGCCTGCGCGCGCTGCAGCGCGACGTCGCTCATCTGCTGCGGCTGCCAGGACTCGCGGTAGTCGCCATCTTCCTGGCGATGGCCAATCGGCGCGCAGAAGTGAAGGCCGTCGACCGCGCTCACGGTGAGCAGCGTAATTTCAAAATCAAATTTAACCACGCCTTCGACAATCACGCGGCCGGCACCGGCGCGTCCGCCCTGCTGGGCATATTCCCAGGCGCTGTCGAGCTGGCTCGCTTCACGGATAAAGCTCTGGCCTTTGCCTGATGAACTCATCACCGGCTTAACGATGCAGGGGAAGCCGATCTCCGCCGCGGCCGCCTCGAAGCTCGCCTTGCTGTCGGCGAAACGGTAGCTGGAGGTCGGTAACGACAGCTCTTCCGCCGCCAGACGGCGAATGCCTTCGCGGTTCATGGTCAGGCGCGCGGCACGCGCGGTCGGCACTACGCGCTGGCCCTGCTGCTCAAGCTCAATCAGCTTATCCGTGGCGATCGCTTCGATTTCCGGCACCACATAATCGGGCTTTTCCTGCGCAATCAGCGCGGCCAGCGCCTCGCCGTCAAGCATGTTAATTACGTGGCTGCGGTGCGCCACATGCATCGCGGGCGCGTCGGCGTAGCGGTCTACCGCAATCACTTCCACACCCAGTCGCTGGCACTCCAGCGCCACTTCTTTACCCAGCTCACCCGAGCCTAACAGCATGACACGCGTCGCAGCCGGACGCAGCGCAGTTCCAAGAGTCGTCATAATTTCACCTGTGAGTCAAAACGCGCGCGCAGTATAAACGAAAACGTTTGCGTTCTCATCCCTCGCTGCTTTGCCTCTCTTTTCTCACCTTGACGTTAACTGACGCCCGGTAAGGCAGAGTAGAGGCCTTATCGCAAAAAAAGGAGTAAGCCATGAACAACCTGTTGCAGCAGCTTCAGTCGCTTTTGACAAAAAAAGGTCACAGCGGCGGCAACGGAGGTTTACAGGATATGCTGGCACCCGGCGCGCTGGGTGGCCTGGCAGGTTTGCTTATCGCCAGTAAAAAGTCGCGCAAACTGCTAACCGAGTATGGTGGCAAGGCGCTGATTATCGGCGGCAGTGCGGCGGCCGGTGCGGTGCTGTGGAACAAATATAAACAGCGCGTGCGCGACACGCATCAGGCCGATGCTGGCTTCGGTGAGCTGCAAACCCCTGCGGATCAGCGTGCCGAGCGGCTGGTGACGGCGCTGGTTTTCGCCGCAAAAAGCGATGGCCATATCGACGATCGCGAGCGCGCCGCCATCGAGCGCAGCATCCATGAGTCGGGCTACGGAGAGGAGGCGGAAGCGCTGATCCAGAAGGCGATCAATCGACCGCTCGATCCCGCCTGGCTGGCTGCCGATGTGAAAAACGAGGATGAAGCGCTGGAGCTCTACTTCCTGAGCTGCGCGGCAATCGACGTCGATCACTTTATGGAGCGCAGCTACCTTACCGCCCTCGGCGACGCGCTCAAGATCCCCCAGGACGTGCGTGACGGCATTGAAAACGACCTGCGCGAGCAAAAAGCGCGCATCCCAGCCGATTAAGCCCACCGCGGCCGCGCCGCGCGGCCGCAATAACAAGGCGTTACCGACAAAAATTTGGCTTCCCCGCCACCTGATGCCACCCTTAAAGGATATTAATAACAGGGAGACGGAGCATGCAGGCCCCCATTGCGAAAAAAATTCCTTATGAAATGCGCCTCCACGGCGAAACGCGCGTGGATGATTACTACTGGCTGCGCGACGACAAGCGCGAAAATGAAGAGGTGCTGGACTATCTGCGCGCCGAAAATAACTACGGCAAGCAGATCATGGCGACTCAGCAGCCGCTGCAGAACCGGATTTTAAAAGAGATTGTCGATCGTCTGCCGCCGCAGGATCATTCCGTTCCCTACGTGCATAACGGCTATCGCTATCAGAGCCGCTATGAGAGCGGCAACGAGTATGCCGCCTACTATCGCCAGCCCGCCGGGCATGCCGTGACCGATGAGTGGACGCTGTTGCTGGATGCTAACCAGCGCGCCTCGCACAGCGAGTTCTACACTATGGGCTCGCTTAATATCAGCCCTGACAACAGGGTTATGGCGCTGGCGGAAGACTTTCTCTCCCGGCGTCAGTACGGCATCCGCTTTCGCTGCCTGGAGAAGGGGAGCTGGTATCCAGAAGTGCTGAATAACACCTCCTCCAGCTTCGCCTGGGCGAACGATTCACGCACGCTCTACTACGTGCGCAAGCATGAGCAAACGCTACTGCCTTATCAGGTGTGGCGCCATGAGCTCGGCACGCCGCAGAGCGCCGACCAGCTGGTGTATGAAGAGCAGGATGATACCTACCACCTTAGCGTGCATAAAACCACCTCCGAGCACTTTATTCTGATTGCGCTGTTCAGCACCAACAGCAGCGAGATCCAGCTGATCGACGCGGGTTTCCCCGACGCGGTGCCGCAGGTCTTCCTGCCGCGGCGCAAAGATCATGAATACAGCCTGGATCACTACCAGCATCAGTTCTATGTCCGCTCTAACCGGGAAGGGAAAAACTTCGGCCTGTACCGCACGCGCTGGCTGGAGGAGTCGCGCTGGGAGACCCTGATCAAGCCGCGCGACCATGTGGTGATGGAGGACTTCCAGCTGTTTCGCGACTGGCTGGTGGTGGAGGAACGTCAGCGCGGTCTCACCAGCCTGCGCCAGATCCACTGGGAAACCGGGGAGGTGACCGGCATCGCCTTTGACGACCCCACCTATGTTACCTGGCTGGCGTTCAATCCGTCGCCGGAAACCAGCAAGCTGCGCTACGGCTATGGCTCAATGACCACGCCGACCACGCTGTTCGAGCTTGATATGGACACCGGCGAGCGGCGAATCCTCAAGCAGAGCGCGGTGGGCAATTTCGACCCCGACAACTACAAAAGCGAACACCACTGGATCACCGCGCGCGACGGCACGGAAGTACCGGTGTCGCTGGTCTATCACCGCAAATATTATCAGCCGGGTAAAAACCCGCTGCTGGTCTATGGCTACGGTGCCTACGGCAGCAATATGGAGGCGGATTTCAGCGTTAGCCGGCTCAGCCTGCTCGATCGCGGTTTTGTCTACGCGCTGATCAACGTGCGCGGCGGCGGCGAACTGGGGCAGAGCTGGTATGACGGCGGCCGCCTGTTCAACAAAATGAACAGCTTTACCGACTTTATCGACGTGACCCAGGGGCTGGTGAAAAAAGGATTCGGCCAGCCTGGGCAGCTCTACGCCATGGGCGGCAGCGCAGGCGGCCTGCTGATGGGCGGGGTGATTAATATGGCGCCGTCGCTGTTCCACGGCGTGGTGGCGCAGGTGCCTTTTGTTGACGTGGTCACCACCATGCTGGATGAGTCGATCCCGCTTACCACCGGCGAGTATGACGAATGGGGCAACCCCAACGACGCCGACTATTACGGCTATATGCGTCAGTACAGCCCCTACGATAACGTCGAGGCGAAGGTCTATCCGCATATGCTGGTGACAACCGGACTGCATGACTCTCAGGTGCAGTACTGGGAGCCGGCGAAGTGGGTGGCGAAACTGCGCGCGCTAAAGACCGACAACCATCTGCTGATGCTCTGCACGGATATGGATGCCGGTCACGGCGGCAAATCGGGGCGCTATAAATCCTATGAGGGCATCGCGCTGGAGCTGACGTTTCTGATCGCGCTGGCGCAGGGCAGCCTGCCGCCGCAGCGCGATTACTGATCGTCGCTCACGTATTTGCGCAGCGCCTGCCGCAGCGGCGGGCGCAGATCGCGCACGTTTTCCAGCACCCAGCGCAGATAGCGCGGATCTTTGCGCGCGATAGCGGCAACGCTCTGGCCGCGGTATTTACCAAAGGGCAGCACGTCGCCTGCCACGCTGGCGGGCTGGCAGTGCTGCGCCATCTGGCCCGCATCCCAGCCGGAAATCTCCATAATGCGGATCAGCAGGGCGGCGGTGACGTAGCAGTCGTACAGCGCGCGGTGAGCGTGCAGATCGGCGGGCGGCGTGACCTCCAGCTTAAGGCTGTGGCGCAGCGCCTGGTTGCCGTACTTTATGCCTGGCCACAGCTTGCGCGCCAGCGTCATGGTGCAGATCCAGTCGCCGTGCATCTCCGGCAGCATACGGCGATCGAAGCTGGCGTTATGGGCGACATAGAAAGGGCTGCCGTGATAGCGGCCAATCGCCTCTTCAATCGTGGGTTTGCCTACCACCATCGCTTCGGTGATGCGGTGTACCGCCATCGCCTGGCGGCTGATGGGGCGGTCCGGCAGGATCAGATCGCTCATTGGATTGACGATTTGTCCGTCGATAACGTCGACCGACGCCACTTCCACTACGCCGCCCTGAAGCCCGCAGGTTTCGGTATCAATTACGCGTAACATGATTTACTTCAGCTTGGGTTCGTAGGGCAGGCGCGAGAAGTTCAGCGACGCCTGGCGATAGTGCATCAGGCGCTGGCGAAACCAGTCGCGCAGCGCCGCTGGCTGCTCAGATTCAACCATGTCAGCCACCACCGGCATATTGTAGCGCTCTTTGAACGCCACGCCCGCTGCGGCCAGTTCAACGTTGATTTTATCTTTCTCTTCCTGAGAAAGCAGGGCGAGGTTTTGACTCATGGGTATCTCCTGAAGACAGGGGGCAAAAATAATGCTTATCCCGGCCTGAATCAAGGGCAAAGGATAGCATTGCTGGCCCTCGACACCTGAAAAGCCAGCGCGTATCCTTGCCCGGGTTTGACGCTAATGCGATGGCTAAAAGGATGATCCTATGTACAAAAGAACGATCTTGTCAGGCGTTGCCCTCTCGCTGTTGTTAGTGAGCCAGGGGGTGCTGGCGCATGCTCACCTTAAATCATCCCAGCCGGCCGCCGATGCCGCGCTTACCGCCTCGCCGCAGGCGCTGACGCTGAGTTTTAGCGAAGATGTGGAGCCCGCTTTCAGCGGCGTGACGCTGCTTGACGCCAGTCAAAAACCTGTTGCCAGCGAGAAGGCGCAGCAGGATGCGCAGCAGCACAGCCGCCTGATTGTGCCGCTGAAGACACCGCTGGCGGCGGGCGACTATCAGGTTAACTGGCATGTGCTGTCGGTTGACGGCCATAAAACTCAGGGCAGCTACCGCTTTAGCGTGAAGTAACGCGTGTCCTCGCTGTGGATCCTGCTGCGCGCGCTCCATTTCGCCGCCGTTATGCTGCTGGCGGGCAGCGCCTTTTATACGGCGCTGTTGGCCCCAGGACGCTACCGCCGCGCGCTAGGACGACGTCTTGGTGCGATGATGCACGGTTGCGTCTGGCTGGCGCTGGTCAGCGCATTGCTGATGCTGGCGATCCAGCTGACGCTGATGAGCGGCGACTGGCGCAACCTTGCCGACGCTGAGATCTGGCGCGCCGTGCTGAGCACCCGTTTCGGTGCGGTGTGGCAGTGGGAGATCGGTCTGGCCGGCTTTACGCTGCTGGCGAGCCTGCTGAGAGATGAACGACAGCAGCAGGCGTGGCTGATCGGCGCCTTGCTGCAGCTGGCCTGTATGGCACTGACCGGCCATGCGGCGATGCGCGAAGGACTTGCGGGCGCGCTGCAGCAGGCTAATCATGCGCTGCATCTTATCGGCGCGGCCTTCTGGGCGGGCGGTTTGTTACCGCTGCTGATCCTGATGCGTGAGGCGCGGCAGATCGACCGCCGCAGCGACGCTGTTCGCGCCATGATGCGCTTTTCGCGCTATGGACACCTGGCCGTGGCGGTAACGTTATGCACCGGCGTGGCGAATGGGCTGCTGATCGCGGGCTGGCCAGGCGAGTGGAACGGCAGCCTCTACAGTGAGCTGTTAGTGGTCAAGGCGGTGCTGGTGGCGCTTATGGTCGCTATCGCGCTGTTCAATCGTTACGTGCTGGTGCCGCGCTTTCGCCTGGCGGGCAAGGGCGCGCAACAAAATTTTATCCGTATGACGCAGCTTGAACTGCTGCTGGCATGCGCAGTGGTTGGTCTGGTCAGCGTCTTCGCCACGCTGTCGCCAGCCTGAGTATGACCCGTCTGGAATGAGTAAAAAGGTAGGCTATTTTGCTGAAGAAAGTGATCCCCGCAATGCTGTTGTTATCCCTCTGTGGCCAGGCGCTGGCGTCAGAAATTATTACCGTCAGCCGTTTCGAAATCGGTAAGGCGGCATGGCCCTTTAGCCGTGAAGAGGTGATGCTGAGCTGTGAGAAAGATGGTTCGCTGTTCGCTATTAACCCCAGCACGCTGATGCAGTATCCGCTTAACGATAAAGCGGAAGCGCGCGTAAAAGCGGGGCAGGTGAAGGCGCAGCCGATCTCTGTGATTCAGGCGGAAGATAAAGCGCACCCGGGCCAGATGATGAGCCTGCAGCCGATTATCGAGCGTACCCAGGCGCTGTGCGATAAATAATCCTGTCCAGGCGCGAGCCGTTTCCGCGCCTTATTTTGCTGATTCTGCCGTCAGGATCACAATCTGATCCTGCGGATCTCCTCTGCCCGGCCGTTCGCTGGCATTTCCCCAGACGTGGACTAACCTTAAGTTGCAAGGCGTCATCGCCTGCATTAATGCCAACTTTTAGCGCACGGCTCTCAAAGAGCCATTTCCCTGGACCGAATACAGGAATCGTGTTCGGTCTTTTTTTCATTGCCATTTAAAAAGATATATTAGAATAAAATCAATAATTTAAACGGCGCCCTGTTGTCTTCTGTTCTACTCTGCTGGACCCTGTGCCGCCACTTTGTCGCCATTTTTCTTCACCATCAATGCCAGCGAATTGCATCTTCAAGATGGTCGGGCGCGAAATGCACATAACGCATAGTCACCCTGATGTCGGAATGCCCGAGAATGCGTTGTAGCACGATGATATTTCCTCCGGCCATCATAAAATGACTGGCAAAGCTATGCCGCAGTACATGGCTCATCTGGCCTTCTGGTAATTCAAGGCCGGCCAGGCGAATAATCAGATGAAACTGGCGATAGCAATCTGCATAAAAACGGCTTTCTTTTTTTTAATTCTTTATACAGGGCGTTGTCGATGCGTACCGAACGATTCTTTTTACCTTTGGTATTGATGAAGGTGATTTTGTCTGGGTCTGGAGACCATTGTGAGGCTTTAAGATTCGCGGCGTTACCCGACCTGCAACCGGTTGAAAGGCAGATTTTGATAATCAGCGTCAGATCAGAGTTATCGTGAACTTTGCAGGCGGAAAAAAACTTTTGTATCTGGGCTTCAGTCAACCATGCCATTTCTTTCTCTGTCTAACCTAACTAGCGTGTATTTTTAAGTCGGTTGGGGTAGCTGATTTCGCCAAGCTGTTCCAGTTCATTAAAAAGAGCGCGAAGGAATGCATGTTCACAGTTAATGGTGCCCGGTGAGACCTTTAACGATTTATCACTAGCTTTGTATCTTTCTATATGAGGCGCTGTAAATGCCGATCCCGATAATGTGCCTAATCCTTTGAAGTGATAGAAACAATAACGGCATTTCACGTACCATCAGAAATAATATTGAATTTGCAAGGTCGTCCCTTTCTATCTATAGCCAATAATAGCAATATACTGTGTGATTACACTGAATCGATTAAATAACTTCATTTGCCCAACAATAAGAAAAACCTCCAGTAAGGATTGCTATGTTAATCATGCTAAGGTTAAAACTGAAGAAATTAAAAACGTCGCGTTTTCATATGTTAATAGCAAAGATTAAAGTGTTTTTAGAGACTCGATGTTAAAAATCTTGATAGTCATTATCTAGAGAGTTATTGCCATATATCCAGAAAATTCAAGTCTTTTGGACTTGAACATATTGATGACGATATTATATTTCGTAAAATCGGGGGGGCTATAGGCCCTTGCGAGTGGGCTGGAATGATGGTAGAAAGATAATCTACAACATAAGGAGATGTATTGTGTCAGAAATACTTGAGATATTCGTTAAGGTTGCTTTGCCAATAATTTTAGCATTGGTTGCGATTTTTTCTGCATGTAAAGATTTATTCCTTACAAAGAAAAGGATTTTCGAAGAAAGAGAAAAGTTGAGTAAGCTGAGCTATGATCTTTATAAAATAACTGAGGATGAAGACCTGAAGCGCCTGGCTGTAGAGTATGGCTATGCTGCAATTACGAAAGAGAATTTTTTAAATTTAGCACAACGAAAAGCTTTAGTTAGGAGCGAGAATCCAACCAGAGATATTGATCTTTTTGTGAAATGCCGCGGTTTACTGGATATTAAAACTGAACCACTTTCATTTTTTTGGAAGAAAAAAAGGCATAGCAATATTATTTCTTTAGCATTTATCATTTCTTTAAAAATGTTTTTATATGTATTTGGTGCAATTATTTTTTTGATGCCTTTATTCTACAGTGTATTCCTGCCTGATTATTTTGTAGAAAAAATGAGCCATTTAGCACCCTTGGCTAAAATAGGTATAACTTTATACGCATTGTTTGCAGGGGCTTTTTTGGCATATGTTAATCTTTCTGCGGCTGTAAGATTGATAGACTCATATAGGCTCATCAAACGTCATCAAGTCGAATAGTCTTATAGTGATGTGGTCAAAACCGGGTAACCAAGTAGTGTCCGCTAACGCCATTACATCGCCACGTACTCTTTTAAATCACTGATGTAAATGTTAATAATTGATATTTTTTTATTTATTAATTTTTAACGTTGACTGAAATAACAGACGCTACCGTATGCTGTGAATTTCACTCGTGCCTTTTTGGTTATCTTTCTGCACGCTCGAGGTTATGCTTCTTTAAACTCCCTGATGACGCTCGCTGCGTTATTTTAAGAAGCAAAATTTATTTCACCTGCGTCAACATTATGCTGCCGCTTTTTGTGAAACGCAGCCTCGCTCAACCGAACGCGCTATCCGCACTGACTCACGGCGATAAGGCGGCAGTAGCAGGCTGCGTCTGGCACTAAACCGTTAAAAATCCAGTATGAGAATAGTCTTCGATCCGTTAAAAAAAGTAAACGTAAGTAACATTTTAACTTTTTGTGCTCGCCTGAATCTGTTAATCTGACGAGGTTAAAAAAACGCCTTCAGGTCGCTAGTGCAATGATATATGACTGCTTTTTATACTATGACGAAGATATGCTTCTGGAGCTACGCCTCAACACCCTTTACCAGCACGTTGATAAATTCGTCATTGTCGAATCGCTCTATACCTTTACCGGCAAGCGCCGGGAAAAACTAAAGTTTGATATCGAAAAGTTCGCCCCTTTTCGCGATAAAATCATTTATGTGGTTAACGACGCCGTTCCAAAAATCTATGCGCATAGCTTTTATTCCAACAGTTCGCTGGTGAAGGCTGGCGAGTCCGATCCCTGGGAAAATGAAACTATTGCGCGCAATGCCATTATGCGGGGATTAACCGGCGCGCGCGACAGCGATATTATTATCGTGTCGGATGTTGACGAAATTCCGCGCCCTGAAGCGCTGCGGAAGTTTAGCTCCGCCTGTTTATGCCCCACGCTTTACCAGAATTTCTATAATTTCAAGTTCAACCTTCAGGTATTGAACGAGGATGGATCACCGCGGCTGTGCAGGCTGCCTAAAATGACCACCTATAAGCATCTGAAAGGCTTCTTTCGAGGCCAGCCTGAACTGCTACGCAACGTGAAGCGTAAAGGCACGCCCATTCGGGATTGCTGGTGGCGCTGGAAATGGCTAAAACTGCGTACGCGAACCGTTAAGGATGCGGGCTGGCACTTTTCATGGGTCATGGACGATGCGCGTATTAGCGAAAAGATGGCGACTATTTCGCATACCGAACATAATTTGCCGGAGTTTAATAATCCCGATCATATCCGGCGCTGCGTTGAGCAGAATGTCGACATCTGGAATCGACCTCGTAAGATGGTGATCCGCCCGATGACCGACGAATATATGCCTGAATGGCTGGTCAGGAATCAACATCGTTTTGCCGACTACATTAAATCCGTTTAATCGCGCGCTGCTCTGGCGGCTCGATTTGCTCTGCGCCAGTCTCAGGCCCGCGGCCTGACAAGCGAAGGCGCTAAAAGAGAACGCCGGCGCTTCGCTTGCTGTCAGGTGTAGGGTAATAGAATCCCTCTCTTTTAACCTTATTGTTATTAATGCTACTGCCCCGGCGTTAAATATCGCCGGGCGAAGCGGCAATAATATTTTGGTTTTATAACTGACTAATATCTCTACAGGTGCCGCTTTTCTGCCGCTTATATTTGCCGCCGAAATTTACGGGCGCGCTTTCATTTTTCGTTAACCTCTTCCAGGCTTGTCTGGCTTATTCTTTTCAACAAGCCAGGAGATAACTATGTTTCACCATTCTTCAAAGCTTCAATACCCTGTTCGCGTCGACAAGCCAGATCCGGAATTTGCCATGCTGCTGCAGCAGGCGATTGGCGGCGTAGAAGGGGAGATCCGTGTGGCGATGCAGTACTTCTTCCAGGCGATGGGCGCGCGCGGCGATGCGCGTATCCGTGATTTGCTGATCTCTACGGCAACCGAAGAGCTGGCGCATATCGAAATGCTGGCGCATGCCGTTGCGCTCAATCTGGAAGGCGCGCCGCTCTCCTATCAGGAAGCCTCGGCGAAAGATCCGGTGGTCAATGCGGTACTGGGCGGCATGAACCCGCGCCACATTCTTTCATCAGGCCTGGCGGCGCTGCCGGTCAACGCCAACGGCGTGCCTTTCGATATGAGCCATATCTACGCCTCAGGCAACGTGGCGGCCGATATGATCTCCAACGTCGCCGCAGAGGCCACCGGGCGCGTACTGGCGACCCGTCTCTATAATCTCACCGAAGATACCGGCATGAAGGATTTCCTCTCATTCCTGATCGCCCGCGACACCATGCATCAGCAGCAGTGGCTGGCGGTTATTGAGGAGATGGGCGGCCTGAGCGCGTCGCTGCCAATCCCGAACAGCTTCCCGCAAAGCGAAGAGGCCAGCGAGCACTCTTACTACGTGCTTAACACCTCGCTGGATAAGCCGCTACCGAAAGGACGCTGGTGTGAAGGCCCCTCCTTTGACGGCAAAGGGCAGTTTACGGCGAAAGAGGAACCTGAGCTGCTGGGTGATGAGCCGCAGCTGGGTTATGCCCGTCCCGGCTCGGGCGCGCAAAGCGAGCAGGAGCTATCTGGCACCGTACCGCCAGCGCTAAAACCCTGATTGCAACCTGTCCAGGGAGGGACGTGTACCCTACATAGCATCCGACGCGTTTCACGTATCCTCTGATGCTTGTCAGAAAATGAACTATCGCATCAGCGGCAGCAACCGCTCTGGTACCAGTCTAAATCAGGGCGCCAGAAATATTTTTTTTCGGCGTGAGGCAAACCAGCAAAATCGGGCGGCGTCGGCGGCCTAAAAATGAAAAACCCCGGCCTGGGCCGGGGTCAACTGAATCACTTATTCAGTATCCAGAACCTGCTGCAGCCAGACCAGTTCGTCATCGAAACCAGACTCGCGTAACAGCTGGAAATAGGATTGCTGAATCTCTGTTGAAACTGACGCCAACAGCATGCCCAGCATTCCTTTGGTTTTACAGATTTCTAGTGCTGCGTTTTCGAGAGAATCAAGGTTAAAACTTACGTTATCAAGCGTTTCAGCGACCATTCTTATTCTCCTGACCGGAGGTAATCAGCCATCCCTCCTTTGCTGTGTGTATCTGCTCCACATCGTGGACGGGCTGAGATCCCACACTAGCGCAGTTTCGTCTGTCGGAAACATCCTGATATCTGAACAGTAATCGCCATTCGCTGGCGCTTTTAGCGACAAAATGTACGGAAAATCTGAGTAGATGGCAGAAAGCATCGCGTCTGGGCGGTCAGCCGACAAACAGCAGATGCACGAGGCGCGCCAGCGATTCCAGCAGCAGCAGGCTGCCGATAAAAATAAGCACTAACACGCTGATAAATTGTTTCCGACTATTCATCACGCCTCCCTGAAGATGTGACCGGCTATACTTTAACCCGCCCTGAGTAAACCTGTTGTTAACAAGCGGAATCAAAATGCACTACCAGTATCTCAACGGTGAAAACTGGCAAAACATCTGGATCGTCGGCGATCTGCACGGCTGTCGGCGACAGCTGGACGCGCTGCTGCTGGAAAACGGCTTTGACAAGCAAGCCGATTTGCTGATTTCCGTTGGCGATTTGATCGATCGCGGGCCCGACAGTCCCGGCTGCTTAGCGCTGCTGGACGCCCCCTGGTTCCGCTGCGTGCGGGGAAATCATGAAGAGATGGCGCTGCGTGCGTTACAGTGTCACGATTCGCAGAACTGGATAATGAACGGCGGCGACTGGTTTTACAAGCTGACCGGCGAGAGGCTGATTGCGGCGCGTCATGCGCTAAGGCGTCTGGAAGATCTGCCGCTGGTATTACACCTGCAGCTGGCGGATCGCACTGTGGTGGTGGCACACGCCGACTATCCCGCAGAGCGCTACGCGTGGGAGCAGCCGCTGGACTGGCATAAAGTAGTCTGGAATCGGGAGCGCATCACCCGGCTGCAAACAGGTGATGCGGGAAAAATCGAGGGTGCCGACGCCTTTTACTTCGGCCATACGCCGCTGCAGCATCCGCTGGCGTCAGGCAATCTGCACTATATCGACACCGGCGCGGTGTTCGGCAACCGGCTGACGCTGGTGCAGCTGCAGTAAGGCTTAGCGGAACAGGCGGCCGTCGCGCACCAGCTCGCGCGGGTAGCTGTTTTTGATGCGGCTGCCGACGCGTTTCGCCAGCCCGATCGGCTGCTGCTGGTAGGTGACAATCACCTCATCACGCTGCGGCGGCGTATCGGGGTAGATATCCCGGCCGCGATACCACTCCAGCGCCTCGTCGGCGCTCAGCTCAAACGCGTGCTCTGCGTCTGGCTGCGCCAGCGCTATTACCGCTTCATGCTGCCAGCGATAGCCTTTAGCAAAGGTTTCGGCCAGCTTGATGCCGATGCGGGAGAAGCGAACGCTGCCCAGCAGCGGCGTAATCGCCTCGGGAAACAGCCAAATCTCTTTGTCGCGCTGCCACAGCGTCAGATCCTCACCCCACTGCAGGCAAACCGACGCCGCGGCGTGAGCCACCTCCGCCGCCGCCTTTTTATTCAGTGGGGCAAAGGGCAGTTTGCCTGGCTTGTAGCCGGGCTGCGGCAGCGGCGGTACCGAGTCGGTTTTACGCAGACGCGCCACGAAAAAGCCTTCGCTGTCGAACAGCTGCGGAAACACATGCAGAAACCCTTCCGGCGTCAACGCCTGGGCGGCGCCCGCGAAAAGCGTATCGAGCGGAACGATCTCCACCGCCTGCGGATAGCGCGCCAGCAGCCAGGCGATCACCTGCTGATTCTCTATCTGGTTAAGGGTGCAGGTGGAATAGACCAGTATGCCGCCGGGCTTCAGCGCATGAAACGCGCTCTCCAGCAGATCGCGCTGGGTGGCGGCGATAGCCTCGGTGCTGCTCAGCGACCAGTTCTTCAGCGCGTCGGCATCTTTGCGGATGACACCTTCGCCCGAGCAGGGGGCGTCCAGCAGCACGGCGTCGAAGCGCTCCGGCAGGGCAGGACCAAAGACGCGCGCGTCAAAGTGGGTCAGCGCAACGTTGCTGACGCCGCAGCGGCTAATGTTGGCGTGCAGAACCTTGATGCGGCTGGAGGAGAATTCGTTAGCGAGGATCGCGCCGCGGTTGTGCATGCGCGCCGCTATCTGCGTGGTTTTCGAGCCAGGCGCCGCCGCCATATCCATTACCGTCTGCGCCTCGGGCGCGGCGTCGAACAGCGCGCTGACCGGCAGCATGGAGCTCGCCTCCTGGATGTAAAACAGGCCGCTGAGATGCTCCGCCACGCTGCCGAGCGGCAGACTTTCGTCGTCTCGCTCAATCCAGAAGCCTTCTGCACACCAGGGCACCGGCGTCAGTCGCCAGCCGTAGTGAGCCGTCTGGGCAAGAAAATCCGCCACGCTGATTTTGAGCGTATTGACACGAAGGGTGCGGCGCAGCAGCTGCTGGCTAATGGCGATAAAGCGCTGCAGTTCGGCGTCATCGGGCAGCGCGGCGCGCATCAGATCAAGGAAGTCAGAAGGGAAAAGGTCAGCCACGGCAGGTTCCAGTTAAGGCGTTGAGATCAAAAAACAGGGCGGCAGTGTAGCATAGAAAAAGAGGCGGGCAGATAAGGGGCTGGCGCCGGTGTTACCGACCAGTCGCAAAGACGCAAAAGCCGGCACCGTTGCCGGCCCGGCCTGCGCAAACAGGCACCTCATCCCTGAGGTGCGCCCGCAAACGAAGCGTTATCTGCAAACGCTGGCGGCGTGTCCCTGCGCTTTTCAGCCGTCTGAAAAAGATTTCAGACGGCTCGGCCGCGCTACTGCTGCGGCTCGGGGATCGCTGTCCCCCAGCTGCGCCAGTTTTTCGGCGCTTCATCCTGCAGCAGGAAGTGCTTGTCCGCGCCCGCCTGCGGCGCCAGCGGCACCGTTGGCGGGGTGGCGAACTGAATACCGCCGCGAATAAACTGCTGGAAGGTGCCGGTTTTCACCACGCCGCCGATCAGGCCGAAGTCGAGGTTATAGCCGGACGCCAGCCAGAACACCGAGTTGTTGCGCACCAGATGCTGATACTTCTTGCTGATGCGCAGCGCAATCTGCACGCGATCCGCCATATTGCCCAGCGTCGTGCCGGTTACGGTGCCTACCTCGATGCCGCGGAACAGCACTGGCGTGCCGATTGAAAGCGATCCCGCCTCAGCGGCATCGACATAGATCGTCAGCCCGTTCAGGTAGCGTGAATCGGTAATGGTGCTCTCCTGCAGCTCAAAAATACGCGCCGGACGCCCCTTGCCGGGATCGACGTTAACGTAAGGCTGCAGCAGCGTCTCCAGATGGTTGACCCCAGCCGGGGAGATCTCCGGCGACACCACCGAGAAGTGGCTGCCGCTGCGCGCGAAGTCCTGCACATACTCGGGATAGAGCACCGCCTTCGCCACCACCTGATTGTTATCCTGGCTGAGCGACAGCGACTCGACCTGACCGATATTGATACCCAGATAGCGAATCGGCATCCCTTCCGACAGCTTGCTGGCGTCATAGGTATGCAGCGTTATCTGGCTGCCGACCGCGCGCGCCGCCGTCTCTGAAGGGTAGAGCGTGCGCTTGCTGCCTTTGGCGTTCGCCGCGCCGCTCATATTGTCAAAGCTGATGGCGCCGCGCAGCGCGCGGTTCAGCGGCGACGCCTGGACGGTCAGGCCGCTGCCGTTAAGCTGTACGCGCGCGCCGCCTTCCGCCCAGAACACGCTCTCGCTGGTCAGCAGCTTGCGATACTCCGGCTTGATATGGACGGCGATATCGAAGGCGCTGGCGCGCGGCGTGACGTCGACGATTTCACCGACTTCATATTTGCGGTAAAGCACCACCGAACCCGCCTGTACGTCCGGCAGGCTGTTGGCGGTCAGGGTCAGCGTAGTAGAAGGGCGATCGCCAGTAATGCCTTCCTCCGCCTTTTCAGCGTCAGCAAACAGCGGATAAGCGGATTTAACCGCCCCCTGATTGCCCGGCTCCAGGCGGATGCCGCCATCGACCCATTCACGGGCGCTGGCGCCGAGCACTTTCATGCCGTCGAGTCCGAACTTCACGTCGAGTCGGCTGTTGACGATAAACTTGCTGTCGCCGTGCACCAGGTTGCGATAGGCCGGCTCAATCGCCACCACAAACTGAATGCCTTTCTCATTCAGCTCGCGCGAAATCACCTGGCCGATCTTCATACCGTGCAGCATTACCGGCTGACCAGCGTCGATGCCGTAGCTCTCCGGCGCGCTGAGCTTCACCGTCAGCACGTCGGGCTTCTGCAGCAGCGACTCGTTGGCGGGCAGCACGGTAAAGTGGCTTTGCGGCTCGCCGTCGCCCGGTACCAGCTCCAGCGTATTGCCGGTCAGCAGGCTGCTGAGGTTGGTATCGGTCAGGCTCACTTTCGGGCTGCGCATCTCAATGCGCGTGCCGCTGCGCATCAGGCTGACCACGGAAGGGTCGAGGGTCAGCTCGCCGGTCACTTTCCCGCCGCTCAGCAGGTTGAGTTTGGTCAGGCTGCCGACCTCCAGCCCCTGATAGATCAGCGGCGTGCGGCCCGCCTTCAGGTTATTGCCGTCGGGCAGATCGAGCGTGACCACCACGCCGCGCTGGCTGCGCGCCAGATCGGGATAGAGCCTGTAGTTCTGGTCCGTTTTCGCCGCCGGCGAATCGTCCGGCGAGTCGAAGGCGATAGCGCCGTTCACCAGCGCCGCCAGGCTCTCCAGCTCGACCTTCGCGCCGCTCAGGCTGACGTCGGCGCTCAGCCCGGAGACGTTCCAGAAGCGGCTGTTGGTCTTGACCAGGTTATTGAAGCGGCGCTCGATCAGCACATCGATAGTCACGCCGTCCGTCTTGCTGTTGATGCTGTAGTCATAGACGCGGCCCACCGGGATCTTGCGGTAGTAGACCAGCGAGCCGGAGTTAAGCGCGCCGAGGTCGGGGGCGTGCAGATGGATCAGCAGCTCGCCGGTGTTAACGCGATACTTCGGCTGGGTATCCTGCGCGACGAAGTTTTCGCGCGGCTTGCCGCTGCCCGGCATCATGCCGATATAGTTGCCGCCCACCAGCGCATCGAGGCCCGAGACGCCCGCCAGCGACGCTTTTGGCGTCACCAGCCAGAACTGGGTGTTCTCGCGCAGCGCATCTTTCATGTCGCTCTTGATGCTCGCCTTGATCTGAATGGTGCGATAGTCGTCACTCAGGTTGATGCCCTGCACGGTGCCAACCTCCACGCCCTGATAGCGGATCGGCGTGCGGCCCGGCACGATGCCGTCCGCCGACTGGAAGTTAATGGTGATCACCGTGCCGCGCTCTTCGTAGTTGGTCCAGAGCAGCCAGCCGGCGATCAGCATCGCGATAATCGGCAGAAGCCAGAATGGAGAAACCTTACGTTTGCTGCGCAGCGTCGCGTTAGTCGATGTAGTCGGCGTTTCCTGTTGCATGTGCATCCCAAAGCAGGCGGCTGTCTAGCCACTCAACGGCCATAATCGTCAGGATCACCGCCGCGCCGAAGTAAAACGCGGCGGGTCCCATGGTAAAAGCCAGCAGCTGATCGCGATTGACCAGCGACATGGTTAAAGAAATCACAAAGAGGTCGAGCATAGACCAGCGGCCCACCCAGGTGACCACCCGCAGCAGGCGAATGCGGGTTTTCAGCCCTTGCTCGCAGCGGAAGTGAATGCTGAGCAACAGCGTCAGCATCACCAGCACCTTGGTGAACGGCACCAGAATACTGGCGATAAACACCACCGCCGCCACCGGCACATTGCCGGAGGCCAGACCGAGGATACCGGAGAAGATGGTGTCCTCGCGTCGCGAGCCGTTCAGGTAGACCACGGAAATAGGCAACAGATTGGCGGGGATCAGCAGCACGATCGAGGCGATCAGCGCCGCCCAGGATTTTTGCAGGCTGTGGCGGCGACGGAAGTCGAGCGGCGTATGGCAGCGCGGACAGCGACCGCGCGCGTCCGGCACGCCGGTATTGTGGCAGTTAAGGCACACCTGGAGTTCGGCGCGCGCGGTCGCATACTGCTTCTGCGGATAGAAATGCTCCCATAGCTGCTCGACGTTAAGGTGGATCAGCGTCAGCAGGCTCAGCAGCGTTAGCGTCAGGTAGGCGGCCAGCCCGTAGCCGACCTCCAGCGAGGCGTAATCCTGCACTTTAATCGACGCCACCGCGATGCCCACCAGGTAGATATCGAGCATCACCCACTCTTTGACCTTCTCCAGCATCAGCAGCACCGGGCGCAGATTCATCCCCAGCCGGTGTCCGATAGTCAGATAGCCGATGCCGGCCACCAGCGCCACGGGCGCGCCGATGGTGCAGAACGCTACCATCGAGGCGGTCAGCACATTGCCCTGTTCTGCCATCTGGATAACGCCGCCCAGCAGGCTGGCGTTTATGCGCATACCGAGCAGGCGAATATCCACCAGCGGCAGGGTAAAGGCGAAGGGCATCAGCACCATAATCATCGCCGCCATCACCGTCAGCCGGGTCATCGACCAGTCGCGCCCGCTGATTATTTGCGCATGGCAGCGTGGACAATAGGCAGACTGATGCGATTTCACATCCGGTAAGGAAAAAAGGGTATCGCATTGCGGACAACGCTGATAACGTGCGTGGGGCAATGGCTGGCTGATAGCGTGAATTTTCATAGGGTGATGCAGGTTTCGCCCAGATATTTGTCGCTGTGACCGGATGCGGTTGTGGGGCAAAAGAACGTTTTCACGTTTCCGGCATACCCGCACGGGGCCCACGTTTCGATCCACAAAAATCTAAGGTTATAGCAACTAACGCTATGATTCACCTTGTGGCGGTGGATATTTAGTGCTTATTTTAACGGGCGGCTAATTAAAGCCGCTCTGTTGTTAATGTTAATGGTTAAACAATGAACAAAACTGCCTTTTACGATGATCTGAATCGCGATATGCGCGCGCTGCTCGCGGGCGAGAGATCCTTCCTCGCCGCGCTGGGCAATTTCAGCGCGCTGCTGTATGAACGCCTTGAGGGCGTCAACTGGGCGGGCTTTTACCTGCTGACGGAAGCCGACACCCTGGTGCTGGGGCCTTTTCAGGGCAAAATCGCCTGCGTGCGCATCCCGGTAGGTAAAGGCGTATGCGGCACGGCGATGGCGCAGGATAAAGTGCAGCGCGTCGATGACGTGCACGCCTTTCCCGGCCATATCGCCTGCGACGCCGCCAGCAACGCCGAGATCGTGATTCCTCTGAAAGTAAACGGCGCGCTGGTCGGCGTTCTGGATATCGACAGCACGGTGTTCAATCGCTTCGACAGCGAGGATGAGACAGGGCTGGTTGCTCTGACTGATGGGCTTTGCGACGTGCTGGCGGACAGCGATCTCGAAAAATTTTTGCAGCTGACGCGCAGCTAATCGACTGGATCGAATGGTATTTGGCGATGTTGTCATTATAATGTCGCCTGTTCATGCCTGCTCTGGTCGGCAAATCCGTTGTAATCAGGAAATTTCATGGAAAATCAACCTAAGTTGAATAGCAGTAAAGAAGTGATCGCCTTTCTGGCGGAACGTTTTCCAAACTGCTTTAGCGCCGAAGGTGAGGCGCGTCCGCTCAAAATCGGCATCTTTCAGGATCTGGTAGAGCGCGTTCAGGGCGAAATGAGTCTTAGCAAGACCCAGCTGCGTTCAGCGCTGCGTCTCTATACCTCCAGCTGGCGTTATCTCTACGGCATCAAAGCGGGCGCAACGCGCGTCGATCTCGACGGCAATGCCTGCGGCGTGCTTGACGAGCAGCACGTGCAGCATGCGCGTCAGCAGCTGGAAGAGGCGAAAGCGCGCGTTCAGGCGCAGCGCGAGCAGCAGAAAGCCGCGAAGCGCGAAGCAGGCGAAGAGGGCGCAGAACCCCGTCGTCCGCGTCGTCCGGCCGCCCGTAAGCCAGCCGAAGGCGATGCGCCGCGTAAAGCGCGTCCTCAGTCGCCGCGTCCGGCCACTCAGGATCGTAAACCGGCCCCGCGTCCTGCAGCGCAGGCGAAACCCATCACCGATACCTCAACTTTGCAACCTGGCCAGAATATCAAAGTCAAAGCAGGCAAAAGTGCGATGGACGCTACCGTTCTTGAAGTCTCAAAAGACGGCGTTCGGGTACAGCTCGCTTCCGGCATGGCAATGATTGTGCGCGCAGAACACTTGCAGTTCTGAAACGGAGGCTGACCCCGGCATGAACACCCTGTTAAAAATCGGTATGATTGCGGGCCTGCTACTGGCAGGCCCTTCATTTGGCGCAGAGAACATCACCCGCGCCGATCAGATCCCCCAGCTTCATGAAGATCCGCAGGATCCGACCGTCAGTGAACGGGTGACCTCTCGCTTTACCCGCTCTCACTATCGCCAGTTCGACCTCGATCAGGCCTTTTCGGCGAAGATTTTCGACCGATACCTGAACATGCTCGACTACAACCATAATGTGCTGCTGGCATCGGATGTCGCGCAGTTCGCCGACAAAAAAACCACCCTCGGCGACGAGCTGCGCAGCGGCAAGCTGGATGTGTTTTACGATCTCTACAATCTGGCGCAGAAACGCCGTTTCGAGCGCTATCAGTATGCGCTTGAGGTGCTGAAACGCCCGATGAACTTTACCGGCAACGACACCATCGATATCGACCGCGCGAAAGCTCCCTGGCCGAAAGATCAGGCGGAGCTGAATGCGTTATGGGACGCCAAGGTGAAGTATGACCAGCTCAGCCTGAAGCTGACTGGCAAAGATGAAAAAGAAATTCGCGATGTGCTGACCAAGCGCTACAACTTCGCTATTCGCCGCCTGGCGCAGAGCAACAGCGAAGATGTATTCCAGCTGGCGATGAACGCCTTCGCGCACGAAATCGATCCGCACACCAACTACCTGTCGCCGCGCAACACCGAACAGTTCAACACTGAAATGAGCCTGTCGCTGGAAGGCATCGGCGCGGTGCTGCAGATGGATGACGACTATACGGTGATCAACTCCATGGTTGCCGGTGGTCCTGCGGCGAAGAGCAAAGCGATCAGCGTCGGCGACCGCATTGTCGGCGTCGGACAGCCGGGCAAGCCGATGGAAGATGTTATCGGCTGGCGTCTTGACGATGTCGTGGCCAAAATCAAGGGGCCGAAAGGCAGTAAAGTGCGTCTTGAAGTGCTGCCTGCGGGCAAGGGCACCAAAACTCGTACTGTGACCCTGACGCGCGAGAAGATCCGCCTTGAAGACCGCGCGGTGAAGATGAGCGTGCACAACGTCGGCAAGCAGAAAGTCGGCGTGCTGGATATTCCGGGCTTCTACGTTGGTCTGACCGATGACGTTAAAGTGCAGCTGCAGAAACTGCAAAAGCAGAACGTTGACAGCGTGGTTATCGACCTGCGCACCAACGGCGGCGGCGCGCTGACCGAGGCGGTTTCCCTCTCTGGCCTGTTTATTCCCAGCGGTCCGGTGGTGCAGGTGCGCGACAACAACGGCCGCGTGCGTGAAGACAGCGACAACGACGGCGTGGTCTACTACAAAGGCCCGCTGGTAGTGCTGGTAGACCGCTTCAGCGCCTCGGCGTCGGAAATCTTCGCCGCGGCGATGCAGGACTACGGCCGCGCGCTGATTGTCGGCGAACCGACTTTCGGTAAAGGCACCGTGCAGCAGTATCGCTCCCTGAACCGCATCTACGATCAGATGTTGCGTCCAGAGTGGCCTGCGCTCGGCTCCGTGCAGTACACCATCCAGAAGTTCTACCGCATCAACGGCGGCAGCACCCAGCGTAAAGGCGTCACGCCCGATCTGCTGATGCCGACCGGCGTGGAAGCGGCGGAAACCGGCGAGAAGTTCGAAGATAACGCGCTGCCGTGGGATAGCATCAACGCTGCCACCTACACCAAAACCGGCGACGTGAAGCCGCTGGTGGCGCAGCTGACGAAGCAGCACGAAGCGCGTATCGCCGAGGATCGTGAGTTCCAGTACATCATGAAGGATATCGCCCGCTTTAATGCGATGAAGGAGAAGCGCAATATCGTGTCGCTCAATCTCGCCCAGCGCGAAAAAGAGAACCACGAAGAGGATGCGCTGCGTCTGGAGCGGATTAACGCGCGCTATCAGGCGGAAGGCAAAAAGCCGCTGAAGAGCCTGGACGATCTGCCGAAGGACTACAAAGAGCCCGATCCTTACCTCGACGAGACGGTGAGAATCGCTAACGATCTGGCGCAGCTGGATAAGTCCCAGCCCACTTCATCGTCCCCCGCCGCGCAGTAAGCGCAGGGGAGTAAAAAGCACCGCCCCGCGGTGCTTTTTTTTGTCCTGAGGGGGCGGAAACCCGGCCGCGCGGCGAAAGCGTGACTAAATGTAAAGTTATGTCTTTTTAGGCACTTAAAGGTTAAGGTCGCTTGAAATGCGCTGCGATGACCCTAGGATAGGGATCCGCGCAGTCAGCGCATGAACAACTGAGGAAGATTAACTTTTATGATGCGTATTGCTCTTTTCCTGGTGACCAACTTAGCTGTGATGTTGGTCTTTGGGCTGATCCTCAGCCTGACAGGGATCCAGTCAAGCAGTGTTCAGGGCCTGATGATCATGGCAGGCCTGTTTGGCTTTGGCGGTGCGTTTGTTTCACTGCTGATGTCGAAGTGGATGGCGCTGCGTTCGGTCGGCGGTGAGGTGATTGAACAGCCGCGTAATGAAACAGAGCGCTGGCTGATGCAGACCGTGGGCCGTCAGGCGCAGCAGGCGGGCATTGCGATGCCGCAGGTCGCTATTTACCATGCGCCCGACATCAACGCCTTCGCCACCGGCGCGCGTCGCGATGCGTCGCTGGTCGCTGTCTCAACCGGGCTGTTGCAGAACATGAGCCGCGACGAAGCGGAAGCGGTGCTGGCGCACGAGATTGCCCACATCGCCAACGGCGACATGGTGACCATGACGCTGATTCAGGGCATCGTGAACACCTTCGTGATCTTTATCTCGCGTATTATCGCGCAGGTGGCGTCGGGCTTCCTTTCCGGCAACCGCGACGGCGAAGAGAGCAGCAACGGCAATCCGCTGGTCTACTTTGCCGTGGCGACGGTGCTGGAGCTGGTGTTCGGCATTCTGGCCAGCATCATCACCATGTGGTTCTCGCGCCACCGTGAATTCCACGCTGACGCCGGTTCGGCGAAGCTGGTGGGACGCGAGAAGATGATCGCCGCGCTGCAGCGCCTGAAAACCAGCTACGAACCGCAGGAGCCGAGCAGCATGATGGCGTTCTGCATCAACGGCAAAAACAAGTCGCTGAGCGAACTGTTTATGTCGCACCCGCCGCTGGATAAGCGCATCGAAGCGCTGCGCAGCGGTCAGTATCTCAAGTAGCCGTTCAGGCGTGAAAAGGCGACTCCCCGGAGTCGCCTTTTTTATGGGCGCGATTACTGCGCCGTGGCGCGCTTCTGCGACAGGCGCGACAGGCTGAACAGCGCGGCGAGGCTGGAGAAGAGGCCGGCGAGGATCAGCGACGCGTGCGTGCCGCCCTGGTCGAACAGGGTGAACATCAGCGCCACCAGCGCCGCGCCGCTGCTCTGGCCCAGCAGACGCGCCGTGCCCAGCATGCCGCTGGCGCCGCCGCTGCGGTTGCGCGGCGCGGCAGAGATGATGGTGTGGTTATTCGGCGACTGGAACAGGCCGAACCCGGCACCGCACAGCGCCATACGCCAGATAATATCCCAGTCCTGCGGCTGCGCAGGCAGCAGCGCCAGCAGAAACAGCCCCGCCGCAAACAGCGCCAGGCCGATGCCGCCGAGCAGCCCGGCGTGAATATGCTCAATCAGGCGGCCAGCAATCGGCGCCAGCACCATGGTCGCCAGCGGCCAGGGCGTCAGCAGCAGGCCGGTCGCAACCTCGTCGCGTCCCAGCGCGTTCTGCAGGTAAAAGGGCAGCGACACCATCGCCAGCATCTGTGCGCAGAAAGAGCAGATCGAGGTGCAGAGCGACAGGCTGAACAGCGGAATACGCAGCAGATCCACCGGCAGCAGCGGCACCGCCATGCGCTGCTGACGACGCACAAAGAACCAGCCGACCACCGCCAGCACCGCTACTTCAGCCAGCGCCAGCATCCGGCTGCCGCCCTGCGCAAATCCGGTCAGCGTATAGATCAGCAAACCGAAAAACAGCGCGTTCATAAGCGCACTCGGCACATCGAACTTTTGCGCCTTCGCTTTCTGGCTGTTCTCCGGCAGGAAGCGCAGCGCCAGCCAGAGCGAAATCACCCCCAGCGGCACATTAATCAGAAACAGCCACTTCCAGCTGGCGAACGACAGGATCGCCGCCGCCACCGTTGGCCCGGCGGCGCTTGAGGCCGCCACCACCAGGGAGTTGATCGCCATCCCCCGTCCCAGATAACGCTGCGGATAGATAATGCGGATCAGCGCAGTGTTGACGCTCATCAGCGCCGCGCCGCCAAACCCTTGCAGCACGCGCGCCAGCGTCAGCATCGGGAGCGATGATGAGAGGGCGCAGAAAACCGAGGTGAGGACAAACAGGCCGAGCCCGACCTGATAGACCCGGCGATAGCCAAGCATATCGCCGAGAAACGCAAGCGACAGCAGCGAGGCGACGATAGCGATTTGGTAGCCGTTGACGATCCAGACCGACTGCGCCGGACTGGCGTGCAGCTCGCGCGCAATGGTCGGCAGCGCCACGTTGGCGATAGTACCGTCCAGCACCGCCATCATAATGCCCAGCGCAATGGTAAAAATTGCGCCGTAGCGCTGCGGAACGGGCAGCCCATCCTGAGAATTTATCGGAGACATAGAGAGAAAAGTAAAGTGGGTGAATATCAACATGCTAATGAATCCGCTGCTGAAACGCACCGCCTTTAGCGCAAAAAACGCGGGTAAAGTATGTCGCGCGGTGACAGGCAATGGTGCAGCGCGCAGCGACGCGCTATATTGGTCATCTGTTCCGATTTTATTAAAACAATTTCAAAAAAGGGTTCGTGATGGCCACCAGTGAAAACGATAAACAACCCGACGCCGTCTCTTCCGTAATGAAGGTGTTTGGCATCCTGCAGGCGCTGGGCGAAGAGCGCGATCACGGCATTACCGAGCTGGCGCAGCGCGTGATGATGTCGAAGAGCACCGTTTACCGCTTTCTGCAGACCATGAAGGCGCTTGGCTATGTCACGCAGGAAGGCGAGAGCGAAAAATACTCCCTGACGCTGAAGTTGTTTGAGCTGGGGGCGAAGGCGTTGCAGAACGTCGATCTCATCCGCAGCGCAGACGTGCAGATGCGTGAGCTCTCGCGTCTGACTAAAGAGACGATCCACCTCGGGGCGCTGGAAGAGGACAGCATCGTCTACATCCATAAAATCGACTCGCTCTATAACCTGCGGATGTATTCGCGCATTGGACGGCGCAACCCGCTGCACACCACGGCGATTGGCAAAGTGCTGCTGGCGTGGCGCGACCGGGCAGAGGTGAATGAGATCCTTAAAGAGGTTGAATTCAAGCGTAGCACCGCCAATACCATCGTCACGCGCGAAGCGCTGCTCGAGGTGCTGGATCAGGTGAAAGCGCAGGGCTTCGGCGAGGATAACGAGGAGCAGGAAGAGGGGCTGCGCTGTATCGCCGTGCCGGTTTTCGACCGCTTTGGCGTGGTTATCGCCGGTCTGAGCATCTCATTCCCCACTATCCGCTTCTCGGAAGAGGCGAAAAGCGACTATGTCGCCATGCTGCATCGCGCGGCGCGCACGCTCTCCGCTGAGATGGGCTATCACCACTACGGCTTCTGATAAAAAAAGCGGGCAGACGCCCGCTTGCTCTCCTGTAAGACTCCGCGCGGAACGATTCTCCGCCTGACCCTTAATTGTCGATCACTTCTCCGCTCTTCTTCAGCAGCGGGCAGTCGCTCACCCCGATAACGCCGCTGTCAGTATGCAGATACTGGGCGGTAATCACACCGCGCGCGGTAAGGTAGCTGCACTGCAGGCCCAGACCCGCGGCGTTTTTAGCGCTGCCGGTCAGCACGCCATAGCCGGTAAACAGCATGGCGACCCAGATAACGGCGAGCAGAACGATCGCCCGAATAAAGAGTTTCATTTGTTCTCCTTGTGATACATAACGCAGCTGTCCACCGTGTGCTGCCGCCCGTAATATTAACAGCTTGCCTCGCTTTGTCTGCCGAAGCGATCGGAGATTGCCGAAAGCGACGGGTCAGGGAATTCTGCATTCAGGCGCATAGCCTGGTCAGCCGGGCGCCCAGCAGGTAGAATCGACGCCATCAATATTTTCCGTTTTTGAGGCAGTTATGAACGAATTAGCCGCAACCTCCGATCCGCTGTTTAGCTATGGCGTAGTGGCGGTGATTATCATTGTGGCGTTTATCGCCTGGTTTTTCGTTAACCGGGCCAGCGTGCGCGCCAGCGAACAGATCCTGCTGCTGAGCCAGCTGCTGGAAGAGCAGAAAAAACAGAACGCGCTGCTGCGCCGGCTGGTTGAGAGCCAGAGCGGCGAGCAGGAGAAGCAGGAGCCGGAAGCGACGCGCGAATTTATCCGCATGATCCCGGAACGCTAACCTTTTTTACCCCGGCAAGGAGCGACATGGCCTGGCAAAACCCCTGGTATGACGCCAGCAAAGCGCATCATACCCCTGAAGGCTTTCGCAACCTGGAGCCGGATCTGCGCCAGCCTGGCGATCTCAGGCGCTGGCGTAAAGCGCGCAAAGCGGCGGGGCTGCCGCTCCCGCCGCAGGCGGGCTATGAGCAGTTCAGGGCGCGCTGGTGGCAGCCCGCCGATCTTGCCGGCGTGGACGATCGCGTCTGGTGGTTAGGCCATGCGGCGATGCTGCTGCGCCTTAACCAGCGCTATCTGCTGATCGATCCGGCGCTCTCGACGCGCGCCTCGCCGCTGCCCTTTGCCGGGCCAGAACGCAAAACCCCGCCGCCGCTGCGCATTAAGGATCTGCCGCGCCTCGACTATGTGCTGATCTCCCACAATCACTATGACCATCTCGATTCCGCCACCGTCAGGCGCATTCTCCGCCGTTTCCCTGACGTCACTTTTCTGGTGCCGCTGGGGCTGGAAGGCTGGTTCACGCGACGCGGCGCGCGTCATGTGCGCCAGCTCGACTGGTGGCAGAGCCAGCAGGAGGCGGGGCTGACCCTGACCGCCGTACCGGCGCGTCACTGGAGCATGCGCACGCCCTGGGATCGCAACCGTTCGCTATGGTGCGGCTGGGTAGTAAAAAGCAAGACGCTTAATTTCTGGTTTTCCGGCGATAGCGGGTTTTCCGATAACCTGGCGGAGATCCCCCGGCGGCTTGGTCCATTTAATCTGGTCGCGCTGCCGGTCGGTGCCTATGCACCGAAATGGTTCATGCGCAGCAGCCATATGGAGCCCGCTCACGCGGTCTCATTATGGCGGCTAACGGGTAAACCGTTAGCCCTGCCTATTCACTGGGGCGTATTCGAGCTGGCTGACGAATCACTGGATGAGCCGCCGGCTGAATTAGTGTGCGCCATTCAGCGCAGCGGAGAAGATAATGGCCGCTTTGCGCCGTGGAGAATAGGAGAGAGCCGCAGCCTGGAAAATATTAACCAGGAAAATTCCTAAAGCGCGGTGCTTATCCTCAGGCGGGTATTAGGTTTTGAGAGAACATTTATTCAGGATCAAAGAATAAATGGTAATAAGAAATAAGCATTGCTCTGCTTTTTATTGGGGCAGTACGGGTTTTTATTTTCCTGATTTTGGTGCAAAAGTATTTATTAACTGTGCCAGAGAGAAATCAGAGCCTGCGATCGCTTAAGAGAAAAGGGTGCCGCATTTTAGTTGTAGGGTGTCGCTTAACAAAAGCGAATGCCATAATACTGCAATAATCTATCCGTAAATTAATCCGTTACGGTGAACAAGGTTGGACAAATGCGCGGTTATCCGCTAGCGTTATTCGTATCATCCGCGGGTTGCTGGATAGCGCTTTTCGGCCTGGGCGTGGTCAGGTTATGTACCAAAATGAACAAAGTGCGCGACGGCTTTGCAAATTTTGTGCAGCACATCCACGGTCGATTAAAAATGCCTTGCCATTAATTTGCGGATATGTGATAACAATTCTTGGGTCAAACGAGGTACAGTTCTGTTTATGTATGGCATCTTCAGTAAAGAAGTTACGAGTAAAAACGTTGACGTTGAATACCGCTTCCTTGCCGAACCTTATTAGTGCCTCATTCAGTAACGTCTCTGGTTTCTCTGTAGGTCTGCCTCCGGGCAAAATAAACACTCTAAGGAATTTGCAAAATGGCAAAGATCAAAGGTCAGGTTAAGTGGTTCAACGAGTCTAAAGGTTTTGGTTTTATTACTCCTGCTGACGGTAGCAAAGATGTGTTCGTACACTTCTCCGCTATCCAGGGCAACGGTTTCAAAACCCTGGCTGAAGGCCAAAGCGTTGAGTTCGAAATTCAGGACGGCCAGAAAGGCCCGGCTGCAGTCAACGTAACCGCTATCTGATTTCGTGCCAGCTCGGTGCCATGCACCACTGAAAACGAATCCTGTAAAGCCCTGGTCATCTGACCGGGGCTTTTTCTTTGCGCTTTCGATACAACCGCGAACGGAGTACACTGCGGCGCTCTTGTTAATGGAGTTCGTATGTTGCTGATTTGCCCCCTCTGTCATCATCCTTTGCAGCCTGAAAACCGCAGCTGGCGCTGTGAAAACCGTCACCAGTTCGATCAGGCGAAAGAGGGCTACCTCAATTTGCTGCCCGTTCAGCATAAAGGCTCGCGCGAGCCTGGCGACAGCGCAGAGATGATGCAGGCGCGGCGCGAGTTTCTGCAGGCGGGCTACTATCAGCCGCTGCGCGACGGCGTGGTGACGCTGCTGCGCGAAAAGCTACGCGACGCGGGCGCGCTGCTTGATATCGGCTGCGGCGAAGGCTATTACACGTCGGCGCTCAGCGCGCTGGGCGCAGAGGTTTACGGCCTGGATATCGCTAAAAACGCCATTCGCCTGGCGGCAAAACGTTATCCTGACGTGCAGTTTTGCGTCGCCTCAAGCCAGCGTCTGCCCTTTGCTGACGCATCGCTGGACGGCGTGGTGCGCATCTACGCGCCCTGTAACGAAGCGGAGCTGACGCGCGTCGTGAAGCCAGGCGGCGTGCTGCTGACCGTTACCCCAGGGGCGCACCATCTGCAGCAGTTCAAGGCGCTGATCTATCGCGAGGTGCAGCTTCATGCGCCGGAAGAGAAGTGCTACAGCGGCTTTAGCGAAGAGAGTCAGCAGTCGCTGCGCTACGCGATGCAGCTGAGCGGCGATGCGGCGGCGACGCTGCTGCAGATGACGCCTTTCGCCTGGCGCGCGAAGCCGTCGGTGTGGGGGGAACTGCAGGCGTCGAAAACCTTCGAATGCGATGCTGACTTCCGCCTGACGCTATGGCGGCGCAATTAGCGCGCCTCCACCAGCGTATGATAGATGCGCTCAAGATCGTCGAGCTGCTGCACGGCGATCAGCAGGCGACGCTGCTCCAGCTGCATCACCAGGATGCCGTCTTCGGAGAGATTGATGCTCTGAATGCGTTCATAGGCGATCCAGACGCCGCCATAGAACAGCCCATCGCGCTTCATCAGCAGGGTTGGGCGGCGCAGCCAGAAGAGCCAGAAAGCGAGAAAGCAGAGCACCATCAGCAAGGTGGTGGTGAGCTGCGGCCCCTGATGCGTCACATTATTCCAGAGTAAAATCGCCAGCAGCCCGATAAATATCAGGCTGTCGATTTTGTGCCTGCGCCGCAGCGCCACGCTTAAGCGCGTCGGGCCGTTGCGGCGCGGCAGAATAAAGTCGTTATAGAGAGAAAAAAGCAGCAGCGCGGCGATACAGAGCGCGATGAGGCCGTCCGTTAGTGACATCACTTTCTCCTGTGGCGATGCGGCAGAAAAGCGGGGAAGAGGCCGGGCGCAGCGCGCCCGGCGAGAGAACTACAGGCCAAGCAGGCCGACCCAGTAGCCGAAAATCCCGATAACAAAGAAGCCAACGATAATCCAAAGCGCGTTGACCTTGCGACGCAGCAGCCACATACAGGCGAAGGTCAGCAGCAGCGGCACGATGCCCGGCATCAGCTGATCGAGAATGGTCTGAACCGTGGTGACGGTGGTTTTCCCGGTCTGGTCGGTAATGCGCGATACGACCAGCGGAATATTCACGTGCGTCCACTTGTTCACCAGCGCGCCCATCACAAACAGGCCAAGAATTGACGCCCCCTCCGTGAGCTTCTGCAGGAAGCCGCCGCCCATATCGCTGACGATATCGATCCCTTTGCGGTAGCCGTACGCCACGCCGTAATAGCGGGTCAGCAGACGCGCCAGATTGAACAGCACGAAGAACAGCAGCGGACCCAGCAGGCTGCCGCTCATGGCGATACCTGCGCCGAGGGCGGCGAATACCGGGCGTACGGTGCCCCAGAAAATGGGGTCGCCGACGCCAGCCAGCGGCCCCATCAGGCCCACTTTAATGCCGTTGATGGCGGCGTCGTCGATCGGGGCGCCGTTGGCGCGCTGCTCCTCCATCGCCATGGTCACGCCCAGCACCGGCGCTGCCACGTAGGGATGGGTGTTAAAGAACTCCAGATGACGCTTAATCGCCTGGCGGCGCGCCTCATTGTTTTCCGGATAGAGGCGGCGGATCACCGGCACCATTGAGAAACAGAAGCCTAGCGCCTGCATACGCTCGAAGTTCCACGACCCCTGGAACAGGTTCGACCGCAAAAACACGCCGCGGATATCCCCTGGGGTGAGTTTCTTTTGCGTTGTAGTTGTATCTACCATGTTGTCACCTGTTCCTTAGTCAAGTTCGTTATCGAGATCGTTATTTGCAGGAGCTGCCGCAGGCGCGCCCGCCACGCGGTTATATTTCGGCGCCAGCTGGATATAGAGCACCGCCATCACCACGCCGATGACGCCCAGCGCTACCAGGTTAAAGCTGGTGAAGGCCGCGGTGACGAAGCCAAGATAGAAAAACGGCATCAGATAGCCTGCGCGCATCATATTGATGACCATCGCGTAACCGACCACCACAATCATGCCGCCCGCAATGTTCAGGCCGCTGGTGACCACTTCAGGGATAGAGCTGAGCAGGGAGTGAACCGCGCTGGTGCCGACTGAAATCGCCACAATCAGCGCCGGAATGGCGATACGCATCGCCTGCAACACCAGCGCCGAGACGTGGATCCAGGATATCGCCGTCAGGTTACCTTTCTCTGCGGCCTTATCGGCCGCGTGCTGGAAAGCGACGGTGATGGTGCGCACGATAATCGTCAGCACCTGGCCCGCAGCCGCCAGCGGGATCGCCAAAGCAATACCCGCGCCGACGCTCTGACCGCCGGCAATAACCAGAATAGTGGAGATGATTGAGGCGAGAGCCGCATCAGGCGCCACGGCGGCGCCGATGTTCATCCAGCCGAGGGCGATCATCTCCAGCGTACCGCCGATAATAATGCCGGTTTTCATATCGCCGAGCACCGCCCCGATCAGGGTACAGGCCACCAGCGGTCGGTGAAACTGAAACTCATCCAGAATCGAGCCCATACCCGCAATACAGGCCACGATAAATATCAGGATGATTTGTAGCGAGGTTATTTCCATCATATCCCTTCTCCTCAGCAGGATAGCGTTAACTGGCCCGCAGGCGCAGCTGGCACCGTTTTACGCATTGACCTTCGCAATCAGGTCCATCATTTTCAGTTTTTGATCGCTGGAGACCTTACGCACTTCCAGCTCAATATTGCGTTCATTAAGCTTGCGGAACGCGGCGATATCTTTTTCATCGACCGAGACGGCGTTATTAACCTGGGTATTGCCCTGGCGAAACGCCATGCCGCCGATATTGACCGATTTAATCTCTACCCCTTGCTCGACCACGCGCAGCACGTCGGTGGGATTGGTGAACAGCAGCATCACGCGATCGCGGCCATATTTCGGGTTATTCCAGACGCGCACCATCTTATCGACGTCCACCACGTGTGCGGTTACGCCGGGCGGTGCTACCTGCGTCAGCAGGGTTTTGCGGACGTGATCTTTTGCCACCTCGTCGCTGACCACAATAATGCGCGAGACGTTGGTCTCTTTGGTCCAGCGCGTCGCCACCTGACCGTGAATCAGGCGGTCGTCGATGCGCGCAAGGCCGATTTTCATATGCTCACCCGGCGCCAGCGGCTGCGCCGGTGCTGGCGGCGCTTTGGCGGCAGGGGCAGGGGCAGCGGCAGGTGCAGAGGGCGCGGGAAGCTCGGTTTTCTGCGCCTTAACGCCTTCGCGGCCGGTCTCCACCGCGATGGCGACCAGTTCGGCAAAGCCAGGGTCGTCGTCGCGCGCCATTAAGGTTTCGACCAGCATCGGAATATTGACCCCGGCGATCACATCGTAATTTTCTTTATCGAGCACCACGCGGCTGGCGGCGTTAAACGGGCTTCCGCCCCAGGTATCAACTAAAAACAGCGCCCCTTTTGACGTGTCCAGCTTTGCCAGCTGCGCCTGATATTTTTCAATAAGCGTTTCTGCATTCTCGCCGGGCACAAAGTCAATCCATCCGACATTCTCCTGCTCGCCCAACAGCATTTCTGCCGTTTTCAGCAGTTGTTCGGCTGCCCAGCCGTGTGTACCAATTACTATCGCAATGGTCACTTGCTACCTCCGTTCGCTAAATAAATTCGTCTGGCGTTGATGAAGCGTTATGAGTTATCGCTACGGTTGTCAGCTAACACACGTAGTCAAAATAACTGAATTAATGAATCATTCTCCGGGCGTCTTTCATAAATCGGTGAGTCGCGATTTATTTTAGTGCGCGAAAAAATATTTTATGTGACGGTTGTCCATAATCGGACGGCTGAACGCGCCTTAAACGCGGTTTAATGCACCGCTGCGGCTGAATCATTTGTAAATGAAAGAAAATTTTTTGACGTAAATGTCTGGCCTGTTACATTAACGATCTGTTTATTACTCAGGAGTAACGGGTTTCAGCCCACCTTTATGGATCGTCACCGACGTCGCTTAACCACTTTGATGCGCGCATCCGCGCCATTTTTCACGCCTGACGGCGTATCTGCACTTCACCCGATTGCCTTTCTGTCACGTCACCAGACGACGCTGGCACGATATCGTTCAGTCTGTCTCTCGTTCAGGAGTCAATGATGGAATTTCTCTTCGACCCCTCAATCTGGGCCGGTTTGCTCACGCTTGTCGTACTGGAAATCGTGCTTGGCATCGATAACCTGGTGTTTATCGCCATTCTTGCCGACAAGCTGCCGCCGAAGCAGCGCGATAAAGCGCGCCTGATCGGTTTATCGCTGGCGCTGGTGATGCGTCTGGGCCTGCTGTCGCTGATCTCCTGGATGGTGACGCTGACGCGTCCGTTATTTAGCGTAGGGGAGTTTAGCTTCGCAGGGCGTGATTTGATTTTGCTGGTGGGCGGGGTGTTTCTGCTGTTCAAGGCGACGATGGAGCTGCATGAGCGGCTGGAGAACCGTCAGCTTGAGCATCAGGGGAACCGCAGCTACGCCAGCTTCTGGGCGGTGGTCACGCAGATTGTGGTGCTGGACGCGGTCTTCTCGCTGGATGCGGTGATTACGGCGGTCGGCATGGTAAACCATCTGCCGATTATGATGACGGCGGTGGTGATCGCCATGGGCGTGATGCTGCTCGCTTCGAAGCCGTTGACCAACTTCGTTAACGCGCATCCTACCGTGGTGGTGCTCTGCCTGAGCTTCCTGCTGATGATCGGCCTGTCGCTGGTGGCGGAAGGCTTCGGCTTCCATATCCCGAAAGGCTACCTCTATGCGGCGATTGGCTTCTCGATTCTTATCGAGCTGTTTAACCAGATCGCGCGCCGCAACTTTATGCGTCATCAGGCGCATCGCCCAATGCGCGAGCGCACCGCCGAGGCGATTTTGCGCCTGATGGGCGGTCGTCAGCGCCCGGCGCAGCCTGCGGTTAACGAGGAGTCGCCTCTGATCCAGGCGATGCCGCAGGAAGCCTTTAAGGATGAAGAGCGCTATATGATCAACGGCGTGCTGACGCTGGCGTCGCGCTCTATCCGCAGCATTATGACGCCGCGCGGTGAAATCTCCTGGGTTGACGCCGAGCGTCCGCTGGACGAGATCCGTATTCAACTGCTCGACACGCCGCACAGTTTGTTTCCGGTGTGCCGCGGCGAGCTGGATGAGATTATCGGCGTGGTGCGCGCCAAAGAGCTGCTGGTGGCGATTGAGCACGGCATGGACGTGGCGACCTTTGCCGCCGCATCGCCCGCTATCGTGGTGCCGGAAACGCTGGATCCCATTAATTTACTGGGCGTGCTGCGCCGCGCCAAAGGCAGCTTCGTTATCGTCACCAACGAGTTCGGCGTGGTGCAGGGGCTGATTACCCCGCTGGACGTGCTGGAAGCGATCGCCGGTGAGTTCCCGGACGAGGATGAGACGCCAGATATTATCGTCGACGGCGACGGCTGGATCGTTAAGGGCGGCACTGACCTGCATTCGCTTCAGCAGCTGTTCGACGTTAACGACCTGGTTAACCCGGATGAAGATCACGCCTCGCTGGCGGGTCTGCTGATTGGTCAGAAAGGCCAGCTGCCGCTGCCGGGCGAGGTGATCGATTTGCCGCCGCTGCACTTTACTATTCTGCAGGCGACCGACTATCGCGTCGATCTGGTGCGGGTGACGAAAGACAAGCCGCACGAGGATGATGAACAAGAGCAGTAATGAGAAAACGGCGCGAAAGCGCCGTTTTGCTGTTATGCGCTGAGGCGTGAGTCAGCGTACGATCGCCCAGTCGCTCAGGCCATCCATATGCGCCTGGCCTGCGGGAATAGGTATCTTATTCCTGAAGTGCGCCCGTCGCCGGGCCATCGCGCAGCGATGGACAAAAACACTCCCGGCGTTTTTGTCCCCGTCGCGGGACGCTTTGCTCTCTGGACCCGACCTTGCGGGTCGTAATGCCTGTGCGCCGTCTGTTAAAACCTGAAGGTCAGGGCGTCAGCTGCGCCTGATGCTGCGTCAGCCAGGCGGGAAAATCCTCAATCGGCATCGGCCGCGCGTAGTAATAGCCCTGCAGCAGATCGACGCCGCGCTCGCGCAGATAGGCGGCCTGCTCGGCGGTTTCAACCCCCTCGGCCACCAGGCTGATATTTAATCGCTGCGCCAGCGAAATCACCATATCGGTCACCGTGGCGTTAATGGCGTCGGTGCCGATCGCCGCGGTGAAAATCTTGTCAATCTTCAGCACGTCCGGCTGCAAATCTTTCAAATAGGAGAGCGAGCTGTGCCCGGTGCCGAAGTCATCGATAGCGAGACGCACGCCGATGCTGTGCAGCTGCGAAATCACCTTCTGATCCACCACCGGCAGGGCATCGCGCTCCGTCAGCTCCACCACCAGCTTCGGCAGCGGATTTGCCGGCCACCAGAGCTGCTGCAGATCGTCGACGATGGCGCGATCGCGGAAGTGGCTGGCGGCCACGTTAATGGCGATATGAAACGACGGGCAGCGCGGCAGGTTCGGCAGCTGCGCCACCGCTTTATCGATCACGAAGCGCGTGAGCGGCGCGATAAGATTCTGCCGCTCGGCCAGCGGAATAAACACGTCCGGCGGGATCCAGCCCTGGCGCGCGTTGTGCCAGCGCAGCAGCAGCTCGATGCCATCGCACTCGCCGCTCCTGGCGTTAATCAGCGGCTGGCAGTAAACCATAAATTCATTGGCGGTGATGCCGTAGCTAATCTGCCAGCTCAGGCTCATACGATTCGCCGTCGCCAGCCAGACGATATAGCCGATCAGCAGGCTCAGCATCAGCGCCAGCGGCAGCTGCGACGGCAGCGACATCATCGCCAGTCGTGCCGGCGAAGGGCCATAGAGCGTAATGGCGAAAGGATAGCGCAAGGAGCCCTGCTCGTAGCTGACCTCATCCTCTGACGGCATCGCCGGCTCAATCAGCGGATTGCCGTACTCCAGGCTCTCGCCGCCGACGCTGAAGATCGCACGCTCTACCCAGGGCAGCTGCGGCTCCAGCAGATAGGTGCTCATCAGCTCGATATTGATCGCCTGCAAAATACCGGAGCGGTTGTCGAGGGACTTAGGGGTCCACAGCAGCAGGATTGGCGAGCCCTTGAGCAGGTAGTTGTCGGTCGTCAGCATCATGCGCTGATTATTAATCGCCAGCTGGGGATAGGTCTGGCTAAAGGGAATGGCGCGCGGCCCGTAGATGCTGGAGCAGTAGATGGTGTCGTTTTCTACCAGCAATATCGCGCGTACCGTTTGCAGAGCGGATATTTTCTCAATCAGCGGGAAGCGCACCTCCTGGCAGGGCACGCCGACCAGTCCCAGCGTATTGTTTGCGGAGACGTCGAGCGGCGAAAACATGCGGTCGAAGCGCTGAATGGCGTTATCGGCGAAATTAAGCGACTGCTGCTCAATACGCGATTTCTCTTCGAAAAAGCGAAAAGCCAGCGTCAATATCAGAACCACAGCGGCGATCACCAACGCAATAAAGAGTCGCTTACGGCGAAATTGTCCAACAAATTGCTGGGCCAAAAGCATCAGTAACCACCTTCCACACACGAAATTAAAGCAGGATAACGGGGATATTATCGGCAAAGCGTATCTAAGGTTTAGCCATGCTTGATAAAAAAAGCGGTACTGAAATAACCGCGCGACCTGAAAAGGTCGCGCGAAACATTACTCTATCGTTAATCGAAGCGATGAGGTAGGGTCAAAAGCGCAATTCATAATGACCGCGCGAAAAATAACCGGTGCCGGAACATTAGTCGCACTGAACTTTGATCGCCAGGCCGCCGCGCGAGGTTTCGCGGTATTTAGCGTTCATATCTTTGCCGGTTTCATACATGGTCTCGATAACCTTATCGAGCGAGACGCGCGGCTCGCTGGTGCGGCGCAGCGCCATACGGGCGGCGTTAATCGCCTTCACCGAGGCGATGGCGTTGCGCTCGATGCAGGGCACCTGCACCTGGCCGGCCACCGGATCGCAGGTCAGGCCGAGGTTATGCTCCATGCCGATCTCCGCCGCGACGCAAACCTGTTCCGGGCTGCCGCCCAGCAGTTCGGTCAGTCCAGCGGCCGCCATTGAACAGGCGACGCCCACTTCGCCCTGACAGCCCACCTCCGCGCCGGAAATAGAGGCGTTCATCTTATACAGAATGCCGATGGCGCCCGACGCAAGGAAATAGCGGGTAAAGATATCGGGCGTCACGGTTTCGATAAAGTGATCGTAATAGGCGAGCACCGCCGGGACGATACCGCAGGCACCGTTGGTCGGCGCGGTAACCACACGGCCGCCGGCGGCGTTCTCTTCGTTAACCGCCAGCGCGAACATATTGATCCAGTCGATCACGTTCATCGGATCGTTAGAGTGTTTGGATGATGAGGTCAGCAGACGGCGCAGCGAGGCGGCGCGGCGCGGCACGCGCAGCGGACCCGGCAGCACGCCTTCGGTATTCAGCCCGCGATCGATACAGGCCTGCATGGTCTGCCAGACGTCGGTAAAGTAGTCGCGGATCTCCTCGCGCGAGTGCAGCGCCAGCTCGTTCTTCATGACCAGACCTGAGAGCGACAGGCCGGTTTCACGACAGTGCGCCAGCAGCGCTTTCGCCGAGTGAAAAGGCCAGGGCACGCTGACTTCGTCCAGCGCCGACTGGCCAAAATGCTCTTCGTCGACGATAAAGCCGCCGCCGACCGAATAGTAGGTTTTGCTTAAGATCAGCAGATCGCCGGCAAAGGCGAGCAGACGCATGCCGTTTTCATGCAGCGACAGATTCTCGCTGCGGAACACCATGCCGCCTTCGCGCGGGAAGTCCACCTCATGCGCGCCGTTGGCCAGCAGCAGCCGTTCGCGCTGCTCGACATCCTTAATAAAAGCGGGGATGCTGTCGATATCCACCGTGGCCGGGGAGGCGCCCGCCAGCCCCATGATAATGGCGATATCGGTATGGTGCCCTTTGCCGGTCAGCGAGAGCGAGCCGTAGACATCCACGGCGATGCGCGTCACCTCCTGAAGTTTTCCCTGTTCAACCAGCAGGTCGACAAACTCCTTGCCTGCTTTCATCGGCCCCACGGTATGGGAACTCGACGGGCCAATGCCCACTTTGAACATGTCAAAAACGCTAATCACAGGCGACACTCCTCACAAATAATTTTTTATCTCTGCCGGGGCAGTTTATGGCGCTAATAGTAATCGTCGACCCGGGGAAACGAACGCCTTTTCGCATGAAATAAACTAATCGTTCAGGCGAGAAATAGTTATGCTGTGCGGCAGATCGCAAACCGTTGTTATAGCAGGACAAACGAGAGCGGAACGGGCGTCAGAACGCAATCTGCTGGCTAAGGGAACGGATAATGCCGGCCGTCATGCCCCACACCAGATACTCCTGATAGACCGAGAGCCAGACCGGATGGCGCAGGCCGGCGCGATGTACCTCCAGCGAAGCGTAGCGGTTAAGCCGCAGCGCCTCTTCCAGCGGCATCTCGAAGGCGCTCTCCACCTCGTCGGGATTGATATGCAGCGCGATCTGCGGCGAGATAATGCCAACCACCGGCGTCACGCGAAAGCCGGTGCTGCTGGTCACGGGGGCGAGCTGGCCGATCACCCTGACCTCGGCAGGATCGATGCCCACCTCTTCCTGCGCTTCGCGCAGCGCGGTCGCCACCAGCGAGGCGTCGTCGTCGTCCTGCATGCCGCCGGGAAAGGCGACCTGGCCGGCGTGCTTGCGCAGCTCGCGCGAACGGCGCGTCAGCAGCAGGCCCGGCGCGTCGCGCGCAACGATCGGCACCAGCACCGCAGCCTGGCGACCGGCGGGACGCTGCTGCGGCTTCTCCGGCTGCTGCAGAATAAAGCGGGTAACAAAGGCGTCGAGCGTAAGCGGCTTCATTCGTCCTCTCCGGTCAACGCAGGCAAAATGCGGCTGACCTTGTGTAGCGTTTCCTGATATTCGGCGTCCAGTTCGCTGTCGGCGACCACGCCGCCGCCCGCCGCGCAGAACAGCTGCTGCCGCTCGGCGATCAGCGTGCGGATAGTAATGCTGGTATCCATGCGCCCGCAGAGGCTGAGGTAGCCGATGCTGCCGCACCAGGCGTTGCGGCGATGCGGCTCCAGCTCGTCGATAATCTCCATCGCGCGGATTTTCGGCGCGCCGGTAATCGATCCGCCGGGGAAACAGGCGCGCAGCAGATCGCTGGCGTGCAGCGAGGCGGGCAGGCGCGCACGGATGGTGCTGACCAGGTGGTGCACCGCCGGAAAAGGCTCTACCTCGAACAGCGCCGGCACGCTGACGGAGCCGGGCACGGCGACGCGGCCGATATCGTTACGCAGCAGATCGACGATCATCAGATTCTCGGCGCGATCCTTTTCCGACTGCGCCAGCGCCAGCGCTTCACGGCGGTCAAGTTCGGGATCGGCCGCGCGCGGTCGCGTGCCCTTTATCGGCCGGGTTTCGATCTCCTCGCCCTTCAGCGATAAAAAGCGCTCCGGCGACAGGCTGAGAATCGCGCTGTCGGGCAGGCGTAAAAACGCGCTGAAGGGGGCGCGGTTGGCGGCGTTCAGGCGGCAAAACGCCTGCCACTCATCGCCCTGATAGTGCGCCTGAAAGCGCTGCGCCAGGTTGACCTGATAACAGTCGCCTGCCTGGATATAGGCCTGCACCGCGTGAAAGCGCTCGGCGTAGTCGCGGTAGCTCAGGTTGGATTGCCAGCCGCTGGTCAGCGAGAAGGGCACCGCCTCGCGCGGCGGCCACTGCAGCAGCCAGCGCAGCCGCGCCTGCGCGTCCCCCAGCGACACCAGCGTCAGGCGCTGCAGATGGTGGTCGGCGATCAGCGCCCAGTCGTAAATGCCGATCGCCATATCGGGCGTGATCAGATCGTCCGCCGCCTGCTGCGGCAGATGCTCGAAGCGGCGCCCGAGATCGTAGCCGAACAGGCCGAGCGCACCGCCCTGAAACGGCAGATCGTCGCGGCGCTCGGGCAAGAGGCCCAGCGCCTCGCACTGCCGTCGCACCAGCTGCAGCGGATCCTCAGTTGAGTGGCTAACGGCGCCCTCCGCGTCAATCGTGGTGAGGTCGCCGTGGGTCGTCAGGGTGGCGCGCGGATCGGCGGTCAGCATATCGAAACGGTTATCCGCATGATCGGCATGGCCGGAGGTGAGCAGCATCGCCCAGGGAAGATGGGAAAGCCTGGCGAAATGCGCGCTGAGCGCATCCTGCGTATAGTGTAGACTGAGCGTTGAGACCATTATTCGGCAAAAATCAGACATCAATGAGGGCGTTAGCCTGACATATTTTTTCCCGGCTGGCACCTGTTTGTTCCCCATGGAACGGTGCCCGCCTCGCAACCAGGAGTGAAAAATGTTTAAGGGTTTACCGGCACTGTCCCATGAGCAGCAGCAGCAGGCGGTGGAGCGTATTCAGGAGCTGATGGCTGGCGGCATGTCCAGCGGAGAGGCGATCACTCAGGTCGCGCAGGAGATCCGCCAGACCCACACGGGCGAGCAGATCCGGGCGCGCTTCGAAGATGACGAGGAAGATGAGTAACGCCCGGCGCGGCCTGTTGCTTACAGCGCCGCGATGATTTTAATCTCCACTTTATACTTCGGGTTCATCAGCCCGGCCTGAACGGTGCAGCGCACCGGCGCGTTGTCGGGCGAGACCCAGGCGTCCCAGGCGCGGTTCATCGCCGCGAAATCGGCCTTGTCCACCAGAAAGATGGTGGCGTCGAGGATCTTGCTTTTGTCCGAGCCGACGCGCGTCAGCAGGGCGTCAATGACCGCCAGCGCGTTGGCGGTCTGCGCCTCGGCGTCGGCGTCGAGATTTTCCGGCACGCTGGTGTAATAAACCGTCTGGTTATGGATCACGGCTTCAGACATGCGATGTTCGGGATCGATACGGGTAATGGTCATTGTTTCTCCTTACTTTTCCAGCTGATAGCCTGGCACAGTCCAGGGGGCGCTGTCATCAGTTGTGGAGCGGCCGGCGGAATACTGACATAATTACAGTGTTTTTGCCGAAACGGGTGAGGAAGTGTGGCGGACGATTTTGCAGTAGATGGCGCGCTGGCGCAGGCGATTGCCGGCTTTAAGCCGCGCGAGGCGCAGCGTGAAATGGCGCAGGCAGTAGAAGAGGCCGTTAAGGCTGGCGGCGAACTGGTGGTAGAGGCGGGAACGGGAACGGGCAAGACTTATGCCTATCTCGCGCCTGCACTGCGCGCCGGAAAAAAAGTGATTGTATCAACCGGCTCCAAGGCGCTGCAGGATCAGCTTTACGGTCGCGATCTGCCGACCATTGCCAGGGCGCTGAACTTCACCGGCAAAACCGCCTTGCTAAAGGGGCGCTCCAACTACCTCTGTCTGGAGCGGCTGGAACAGCAGTCAATGGCGGGCGGCGATCTTAACGCCGAGACGCTGGGCGATCTGGTTACGCTGCGCGGCTGGTCGTCGCAAACCGTTGATGGTGATATCAGTAGCTGCGGCGGCGTTACCGAAGACAGCCCCATCTGGCCGCTGGTGACCAGCACCAACGACAACTGCCTCGGCAGCGACTGTCCTCTCTACAAAGATTGCTTCGTGGTCAAAGCGCGCAAGCGCGCCATGGACGCCGACGTGGTGGTGGTTAACCACCATCTGTTTCTCGCCGACCTGGTGGTTAAAGAGAGCGGTTTTGCCGAGCTGATCCCCGAAGCGGACGTGATGATCTTCGATGAGGCGCACCAGCTCCCCGATATCGCCAGCCAGTACTTCGGCCAGCAGCTCTCCAGCCGCCAGCTTCTCGATCTGGCGAAAGATATTAATATTGCCTACCGCACCGAAGTGCGTGACGTGCAGCAGCTGCAGAAATCGGCGGACCGCCTTGCGCAGTGCGCGCAGGATTTTCGCCTGATGCTGGGCGATCCAGGCTACCGCGGCAATCTGCGCGAACTCTTCACTGACAACAACGTGCAGCGCATGTTCACCCTGCTCGACGACGCGCTCGAGCTTTGCTACGACGTAATAAAAATGTCGCTGGGACGCTCGGCGCTGCTGGATGCGGCCTTTGAGCGCGCTGCGCTCTATCGCGGGCGGCTTAAGCGGCTGCGCGCCATTAACGAGCCCGGCTACAGCTACTGGTACGAGTGTACTTCGCGCCACTTTACGCTCGCCCTGACGCCGCTCTCCGTCTCAGAGCGCTTCCGCGAAGTGATGGACGCGCGCAAGGCGGCGTGGATTTTCACCTCTGCGACGCTGGCGGTAAATGAAGAGATGCACCATTTCGCCGATCGCCTGGGGGTCAGCAGCGCGAAAACCCTGATCCTCAACAGCCCGTTCGACTTCAGCCGTCAGGCGCTGCTCTGCGTACCGCGCAATCTGCCGGAGCCGAACCGGCCCGGCGGCGCGCGTCAGCTGGCGCGCATGATGAAGCCGCTGATCGACGCTAATAAAGGACGCTGCTTCTTTCTCTGTACCTCCCATCTGATGATGCGCGAGCTGGCGGCGGAGTTTCGTGCCAGCATGACGCTGCCGGTGCTGGTGCAGGGCGAAACCAGCAAAGGCCAGCTGCTGCGGCAGTTTATCGAGGCGGGCAACGCGCTGCTGGTGGCCACCAGCAGCTTCTGGGAGGGAGTCGACGTGCGCGGCGATGCGCTGTCGCTGGTGATTATCGACAAGCTGCCCTTTACTTCGCCGGAAGATCCGCTGCTGAAGGCGCGTATGGAAGATTGCCGCCTGCGCGGCGGCGATCCCTTTAGCGACGTGCAGCTGCCGGACGCGGTGATTACCCTGAAGCAGGGGGTGGGGCGTTTGATCCGCGATACGGACGATCGCGGCGTGCTGGTGATTTGCGACCAGCGGCTGGTGTCGCGTCCCTACGGCGCGCTGTTTCTCAACAGCCTGCCGCCGACGCCGCGCACCCGCGATCTGGCGCGCGCCATCGCCTTCACGCAGCAAGCGAAACAGTAATTTTCCTTTGGCTGTGCTAACATGCGCGCCGTTTTGAATGACCCGAGGTTGTTATGTCTTCCCGAATCCTGGCGCTGGACACTGCGACAGAAGCCTGTTCAGCCGCGCTGCTTAATCAGCAGCAGATCGATGCCCGTTTTGAAATCGCGCCGCGCGACCATACGCAGCGTATTCTGCCGCTAATCGAGGCGCTGCTGCAGGCGCAGCAGCTGGAGCTGACGGCGCTCGACGCGCTGGCGTTCGGCCGCGGCCCCGGCAGCTTTACCGGCGTGCGTATCGGCATCGGTATCGCGCAGGGGCTGGCGCTCGGCGCCATGCTGCCGATGATCGGCGTTTCGACGCTGGCGACGCTGGCGCAGGGCGCCTGGCGCCAGCAGGGCGCGACGCGCGTGCTGGCGGCGATTGACGCGCGCATGGGCGAAGTTTACTGGGCCGAGTATCAGCGCGATGAGCAGGGCGTCTGGCAGGGCGAAGCGAGCGAAAGCGTGCTGTCGCCGGAGGCGGCGCTGGCGCGCATGCAGGCGCTGGAGGGCGAGTGGTTTACCGCCGGCACCGGCTGGCAGGCGTGGCCGCAGCTGCAGCAGGGGCACGCCTTAACCCTCAAAGCGAGCGGCGTTGAACTGCCCGCCGCCGAAGATATGCTGCCTCTGGCCCAACAGGCGTGGCAGCGCGGCGAAACCGTCCAGCCCGAGCACGCCGAACCCACCTATTTACGCAACGAAGTGGCGTGGAAAAAATTGCCGGGCCGTTGAGTCTCTGGAGCGCAACTTATTGCAGGCGCGCCAGTCTAACAAACATCTTTTAGGAGAATGCCTATGTCAGTACGTCATAAAGGAATGTCCGGTGTTTTGTTAGCGGGTGCGCTGCTGCTTAGCGGATGCGTGACGGTGCCGGATACCATTAAAGGAAGTTCCGAGCTTCCGCAGCAGGATCTGGTGCGGGTAATGAACGATCCGTCGCTCTACGTCGGCCAGGAGTCCCGCTTCGGCGGCAAAGTCGTTAAGGTCACCAATCTTAACGGCAAAACGCGGCTGGAGATCGCCACGCAGCCGCTGGACGATAGCGCACGCCCGCGTTTAGGCGCCGCGTCGGTCGGGCGGATTTATGCCGATATTAATAACTTTGTCGATCCCACCGATGTGAATAACCAGTACGTGACGGTGCTGGGCAATATCAAGGGCACGGAGAAGGGCACCATTGGTGACGCCAGCTATAACTTTGTCGTGGTAGATGTGCGCGGCTATCAGCGCTGGCATCTGACGCAGCAGATTAATACCCCGCCGCAGCCTGTCGATCCCTGGATCTGGTACGGCCCGTCGCGTCATCATCCAGGCTACTGGGGGCCTAACCCCTACTGGGGCATGAACAGCGGCCCGGCGCAGGTGGAAACCATCCTGACAGAATAAAGAATTTGCTTAACTTTTCAGGCCTGGCCGCGCCTGCCGCGACCGGGCTTTTTATTGCCGCTGGAATGCGGGACGAAAATTAGTGATGCGCTTCGCAACCTCAGCAGGCCGAATCGGGCAAACTGGTACAATGAGTTAAAATATTGTTAATTAGCTGGGTGTTGAGGGCGCAATGGAAAAACAACATATAAATCGAGGTGAACCCTTGAATAAGGTCTGGCTGAAACGCTATCCGGCAGATGTGCCCGCCGAAATTAACGCGGATCGTTATACCTCTTTGGTTGATTTAGTTGAGCAGGCTACACAACGCTACGCCGATCAAACCGCCTTTATCAATATGGGGCAGCCGCTGAGCTACCGCCAGCTTGAGCAAAAGAGCCGCGCGTTCGCCGCCTATCTGCAGTCTGAGCTGGGCCTGAAAAAAGGCGACCGCGTGGCGCTGATGATGCCGAATTTGCTGCAGTATCCGGTGGCGCTGTTCGGCGTGCTGCGCGCCGGTATGGTGGTGGTGAACGTTAACCCGCTCTATACACCGCGCGAACTCAAGCATCAGCTCAACGACAGCGGCGCCAGCGCCATCGTTATCGTTTCGAACTTCGCCCATACGCTGGAGAAAGTGGTGGCGGAGACCAGCGTGCAGCACGTGATCCTGACGCGTCTCGGCGACCAGCTCAGGCCGGTAAAAGGCACCCTGGTGAACTTCGTGGTGAAATATATCAAGAAGATGGTGCCGAAATATCATCTTCCCGGCGCGGTAAGCTTCCGCCATGCGCTGCAGCGGGGCGAGACGCTGAGCTATCAGCGACCCAGCGTCACCAATGACGACCTGGCGTTTCTGCAGTATACCGGCGGCACCACCGGCATCGCCAAAGGGGCGATGCTGACCCACCGCAATATGCAGGCCAATCTCGAACAGACCAGGGCGACCTACGGCAAACTGCTGCGCGACGGCAAAGAGAATGTGGTAACTGCGCTGCCGCTCTATCATATCTTCGCGCTGACGGTGAACTGCCTGCTGTTCCTTGAGCTGGGCGGCCAGAACCTGCTGATCACCAACCCGCGCGATATTCCCGGCTTCGTGAAGTCGCTGTCAAAGTTTCCCTTTACGGCGATTACCGGCGTCAACACGCTGTTTAACGCGCTGCTGAACGACGCCCAGTTCAATAAGCTCGACTTTTCCACGCTGCGGCTCTCGGCGGGCGGTGGCATGGCGGTGCAGAAGGCGGTGGCGGAGCGCTGGGAAAAGCTCACCGGCCACTATCTGCTGGAAGGGTACGGCCTGACGGAGTGCTCGCCGCTGGTGTCGGTTAATCCCTATGATATTACCGAGCATACCGGCAGCATCGGCCTGCCGGTACCCTCTACTGACGTGCGCGTGGTGGACGATGAGGGCAACGACGTCGAACCCGGCGCGCCGGGCGAGCTCTGGATCCGCGGGCCGCAGGTAATGGCGGGCTACTGGCAGCGGCCGGACGCTACCAACGAGGTGCTGAAAAATGGCTGGCTCCTCAGCGGCGATATTGTTACCGTTGACCCGCAAGGCTTTATCCGCATTGTGGACCGTAAAAAAGATATGATCCTCGTCTCAGGCTTTAACGTCTATCCCAATGAGATTGAAGATGTCCTGATGCAGCATCCCAAAGTGCGGGAGGCGGCGGCGATCGGCGTACCGAGCGATCTGTCGGGCGAAGCGGTTAAGGTCTGCGTGGTAAAGAAAGAGGCATCGCTGACCAAAGAAGAGCTGCTCGACCACTGTCGGCGTCAGCTGACGGGCTATAAGGTCCCGAAAATTATTGAGTTCCGCGACGAGTTGCCCAAAAGCAACGTAGGGAAAATCCTGCGGCGCGAACTGCGTGATGAGGCCCGACCCAGCGCAAGCTGACGTCAGGCAAGATTTCTGGTTGAACGCCGGCAAAGCCCGGCGTTTTTATTGATGATGAGATGGAGCGCCGCGCGCAGTCTGTCGCGGTGGAAACGAGATTTGAATTATTCCCTGATCGACCAAAATGAGCAACTGGCCGCCGTGTGCCAGAAAGCCCGCCAGCATGCGGCCGTCGCGCTCGACACCGAGTTCGTCCGCACCCGCACCTACTATCCGCAGCTGGGGCTGATTCAGCTGTTTGACGGCGAACAGCTGGTGCTGATCGATCCGCTGAAGATCGACGACTGGACGCCGTTCATCGCGCTGCTGACCGATACCCAGGTGAAAAAGTTTCTGCACGCGGGCGGGGAAGATCTCGAGGTCTTTCTGCACCGTTTCGGCGTGCTGCCGCAGCCGATGATCGATACGCAGATTCTGGCGGCGTTCAGCGGCCAGCCGCTCTCATGGGGCTTTGCCGCTATGGTGGCGCATTTCACCCAGGTAACCCTGGATAAGAGCGAGTCGCGCACCGACTGGCTGGCGCGCCCGCTGACGCAGCGTCAGTGCGACTATGCCGCAGCGGACGTTCACTATCTGCTGCCCATCGCCCAGCAGCTGATGACCCTGACCGAGGCGGCGGGCAATATGGCCGCGGCGCTCAGCGAGTGCGACCAGCTCTGCCAGCGACGTCTCGACGTTATGCCGCCGCAGGAAGCCTGGCGCGATATCACCAACGCCTGGCAGCTGCGTCCGCGCCAGCTGGCGGCGCTGCGGCTGCTGGCCGCGTGGCGTCTGAACCTGGCGCGCGAAAAAGATATGGCGGTCAATTTCGTGGTGCGCGAAGAGAATCTGTGGAAAGTGGCGCGCTTTATGCCGGGCTCAATGGGCGAGCTGGATCACCTTGGCCTGTCAGGCCATGAAATCCGCTTCCACGGCAAAACCCTGGTGGCGCTGGTTGCTGAAGCGCAGGCGCTGCCGGAAGAGGCGCTGCCGCCGCCGCTGGGCAATCTGGTGGATCATCCGCACTACAAGAATGTGTTTAAGGCAATCAAGGCGCTGGTACAGGAAGTGAGCGAAGAGACCGGCTTTAGCCAGGAGCTGCTGGCGTCGCGCCGTCAGATCAATCAGGTATTGAGTCAGTACTGGGGGCTGAAGCCGCAAACGCGCGTGCCGGAGCTGCTGGCAGGCTGGCGCGGCGATCTGTTTAAGACCCGCATTGACGCGATTCTGGCGCAGTTTTGATGCAAACATTCCCCTGCTCAGCAGCAGGGGAACATCAGGAAACCAACACCGTCATTTGGCCGCTTCTTCCGTTTCAGGCAGCGTCACGTTCAGCTCCAGAATCGAGATATCATCTCCTTTCTGATCGAGCTGAACGGTGACCATATCGGGATCGATCTTCACATATTTGCAAATCACTTCCAGAATGTCGCGCTTAAGCTGCGGAAGATAGTGGGGCTCACTGTCGCCCCTTCTGCGTTCTGCCACGATAATCTGCAGCCTTTCCTTGGCTATGTTGGCAGTGTTCTTCTTCCGGGATAAAAAGAAATCGAGTAATGCCATGGTTTATCCCCCGAACAGGCGTTTCAGGAAACCCTTCTTCTCTTCTTCAATAAAGCGGAAGGGACGTTCTTCGCCGAGTAACCGATCTACGGTATCAGCATAGGCTTTGCCGGCGTCGGAATTCGTGTCGAGGATCACTGGTTCGCCCTGGTTAGAGGCGCGCAGCACCGACTGGTCTTCCGGGATGACGCCCACCAGCGGAATGCGCAGGATCTCGAGCACGTCTTCCATGCTCAGCATATCGCCACGATTTACGCGGCCAGGGTTGTAACGGGTCAGCAGCAGGTGCTCTTTAACCGGCTCCTGGCTGTTTTCTGCACGGCGGGACTTAGAGGCGATGATACCGAGAATGCGGTCGGAGTCGCGCACCGACGAGACTTCCGGGTTGGTGGTGATAATCGCTTCATCAGCAAAGTAGAGCGCCATCAGCGCGCCGGTCTCAATGCCTGCCGGAGAGTCGCAGACGATAAAGTCAAAATCCATCGCCGCCAGGTCGTTCAGCACTTTTTCCACGCCTTCGCGGGTCAGCGCGTCTTTATCGCGCGTCTGAGAGGCGGGCAGGATATGCAGCATCTCGGTGCGTTTGTCTTTGATCAGCGCCTGGTTCAGCGTGGCGTCGCCCTGAATAACGTTAACGAAGTCGTAAACCACGCGGCGTTCGCAGCCCATGATCAGGTCCAGGTTACGCAGACCAATATCGAAATCGATGACGACCGTTTTTTTGCCTTTTTGCGCTAAACCGGTGGCGATGGCCGCGCTTGACGTGGTCTTGCCAACGCCCCCTTTACCGGATGTAACTACAATAATGCGTGCCATAAATATTGATTTCCTTAACAGAAGAAAAGGGGCCTAATTAAGTGTCTGAATGGTCAGCGCGCCCTCTTCGAGACTCAGGCGCGCGGCTTTACCAAAAAATTCCGCCGGGATTTGATCCATGATCCAATACACACCGGCGATGGAAACCAACTCTGCTGCCAGGTTGGTGCAGAAAATCTGGCTGTTGCGATCGCCGCCGGCGCCCGCCAGCGCGCGTCCTCGCATCATGCCGTAAATATGAATGTTGCCGTCGGCAACCAGTTCGGCACCGGCGCTGACGCTGTTTGTCACGATAAGATCGGCGTTGCGCGCGTAAATCTGCTGCCCGGAGCGCACCGGCGTCGTGATAATGCGCGTTTTGCTCGCCAGCGGCTCGGCGGGCGCGGCGGGCGCAGGTGGCGCCGCAGGCGCTTCGCTGCGCCGCACGCTCTCTTTGCCTTCCGCCAGAACCGGCAGGCCAGCGCGGGCGATCATGCGTTTCAGCGCTTCGTCTTTACAGCCGCTGACGCCGACGATGCGTAATCCAGTGGCGGCGATCGCCTGCTGCAGCTGTTTCCAGTTGACGTTGCTGTTCAGCGCCGCCACGTTAAGTACCACCGGCGCGTTTTTTAAGAAATCCGGCGCCTGATCGATTTTGTCCTGAAGCGCCTTGCGAATCACTTCAGGTTCGGGATGGTGCAGATGAACAACAGACAGGGTAAAACTGCTACCTTTGAATTCGATTGGCGTTTGTGACATCTGTCCCACTCAGTCCTGTTTTCTCGCCCGGCGAACAAACGTCGATAAAATCATCATTTCAGTCCATCCGGTGAATATTCGAAGTTCTGCAAGCATGTTATAGTTACTGTTATTTCCAGGCAAGCCACCATCCAGGTTTATTCGAGTAAAAAATATGTTTTGTGTGATCTACAGAAGCCCGACCCGCGACCAGACTTATCTTTATGTTGAAAAAAAGGACGATTTCTCCCGCGTGCCTGACGAGCTGCTGCGCGGCTTCGGCAAGCCGCAGCTGGCAATGGTGCTGAAGCTGGACGGACGCGATCGTCTGGCCAACGCTGACATCAATAAAGTTAAACAGGCGCTTATCGATCAAGGCTATTATTTACAGATCCCGCCGCCGGTCGAAAGTTTGCTGAAAGTTCATCTTGAGTCGACAAAAAAAGATTAATTCAGATTCATCTGTAAATATAATCAGTGCTTCCTGCTTCTTCAGCATAATTATATATAACGATTTGCAGCAAAATAATGGCGCGATTACCGCGCCATTTACTGTTCATTATTCTTTATTGCCCGCGCGCTGGCGATAAAATCACCGCCCCGGCAGCATATATTCACGCATTTTTGACAATTTACGCACACTAATCTTTGCTAAAGCATCTTATTATGGCCGTCACGGCGGGCGCAGGATCCGCTGAACCGCAAACATCAACGTGCCGGCGTCGCTGGCAACACATAAACAGAGCAGGGGATTAGCATGTATCAGCATCGTAACTGGCAGGGCGCCTTGTTGGATTTTCCGGTGAACAAGGTGGTCTGCGTCGGCAGCAACTATGCGAAACACATTAAGGAAATGGGCAGCGCTACGCCAGCTGAGCCGGTCGTGTTTATCAAGCCGGAAACCGCGATTTGCGATCTGCGCCAGCCGCTCTCTCTTCCCTCCGCCTTTGGTGAAGTGCATCACGAGGTCGAACTGGCGGTGCTGATCGGCGCCACCCTTAAGCAGGCCGGCGAAGAGCACGTGGCGCAAGCGATCGCCGGTTACGGCGTGGCGCTGGATTTAACGCTGCGCGATCTGCAGGCGGGGTTTAAAAAGGCGGGGCAGCCGTGGGAAAAATCAAAGGGCTTCGATAATGCCTGCCCGCTCTCCGGCTTTATCCCCTCAGCGGAGTTCCCGGGCGATCCTCAGGATACCGAGCTCAAGCTGGTGGTGAACGGCGAGGTGCGTCAGCTCGGCAGAACCTCCGATATGATCCATAAAATTCTGCCGCTTATCGCCCATATGAGCCACTATTTTACCCTGCGCGCGGGCGATGTCGTGCTGACCGGCACGCCGGAAGGGGTCGGTCCGCTGCGCCCAGGCGATAAGCTGGAAGTGTCGCTGGCCGGTCACGGCATCAGCACGCGCGTGCTGTAAAACTTGCAACGCCGCGCCTGACCCGATATAAGGTGCGGTTTTGTGATTAACCCGGACGCAGCCATCATGAGTGAACTTCCTTTCTGGCAGACTAAACGCCTCGATCAAATGAACGACGACGAGTGGGAATCCTTGTGCGATGGGTGCGGCCAGTGCTGCCTGAATAAGCTGCAGGATGCCGACACCGATGAGATTTACTTTACCAACGTCGCCTGCAACCAGCTCAATATCAAAACCTGCCAGTGCCGCAACTATGAGCGCCGCTTCGAATATGAAGAGGACTGCATCAAGCTGACGCGTGAGAACCTGACGCAGTTTAACTGGCTGCCGCGCACCTGCGCCTATCGCCTGCTGGGCGAGGGGAAAGGATTGCCGGCGTGGCATCCGCTGCTGAGCGGATCAAAGTCGGCAATGCATGCGCAGCGTATTTCGGTGCGCTATATCGCGGTGCGGGAAAGCGAAGTGCGCGACTGGGAAGATCATATTATCGATCGTCCCGACCGCAACGGCTAAGCGTTAAACAGACTGCCGGTGAGGGTGTGATGCGGGCGACAAGGCCCGGAGGCAAAGAGGCGTATCACGTCATCCCTGACGCTCGTTCCACACCGTCACCTTATCCCTGAGGTGCGCCGGGTAACGCGCTGCATGATGCAACATGCTCCCGGCATTGTGTTCTGGGGCGGGATGCCAGGCTCCTGCCGCTGCGTCACCCGCCTTCCAGCCTGTTAGCGAGACCTGTTAGCGAGAAAAGATATCGCGGCGTTTGGGTTTAAACGGCTGCGCAATCAGCACCGCAATCGCCACGATCAGGTAGGCGGCGAACACCACAATCATCCACTGCGGCATGCTCAGCGTCAGAAAGGTCCAGCTGCGCTCGGCGCAGTCGCCGCTGGCTAAAAACACCGACGGCAGCCACTTATCCAGCGGCAGCCACGCAGGAAAACGCGCGGCGAAATCGCAGGTGGTAAAGGGATTGGGATGAAGCTGGATCATCGTATGTTCATACGACAGGCGCAATCCTTCCCAGGCGCTGTAGATCCAGAGAGCCAGCCCGGCCCAGCGCAGCGGCGATTGCGGCGCGATAGCGCCAACGAGGCCCGCGCCCATCACGCCAAACAGCGCGCAGCGCTCATAGATGCACATCACGCAAGGTTTCAGGCCCATCACATGCTGGAACCATAATGCCGCCAGCTCCAGCACCAGCGCCGTTAACGCCAGCAGCAGCCAGGCGGCGCGACCGCGTGAAGATTGATTGAGATATCGCAACATCTTGCTTTCCCTGTAAACGGTAGTGCCACGAGTGTAAACCAAAAGCGCGGCGGTGCCAGCCAGGCATCAAGGTAAAATCGTGCTGAAATCGGACTTACCCTGATCCAGGCCAGCAATTTACAGGGCTGGCGCGGTGAGCCAGCCCCACTGAAGCAGCATTTCGGTGCAGGGCACCAGCAACCAGCGGATGCAAAAAAAGCCTACCAGCGACATCACCAGCGTAAAGGGCAGCGCCATCCAGACCATGCGCCCATAGGAGAGGCGGATCAGCGGCGCCAGCGCCGAGGTAAGCAGGAAAAGAAACGCCGCCTGGCCGTTAGGGGTCGCAACCGAGGGCAAATTGGTGCCGGTGTTAGTGGCGACCGCCAGCAGCTCAAACTGTGGCAGGTCGATCGCTCCCTGCAGAAAGGCCTGTTTCGCCTCGTTGATAAACACCGAGCCAACAAAGACGTTGTCCGATATCGAGGAGAGCAGGCCGTTAAAGATGTAATACCAGCTGAGCTGCGCGTGCGGTTCCGCCTGCAGCACAAAGGCGATCAGCGGGCTGAAAAGCTGCTGCTCGACGATCACCGCGACGATGGCGAAAAACACCGTCAGCAGGGCGGTAAAGGGCAGCGCCTCGGTAAAGGCCTGGCCGATAGTATGCTCATCGGTAACGCCGCACAGCGAGGTGGCAAGTACAATCACCGAAAGGCCAATCAACCCGACCTCCGCCAGATGCAGCGCCAGCGCGACAATAAGCCACAGGCCGATAGCCGCCTGAATCCACAGCGCTAACCGCGCCTGGCGCGTGCGCTGCGCCGATGCCTCGCGGTCGCTCTGCAGCAGAATGGCGCGCACCGCATCCGGCAGCGTTGCACCGTAGCCGAACAGGCGAAAGCGCTCCACCAGCAGGCTGGTGAGAATACCGCACAGCAGCACCGGCACCGTGACCGGCGCCATACGCAGGAAAAAGCCAGCGAAATCCCAGCCCGCCGCATGGGCGATAATCAGGTTCTGCGGCTCACCCACCATGGTCATCACGCCACCCAGCGCGGTGCCTACGCCCGCCTGCATCATCAGGCTGCGCAGAAAGGCGCGGAACTGATCGAGAGTGGCGCGCTGACCGGGATCCGCTGCGGCGTAGTCGGGATCAGAGGAGACGCGATGGTAGATCTGATAGAAGCCGACGGCGACGCTGATCACCACGGCGACCACGGTCAGGGCGTCCAGGAAAGCGGAGAGAAACGCGGCGGCGAGGCAGAAGGTGAGGCTGAGCAGCACCTTCGAGCGCAGCGACAGCAGCAGCCGGGTAAACATAAACAGCAGCAGCTGTTTCATAAAGAAGATGCCGGCGACCATAAAGATCAGCAGCAGCAGCACCTCCAGATTGCCCGCCAGCTGTTGCTTAACCTGGTCGGCGCTGGCCATACCGATGGCGATCGCTTCCAGCGTCAGCAGCCCGCCGGGCAGCAGCGGATGACACTTCAGCGCCATACCGAGCGTAAAGATAAATTCGGCAATCAGCAGCCAGCCGGCAAGAAATGGACTGACGAAGAAAAAGAGCAGCGGATTAACGACCAGAAACGCCAGCAGCAGCATTTTATACCAGTTGGGCGACTGCCCAAGAAAGTTGCGATGCAGCGCCTGGCCCCAGGTGATATCCATGGCAAACGTCCTGTGTGCAAAAAAGAGAGTGGGCAAAGGGTAATCAGCGAATTCGTGCGGCGCAATCTTCCCCTGAGAATTGCGCGCGAGGCTGCTGATTTTTGCGCCAGCGCGCGCTTTTAATCCCCGCTCAGTCTATACACGACCAGGGTGTCTGGTATGATGAGTCCCATTTCGACAAAGAAAGCAACGAGAACATATCGCTATGGTCATTAAGGCGCAGAGCCCTGCGGGATTTGCTGAAGAGTATATTATTGAAAGCATCTGGAACAGCCGCTTTCCTCCTGGGTCAATCCTTCCTGCTGAACGTGAGCTTTCTGAACTTATCGGCGTAACCCGCACCACGCTGCGCGAAGTATTGCAGCGCCTGGCGCGAGACGGGTGGTTAACGATTCAGCACGGCAAGCCGACCCGCGTAAATGACTTCTGGGAAACCTCCGGGCTGAATATTCTTGAGACGCTGGCGCGTCTGGATCACGACAGCGTGCCGGTGCTGATCGATAACCTGCTGTCGGTGCGCACCAATATCGCCTCGATCTTTATCAGCCGCGCGCTGCGCCATCATCCCGACAAGGCGCGCGCGGTGCTGGAGAGCGTCGCCGGTATCGACGATCAGGCCGATGCCTATACCGAGCTTGACTATCGCGTGTTCCGCGGTCTGGCATTCGCCTCCGGCAATCCTATTTACGGTTTGATCCTGAATGGCCTGAAAGGACTCTATACCCGCGTGGGCCGCTACTATTTCTCTAATCCTGAGGCTCGCGAGCTGGCGCGCAACTTCTACGCGCGGCTCGAAGGGCTGTGCGTTAAAGAGCCGTCGCAGGATCAGATTGTCGATGCGGTGCGCGAGTATGGCCGTCGCAGCGGCGAGATCTGGCACAGCATGCAGAAAAGCATGCCGGAGGATCTCGGCAGCAAACGCTAAAAGCGGAAAACCGGACAGAGTCCGGTTTTTTTATGCCTGTGAGCCAGGCGCGGTCGCGGGTAGCATAAACAGATCGCAAAGTCGCTCAAGGCATCCCTGCGCGCTCGGCCCACGGCATCCCTGCCGCGGGACGCTTTGCTCTTCTGTTTATGCTACCCGCTCCCTGAATAGACGTGCGGCCTGAAAAAAACCGGACAGAGTCCGGTTTTTTTATGGCTATTCCTTACAGCGCGTTGCCGCGCGTCGGACAGCGATCCAGCAGCTCGACGCTGCCGTCTTCGTTCTGCTGTTCCAGGATCACATCGAACCCCCACAGCCGGTGGACATGCTTCATCACCTCGCGACGGCTCTTGTCGAGCGGCGTGCGGCTTTGCGGCACGTAGCGCAGCGTCAGCGAACGATCGCCGCGCAGGTCGACATTATAAACCTGAATATTTGGCTCCAGATTGCTCAGGTTGTACTGCGCGGAAAGCTGCTGGCGAATGGCGCGATAGCCCGCTTCATCATGAATGGCGGCGATCTCAAGATAATTATTGCGGTCGTCGTCCAGCACGGTAAACAGGCGGAAATCGCGCATCACCTTCGGCGACAGGAACTGGCTGATAAAGCTCTCGTCCTTGAACTCGCGCATGGCAAAGTGCAGGGTCTCCAGCCAGTCGGAGCCGGCGATATCCGGGAACCAGTAGCGATCCTCCTCGGTCGGCGACTGACAGATGCGCTTGATATCCTGGAACATGGCGAAGCCCAGCGCATAGGGGTTAATACCGTTATACCAGGGACTGTTATAAGGCGGCTGGAACACCACGTTGGTATGGCTGTGCAGAAACTCGATCATAAAGCGCTCTGAGACTTTACCCTCATCATAGAGATGATTGAGGATGGTGTAGTGCCAGAAGGTCGCCCAGCCTTCGTTCATCACCTGCGTCTGCTTCTGCGGATAGAAATACTGGCTCACCTTACGCACGATGCGCAGGATCTCGCGCTGCCACGGCTCCAGCAGTGGCGCATTCTTCTCCATAAAGTAGAGCAGGTTCTCCTGCGGCTCCGACGGATAGCGCGCCGCCTCGACCTGCACCGCCTCTTTCTCGCGGCGCGGCAGGGTGCGCCACAGGGTATTCACCTGGCTTTGCAGATACTCTTCGCGGCTCTTCTGCCGCGCTTTCTCTTCCTGCAGGGAGATCTTCTGCGGACGCTTATAGCGATCGACGCCGTAGTTCATCAGCGCATGGCAGGAGTCAAGTAGCCGCTCTACCTCTTCAACGCCAAAACGCTCTTCGCAGTCAGAGATATATTTCTTCGCAAACAGCAGATAGTCGACAATCGAGCTGGCGTCGGTCCAGCTGCGGAACAGATAGTTATTTTTGAAAAAGGAGTTATGGCCGTAGCAGGCGTGCGCCATGACCAGCGCCTGCATGGTCATGGTGTTCTCTTCCATCAGATAGGCGATACAGGGATTGGAGTTGATCACAATCTCATACGCCAGCCCTTGCTGTCCGTGCTTATAGCGCTGCTCGGTTTCAATGAACTTTTTGCCAAACGACCAGTGCGCGTAGTTAATGGGCATGCCGACGCTGGAGTAGGCGTCCATCATCTGCTCGGAGGTAATCACTTCGATCTGATGGGGATAGGTGTCGAGTCGGTAGAGTTTGGCTACGCGGTCAATTTCCGCAAGATAGACATCGAGCAGCTCGAATGTCCAGTCCGGTCCATCACTGAGTCGTTTGCTGTCCTTAATCGGATCGTCAAAGATTGTCGTCATAGCGCACCTCTGTTTTGCAAACAGGCCTGCCCGCTGCGAGCAGCCGGTTTCGGTAATTTCAAGGCTCATCCCTAAGAAAGAGAACCCCAAAAACGGAGCGAACACTTCAATGATAGTCCACTGTCACCTATCTGATCGCGGAACTCAACTGAATTATTCGGCACAAAATCATCTGAAAAAAGACGCGGAAGCATTTGATGAACAGATGTCGGCCCGAAGGGCGAAAAGTCGGGATAAAATGCTGTTTATAAGTGGATTGTATGGCGTCCGCTTATTCTCCTGAAATAAGTGGATATTGCCGCATACGCTATTATTAACTGCTGAGAAGCGGTTAAAAGACGCATAACTCACTGATTTTCACTCTGACCAACGATTTTAGTGTTCGAAAAAATGAAAAACATGTGAAATAAGTTAATAAGGAACGGGCTGTTACCGGCAGGTGGGAATGCGCTGGTATTACCCTGTACTCTAGTGAATTATGCTTTTGAATTTGCCGGTGGGGGCGATATGCACGTAGTGATTCTCGGTAGTGGTGTGGTTGGCGTGGCGAGCGCCTGGTATCTGGCGCGCGCGGGTCATCAGGTAACGGTGCTGGATCGCCAGCCCGACGCAGCGCTGGAGACCAGCGCAGGCAATGCGGGCCAGATATCGCCCGGCTACGCGGCGCCCTGGGCTGCGCCGGGGGTACCGCTGAAGGCGGTGAAGTGGATGTTCCAGCGCCACGCGCCGCTGGCTATCCGCCTGGACGGCAGCAGCTTTCAGCTGGAGTGGATGTGGAACATGCTGCGTAACTGCGATATGCAGCACTATCAGCAGAATAAAAGCCGTATGGTGCGCATCGCCGAGTACAGCCGCGACTGCCTGAAGGCGCTGCGCGAAGAGACCGGCATCGCCTATGAAGGTCGACAGGGCGGCACGCTGCAGCTGTTCCGCACCCAGCAGCAGTTCGACAGCGCCAGCAAAGATATCGAGGTGCTGCGCGAGGCGGGCGTACCTTACGAACTGCTGCACGCCCATGAGCTGGCGCGCGTCGAACCGGCGCTGGCGGCCACGCAGCACAAGCTGACCGGCGGACTGCGCCTGCCCAACGATGAAACCGGCGACTGTCAGCTCTTTACGCAAAAGCTGGCGAAAATGGCGCAGGAGGCGGGGGTGGTGTTCCGCTTCAATACCCCGGTCGATCAGCTGCTGCGTGAAGGCAACCGCATTTACGGCGTGAAGTGTGGCGACGAGGTAATTAAAGGCGACAGCTATGTCGTGGCCTTCGGCTCATACTCCACCGGGCTGCTGAAGCATATCCTCGATATTCCGGTCTATCCGCTGAAGGGCTACTCCCTGACTATCCCGGTAAAAAACCCGGATGCCGCGCCGGTTTCCACTATCCTCGACGAAAGCTATAAAGTGGCGGTTACCCGCTTCGACAACCGTATCCGCGTCGGCGGCATGGCGGAAATCGTTGGTTTTAACAACAAACTCTTGCCTGCGCGGCGGGAAACGCTGGAGATGGTGGTGCGGGATCTCTATCCTGAAGGCGGTCATATCGAACAGGCCAGCTTCTGGAGCGGCCTGCGTCCTATGACGCCAGACGGAACGCCGATTGTCGGACCGACGCCGCTCAGCAATCTCTATCTGAATACCGGACACGGCACGCTCGGCTGGACGATGGCCTGCGGCTCCGGTCAGCTGCTGGCCGACCTTATCAGCGGCAAAACCCCGGCGATCGCCGCCGACGATCTGTCCGTGTTTCGCTATTTGCCGGGTTTTGCCCCGTCATCGACACCATTACGCAACGCGAACGCCGTGCGTTAACATTCAGGGAGAGTGAGTATGTCACGTCCAGTTTTTGCCACTATCGATCGGCAGGCGCTGCGGCATAATCTGACGATAGCGCGCCAGGCGGCGCCCGATGCGCGCGTCTGGTCGGTGGTAAAAGCCAATGCTTACGGCCACGGTCTGGCCCGCGTATGGGAAAGCCTGGCGCAGACTGACGGCTTTGCCCTGTTAAATATGGAAGAGGCGATACTGCTGCGCGACGGCGGCTGGCGCAAACCGATTCTGCTGCTGGAGGGCTTTTTCCATGCCGAGGATCTGCAGCTAATCGATCGCTACCGCCTGACCACCAGCGTACACAGCAACTGGCAGATCAAAGCGCTGGCGGAGACCCGGCTCTCCGCGCCGGTGGATATCTATCTCAAGGTCAACAGCGGCATGAACCGCCTCGGCTTCCGCCCTGAGCAGGTGCACGGCGCCTTTCAAAAGCTGCGCGCGCTGGAAAACGTCGGCGACATTACGCTGATGACGCACTTTGCCGATGCGGAAAACCCGGAAGGGCTGATCGCGCCGATGCAGCGCATTGAACGCGCCGCCGAAGGGCTCGCCATTCCCCGTTCGCTCTCCAATTCCGCCTGCACGCTCTGGCATCCAGAAGCGCACTACGACTGGGTGCGCCCCGGTATTATTCTCTACGGCGCCTCGCCGAGCGGCGACTGGCAGGATATCGCCAGCACCGGCCTGAGGCCGGCGATGACGCTCAGCAGCGAAATCATCGGCATCCAGCAGCTGAGCCGCGGCGACGGCGTCGGCTACGGCTATCGCTACCATGCGCAGCAGGAGCAGCGTATCGGCGTGGTGGCATGCGGCTATGCCGACGGCTATCCGCGCCATGCGCCCAGCGGCACGCCGGTTTGCGTTGACGGCGTGATGACCCAGGTGGTCGGCGCGGTATCAATGGATATGATCACCGTCGACCTGACGCCCTGTCCGCAGGCGGGCATCGGTTCAAGGGTCGAGCTGTGGGGCGAGCAGGTGAAAATCGATCAGGTGGCGAAAGCGGCCGGCACGGTCGGCTATGAGCTGATGTGCGCGCTGGCGCCGCGCGTGCCGGTTAAGGTTATTTAAGCGCGGTCAGCGAGCCGTGCATCTTCTTACTGCAGCGCCAGGCGATCAGCGCCAGCGCTGCACCCGCCAGCATCATCAGCGCCAGCGCGCTCTTTTCCGCCACGGGCAGCATGACAATCAGCAGGCTGCCCGCCGCACCGCCCGCCATCTGAATTAATCCCTGCAGCGCCGCCGCTACGCCAGCCTGCTGCTGATAAGGCTCCAGCGCATAGCTGGTGGCGGGGCCAACGGTAAAGGCCAGGCCCGCTACCGCAACGGCCACCGGCAGCATATAGAGCGCCCAGTGGGTCTGCGCGCCCTGCGGCAGCAGATGCATGCCGGCGACCAGCAGCAGCGCGCCCGCCAGCATCGTCACAAAGCCCATCGCCAGACAGAACGGCCGTCCCGCCTTGCGGATCGCTTTATTAACAAAAGCGCTTACCAGCATGATCCAGAAGCCGTTGGCGCCGAAGGCGAACGAAAACTGAATCGGCGTCAGGCCGCCTTCCGTCATCAGCACGTGCGGCGCCAGTGATACATAGGTCAGCACCATGCCGAGCGCGCCCGCGTTGGCAAAGGCGAAGGCGAGAAAGCGCGGCTGACGCAGAATGGCGCCATACTGCGCCAGCGGCAGTCCCTTTACCCGCAGCGTATCGGCGGGGCGCGTCTCCGGCAGCCAGATAAGCACGATAACCGCAATAAGCAGGCCGTAGGCGCACAGAAACCAGAAGGGCGCGCGCCAGTCGAAGGCGCTGGCAAGCAGGCCACCCAGCAAGGGCGCCAGCGCCGGCACGATATTCAGCGCGCCGTTTAGAAAGCCGTAGGCGCGCGCCGCTTCGTCGCCGCTCAGGCGATCGCGCACGCCGCTAAAGGCGACAACAGCGCTACAGCAGACCGCGCAGCCCTGGATGAGACGCGCCGACAGAAACATCGGCCAGCTGGTGGCGGTTGCCGCCACCACGCTGCCCGCCACATAGAGCGCCAGGCCCAGCAGTGCGATCGGCTTGCGGCCGTAGTTGTCCACCAGCGGACCGGTCACCAGCTGTCCCAGGCCCATTACCAGCAGAAAGATGGGAATAGTGGTCTGGATCAGGCTGACCGGCGTATTCAGGCCAAGGGCGATTTCAGGCAGAGTAGGCAGATAGAGATCGATGCCCAGCGGCGCCAGCAGCACCAGGCTCAACAGCATCAGGGTAAATTTTTGCATAAAAACCAGAGGGTGAACGTCCTGTTAAAACGAGCGGGAAGGGTAATGAGTTGAGGGCGAAAAGAAAAGCGGAAAATGCGATGCCCGCCGTCAGGCGGGCATCCTGAGCGAGCTTAGTAGGCGCCGTCGCGGCGCAGCACTACGCCGGCGGTTTTGAACAGAATGGCGATATCGGTCCACAGCGCCCAGTTCTTCACGTACCAGGAGTCGAAGTAGACGCGCGTATCGTAGTCGATATCGTTGCGCCCGCTGACCTGCCACAGGCCGGTCATGCCCGGTTTCGCCATCAGGTAGTAGTCGACGTCGCCCGCATAGCGCTCCAGTTCAGCCTCGATAACCGGACGCGGGCCCACCAGGCTCATCTCGCCGCGGATAACGTTCCACAGCTGCGGCAGCTCATCCAGGCTGGTTTTGCGCAGGAAGCCGCCAATACGGGTAATGCGCGGGTCCTTTTTCAGCTTAAAGTCTTTATCCCATTCGGCGCGCGCCTCGGCGCTGGTGGCCAGCAGCTGCTCCAGCACCTCTTTCGAGTTGGTCACCATTGAACGGAACTTCAGGCATTTAAACTTCTCGCCGTTCTGGCCGATACGCTCGTGACCGTAGATGGCGTTGCCGCCGTCGCGTTTCACCATATAGCAGAGCAGACCGAACACGGGCGCAAGGAACAGCAGCAGCAGCGAGGCGACAACAATGTCGAAGCAGCGCTTCAGGAAGCGCGAAGAGCGCTTGGCAAGGCTGTTGCTGACGCGCAGGATCATCACTTCATGGCTGAAGATAAATGACATGTCGGTGCCGTAAAGCGGCACGCCGCGCAGGGTAGGGATCACGGAGATCGATCGGCAGTTCATTTTCGACAGGAATTTCAGCCAGGTGTCGCGCACGGACTGCTGCTCAAACTCGGTGGCGACGATAAACTGCACGTTGTCGCGGTCAATGGTCTGCCAGTTAATGTCCTGCTGTTTAATAACGGGCACGCCGTTAACGGACGGCGGATTATTTTCGTCGTCGGTGCTGATAAACGCCTGCACGTTATAGCCGAGGATCTCCTCGCTCTGCAGCGCCGCGTAAGCCTCCATGGCATTTTTGCCCGACCCGATGATAATGGTCTCTTTTTGCCACTGTCCGGCGCGGTTAATGGCGCGTTTCACGGCAGCGCGCATCAGCGGCAGCAGCAGCAGCGCATAGCTCCAGCTAAACAGCCATACCATGCGCGAAAAGTCCCACTTGGAAAAGGCGATCAGCGCTAAATCCAGCAGCGAAAAAACAAACAGGGTTTTCACTACTTCTTTTAGTTCAAACCAAAAGGGTTTGCGGTAGGTGTAGTGACGCATGCGCATCCAGAAATAAGCGGTGCACAAAACAGAAAGCGCAAACTGCGCAATAAAACGGTATTCAATTTGATGAGGCGGAATAAACCCATCGAGGTCGCCCCAGATCCCCTGAATAGTGGCGGCGGATAAAAACAGCGCCAGATTGAGGGCGATCAGATCGGAAAAGCTTAACGCAAGCTTTGCGATGATATTTTTGCGCGTTCCGCTCCATGAGCGGCTCGCATCATTCATTACCAGTGTACTTGCCATAACACCTGCTCTCTTTTTTCTTAAGTAAAAGATGGCCTGACCAGAATCAAGTACGCGCTCAGGAGTGGACAACTGAAAAAGCAGAAAACTTGTTTTCAGTTCATTACAGTCGTTAGAGCCATACAGGCTGCAGTGAAGAGATAAAACAATTACGTGATTCTTATCACGAAAATCTGCAGCAGCGATTAAGAGTATGCAGGAGATATTTGACAGAGTTAATACGGAACAAATCCTAAAAGCTTTTTTTTGCCTAAAGTTTTCTATAGATAACTCTTTGAATCAAAAGCTTAAAATGGCGTGAGGGTGGGAAATAACCAAATATTTCAGACAACTTTTTCGGAATTACCGCCAGGACAAGCCGCTGGCGGCGAAAAGGGGGATCAGGCAGGTTTTTTTAATACCCACTGGTCTTGCTGTTTATCGTAATGCCCAATTTGTAAATCTACCGGTTCACCATCAATCCAGGCGGGCACGCTGGTATCCTGATCCCAGCCGTCAAGCTGATAGCTCAGGCCGGGATTGGTTTGACAGGGAATGCTGACGGTCTGCAGATTATCGCTATCCAGTTCGGCATCAACAATTTCATAGCGACCAATTTTAACGACGTGTCCCATAACTCTCTCCCGTTTGCTGGACCAAATACTGAGCATAGCCGTTTCCGCTGGAATATCGAGCCGCAGCGCCTCAGATTATTCTCTCTCTTCAGCGACGCGCACCCCAATTTTAACAATACGGTTATCTTCTTTTTCCGCTACGGTCCAGGTCAGATGATTCCACTCAATGTGGTCACCGACTACCGGCGTGCCGCCGAGCATGCTCATTACCAGCTGGCCGAGAGACTGCTGATCGTTGGCCTCTTCGTCCAGCTCCAGTCCGTAAATCTGCGCCACATCGCGCAGGCGCGCGTCGGCGTCGAGAATAAAGTCACCGAAAAAGCGCTGATCCAGCGAGACGGGCGGCGACTGGCTGAACATTTTACCCAGCGCCGGCAGATCGCGTTCGCGGCCGATGACGCAGATAACGTCACCCTCCTTTAGCCGGGTGTTACTGTTGGGATGCATAAGCGCGTTATCGCGGAACAGCGCGGCGATACGGGTTTCGCGCGGCATCTGCAGGTCGCGCAGCGCCGCCCCGACGCACCATTTGTCGGCGCTGAGCTGATAGACGAACTGCTCCCAGGGATTTTCCGGGTGGATATCCAGGCCAACGCGGCTGACAGGCGACGCCGTCGGCGGCACCACGACCCGCGCTTTTTTCGCCGCAAAGCCGAGCGAGGTGCCCTGCAGCATCAGCGATACCAGCACCACAAAGAAGGCGATATTAAAGTAGAGCGATGCGTTTTCCAGTCCCGCCATCATCGGAAAGACCGCAAGAATAATTGGCACCGCGCCGCGCAGGCCGACCCAGCTGATAAAGATGCGCTCGCGGCCGGTAAAGCCGCGGAACGGCAGCAGCCCGACCAGAATCGACAGCGGACGCGCCACCAGAATCAGCCACAGCGACAGGAGCATCGCCGGCACCGCGATATGCCACAGATCGGATGGCGTCACCAGCAGGCCAAGCACGATAAACATGCCGATCTGGCTCAGCCAGGCCATGCCGTCAAAGGTCTGCAAAATGCCGTGGCGGTTGCGGATCGGCCGGTTGCCGAGCAGAAAGCCGCAGAGATAGACCGCCAGAATGCCGCTGCCCTCCAGCATGGTGGTCAGGGCGAACACCAGAATGCCGCCGCTCAGCGCCAGCAGCGGATAGAGTCCAGGAGCCAGGCTGATGCGATTGATCAGCTGCTGCAGCGCCCAGCCGCCGCCCAGCCCCAGCACGATGCCCAGGCCAAACTGCTGCACCAGATGCACCAGGAACATCCAGTCGAGGCCAGTTTCGCCTTTCTGGATCATCTCAATCAGGGTGATAGTTAAAAACACCGCCATCGGGTCATTGCTGCCCGACTCAATCTCCAGCGTAGAGCTGACGCGCTCGTTCAGGCCTTTGTCACCCAGCAGCGAAAAGACCGCCGCGGCGTCGGTAGAGCCGATAATGGCGCCGATAAGGAAGCCCTGCATTAAATCGAGGCGGAACAGCCAGGCGGCAGCCAGGCCGGTCAGTCCGGCGGTGATCATCACGCCGACCGTTGCCAGCGAGAGCGCCGGCCCCAGCGCGACCTTAAAAGAGCTGGCTTTGGTGCGCATGCCGCCGTCGAGCAGGATCACCGCCAGCGCCAGGTTGGAAATCAGGTAGGCGGCGGGGTAGTTATCAAAGGCGATACCGCCAATGCCGTCGACGCCGGTGAGCATGCCCAATGCAAGAAAGATCACCAGGATAGGGATGCCGAGCCGCGAAGAGAAAGAACTGAGTAAGATGCTTGACGCAACCAGCACAGAACCGATGATAAAAAGGCTATAGACGATGTTGTGGTTCAATGTGTTCTCCTGCGGTTACGACAATCATAAGAAGGCTGGCGCGGGGAATAGCCGTGCATCTGAAAAAGAACATGCGTAATCAGTAAGTTGTCATAGCCTAAACTCTAATTATAAGATTTGATTTGTCTGTTTAAGCTAAGGCTTAATGTGCAAAAAAAAGCCCTTGTTCGTCAAGAGGATTAATGGCGGGTATTTTAGCATGTATTTGCGGGATTAAATAAAAAAGCCGGTCAGCGACCGGCTCAGAGCATCAGGCTTCCGCTGCCTGTTTGTGAAACAGCTCGCGAAACACCGGATAGATATCTTCCGGCTCGCGGATATGCTGGATGGCGAAATTATCAAAAACCGCCTGCAGATGTTCATATTCACGCCACAGCGTCTGGTGCGCGCGTCGGGTAATTTCGATATAGCTATAGTAGCGCACCACCGGCAAAATATTCTTCGCCAGTATCTCGTGGCACAGCGGCGAATCGTCCGCCCAGTTATCGCCGTCCGACGCCTGCGCCGCATAGATATTCCACTGCGCCGGGTCGTAACGCTCTTTCACCACCTCATCCATCAGCTTCAGGGCGCTGGAGACGATAGTGCCGCCGGTTTCCTGCGAATAGAAAAACTCCTGCTCATCCACTTCTTTCGCCTGGGTATGGTGGCGAATATAGACCACGTCCACGTTTTTATAGGTCCGGCTCAGGAACAGGTAGAGCAGAATATAGAAACGCTTCGCCATATCCTTCGTCGCCTGATCCATTGAGCCGGAGACGTCCATCAGGCAGAACATTACCGCCTGACTGGAGGGTTCAGGCCGTTTTTCAAAGTTTTTGTAGCGCAGGTCGAAGGTGTCGATAAAGGGCACTCGCTCGATACGCGCGCGCAGTTCGGCGATCTCTTTGCGCAGGCGCTCCTCTTCCAGCAGCTGCGCCGGCTCCGCTTTCTCAATCGCAGTCAGCGCCTCTTCCAGCTCATGCATCATACGGCGCTTGCCTGCGGTCATCGCGGTGCGTCTCGCCAGCGAGTTTTGCAGCGACCGTACCACGCTGATATTGGCGGGTACGCCGTTGGAGGTAAAACCGGCGCGATGGGTTTTATATTCGTTAAGCTGGCGATGCTGGTTTTTACGCAGATTCGGCAGCGCCAGATCTTCAAACAGCAGATCAAGATACTCATCTTTAGAAATCTGGAAAACGAACTCATCCTGGCCCTCGCCATCCTGGCTGGCGTTGCCCTGACCGCTGCCGCCACCGCCACCGCCGCCCTGAGGCCGCTCGATACGGTCGTTCTGCACGAAGTGATCGTTGCCGGGATGGACGCGATGACGACTGCCGCCGCGGCCCTGATGGAAAATCGGTTCGTTAATATCGTCCACTGGAATCGAAACGGATTCGCCACTTTCAACGTCGGTTACCGAACGCTTATTGATGGCCTCCGAGATGGACTGTTTGATTTGCGACTTATAACGGCGCAAAAAGCGCTGTCTGTTGACTGCGCTTTTATTTTTGCCGTTGAGTCGCCGATCGATGAAGTAGGCCATAAAACTCCCCCAAACGTTGTAAGCAGGTCGGGCAGCAGCCCGACCTTATGGGTATTAATGCCAGCGCATCAACGTGCTTACGCGTTGTGATTAGGACGATTTACGCACGCGCAGATACCATTCGCACAGCAGACGCACCTGCTTGCGGGTATAGCCTTTCTCCATCATGCGCTCGACGAAATCGTCATGTTTTTTCTGTTCATCCGTGGAGGTTTTGGTATTGAACGAGATAACCGGCAGCAGCTCCTCAGTATTTGAGAACATTTTCTTCTCAATCACGGTGCGCAGCTTCTCGTAACTGGTCCAGTTAGGATTGCGGCCGTTGTTCTGCGCGCGGGCGCGCAGCACGAAGTTCACAATCTCATTGCGGAAATCTTTCGGGTTGCTGATCCCGGCCGGCTTCTCGATTTTTTCCAGTTCCGCATTCAGCGACTCGCGGTCGAACAGCTGTCCGGTATCGGGATCGCGGTACTCCTGATCCTGAATCCAGAAATCGGCGTAGGTCACATAGCGGTCAAAAATGTTTTGGCCATATTCAGAGTAGGACTCCAGATAGGCGGTCTGGATCTCCTTGCCGATAAACTCGGCGTATTTGGGGATCAGATAGCCTTTCAGGTGCTCCAGATACTTCTCTGCCTGCTCCTGCGGGAACTGCTCGCGCTCAATCTGCTGCTCCAGCACATAGAAGAGATGCACCGGGTTCGCCGCCACTTCGTTGTGGTCGAAGTTAAACACGCGCGACAGGATCTTAAACGCAAAGCGGGTGGAGAGGCCGTTCATGCCCTCATCCACGCCGGAGTAGTCGTGATACTCCTGCCAGGATTTCGCTTTCGGATCGGTGTCCTTCAGGCTTTCCCCGTCATAGACGCGCATCTTCGAGTAGATGCTGGAGTTTTCCGGCTCTTTCAGGCGCGACAGAATCGAGAAGCGGGCCAGCGTTTCCAGCGTACCGGGCGCGCAGGGCGCGGTGGCCAGTTCACTGTGGTTAAGCAGTTTCTCGTAGATTTTGATCTCTTCGGAAACGCGCAGGCAGTAAGGCACCTTGACGATATAAACACGGTCAAGAAACGCCTCATTGTTTTTGTTGTTGCGGAAGGTTACCCATTCCGATTCGTTGGAGTGTGCCAGGATGATGCCGTTAAACGGCAGCGCCGAAATCCCCTCTGTACCGTTGTAGTTGCCTTCCTGCGTTGCGGTCAGCAGCGGGTGCAGCACCTTGATTGGCGCTTTGAACATCTCAACGAATTCCATAATCCCCTGGTTAGCGCGGCAGAGCGCACCAGAGTAGCCGTAGGCGTCGGGATCGTTCTGCGCGTGGTTCTCCAGCTTGCGGATATCCACTTTACCCACCAGCGCGGAGATATCCTGGTTGTTCTCGTCGCCAGGCTCGGTTTTGGCGATGGCCAGCTGTTCAAGAATCGATGGCCAGACCTTCACCACCTTGAAGCGGGTGATATCGCCGCCGAACTCATGCAGCCGTTTCGCCGCCCAGGGCGACATAATGGTGCCGAGATAGCGACGCGGCACGTTGTACTCTTTTTCAAGAATGTTGGCGTCTTCCTGCGGGTTAAACAGGCAGAGCGGATGATCGTTGACCGGGCTGCGTTCGCCGTCGGCGCTCAGCACATAGATAGGCACGCGCTGCATCAGCGCTTTCAGACGCTCCGCCAGCGAGGACTTACCGCCGCCGACCGGCCCCAGCAGGTAAAGGATCTGTTTTCTCTCCTCCAGACCCTGAGCGGCATGTTTCAGATAGGAAACGATCTGCTCTATAGCCTCTTCCATGCCATAGAACTCTTCAAAGGCCGGATAGCGGCCAATCACACGGTTGGAGAATATTCTGGAAAGGCGTGGCTCCTGGGCAGTATCGACCATTACTGGCTCACCTATAGCCATTAAGAGTCGCTCTGCGGCGTTGGCGTATGCACTGCGATCCTGCTTACAGATTGCAAGAAATTCCTGCAGTGTGAACTCTTCGTCCTTGGCAGCTTCATAACGCTGACGATAGTGATCGAATATATTCATAGCGATGCCCGTCCTTTCGTTTTTAGCACAGGTAAAGGAGCGTAATTAAAGGCTCATGCAGCTCCCGGAAGATATTCTCATTTGAGTACAGCAACCCTTATGCCAACCTGATGTATTGTTATCGGGGTACACACTTCTTATGGTCACTCTGCTCGTACTAAGACTCACGGCTTACTTTTAACTGTAGAAGGCATTTAGGAAATTTCCTCCGCATAATTTTACTATCTGGCGATATATCAATAACAAAGTCAGATTGTTGCAAAGCGAGCTTTGCGTCAACCTACGGGAAAAGAGAGTAGAATCCGGCAGATGTGCCGCTTTTAGTCGCTCTGTCAGAGCGCACCTCAGATAATGGTTAAACCGGCGAGCGAAAATCGGTAAACTTCGTACTGATTTTTATATTTATGGAAGAAATAAATTGTGAACCAATTCAAACTTAACGCGCCTGCCGCGATTATTTGTGCTCTTTTTTTTGCTCACACCGCCGCTGCGGAATCCTTGTCGCTGGGTGCATCAGTGCTCTACGCGCAGTCTCCCTATCGTGGCGGACAGGACCGCTATATCCCGGTTCCGGTTATTAATTACGAGGGCGATAACTTCTGGTTTCATTCTCTGCAGGGGGGCTACTACCTGTGGAAAGATCCGCAAAATCAGCTCTCTCTGACGCTGCTCGGTTCACCGCAGCAGTACGATCCGGGCGATAACGACCTCGGCGATATGAAGGGTCTTGATAAGCGTCGCATGACGCTGATGGGCGGCGCCACCTACACCCATATGGCGGAGTGGGGCATCCTGCGCACGGCGCTGCTGGGTGATGTGCTGAACAACAGCAACGGCATTATCTGGGATATGACCTACCTTTATCGCTTTAACTTTGGCGATTTCAGCCTGACGCCGGGCGTCGGGGCGATGTGGAACAGCGCCAATCAGAACCGCTACTACTATGGCGTCTCCAGCCATGAGTCCGCGCGTACCGGCATCAACCGTTATCAGCCAGACGACAGCTGGTCTCCTTACGTCGAACTGAGCGCCAGCTATCAGATCTCGCCGCAGTGGAACGCCAGCCTGGTGGGACGCTACACCCGTTTTGACAGCGAGATCAAAGACAGCCCGATGATCGACAAGAGCGGGCAGACCACCCTCTGGACCGGTATCAGCTATACCTTCTGATCGGCACCGTTACGAGGCAATTCCTTAACCAGGCACCAAAAGGGTGCCCTGATGTGATGCAGGAGCATGGGATGGACAAAGCAATCGCTTTTGATGACCACATACGACTACCCGCGATAGGTCAGGGCACCTGGTATATGGGCGAGGAGGCCGCGCGCCGCCGTGAAGAGGTCGCTGCGCTGCAGGCGGGCCTTGATGCGGGGCTAACGCTGATTGATACCGCCGAGATGTATGCGGACGGCGGTGCGGAAGAGGTGGTGGGCGAGGCGCTGCGCGGACGACGCGACGAGGCGTTTCTCGTCTCTAAGGTTTACCCCTGGAACGCCGGCGAAACAGACGCCGTTGACGCCTGCGAGCGCAGCCTGCGGCGGCTCGGCACCGATCGGCTGGATCTCTATTTGCTGCACTGGCGCGGCAACGTGCCGCTTGAAGAGACGATTCGAGCGATGGAGAGGCTGCAGCAGCAGGGCAAAATTCTGCGCTGGGGCGTCTCTAATTTTGACGTCGACGACCTGCAGGAGCTGCTGGAGGAGCCGGGCGGCCCACGCTGCGCCACCAATCAGGTGCTGTATCATCTCGCATCGCGCGGCATTGAGTTCGATCTGCTTCCCGCGTGCCAGCAGCATCAGATGCCGGTAATGGCCTATTGTCCGCTGGCGCAGGCGGGAAGGCTGCGTCAGGCGCTCTTTTCGGACGGGACGCTGGTGGATATTGCACAACAGAAGGGCATTAGCGTAGCGCAGCTGCTGCTGGCGTGGGTGATCCGCAAAGAGGGCGTTATGGCGATCCCGAAGGCGAGTTCGCAGGCGCATGTGAAAGAGAATGCCGCTGCGCTGCACGTCAGACTAAGCGACGAGGAGCTGGCGCGGATTAATAAAGCCTTTCCGCCGCCGCAGCACAAGATGCCGCTGGATGTCGTCTGACGCTGAAGCAACAGGCGCCTTACTCAGGTAAGGCGCCGTGCTGAGTGACGCCGACCCCTGGCGCATTCAGGTGCGGAAGGCGTCGCAATCTGCATCACCCACTTTTCATTCAGGCCATCGCCTGAGCTGTTTTAAACTTTCTGCCGCAGACGGAAGGTGGTTGCCAGCCGCGCCGGTTTTTCACCCGCGCTGCGCATCGGTTTCGAAATGCGGGCCGTCTCTACGCAAACCATGGTCTTATAACCGTCATTGGGCATGTCCGCCATGCTGCAGGAGAGCTCGACGCCAGGGTTCCAGGTCACCACGTCGCTGTGATGATGGTGATAGACCTCAATCACGCGCTGCCCCTGCTTGTCCTGAATCAGTGAGCAATCTTCCGGCTGGGTGAAGATACGGTCGATGCGGCCCGGATAGGTCTGCTTACCGCTGGAAGTCTGTTCGCTGTTGTTATCTACCTTATCGATAAAGTTCGACCCCAGCCCGCTTACCTCTACGCCCGCGATATCGGCCACCTGGAAATAGCTGTGCAGCGCGCCGGTGGCGTTGAAATCGCCGTGGGCTTCAAGCTCGATTTCGCAGTGCCTGCCAAGACGGAAACGGGCAAAGAGGGTGAAGTCATGCGGCCATAGCTTTTTCGTCTGCGCCGAGCTTTCCAGCACGAAGGTCAGCATAACGTTTTCTTCGTTCTCATCATGCGCCGACAGCGTCCAGGGCTGATTACGGGCGAAACCGTGCGCTGGCTCGCCTTCCGGCCCAAACCACGGCCAGCAGATCGGCACGCCGCCGCGGATGGCTTTACCGGGAGCGAAGAGAGACTTTTCGCTCAGCCAGATAACCGGCTTTTCGCCGCTCGGCTGCCAGGCGATGAGGTGCGCGCCCTGAAGCGTCACCGCAGCACGCACCTGAGGGTGGCTTACGACAATCACCGGCAGATCGCCCAGCTGACGCTGCGAGAGGTAGGGGGAGATTTGCTTCACCACGGGCAGCGAGAAAATTTTATCCTGCATAACCGAATCCTTCCTGTTGCTACGAAAAAAAAGGGCGACCGAAGTCGCCCTTGTTATCTGTCATGGCCGGGCTGCTTATTTTGCAACCAGCGCGATCAGGTCGAGAACTTTGTTTGAGTAGCCGGTTTCGTTGTCATACCAGGAAACCAGTTTCACGAAGTTGTCGTTCAGCGCGATGCCCGCTTTGGCGTCGAACACAGAAGTCAGTACTTCGCCGTTGAAATCGGTAGAAACAACGTCGTCTTCAACGTAGCCCAGCACGTCTTTCATTTCGCCTTCCGCAGCTGCTTTAATCGCTGCACAAATTTCTTTGTAGGAAGCCGCTTTTTCCAGACGAACAGTCAGGTCTACAACAGAGACGTTCGGAGTCGGTACGCGGAATGCCATACCAGTCAGTTTACCGTTCAGCTCCGGCAGGACTTTGCCCACGGCTTTCGCTGCGCCAGTAGAAGACGGGATGATGTTCTGAGATGCGCCGCGGCCGCCGCGCCAGTCTTTGTGAGACGGGCCGTCAACGGTTTTCTGCGTAGCGGTGGTAGCGTGAACGGTGGTCATCAGACCTTCGACGATGCCGAATTTGTCGTTGATGACTTTCGCCAGCGGTGCCAGGCAGTTAGTGGTGCAGGAAGCGTTAGAAACGATGTCCTGTCCGGCATATTTGTCGAAGTTAGCACCGCGAACGAACATCGGGGTGTCATCTTTAGACGGACCGGTCAGCACGACTTTTTTCGCGCCGGCAGTGATGTGTTTACGTGCGGTTTCGTCAGTCAGGAAGATGCCGGTCGCTTCAGCAACAACGTCAACGCCTACTTCGTCCCACTTCAGGTTAGCCGGGTCTTTCTCAGAGGTAACGCGGATTTTTTTGCCGTTAACGATCAGCGCGCCGTCCTGTACTTCAACGGTGCCGTTGAAGCGGCCGTGCGTTGAGTCGTACTTCAGCATGTATGCCATGTAGTCCGCGTCTAACAGGTCGTTGATCGCAACGATTTCGATGTCAGAACGCTGCTGAGCAGCACGGAAAACGATACGGCCGATACGACCAAAACCGTTGATACCTACTTTGATAGTCATATATTCCACCAGCTATTTGTTAGTGAATAAAAGGTTGGCTGTAAAATTACAAAAACCTTACCAGGCGTCAAGCGGAATCGTGTCAATAGTTGCGACAGGTCAATCCGTTCGACAGGAATAATTTGTTGCGCAACCGCTTGCGCAACAAGCGTGTTGAGATGATGTCAAAACCCAATCGCTGAATATAAAGGGATAGCGCCAGTAAAAGGTGATCGATATCACAAATCTGCGCTGCGAAAGGAAAGTATGGCCGCTAAGCACGAAAAAGGCCCCGGCAATGTTATTCATTTGTTAGAATAGTAGACGATTTTTTCAGAATGACACTCTCCGGAACCACTCAAATGGCTAAAGAAACCGCATCCGAAGCAAAAATTGCGCAATTGTCTGAAATGCAGCGCTATGTTACCCAGCAGCGCGGTACGGAACCGCCTTTTAGCGGCGCGCTTCTGCACAACAAGCAGGAAGGCATCTATCACTGTCTGGTCTGCAACGCGCCGCTGTTTCTCTCGGAAACCAAGTATGACTCCGGCTGCGGCTGGCCGAGCTTCTACCAGCCGGTGAGCGACGACGCGATTCGCTATCTGGAAGATGACTCTCACGGCATGCACCGCATCGAGATCCGCTGCAATAACTGCGACGCACACCTGGGACACGTCTTCCCGGACGGCCCGCAGCCAACCGGCGAGCGCTACTGCGTGAACTCGGCATCGCTGAGCTTTACCGACGAGCAGGGCGACCAGAAGCAGGGGTGAAGAATGAAACAACAGCTTGACGCTATGGTCGACGCCATGACGCCTGAGGTTTATGAACGGCTGGCAACGGCGGTAGAAACCGGGAAATGGCCGGACGGCGTGGCGCTGTCGCAGGAGCAGCGCGATAACTGCCTGCAGCTGGTGATGCTCTATCAGGCGCGCCACAATGCGTCGCCGCAGCATATGAGTATCGGTAAGGGCGGTGAGATGGTGACAAAATCGAAGCGAGAGCTGAAGGAAGAGTTCGGTATCGACGCAGAGATTACGCGCATAAATCTGCACTGAGCAGAAGGCCGACGTGACGTCGGCCTTATTCAGGCTGGTCCGCTAGATCAGCACCGCGCCCTGCGCCTTCATCTGGGCGAACGCGATATCGCTGTCTTCCGGGCTGAGATTGACCCCGCGACAGCCTTCCTTCACCACCGTCACCTGATAACCCAGCTCCAGCGCGTCCAGCACGCTGTATTTCACGCAGTAGTCCGTTGCGATGCCGAGCATAACCAGATGGGTGATGCCGCGCGCCTGCAGCCAGCTATCCAGCTCGGTTTTACGCCGATGGCCGTTGTCGAAAAAGGCGCTGTAGCTGTCGACGTCAACATCCTGTCCCTTGTGAAACACCGCATCGATCAGATTGCGGTCAAGGCCGGGATGCAGCTCGGCGCCAGCGGAACCCTGAATGCCGTGATCAGGCCACCAGATCTGCGCCAGCCCGTTGAGTTCGCCCAGCGTATAGACCGGCTCGCCCGACACCGAGGCGAAGCTGCCGTGGTTGGCCGGGTGCCAGTCCTGCAGCGCCAGCACGCACTCGCCGCGCGCGCGGAACTCACGCGCATAGCGGTTGGCGACCGGCACGGTCATATCGCCTTCATGCACGGCCATGGGGCCGCCGGGACAAAAATCGTTTTGAATATCGATGATAATGAGGGCCTGCTTCATAACAGGTGGCTCCGTAATTAGTCTTCGGTCAGTTCACCGCGCAAATTTTGCTGCATCCTGGCGCGGATCTCATCGCAGGAGAGCGACTGACTCAGTAAAAAGTGGAGCTTGGTTAGCGCGGCTTCCACCGTTAAATCAAATCCGCTTATCACGCCCGCATGCTCAAGGGCATTGCCGGTGGCATAGCCCCCCATGTTCACCTTGCCGGAGATACACTGGGTCAGGTTAACCACTACAATGCCGCGCTCGCTCGCCTGCTGCAGCTCGGCGAGAAACTCGGCGTTCTGCGGCGCATTGCCGACGCCATAGGAGCGCAGAATCAGCGCTTTTACCGGCTGGCGTAAAAAGTTGCGCACCACATCTGCCGAGATGCCCGGATAGATGGTGACGACGCCGATAGGCTGTGGCGTAATCGTATGCACCTTCAGCGGCCCCTGGCCCTGCGGCGCAGGCGGCGTATTCAGCCGGCGAATATGGATGCCCGCCTCCAGCAGAGCGGAGAGGTTCGGCGACGCAAAGGCGTTAAAACCATCCGCATGCGCTTTCGTGGTGCGGTTGCCGCGATAAAGCTGGTTGTTGAAAAACAGTGATACTTCATTCACGGGGTAGTTCGCCGCCACGTAGAGCGCGTTCAGCAGGTTCTGCTGACCGTCAGAGCGCAGCTCCGCCAGCGGAATTTGCGAGCCGGTAACGATAACGGGCTTCGCAAGGTTCTCCAGCATAAACGACAGCGCCGAGGCGGTGAACGCCATGGTATCGGTTCCATGCAGGATAACAAATCCATCGTAACGATCATAATTTTGTCGAATATCTTCCGCGATGCACTGCCAGTCTTCGGGCGTCATATCGGAGGAGTCGATCAGGGGATCGTATTCATGGATAGTGAAATCAGGCATTTCAGGACGGTGAAACTCCGGCATATTCGCCAGCTGTTGCTGCAGATGACCTGAAACCGGGATATAGCCTTGCGCAGAGCGCTGCATGCCGATGGTGCCGCCCGTATAGGCGACATAGATATTTTTCTTTTGCATCAGAAACTCAGACTTGCCGTAAAACGCGCAGTATAAGGGGAAAGTGGGGGAAAAGCAGCCCAGTCGACGACCGGGCTGCGAGCTTCATCGCACTTCGCCGCAGTTCAGACAGAACGCATAGCGATTTTGCGGATCGTTAAGGTTATTCAGCAGGCCAGGCTGCTGCTTCATGGCGCTCATTACGTCCAGCATCGGCGCGGGCAGCCAGGCCTTCAGCGTGTCCGGCAGCACCGCCTGCGCCGAGGCGTTAACCTGGCTGAGCAGCATATCGAACATGCCGGGCTGATCCTGATACCAGGAGAGCTGAGGCTTCGCCACCTTCGCCAGTTCGCCCGCTTTTTTCACGGCGTCGTCAAAGTCGCCCAGCGCATCTACCAGACCGTTGGCTTTCGCATCGCTGCCGGTCCAGACGTGCCCCTGCGCGATGGCGTCGATTTGCTCTGGCGTTTTGTGACGCGAGGCGGCGACCAGACCCACAAAGTTGCGGTAGCCGTTTTCAATCGTCAGCTGCATCAGCTGCTGCACTTCGGTTGGCAGCGCTTTGGTGGAGGCCACGTCCGCCAGCGGCGAGGTGGCGACGCCGTCCGTATGCACGCCGATGCTATCCAGGCTGTTCTCCAGCGTATTGATTACGCCGAATATGCCGATCGAGCCGGTCAGGGTGCTCGGGTTCGCGACGATATAGTCCGCCGGCGTCGAAATCCAGTAACCGCCTGAGGCCGCCATGCCGCCCATGGAGACGACAACAGGCTTGCCTGCCGCGTGCGCCGCCGCCAGCTCTTCGCGGATCGCTTCAGAGGCGGTAACGCTGCCGCCCGGGCTGTTCACGCGCAGGATAATCGCCTTGATTTTAGGATCGAGGCGCGCATCGCGGATCTGCGTGGCGGTAGTGTCGCCGCCGACGTTACCGGGCGTCTCTTCGCCGTCCATAATCGCACCGCTCGCCATCACGACCGCGATATTGCCATCCTGTTGAGTCGGCTGTTTCACGTTGTAGTCATAGATGCTGACGCTGTGATAGTCGTTGCTGGCTTTATCCCAGCCGAAGGTTTTCACCAGCTCCTGATCGGCCGCTGCGCGGCTGTCCAGCACATCTACCAGCTTGTTATTCAGCGCATATTTGGCGGTATCGCCGTTTACCGCCTCAAGACCAGCGATAACCGCCGCCGCGCCGGGGAAGAGCTGATCCGGGGTGATCTGACGGTTGCCCGCCACGGTATTCAGGTAGTTCTGCCAGAGTTGACCAACCCAGCGGCTGTCGGCGTCGCGCGCCGCCTGAGACATATCGTCGCGCAGGAAAGGTTCGACCGCCGATTTATAGGTGCCGACGCGGAAGACGTGGGAGTTGACCTTCAGCTTGTCCAGCAGCGTCTTATAGTAGAGGCCGTTGGTGGCGAAGCCGTGCAGATCGACCGTGCCCTGCGGCGAGAGATAGATTTTGCTGGCGTAGCTGGCGAGATAGTACTGCGCCTGGCTATAGCTGTCGCCCAGCGCGAAAATGGGCTTGCCGCTGTCGCGGAATTCGCGCAGCGCCTTGCCGACATATTGCAGAGAGGGCTGGTCTCCACCGGCGAAGTCGCGCAGATCCAGCACCATGCCGGTGATATTTTTATCGTTCTTCGCCTGGCGGATAGCGTCCACCACGTCGAACAGCGAGTTCTCCTGCAGGCGATCGCTGCTGGCGCCCAGCAGCTGACGCCCCAGTTTGCTCAGCTTATTGCTGACCGAAGGCTTATCCACCAGCACGCCGGTGAGATCAACTTTTAGCGCGCCTTGCTGTACCGGCGTCGAGCTGTTGCCAGAGCCGCTGACCTGCAGCCAGATGCCGACGCCCACCAGGATTAAAAAGATCAGGAACAGATTGAGAATAAACTCCCTGATAAAATTCAGCACTCGCCATGTCCATCGGAACAGACCGGCAATAATTCGCCACAATGTGCGCATCAGACTCTCCATTTTCGCTAGCGGAAAGCGGTCGCCGCGCGGCTCCGCCTTCCAGGTCGTCCTCATCCTAAAGAGCGCCGTGGAAAATGTCAGCAGGAAATCGTGGCGGACTGTTACAAAAGATCAGGCTGTGCCAGGATTAGCCAACGCGTTATGACATCAGGAGAAAATCATGGATGCACTTGAATTACTGATTAATCGTCGCTCAGCCTCCCGCCTGACCGAACCGGCGCCCGCCGGCGAAAGCCTGCAGAACATTATTCGCGCCGGAATGCGCGCGCCCGACCATAAGTCGCTGCAGCCGTGGCGTTTCGTTATCGTTGAGAATGAAGGGCGCGATCGGCTGAGCGCGCTGCTGGAAGAGGCGGCGCGCGAGGCGCAGCTGGAGGAGAAGGCGATCGATAAAGCGGCGCGCTCGCCGTTTCGCGCGCCGATGATTATTACCGTTATCGCCCACTGCGAAGATCACCCTAAAGTGCCGCGCTGGGAGCAGGTGGTGTCGGCGGGCTGCGCGGTGATGGCGATGCAGATGGCGGCGGCGGCGCAGGGCTTTAACGGCATCTGGCGCAGCGGCCCCTGGACCGACAATGCGCGCGTGCGCAGCGCTTTCAACTGCCGCGAGCAGGATGCTATCGTCGGTTTCCTCTATCTCGGCACGCCGCAGTTAAAATCGAGCACCACCGTGGTTCATCCCGATACCGCACCCTTTGTCAGCTATTTCTAACCGACGAGGTCGCTCTTTCCGTGCAGCGAAGCGGGTTGCGCGGATCCTGCGCGACCGATCCAGATGTGACCCGCCAGAGCTTACCTCCGTATCAGGAAACGTCTAAGATAGCGCTGCGCCTCTGTCGCGTTAGCCGAATGGCCCTCATACCCTGAAGTAAAGGATCTTTCTGACTTATGCGTTTGTTTATTGCGGAAAAACCGAGCCTGGGCCGCGCCATTGCCGATGTGTTGCCTCAGCCCCATCGTCGCGGAGAGGGCTTTATCGCCTGCGGCGACGATCAGATCGTCACCTGGTGCGTCGGGCACCTGCTGGAGCAGGCGCAGCCGGATAGCTATGACAGCCGCTACGCGCGCTGGTCGCTGGCCGATCTGCCGATTATCCCGCAAAAATGGCAGCTGCAGCCGCGTCCCTCGGTGGCGAAGCAGCTTAAGGTGATAGAGAAGCTGCTGAAGCAGGCCAGCGAAGTGGTGCATGCGGGCGACCCCGACCGCGAAGGTCAGCTGCTGGTGGATGAAGTGCTCGACTATCTGCAGATGCCGGCGGAAAAGCGCAACCGCGTGCAGCGTTGCCTGATCAACGACCTGAATCCACAGGCGGTGCAGCGGGCGGTCAGCCGCCTGCGCGAAAACCGCGAATTTATTCCGCTCTGCGTCTCGGCGCTGGCACGCGCCCGTGCCGACTGGCTTTACGGCATCAATATGACGCGCGCCTGGACGCTGCTGGGCCGTAATGCGGGCTATGACGGCGTGCTGTCGGTGGGCCGCGTGCAGACGCCGGTGCTGGGCCTGGTGGTGCGCCGCGACGAAGAGATCGAAAACTTCGTCCCCAAAGATTATTTCGAAGTTAAAGCCCATATCGTCACGCCGGACCAGCAGCGCTTCGTCGCCAGCTGGGTGCCCAGCGACGCCTGTGAACCCTGGCAGGATGAAGAGGGGCGGCTGCTGCATCGCGCGCTGGCGGATCACGTGGTCGCCCGCATCGCCGGACAGCCCGCACGGGTCACCAGCTACAACGATAAGCGTGAAGGCGAGGGCGCGCCGCTGCCGTTCTCGCTCTCCAGCCTGCAGATCGAAGCGGCAAAGCGCTATGGACTGAGCGCGCAAACGGTGCTGGACACCTGCCAGAAGCTGTATGAAACCCATAAGCTGATCACCTATCCGCGTTCCGACTGCCGCTATCTGCCAGAAGAGCACTTCGCCGGCCGCCATGCGGTGCTGAAGGCGATTCAGGCGCACGCGGGCGCCATGACGCCGCCGGACGACTTTAGCGCCGATCGCCGTAACCGCTGCTGGGATGACAAAAAGGTAGATGCGCACCACGCCATTATCCCTACCGCGCGCGCCAGCGCGGTGCGGCTGACGGAGAACGAGCAGAACGTTTATGCGCTAATTGCCCGTCAGTATCTGATGCAGTTCTGTCCCGACGCCATCTTCCGCAAATGCGTTATTGAGCTGGATATTGCGGGCGGGAAGTTTATCGCCAAAGCGCGTTTTCTTGCCGAAGCGGGCTGGCGCGCGCTGCTGGGCAGCAAAGAGCGCGACGAAGAGAACGACGGCACGCCGCTGCCGGTGGTGGCGAAGGATGATGAGCTGCTGTGCGAGCGGGGTGAGGTGCTGGCGAAGCAGACGCAGCCGCCGCGCCCGTTCACCGATGCGACGCTGCTCTCCGCGATGACCGGCATCGCCCGTTTTGTGCAGGATAAAGAATTAAAGAAAGTGCTGCGCGCGACCGATGGTTTAGGCACGGAGGCCACGCGCGCCGGGATTATCGAGCTGCTGTTCCGCCGTTCGTTCCTGGTGAAAAACGGGCGCTATATCAACGCGACGCCCGCGGGGAGGGCACTGATTCACTCGCTGCCGGAGCTGGCGGCGCGTCCCGATATGACGGCGCAGTGGGAATCGACCCTGACGCGTATCAGCGAAAAGGCGTGCCGCTATGAGGAGTTTATGCAGCCGCTGGTGGGCACCCTGACCGAACTGATCCATCAGGCGCGCCAGCAGCCCAGCGCGATGGCCTTTCGCGGGCTGCCCGCTTCAGGGCAGAAGAAACGTCCCAAACGGACGGCGAAACGAAAAGTGAAGGAGAGCGAGTAATGCGTTATTTCGCAGGCTTATGTTTTATCGCGGCGCTGGTAAGCGGGCCGGTTGTCGCCAGCCCTTCGCACGGCCATCAGCAGGCGTACGGCGCAGGCGGCAGTGCGGATGTGGTGGTGGATATGCCGCCTGAAGTCTGGACGCAAAATCAGACCAGCGCCCCCAGCTGTCAGCAGTGCTGTATTTTCGAGAACCGCAACTACAGCGAAGGGGCGGTAGTGAAATCAGAGGGAGTGCTGCTGCAGTGCGCCCGTGACGAAAAGGTACTCGGCACCAATCCGCTGATCTGGAAAATTGTGAAGTAAGCGGCGTGGCGCAATGCCACGCCGTCGCATCAGAACTGGAAAGTTGACCAGACCGGAGCGTGGTCGGACGGTTTTTCCATGCTGCGGATAGCGTAGTCGATTCCGGTCTCCACGCAGCGCGCGGCCAGCGGCTGACTGGCCAGCAGCAGATCGATGCGCAGTCCGCGGTTGTCGTCAAAACCCTTTGAGCGATAGTCAAACCAGGAAAAACGATCGCTGACCTCGGGGTTTTTGTCGCGGAAGGTATCTACCAGTCCCCACTTCAGCAGGCGATCCATCCATTCGCGCTCTTCCGGCAGGAAGGAGCATTTGCCGGTGCGCAGCCAGCGTTTGCGGCTCTCCTCACCGATACCGATATCAAGATCGGTGCTGCTGATATTCATATCGCCCATGATCAGCACCGGCTTGTCTGCCAGCAGGCTCTGCTCGAGATAGGCCTGGAGATCGCGATAGAATTTCTCTTTCGCCGGAAATTTAGTCGGATGGTCGCGGCTCTCGCCCTGCGGGAAGTAGCCGTTAATCACCGTGATATCGCCTATCGGGCTCGGAATTTCCGCCATAATCAGGCGGCGCTGCGCCTCTTCATCGTCGCCGGGAAAGCCGCGACGCACTGACACGGGCTGCGCTTTGGTCATCAGCGCCACGCCGTAGTGGCCTTTCTGGCCGTGATAAAAGACGTTATAGCCGAGCTTTGCTACCTCTTCGAGAGGAAACATATCGTCATGGACTTTGGTTTCCTGCAGGCCGATGACGTCAGGCTGATGCTGTTCGACCAGCGCTTCAAGCTGATGGGGGCGGGCGCGCAACCCGTTGATGTTGAATGAAACAAATTTCATGGCTGCACCAGTGTGCTGAGAATGTTGCGCCGGATGGTAGCGATTTTTCAGTAAAAAGTCATGGGGATGCGTGCGGTGCACGTTGTCTCGCTGTGCTCGACCCGAACCTTCGGTCGAAGCTTCTCATCCTTCTCCCTGAGTCTGTCAGGTAAATCAGGAGAGGACATTGAATTTGGGAGGTAATGCAAGGATGGTGGTGGGAGAAGGATTATTCGGCGCGTTGCGCCTCACCCTTCGGGCCGCGCGTTGCACGTTGTCTCGCTCTGCTCGACCCGAACCTTCGGTCGAAGCTTCTCATCCTTCTCCCTGAGTCTGTCAGGTAAATCAGGAGAGTGCGTTAAACAGGGGGAGATAATGCAAGGATGGTGGTGGGAGAAGGATTCGAACCTTCGAAGTCTGTGACGGCAGATTTACAGTCTGCTCCCTTTGGCCGCTCGGGAATCCCACCTGGGATATGCTGATAATGACCGTTAAGGCGAAGATATGATTCAGATGGTGGTGGGAGAAGGATTCGAACCTTCGAAGTCTGTGACGGCAGATTTACAGTCTGCTCCCTTTGGCCGCTCGGGAATCCCACCACTGGCCTGAATCATTGTGCCTTAAAGCGGGGCGCATCATACCAAATGCGGTCGGCGTGTAAAGCGCCCAGCTAAAAAATGTGAACCGTTTGCCCACTTTTTGCCCGTGGCGCTGAATTCACAGACAATTCAGCGCCCGATGCGCTTAAAGAATAATCGTGCGGTTGCCGTAAACAAATACGCGCTGGCCCAGCACTTTATAGAGCGCACGGCTTAACACGTTTTTCTCCACGTCGCGTCCGGCACGCATCATCTCTTCGGCCGTATAGCTGTGGTCGACATTAATCACGTCCTGCATGATGATCGGACCTTCATCCAGATTGTCATTCACGTAGTGCGCCGTTGCGCCGATGATTTTCACGCCGCGCTCGTAGGCCTGATGATAAGGACGCGCGCCGATAAACGCTGGCAGGAACGAGTGGTGAATATTGATAATCTGGTTTGGATAGCGCTGCACAAAGGCTGGCGTCAGCACGCGCATATATTTCGCCAGCACCACGTAATCGGGCTGGTAGCGGTCGATCTCGTTCGCCATCAGGTTATCGTGCTCTTCGCGCGACAGCCCTTCATGGCTGACCAGCACAAAAGGAATATCAAAGCGCTCAACCAGCGAACGCAGGGTGTCATGGTTGCCGATAACCGCGGCAATCTCCATATCCAGCCCGCCGAAAGCGCTCTTCATCAGCAGGTCGCCCAGGCAGTGCGCCTCTTTGGTGACCAGCACCACCACGCGACGGCGCCCAGCGCTGTTCAGCTCGCGCGTTGAGCCTGCCGGCAGCGCGCTGTCTAAATCCGCCAGCAGCGTATTATCGTTAAAAATGCCCTCAAGCTCGGTGCGCATAAAAAAGCGTCCGGTGCGATGGTCAACGAATTCATTGTTTTGCACGATATTCAGCTCGTGCTTGTAGCAAATATTGGTGATTTTAGCGATCAGACCTTTCGCGTCAGGGCAAATGGTACGTAAAACTTTTCGTTGCATAGTTTGCGCTTGCATCTCGATCAGAGTCCTGTCAAAGCGATTGGGTAAAACCGTTGGGCCGTATGCTCTTTAGCCGCAACATTTCTTGTATTTTTTATCGGAGCCACATGGACAGCGATCGTTGCGCCCTACGGCGGGCGCGGTTCCGTCGACATAGTACCAGCGATGATCCTCGCGAAGAAAGCGAGAACGCTCGTGGATCGCCCTTATCTGGGAATTTTCGCGGTAACGCGCAAAAAAAGTGACGAAAGCTTCATTATCATGGCTTCCATGATTACAACAGGTTACATTCAGGCTTAGCCATTCAGTGTCGGCAAAACTTTCGGATAAACGCTGCGCCATATCGGGCACGCGCTTGTCAGGATGCCAGCTGGCGATGAGCCAGTCGCTGTTTCGCCTGACGTAGGCTGTGTAGCGCGAGCGCATTAACTGTTCAGCTGATTCAGGCAGCCGCTCGCCGGTCAGAAAGGGAGCGCAACATAGGCTATACTGCTTCCCGCTGCAGCAAGGACAGGGTTCGGACACAATAACTCCTGTAAGCGATAAAAAGAGATGACGCCATATGGTAGCCGACCTGGCGCAGTGAAGCTACGCGCAGTCGTTGGCGACAGAGGGTAAATGAGAAAGGTTAAAATCGGACTGGCGTTAGGGTCAGGCGCAGCCAAAGGATGGGCGCATATTGGCGTGATCAACGCGCTGACGCGCGCGGGCGTCGAAATCGATGTCGTAGCGGGCTGCTCCGTCGGTGCGCTGGTCGGCGCGGCTTATGTCAACGACCGCCTGCCGCACATGGAAAAGTGGGTCAGCGCCTTTCGCTACTGGGATGTTATTCGCCTGATGGATCTCTCCTGGCAGCGCGGCGGTTTGCTGCGCGGCGAGCGCGTTTTCAGCCATGTGCGTCAGCTGATTGCCCAGCCGGCTCTGGAGAGCTGCGGCAAGCCGTTCGGCGTGGTGGCGACCAATCTCAGTACCGGTCGGGAATTATGGCTGACCGAAGGCGATCTGCATCAGGCCGTACGCGCTTCCTGTAGTATGCCAGGCTTATTGCCGCCGGTCGGCTACAATGGTTACTGGCTGGTAGATGGGGCGGTGGTGAATCCGGTGCCCGTTTCGCTGACGCGCGCCCTTGGCGCGGATATCGTTATCGCTGTCGATCTTCAGCATGACGCGCATCTGATGCAGCAGGATCTCCTGTCTGTCACGCCGCAAAACAGCGATGAGGCGGTTTCGGCCGCAGCCCTGAGTTGGGCTAAAAAAATACGTCAGCGGCTGGTGGGGTTGACCCATCGCCGTACAACACAAACGCCGGGTGCGATGGAGATTATGTCGACGTCCATCCAGGTGCTGGAAAATCGCCTGAAGCGTAACCGTATGGCAGGCGATCCTCCCGATGTGCTGATTCAGCCATTTTGTCCGCAGATTTCGACGCTGGACTTTCATCGCGCTGAAGAAGCTATCGAGGCAGGCAAGGCCGCCGTTGAGAAAAAAATGGATGAACTATTACCGCTGGTGCGTAACAGATAATCAGGTTGTTCATTCACAGATGTTACTTCGGCTAATTCTGAAAGGCGCAACTGCGTTTTATGAACCACTATTGATTGATCTGGTACGCAGGGGGAAAGAATGGAGAAACCACTAATCGGCAAAAAGATACTCATTGTCGAAGATGAGGTCGTTTTCCGTTCTCTGGTAAACAACTTCTTGCTGGCGCTCGGCGCCAGTACGTTTGAAGCCGGCGACGGCATTGATGGCATTGGCTATCTGCAGCAGCAGGATGTGGATCTGGTGATCTGCGATTTGGAAATGCCGCGTATGAACGGCATTCAGTTTGTCGAGCATATCCGCACGCGCGGCAACAGCGTGCCGATCCTGATTATCTCGGCGACGGAAAATATGGCGGATATTGCCCATGTTCTGCGCCTTGGCGTGCAGGACGTGCTGCTTAAGCCGCTGAAAAATTTCGAGCGCTTCCGCGAAGCGGTCTATGAATGCCTTTATCCTTCGATGTTTACCTCTAAGGTGGAGGAGGATGAGCAGCTGTTTCAGGACTGGGACGCGCTGGTGCGCGATCCGGCCGCCGCGGCGAAACTGCTTAAGCAGCTTCAGCCGCCGGTACAGCAGACGGTGGCGAACTGTCGCGTCAACTACCGGCAGCTGACCATGGCCGAACAGCCTGGCCTGGTGCTGGATATTGCAGCGCTTTCCGACAACGATCTCGCCTTCTACTGTCTTGACGTCACGCGCGCCGGCGATAACGGTGTGCTGGCGGCGCTGTTGCTGCGCGCGCTGTTCAACGGCCTGCTGCAGGAGCAGCTCTCTGGCCAAAAACAGCGGCTGCCGGAGTTAAACGGCCTGCTGCGGCAGGTCAATCTGCTGCTGCGTCAGGCTAATCTGAGCGGACAGTTTCCGCTGCTGGTCGGGTATTATCATCGTACTTCGCAAAATCTAATTCTGGTTTCTGCTGGATTAAACGCCACACTTCATGTTCACGCCCACCAAATTCAACTCAGTAACGGCGTCCCTCTTGGCACTATGGGAAGCACTCATCTTAACCAAATCAGCCAGCGCGCCGACAGCTGGCAATGCCACGTCTGGGGCGCCGGAGGCAGGATCCGCCTGATGTTAGCGGCTGAAGAGCCGGCGAAATAATTTAATTTCGCCGGGGTCTGAAGACAGGTCCAAAGGTAAGCTTTACACTTGGGTAATAGTCTTAAATTCTGCGGATTGACTCCTTCCAGGATAAATCCGTTCGATGGTAACTGATATACTCATTTCCGAATTTCAACCGACATATCAAGTATTAACTTGAACGGCCTATAAGAGAGGTATCTTGATGTCTGCCTATAAGTCCAAAGTAAAAAAAGCGGTAATCCCTGTAGCAGGTTTGGGCACCCGTATGCTCCCTGCGACAAAAGCGATTCCGAAAGAGATGTTACCGCTGGTCGATAAGCCGTTAATTCAGTATGTCGTTAACGAGTGCATCGCAGCAGGAATTAACGAAATTGTGCTGGTTACGCACTCTTCCAAAAACTCCATTGAAAACCACTTCGACACCAGCTTTGAGCTGGAAGCGATGCTGGAAAAACGTGTTAAACGTCAGCTGCTGGATGAAATCCAGTCAATCTGTCCGCCGCACGTTACCATCATGCAGGTGCGTCAGGGCATCGCGAAAGGCCTGGGCCACGCCGTTATGTGTGCGCATCCGCTGATTGGCGACGAGCCGGTTGCGGTGATCCTGCCGGACGTGATTATCGACGAGTACGAATCTAACCCGACCAAAGATAACCTGGCGGAAATGCTGAGCCGTTTCGACGAGTCAGGCCGCAGCCAGATTATGGTTGAGCCGGTAGCGGACGTGACTGCTTACGGCGTGGTTGACTGCCAGGGCGCAGAACTGCAGCCGGGCGACAGCGCGCCAATGGTTGGCGTGGTTGAGAAGCCGAAAGCGACCGAAGCGCCGTCCAACCTCGCGGTTGTGGGCCGTTACGTTCTCTCTGCGGATATCTGGCCTCTGCTGGCGAAAACCCCTCCGGGCGCAGGCGGCGAAGTACAGCTGACCGACTCTATCGCCATGCTGATGGAGAAAGAGACGGTAGAAGCTTACCACCTGAAAGGCGTAAGCCATGACTGCGGTAACAAACTCGGTTATATGCAGGCATTCGTTGAGTACGGTGTTCGCCATCCAGTGCTGGGCAAAGATTTTTCTCAGTGGCTCGATAGCGCAGTTGGCAATAAAAAGTAATTCATAAACACAGGATATCTCAATGAAAGTCACTGTATTTGGTATCGGCTATGTCGGTCTGGTTCAGGCTGCGGTGTTGGCCGAAGTCGGACATGACGTTCTCTGCATTGATGTCGACGCAAAAAAAGTCGAAAACCTGAAAAAAGGCATCATCCCCATTTTCGAACCCGGCCTTACGCCGCTGGTTATGTCGAACTATGAGGCGGGTCGCCTTAAGTTCAGTACAGATGCGGAAGAGGGCGTCAATCACGGCGTCATGCAGTTTATCGCCGTGGGTACGCCGCCAGATGAGGACGGCTCGGCTGACCTTAAATATGTGACCGCCGTTGCTCGTACCATTGCGCAGCATATGAAGGATCACAAGGTTGTGCTTGATAAATCCACCGTTCCGGTTGGAACCGCGGATAAAGTGCGTCGCGTAATGGAAGAGACCCTGCGCGATCGCGGCGTTAGCCTGACGTTTGATGTGGTATCCAACCCGGAGTTCCTCAAGGAAGGCGCAGCCGTAAACGACTGCATGCGTCCTGAGCGCATCGTGGTGGGTACCGATAATGAAGAAGTGGAAGAGCTGCTGCGTGAACTCTACGAGCCGTTCAACCGCAATCACGATCGCATGATCGTCATGGATATCCGCAGCGCGGAGCTGACCAAGTACGCAGCGAACTGCATGCTGGCGACCAAAATCAGCTTTATGAACGAGATCTCCAACCTTGCCGAACGTCTGGGTGCGGATGTCGAGAAAGTGCGTCAGGGCATCGGTTCTGATTCACGTATCGGCTACCACTTTATCTACCCTGGCTGCGGCTACGGCGGCTCCTGCTTCCCGAAAGATGTGCAGGCGCTGATCCGTACCGCGGAGTCGATCGGCTACAAGCCGCGTCTGCTGCAGGCGGTGGAAGATGTCAACGACAGCCAGAAAACTAAGCTGCCCACTTTTATCAAGCGCCATTTCGGCGACGATCTGAGCGGTAAAACCTTCGCAGTCTGGGGCCTGTCGTTCAAACCGAACACCGATGATATGCGTGAAGCCTCCAGCCGCGTGCTGATGGAATCGCTGTGGGAAGCTGGTGCAAGCGTTCAGGCGTTCGATCCGGAAGCGATGGACGAAGCGCAGCGCATCTACGGTCACCGCAGCGATCTGAAGCTGATGGGCACCAAAGAAGCGGCGCTGCAGGGCGCAGATGGCCTGGTCATCTGCACCGAGTGGCAGAACTTCCGCGCACCGGACTTTGACGTTATTAAAAATTCCCTCAAAGAACCCGTGATTTTTGATGGTCGCAACCTGTATGATCCAGAGCGTATCAGCAAACGCGGTTTCGTTTATTATGCAATCGGCCGCGGAGCGTCTATTCAAATTGCGTAATTAACGAGGGTAGTATGAACATTCTGGTCACCGGCGCCGCAGGCTTTATTGGATTTCACGTCACTCAACGCTTGCTGGCCGCCGGTCACCAGATTGTCGGCATAGATAATCTTAATGACTATTATGATGTCGGCCTGAAACAATCTCGTCTTGATTTAATCGCACAGCACCCCGGCTTCAAATTTATTAAAATGGAGCTGGCGGATCGCGCAGCTATCGCCTCGTTATTCGAACAACATGCGTTTCAACGCGTCATTCATCTGGGCGCCCAGGCGGGTGTGCGCTATTCCATCGACAATCCTCACGCCTACGCCGATGCTAACCTGACTGGTCATTTAAATATTCTCGAAGGATGCCGTCATCATAAAATCGAGCACTTGCTCTATGCATCCTCCAGTTCTGTTTATGGACTCAATCGTAAAATGCCATTTTCGACCGATGACAGCGTCGATCATCCGGTATCACTTTACGCGGCAACTAAAAAAGCCAATGAGCTGATGTCGCATACCTATTCGCATCTTTATCAGCTGCCTACCACCGGCCTGCGTTTCTTTACCGTATATGGTCCATGGGGTCGTCCAGATATGGCGCTGTTTAAATTTACGCGCGCCATGATCGCCGGTGAAGCGATTGACGTCTATAACCGCGGCGAGATGAAACGCGACTTTACCTATATCGACGATATTGCCGAAGCTATTGTGCGTCTGCAGGATGTTATTCCGCAGCAGGATGAAAACTGGACGGTAGAAACCGGCTCGCCAGCCACCAGCTCTGCGCCTTACCGCGTATATAACATCGGAAACAGTCAGCCGACCAGCCTGATTAAATATATTGAGGCGATTGAAAAAGCACTGGGCGTGACGGCGAAGAAAAATCTGTTACCGATGCAGCCCGGCGACGTGCTGGAAACCAGCGCGGATACTGCAGCCCTGTATCAGGCGATTGGCTTTAAGCCGCAGACCAGCGTAGAAGAGGGTGTAGAACGCTTTGTTCGCTGGTATCGGGAGTTTTACAACGTCTGAAAAAAAAGGAAGCCTGCGCTTCCTTTCCCTGATTAACCTGGGGTCACATAAACAATGTGACCCAAATGATGGAAGCACTATCAGTTATTACAGCAGGAAGTTTTCCAGCTGTTTACCTTCTTCTTCGATCGCTTTTTTGATTACCGCTGGCGTACGACCCTGACCGGTCCAGGTACGGGTTTCGCCATTTTCATCAACGTACTGATATTTAGCCGGACGTGCAGCGCGTTTTGTTTTACCTGGCGCTTTAGTTTCAGTAATGGTGCTTAACAGCTCGTTAGGATCGATGCCATCAGCCAGCAGCATTTCTCTGTATTGCTCAAGTTTGCGCGTGCGTTCTTCACTTTCCGCTTTAGCGTGGGTCTCTTCTTCGCGGCGTTCATTTACCACGACCTCGAGTTTTTCCAGCATTTCTTCCAGCGCTTCCAGTGAACACTCTCGAGCCTGCGCGCGTAATGTACGGATATTATTAAGGATTTTTAGTGCTTCGCTCATTGCCCTGATCTCTGAATATATTAATGAAGAGGTGTTCTGCCAGCTAATAATAGTGGCGGCAAAAAATTACTGCAATAGTAAAATAAGTGGAACGGTAAAGAATGATAATTAAATTTCTCGCTTATGTTTAATCAAAAGAAACAGTAAGCCGGTTGATATTCAGACGTCTTCAGGTTATGAAAATCCGAAACGTTAAAGTGAGAGAGGCGCTCAGCGTGAAGAAAGGGGTGAATCTGCGTAACGGCGCTCAACTGTACAATAAAGTTCAGGCACAAATGATTAAAAAAAGCGGAAAGACGAAGCGCGGGATTATCTGTCACTGGCGAAGATCTAATCAGCTTGCGCAAAATAATCACCGCCATAATTTGCGTTTATCTGTGATAGAATTCCGCGCATTCTGTTTGCAATGCTTTGAGAAACCACGCTAATGGCTCAGCTCTATTTTTATTATTCCGCAATGAATGCAGGGAAATCCACCGCGTTATTACAGTCGTCTTACAATTATCAGGAACGCGGCATGAGAACCCTGGTCTACACCGCTGAAATTGACGATCGTTTCGGCGTGGGCAAAGTCAGCTCCCGTATTGGCCTCTCCTCGCCGGCGGCGCTGTTTAACGCGCAGACGCGGCTGTATGAGGAGATCGCGGCGGAAGATGCGCGCCAGCGGGTACACTGCGTGCTGGTGGACGAGTGCCAGTTTTTAACGCGCGATCAGGTCAAGGCGCTCTCTGACGTCGTCGATAACCTGGATATTCCGGTGCTCTGCTACGGGCTACGCACCGACTTTCGTGGCGAACTCTTTGGCGGCAGCCAGTATTTGCTCGGCTGGGCCGACAAGCTGGTGGAGCTGAAAACCGTCTGTCACTGCGGCCGTAAGGCGGGGATGGTATTGCGGCTCGACGCGCAGGGCCGTCCGTTTAGCGAAGGGGAGCAGGTGGTGATTGGCGGCAACGAGCGTTATATTTCGGTATGCCGCAAACACTACAAGCAGGCGATAGAGCAGGGGTCGCTGGATGCCATCTACGGCCAGCAAAAGCCCGTCTGAGGTCGTTTTTCAGAGATAAAAAAACCCGCCGAAGCGGGTTTTTTTTAATAGCCGATCGTCAGGCTTTTTTAGCTTTCTTCTCGGTTTTCTCAGTCTTCTCTACTTTCACCGGCTGTGCGGCCTGCGCCTGCGTTACGTCGGCGAAAGGCTCGGCGTATTCACGGCCGTAGAAGGTATCCAGCATAATCTGTTTCAGCTCGGCAATCAGCGGATAGCGCGGGTTAGCGCCGGTGCACTGGTCGTCGAAGGCGTCTTCGGCCAGCTTATCGACTTTCGCCAGGAAGTCTGCTTCCTGAACGCCCGCTTCGCGGATAGAGACTGGAATACCCAGCTGGGTTTTCATCTCATCCAGCCACGCCAGCAGCTTCTCGATTTTCTGTGCGGTACGGTCGCCAGGTGCCGCCAGACCTAAATGGTCGGCAATTTCCGCGTAGCGACGGCGCGCCTGCGGACGGTCATACTGGCTGAACGCCGTCTGCTTGGTCGGGTTGTCGTTGGCGTTATAGCGGATCACGTTGCAGATCAGCAGCGCGTTCGCCAGACCGTGCGGGATATGGAACTCGGAACCCAGCTTGTGCGCCATGGAGTGGCAGACGCCAAGGAAGGCGTTGGCGAAGGCGATACCGGCGATAGTCGCGGCGTTATGCACACGCTCACGCGCTACCGGATTTTTCGCGCCGTCCCGATAGCTGGCCGGCAGGTTCTCTTTCAGCAGTTTCAGTGCCTGCAGCGCCTGGCCGTCGGAGTACTCGTTAGCCAGTACCGATACATAGGCTTCCAGCGCATGGGTGACCGCATCCAGGCCGCCGAAGGCGCAGAGCGAACGCGGCATCTCCATCACCAGATTGGCATCGACAATCGCCATATCCGGGGTCAGCGCGTAGTCCGCCAGCGGATATTTCTGGCCGGTGGCGTCGTCGGTCACTACCGCAAACGGCGTCACTTCCGAACCGGTGCCTGAGGTGGTAGTGATGGCGATCATGCGCGCTTTCACCCCCATTTTCGGGAATTTATAGATACGTTTGCGGATATCCATAAAGCGCAGCGCCAGCTCTTCGAAGTGGGTTTCCGGATGTTCGTACATTACCCACATGATTTTCGCAGCATCCATCGGCGAGCCACCGCCCAGCGCGATAATCACGTCTGGTTTGAAGCTGTTCATCTGCTCGGTGCCTTTACGCACGATGCTCAGCGTCGGGTCCGCTTCTACCTCAAAGAACACTTCGGTTTCGATGCCGTGCGATTTCAACACGCCAGTTACCTGGTCGGCATAGCCGTTGTTGAACAGGAAACGGTCGGTGACGATAAAGGCGCGTTTTGCACCGTCGGCGGCCACCTCTTCCAGCGCAATCGGCAGCGAGCCGCGGCGGAAGTAGATGGATTTCGGGAGTTTATGCCACAACATGTTTTCTGCTCGCTTAGCCACGGTTTTCTTGTTGATAAGGTGTTTCGGTCCCACGTTTTCTGAAATGGAGTTACCGCCCCATGAGCCGCAGCCCAGCGTCAGCGAAGGTGCCAGCTTGAAGTTATAGAGGTCGCCGATACCGCCCTGAGAAGCCGGAGTATTAATAAGAATACGCGCGGTTTTCATGCGGTCGCCGAAGAAGTTCACGCGCGCTTTCTGGTTGTCCTGGTCGGTGTAGAGGCAGGAAGTGTGGCCGATACCGCCCATCGCCACCAGTTTTTCCGCTTTTGCGACTGCGTCTTCGAAATCGCTGGCGCGATACATGGCCAGCGTCGGCGACAGTTTTTCATGGGCGAAGGGTTCAGATTCGTCCACCAGCTTCACTTCGCCAATCAGAATTTTGGTGCTGCCCGGCACGCTGATGCCTGCCATCTCGGCGATTTTAAAGGCGGGCTGACCGACGATGGCCGCGTTGAGCGCGCCGTTTTTCAGGATAACGTTCTGGACAGCTTTCAGCTCTTCGCCCTGCAGCAGGTAGCCGCCGTGGCTGGCAAAGCGCTCGCGCACCGCGTCATAGACGGAGTCGACCACAATAACCGACTGCTCGGAGGCGCAAATAACGCCGTTATCAAAGGTTTTGGACATCAGGATTGAGGCGACGGCGCGTTTGATATCGGCCGTTTCGTCAATCACCACCGGCGTGTTGCCCGCGCCGACGCCAATCGCTGGTTTACCGGAGCTATAGGCCGCTTTCACCATGCCGGGGCCGCCGGTCGCCAGGATCAGGTTGATATCAGGGTGGTGCATCAGCTGGTTAGAGAGCTCAACCGACGGGGCGTCGATCCAGCCGATAATATCTTTCGGCGCGCCGGCGGCGATGGCGGCCTGCAGCACGATGTCCGCTGCTTTGTTGGTGGCTTCTTTGGCGCGCGGGTGTGGCGAGAAGATAATGCCGTTACGGGTTTTCAGGCTAATCAGCGCCTTGAAAATCGCCGTTGAGGTCGGGTTGGTGGTGGGAACAATACCGCAAATCAGGCCGATTGGCTCAGCGATGGTAATGGTACCGAAGGTGTCATCGGTCTCCAGCACGCCGCAGGTCTTCTCGTCTTTATAAGCGTTATAGATATATTCTGAGGCAAAATGGTTTTTAATAACTTTATCTTCGACGATACCCATGCCGGATTCGGCGACCGCCATTTTGGCGAGAGGGATACGGGCGTCAGCGGCGGCGAGGGCGGCAGCGCGGAAGATGGCGTCAACCTGTTCTTGAGTGAAGTTGGCGTATTCACGCTGTGCTTTTTTTACGCGTTCAACCAGTGCGTTAAGTTCAGCGACATTAGTAACGGCCATGGTGCTCTCCTGAAGGAAGTTAAACTCTGTTAGTAAACCTGCCTGGAGTCCTGATTATAGCCATGCTTCGCTAATATTTTGGCTTAAGCCAAAAGGCCAGAATTTTCGTTGGCTTACTGAAAGAGTTTTCGCACGGGTCAAACATCTTTGCTGATGACTTTCTGTGGGAAAAGATTACCTGGAATGGGGTAGATCAATATTGATTCAGATCAATTTAAGCCTAAGCTGACTCCTTTCAGCAGCGATTTTTGTCAAAGTCTGCAAAGCAGGGCACGTCGCCCGGCTTTATACCCCTTCCGCACGCTGCGCTGGCGTAACTGACTCTCTGATTTGCCCTGACGCAGCACAATTTTCTGTTTAGTTGACTGGTTAACGGGGCGCTTTTTGCGTAAATTAAGCGCGATTTCTTTTTCCTCATCGGAGCGAACCGTGAACCCTGCGTTGCTTGACCTTTCGGGCTATATCAAATTCTTTGTTGGCCTGTTCGCGCTGGTGAACCCAGTCGGCATTATTCCTGTCTTTATCAGCATGACCAGCTATCAGGCGGCCGCTGAGCGCAATAAAACCAATATGACCGCAAACCTGGCGGTCGCCATTATCCTCTGGACCTCGCTGTTTCTTGGCGACGCCATCCTGCATATTTTCGGCATCTCTATCGACTCCTTCCGCATCGCGGGCGGCATTCTGGTGGTGACCATCGCCATGTCGATGATCAGCGGCAAGCTGGGCGAAGATAAACAGAACAAGCAGGAGAAATCGGAAACCGCCATCCGCGAGAGCATCGGCGTGGTGCCGCTTGCGCTGCCGCTGATGGCGGGGCCTGGCGCGATCAGTTCGACCATTGTCTGGAGCACGCGCTATCACAGCTGGCAAAACCTGCTGGGCTTTAGCGTTGCGATTGCGCTCTTTGCCTTCTGCTGCTGGCTGCTGTTTCGCGCCGCGCCGCTGATGGTGCGCGTGCTCGGCCAGACCGGCATTAACGTCATTACGCGTATTATGGGCCTGCTGCTGATGGCGCTCGGCATTGAGTTCGTGGTCACCGGCATCAAGGCGTTATTTCCCGGTCTGGTCAGTTAAGGCCGCTTAATTTCCATCGCAAACGACGATATGACCCTTAATGGTGCAATTGCATATTTTATTGCACCGTTATAAGGCAATTATTCCTGCCGCTTAATCTGCAGCTAAAATTATTAAGCAAATTACTTGCCAGAGTGCCGCACCCGCGGCGTGCTCCGCTCGCTGTGACAATTCTCACACCATAAAATATCAGCGCTTACTGAAATAGCCTCATAAACTGGCATGAAAGCTGCAATTACCTGTTTTTTGTTTTCACAAAGAAGAAAAAGGCAGAAGGGATGCGCATTTCTACGGCGGCAGCAGAGTTAAAAAGCGAGCCGGGAGGTTAAAAGCGGGTAAACTCCCGCATAAACAGGGTGATAAGGGTTATTTTCGTACAAAAATTAACGCTATCCTCCTGCCTGCAGACGTGATAAAAGAGAATCAGGTAACATTTTTGTTATTTTTACTTTGTCGGCAGAGGCGGCGTTCTGCTAATTTTCGGCGCAACAGTTTTTCATTTGGTCTCAAAGTGAGAACACTTCTTGCTTATGAGCTAAAGGGCTTATGAAGAAGGGTTAACTTTTTTGATGAAATGGAAGATTACGCCGCTGTCAGTCAGCTTAATGATTCTGTTCGGCACCGCGCATGCCGCGACCGTTCCCCCAGGCACCGAACTCGCCGCCACCCAAAATATTGTCATTAATAACGGCACTGAAGTCTCTTCCCTCGATCCGCAAAAGATTGAGGGCGTGCCGGAATCGCGCATTATTTCCAATTTGCTGGAAGGACTGGTAACCACCGACAATAACGGCGCTATCGTGCCGGGCGTGGCGCAGTCATGGCAAAACGAGGGCGGAAAGGTCTGGACCTTTACTCTGCGCGACAGCGCGAAATGGAGCGACGGTACGCCGGTTACCGCGCACGATTTCGTTTACAGCTGGCGACGTCTCGCCGATCCCAAAACCGCATCGCCCTATGCCAGCTATCTCCAGGCGGCGCATCTCAGCCATATCGACGAGATCATGGCCGGGAAAGCAACCCCTGACCGCCTTGGCGTGACGGCGCTGGACGATCGTCATTTGCAGGTTACCCTGAGCGAGCCGGTCCCTTACTTCGTTTCGATGCTGGCCAATGCCGCACTGTCGCCGGTTAACGCGGCGACGGTAGAGAAGTGGGGTGACGCCTGGACGCGTCCAGAGCACTATGTCGGCAACGGCGCCTATCTCCTGAGCGAGTGGATAATCAACGAGAAGCTGGTGCTGAAGCGCAATCCCGGCTACTGGGACAACGCTCATACGGTGATTGAGCAGGGCACCTTCCTGCCGATTGAGTCGGACCATAACGACGTCAACCGCTATCGCAGCGGCAATACCGATATGACCAACAGCGTGGTACCGCCCGAGCTGTTCCACAAGCTGAAGAGCGAACTGGGCGATCAGGTAAAAGTCAGCCCGCTGCTCTGCACCTTCTACTACGAAATTAACAATAAAAAACCGCCGTTCAACGATGCGCGCGTGCGTACCGCCATCAAGCTAACGCTGGACCGCGATATTATTACGCAGAAAATCATGGGGCAGGGCCAGATCCCGGCTTACAGCCTGACGCCGCCTTCAACCGCGGGTGTCACCCTAACGCCGCCGGCCTGGTTCACCTGGAGCCAGGCGGAGCGCAACGCGGCCGCTAAAAAGCTGCTGGCTGAGGCAGGTTACAACGCCCAGCATCCGCTGCGCTTCACGCTGCTCTACAACACCTCAGATCAAAACAAAAAGCAGGCGATCGCCGCCGCCTCGATGTGGCAGAAGAATCTTGGCGCGCAGGTCAGCCTGCAAAACCAGGAGTGGAAAACACTGCTGGAGACGCGTCATCAGGCACAGTATGACGTGGTGCGCGCCACCTGGTGCGCCGACTACAACGAGCCATCTACCTTCCTGAATATGCTGATCGGCAACGCCTCTATCAATACGGCCTTCTACCACAGCGACAGGTATGATCATCTGCTGGCGCAGACCCTTTCTGCCAGCAGCGAAGCGGCCCGCGCCGCGCTCTATCAGCAGGCTGAAGCACAGCTCGACAAGGACTCGGCAATTGTGCCAGTTTATTACCGCGTCAGCGTGCGGCTGGTAAAACCCTGGACAGGCGGTTTTACCGGCAAAGATCCGCTCGATATGACCGATTTGAAATATTACTTCATTAAAAAGCACTGAGGCTGACCCGACAAGATAAGCCGGGAAGCGCGCGGTGCTGAAGCCTTTCGAGGCAAAAACTATCCTCAGCCAAAATGAGGAACCCGCTAACGGGGGACGCCGACACGGCAAGGCGTGTCGGTGAAGATAAAAACTGGAGTGTAATAATGAACAACATCACGAAAAAAAGTCTGATTGCCGCTGGCGTGCTGGCGGCGTTGGGCGCGCTGGCAGGGAATGCACTGGCAGCAAACGTTCCGGCAGGGGTTGAACTGGCGGCGAAGCAGGAGCTGGTGCGCGGCAACGGCGACGAAGTACAGTCGCTGGATCCGCACAAAATCGAAGGCGTGCCGGAAGATAACGTGGCGCGCGATCTCTATGAAGGCCTGCTGGTCAGCGACAGCGACGGCCATCCGATCCCGGGCGTGGCGGAAAAATGGGAAAACAAAGACTTTAAGGTCTGGACCTTCCACCTTCGCAACAATGCCAAATGGTCAAACGGTGAGCCGGTGACCGCGCAGGACTTCGTCTACAGCTGGCAGCGTCTGGCCGATCCGAAAACCGCGTCGCCTTACGCCAGCTACCTGCAGTATGGCCACATTGAAAACGTCGATGATGTTATCGCCGGGAAAAAGCCAACCTCTGACCTGGGCGTGAAAGCGCTGGATGACCATACCTTGCAGGTCACCCTGAGCGAGCCGGTGCCCTATTTTTACAAGCTGCTGATTAACGCCGTTATGTCGCCGGTCTACAAGCCTGCGATTGAAAAATTTGGCGACCAGTGGACGCAGCCGCAGAACTGGGTCGGCAACGGTGCCTTTAAGCTGGAAGCGCACGTGATCAACGAGCGCATCACCCTGGTGCGTAACCCACAGTACTGGGACAACGAACACACGGTACTGAACAAGGTGACCTATCTGCCGATTAACTCTGAAGTCAGCGACGTTAACCGCTACTTCTCGGAAAACGGCAGTGACATGACCTATAACAACATGCCGATTGAGCTGTTTAAAAAGCTGCAACGCGAGAATCCTAAAGAGCTGCACGTCGATCCTTATCTGTGCACCTACTACTACGAAATTAACAACCAGAAAGCGCCGTTCACCGATCCGCGCGTGCGCGCCGCGCTCAAGCTCGGTCTGGATCGCGACATTATCGTCAACAAAGTGCTGGCGCAGGGCCAGCTGCCAGCCTACAGCTATACGCCACCGGCTACGGACGGTATGGATATTCTGCCGCCGGACTGGTTCAAGTGGTCTCAGGACAAACGTAATGCCGAGGCGAAAAAACTGCTGGCCGAAGCGGGCTACACCGCTGACAAGCCGCTCACTTTCAACCTGCTGTATAACACCTCCGATCTGCATAAGAAGCTGGCTATCGCCGCATCTTCTATCTGGAAGAAAAACATCGGTGTAAACATCAAGCTTGAAAACCAGGAGTGGAAAACCTTCCTCGACACGCGTCATCAGGGCAACTTCGACGTGGCGCGCGCCGCATGGTGTGCCGACTATAACGAGCCGACGTCCTTCCTGAACACCATGCTTTCTGACAGCAGCAACAACACCTCTCACTATAAGAGCGCCGAGTTCGATAAAGTGATCCACGATGCGATCAAGGCGGCAGACGAGAAATCGCGTGCGGCGGATTATGCCAAAGCTGAGCAAATCATGGATAAGGACAGCACCATCGTGCCGGTTTACTACTACGTGAACGCGCGTCTGGTGAAACCTTACGTCGGCGGTTATACCGGCAAAGATCCGCTGGATAAAACGCTCAGCAAGAACTTCTACATCATTAAACACTAATAGCAAACAGGCTATCGGCAAGGGCGGCGCGGGATGCGTCGCCCTTATGTACTTTGTACGCTTTGTGAAGCAATAAGCCTGGTAGGTACGGCAATGTTAAAATTTATCCTGCGTCGACTGCTCGAAGCGATCCCCACGCTCTTCGTGCTGATCACTATCTCATTCTTTATGATGCGCCTCGCGCCCGGCAGTCCCTTTACCGGCGAGCGCACGCTGGCGCCGGAAGTGATGGCGAACATCGAAGCGAAGTATCACCTGAACGATCCCATCGGCAAACAGTATCTCGACTATCTGATCCAGCTGGCGCACGGCGATTTCGGCCCGTCGTTTAAATATAAAGATTACACGGTTAACTATCTGGTCGGCCATGCGTTCCCGGTTTCAGCCAAACTCGGCCTGGCGGCCTTTGTGCTGGCGGTGATCCTTGGCGTGACGGCGGGCGTTATCGCGGCGCTCAGGCAGAACAGCCTGTGGGATTATGCGGTGATGGGGGTCGCCATGACCGGCGTGGTGATACCCAGCTTTGTGGTGGCGCCGCTGCTGGTGCTGCTCTTTGCCATTACCCTGAAATGGCTACCCGGCGGCGGCTGGAACGGCGGACAGCTGCGCTATATGCTGCTGCCGATGGTGGCGCTGTCGCTGGCCTATATCGCCAGCATCGCGCGTATTACCCGCGGCTCGATGATTGAGGTGATGCACTCCAACTTTATCCGCACCGCGCGCGCCAAAGGGCTGCCGCTGCGCCGTATTGTGCTGCGCCATGCGCTTAAGCCTGCGCTGCTGCCGGTTCTCTCCTATCTCGGCCCGGCGTTTGTCGGCATCATCACCGGTTCAATGGTGATTGAGTCGATTTACGGCCTGCCCGGTATCGGTCAGCTGTTTGTTAACGGCGCGCTGAACCGTGACTATTCGCTGGTAATGAGCCTGACCATTCTGGTGGGCGTACTGACCATTATATTCAACGCGATCGTCGACGTGCTCTATGCCGTGATCGATCCGAAAATCCGTTATTAACGCTGGAGCCCGCGATGATGTTGAGTAAGAAAAACAGCGAAGCTCTTGACGCCTTCAGCGAAAAGCTCGAGGTAGAAGGGCGCAGCCTGTGGCAGGATGCGCGTCGCCGTTTTATCCATAACCGTGCGGCGCTGATCAGCCTGCTGGTACTGGTGCTGATTACGCTATTTGTTATTTTCGTCCCGATGTTCGCTCAGTTCAGCTATGACGATACCGACTGGGGCATGATGTCTGCGCCGCCGGATACCACCTCCGGCCACTGGTTCGGCACCGACTCCTCCGGGCGCGATCTGCTGGTGCGCGTCGCCATTGGCGGACGCATCTCGCTGATGGTAGGCATCGCTTCGGCGCTGATCGCGGTGATTGTCGGCACGCTTTACGGCTCGATCGCCGGCTATCTCGGCGGCAAAATCGACTCGGTGATGATGCGTATTCTGGAGATCCTGAACTCCTTCCCGTTTATGTTCTTTGTGATCCTGCTGGTGACCTTTTTCGGCCGCAATATCCTGCTGATCTTTGCCGCAATTGGCATGGTCTCCTGGCTCGACATGGCGCGTATCGTGCGCGGCCAGACGCTGGGGCTGAAGCGTAAAGAGTTCATCGAAGCGGCTCACGTCGGCGGCGTCTCTACCGCCAGCATCGTGCTGCGCCATATCGTGCCGAACGTGCTGGGCGTGGTGGTGGTTTACGCCTCGCTGCTGGTGCCGAGTATGATCCTGTTTGAATCTTTCCTGAGCTTCCTCGGCCTCGGCACTCAGGAGCCGTTAAGCAGCTGGGGCGCGCTGCTCAGCGATGGTGCCAACTCGATGGAAGTGTCACCGTGGCTGCTGCTGTTCCCGGCCGGTTTTCTGGTGGTGACGCTGTTCTGTTTCAACTTTATCGGCGATGGTCTGCGTGACGCCCTCGACCCGAAAGATCGTTAAGGAGTTTCCCGATGACCATTCATGAATTTCAGCCAGCGATGGCTGCCCGCGCGGGAAGCGACCTGTTACTGGAAGTTAAAGATCTGCGCGTCACTTTCCAGACTCACGACGGCGACGTGACGGCGGTCAACGACCTGAACTTCTCGCTGCGCGCCGGCGAAACCCTGGGCATCGTCGGCGAGTCGGGTTCCGGCAAGTCGCAGACGGCATTCGCCCTGATGGGACTGCTGGCGAAAAACGGCCGCATCGGCGGTACGGCGCTGTTCAACGGCAAGGAGATCCTCAACCTGCCGGAGAAGGCGCTGAATAAGCTGCGCGCCGAGCAGATAGCGATGATCTTCCAGGATCCCATGACCTCGCTTAATCCCTATATGCGCGTCGGCGATCAGCTGATGGAAGTGCTGAAGCTGCATAAAGGGATGAGCAGTGCGCAGGCGTTCGAGGAGTCAGTGCGCATGCTCGACGCGGTGAAAATGCCGGAAGCACGCAAGCGCATGAAGATGTTCCCCCATGAGTTTTCCGGCGGTATGCGCCAGCGCGTGATGATCGCGATGGCGCTGCTCTGCCGGCCTAAGCTGCTGATTGCCGATGAACCGACCACGGCGCTTGACGTTACCGTTCAGGCGCAGATCATGACGCTGCTGAATGAGCTGAAGCGCGAGTTCAATACCGCGATTATCATGATCACCCACGATCTGGGCGTAGTGGCGGGCATCTGCGACAAGGTGCTGGTGATGTATGCCGGCCGCACCATGGAGTATGGCCGCGCGCGCGACGTCTTCTACCAGCCCGCGCATCCCTATTCGATTGGGCTGCTGAGCGCGGTGCCGCGTCTGGACGCCGAGGGCGAAAGCCTGACCACTATTCCCGGCAACCCGCCGAACCTGCTGCGTCTGCCGCAGGGCTGTCCGTTCCAGCCGCGCTGTCCGCATGCGATGCCGATCTGCACCCAGGCGCCGCCGCTGCTGCCGTTTGGCGAAGGGCGCCTGCGCGCCTGCTTTAAGCCGGTGGAGGAGTTAGTATGAGTACCGTCGCTGAGAAAAAAGTTCTGCTGGAAATCGCCGATCTCAAGGTGCATTTCGACATTAAAGATGGGCGCCAGTGGTTCTGGCAGCCGCCGAAATCCCTCAAGGCGGTGGACGGCGTCAGCCTGCGCCTTTACGAAGGCGAAACTCTGGGCGTGGTTGGCGAGTCTGGCTGCGGCAAATCGACCCTGGCGCGCGCCATTATCGGGCTGGTGAAGGCCACCGACGGCCGCGTCGCCTGGCTGGGGCGCGATCTGCTCGGGCAGAGCGAAGAGGAGTGGCGCAAGGCGCGCAGCGACATCCAGATGATCTTCCAGGATCCGCTGGCCTCGCTGAACCCGCGCATGACCATCGGCGATATCATCGCCGAGCCGCTGCGCACCTATCATCCGAAGATGCCGCGTCAGGAAGTAAAAGACCGCGTCAAAAACATGATGATGAAAGTTGGCCTGCTGCCGAACCTGATCAACCGCTATCCGCATGAGTTCTCAGGCGGACAGTGCCAGCGTATCGGCATTGCGCGCGCGCTGATCCTCGAGCCGAAGCTGATTATCTGCGACGAGCCGGTCTCCGCGCTCGACGTCTCGATTCAGGCGCAGGTGGTCAATCTGCTGCAGCAGCTGCAGCGCGAGATGGGGCTGTCGCTGATCTTTATCGCGCACGATCTGGCGGTGGTGAAGCATATCTCTGACCGCGTGCTGGTGATGTATCTCGGCCATGCGGTCGAGCTGGGCACCTACGATGCGGTCTACAACAATCCGCAGCATCCTTACACGCGCGCGCTGATGTCGGCGGTGCCCATCCCCGATCCGGATCTGGAGAAGAATAAGCAGATTCAGCTGCTGGAAGGGGAGCTGCCGTCGCCGATTAACCCGCCTTCAGGCTGCGTATTCCGCACGCGCTGCCCCATCGCCGGACCGGAGTGCGCCAAAACGCGTCCGCTGCTGGAGGGAAGTTTCCGCCATGCGGTCTCCTGCCTGAAGGTGGATCCGCTGTAATAAAAAACGCCGGGCAGCTGCCCGGCGTTTTAACATTTGATCACGCTGACCAGCGGGTCAGCGCGCTTATTCGCGCCAGAGAATATGGCACAGCTTGTGATCTTTCTCGCGGCACAGCAGCACGCGCGCGAAAACGTCGGTAATCGGCTCGCCGTCCGCTTCCCCCAGTCCAATCACCACCTCAGAGAAGAAGTCCGGGTTAAGATCGAAATCGACGTGCTCCTTCCAGTCTTCTGACGGATCGAACAGCTCGGCGCCGCCGCGCTCTTCAAACTGCAGGTTGAAAAGAATATTATCCGCCGGATCGAGGTTGTCGCCTGCCAGTTCAAGAAAAATGTCGTAAGCCTGTTCCAGCGTTTCGTCTTCGGTAAGGCGATTATTTAAATCCATGATCGGTCCTGTCTGCCCTGAGGCGCGTTGCAATTTCCGCTCGTTTTACAGTAAAGGGCTAAAGAAGTAAAACAGTCGTTCAACAATGCGCTGCCACCAGGCACGTTTTGACCAGCGTTTTCCATCCAGCAGACGCGAACGCGCAATATAGTCATCCTGCACGCAGGCTAAATCGCTGCCGAAGCCCGCGTCGTCCACCACCAGCGTAATTTCAAAATTGAGCCACAGGCTGCGCATATCGAGATTGACCGTGCCAACCAGGCTGAGCTGTCCATCCACCAGTACGCTCTTGGTGTGCAGCAAGCCGTCTTCAAACTGATAGATCCTGACGCCCGCCTCCAGCAGCTCGCTGAAAAAGGCGCGGCTCGCCCAGCCCACCAGCAGCGAATCGTTGTGGCGCGGCACGATAATGCTCACTTCGACGCCGCGCAGCGCCGCCGTGCAGATGGCGTGCAGCAGATCGTCGCTTGGTACAAAGTAGGGGGTGGTCATAATCAGCTGCTCGCGCGCCGAATAGACGGCGGTAAGCAGCGCCTGATGGATCATATCTTCCGGGAAGCCCGGCCCCGACGCGATGACCTGCACCGTATGGCCGCTCTCGCGTTCGAACGGCATAATATTGCCGTCGGGCGGCGGCGGCAGGATGCGCTTGCCGGTTTCAATCTCCCAGTCGCAGCTGTAGACGATGCCCATGGTGGTCGCGACCGGACCTTCCATCCTCGCCATCAGGTCGACCCACTGGCCGACGCCCGCATCCTGCTTAAAATAGCGCGGATCCACCAGGTTCATGCTGCCGGTATAGGCGATATAGTTATCGATCAGTACGACCTTGCGGTGCTGGCGCAGATCCATGCGGCGCAGAAACACGCGCAGCAGGCTGACCTGCAGCGCCTCCACCACATCAATGCCGGCATTGCGCATCATGCCGACCCAGGGGCTGCGGAAAAAGGTGACGCTGCCCGCCGAGTCGAGCATCAGGCGACAGTGTACGCCGCGCCGCGACGCCGCCATCAGGGACTCAGCGACTTCGTCCGCCAGCCCGCCGGGATGCCAGATATAGAACACCATCTCGATATTGTGGCGCGCCAGCTGGATATCGCGGATAAGCGCATGCATCACGTCGTCCGAACTGGTGAGCAGCTGCAGCTGATTGCCCTTTACGCCGGCGATGCCCTGGCGATTCTGGCAAAGCTGGAACAGCGAACGCGCTACGTCGCTGTGTTCGGTGGCAAAAATATGGCTACGCTGTTTCAGATCGCTCAGCCATTTCGCCGTCGCGGGCCACATGGTGCGCGCGCGCTCCGCACGCCGCTTCCCCAGATGGAGCTCGCCGAACGAGAGATACGCAATGATGCCCACCAGAGGCAGGATATAGATAATCAGCAGCCAGGCCATGGCGGACGTCACCGTGCGGCGCTTCATCAATATGCGTAGCGTGACGCCGGCAATCAGCAACCAGTAGCCAAACAGCAGCAACCAACTGATTAAAGTGTAAAAGGTGGTCATTAAGTGGACATCCCGTTCGCGCTTGGTCAGAGAAGTTTACGTGCTGGCAGGCGACAACGAAACCCCCAATCGCCGCCGGGATCGATAAGAGATCCGAGTTGGCATTAGCGTGGAGATCTTTATAATGCGGCCGCGTGATGTCGAAGCTGGAGAGAAGGTGATGAGAAAAAGCAGAAATGAAGTAGCGCGCTGGAGAATGTTGCGGCAGGCGCATCGCCGTCGCGCCCGCTGGCTGGAAGGTCAGTCGCGTCGCTACAGCCGGATCCATGCGATTCGTCATCAGCTGGCGCAGCAGCAGCGCCGTTCGATTCTGTTTATTACGCAGAATGCCTGACCAGAGCCGCCTCAAGGGCGGCTTTGTTTTATGCTGTTTTCATCCCTGTTCTTCACGAAAGGCTGACGTTTCGCCTTAAAGCTGGCGGGTAACCAGCACCACATTCACCAGCTGCGCCGCCGCGGCGATCACGATCATCATTACAATAAGCTGCTTTTTCTCTCTCCAGCCGTCACGGCGCCAGATCAGCAGCGCATTAACGATCAGCCCGATCGCCAGCACCAGTAGCGCAATCACCAGCCATTGCATAGCCTTCACTCCCTTCTGGAAAATAAAAAAGGCTTCAGCGCGGACGCGGAAGCCGTAGTGACAGCATCGGGCGAAGGATCAGAAGACGCGTTTGAAGGGCTTAACCGAGACGTTTTTGTAAACGCCGGCCGCGATGTAGGGATCCGCCTCTGCCCATGCCTGTGCCGCTTCCTGCGAACTGAACTCCGCGATGATAGCTGAACCGGTAAATCCGGCGACGCCAGGATCGTTGCTGTCGACAGCGGGCATCGGTCCGGCAATGACCAGGCGGCCTTCATCCTGCAGCAGCTGCAGGCGAGCCAGATGGGCAGGGCGCACCGAGGTGCGTTTTTCCAGAGAATCAGCGGTATCTTCGGCGTAGATGATGTACAGCACTTGAAAGCCCCCATTGGCTCATCATATTTTCGCAACACGGTAAGGGATCGGAAATAAGAGTGCAAACGAAAGATGGCCTAATGGATAAGGCGAAGCAGGCCTGGTTAAAAAACGGCGTTTTCTGACCATTTTCCGGCAGTTATTGAAACTGATTGCTATTTGCATTTAAAATCACAGCTTCATTCTCTGACTGCGACTGTTATGACCACGTTGACGATGCCCATTTTAAAACGTACGCCTGTTTCCGTGCTGCTCTCCGTTGTTCTGCACGGTTCAGTTATCGCCGGCATTCTCTATGCCTCGTTTCATCAGGTAATCAACGTACCCAGACTATCGCAGCCGATCAGCGTCAGCCTGGTCGCGCCGGAAGTGCAGCCTGAACCCGCGCCTGTCGTTGAGCAGCCGCAGCCGACGCCCCAGCCTGAGCCAGAACCCGTGCCGGAACCTCAGCCCGTACCGGAGCCGCCCAGGGCCGAGCCTGTGCCGATCCCGGTGCCGCAGCCGAAACCCAAACCAAAGCCCAAACCGAAACCGAAAGTGGAGCACAAGCGCGAGGTGAAACCGCGCCAGGAGGCGAAACCGCAGGCGAACCCGTTTAAACAGGACGCGCCGGCCAGCCAGACGAAGCCGACGACCGCGCCCAAAGCCAGTCCGGCCCCCACCTCCTCGCAGTCAACCTCGCAGGGGCCGAAGGCGATTAGCGTGGCGAAGCCGGGCTATCCTATGCGCGCGCAGGCGCTGCGCATTGAAGGGCGCGTGCAGGTGCAGTTTGACGTCGGCGACGACGGGCGGGTGGAAAATATCACCATTCTCTCCGCGCAGCCGCGCAATATGTTCGAGCGCGATGTTAAGCAGGCGATGAAGCAGTGGCGCTATCAGCCCGGCCGCCCCGGCAAAAATCTGAAGATGAATATCGTCTTCAGAATCAACGGCGGTTCCAGCATCGAATAAAAAAAAGCGGTCATCTGACCGCTTTTCACTACTCCGCCGGTTCGAGGTTCGCGCGTCCCGGCGGCAGCGGGCGCGATTTGCCTTCGCTATCCACGGCAACATAGATAAACACCGCCTCGGTAGCGCAGTAGGTCTGGCCAATCGGCTCCGATGACACCTTTTTAATCCACACCTCGACGTTGATGGTCATGGAACTGTTGCCGGTGCGGATGCAGCGCGCATGGCAGCTCACCACATCGCCGACCGCTACCGGCTTGAGAAATGACATGCCGTCAACGCGCACCGTTACGACGCGTCCCTCCGCGATCTCCTTCGCCAGAATGGCACCGCCCATATCCATCTGCGACATCAGCCAGCCGCCGAAAATATCGCCATTGGCGTTGGTGTCCGCCGGCATCGCCAGGGTACGCAACACCATTTCGCCTTGCGGCAGCTTATGTCTTTCGCCCATTGCTCGACTTCTTATGCAGGTGAAGGCGCGCTGCGCCCGTGAGGCCCGGTCTGTACTGTACCAGGCCGCGTTTATTTTTCTTCTTGTTGCGGCATCTGTCGCCAGATGTAGAGTCCGCTAAGCAGGGTAAACAGCAGGGTAAGTGCGGTCAGACCGAATACCTTAAAGTTAACCCAAAAGGCTTCGGGCAACCAAAACGCGACGTAGATATTTGCCAGGCCGCAGGCGAGGAAAAAGATCGCCCAGGCGACATTCAGACGGCGCCAGCTGCTTTCCGGCAGCTGGATCTCTTTGCCCAGCAGGCTTTTGATCAGCGGCTGCGCCATAAAGAACTGGCTGTAGAGCAGCGCCAGCGCAAACAGGCTGTAGATCACCGTGACTTTCCATTTAATAAACTCATCGTTATGGAAAACCAGCGTCAGGGTGCCGAATATCGCGACCAGGGCGAAGGTAAAAATGGTCATTTTTTCCAGCTTACGGTAGAGCACCCAGCTCACCACCAGCGCGAGGCCGGTCGCGACAATCAGCGCGCCAGACGCGACGAAAATGTCGTAAAGCTTATAGAAAATAAAGAAGACCACTAAGGGAAGGAAATCGAGTAACTGCTTCATAGTCATTCCAGTTCAGCGAAAACAACACAAAGCCGCGCGCCCCGCAGGGCGCAGCGTCCTTAACGAACCAGCATATAGAGCCGGAAGAGATAGATAATCAGCAGGGCGGAGATCAGGTTACCGATCGCCGTAATGGCGATGGCCAGCACGTTATCCGGCAGCGCCGTCAGCGAGGAGGAGGCGAACAGCAGCGCCATTTTCGCCAGCAGCCAGAGAATAATCGCCGGGGCGATGAGCCTGACATTTTTCCATGCCAGACGGCAGCTGGCGCGCATTGAGGCGAAAATACCGCTTTTTTCGCTCGCCAGTATTACCGGCGACAGCGACAGCAGGATCGCCAGCATAATGCCTGGCACCATCAGTACCATAAAGCCGAGCTGCACCACCAGGGTGATCAGAAAGGTTTGCAGCAGCAGCTTCGGCAGCAGCGGCGCGGACGCGCCGATGGCACGCAGCGCGCTGATGCGCTGTCCGGCGGAGACCATCGGGATCAGGCAGAGCATGCCGCCCAGCAGCAGCGTATTGCCGATCAGCGCAGAGAAGGTGCCGGCCGCAGAGGCGCGCAGCAGAATTCGCTGCTGCTCAGGCGACATATTTTGCACCAGCTCAAACAGCGAAGAGGCGCTGCTATCGCTCTGCTGGAGCTGGGCCAGCTGGTCGCCGCCTGGGGTAAAGGCGTGCACCAGAATGACCGTGATAAACGCCGTCAGTAACGACATCAGCACGATGGTCAGCAGCTGGTGGCGGAAAAAATTTCCTGTGTCACGGTATAACGAGCTTGCCGTGATAGACATGTACTCTCCTTGGTGGAACCGGGTTGATTAACCCGGCGATTGTACATGGTCTGGCCCGGCGCTGGCACCCGCAGCGCGATAACTTTCTGTCATGGAAGGTAAAGAAGGGTGAAAAAGAGGCGGTAGCCCATAGCGAGCGCGGGCGCGCTCGCAGGCTTCATTATAAATGCCGTTTTCGCCCGACATGGCAAATTCACGACAGGGTGACGGACGCTGCGCATAGATGCCGCAGGCGGTGCAGCCGCCCGGCTCGCCCTGCAGCGCCACGCAGCGCGGCTCGCGCGCGTTAGTGCCGCGCATATTGCGCATCAGCAGGCTTAACGGTTCGGTAAGGTCGACCGGAACGACGCCGCCGGCGTCATCGGCTTCGGCCCAGTAGAAAGAGACGCGGAAATGGGCGCAGCAGGCGCCGCAGGTCATGCAAGGATTTATGTTATCGCTCATTTGATCGCCCGCCACTCCTGAGGCATCGAACCAAAATCAACACGGAAAAAAATAAATTAATCATGCCGCTAACTTTCTTCAAGGGAAATTTCACCGCACTCTGCCGAGCTAAAATTGATCTGAATCAATTCATTGTTTTTTAAGCGCTTTATTGCGATTGATTAGGGTGCATTTTTTGCGAAATCACGCTAGAACGTTGTCCACAACGTCACACCATAATTCCCCCCGTTTTTTTTGTGCAAAGGAGTGATCATGAAACTGGCAAAATGCGCTTTATTACTGGCAATGACTCTGCCGCAACTGGCTCTGGCTCATGAAGCAGGCGATTTCTTTATGCGCGCGGGCAGCGCCACGGTTCGCCCCACCGAGGGTTCCGATAACGTGCTGGGCATGGGCGGCTTCGACGTCAGCAATAATACCCAGCTCGGCCTGACCTTTACCTGGATGGCCACCGACAATATCGGCGTCGAACTGCTCGCCGCGACGCCGTTCCGCCACAAGGTAGGCCTGGGCGCGACCGGCACCCTGGCGACGGTGCGTCAGCTGCCGCCGACCCTGATGGCGCAGTATTACTTCTTCGACAGCCAGAGCAAGGTGCGTCCCTACGTCGGCGTGGGTATCAACTACACCACCTTTTTCGACACGGACCTCAATCAGACCGGTCGTGATGCAGGGCTAAGCGATCTCAGCGTGAAAGATTCATGGGGCGTGGCCGGACAGGTCGGGCTCGACTATCAGATTAACCGCGACTGGATGCTGAACGCCTCGCTCTGGTATATGGATATCGACACGGAAGTGAAGTTTAAGGCGGGGGGCAAGCAGCAGAATATCGATACGCGCATCGATCCTTTTGTCTTCTTTTTCGGTGCCGGTTACCGCTTCTGATAAAAAAGGCCGCGAATCGCTCGCGGCCTTTTAGCTTCTGCGTTCAGGTTATTTTATCTGCATATTGTTCACAACAGACTTCACGCCCTTCACGGTACGGGTCACTTCTACCGCGCGGCTGGCCATCTGCGGCGAGCTGACAAAACCGCTCAGCTGCACGCGGCCCTTAAAGGTTTCCACGTTAATCTCGCGTGATTTGAGTTCATCGTCATTCAGTAGCTGTGCTTTGACTTTGGTGGTGATCACCGTGTCGTCGATATAACCGCCGGTGCCTTCTTCCTTCGCGGTAGGCGCGCAAGCGCTCAGCGTCAGCGCGACCACAACGGCGACCAGTGCGCCTGCAAGGACTTTAAACAGTTTCATTGCTTCTCTCCCTGTCTCGAACAAGATGCGCCGTTACCATAACGGCGCGCAAATCAAGTGTGGGCGGGAAAAGCGAAAGCGGCAACGTCGGGATGTAAAAAAGAGTGAAAAATCATGCTCCCTCAGCGGAGAGAGCATGAAAAGATCAGCGGGTGGCGGCTTTCAGGCTGCTGACGAAAGCGGTCAGTTTTGCCAGCATCTCTTCCGGCTGCGCATGGTGCTGCTCAATAATCTTCACGATAGCCGAGCCGGAGATCGCGCCCGCTGCGCCCGCGTCGAGCGCCTCTTTCACCTGCGCGGGTTCAGAGATGCCGAAACCCTGCAGCGGCGGCGCGGCGTTATACTCGCGCAGTTTGTCGATCAGGCGCTGCAGCGGCAGGCTGCTGGCGCGATTTTCCGCGCCGGTCACCCCTGCGCGCGACAGCAGATAGGTGTAGCCGCGGCCGTGGGAGGCGACTTCACGCAGCAGATCGTCGCTGGCGTTGGGCGGACAGATAAAGATCGGCGCGATGCCGTGGCGCAGCGCCGCCTGACGGAAAGGCGCCGACTCTTCCACCGGCACATCCGCCACCAGCACCGAGTCCACGCCCGCTTCAGCGCAGCGCGCATAGAAGGCGTCGATGCCGTTAGCGAACACCAGGTTGGCGTACATCAGCAGGCCGATGGGCAGATCGGGATATTTGCGACGCACGCTGCTGAGCAGCTCGAAGCACTGCGCGGTGGTGGTGCCAGCCGCGAAGGCGCGCAGGGTGGCGTTCTGAATGGTCGGGCCATCCGCCAGCGGATCGGAGAAGGGGATGCCCAGCTCCAGCGCGTCGGCGCCGCCGGCCACCAGCGCGTCGATGACCTGCAGCGACAGTGCGGGCGAGGGATCGCCCAGCGTGACGAAGGGCACGAAGGCGCCTTCTTTACTCGCCTGTAAACGCGTAAACAGCTGTTGATAACGCTCCATCAGATCTCTCCCTGCGCAGTCAGAATATCGTGAACGGTAAAGATGTCTTTATCGCCGCGGCCCGAAAGGTTAACCACCAGCAGCTGCTCTTTCTCCGGGTTCTCGCGGATCATCTTCAGCGCATGGGCAAGGGCGTGAGAAGACTCCAGCGCCGGAATAATGCCTTCCGCGCGGCAGAGTGCTTTAAAGGCGGCCAGCGCTTCATTGTCGGTAATCGACACATAGTCGGCGCGGCCGATGCTGTTAAGGTGCGCATGCTGCGGGCCGACAGAGGGGAAATCGAGCCCGGCGGAGATGGAGTAGGACTCTTCGATCTGACCCTCTTCGGTCTGCATCATCGGCGACTTCATGCCGAAATAGATGCCGACGCGGCCATGCTTGAGCGGCGCGCCGTGCTCGCCGGACTCAATGCCGTGTCCGGCCGGTTCGACGCCGATGAGGCCGACGCTCTCATCATTGATAAAGTCGGCGAACATGCCAATGGCGTTGGAGCCGCCGCCGACGCAGGCGATAACCGCATCCGGCAGGCGACCCTCTTTCTCCAGAATCTGCGCTTTGGTCTCTTCGCCGATCATACGCTGGAACTCCCGCACGATGGTCGGGAAGGGGTGCGGACCGGCGGCGGTGCCGAGCATATAGTGCGCGGTTTCATAGCTGCCGGACCAGTCGCGCAGCGCCTCGTTGCAGGCATCCTTCAGGGTGGCGGAGCCGCTGTGCACCGGGATCACCTCTGCGCCCATCAGACGCATGCGGAAGACGTTGGGCGACTGACGCTCCACATCTTTTGCGCCCATATAGATGCGGCACTTCATACCGAGCAGCGCACACGCCAGCGCCGAGGCGACGCCGTGCTGTCCCGCGCCGGTCTCGGCGATAATTTCGTTTTTACCCATGCGTTTCGCCAGCAGCGCCTGGCCCAGCACCTGGTTGGTTTTGTGCGCGCCGCCGTGCAGCAGATCTTCGCGCTTCAGGTAGAGGCGCGTTTTGGTGCCTTTGGTCAGGTTGCTGCAGAGGGTCAGCGCCGTCGGGCGGCCCGCATAGTTTTTCAGCAGGTCGGTGAATTCCGCCTGAAATGCCGGATCTTTCTGCGCCTCGACAAAAGCCGCTTCCAGCTGCTGCAGCGCCGGCATCAGGATTTGCGGCACATACATGCCGCCAAAGTCGCCAAAATAGGGGTTCAGTAAAGTCATGGTGATATCTTCCTTTTGGGCCCGCCGCAGCGGACCTGACAAATCAGTAGGCGCGCAGCGTGCGGAAAACCGCCGCGATTTTGCTGGCATCTTTAATGCCGGGCGCGCTTTCTACGCCGGAGTTGAAGTCGAGGCCCGCGCAGCCGAGGCGCGCCGCTTCGACGCAGTTATCCGCCCCCAGGCCGCCAGCAAGCAGCACATTACTTAACTCCTGGTCCTGCAGCAGCGACCAGTCAAAACGTTCGCCGCTGCCGCCGTTGCCGTTGTCAAAAACGTAGCGGTCGACGTGCGGCCAGTCCCGCGCGGGCAGCGCGCTTTGAATGCTCAGTGCTTTCCAGATGGCGACGGTGGCCGGAAGTGCGGCGCGCAGCTGCGCCACATAGTCGCGATCTTCGTCGCCGTGCAGCTGAACGGCGCTGAGCTGAAGGGTGTCGGCAAGCGTGACAACGTCACTGATGGCGGCATTGCGGAACACGCCCACGTAGCGCAGCGGCGCGCCCGCTATCACCTGCCGCGCCTGCGCTGCGTCGATGCGGCGCGGCGATCCTTCGGCGAAGATCAGGCCGCCGTGAAGCGCGCCAGCCTCAAAGGCAGCGCGCGCATCTTCCGCACGCGTCAGGCCGCACACTTTGTTGTCGCCCAGCAGCACGCGGCGCACCGCGCCCGCTAAATCGCGCTCTTCCATCAGCGCCGAGCCGATCAGAAAGCCGTTAGCGAAGTGGCTCAGCTCGCGCACCTGTGCATAGTTATGAATGCCCGATTCGCTGATCACCGTGACGCCGTGCGACAGGCGCGGCGCCAGCTGGCGCGTGCGGTTGAGATCGATCGACATATCGCGCAGATCGCGGTTATTGATGCCGACAACTTTCGCTTCCAGCGCAATGGCGCGCTCCAGCTCCGCTTCGTTGCTGACCTCGGTCAGCACGCCCATCTTCAGGCTGTGCGCCACGGCAGCCAGCTGGCGATACTCGTCATCACTCAGCACCGAGAGCATCAGCAGCACTGCGTCCGCCTGATAGTGGCGCGCCAGATAGATCTGATAAGGGTCGATAATAAAGTCTTTACACAGCACCGGCTGCGTGAGCGCCGCGCTGACGATCGGCAGAAAATCGAAGCTGCCCTGGAAATATTTCTCATCGGTCAGCACCGATACGGCAGAGGCGTAGTGGCGATAGATACCCGCAATAGCCGCCGGATCGAAATCTTCACGGATCAGCCCTTTAGAAGGGGATGCTTTCTTGCACTCCAGAATAAACACGGTGCGGGCACCCTGCAGCGCATGATAAAAGCTGCGAGAGGCGGGCTGCACGTCATTCTGAAAGGAGGCGAGCGGCTGCTGTGCCTTGCGCGCTTCAACCCACTGCGCTTTGTCCTGAACAATCTTCTCTAAAATTGTACCTTGCATGGTTATCCTCTTGCTGCCAGAGCGACAACGCGTTCATAGGCCTGTCCGCTGCGGATAGCCTGAAGCGCACGCTGCGCGTTTTCACGCAAATCTTCATGGCCGAACACTTTTAATAACATCGCCACGTTGACGGCGACCGCTTCCTCATGGGCCTGCTGGCCATTACCCTGAAGTAAACGCGTCAGAATGTCACGGTTTTCTTCCGGCGTGCCGCCCGCCAGCGCTTCCTTGGGATGGAAGCCGAAACCAAAGTCTTCCGGTGTGAGCTGATAGCGGGTGATCTCGCCGTCGCGCAGCTCGGCAACGTGGGTTTCGCTGTGCAGCGCCACCTCGTCCATGCCGCCGCCGTGTACCACCGCGGCGCGCTGGTAGCCCAGCACCTTCAGCGTCTGGGCGATCGGCAGCACCAGCTCGGGACTGTAGACGCCAATCACCGCCAGCGGCGGCCGCGCCGGATTGATCAGCGGGCCGAGCACGTTGAACAGCGTGCGGGTTTTCAGCTGCTGGCGCACCGGCATGGCGTGGCGAAAGCCGGTGTGATACTGCGGCGCGAACAGGAAGCAGACGTTGAGATCGTCCAGCGCCGCGCGCGCCTGCTCAGCGGGCATATCCAGGCTGATGCCGAACGCCGCCAGCAGATCGGAGGAGCCCGACTTGCTGGAGACGCTGCGGTTGCCGTGCTTCGCCACTTTCAGCCCGCAGGTGGCAGCGACAAAGGCGCTGGCGGATGAGATATTGATGCTGTTGCTGCCGTCCCCGCCGGTGCCGACGATATCGGCAAAGGCGTAGTTCGGCCGCGGAAAAGGCCGGGCATCTTCCAGCAGCGCGCTGGCCGCACCGGCAATCTCCTGCGGCGATTCGCCGCGCACCTTCATGGCGATGAGCGCGGCGGCGAGCTGGGTGGGCTCCAGCTGGCCGGTAATAATAGCGCTGAACAGCTGATGGCTTTCGCCCTGAGTCAGCGACTGCGCCTGATAAAGTTTTTCCAGGATGGCATGCATGATCATTCTCCCTGTGATGTCGCCAGCGCCCAGGCCAGCGTCTGCTCCAGCAGACGAGCGCCCTGAGTGGTCAGGATGGATTCCGGATGGAACTGGAAGCCGCAGACGCGATCGGCGTCGTGGCGTACCGCCATCACCATGCCGTTATAGCTGGCGTTAACCGTCAGCTCCGCCGGCGTATTGCTGCCCACCAGCGAGTGATAGCGCGCCACCGGCAGCGGATTGCTCAGCCCGGCGAACATCGCTTCGCCGTCGTGATTAACGGCCGAGGCTTTGCCGTGCAGGATCTCGCCCGCCTGGCCGACATGGCCGCCGTAGGCTTCGACAATCGCCTGGTGGCCGAGACAGATGCCGATAATCGGCAGGCGACCGCGCAGGGTCTGCAGCAGCTCCGGCATGCAGCCAGCATCCTTCGGCGCGCCCGGACCGGGTGACAGCATCAGCACCGGATTCTCCATGCGCTGCAGCCGTTCGGTCAGTACCGACGCCGGGACGTTGTTGCGATAGATCACCACGTTGTGGCCGAAGGCTCGCAGCTGGTCAACGAGGTTATAGGTAAAGGAGTCGATGTTATCGAGCAGCAGGATATCGGCCATCAGAAAATCTCCTTGCAGTGATGGGCGGTCGCGATGGCGCGCAGCACGGCGCGCGCTTTATTACGGCTTTCGTCCGCTTCGGCCTGTGGATTAGAGTCGAGCACCACGCCGGCACCCGCCTGCACCGTGGCGACGCCATCTTCCACCCAGGCAGAACGAATAACGATGCAGGTGTCGAGGTCGCCGCTGGCGGTAAAGTAGCCGACCGCGCCGCCGTAGCTGCCGCGGCGCGTGCCTTCCGCCGCGGCGATCAGCTGCATGGCGCGCACTTTCGGGGCGCCGCTCAGGGTGCCCATATTCATACAGGCGCGATAGGCGTGCAGCACGTCGAGGTCTTCGCGCAGCGTGCCGACCACGCGCGACACCAGATGCATCACGAAGGAGTAGCGGTCGACCTTGGTCAGATCGGCGACGTAGCGGCTGCCCGGCACGCAGATGCGCGCCAGATCGTTGCGCGCCAGGTCCACCAGCATCAGGTGTTCGGCCAGCTCTTTGTGATCGGTGCGCATCTCCAGCTCAATGCGGCTGTCGAGATCGCGATCCAGCGAGCCGTCGGCGTGTCGGCCGCGTGGGCGCGTGCCGGCGATCGGGTAGATCTCGATCTGGCGCGTGGTGGCGTCATACTTCAGCGAACTCTCCGGCGAGGCGCCGAACAGGGCGAAGTCGCGATCCTGCATAAAGAACATATAGGGGCTGGGGTTGCTGTTTTTCAGCGTCTCATAGGCGGCGAGCGGCGACGGGCAGGGCAGCGAAAAGCGGCGCGACGGCACCACCTGAAAAATTTCGCCGATGCGAATCGCTTCCTGCATTTGCCGTACGGTGTCGCAATAGTCTTCGTCGCTCTGGCTAAGGCTCAGCGTCATGCGCTCAACCTTCTGCACCGGCAGCGCCGGCGCGGGCTGCAGCATCTGACCGTGCAGCTGCTCGATACGGCTTTGCAGGCGCTGGAATTCGCTGGTGGAAGGGCAGAACAGGCTCGCCTGCAGCGTGGCGCTGCGCGTCTGGTGATCCAGCACCAGCAGCGTCTCCGCCAGATAGAAACAGTAGTCTGGGCAGCGCTGCTGATTCTCCAGCGCGGGCAGCGCTTCAAAGCCCGCCACCAGGTCATAAGCGAACAGGCCGCCGAGCAGCACCGCTTCGCGCGCATCCGCTGGCGCATTGACCAGCTGTGGAATAAGGCGCAGCGCGTCAAAAACCGACAGCGCCTGCAGGCGCGAATCTTCATCCTGCACCGCCTCGACGGACGGGAAGTGCAGCTCGCGGCCATCCGGGCGCGGTTCAATCTTAACGCTGTCGGGCAGTGCCGCATCGAGCAGCGGCAGCAGCGCGCGGCCGTTCTCGGAAAGGGCCTGCACCGTCACGCAGGATCCCAGCGCGCTGACCCGCAGAGCGCTGTCGACAATCAGCAGGCTCTTCAGATTCTGTTTGCTGTCGATATCCGCCGACTCGAGCAGCAGCGTTGCCGGACGTGCGCCGCATAACTGGTGAAATACTGCGGCCGGATCTTCGCGATAAGGCGCGGTCCCGGTAATCAACTTCACTGTAGGTTTCGCATTTGGCATGATGTTCTCTCTGAAATTCGCCTAAAAAAAAGCCCGCTTTAAGCGGGCTCCGGGTCTCTGCATCAGTTTACGCAAGAGGGACTGGACGTCGCCCGTCAGGGGAAACATCGCGCCACCAGCCTGCAGAAAGCATAAAAATCGTCGTCATGAGAGAGGACCCGTTTAGTTGTGAACTTGTGTACTAGTTAACGGGTTCAGGACATAAAAGTCAATACGCTTTTTCACCCGCGCATAAAATCGTTATCATGCTGGCCGCTTCAACGTTCAGCAGGAGTGCCATTTGAACGACATTGCCCGTTTTCCTCTTTATGATTTACATAGCCATACCCGCGCCTCTGACGGGCTACTGACGCCCGAGGCGCTGGTGCAGCGCGCCGTCGACATGCGCGTCGGCGTGCTGGCGATTACCGATCACGACAGCGTGGCGGGGGTTGCCGCAGCGCAGCGCGCCGTCAGCGAGCAGGCGCTGCCGCTGAAGGTGCTGGCGGGCGTGGAGGCATCGACGCTGTGGGAAAACCATGAGATTCATATCGTCGGGCTGAACATCGATATCAGCCACCCGGCGATGATCGCCTTTCTGGCGGAGCAGGCGCGCTGCCGTCAGGCGCGTGCGGCGCAGATCGCCGAGCGGCTGGAGAAGGCGCGCATCCCCGACGCGCTGGCGGGTGCGGCGCGGCTGGCGGATGGCGGCGTGATTACGCGCGGCCACTTCGCGCGCTTCTTAATTGAGCAGGGCAAAGCCGACACGGTGGCGCAGGTTTTCAAAAGCTATCTGGCGCGCGGCAAAACCGGCTATGTTCCGCCGCAATGGTGTACAATTAAACAAGCCATTGATGCCATTCACCATTCTGGCGGCTGCGCGGTGCTGGCGCACCCTGGCCGCTACGGTCTGTCGGCTAAATGGCTCAAGCGGCTAATCGCACATTTCCGCGAAGCGGGCGGCGACGCCATGGAAGTGGCGCAGTGTCAGCAGGCGCCAAATGAGCGCACGCAGCTGGCGCAGTACGCCCGCGACGCCGATCTGGCTGGATCGCAGGGTTCCGATTTTCACCAACCCTGTCCGTGGATTGAGCTGGGCCGCAAACTCTGGCTGCCGGCCGGCGTGGAGCCGGTATGGGAACGTTTCCCGGCGCTGGCGCCCGCAGGCTCTGACGCGGACAGGTGATACGAGGTTTGTTATGAGTCAACTGTTTCATATTCACCCGGACAATCCGCAGCCGCGCCTGGTTTCGCAGGCGGTCGACTACCTCAATAAGGGAGGCGTGATTGTCTATCCTACCGATTCCGGCTACGCGCTGGGCTGCCGTCTGGAAGAGAAAAACGCGCTGGAGCGCATCTGCCGCATTCGTCAGCTGGACGGCAATCACAACTTCACGCTGATGTGCCGCGATCTGTCGGAAATCTCCAACTATTCGCAGGTGGATAACAGCGCGTTTCGCCTGCTGAAAAACAACACGCCGGGCAGCTACACCTTTATCCTCAAGGCGACCAAGGTGGTGCCGCGTCGTCTGATGAACGATAAGCGCAAAACCATCGGGCTACGCGTGCCCTCTAACCCGATCGCGCTGGCGCTGCTGGAGGCACTCAACGAGCCGATGATGTCGACCTCGCTGATCCTGCCGGGCAACGATTTTACCGAATCGGACCCGGAAGATATTCAGCACAGCATCGGCAAGCTGGTCGATTTAATTATCGACGGCGGCACGCTGGGCCAGCAGCCGACAACGGTGGTCGATCTTACCAGCGATGCGCCCGCCATCATGCGCGAAGGCTCAGGCGATCCCCGCCCGTTCCTGTAGCAGCCTGGCTGTTCAGGCGCCGCTCTGCGGCGTCTGTTCAATATTCTGTTTCAGCCAGTTTTTAAAGTCGGAATAAGGGATATAAAGCGATACATCTTTTAATACCACTCTGCCGCTGCTGCTGCTTTTTATTTCGTCGCTAAAGCCCACAATTACGCCGCCCAGCGTATTATCCGCGTTATAGACCGCGCCGCCCGACATACCTTTTACTACGCCGGCATTTGACGCCATCGCCATACAGGGTTTTTTATTCCAGCTGTTGCGAATAGCGGTGCGCGCTAAATTACTGCCTGACGACTCGACCGGCATAGCGGAAATAAAACTGTAGCCGTACATTTTTACCGGATCGCCGATGGCACCGCTGCGGAATTTCGCCAGCGTGGTCGCGTCGTTTTTGTGGTAAATAATTGCCAGATCGCAATAGGGGTGATAAGCCTTAACGCGCTGCACGGCAAATTTCGCCACGTGTGCTGCCGTCAGACTATATTCAGGCGTGATGGGAATGCTGCTGCCCAGCGTGCCAAGGCCGAGAACCGTAGGAATGCCGGTGAAACTTAAGTCCACGTGCTGCATTGCCGTACGGCTGTATTCGGTATGGCCCACAGAGCAACCGCTTAAAGCCAGCGCAGCAAACGCCGGCCATAAGAACAGTTTTCTCATGGTGATTATCTTCATGCTGGCATGTCGGAAAATCCCTGGTGAAGACTTTTGACATGCAATTTCAGACTCATCATTGAGCCGTATTAACGCTGCATTTCCGGTAGCGCCGGTCTATTTTTTAAAGAAATCGCAAAGAGTAAGTTAAAATCTCGTTAATAACTTTCGCTGAAGCAACACTGTAAGATTAATAATACGAAAGTGATTGTTTGCGTTTCTGGCTCTGATTTTACCTGCAAATAATCGTCAAACAATCGATTAAGATTAATCTTAAAGAGAAATGTGAATAAATAGGGCCTTAAATCAATCTGCGGTTTTAAAGGCGGGTGTTAAGTGAATCAACGCTGTCATCGAGGCGTTGTTTAGCAAATTGTCAGAACAATTCACTGGCGGGGGTGGGGATGCCAGATGAAAAAATGCTGCGGGAAGAGAGATAAAGCTTAACGCTCTTTTAATTGTCCCGTATCTCTAATGGATCCCGTGCTAACGCCATATATTAGCGGCAGCAATCAGAGGCTGCGGCGGCTAAAAGCATTTTTGCTTCAGCAGGTTGGCGAAAATCCGCTCACCGCGCTGCCGCGCGGCAAATTAATCATTGCCGCGCGCAGAGGGCCGTTGCGGTTAACAAGGTCGGGTCAACGCCGCTGCCAGCTGTGATATTCCGCATTACGCCGTCCCGGCGCGGTCTCCGGCAGCCGCGCCAGCCCCGCCAGCGAAATCAGCCCCAGCACCCCCACATAGATCGCCAGTCCATACCAGTGGCCGTTCGTGACCTGCAGGATTTTTACCGCAGTCAGGCCAAGGATGCCGCTGCCGATTAACGAGCCGATTTGCCAGATTACGGCAATGCCGCTGCAGCGGATGTGGGTGGGAAACAGTTCGGGAAACCAGGACGCCTGCGGCGCGTAGCACATGCTGTGGCCCAGGGTCAGCGCCACGATCATGGCGATCTGCGTCAGCCAGTAGCTGTTTTGCTGCAGGGCGAGGAAAAAGGGCACGATTGACAGCACGATCAGCAGCGCACCCAGCAGAAAGACCGGTTTGCGACCGATGCGATCGGAAAGCGCGCCCATAAGCGGAATGGCGAAGATTTCCAGAATCACCGCCACGATCATGCTCTCCATCAGTACAGAGCTGTCGAGCTGATTCGCTTTGCCCCAGGCCAGGATAATCACCGTAAACAGCGCGAAAGCGCAGGCTTCAATCAGCTTTGCCGCTACGCCGTTGAGCACCAGGCCCGGCGAGGTCTGCATCACCTCTTTCAGCGGCCGCGATTCTGCCGCTTTGGTGGCGCGGATCTCGGCGAAAACCGGCGACTCGTCAATGCGCAGCCGAATAAACAGGCCGACGATCACCAGCAGGGCGCTCAGCAGAAAAGGCACGCGCCAGCCCCAGCTCATCATCTGATCCGCCGTCAGCAGCGCATTCAGGCTTGCGAACAGCGCCAGCGGCAGCAGAAAGCCGGTCGGCGCGCCAATCTGCACCCAGCTGGCAAAATAGCCGCGCCGCGCGGGCTGCGCATACTCCGCCGTCATCAGCACCGCACCCGCCTGCTCGCCGCCAACGCCGAAGCCCTGCAGCAGGCGGATAACGATCAAGGATACCGGCGCCCAGATACCGATGGTGGCGTAGGTCGGCAGTAGCCCGATGCAAAAGGTGCCCAGGCCAACGATCAAAATAGTGACCACCAGCGCTTTTTTACGGCCCACCTTATCGCCGATATGGCCGAAGATAATTCCGCCGATCGGCCGCGCCAGAAAGCCGACGGCGTAGGTGGCGAAGGCGGCCAGGGTGCTGACCAGCGGATTATCGCTGGGAAAGAAAAGGTGGCCGAAGAAGAGTACCGCAGCGGTGCCGTAGGCGAAAAAGTCATAATATTCCGCAGCGGTGCCGATGGCGGATGCGCTGGCAACCCGGCGTATTACGCTGTTGTTGTCGGCGCGCGCGGCGCTAGCGCGTGCAGACTGGCTGGAGAGAGAGGTCATATCAAGTCGCCTGTTAGTCAGAAGTGAGGCTACCATACAAGTCTGCATGCCGTTCTGTTGCGAAGAGGATCACAGTTGTTAAATAAGGTGCGCGGCGTCTATCCTGATTAAGCAGGTTACAAGTCGGTAAATTACAGGTATAATGGGCGGAATGTCATAACTTAAGTTATTGATTTTAAAGAAAATTAACCCAAATGACGCCTGGGAAGGCGACAGTGAGGCCGCTATGAGCGAAAAGTTACAGAAAGTCCTGGCACGTGCAGGCCACGGTTCCCGTCGTGAAATCGAAGCAAAAATCGCCGCCGGTCGCGTCAGTATCGATGGCAAACTCGCCACCCTGGGCGACCGCATTGAAAATGATAAATCCCTGAAAATCCGCATTGACGGCCATCTGGTCTCTATCGCCGAGTCGGCGACGGAAGTGTGCCGCGTGCTGGCCTACTATAAGCCTGAAGGCGAACTCTGCACCCGCAGCGACCCGGAAGGGCGCCCAACGGTGTTCGATCGTCTGCCGCGCCTGCGCGGCTCGCGCTGGATTGCGGTAGGGCGTCTTGACGTCAATACCTGCGGCCTGATGCTGTTTACTACCGACGGCGAGCTGGCGAACCGTCTGATGCACCCAAGCCGCGAAGTCGAGCGCGAATATGCCGTGCGCGTGTTTGGTCAGGTTGACGACGACAAAATCCGTCAGCTGAGCAAAGGGGTGCAGCTGGAGGATGGTCCGGCAGCCTTTAAAACGCTGCGCTTCGCCGGCGGCGAAGGGGTCAACCAGTGGTATAACGTTACCCTGACCGAAGGACGCAACCGCGAAGTGCGTCGCCTGTGGGAAGCGGTCGGCGTGCAGGTCAGCCGCCTGATGCGCGTGCGCTACGGCGATATCACCCTGCCGAAAGGCTTGCCGCGCGGCGGCTGGATGGAGATGGATCTGACGGCGGTGAACTATCTGCGCTCGCTGGTGGGGATGGATGACGAGACGGTCACCAAGCTGGCGGTGGAAAAAGATCGTCGCCGCACCAAGGCGAATCAGATCCGTCGCGCGGTTAAGCGCCACACGCAGGTAAGCGGCAGCGGTCGACGCAGCAGCAACGGCGGCGGCGGCAAACGCGGCTAATAAAAACGCAGCTCTCGGGCTGCGTTTTTTTTACCTACCAGTCGATGCCTTGCTGCGCCTGTATCCCGGCGTCAAAGGCGTGCTTAACCGGCCGCATTTCGGTGACGGTGTCCGCCCTCTCTGTCAGCGCGCGATGGCAGCCACGTCCGGTCAGGATAACGCTCTGGTGCGCCGGACGCGCGTCCAGCGCGCGCTCCAGTTCGTCCAGCGGCAGATAATCCATGCTCACCATATAGGTGATCTCGTCCAGCAGGACCAGATCCAGCGCCTCGTCCGCCAGCATGCGTCTGGCGTGCTGCCACACCGCCAGACAGGCCTCGGTGTCGGTTGCGCGGTTCTGCGTCTCCCAGGTAAAGCCGGTGGACATGACCTGAAACTCCACGCCGTGCTGCGACAGCAGATTGCGCTCGCCGTTGGGCCATTCGCCCTTGATAAACTGAATCACACCCACCTTTTTGCCGTGCCCGACGGCGCGCAGCGCGGTGCCGAAAGCGGCGGTGGTTTTGCCTTTGCCGTTGCCGGTAAAGACCATCAGGATACCGCGCGTTTCCGTAGCGGCGGCGATGCGCGCATCAACCTGCTCTTTCAGCCGCTGCTGCCGCTGCTGGTGGCGATCGTCGCGCATTACTCTGCCGCTCCGGGCTTGCGTCCGGGCTGCGCGTCGAAGCTGATGCCGCTTTTGCGGCGGCTGTCGTCGCCCATAACATAAAGGTAGAGCGGCATTAAGTCCGCTGGCGTTTTCAGCTTGCCGGCATCTTCCTGCGGAAAGGCGGAGGCGCGCATTTTGGTGCGCGTGCCGCCTGGGTTAATGCAGTTTACCCGCAGCGACTGATTCTTATACTCATCCGCCAGCACCTGCATCATGCCTTCGGTGGCGAACTTCGATACCGCATAGGCGCCCCAGCCCGCGCGGCCGGTGCGGCCAACGCTGGAGGTGGTGAAGACCAGCGAGCCGGCGCTCGACTTCAGCAGCAGCGGCAGCAGGGCCTGGGTCAGAAAGAAGGTGGCGTCGAGGTTGATTTTCATAACCTGCTGCCAGACCTGCGGATCCAGCTCGGCCAGCGGCACGATCTCGCCTAATATGCCGGCGTTGTGCAGCACGCCGTCGAGGCGCGGGAACTGCTGCGCCAGCCGATCGGCCAGCTGCTGACAGGATGCCGGGGTCGCCTGCGCCAGATCGAACACCAGGCAGTGCGCCGGGCGCAGGCCCAGCTGGGCGATTGCCTGCTGCGTTTGCTCCAGCCGCGGCAGATTGCGGCCCAGCAGAATGACTTCCGCGCCGTAGCGCGCATAGGTAATGGCGGCTTCCCGGCCGATGCCGTCTGAGGCGCCGGTGACGAGAATAATGCGGTTTTGCAGCAGGTCGCTTTTCGGTTGATAGTGCACGGCGATGTCCTTGAGCGCGTAAACGGGTTTTTGGCTTTATGCCTCAATTCGCCGCAGGGCGCAATCATCCTCAGGCGCTTTCTGTGCCGGCCGCTGGCATTTCAGGCGACGCGCGGCGCTAAACCCGGTAAACTCTCCGATCGGTGCTAATTCTCTGTTTAATAAGGCGGCAGAATGGATTTACTCTCCAGTTATGGATTATTTCTCGCTAAAGCGGTAACGGTGGTGGTCGCCGTCGCCGCCGTTGTGGCGATTATCGTCAACGCGGCGCTGCGCAAGCGCGGGCAGGCGGCCGGTCAGCTGCGGCTGACGCACCTGGGCGACGACTATCAGCAAATGAAGGACGATCTGCAGCTGGCTAAAATGAAGCCGCAGGTGCAGAAAGTGTGGTTGAAACAGCATAAGAAAGCGGAAAAGCAGAAGGTGAAAGCGGAGAAGCGCGCTGCGAAGCAGGGCGCTGTCGCCAGCCAGAAGCCGACGCTCTACGTGCTCGACTTTAAGGGCAGCATGGATGCCGGCGAAGTGGCCGCGCTGCGCGAAGAGGTCTCCGCCGTGCTGGCGGTGGCGGAAAAGGGCGACGAAGTGCTGCTGCGGCTGGAGAGCCCGGGCGGCGTAGTTCATGGCTATGGCCTGGCGGCGTCGCAGCTGCAGCGCCTGCGCGATCGCGGCCTGCGCCTGACGGCGGCGGTCGACAAGGTGGCCGCCAGCGGCGGCTACATGATGGCCTGCGTCGCTGACCGCATCGTAGCGGCGCCTTTCGCCATTCTCGGCTCTATCGGCGTGGTGGCGCAGATCCCTAACTTCAATCGTCTGCTCAAGCGCAACGATATCGACGTCGAGCTGCATACTGCCGGGCAGTACAAGCGTACCCTGACGCTGTTTGGTGAAAATACTGACGAGGGCCGCGAAAAGTTTCAGGAAGATCTTAATGAAACCCATCTGCTGTTTAAAGACTTTGTACACCAGATGCGTCCGTCACTCGATATCGACAAAGTCGCGACCGGCGAGCACTGGTATGGCCGACAGGCGATCGCGTTAAATCTTATCGACGATATCATCACCAGCGACGAGCTGATCATTAGCCAGATGGATCTCTTTAATGTGCTGGGCGTTCACTATGCGCGCCGCCGCAAGATGATCGACCGCGTGACCCACAGCGCCGGCTCGGTGGCAGAACGCCTGCTGATGAAGTGGTGGCAGCGCGGCGAGAAACCGCTGCTTTAGCAGGTTGTCAGGCTGACGCGAGCGGACTCCCGCAGGCAGGCGTCCCGCGCAAGAGTCTGCGCGGGACCCGCACGCAGGGAGACGGCGTTGGCCGCTGTGCCATCGGGGCCAGCCATCGCGCAGCCCCCTCCCGCTAAACCAACCCGGCTGACGCCGGATTTTTTATGCCAGGTGATAGCGCGACGAGAGGGTCAGCGCCAGGTATTTAAAGACGTTAAACACCGCTGTGGTTTTCGCCGTCGGCAGCCCTTCGTCATCAAGAAAAAAGGGGCCGCGAAACACCAGCACGTCGCCCTGCTGAATCACCTCGTCAGCTTCCATCCCGGCAAAATAATCGTCATGTTCGCGGATAAGCGAATTGGCTTTTTCCAGTAGCGCCTGGCGTGAAATGGGTTGGGTATTTTTCTGCATTAATTATCGCCTTTTTGACATGCTCAAAATCCTTTCTATATTACGTGCCGAAAGCGCTGCGCGGCAAATCAGCAAAACGTCTGAAAATCTGGCGCAAAATTCAACTGAGTGCTAATTAAGTTGCGTAACGAATTTTATCAGGTAGAGTGTGGGCGATTCAGATTTCAGGGAGATCACACCGGGATGTGTGATTGTGTCAGATGAAAAAGTCGCTCTTATTCATACCCTTGCATAAACATATGCCAGCTGGCCCGAGATTGACCCCGCAGCCTTGAAAAGCAAAAGAGGCGCAACAATATTGAACCCAATGGGTTTCTGGGCATCAAATCCTCTCCCGTTTATCAGGACGTTTTCATTAGGTAAAGGTACATATGGGTAAAGCACTCGTCATCGTTGAGTCCCCGGCAAAGGCCAAAACAATCAATAAATACCTCGGTAGTGACTACGTGGTGAAATCCAGCGTCGGTCATATCCGTGATTTGCCGACCAGTGGTTCAACCGCGAAAAAGAGTGCTGACGGGGCCGGCGACAAAAAAGCGAAAAAAGTTAAAAAAGATGAAAAGGCTGCGCTGGTCAGCCGCATGGGCGTCGACCCGTATCACGGCTGGAAGGCGGATTATCAAATCCTGCCCGGCAAGGAAAAAGTCGTCTCTGAACTGAAAGCGCTGGCGCAGAATGCCGACCACATCTATCTCGCAACCGACCTTGACCGCGAAGGGGAAGCCATCGCCTGGCACCTGCGGGAAGTGATCGGCGGCGACGACAAGCGCTTCAGCCGCGTGGTGTTTAACGAAATCACCAAAAATGCGATTCGTCAGGCGTTCGAAACGCCGGGCGAACTTAATATCGACCGCGTCAACGCCCAGCAGGCGCGCCGCTTTATGGACCGCGTCGTCGGCTATATGGTTTCGCCGCTGCTGTGGAAGAAAATCGCCCGCGGTCTCTCCGCCGGCCGCGTGCAGTCCGTCGCGGTGCGTCTGGTGGTTGAGCGCGAGCGCGAGATCAAAGCGTTCGTGCCGGAAGAGTACTGGGAGCTGAACGCCGATCTGCATACGGCGAAAGGCGATCTGCTGGCGATGTCCGTCACGCACCAGAACGACAGCCCGTTCCGTCCGGTCAACGGCGAACAGACGCAGGCCGCCGTCGCGCTGCTGGAAAATGCGCGCTATGAAGTCGTGGATCGCGAAGATAAACCGACCAGCAGCAAGCCTGGCGCGCCGTTTATTACCTCGACGCTGCAGCAGGCGGCAAGTACGCGACTCGGCTTCGGCGTGAAGAAAACCATGATGATGGCGCAGCGCCTGTATGAAGCGGGCCACATCACCTACATGCGTACCGACTCCACCAACCTGAGCCAGGATGCGCTGGCGATGGCGCGCGGCTATATCGACAAAAACTTCGGCAAAAAGTATCTGCCGGAGACGGCGAACACCTACGCCAGCAAAGATAACTCGCAGGAAGCGCACGAAGCGATCCGTCCTTCTGACGTCAACGTAGTGGCGGAAAAGCTCAAGGATATGGAAGCGGACGCGCAGAAGCTCTATCAGCTGATCTGGCGTCAGTTCGTCGCCTGTCAGATGATGCCGGCGCAGTACGACTCTACCACGCTTACCGTTGCCGCCGGCGACTTCAGGCTGAAGGCAAAAGGGCGCACGCTGCGCTTTGACGGCTGGACCCGCGTAATGCCAGCGCTGCGCAAAAATGATGAAGACCGCACGCTGCCGCACGTAGCCAAAGGCGAGACGCTGGATCTGCAGCAGCTGATGCCAAGCCAGCACTTTACCAAGCCGCCGGCGCGCTTCAGCGAAGCTTCTCTGGTGCGCGAGCTGGAAAAGCGCGGCATTGGCCGTCCGTCTACCTACGCCGCTATTATCTCGACCATTCAGGACCGCGGCTACGTGCGCGTTGAGAACCGCCGTTTCTACGCCGAGAAGATGGGCGAGATCGTCACCGATCGCCTGGAAGAGAACTTCCGCGATCTGATGAACTACGACTTTACCGCCACCATGGAAGACAGCCTCGACCGCGTCGCCAATAACCAGGCGGAGTGGAAAGGGGTGCTGGATAACTTCTTTAGCGACTTTACGCAGCAGCTGGACAAAGCTGAGAAGGATCCGGAAGAGGGCGGCATGCAGCCGAACCAGATGGTGCTTACCTCTATCGACTGTCCTGCCTGCGGACGCAAGATGGGCATCCGCACCGCCAGCACCGGCGTATTCCTCGGCTGTTCGGGCTATGCGCTGCCGCCGAAAGAGCGCTGCAAGCAGACCATCAACCTGATCCCGGAAAACGAAGTGCTGAACGTGCTGGAAGGCGACGACGCCGAAACCAATGCGTTGCGCGCGCGCCGCCGCTGCCAGAAGTGCGGCACGGCGATGGACAGCTACCTGATCGATCCGCAGCGCAAGCTGCACGTCTGCGGTAACAACCCGGAGTGTGACGGTTATGAGATCGAGCAGGGCGAATTCCGCATCAAAGGCTACGACGGCCCGGTGGTGGAGTGTGAGAAGTGCGGGTCGGAAATGCACCTGAAGATGGGGCGTTTCGGTAAGTATATGGCCTGCACCAACGACGACTGTAAGAACACGCGTAAAATCCTGCGTAACGGTGAGGTCGCGCCGCCGAAAGAAGATCCGGTGCCGCTGCCAGAACTGCCGTGTGAGAAATCGGACGCCTATTTCGTGCTGCGTGACGGGGCGGCCGGCGTCTTCCTCGCCGCCAACACCTTCCCGAAATCGCGCGAAACCCGCGCGCCGCTGGTGGAAGAGCTGCAGCGCTTTAAAGATCGTCTGCCCGAGAAGCTGCGTTACCTGGCTGATGCGCCGGCGACCGATGCTGACGGCAATAAGACCATGGTGCGCTTTAGCCGCAAAACGAAACAGCAGTATGTCGCCTCTGAAAAAGAGGGGAAAGCGACGGGCTGGTCTGCGTTTTACATCGACGGCAAGTGGCAGGAAGCGAAAAAGTAATCTCCTCCCTCCTTATCTAAGGCCAGCAATGCTGGCCTTTTTCTTAGCCTTATATCAAAACGTTCTACATTCTTTCCTGCGATGATATAGTGGTTATAGCATTTCCGACACTTCCTGTGATTTGCCTCTTTTCTCACCGATCCGGCGAAAATATGTCAATCGGGATGCCGCTCTGTAGCTTACTGGGATGGAACAGATATGAAATTGCAGCAGTTGCGCTATATCGTCGAAGTGGTTAATCACAACCTGAACGTCTCTTCGACAGCAGAAGGGCTTTACACTTCTCAGCCGGGCATCAGTAAGCAGGTGCGCATGCTGGAGGATGAACTGGGCGTGCAGATCTTTGCGCGCAGCGGCAAACATTTAACCCAGGTCACGCCAGCGGGCGAAGAGATCATTCGCATCGCCCGCGAGGTCCTGTCCAAAGTCGATGCGATAAAGTCGGTGGCGGGTGAGCATACCTGGCCGGATAAAGGCTCGCTCTACGTGGCGACCACCCATACTCAGGCGCGTTACGCTTTGCCTGGCGTAATCAAGGGCTTTATCGAGCGCTATCCGCGCGTCTCGCTGCATATGCATCAGGGGTCGCCAACGCAAATCGCCGAGGCGGTCTCTAAAGGCAACGCCGATTTCGCTATCGCCACCGAAGCGCTGCATCTCTATGACGATTTAATCATGCTGCCGTGCTACCACTGGAATCGCGCTATCGTGGTGACGCCCGATCATCCGCTAGCGGGCAAGGGCCAGGTCTCAATCGAAGAGCTGGCGGAATATCCGCTGGTGACCTACACCTTCGGCTTTACCGGGCGCTCAGAGCTGGACACCGCCTTCAACCGCGCAGGACTGACGCCGCGAATCGTTTTCACCGCCACCGACGCAGACGTCATCAAAACCTATGTGCGCTTAGGGCTGGGCGTGGGCGTCATCGCCAGCATGGCGGTCGATCCCATCGCCGATCCTGACCTGGTGCGCATCGAAGCGGCGGAGATTTTTACCAACAGCACCACCAAAATCGGCTTCCGGCGCAGCACCTTTTTGCGTAGCTATATGTATGATTTTATTCAGCGCTTTGCGCCGCACCTGACGCGCGACGTGGTGGATGCGGCGGTGGCGCTACGCTCTAACGAAGATATCGAGGCGATGTTTAAAGACATCAAACTGCCGTTTAAGTAAGTCCGCGTTTCGTTTAGCATTTTTAAAGGCTGCCCCGGGCAGCCTTTTTTGTGCGTAGTCGTTAGCGCCACCTCAATGTCGAAAAATTTTATTATTTTTTTGTAAATGAAACATCGATCACATGTTTTCTTGTTTGCATTACTTAAATGAGAAACAGTACACAAATTTTACTTTGCCGCTTTGCGCACTGCCAGGATAATTCCCATACTCCAGTTAAGACCTGATGTGAAAGCGCTTTTTATCAGGACTTATAAAGTTAACTCAAGAATAAGTTGGCCCTAATCGCAATTTAACTCAAATTTGCAATGTAATAATTCAATTAAGGAAATGTGTCGCGGTTCATTATTTCTTAAGTTTGCAGGCCACGTTGATTAATAGTCTTAATCGTTGTGCTCAATAAAAATAACTGGATTTTCGGCCTTAATGAGTTTAGGATTCGTCCTAAATCTTAATCGATGTTATCAATCGTTTTATTGAGAGTGATTATCAAAAACTATGGATACGAGACTGACTGTACAACCGGACTTCCGGGCAAAAAGCACCAAGGTTGAGCGTTCTGGTAACATCCGTCGCAAAGCCTGGTTAACCGTAATAGCTGCTTCTGCGCTGTTCTGGGTGGTTGTAGCATTGATGATCTGGCGTATATGGGGCTAAACCATGTGGGCGAACACACTCAGCCGTAAACAGTCGTTATCCGCGCCACAGCTGCAGGCTCCAGGTTGCAAAAGCAAAGAGAGCAGCGTGACGGAACACAAAGTGACTATCCCGGATAGCTGGGAACTGAGTGAAAATAAGCGTCACTTCATCGAGTCTTTCATGGACACGAAAGCCAAATAATCAGCAGGCGCTACTGGCTTCGCCAGTGTAATACCTCTTTCCGGTTATCCGGCGAGCAAATTAAAAGCCAATCTTTACACTCAGCATATAAAAAGGGTGTCATCACATAACGGATGACAGCAGGACTTTTTTACGCCCGAATTCGGGAGGAGTGACGTATGAATATGACTATCAATACCATCAAAATCTCCTGGCTGAGCGCATATGCATTCTCGTTTGCATTCTGGGCTGCGGCCGTCTGGATTGCTGTATAAACTGAAAGCGGTATTTCTCCTTATTCTTTTCGCCAGCGCCCCGCAGAGTCTGCGGGGCGTTTTCGTTTGTCTGCACAATGGTGTAGCATTTCGTGTTGTAATCAAAACGTTAAAGAAAATGTAGTCTATCTTTAACATAAACCTTGTTCTCTCTGAGGTTAACGCGATCACGATAAGAAAGAAAAGGAGGAGCTATGTCGGACACCCTACGCCAGCAGAGTCAGGACACGCTGCAGGTCGACAAACAGCAGTATCATATTTTCAGTCTGCCCCGCGCCGCCCAACACCTCGGTAACATCGACCGCCTTCCCAAATCGTTAAAAGTGCTGCTGGAGAATCTCCTGCGCTGGCAGGATGGCGATTCCGTTACGGAAGAAGATATTCAGGCGCTGGTTGGCTGGCAGCAAAATGCCCATGCCGATCGAGAAATCGCCTATCGCCCTGCGCGCGTGCTGATGCAGGACTTTACCGGCGTGCCGGCGGTGGTGGATCTGGCTGCGATGCGCGAGGCGGTGAAGCGCCTCGGCGGCGATGTGGCAAAAGTTAATCCGCTCTCGCCGGTGGATCTGGTTATCGACCACTCCGTTACCGTGGACCGCTTCGGCGACGACAGCGCCTTTGAAGAGAATGTCGAGCTGGAGATGGCGCGCAACCACGAGCGCTATGTTTTTTTACGCTGGGGCCAGAAAGCCTTTAATAAATTCCGCGTCGTGCCGCCGGGCACCGGTATCTGTCACCAGGTGAACCTGGAGTATCTGGGCAAGTCGGTCTGGCATGAGCAGATCGACGGCAAACAGTTCGCCTGGCCGGACACCCTGGTTGGCACCGACTCCCATACCACCATGATTAACGCGCTCGGCGTGCTGGGCTGGGGCGTCGGCGGCATCGAGGCGGAAGCGGCCATGCTCGGCCAGCCGGTCTCTATGCTGATCCCGGACGTGGTTGGCTTTAAGCTGACCGGCAAGCTGCGCCCAGGAATTACCGCTACCGATTTAGTGCTGACCGTGACCCAGATGCTGCGCAAGCATGGGGTGGTTGGCAAATTCGTCGAGTTTTACGGCGACGGGCTGGCGGATCTGCCGCTGGCCGATCGCGCCACTATTGCCAATATGGCACCGGAATATGGCGCGACCTGCGGATTCTTCCCGATTGACGACGTGACGCTGGGCTACCTGACGCTGACCGGGCGCGATGCCGAACAGGTCGCCCTGGTGGAAGCCTACGCGAAGACGCAGGGCCTGTGGCGCAACCCGGGCGACGAGCCGATCTTCACCAGCTCGCTGGCGCTGGATATGGAGAGCGTGGAATCGAGCATCGCCGGACCGAAACGCCCGCAGGATCGCGTCTCCCTCGGCGACGTGCCCGCCGCGTTCAACGCCAGCAACGAGCTGGAGGTGAATCATACTCAGCCAGCCCATAAAACCGTCACCTATACCGACAGCCGCACCGGCCTCAGCCATGAGATTGAAGATGGCGCCGTGGTGATCAGCGCCATTACCTCCTGCACCAACACCTCTAACCCGAGCGTGCTGATGGCGGCGGGGCTGCTGGCGAAAAAAGCAGTGGAGCGCGGTCTGAAGCGTCAGCCCTGGGTGAAAGCTTCGCTGGCACCCGGTTCAAAAGTGGTCTCCGACTATCTGGCGGTGGCGCAGCTAACGCCCTACCTCGACAAGCTCGGCTTTAACCTGGTGGGCTACGGCTGTACTACCTGCATCGGTAACTCCGGGCCGCTGCCCGACGAAATTGAAGCCGCAATTAAACAGGGCGATTTGACCGTCGGCGCGGTGCTCTCCGGCAACCGCAACTTTGAAGGCCGTATCCATCCGCTGGTGAAAACCAACTGGCTGGCGTCGCCGCCGCTGGTGGTCGCCTATGCGCTGGCGGGCAATATGAAGATCAATCTGCAGACCGACCCGCTGGGTCAGGATGCGCAGGGCAAGGATGTTTACCTGAAGGATATCTGGCCGTCGCCGGAAGAGATCGCCACCGCGGTGCAGCAGGTAACCAGCGATATGTTCCATAAAGAGTACGCCGAGGTGTTCTACGGCACTAAAGAGTGGCAGCAGATCAAAGTGAGTGAAGCGGCCACCTACGCGTGGGACGAAGGCTCTACCTATATTCGCCTGTCGCCCTTCTTTGACGATATGGAACGGGAGCCGAAACCGGTCGAGGATATCAAAGGGGCGCGCGTGCTGGCGATGCTGGGCGACTCCGTAACCACCGACCATATCTCTCCCGCCGGCAGCATCAAGGCTGATAGCCCGGCGGGACGCTATCTGCAGTCCCACGGCGTCGACAGCGCCGACTTTAACTCCTATGGCTCACGACGCGGCAACCATGAAGTTATGATGCGCGGCACCTTCGCCAATATTCGTATTCGTAACGAGATGGTGCCGGGAGTGGAAGGCGGCTATACCCGTCATATTCCGAGCGGCGAGCAGCTGGCCATTTACGACGCGGCGATGAAGTATCAACAAGAGGGAACGCCGCTGGCGGTGATTGCCGGTAAAGAGTATGGCTCAGGTTCAAGCCGCGACTGGGCGGCGAAAGGGCCGCGCCTGCAGGGCGTACGCGTGGTGATCGCCGAATCGTTCGAGCGAATTCACCGCTCTAACCTGATCGGTATGGGTATTCTGCCGCTGGAGTTCGCCCCTGGCGTAACGCGTAAAACGCTGCAGCTGACTGGCGAAGAGCTGTTCGACATCGAAAATCTGTCGCAGCTCCAGCCGGGTTGCAAGGTGCAGGTGACGATGACGCGCCCGGATGGTACGCAGGAGACGCTGGAGACGCGCTGCCGCATCGATACCGGCAACGAGCTAACCTATTACCGTAACGATGGCATTTTGCACTATGTGATCCGCAATATGCTCAACTAAGCGCAACGCCGGGGTCGCCCGGCGTACTGCGGCACGGCGCTCACGCGGGCGGCCGTGCCCGACCGCAAAAAAGAAGGCAGCTGGCCTGCGCTATTTATAGCGCAGGCCGCTTTGATCTTCGGCCTTGGCTGCCGCCTCTCTGTACTGACGATGGGTGAGTAAGAAGGTGAGGGCGGTTATTCCGGTTTTGACAGCAGATGGCCCATCTTTTCCGCTTTGGTATCCAGATAGTGCGCGTTCTTTGGGTTGCGACCGACGATCAGCGGCACGCGCTCGACGATATTGATGCCCGCTTCGCTGAGGATCTCTACCTTACGCGGATTGTTAGTCAGCAAACGCACCTCGTTTACCCCCAGCAGCTTGAACATATCGGCACACAGCGTGAAGTCGCGCTCGTCGGCGGCAAAGCCGAGCTGGTGGTTGGCCTCAACGGTGTCATAGCCTTTATCCTGCAGCGCATAGGCGCGGATCTTATTCAGCAGGCCGATATTACGTCCTTCCTGGCGGTGATAGAGCAGTACGCCGCGGCCCTCTTCGGCAATGGCGTTCAGCGCCGCTTCCAGTTGAAAACCACAATCGCAGCGTAAGCTGAACAGCGCGTCGCCGGTCAGGCATTCCGAATGAACGCGTGCCAGCACGGGCGTGTTATCGCTGATGTCGCCAAATACCAGCGCGACGTGATCGTGACCGGTTGCCAGTTCTTCAAAACCGACCATGAGGAAATCGCCCCAGGGCGTGGGCAGTTTGGCTTCTGCCACCCGTTTAAGCTGCATGTGACTCTCCAGAACCTTCAGAGGATGCGCTATTCTAAAACAGCGCACAGGCCAGTATGGCCTGAAAAAATTGGCAATATTGTGCCACAACGTGAAGTTGGGCTGCTAATTTGTCAGAGCGATTGTAGTGATAAAGCACGAATATCCAATGCGCAACAAGTTATGTTATTATTTTTTAAGATAAAGTTATTTGCAAGCGGCAGAAAGAGGCCGCATCAGAGGAGAAAGGATGCTGCAGATTTTGCGTCGCACTACGGCAGGCATGCTGCTGCTGATGATCATTCCGCTCGTGGTCTGGGCGACCGGCTGGCGCTGGCAGCCGGGCGAAAGCGATGCGCTGCTGCGCGTCCTCTACTGGATGACCGAAACCGTCACGCGCCCCTGGGGCACGCTGACCAGTCTGCTGCTCAGCCTGTGGGTGCTCTGGTGTCTGCGCTTTCGCCTTAAGCCCGCGCTGCTGCTGCTGCTAATCATGAACGCGACGATTCTCACCGGGCAATACAGCAAGTCCTATATCAAAGATCAGGTTCAGGAGCCGCGTCCTTATGTGGTCTGGCTGGAGCATAACCACGGTCTGGACGCGCGCGAGTTCTACAGCATGACGCGCAAAGAGCGCGGCCAGCGCGTCGATCAGCTGCTCGCCAGCGACCAGATGCTGCCGGGCTGGCTAAAGCGCCACTGGGCATTTGAAACCGGCTTCGCCTTTCCTTCCGGCCATACGATGTTTGCCGCCAGCTGGGCGCTGCTGGCGCTGAGCCTGCTCTGGCCGCGTCGCCGCTATATCACCATCGCGGCGATTGGCGTCTGGGCCGGTGCGGTGATGGCCAGCCGTCTGCTGCTCGGCATGCACTGGCCGGGCGATCTGGCGGTGGCGGTGGCCTTCTCCTGGCTGCTGGTCACCTTCGCCACCTGGCTGGCGCAGCGCTTTTGCGGCCCGCTCACGCTACCGCCGGAAGAGCGAAAGGAAGTGGCGCAGAGGGAAAACGGATTGTAATTGCGATCTTTATCCCCATATTATTGATTGCGCTTGCCTAAAAGCCACGCGCCTGGCGCCGCAGGGAGCAGCAATGTTGCCGCTTTTTTGGCATACTTCTACCAGATAACCTCACAACAGGATGCACTGTGAAATATTTGCTGATTTTCTTAGTGGTATTGGTCATTTTTATCATTTCCGTCACCTTAGGCGCGCATAACGACCAGGTCATCACCTTTAACTATCTGCTGGCGCAGGGCGAATTCCGTATCTCTACGCTGCTGGCTTCGCTGTTCGGCGCGGGGTTTGTGCTGGGCTGGGCCATCTGCGGTCTCTTCTGGCTGCGCGTTCGCGTTTCCCTGGCGCATGCGCAGCGCAAAATCAAACGTATGCAGACCCAGCTGGATAAAAGCGCGCCGCCTGCTGCCGCATCGACTGCCGTCACGGGTCGGGAATAGTCCTCCATGCATGAATTGCTGTTTCTGTTACTGCCCGTCGCCGCGGCTTACGGCTGGTATATGGGGCGACGCAGCGCGCAACAGGACAAGCAACAGGAAGCGAGTCGCCTGTCGCGGGATTACGTTGCAGGCGTTAACTTTCTGCTCTCCAACCAGCAGGATAAAGCGGTCGATCTCTTTCTCGATATGCTGAAAGAGGACAGCGGCACGGTGGAGGCGCACCTGACGCTGGGTAACCTGTTCCGCTCGCGAGGTGAGGTGGATCGCGCGATACGCATTCATCAGTCGCTGATGGAGAGCGCCTCGCTTAACTACGACCAGCGCCTGCTGGCGATACAGCAGCTGGGCCGCGACTATATGGCCGCCGGGCTGTACGATCGCGCCGAAGATATGTTCAAGCAGCTGACGGATGAGACCGATTTTCGCATCAGCGCGCTGCAGCAGCTGCTGCTGATCCATCAGGCGACCAGCGACTGGCATCAGGCGATCGACGTCGCCGAGCGCCTGGTGAAGCTGGGTAAAGATAAGCAGAAAGGGGAGATCGCTCACTTCTACTGCGAGCTGGCGCTGCAGGCGATGAGCAGCGACGATCTCGATCGCGCGATGAGCCTGCTGAAAAAGGGCGAGGCGGCCGATCGCCAGAGCGCGCGCGTCTCAATCATGATGGGACGCATCCTGATCGAAAAGGGCGAATACGCCAAAGCAATCGACCATCTGCAGCGCGTGCTGGATCAGGATAAAGAGCTGGTGAGCGAAACCCTGCCGATGCTGGAGACCTGCTATCAGCGATTAAATCAGCCCGACGCCTGGGCGGCGTTTCTGCAGCGCTGCGTGGACGAGAACACCGGCGCGGCGGCCGAGCTCTATATGTCCGATATCCTCGAGCGTCAGGAAGGGCCGGAATCGGCGCAGCTCTATATCAATCGCCAGCTGCAGCGTCATCCTACCATGCGCGTTTTCCATCGCCTGATGGACTTCCACCTGCACGAAGCGGAGGACGGGCGCGCAAAAGAGAGTCTGATGGTGCTGCGTGATATGGTGGGCGAGCAGATCCGCACCAAGCCGCGCTACCGCTGCCAGAAATGCGGTTTTACCGCTCATGCGCTCTACTGGCACTGTCCCTCCTGCCGCACCTGGTCCTCGGTGAAACCGATACGCGGACTCGACGGTCAGTAATCTTGACCGTCGCGGTCTGACTTACCGCAATGCTCTTAGTTACAACATACTGATAGGGACGATACTTGCACCCATGCAGCAATGTGCAACTTCTCGCCACGCAGGCGGCGAGGGCGCCGCAAACGTTGTCCCTGGCATAAGGCGCGGGTAGAATGCTTGCCGTTTGTCCCCTTTGCCTGCCGCCGTCAACTACGAGGAAATGCCATGCCTTTATCGTCAACCGTGACCACGTCGCCCATTCTGGTGGCGCTCGACTATCACGACCTCAACAGCGCATTGCGTTTTGTCGACCAGATTGATCCGCAGAGCTGTCGCTTAAAAGTCGGCAAAGAGATGTTTACCCTGTTTGGCCCCGCGCTGGTAAAAGATCTGCAGCAGCGCGGCTTCGAGGTCTTTCTGGACCTGAAATTCCACGATATTCCCAATACCACCGCCCATGCGGTTGCCGCAGCGGCGGATCTGGGCGTCTGGATGGTGAACGTACACGCCAGCGGCGGCGCGCGCATGATGAACGCCGCGCGCGAAGCGCTGCTGCCGTTCGGCAAGGATGCACCGCTACTGATTGCCGTCACGGTATTAACCAGCATGGACGCCGACGATCTGCGCGGCCTGGGCATTACCCTGTCGCCCGCCGAGCAGGCGGAGCGCCTGGCGAAGCTGACCCGCGAGTGCGGCCTCGACGGCGTGGTCTGCTCCGCGCACGAAGCCACGCGTTTTAAAACCGCTATCGGCGCCGATTTTGCGCTGGTCACGCCGGGCATCCGTCCGGCAGGCAGCGACGCCGGCGATCAGCGCCGCATTATGACGCCGCAGCAGGCGCAGCAGGCGGGTGTAGACTATATGGTGATCGGGCGTCCGATTACCCAGTCGGCCGATCCCGCCGCCACGCTGTCAGCTATTTTAACCTCGCTTAAGGAGTCCGCATGAGCCGCGACAATCCGCTGGTTTACTCAACCGACGCAGGCCGCATCGCGCCGCCGCAGGAGAAGGTCGAACGTCCAAAAGGGGACGGCATCGTGCGCATTCAGCGCCAGACCAGCGGCCGCAAAGGCAAAGGCGTCTGCCTGATTACCGGGCTCGATCTTGACGACGAGGCTCTGAATAAGCTGGGCGCGGAGCTGAAGAAAAAATGCGGCTGCGGCGGCTCGGTAAAAGAGGGCGTTATTGAGATTCAGGGCGACAAGCGCGATCTGCTTAAGCAGCTGCTGGAAGCCAAAGGCCTGAAGGTAAAACTGGCGGGCGGGTAAATAAAAATCGGGCTACGTCTGTAGCCCGATGGTTAGATTAATACGCTGTGTAGCCTTTATTATTAAATTTGCCTTTCGGTCATTAATCGATCTGATGGCCGATGACACCGCCGACTGCCGCGCCGCCCAGGGTGCCGAGCGCGCTGCCGTGCGTTAACACCGAACCACCGATTGCGCCGGCGCCGGCGCCGATAGCGGTGTTACGATCGCGTTTTGACCAGTTTGAACAGCCGCTCAGCGCGACAACTAAAGTGGTAGCCAATACAGCTGCGGTAATACGTTTCATATTTGTTGTCATAAACTTCTCCTTGGTTGTGCTCACAGAGGCAACACCCTAAGTATAGGTGGTTTTTTCCTCTGTTATTATCTCTACCCGTATTACGCCATCGCTTCTTCCCTGAAGATGCCGATATGCCTTTCACTATGGACAATGTTGTCTCGGGCAGATAAATGCAGTCGGCAAACAGATCCGCCCATTGCATGAGTGAATTCTAAGCCTTATGCAAATTTTCCGAAGATGGAAGATTCCTAATTCACGCCACATTTTTCATTTATCAGCCGTTTTCCGCCGCTTTTCCAGCCACTCTCTCCATAACCTTTTTAGCCAGCGCCTGCACAATTCAGAGATCAATCTGAGCAGGAGAAAACAATGCTGGAACAACTCAAACAGCAGGTTCTGGAAGCGAACCTGGATTTGCCGCGCTACAACCTCGTCACCTTTACCTGGGGCAACGTCAGCGCGGTGGATCGCGAGCAGGGCCTGCTGGTGATCAAGCCTTCAGGCGTCAGCTACGCCAGCATGCAGCGCGACGATATGGTGGTGGTGGATCTCGCCAGCGGTGCGGTTATAGAGGGCGACAAGCGCCCGTCGTCCGATACCGCTACCCACCGCGCGCTCTATCTGGCGTGGCCAGAGGTCGGCGGCATCGTACACACCCATTCGCGTCATGCCACCATCTGGGCGCAGGCGGGGCGGGCAATTCCAGCCTGGGGCACGACGCACGCAGACGATTTTTACGGTGAGATCCCCTGTACCCGCGCCATGCGCGACGACGAAATTCAGCACGACTACGAATGGAATACCGGCGGCGTGATTATCGAGACCTTCGCCCAGCGCGATCTCTCTCCCAGCGCCATACCGGCGGTGCTGGTGAACTCGCACGGGCCTTTCGCCTGGGGAAGCGACGCCACGCGGCGGTACACAGCGCCGTGGTGCTGGAGGAGGTGGCTTATATGGGGCTGTTCAGCCAGCAGCTGCGCGCCGATTTGCCCCCCATCAATCAGACGCTGCTCGATCTGCACTACCTGCGCAAACACGGCAAAAACGCCTGGTACGGGCAAAAAGCGTAACCCGCCGCGCCCGCGCGCCTGAAAACACGCCAGCTTCATTAACGCAGGCGGCACGATCGAAAAGCAAAGCGTCCCGCGCCAGAGAAGCGCAGACAGCATTGCTATCGGTTATGCCGCCTGCGTTCGCATCGGATCCAGCGCAGCGGACGAAGCCAATCCCTCTGGTATGGCGACGGCGGTCAAAATAACGAAACATACCCACAATAAAAAATAAAACAGCGTTTCAATTTTGTGGGGAGATCACTGTTTTCCGTCGCCGCCCCCCGTACTTTGCTGTCACGCCCTCGGGCATAAAAACGCACCTCCCTCTGGACAGCAAAGGTGATCCCTTATGCATATCAAACGTGCTATCGATAAAATCCCTGGCGGCATGATGCTTATTCCGCTCTTTCTCGGCGCGCTTTGCCACACCCTGACGCCGGGCGCGGGCAAATACCTCGGCTCTTTCAGCAATGGCCTGATGACCGGCACGGTGCCGATCCTCGCCATCTGGTTCTTCTGCATGGGCGCCTCCATCAGGCTCAGCGCCACCGGCGCGGTCCTGCGCAAGTCGGGCACGCTGGTCATCACCAAAATCGCGGTGGCGTGGGTTGTTGCGGCGATCGCCGCGCGCGTGGTGCCAGAGAACGGCGTCGAGGTTGGCATGTTCGCTGGCCTCTCGACGCTGGCGCTGGTCGCCGCGATGGATATGACCAACGGCGGCCTGTACGCTTCGATCATGCAGCAGTACGGCAGCAAGGAAGAGGCGGGTGCCTTTGTGCTGATGTCGCTGGAGTCGGGGCCGCTGATGACGATGGTGATCCTCGGCACGGCCGGCATCGCCTCCTTTGAACCGCACGTCTTCGTCGGCGCGGTTCTGCCGTTTCTGATCGGCTTTGCGCTGGGCAATCTGGATCCAGAACTGCGGGAATTTTTCGCTAAAGCGGTGCATACGCTGATTCCTTTCTTCGCCTTCGCGCTGGGCAACACCATCGATCTCACGGTTATCGCTCAAACCGGCCTGCTGGGTATCCTGCTGGGCGTGGCGGTAATTATCGTCACCGGTATTCCGCTGATTATCGCCGACCGCCTGATTGGCGGCGGCGACGGCACGGCAGGCATCGCCGCGTCGAGCACGGCGGGAGCAGCGGTGGCGACGCCGGTGCTGATAGCGGAAATGCTGCCGCAGTTTAAACCGGTCGCGCCAGCCGCCACTGCGCTGGTGGCGACATCGGTGATTGTTACCTCGGTGCTGGTGCCAGTGATAACTGCTGTCTATTCAAAACGCATTAAGCGTTCGCGCGTTGCGGTTGGCCAGCGCGCGGCGATTAAGTAAGCCCGCTTAAACATCCCCGGCCACTAAGTCGGGGATATCTCTGGATTTTACTTTATAAATCAATCTCTCATTTGGTCTGGCCTCTCTCTGCATTACGCTGATGTGGCGTTTAACGCATCAAATAAACAGAGGATGAGACGATGACAGTAATTAACCAACCAACCTGCCGACTGTTCACCGAAGTGGGACAGACTACTCAACTTGCCGCGTACTACGAAGAGGGCCGCCGCACCATGTGGATGATGTTGCGGGCGCAGCCGCGCCCCAGCTTTAACCACGAATTAATCGAGGAGATCATGAACCTGAGCTATGCGGCACAGCGCTCCGGTCTGCCGATCGATTTCTGGGTCACCGGCTCGCTGGTGCCGCAGATGTTCAACGCGGGCGGCGATCTGCGCTTCTTCGTCGAGTGCATTCGCAACAACCGCCGCGAAGCGCTGCGCGCCTATGCCCGGGCCTGCGTCGACTGCATTCACTCGGCGGCGCGCGGTTTTGACACCGGCGCGGTGACGCTGGCGATGATTGAGGGCAGCGCGCTGGGCGGCGGCTTTGAAGCCGCGCTGGCGCACCACTTTATCCTGGCGCAAAACAACGCCCGGCTCGGCTTCCCGGAAATCGCTTTTAACCTGTTCCCCGGCATGGGCGGCTACTCTCTGGTGGCGCGTCGGGCCGGTATGAAGCTGGCGGAAGAGCTGATATGCGAAGGGGAGTCGCACAGCGCAGAATGGTATGAAACGCGCGGCCTGGTGGACAAGGTGTTCCAGCCCGGCGAAAGCTACCGCTGCACGCGCACCTTTATCGATACGCTGCGGCCGAAGCTCAACGGCGTGCGCGCCATGCTGAAAGCGCGCCAGCGCGTGCTGCAGCTGTCGCGCGCCGAGCTGATGGATATCACTGAGGACTGGGTCGACTATGCCTTTACGCTGGAGCCGAAAGATATCGCCTATATGGAACGTCTGGTGCAGTTACAAAACCGCCATAGCGCATCCTTGCGTAAAGCGGGTTAATAACGCGGAGTTTTAAACGCGGGCAGGATGCTTAGCCAGCCAATGCCCAAACTGTTCCGCGGGCATTGGTTTTGCGTAGAAGTAGCCCTGACGCCCGTCTACGCCGTTGAGGAGGACAAACTCTTCTTCCGCTTTCGTCTCGATGCCTTCGGCGATCACCTCCAGCGTCAGCGCCTTGGCGACGGCAACGATGGCGCGCACCAGCGACTGGGAAACCGGCTGCTCATTAATATTACGAATAAAACTTTGATCAAGCTTGATGGCGTTGATCGGCACGCGCGCGAGCTGCGACAGCGAAGAGTAGCCCGTGCCGAAATCGTCAAGATGCACCTGCGCGCCCAGCTCCTGGAACTGCTTCATCAGGGTCAGCGCCTGCGCTTCGTTCTCAATCAGGCAGCTTTCGGTGAGCTCGATATCGATCGGGCACTCCGTCAGGCCGCTGTCCATCAGCGCCAGCTTGAGATCGCTGTAGATGCTCTGGTCAATCAGCTGTCGCGCCGAGACGTTGACCGCCACGCGCAGGTTAATGCCCTGTTCGCGCCAGGCCAGAATCTGCCGCAGCACGGTCAGCATCACCCAGCGGCCGAGCGGCACAATCAGCCCTGACTCTTCGGCATAGGGAATAAAATCGGCGGGCGAAACCATGCCGCGCTCCGGCGAATTCCAGCGCACCAGCGCTTCCGCGCTGCGCACCGCGCCGTCGCGATCGAGCTTCGGCTGATAGAACACCGTCAGGTGATCCTGTTCGAGCGCCTTGCGCAGGTTGGTGTCGAGCCAGAGATACTCAAACACGCGCTGGTTCATCTCCGCAGCGAAAACGCAGAACTTGCCGCGCCCGTTCTCTTTGGCGTGATACATCGCGGTGTCGGCGTTGCGGATCAGGCTCTCGCGGTCCTCGCCGTGCAGCGGCGCCAGCGCGATGCCGATAGAACAGCCGCTGTAGACTTCAATCAGGCCGATACGGAAGGGCTGGCGCAGGCGTTCGAGAATGCGCGACGCCATCGCCTCCAGCGCCGCCTGGCTGGTGTGCTCTGCCAGCACCACGAACTCGTCGCCGCCGAGGCGCGCCAGCGTCTGGTCTTTGCCCAGGCAGCTGAGGATCGCCAGCGACACCGCCTGCAGCAGCTGATCGCCGAACATATGACCGTAGGCGTCGTTCACCTTCTTGAAATTATCGAGATCGAGGTAGACCACGCCGGTCTCATCCTCTTTCGCCAGCTCCAGCGCCAGGCTAATTTGCTGGTGGATCGCGTTGCGATTGGGCAAACCGGTCACGGTATCGGTGTTTGCCATCACCCGCAGGCGCTCCTGCGCCCGTCGCTCCTCGGTTATGTCCGTTCCGGAACAGATGAGGAAAATTTCATTTTTGCCGCTGCCGCTGTGAACGAACTTATTACGAAACAGAAAGAGTCGCTGGCCCTTACGGGTCTTCACCCAGCGTTCCACCTCATAGGAATTGCCGTCGCGGAAGAAGCCGGCGATATTGCGGCGCGAGGCGGCCGCCTCCTGTTTGGTCATAAACAGCTGAAACACGTTGCGGCCGATAACTTCGTGCTCGTTAAGGCCGGTGTACTCCTCGCTGAGGCGGTTAAAGCGCTGAATATTGCCGCGCTGATCGACAATCACAATCACCGAGTTGGCTTCAGATACCACCTGTTCGGCGAAAGAGAGGCCCTGCGTCAGATCGCGCGCGACGGCGGAGGTATCGCCCCAGGCGGAGGCGGTGCCGGCCCAGCTCGACTGGTTTACCTTGCGGCCGACAAAGTGCATCGGCACCGGCGTGCCGTGCAGCGGCAGCGTCAGGTTCACACTGGAGGTGATTAACGTCATGGCGCGCAGCAGGCTGGCCTGCGCGGGCGTCAGCGCAACGGCGATATTAGTGTGCGCGTTTTCATCCTCTGCGAAATGCAGGGCATCGCTGTCGGTGGTCAGGCGCCAATGAGGGCTGGTCGTGCCAAACAAGGTATACAGCAACGTTTGCCCTTGTTCATCGGTCATGGAAAGGTCCTCCGGGGGAGTGCTCTGCTGGCGTTATCTCATTATTTTATCAACAGTATTCGGCATCTCACTTCAGTACAAGATGCCAGCCAAATATATTTTCCAGTCTGGTAACCAATGGCACAAAAAAGCCCCGCGTCGCGGGGCTAAATTACCGGCTTAACAAGGACATTTACCCAGCTTGCCGGCCTGACTGGGGAACCGGGCATCAAGACAGTAGCGGTGAAAATCGCGCTCGCTCATTGGGGTAAGATCCGGGTGCTGACGCTGCATATGCTGAAGATAATTTTGATAATCCTGCACCCCGACCATCAGACGAAAACTTTGCTGCAGGCCGCGCCACAGCGTTCGCCAGCGAAAGCGCCGGGGGGCGTCGAGCGGGCGGCAGCGGTGAATGGCCTCGAGGCGCGCCGGACGGGCGGCGCGATGAATTGCATCAGACATGGCGTACCTCCTTGCGCAGCGACGGCTCCGCCTCGTGCGTGGTTGGCACGCTGCTGCGCAGGGCGCGGCGAATCACAAAGAAGGCGGCGATCAGCATGGTGACCGCCACCAGCATAAAGAAGCCGCACAGCACGGCGTTGATCTGGTTGCTGAAGACGATGGTCTGCATATCCGCCACGCTCTTCGCCGGGGCGATAATGACCCCCTCGTCGATCCCCTTGCGGAACTTATTCGCCTGCGCCAGGAAGCCGATTGAGGGCTTCTCATGGAAAATCTTCTGCCAGCCCGCCGTCATCGAGGTGATAAACAGCCAGGCGGTCGGCAGAATCGTTACCCAGGCGTAGCGCTGCTTCTTCATCTTGAACAGCACCACGGTGCCAAGGATCAGCGCCATAGAGGCGAGCATCTGGTTGCCGATGCCGAACAGCGGCCACAGGGTATTGATGCCGCCCAGCGGATCGACCACGCCCTGGTAGACAAAGAAGCCCCAGCCGGCCACCGCGACCGCCGTGCCCGCCATATTGCCCGCCCACGAGCGGTTATTCGCCAGCGACGGCACCACCGTGCCAACCAGGTCCTGCACCATAAAGCGACAGGCGCGCGTGCCGGCATCCACCGCGGTGAGAATAAACAGCGCTTCGAACAGGATAGCGAAGTGATACCAGAAGGCCATCATCGCCCGGCTGTTAAAGACGTCGGTAATGATATGCGCCATGCCCACCGCAAAGGTCGGCGCGCCGCCGGCGCGTGACAATACCGACGCCTCGCCGACGTCGCGCGCAATGCCAGAGAGCATTTCAGGCGTCACCACAAAGCCCCAGCCGTTAATCACCTGCGAAGCGTTCTCTACCGTGGTGCCGATCAGCGCCGCCGGGGAGTTCATGGCAAAGTAGACGCCGGGATCGATGACCGAGGCGCAGATCAGCGCCATGATGGCGACGAAAGATTCCATCAGCATAGCGCCGTAGCCGATAAAGCGAATATGGCTCTCTCGCTCTACCAGCTTCGGCGTGGTGCCGCTGGAGACCAGTGCGTGAAAGCCAGAGATGGCACCGCAGGCGATAGTGATAAACAGGAAGGGGAAGAGCTGGCCGGAGAAGACCGGGCCGCTGCCGTCGATAAAGCGCGTCACCGCTGGCATCTTCATTTCCGGCATGGCGAACAGAATGCCGATTGCCAGCCCGACGATCACGCCGATTTTCAGGAAGGTGGAAAGATAGTCGCGCGGCGCCAGCAGCAGCCAGACCGGCAGCACCGAGGCGACAAAGCCGTAGATCACCAGCACCCAGGTCAGCGAAGTGCCTTTCAGGGTAAAGAAGGGGCCCCAGTAAGGATCCTGCGCCACGTTGCCGCCGTAGATAATCGCCGCCATCATCAGCACAAAGCCGATCAGCGACACCTCCGCTATCTTGCCGGGGCGGATAAAGCGCATATAGACGCCCATCAGCAGCGCGATGGGAATGGTCGCGGCGATGGTAAAGAGTCCCCACGGCGAGTTAGCCAGCGCTTTCACCACCACCAGTGCCAGCGCGGAGAGGATGATAATCATCACGCCGAGCGCGCCGAGCATGGTAATCACGCCCGCAAAGGCACCCAGCTCCTGACGCGCCATTTCGCCCAGCGAACGGCCGTCGCGGCGGGTAGAGATAAACAGCACGAGGAAATCCTGCACCGCGCCCGCCAGCATTACGCCGACAAGGATCCAGATGGTGCCGGGCAGAAAGCCCATCTGCGCCGCGAGGATCGGCCCGACCAGCGGCCCGGCGCCGGCGATAGCGGCAAAATGGTGGCCGAACAGCACCCATTTGTTGGTCGGTACATAGTCGAGGCCGTCGTTGAAACGCTCGGCGGGCGTACGGCGACGATCGTCCAGCTCGAAAATATTGCGGGCGATAAACAGGCTGTAAAAGCGATAGGCGATGCTGTAGCAGGCGACCGCGGCCACCACCAGCCAGACGGCGTTAACGTGCTCGCCGCGATTTAACGCCAGCATGGCGAATGCGCCCGCGCCGACTAACGCCACTGCTAACCAGATGACGCTGGTTTTGACGTTCTTCATGACCTCACTCCTTGTATGAACCGAAAGGGACGTTCAAAGACAACGAGTCAAAGGTAATGTAATGGAATGTAAGTGAAAGTTAATGTGTTAAGAAGTGTGAAGCGGGGAACAAATATAACATTTGTGTAAAGAGAGAAGTGAAAATGCGGGATAACGGCGATTATCCCGCAGGGTTTGATGCTTAGACGGCCGGGCGCGCCACGACGCTGCGCGTTTCCATGCGCACTTCGGCGATGGTCACGTCAATAACGTCGGTCACGCGGAAGGCAACTTCGCCTTTGATCTGCACGGTGCCGTTCTCCTGGCTGCACACCAGTTCGTCGCGTACCGCGTGGATAAAGGGCGCCGGAATAAAGGCAACCGCGCCGTTCTCCAGCAGGCGCACGCGCATGCCACCGCGGGAGACGTCGATAATCTCAGCGCTGAACTTGCGGTCGGTACCGGCGTGCGGCGCCAGCCAGCGAGCATAGAGCCAGTCGCCCACGTCGCGCTCCGCCATGCGGTTCAGGCGACGACGCTCGCTCATAATGGTGGTTAACGCCTCATCCGGACGCGCGCCTTGCTCGCCGCGAATAATCGCTTTCAGCAGACGATGGTTGATCATATCGCCCGATTTACGGATCGGTGAGGTCCAGGTGGCGTACGCCTCCAGACCCAGACCAAAGTGCGGGCCCGGCTCGGTGCTGATCTCAGCGAAGGACTGGAAGCGACGGATACGGCTGTCGAGGAACTGCGTCGGCTGGGCATCCAGCTCGCGGCGCAGCTGGCGGAAGCCCTCCAGCGTGGTAATGGCGGTGGCGTCAACGGTGATGCCGTGGCTGGCCAGCACGGCGGCGGCCTGTTCGGCATTGGTGGCGTCGAAGCCGGTATGCACGTTGTAGACGCCGAAGCCCAGCTTCTCGCGCAGCACCTTACCGGCGCAGACGTTGGCGAGGATCATCGCCTCTTCTACCATACGGTTGGCGATGCGGCGCGGCTCGGCGACGATATCCAGCACTTCGCCTTTCTCGCCGAGGACAAAGCGGTAATCCGGGCGATCCTTAAACACCAGCGCATGGTTCTGACGCCACTCGCTGCGCGCCAGGCAGATGCGGTGCAGCAGACGGATCTGCTGAGCAATCGCCTCGCTCTGCGGCTGCCAGTCGCCGCTGTTTTCCAGCCAGTCAGAGACCTGGTCATATACCAGTTTGGCTTTCGATTCGATCCAGGCGGCAAAGAAGTGAACGTCGTCGCCCAGCGAGCCATCCTGCGCCACGGTAACGCGGCAGACCAGCGCGGGGCGGCGCTCGTTGGGACGCAGCGAGCAGACGTCGTCAGAAAGCTCGCGCGGCAGCATCGGGATATTAAAGCCCGGCAGGTAGTTGGTAAAGGCGCGCTGCGCCGCCAGCTTATCCAGTTCACTGCCTTCAGGCACGTAGGCGGTAGGATCGGCAATGGCAATGGTCAGGCTCAGCGTGCCGTCGGCGTTCTCTTCGACGTAGAGCGCGTCATCCATATCTTCGGTGCTGGCGCTGTCGATGGTAACGAAGTCAAGCGCGGTAAGATCTTCGCGCGTCAGCTGTTCGTCCAGCATCTCGCCAAAGCCGACCTGCGGCGCTTCGCGCTCGAGGTTATGGCGCGACAGGGTGACCCACCACGGCGCCAGATGATCGTCGGCTTTAACGATAAATTCGGTCAGTTCGGCATAGAAGCCGCGGTCGCCTTTCAGCGGATGGCGGCGCATTTCCGCGACGGCCCAGTCACCCGCCTGGAAATCATGGCTCAGGCCACGCACCGGACGGCAGGGGATGGCGTCTTTTAACAGCGGATGGTCCGGGACGATGGAAAGACGGTCATCTTTCTTCTGCACGCGGCCGACAAAACGGCTGAGAAAGGGTTCGATCAGCGTTTCAGGCTCGGCGCTTTCACGATCCTTGTCGCTGTGGATGATGGCGGAGACACGGTCGCCGTGCATCACTTTCTTCATCTGCGGCGGCGGAATGAAATAGCTTTTCTGCGCGTCGACTTCAAGGAAGCCGAAACCTTTTTCGGTGCCTTTAACAACACCTTCTGCGCGGGGAGTCTGCGCGTGGAGCTTCTCTTTAAGCTGCGCGAGCAGCGGATTATCCTGGAACATAGTCAGTTTAGTTTCGTGGCCTAAGAGCGGCTGCTAGTTTTACGCGAATCAGGGGCGCGCGGCAAGGCAAAAAGGGGTAAAAAAGCCGGATTAACCGGCTTTTAACTAAGGAAACTCTGCGCTTACGCGATGCGCTGAGTCGGCAGGGAAACCGACAGTTCCAGCTTCACCGGAACCGATTTTGAGGTGGGGGTGCCGCTGATATCGCCAAAGCTGTTCAGCGGGACCAGCGGGTTGGTTTCCGGATAATAGGCCGCGAGGTTGCCGCGCGGAATATTGTAGGGCACCAGTTTGAAACCGCTGACGCGACGCGAAATATTGTCGTTCCACAGGGTCTCAATATCCACCAGCTGACCTTCGGTAAAGCCGAGCGCCTGCATATCTTCCGGGTTGATAAACACCACTTCGCGCTGGCCGTAAACGCCGCGGTAACGGTCGTCGAGGCCGTAGATCGTGGTGTTGTACTGGTCATGGGAGCGCAGGGTTTGCAGCGTAAAGGGCACTTCCGCGACGTCCTGCGGGAAGAGCGAGGCCGGCAGCGCCGCGCTGCTGAACTCCGCTTTCTGGGTCGGGGTGTTGAAGCGCAGCTCTGCTGCCGCGTTGCCGAGATAGAAACCGCCCGGCAGATCGCACTTCTCGTTAAAGTCGGCGAAGCCCGGGATCGTGGCGGCGATATGGTCGCGGATCAGGTTGTAGTCGGCGGCCAGCTTCAGCCACTGCACCTTCTCATCGCCCAGCACCGCGTGCGCGATGCCCGCGACGATAGCGGTCTCAGAGCGCTGCGTCTCCGCCAGCGGAATGCCGATGCCTTCGGAGGCGTGCACCATGCTGAAGGAGTCTTCTACGGTGATAAACTGGTTGCCGGTCGCCTGGGTATCACGCTCGGTGCGGCCCAGCGTCGGCAGGATCAGGCTCTCCGCGCCCGGTACCAGATGGCTGCGGTTAAGCTTGGTGCTGATATGCACCGTCAGACCGCAGCGCTGCAGCGCCTCTTCGGTGCGCGGCGAATCGGGCGCCGCCGCGGCGAGGTTGCCGCCCAGCGCGATCAGCACTTTGATCTCGTCACGCAGCATGGCGTTCAGCGCGTCAACGGTGTTATGGCCGTGCTCGCGCGGCGGCTCGAAGTTGAAGTGGCTGCCGAGCGCGTCGAGGAAGGCTTTGCTCGGCTTCTCGTCGATGCCCATGGTGCGGTTGCCCTGCACGTTGCTGTGGCCGCGCACCGGGCAGAGGCCTGCGCCTTTCTTGCCGAGCTGGCCGAACAGCAGCTGCAGGTTGACGATCTCGCGTACCGTGTCCACCGAGTGTTTGTGCTGCGTGATGCCCATCGCCCAGGTAACGATAACGCGATCGGCGCTCTGGTAAATCGCCGCCGCTTCGCGGATCTGCGCTTCACTCAGGCCAGACTGCTGTACAATCTGCATCCAGTCGGTGCTGTCGACCGCGTCAAAATAGGCTTCGACGCCGTGCGTGGTGGCGTTAATAAAGGTTTCGTCGAACAGGCCTTTTTGGCCCGCCGCGACGCGCGCGCGATGGGTCTCCAGCAGCGCTTTCACCATGCCGCGCACCGCCGCCATATCGCCGCCGAGATTCGGCTGATAATAGGCGGAGCTGATGGTGCCCGCTTTAGACGTGACCACTTCCAGCGGCTTCTGCGGATCGGCGAAGCGCTCGAGGCCGCGCTCGCGCAGGGTGTTGAAGGTAACGATTTTCGCGCCGTGATCGGCAGCATGACGCAGGCTGTGCAGCATACGCGGGTGGTTGGTACCCGGGTTCTGGCCGAAAACGAAGATGGCGTCAGCATGGTCGAAGTCGTCGAGGCGAATAGTGCCTTTGCCGACGCCGATGCTGCGCTTCAGACCGGCGCCGCTCGCTTCGTGACACATATTGGAGCAGTCCGGGAAGTTGTTGGTGCCCGCCAGGCGGCCAAACAGCTGATAGAGCCAGGAGGCCTCGTTGCTGGCGCGCCCTGAGGTGTAAAGCTCCATCTGGTTCGGGTTATCCATCGCCTTGATGTGCTTTGCGATCAGCGCAAAAGCGTCGTCCCAGCCGATCGGCTCATAGTGATCGGTCTCGGCGTTATAGCGCATCGGGTGGGTCAGACGGCCCTGATATTCGAGGAAGTAGTCGCTCTGCGCATAGAGTTTAGTCACGCTGTGCTGGGCGAAGAAGTCGCTATCGACCACGCGACGCGTCGCTTCCCAGGTCACCGCTTTGGCGCCGTTTTCACAGAAACTAAAGGTGCTTTTGTTATCGTCGCCCCAGGCGCAGCCGGGGCAGTCGAAGCCGCGCGCTTTGTTCATACGCATCAGGTTGCGCATATTTTTCAGGGCGGCTTTGCTGTCAAAAACGAAACGGGTGGTGGCTTCCAGCGAACCCCAGCCGCCCGCCGCAGCGCGGTAAGGCTTAATTTTACGTTTGAATTTCATGGTGAGTGCAGGCTTATGTTTTTTGTAGGAAGTTTGTTATCAGGATATATCCTGACGGTGAGGGAAGTGTGCGACTGCAATCATAAGTTGTCTAATTGATTGACTTAATGGTGCGATAGCCGGCGTTTATCGCGCGAGACGGAAAAATGTGATGCTGTTCAAATTTTACTCTCTGGCAACCTGTTGATAACGGGAGTTACTGGCGCATCGGGTCAATACTTGCACCTTCACTTCTGAAAGGGCGCACCCCATGAAACAGCTCACCAGCCAGATCCATGCGTTTGGCAAAGCGTTGATGATGCCGATTTCGGTGATTGCGGCGGCGGGGATCTTCCTCGGCCTCGCGGCCGCGTTGCAGAACCCGGCGATTACCGGCGACGCCTTTGCTCAGATGCAGGTGCCGCAGCTGATTATCGGCTTTATCCGCAAAGTGGCGGGCGCGCTCTTCGCCAACCTGCCGGTCTTTTTTGCCGTGGCGAGCGCCATCGGCCTGGCGAAGGCGGAAAAGCCGACGGCGGCCTTCGCCGCGGTGATCGGCTATATCTCGATGAACGTCGGCATCAGCGCCACGCTGGCGGCGAAGGGGCTTACGGCGGCGACAACCACCCCGGCCGCGCTGCAGCAGGCGGGGATGGACCAGACCACGGCGATGATGACCTCGGCGGAATATATCCAGATGCTCGGTATCTTTACCTACAACATGAGCGTGCTGGGCGGCGTAATCGCCGGTCTGCTGACGGTGCTGCTGCACAACCGCTTCTATACGCAGCAGCTGCCGACCGCCATTAGCTTCTTTGGCGGACGCCGCTTCGTACCGATCGTCACCGTGGTTTTCCTGCCGCTGGTGGGCGTGCTGCTGGCGCTGATCTGGCCGACGCTGGGCGCGGGCATCGCCTGGGTGGGCGAGATGATCGGCAAAAGCGGGCAGTACGGCGCCTTTCTGCTCGGCACGGCGGAACGCATCCTGATCCCGACCGGGCTGCACCATATCCTTAATGAAACCGTGCGCTTTACGCCGATTGGCGGCATCGCCACCGTGGACGGGCAAATGCTGGTGGGCGCGCTGAATATCTTCAACGCCTCGCTGACGCATCCCGGCTCGGTGCCTGACGACGCCCTGCGCAACGCCACCCAGTTTCTCGCCCAGGGCAAAATCCCGGTGATGATGTTCGGCCTGCCGGCCGCCGCGCTGGCGATCTACCACACCGCGCGTCCTGAACATAAGCAGCGGGTTAAGGCGCTGATGATGGCGGGCGCGCTGACCTCGTTCACCACCGGCATCACCGAGCCGCTGGAGTTCTGCTTTATCTTTGTATCGCCGGTGCTCTATCTGCTGCATGCGCTGCTGACCGGTCTCTCCTTTATGCTGATGTCGATGCTGCACCTGATGATCGGCAACGTGCAGGGCGGCATTATCGATCTGGTGGTGTTTGGCATTCTCGGCGGCAGTAAAACCCACTGGTGGTGGACGCTGGTGCTCGGCGTGATTTATGCGCCGCTCTACTACTACGCCTTCCGCTTTATTATCACCCGCATGGGCGTCGAAACGCCGGGGCGCGAATCAGAGGATGAGAAGCCGCAGCAGGTGGCGGCGGATGAGCGCACCAAAGTGATTATCAGCGGCCTCGGCGGAGAGGCCAATATCGAGGATGTTGACTGCTGCTTTACCCGTCTGCGCGTCAGAGTAAAAGATATGAAAGAGGTGGTGGATCAGACGCTGCTCACCACCGGCGCCAACGGCATTAACCGCGTCAGCGAGCACGATATCCAGGTTATCTATGGCCCGCAGGTCGAGAAGATCGCTAACGAGGTAAAAAGCGCGCTCGGCGTAGCCTGAAGGATTTACGTCTACACTTAACAGACTGGAAGCGAACGAGGAGACGGAAATGTTTAAACATAAAACCAACGAAGAACGTAAACAGGAAGGGGACGTCAGCAAGAGCGCTCCCGAAAGCACGCCGCACGTTCACAACGCCTATGAAGAGGACGATCATCCGGCGGCCGATGCGCCCGCTGAACACGGTGAGATCCCGCGCACCCGTGACGATCATAATGATGACAAAAAAGATCCCTACGAGGATCGCGAGAAGAAATAGCACCGCGCCGCATTCCCACCTTGCTGAGTCAGTAAGTGAAGGTGGGAATCACCCCATCATGACTGCAGGGAGAATTGCCAGGAACCGATCGCTTTACGTTCCAGCACCATCGTCGTTTCTTTGCCGTCGATAACCACAAAATATTGCTCTTTAACCTTCAGGCGCTTAGGAAAGTTTTCGTTTCCTTCATAGCGGACCCGAAGCTTATTGCCAAATATCTCCACGTCGGCGCTGATATCGAACTGCGGAAGATAAATTTTACTTTTCACCACTTTCTCCTTCTCGATGCTCAATGCATAGTTGTAGCCGGGTGCAGGACGCCGTAAAGAGTGTAACAGCAAAGCTGTAGCACGGTGGCGTGAAAGCATTTGCGCTCCGCTTTACCGATTTGCTTACGCGTTCAGGAGCCGCAAAAGCGATAACGCTCCGCTTTTTTACTCGCTTGCAATTGCGGTCGATGCATGCGTTAATGACCACCTGGTCTGATCAGCAGACAACCTCATCCTTCGCTCCTGTCGTATCTCTCATTTACGTTAGTGCCGCTCCTGAGCCTGCCTGTTTGAGTTTTATCTCAATCGTACCGATGTGTCGCTGCAATTCAGCTATAGTTATTAACAGGCTTGAAGTAACGGGACGTTATCTCTCATAACATGCCCGGCACGGCTAAAGGTTAACGCAGAAAAGGCTTCGGCTATATTTCGCCAGTAGATGGCCGCAAGGATGTGTTCATGCACCTTTTTGCTATCGAGGGCAACGATTTCCGCACTCCAGACAGGAGGCAGAAAGTAGAATTCACCGTGCAGGATGGCCCAAAAAGGTCCGTCAGCTGCCAACGTCACAGGACGCAAAAAAATTATCTCAGCTATTATTTATCTTCGCTGCCCGCACTGTCAGGGCTCGCAATATCGCCGCTCCGTTTATGACATCAACGTCAAAAACCCGCTTGGCGCTAAATGTATTTTTTGTAAATCGGCCATGATTCAAATAAACCCGCAGCCGATGGCTGCCTGATGTTCTTTTGTTCATCCGAACCTCTCCCCATTCAAGGCTGCCTCCGGGTAGCCTTTTTACGTTTCTGGTTAAACACTCAGCCTGCCGCTTAAAAGCGGGCTGGTCTCACCGCTAACCACCACCGTTCAGTTTTGAGCAAAGAGCCTGAAAGTTATGCGAGAAAAGCACTCGTTTCGCTGTCCGCGTACTGGAAAAGGGGAGAGCCTCTCGAGGCATTACCTTTTTGCCGGTAAACAGCGGCGCGCTGCCCCAGGGGGCTATCCGGCTCTGAAGCGAAGGCGGCTCGTGATAAACGGCTCACAATCAGGTGCGTTTATAAGCACGTTCTTGATGTTCTCCTCGACGTTCTGCCTGGCACACCCTGAAAGCTGCGCGGGTTCGCCCTGCGTAACAGCTTCACTGGCGGCTTCACCTGAAGACGTTATCGGTTTTCAGAATGTTGATATTTCCGGCGCGAAATCACGCTTATATGATGGTCTCTTTGCAGGGAGAAAAGCCATGAAGAACGTTGTACTGAGTATGCTTGCCAAAATTTCTCAAATAGATGCGAGCACGAAACAACTCACAGCACGCGTTGAGGCACAGTCTCTGTTGATCAGTGCACTGGTGCTGGCCGTAAGCAAACAGGGCGGCGTAACCGAGATGATCGAGGGCGCCAACAAGGCCATTAATACGGTTATTGATTCTGCCGATTCAGACGAAGTGCTTAAGTCAGATGCTGCACTCCTGTTAAGCGAGCTTCAGGATTTGCTTATTATTTCGCGTGCTGTAGATAGCGCTGATGAAAAAATAAACCATGAGGGGCTTAATGAGCTTGCTGGGGTCAGTAAACCGGCAGACCAACTGCAGTCAGACAATAATTAACGCATCTCATCGGGCCCGCAGCCTGCGGGCCTTTAACGTTACGATTATTTATGCAGCCATCTGTCGGCACTGTTCAGCGCAATGATGGCAGGTTTTCGCACATTCCTGACAGTGGTCGTGTTGATGCTTCCTGCACTCATCACCACACTTCTGGCAAATATCTGCACAAATCTGACAAATCGCGCTGGCTGACTCACTTTTTAACGCCATAAATTGCGCCGCGAGTCGGCATATATTTGCGCATTGCATATCCATTTTGATGCACTGGCGCATCATTTCCAGATTTTCTTCTTCAAGGCACGATGCCGCACAGTTATCACAAGCCGCTGCGCACAGGTAACAGGCTTCGATGCATTTTTTGTACTCTTCTGACATATTTCCTCCTGGGCTGAAGTCACCTGTTAAGCCTGGAAAACCTGGCTGATTATGCAAATGCAGAATGCGTAAATAAGTTTTTCAGCGCTTCGTCTACTCAACAATCCGCATAATGCCTTTTTAGCGACGACAATGTGGGCGGGTTCGGTGTCGCCATAGATGCGTTCTTTTATGGATTTTTGGCAATAAAAAACCTGCCGGAGCAGGTTTAATTAATTTATCAGCTTTTGCTGACTGGCTTGTCCAGGGGTTTAGTTTTAATCCACCCTCTATCTCCGCAATCGAAGCAAACCCAGTTACCCGTCTTTACTCCAGCGGGGCCTCGTTGCTCTTCTGGATGAGCTGAGCCGCAATCAGGGCATGCATTTGGAATTCCTGCTGGCACTATTAGCCGCTTCCGCTTCCCGTGGAGCCTCTTCGACTATTAGCTGTAAGAGTTTAACGATCCCTTCTGAAATCAGCCCATTCTTCCCAGCATTTTTCTGGATTGATATCACGATACCCACGGTTTTCAACAAGAGCCAGTGCGGTATTGGCATCAACCGCAATAGCTGTGGCGTTATCTCGAATAGTGTTCACCTCTTCCTCAGTCAGGGGAAATCCTTTCTCAATCTCTTTACTGAGCAGCACGGCAATAAGAGGAGGCACAAAAATTATGCTCATTTATCAGTGTCCTTTTCTGAACAGGTTTTGACCTTAAAGATAATCCGCCGATGCGGGAGTGAAAGACTATTTAAAGTCACCCTGACAAATAGGGAGATTAGTGTAACCCGGTTGACTTGCCATCGCCAAAGGTGAACAGGTTGGTAGAGTATTCTGGCTTGCCTGTTGAGGCTGTAGCTGATCCTGATAATTACTGGATGTTGAGCTTCTGGCAGCCTGGTGTCCTTTCTCGCGCACATAAGAGGGACGGGAAGGAGTAATAGCATGACTCAGGTAACACAGCTAATTATCCGACCTCCGCAGAACCAGGCGCACAACCTTGTGCTGGCAATCATCGACGTCGCACGGAAGCAGCCTGCATCATATGAAACGCTGACGCATATCCGCACGCTGGCCACAGAAGCTCTCGACCTGATGAGCGATTCAAACGGCAAGCAAAAGAGGGGGGTTTTGATGAAAATTCCAACTCCAGGCTGGCATGGTAATTGGTGGCTAGCTATTAGTTGGCAAAGAAAAACAAAGTAGAATTATTTCAAAGCATGGATGGATGGCCCGATGCGACCTGTGTGGATAGGACATCTTTGCATCGTGTGGTGATGGCGATGAAGGATCTAAAAGCTAAGGAGCCATGACACATGGTTGTTGGGGATGATTTCCACAAAACTGGAGCGGGACAGACTAATTGTTGATGAATTTATTTTGCAAGATTAGTATAAAGCATCTTGAGTTTAATAGAGGATTAGTGATGCGTAAGGGAAAAATTTTTGATTTGTTGATTGATTTGATTTTTAGCAAAAAACCAAGTCGGTATCAGAGAGATTACAGCAAAGATTGGGATAAAATTCTCAACAAGATCATTGATGAAGCTATTTTCGAGGGTGAAAAAAACTACTGTGCAAAATTTAAGCTCAATGATGTTACTTATACTATCTGGGCTTCGAACTATCCTTATTCTTACGGATACGCCCATAAAATAAATGGTGAGGATGTTCCACACTCTCTTCAATATCGGGCAAGTGAAAAGACTATGAAAAAGCTATACGAATTTTTGAATGAACCTCGGTTTATTGATGAGCAAGCAAGAGTAAAGAAAATGAAAAAATATATAACCGGTAAAGATTAAGAAGAGGGTTTTTCATAAAGGCAACATTATGAGTAACACGATCCTACTCGATAGCAAATCAATAACAATCTCAAAACGACATCACTTCCAGATCTGCAACGCCTATATCAACGCCGTAACCCCTATCAACAGCACCTCATGGTTCATCGTGGTGACAACCCGTTTTCAGACGTAGCCGTAGGGCGACTTGAAAATTGCATTTCACATAATTATTCAGCAACTGAAGAATGTTGTTGATGGAGATTCCGAAGGACGACATACGGCTTCATAGGTCGAACTTCACCATTATCGGGCAGCAAATCCTCCCAATGCTGGACTCTGGTGAAACTTATTGGCTAATAATCAGACCGTGGCGTGAGAAGCGCAGCCTCAACCAGAACGCCCTATCCCACAGGTGATAAACGGAAATCTGTGACTGGCTCATCCGGCGCGTCAAAGACTTTGACTCTTCTGAATGGGTGAAAGATGCGATGAAGCACACCTACCTCGGCTACGTAGAGCGCAAGATGGTTGTTATGGTGACAGTGGAAACGACAATGATCCGTTCGCTATGGCATACTTCAGACCTTGACACCGGCCACTGCATTTCTACCTGACTCAGGTGGAAGGCAGGGCGCTGAGCCTCGGCTGCAAAATGACGGTGCTGGCTGACAGCGAATACATGAAACTAAAAAAAACAAAATGGGTAGGCGAAGCACCTGAACACAGCAGAAATTTGAATACGTCGAGTGCGTGGCCGGAGAGGTCCTTGCGCCGGTTATCGCCAGTGCGATCAACAAACTGCTCAGCACGCTGAAAACCAAAGCCAACGACTTGGTGCTTTCGTAACCAAGCGCATTCTCGAAAAGCACTGGCCGGAGTATATGAGAAAAAACGGAAGCCGCCATGCAGTAAACGTGGTTCACTTATGATCCAGTAGACATCAAAACTGCAAAAGAACTCCTTTGAAGCTACGCCGCCCGCAACATCCAGACCTAAAAGACATTCGCGATCGATCCCCGCCTCTGGCTGGTCAGCAGCGCTGCTGCTCGAAGGAAACCGCGAACCACGAATAGACTCGACCTATGAGCACAAATGCTGGGCGTGAGCGCTGATGTAAATGCCTTACCGTTCTCACCAGTGAGGACAAACACCGGTTCGGGAGCAACTGTGAAATCTGCAAAGAAGACACCTGGTATTTCGCGCACTTCGAGTATGTCCCTTTCCATGCTATCTGGCGATATATCTGCTACCAGCTGCGCTGGCTACGGTTCGGCATTGTCGCCTAGATGCAAGACGACAACTTCAGAATGCACGGAGGGAGTGATGAGGAGGAGCAGACGACGCTGTAAAAACCCTGACTGCCGGGAATGGTTCCATCTAGGCTTCCAGAATCAAAAGTGGTGCTGCGCGGAGTGTGGAACCGTAATTGCACTGGCCAAGAGAGAGAAAGACCGGCAGAAAGCGAAACAGGAAGCAGAACGACGACGAAGAGAAGAGACCCAGCAGGAAAAACGACACGCCAAAATCCGCAAGTTAGCCCTCAAGCCCGACAGTTACTTCAAGAAGCAAGCCTTCAACCAGTTCATCCGCCTTCGTGACCATGACCAGCCCTGTATCAGCTGCGGCGAAACCCATTCACCCGATCTGCATGGCGGCCAGTGGGATTGCGGCCACTTCAAAACGGTCGGCGGTTTCCCTGAGCTAAGGTTCGAAGAGTGTAACGCTTATCGCCAGTGCAAATCTTGCAACGCCGGATCGGCAAAGCATGGTGCCAAGGCGGCGGTGGTAGCACAGCAGTATGAAGCGAATCTGGCTGAGCGATATGGTCAGGAGCTGGTCGACTGGCTGAATGGACCGCATGAGATGACGCATTACCGCCGCGATGACTTCATCCGGATCCGGGATATGTACCGGTCTAAATGCCGTGAACCTACAAAGCAGAGGCAGGCAGCATGAGCCTTGAATCAACAGTGAAGTACCACTTCCCGAAAAGTCAGAACTTCAGCGGCACAGCGCCTCAGACATCGCCCGTCACGATGACCGGCACCGACTATGTTGCCGCAATGGGTATGACGCAAAGTCGCGCGCCGCTGGGTATGCTGCGTTCATGAGGGAATGAGGGAGTAAGGGAGAACGACACCCGACGCGCTGTATCCCTGTTAACTGAATTTGCACTGCAGACCTGCGATAAGGTTACTGCCTTACGCAAGCTTGATACAGATATTAAACCGGCTGTGATGCAAGTGCTCGCAACTTACGCCTACCTCAATTACTGCCGCAGCGCCGCCAGCATTAAACCGTGCGAGTGCAGCAACGCCACCGGCTTTATCGCCGCGAAAGTCGTTACGATGAAGTCGATGCTGTCTGGCGACGGCCGACGCGAGGAACGTGGGCAGGTCAGTGTGCGCTGCAAAACCTGCGCAGGCAAAGGAGCTGTGTCTTCGGCATGCCGGGACTGCAACGGGCGAGGTCGCGCAGTAATGCGCAAAGAGTCAGGGCTGCAGGGCGTGCCAGTGATAGGTGACTGTAAGCGCTGCTGCGGTCGGGGATATGAGCGTATCCCGCCTACCGAAGCCCATGGTGCTATTTGCGGCATCACTGATGCCATAACCTGGATACCTGGAAGAAAAGCGTTAAGCCGTTCTATGAAACGCTGTTCAGCAAACTGGAGATTGAAGAGCCGTGGGCCAATGCAGCTCTGAATAAAGTCACTGCATATAGTTAAATAAAATTGCCTGTTATTTTATCGTGGGCTATTTACTTTTTACCGTAACTGAGGATGCGATCCCTAACAATGAAAGCTACGTCTTGTTGTTGAGCGGCAACAAAACAGTCCGCTGTTTCTAGACGGACACAAAAAGCCCTGCGGATTCGCCTTCTGCGAGGGCTTTTTTTATGCCAGTAAGATCATGTATGTTGTTTCCTTTTTGACAAGGAAATCATTATGAATTGGCAGGGTATACCTTTTCCATTTGCTGGATTCTTAGCCGAAAACCATTCTTACTTTCAGATTGATAAATTACCCACAATCATTATTGATAGCGGATTTCCTTGGGAAAATGTGATTGGTTCTTTTATAGCGTCATGTATTCCCGCAGTAATTGCATGGAAAACAATTAAGAACAATAATGATTTGATAAAAAGACAAATATTCCTAAGTGCTCAACAAAGGAAAGTTGAATATTTACGAGAAATGGTTACTGATTATATTTCACAGTTAGAGTTATCAGTTCATAGTGCTGATGTGTTACTAGCGAAATATAAAGACAAACCAGAAGAAATTCCATTTGAAGACATGATGGTCGTCCTTAAATTAATAGGTGAGTCGTCTTCGTGTGCCACTAAGATAAAATTGATTTTGGGCGGTAATCATCCAAAGTACCAAGAATGTAAAAAATTAATGAAAGAGGCGGAAGATAAGATTAATGACGCAATATTTGAACCTGGAAATGAAAATGATGAAGATAATGTAGTGATTGATAATGAAAAAGAAAATCTTGTAATTTTCTTTTCTAAAATATTGGAGATAGAAGAGCAGAAATTAGTGTAACCCTGATCATCGATTCATTGCTAACTAATCATTTTCTATATAAATCCATAAAGGCTCGCTTTGGCGTGCCTTTTCTGTTTTTCGCCCCTGCCAATCAATGCACACTTCGGTTTAGCGACCTGTGGAATAGGGCGATTTTATCCATAAAAAAATCCGCGCTTAGGCGGATTCTTCAACGTTGACTACGCAACGGCAGAGCGGTGCTTTTTTCTCTCGACAAGATTAAAGCTAACCGGGCTTGATCAGTTCAGAAAGTAGACAATTCCTAATTGAGCTAGCCCCCTCACCGAGGGGGGCATATGAGTATCGATATGAGCAAACTGGCTTCAGGCGCAGCATATGGCGCGTCAGCCGGGACGATTGCCAACGGTCTTCTGACCCGGCTTAGTCCCGATGAGTGGAGCGCTGTAGGCGTCCTGGCCGGTATTCTGGTCGCCCTGCTGACGCTCGGCATCAACTGGTATTACAAACGCAAAGCCACACTGGCGCAGATTAAGGCGCTTCAGCGCTGGCCCACCGCGCCCGGCCTCACAGAGGAATAACCCATGGCAATGTCAAACTCACTGCGGAACAAGCTGATCGCTGCCGCAGGTGGCGGAGCCATGCTTATCGCTACGGTATTTCTCGGCGGCAAGGACGGTGTGGAGGGGCGGGTGTACGAGCCCTACAAAGATGTTGCCGGAGTCTGGACGGTCTGTGATGGCCACACCGGCACAGACATCATCAAAGGCAAGAAGTACACCGACCGCGAATGCGATCGCCTTCTGTGGAACGACCTGCAGCCGGTAAAGAAGACGGTCGATAGCCTGGTGAGAGTACCGCTGAATGAATATCAGCGCGCAGCACTCTACAGCTTCACCTACAACGTAGGCTCCGGTGCGTTTTCTAAATCGACGCTGCTGAAGAAACTTAACGCAGGCGATCAGGATGGAGCTTGCGAGGAGCTGCGCCGCTGGGTCTATGCCGGCGGCATGAAGTTTCGCGGCCTGATGAATCGCCGCGACATGGAGCGCTCAATGTGCCTGGCGGAGAGTGCAGATGATCAGGCTGGCAAATAACTGGCGTTCTCTGGTAGCCATACTGCTGAGCATCTGTCTTTGTCTGTTTGCCTTACTGGCTGACAGCTACAGGGATAAATACCAGGCAGCAAAGAGCCTGGCTAAAACCCAGCAGGAAACCATCAACGACATGCAGCGCCGGCAGCAAAGCGTTGCTGCTCTCGACGCGAAATACACGAAGGAGTTAGCTGATGCTCAGGCAACTATCAATCAGCTGCATGATGACGTTGCTTCTGGCAAGCGCCGGTTGCAGCTCAATGTCACCTGCACGAAGCAATCCGCCACCGGCACCGCCGGCATGGATGATGCAGCCAGCCCCCGACTTACTGACGCCGCTCAGCGGGATTATTTCACCCTCAGAGAGCGAATCGAAACCATCACCAAACAACTGACGGGTCTGCAAGCGTATGTGCATGAGCAGTATATGAAGTAATCTGAGAAAACCGCATATTTCTATGCGGCAACTTTTCACTGATCTTTTTTGGCTTCGACGTTTGCCTCTCTGATTAATTGCTCTGCTTCATCCATTGAAGAAGCTTCGAAATCAAATCCGCCAATGCGGATTCCGTCTTCATCATAGAAAATGACTTCGTAACGGGAATTTGGCATCAGTTCAGTTACTTCGACTTGCCATTGCATTGTTAACTCCTTACTTGACGAATGAATAATGATGAAGGACTACGTTAGAGGCTTGCACTCTTCTCGGCTATCAAGGTCCTGAGTGTGTCGATTGCTGAATTACCAGCAGCCTGAACATTTCTGGCTCCTTCAGGATCTTGATGAGTATTAACGGCGTGATTAGTTCGAAGTTCAGTTTGCATGATATAGGCGTTTAACTCTTCAACCGACTTATCTCTGAGTACTGCTAAAAGCAAAAGCTTAAGCGATAGGTTGTCAGTTAAAAGCTGATTGAGAATTGCGTTTAGATCGCCAGAAGCACTCACGTAAAACTCCTTTTCTTTAGGTTAAATATGGCACTCACTGACAAACAAGAGATGTTCTGTCGCGAGTACCTCATCGATTTGAACGCCACGCAAGCGGCCATTCGGGCGGGATACAGCGAAAAGACCTCGAGCGAGCAGGGCGCCCGACTGTTAGCAAATGTTAGCGTCCAGAACAGAATCTCCGAACTTAAAGCACAACGCAATGATCGGATCGATGTTGATGCTGATTATGTGCTGAAGCGTTTGTTTGAGATTGACCAGATGGACGTCCTCGACATCCTCTTAGCCAATGGTGAGCTAAAGCCCATCAAAGACTGGCCTAAAGTGTGGCGCACAACTCTGTCGGGAATGGACGTTACCGAGATGGCTGGCGAAGCTGCCGGACTGCTGAAAAAGATTAAATGGCCGGATAAGGTCAAAAACCTCGAACTGCTTGGCAAGCACGTCACAGTCCAGGCATTCAAAGACAACGTTAAAAACGAACTGGTTGGCCCCAACGGTTTGCCGCTGGCTGCACCTACGTTCGTTGTTAGCTTCGGAGCGGATGATGACGACAGCGGAGAAGAAACTTAGCTTCGCGCCCAAATTCAAACCTCTATTTAAGCCCATTCGCTACAAAGTATTCCATGGCGGTCGTGGCGGCGCTAAATCATGGGGCATTGCCCGCGCGCTGGTCATCATGGCTGCCTCTAAAAAGCTCCGCGTTCTCTGTACCCGTGAGGTGCAGAACTCGATCAAGGATTCAGTGCACAAGCTGCTGAAAGACCAGATTGAGATGCTCGGCCTTAACCCGTGGTTTCGCATCACCAACGAGACGATTACCAGCGCCTGCGGCAGCGAATTCTTGTTTAAGGGGCTGCGCTTCGACCCGCTCGGCATAAAGTCGACTGAGGGCGTGGACATCTGCTGGGTGGAAGAGGCTCAGTCTGTCTCAGCGGATTCGTGGGACATCCTTGTGCCGACCATCCGTAAAGAGGGTTCGGAAATTTGGGTGTCGTTTAACCCCGGCGAAGAGAAAGACCCGACCTATCAGCGCTTCGTGGTTAAACCGCCTGATGACAGCATCACGGTTGAGGTGAACTACTACGACAACCCGTATCTGCCCGAGACGCTGCGCAAAGAGATGGAGTACTGCAAGCGGGTCGATTACGAGGCGTACGAACACGTCTGGCTGGGCAAGCCTAAGTCGATATCTGAGGCGGTTATCTTCAAGCAGCGTTACCGCGTTGAGGCGTTCCCGGATGACCTCTGGCAGCAGGCCGATCGGCTGTTCTTCGGCGCTGACTTCGGTTTCGCCAACGACCCGAGCACGCTGATCCGCATGTTCATGCTGGGCACGAAACTCTATATCGAATATGAGGCCTATGGCGTCGGCGTAGAGCTCGACGAAATGCCGCAGTTTTACGATTCAGTCCCGGAGGCGCGCCGCTGGCCGATCAAAGCCGACAGCGCGCGCCCGGAGACAATCAGCCACATTGGTCGGCAGGGTTTCAGCATTGACGCTGCGGCGAAGTGGAAAGGCAGCGTAGAGGATGGCATCACCTACCTTAAAGGGTTTGAGGAAATCATCATTCACGAGCGCTGTAAGCACACCGCCGACGAGTTCCGGCTCTACTCCTACAAAGTCGACAAGAAGACCAACGAGATTCTCCCGGTAATTGTAGACGCACATAACCACTGCATAGACGCCATACGCTACGGGCTGGACGGTTACATCACCAGCTCTGACAGCCTTGGCACTTGGGCGCAACTTGGCAGAGGCTGAACATGTCCGAAACACAAAACGTGTCGCAGCCTGTACCGACGCGTGACAGCTATGAAAACTTTGTCGCCCGCATGGGCGTTAACGAATCGAACCAGTCTGGCGCTGGCACCTACCGCAACAACTGGACGTCGCGCAACAGGCTACTGATAGAGCAGGCTTACCGGTCGTCCTGGCTGGTGGGCGCTGGCGTTGACGCCATTCCCGATGACATGACCCGAAAGGGCGTAACCATCACTTCCAAGCTGGAAGACGGCCGCAAGAAGCAGCTCGATAACGCATGGGATGAGATGGCACTATGGGAAGCACTCAACGACACGCTGAAGTGGGCGCGGCTCTACGGTGGCGCTGTGGGCGCAATCCTGATAGACGGACAGAACTATTCAACGCCGCTGCGCATCGACGCTATTGCGCCAGGCGCATTCAAAGGTGTCATGGTAATGGACCGCTGGATGCTAAACGCCACGACCGAGCGGCGCGTGACTGAGCTGGGGCCGGACTTCGGCATGCCTGAGTTTTACCGCGTCGTGACATCGGCAACAGGTATCCCGCCATGGCGCATTCATCACTCCAGGCTGATCCGCTTCGACGGCATCCCGCTGCCTTATCAGCAGCGCCTGACAGAAAATGACTGGGGCATGTCGGTAATTGAGCGCTGCTTCGATCGCCTGCTGGCATTCGACAGCATCACGACCGGCGTGGCTCAGCTCATCTATAAGGCGCATCTGCGCACGTACAGCATCAAGGACCTGCGTAAGCTCCTGGCATTTGGTAAAGACATGGCGTATTGACCAGCACCTCAGCAGGTTCATCAGGTAATGGCGGGGACTCACCACCTGGCAATGGCGGTTCAGGCTTTCAGAGTGGAAACGATGGAACAGGAGCGGGATCAGGTGGCGGGGGAGCAATAAACCTGTCTACTGGAGCAACTTCTCGTCCGGGTGGGAAAGGCGCTCTAGGCGCAGTAATTATTTGGGAGTATGCATAATGGGTAGCTACGCACTAATTGAAGACAGAATGGTAATCAATACCATCGCATGGGAAGGCCCAGACGTTGCGCCAGTTGATTTTGGTGAAGGAGTAGAAGCAGTGAGCGTTCCAGACGAACTGTTTATTAGCGCTGGATACTCATACTCAAATGGTAAATTCACCGCGCCGGAACCTACTGCTGAATAATTAGCTGAGCAGCAAGGCGAGCAAAAAGCTGCTAATTCATCATTAAAAGATTCCCTTATGGCAGAAGCTACACATACTATTTCAATTCTGCAAGATGCAGTGGATCTTGATATGGCGACAGATGAAGAATCCACCTTACTACCCCTGTGGAAAAAGTATCAAGTTTTACTAAGCAGAATTGATGCTAGTACTTCCGAAGAAATTAAATGGCCTCAATGACCGTCATGAAAAAGCCCCGGCGACGGGGCAGAGGTAGTCCGCGCCGATCTGAGCAGGCTACGGGGCGGGGTGGCTAAAGATTAACCGCTCACGCCTTGGTTATCCAGACTCAACTCCGTGCCAGAGCCAGCTTTACAAAAATCCGAACCGCAACGGCTTGCCAAAAACACACCTCAATATAACTGTGTTTATATGCAGTCAATTTACAGGGTAGTTTTATGCCACGCGATCATGAAATCACCGCGGCTTTCAAAGATGCGATCAAGCTGAACGCTAAAAACCGGCGGTTAGTGACAACAAATGACTTTCGCTTAGCGCTCAAAAAGTACAACCATCACTCGCCTATGGAGGAGTGCAACCGGTGGATTAAGCGCTATCAGACGTTCTTTTTCGAACTCGTCACGGACGGCGGAGAGAACAAGACGTGGGCCCTGCGCAACATGGGGTATGTGAGATAAGCGCATCATATATAGAAGAAAGCTTCTAGCCTCCATTGTGCAGCGCCTTCCGCATCGAGACGTCAGGCAGGTCTGTCATCCTTGACCGCTGCGTAAAGATGAAGCAAGACCACGAGGTGGCGTTCCAGTACGACGGTTATCCAATGGTGGGCAAGCTGTTCGCTTCCGGGCTGATAACGCACTACGACGCAACCATCCCCGGGGAAGGGCTGAAAGGAATCATCGTGCAGGGTAAAGTTACTGCCACGATGGTCGATGATAATAGTAAGTTCCGGCCGACGATCTGAGTGCAGCAACTTCGATTCTCATTTTGGGCTTCACGTTGACAAGCCGCCAGCGCTACCTGAAGATTAATCCTAAATAACAGCCATTTTTATTGAGTACATCTGCGAGTACATCATTTTAATTGCACACAGAAATCGTTTTTACGTTATTAACAGGTAATCAAAATAGACATAAAGCAACTCATCTACCTCTGCAACCTCGAGCGAGAGCGCCATTTCGGCCGCGCGGCTGAAGCCAGCTTCGTCAGCCAGCCGACGCTCTCTATGCGTCTGAAAAACCTCGAGCGTGAACTCGGCCTGTCGCTAATCAACCGCAGCAATAACTTTGTCGGCTTTACGCCGGAAGGGGATCGGGTGCTGGCGTGGGCGCGGGAGATCGTATCGGTCTATCAGGGCCTGAAGCTGGAAGTGGAGTCGTTAAAGCACGGCGTTAACGGCACGCTGCGCATCGGCGTCATGCCGCAGTGCAGCGTGGCGCTGCCCGATCTGCTGAAAAAAGTGCAGAGCCGCTACCCGCAGCTTAACTACCGCATCGCCGCACTGAGCGCCGATCAGCTGCTGGAGGCGCTCAACAGCCATACGGTCGACGTCGGCATCGGCTTTTTCGAGCTGGCGACGCTGCGCGAACTGCACTTTCAGACGGCGTTTCTGCCTGAGCGCGGCGTCGAAGCGATATTCGATCCGGCGCAGTTCCCTGAACTGCTGGGCGACGAGCCGCTGTCGCTCGCCGCGCTGGCCGCCTTGCCGCTCTGCCTCTCCGAGCCGACCCGCTATTTTCGCCGCTATCTGGATATGGCCTTCCGCGAGGCGGGGCTGACGCCGCAGGTGATGGTAGAGAGCGCAGCGATCCTTGAACTGGTGCAGAGCGCCCAGGTGGGGCTGGGGGTGCTGGTATCGCCTGTCGGCCACCTGCTACCGTCAATGCTGCAGGGCATGGCGCAGCGGCCGATAGCCATCACCACTATGGCGCGCCAGGCGGCGCTGGTCATTGCCGAACCGGGTCGCGCCTCGCCGCTGTCACAGCACTTCTTCGACGAGGCGCGCAGCCACCTTGAGGGCTACGCCGCTTCGCCCATGGCGTAAAACAGTCGACTGTTCCAGTTGCCGATCGCCACCGCCTGGATCAGGGCGAACAGCGCATCCGGCTGCCAGCCTTCGTTAACCAGCGGCTGCAGATGCGCGGCGCTGAAACGCTCCGGCGAACGGGTCAGCTGCGCCGCCAGCGCAACGATGCGGCCCTGGGTCGTCGGCTGGTCGGCAGCGTCATCCACCGACGCCAGCAGCACCTCGCGAACCTCATCCGGGAAAAACTGAAACGCCCAGCGGCTGCCGAGCGCGCGCGCGCAGGTCGCCTCCGCCAGCGGGGTAAAGGCGGTCGGGGCGATGCGCTGGCGTAGGGTTTGCCAGCCATAGAGCGCGGCAGGGTCGTGCGCCAGCAGCCAGACCGCATCAGCGAGATCGGGACGCGGCTGGCAGAAGGTCACGGCAGCCAGCTGCTCGGCGCTGGCGTAGCGCAGCTCCAGCGGCTTAACGCCTGGTTTCCACAGGTGCTTTTCCGCAAACCCGTCGCGGTCGGCGTCAGGCGGCGGCGTCACCCCCGGCAACCAGCGAACCGGCAGCGCCAGCAGCGCCTGTAAACCGGCCACCACGCGCGCCTGATAGCTGACGAAGCCGACGATCTGATTCAGCGTCACGATATCCGGCTCGGTCAGGCCAACGGCATCGAGCGCCCTGAGCGCCGCCGCGTTGATCAGCTCGGGCTGCATCGCCAGCTGGCGCGCATATTGCGTCAGCTGGGTCAGGCGGTTATTGCTTTCGCGCGACGAGTCGGGGCCGGGCAGCGGATTAAGCCGCGCCGAGTAGTGATTGCACAGCCGCTGCACTCCCGCAACCTGCGCCACGGTCAGCGCGGTGCTGAGGCGATCGTAAAGGGTAAGTGTATGGGTCAGCGTCGCCGTCAGGCGATCGGGGAACAGCAGCTGGCAGAGATCGCGGGAGGCCAGCAGCATCGGCTGGCTGGCCTGCAACAGCGGCTGAAGCGCATTCGCCTCCTGCTGCAGGCCGAGCAGAAAACGGTCGTTAATAAGGGCTGCTTCGGGAACCAGCGGCTCGGCCTGAATGGCGTGCGGGCTGGTCTGGCTCTCGTAAAACCAGTGGTTGTGGCCAGGGTAGCGGCGTTGTTCCATGGTTATTCCTTTTGCAAATAACTGGCACGTCGCGCATGGCGTGAATCCGAAACCGTGACGCGCGCCCGGGGGCTGGCTTATCGTCGCTTAACGGCAGAGAAGGGCAAAAGACCGATCGGTGATAATTAATAGCGCGTAGCTATAAGGCGGGAAAAACAGGCAAAAAAAAGGGCGAGCCAGGCTCGCCCTTGAAACTTATTTCAGTTCAAGCTCGTTCATCGCGGCGATGCTGAAGCCGCCATCTACGTGAACGATCTCGCCGGTGATGCCGCCGGCCAGGTCAGAACAGAGGAACGCCGCCGAGTTGCCGACGTCTTCGATGGTGACGGTACGGCGAATCGGGGTAACCGCTTCGCAGTGTGCCAGCATCTTGCGGAAATCCTTGATGCCTGACGCCGCCAGAGTACGGATCGGACCGGCGGATACGGCATTGACGCGCACGCCTTCCGGACCCATCGCGTTCGCCATATAGCGCACGTTGGCTTCCAGCGACGCTTTGGCCAGACCCATAACGTTGTAGTTCGGGATCGCGCGCTCTGCGCCCAGGTAGGAGAGCGTCAGCAGGGCTGAATTCGGGTTCAGCATCTCGCGGCACTCTTTCGCCATCGCCACAAAGCTGTAGGCGCTGATGTCGTGCGCGATTTTGAAGCCTTCGCGGGTAACGGCGTTCACATAGTCGCCATCCAGCTGGTCGCCCGGGGCGAAGCCGATTGAGTGAACGAAACCGTCAAATTTTGGCCAGGTTTTTGCCAGCTCAGTAAACAGCGATTTGATGCTCTCGTCTTCAGCCACATCGCACGGCAGAACAATGTCTGAACCCAGTTCTTTAGCAAACTCTTCCACACGACCTTTCAGTTTGTCGTTCTGGTAGGTGAAAGCCAGTTCTGCGCCCTGCTTGTGCATCGCCTGCGCAATTCCGTAGGCAATAGAGAGTTTACTGGCAACGCCAGTAATCAGAATGCGCTTACCGGAAAGAAAACCCATAGCTGTAATCCTTATGGTCATTGTTGTTGGCGGTCGCATTGGTTAAAAAAAAGACGACCGACGTTAATCGACGTGCGGATTCTAGCACGTCTCAGGTAAATGGGGTAAACCAACCTGAATCAGGACTCGCGCCGCCAGGCTTCTGCGGTCAGCGCTTCGCCAAAGTGGCTGGTAATCAGTCGCTTAGTCAGATCGTGCAGCGGCGAAGCCAGCACGTCGGCGGTGCCGCCGCGCTCGACGACCTCTCCCTGATGCATCACCAGCACCTGATCGCTGATGTGCTTCATCATGCCGAGATGCTGCGTCACATAAATATAGGTGATGCCGTGCTGCTCCTGTAGCTCCAGCATCAGATTGACCAGCTGAGAGCGCATTGTCATATCGAGCGAGGCGAGGGCCTCGTCGGCGATAATCACCTTCGGCTGCAGGATCAGCGCGCGCGCCAGGCCGAGGCGCTGCTTCTGTCCCGGCGCCAGCATATGGGGATAGTAGCCGGCGTGATCGCGCAGCAGTCCCACCTGGCGCAGCGTGGCGATGATGCGCTTCTCGCGCGCTTCCGGCGTCAGATCGCTGTTCAGGCGCAGCGGCAGGTCGAGGATCTGGCTGACGCGCTGGCGTGGATTAAGCGACGTTGAGGGATCCTGAAAAATCATGCGGATGCGCTGGCTGCGGTAGCCGTAGTCGCCAAACTCCAGCGGATGGTCGTTAATCACAATTTCACCGGTGGTGGGTGCCACCATGCCGCTCAGCATTTTTGCCAGCGTCGATTTGCCGGAGCCGTTTTCGCCGATAATCGCCAGCGTCTGCTTCTCGCGCAGAATAAAGCTCACCGACTTCACCGCCTCGACGTGCTGGCGGCGAAAAAGTCCGGTGCGATAGCGGAAGGTTTTGCTCAGATTGCGCACTTCAAGCAGCGTCTCCATCTACTGCTCCTCCATATTCAGCGGAAAATGGCAGGCAAAAAGGTGCGTCTTGCTGCCGCTCAGGCGCGGGGTTTCCACGCATTTGCGCTGCGCATAGGGGCAGCGCGGGCCGAGCCGACAGCCAATCGGCAGGCTCTCCAGCGACGGAATAGCGCCGGAGAGGGTGTTAAGACGGCTCTTGTGCGGCAGCGCGCGGCCGAAATCGGGCATCGCGCGGATCAGCGCCTGAGTATAAGGATGATGCGGCGTGGCGATCAGATCGTCGCTGCCGGCGGTTTCAACGGTCTGCCCGCAGTACATCACGTTAATGCGATCCGCCCACTGGCTCATGGTGCGCAGGTCGTGGCTAATCAGCAGGATCGTGGTGTTGTTGTTCTGGTTAAGGCGGCTCAGCAGGCGAAAAATTTGCGCCTGGGTCGTTGGCTCCATGGCGTTAGTAGGTTCGTCGGCGATCAGCAGCCGCGGCTGGTTGGCCAGCGCGATGGCGATCATCACCTTCTGGCATTCGCCTTCGGTCAGCTCATAGGGGAAGCTGCGCATAATATCTTTATGATCTTTGATGCCGACGCGGTGCAGCAGCTCAATGGCGCGCGTTTTGCGCCAGAACCAGAAGCGTCCCATCCACGCACCTTTATAGGTCCAGCGCGGAATCGCCTGCATCAGCTGGCGGCCGATGCGCTCAGAGGGATCGAGACAGGACTGCGGCTCCTGAAAAATCATCGACACGTTATGGCCGACGATGCGACGACGCTCGCGCGGCGACAGGCGCAGCAGGTCGATATCGTCGAACACCATGCGATCGGCGGTGACGCGCCAGTTATCTTTGGTCACGCCGCAGATCGCCTTCGCCACCAGGCTCTTGCCCGATCCCGACTCGCCCACTAACCCACGAACTTCGCCTTCCATCAGCGTCAGGTTGATGCGGTCAACCGCCTTTACGGGACCGTCGGCGGTCATAAATTCAATGGTCAGATTACGAATATCGAGTAACGGCATTATTCCACTCCCGCCTCTACAGCGCGGCGAATACCGTCGCCCAGCAGGTTAACGATTAATACGCTGATCATCAGCGCGACGCCCGGCAGCATCACGGTCCAGGGCGCGACATAAACCAGCTCCAGCGAATCGCCGAGCATCGCGCCCCATTCGGGCGAGGGCAGCTGCGCGCCGAGATCGAGAAAGCCGAGCGCGGCGATATCGAGAATCGCCAGCGACAGCGAGCGCGTCACTTCGCTGATCAGCATCGGCAGCACGTTGGGCAGAATCGCATGGCGCAGAATATCGACGTTGCTGGCACCGTCGAGACGGGCCGCCACCACATACTCTTTTTCCAGCTCGTCATGCACCGCGCTGTAGGTGGCGCGCACCATACGCGGCAACAGCGCCAGCCAGACCGCCAGCAGCGCGTGCTCAAGGCGCGGGCCAAGAAACGCCACCACGATAATCGCCAGCAGCAGCGTGGGGATCGACAACAGGGTATCCAGCACGTGATTCATAATGGCCGAGCGCAAGCCGTGCGTAATGCCCGCCAGCACGCCAAGCGCCAGTCCGCACAGCGTAACCAGGAGCGTCACCAGAATCGCCGAACCCACGGTCGGTGCCACGCCGCTCAGCAGGCGGCTCAGCACGTCGCGCCCCAGATCGTCGGTGCCAAGGAAAAACGAAACGTCGCCGTAGCGCGACCAGGAGGGCGGCAGCAGCTGATAGCCGAGGAACTGCTGATCGATGCCGTAGGGCGCCAGCAGTCCGCCGAACAGGCAGAGAAACAGCAGCACGCCAAAGCCGTAAAGCCCAATCATGGCGGTGGTGTTGCGATAGAAATGGTGCCAGCTGCGGCGAAATGCGCCGGGCAGCCGTTTTTCGGCGTAGACGTTATCGTAGGCCATACGCCACCGCCTCAAGGGAAATCAGCGTAAAGTGCAGCGCTTTACGTTTTTCATTCATATCAATGCTTTGCCTAAATTTTCAGCGTTATTGCGTCGGGCTGCGCCTTAGCAGAGTCAGCGTGACGAAGTCATCAGGGGATTATCCGTCGATAACCCGCTTACAGGCAAGGAAAGGGCGGCAGCAATTTCGTTCGGGGCTGACGGACGCTCAGGATTTGCGCCGATAGATCGACAATCACCACGCGGTCAGACAGGCTGAATGGTAGGCGCAAAAGTCGTTCAATAATTTTGTGGTTTAAAAGCAAATATCTCAGCTTTTAAAGCAGGGTGAGCAGGCGCATTATCTCTCCATCGAGGCAGAACGCCTCACCAACTGAAAACATACTCAAGGAAATGACCATGAAAACCATCAAAACTTTCGTTGTAGTTGCTGCTCTCTCACTCGTCTCATTTGGCAGCTTCGCTCAGAGCGTGACCGCTTCAGCCCCGACGCTCGACGCGGCGGAAGCGCAGATCGCCGCACAGGCGCATCAGGCTGGCGCATCTTACAAAATCACCGGGGCTCGCTTTGATAACGGCGCCTACGTTTCAGCGGAACTGATCAAATAGCGCTGTAATATCGGTTTCAGAGGCCGCGTAATGCGGCCTTTGGCATGTCTGACGCGTCGGGTCCGCTACACTCTGTTAAGAGATTAACGGAGAGGAGAGACCATGACGGAGAGTAAGCCCACCTCAGAGCCACGCCCAGCAGAGGTTACGCACAGGCAGGTATTGCAGAGCGGAAGCGCCTGGAACGGCCAGCCGTATCACGCCTATCCAGCCGGCAAACCGCAAATTTCGGTGATGCGCATGTCATTACCCGCCCACAGCGAACTTCCCTGGCATACCCATCCCATGCCCAATACCGCCTATATTCTTTCCGGCCGGTTGACCATCGAAGATAAAAACAGCGGTGAACGCTACCACGCAGGCGCGGGAGAGGCCCTCAACGAAACCATCGACAGCGCGCACCGCGGCTACACGACCGACGAGCCGACGGAGTTAGTGATTTTCTACGCGGGCGTCGAAGGTCAGCCGCTTTCTGAGTCGCTGCCGGGCGAGGAGGCGGAGTTCTAGCCATAACGTCAGCATGGCCAGCAGCGAGGCGTCGCTATTTAACGCCTCAGGCTGCTGGCGATAAGAACCCTTTTTAAACCTAAACCGATGATAAACAATTGCAGCATCGCAGTAAAAAAAAGACCCGCCTGTCTGCTTTATTTTCCCTCCCAACCTGTTACCTGGCTCTAATTGCCGCATAATATTCACGCTGATTTTTTGTTTGCCTGAATAAGGCGGAACGCCTCGGTTACGCTTATTATCCGCCCGTTTGTTTATTGCTGTCAGCCAGCGGGCAAAACGTTTAGCAGAATGTTTTCTGAAGGCGGGTAGATTGTTTCTGGGGAGAAAAATAAAATTCATAGTGTGGGGTTTTAATTTATCATCCTGTTTTTATGGGTATTATATTTATTTGCACGCTAATCATCAGGCGATTAATAACAGAAAAATAGGCGGGAATCTCCAGCTTACTGCGTCATTTTGCTGATTTGACTGAAGCTGGATACAGGCTCCAGCTGCACGATTGCAGCATAAATAATAAAAACAAAACGCGATGTGTTTAATAGCCTTAACCCTCTTGCCTGCTTCTGAATTCCCTCCCGCGCCAGATGAAAAAAAGCGCCAGCCTGATTAAGGCTGTCTTAAGGTTTCGCTAGCATTATTTTCTCAATCCTTTTCTGAGGCAGAAAGGCTGGCGAGATTCATCAAAGCTACGTCTAAAGGAAACAATTGCTTCATCTTTGTAAGAATTATTTCTTCAGGCGGCGCGTGAGCATTTTTTATTTTAGACATCTTGAACGGATGGAATTTAACTATGTCATTTCTCTCTTTTTCGCGGCCTTCGTTGGGTGAAGATGAGCTGGCGGCGGTCAAAGCGGTGTTTGAATCGGGGTGGATCACGACTGGCCCGCAAAATGCGGCGCTGGAGCAGGCGTTCTGCCAGCTGACTGGCAATCAGCACGCCATCGCCGTCAGCTCGGCAACCGCTGGAATGCACGTTGCGCTGCTGGCATTAGATATTCAGCCTGGCGATGAGGTCATTACGCCGTCGCTGACGTGGGTTTCCACCCTGAATATCATCACGCTGCTGGGTGCTACGCCGGTGATGATCGATATCGACCGCGATACGCTGATGGTCACGCCAGAACAGATCGAAGCCGCCATCACGCCGCGCACCCGCGCCATTATTCCGGTGCACTACGCCGGCGCGCCTGCGGATATCGATGCGATCCGCGCCCTCGGCGAACGCTACGCCATTCCGGTGATTGAAGATGCCGCCCACGCGGCGGGCTGCTATTACCAGGGACGTCATATCGGCAGCGCGGGCACCGCAATTTTCTCGTTTCACGCCATTAAAAATATGACCTGCGCCGAAGGCGGCCTGATCGTCACCGACGACGCGCAGCTGGCGGATCGCATGCGCAGCCTGAAATTCCACGGGCTGGGGGTCGACGCCTACGATCGTCATACTCACGGCCGCAAGCCGCAGGCGGAAGTGGTGATGCCCGGCTTCAAGTACAACCTGCCCGATATCAGCGCGGCCATTGCGCTGGTGCAGCTGGAGAAACTCTCCGCCTTTAACGCGCGCCGCGCCGCCATCGCCCAGCGCTATCTGCGCGAGCTGGCCGACACGCCGTTTCTGCCACTGGCGCAGCCGGCCTGGCCCCATCAGCACGCCTGGCATCTGTTTATTATTCGCGTCGACGAGGCGGCATGCGGCATCAGCCGCGACGGGCTTATGGAGGCGCTGAAGGCGCAGGATATCGGCACCGGCCTCCATTTTCGCGCCGCGCACACCCATAAATATTACCGCGAACGCTACCCGCAGCTCTCGCTGCCCAACACCGAGTGGAACAGCGAGCGCATTTGCTCGCTACCGCTGTTCCCGGATATGCGCGATGACGACGTCACCCGCGTTATCAGCGCGTTGCGTCAGCTGGCAGGAGGCTGAGATGCAGCAGGAAAAAGCGATTCGCAAAGTTTCCGTGGTCATTCCGGTCTACAACGAAGAGGAGAGCCTGGCGGAGCTGGTGCGCCGTACCGACGCCGCCTGCGCCACGCTGGGGCTGCAGTATGAAATTCTGCTGGTGGATGACGGCAGCGCCGACCGTTCCGCCCAGATGATTGACGACGCCGCCGATATGCCCGGCAGCCATGTGGTCGGCGTGTTGCTGAACCGCAACTATGGTCAGCACTCGGCGATTATGGCCGGGTTCAGCCATGTCTCCGGCGATCTGATCGTCACGCTGGACGCCGATCTGCAAAACCCGCCGGAGGAGATCCCGAACCTGGTGCGCGCGGCGCAGCAGGGCTATGACGTGGTGGGCACCGTGCGCCAGAACCGCCAGGACAGCTGGTTCCGCCGTCGCGCCTCGCGCACCATCAACCATCTGATCCAGCGCGTTACCGGAAAAGCGATGGGGGACTACGGCTGCATGCTGCGCGCCTATCGCCGCCATATCGTTGATGCGATGCTTAACTGCCACGAGCGCAGCACCTTTATTCCGATACTCGCCAACACCTTTGCGCGCCGCACTATCGAACTGCCGGTGGCCCACGCCGAGCGGGAATTTGGCGACTCCAAATACAGCGTTATGAAGCTGATTAACCTGATGTACGACCTGGTCACCTGCCTGACCACCACGCCGCTGCGTCTGCTGAGCATCGTCGGCAGCCTGATCGCGCTGGCCGGTTTCGCCTTCTCGCTGGTGTTAATGGCGCTGCGCCTGTTCCTCGGTGCCAGCTGGGCGGGCGACGGCGTCTTTGTGCTGTTCGCCATCCTGTTTATTTTTGTCGGCGCGCAGTTTATCGGCATGGGCCTGCTTGGCGAATATATCGGCCGTATCTACAACGACGTGCGCGCGCGGCCTCGCTACTTTATCCAGCGTGTCATCCACCCCCAGCAAAAAGCCTCTTCTGTACAGGAATCTGAGCAATGAAAACCATCGTCTTCGCCTACGCCGAAATGGGCTGTACGGGCATCAGCGCGCTGCTGAACGCCGGTTATGAAATCAGCGCCATCTTCACCCATGCCGATACCTCGCCGGAGAGCCACGCCTTTCCTTCCGTGGCGCGTCTGGCGGCGGAGCAGGGCATTCCGGTATACGCGCCGGAGGATGCCAGTCATCCGCTGTGGGTCGATCGCATCAAAGCGATGCAGCCGGACATTATCTTCTCTTTCTACTACCGCGCGCTGCTGAGCGATAACATTTTGCGCAGCGCCCGCCTCGGTGCTTTTAATCTGCACGGTTCGCTGCTGCCGAAATACCGTGGCCGCGCGCCGCTCAACTGGGTGCTGGTCAACGGCGAAACAGAGACCGGCGTGACGCTGCACCGCATGGTGAAGCGCGCCGACGCCGGCGATATCGTGGCGCAGCAGCGCGTGGCGATCGATGCCCAGGATAACGCGCTGACGCTGCACCGCAAGCTGGTTGCCTGCGCAGCCGAACTGCTGGAGGGCACGCTGCCGGCGATGAAGCGCGGCGAGATCGCCGCTCGGCCGCAGAACAACAGCGAAGCAACCACGGTCGGCCGCCGCACGCCGGAGGATGGGCGCATCAACTGGGAATGGCCGGCGCAGCGGGTGAACAATCTGGTGCGCGCCGTTACCGATCCCTGGCCAGGGGCCTTTGCCTGGGCCGGAACGCTCAAGTTCGTGGTATGGAAAGGGCGCGTACACGCGGACGCGCCGCAGGCGAAGCCCGGTACGGTGCTGTCGGTCGATCCCTTTCTGATCGCCTGCGGCGAAGGGGCGCTGGAGGTGCTGACCGGCCAGAGCGATAACGGCGTCTATATGAACGGCAGCCAGCTGGCGCAAAGCCTGGGCATGGTGCCGGGCGCGCTGCTCTATTCGCAGCCGGTCGCGGCGGTAAAGCGCCGCACCCGCGTGCTGATCCTCGGCGTTAACGGCTTTATCGGCAACCACCTGACCGAGCGGCTGCTGCAGGATGATAACTTTGAGGTCTACGGGCTGGATATCGGCTCCGACGCCATCAGCCGCTTTCTCGCCCAGCCGCGTTTCCACTTTGTCGAAGGCGATATCAGCATTCACTCCGAGTGGATTGAATATCACATCAAGAAGTGCGACGTCGTGCTGCCGCTGGTGGCGATCGCCACGCCGATCGAGTACACCCGCAATCCGCTGCGCGTGTTCGAACTCGACTTTGAAGAGAACCTGAAGATTATCCGCGACTGCGTGAAGTACAAAAAGCGCATCATCTTCCCCTCGACCTCCGAAGTCTACGGCATGTGCACCGACAAGCACTTCGACGAGGATCACTCCAGCCTGGTGGTCGGCCCGATCAACAAGCAGCGCTGGATCTACTCGGTGTCGAAACAGCTGCTCGACCGCGTTATCTGGGCCTACGGCGAAAAAGAGGGGCTGCGCTTTACCCTGTTCCGGCCCTTTAACTGGATGGGGCCGCGCCTCGACAACCTGAACGCCGCCCGTATCGGCAGCTCACGCGCCATCACCCAGCTGATCCTTAACCTGGTGGAAGGCTCGCCAATCAAGCTGATTGACGGCGGCGCGCAGAAGCGCTGCTTTACCGATATTCGCGACGGCATTGAAGCGCTGTTCCGCATTATTGAAAACAAAAACGGCAACTGCGACGGCCAGATCGTCAACATCGGCAATCCCGACAACGAGGCCAGCATCAAAGAGCTGGCGGAGCGCCTGCTGGCGAGCTTTGAGCGCCATCCGCTGCGCGACCGCTTCCCGCCGTTCGCCGGTTTCCGCGAGGTGGAAAGCAGCAGCTACTACGGCAAGGGCTATCAGGATGTCGAGCATCGCAAACCGGCGATCAAAAACGCGCGCCGCCTGCTGGACTGGACGCCGACGGTGGCGATGGACACCACCATCGACAATACGCTCGATTTCTTCCTGCGCACCGTCGAGCTTCAGGAGAAGCCATGAAGAGAGTAGGACTGCGCGTTGATGTCGACACCTGGCGCGGCACAAAGCTGGGGGTGCCGGCGCTGCTGGAGCAGTTCAGCCTGCATCAGCTGCAGGCGAGCTTCTTTTTCAGCGTCGGGCCGGACAATATGGGACGCCACCTGTGGCGGCTGATAAAGCCGCGCTTCCTGTGGAAGATGCTGCGCTCGCGCGCGGCATCGCTCTACGGCTGGGAGATCCTGCTGGCGGGCACCGCCTGGCCGGGGCGGGATATTGGACGCGGGCTGGCCGACACCATTCGCGCCGCGGCGGAGCATCACGAAATCGGCCTGCACGCCTGGGATCACTTCGCCTGGCAAACCTGGGCGGGCGTCTGGCCGCAGCAGAAGCTGACTGAGCAGATCGCGCGAGGCAAAGCGGCGCTGGAGGCGATTTTAGGTGACATTGTCACATGCTCCGCCGTGGCGGGCTGGCGCGCCGATACGCGCGTTATCGCCGCCAAAGAGGCGTTTGGCTTCCGCTACAACAGCGACTGCCGCGGCAGCGGGCCTTTTGTTCCGCTTCTGGCCGACGGCAGCCCGGCGACGGTGCAAATTCCGGTGACCCTGCCGACCTGGGACGAAGTGGTCGGACAGCAGGTCAGCGCGGCGCAGTTCAACGACTACATCCTCGAACAGATGCAGGCTGCCAGCGGATCGCCGGTTTACACCATTCACGCCGAGGTGGAGGGCATTGTGGGACTGGCCGCTTTCCGCGATCTGCTGAGGCGCGCGGCGCGGCTGGGCATTCATTTTTGTCCCCTCAGCGAGCTGCTGCCTGAGGACGCCGCGACGCTGCCGCAGGGCAAGGTGGTACGCGGCGAGATCGCCGGGCGCGAAGGGTGGCTGGGCTGCCAGCGCTAACTCAAAACAGGACGCTTCTCTATGTGGACACCGCTGCGCGCGGGGACAAAGACGGCGCTGCTGCTGGCGCTTTTCGTCCTCTACTATCTGATACCTATTGAATTCCGCAGCCTGTGGCAGCCGGATGAAACCCGCTACGCCGAGATCAGCCGCGAAATGGTGGCGGGCGGCAACTGGGTGGTGCCGCACTTTTTTGGCCTGCGCTACTTTGAAAAACCGATCGCCGGCTACTGGGTCAATAATATCGGCCAGCTTCTCTTCGGCCATACCCTGTTCGGCGTGCGCGCCGGGGCGATTTTCAGCACCGCGCTCAGCGCGCTGCTGCTCTACTGGCTTGGCGCGCGCCTGTTCGCCAGCCGCACCGTCGCGCTGACCGGCAGCGTAATTTTTCTGACCTCGCTGCTGGTGTATGGCATCGGCACCTATGCGGTGCTCGATCCCATTCTGCTGCTGTGGCTGGTGGCGGCGATGTGCAGCTACTGGCTGGCGGCGCAGGCGGGCAGCAGGCGGCAGCGGCTCGGCGGCTATCTGCTGCTCGGCGTCGCCTGCGGCTTTGGCTTTATGACTAAAGGCTTTCTGGCGCTGGCGGTGCCGGTGCTGGCAATTACGCCCTGGGCTATCTGGCAGCGGCGCTTCGGCGAGCTGCTGCGCTGGGGGACGCTGTCCGTCGTCACGGCGCTGGCTATTAGCGCGCCCTGGGCGCTGGCGATCGCCCGGCAGGAAGGGGACTTCTGGCACTACTTCTTCTGGGTCGAACATATCCAGCGCTTCGCCGAAGCGGACGCGCAGCACAAAGCGCCGTTCTGGTACTACCTGCCGGTCTTGCTGGCGGGCGCGCTGCCCTGGCTGGCGCTGCTGCCCGGCGCGCTGACCACGGCGTGGCGGCAGCGCGCAGAGCAGGCCGGCGCGGCCTACTTACTGAGCTGGGTGCTGCTGCCGCTGCTGTTTTTCAGCATCGCCAAAGGCAAGCTGCCTACCTATATCCTGCCGTGCTTCGCGCCGCTGGCGCTGCTGATGGCGCACTACGCCCACGGCGGCGGCGTGCGGCTCGGCAGGGTGTTTCGCATCAACGGCGCAATTAACCTGCTGTTCGGGCTGATTGCCGCCGCGGCGGTGGTGGTGTTCCTTGCGCCCTGGGGGCTGGCGCGCCATCCGCTTTACGCGCGCGATGAAGCGCTGCGCGCAGCGGCGGCGGCGGCGGCCTTTGCCGGCTGGGGGGTTGCGGGCTGGCTGAGCCTGCGGCCGGGGAGCAGCCGCTGGCAGCGGGCGGCGCTCTGTCCGCTGGCGCTGGCGCTGCTGGTGGGGTTTGCCATTCCGCAGAAGGTGCGCGATGCGAAGCAGCCGCTGAATTTCGTCAGCGCGGTGCGTGAGCGGCTGGCGGGCAGCCGCTATCTGCTGGCTGACAATCCCGGCGTCGCCTCGGCGATCGCCTGGTCGCTGCGGCGCAGCGACATCACCCTTTATGACGCCAAAGGCGAGGTGCAGTACGGTCTGAGCTACCCCGATGCGCAGGCGCGCTACGTCGACGGCGCGGCCTTCGCTGACTGGCTGCGGGCGCATCGTCGCCAGGGGCGCGTATCGGTCGTTATGATGCTCAATTCAGACGAGAACGCGCCGGATGCGCATCTGCCGACGCCGGACGATCGCTATCAGCAGGGGCGGCTGGTCTACTACGGCTATGACGCCACGCCATGAGCCTGCTACTGATTGCGCTGGTTAGCCTGCTGAGCTGCATCGCGCAGCTCTGCCAGAAGCAGGCGGCCAACCTCGGCCGCCGTCGGGGCAACATCCACCTGACAGGGTGGATTGCCCTGAGCCTGCTGCTGCTGGGCCTGGCGATGCTGCTCTGGCTGTGGGTGCTGCGACTGGTGCCGGTTAGCGTCGCCTATCCCATGCTCAGCATTAATTTTGTGCTGGTGGCGATCGCCGCACGGGTGATCTGGCAGGAAAGCTATACGCTGCGGCAGTGGCTCGGCACGCTGGCCATTGTGGCGGGCGTGGCGCTGATGGGGAGTCATCTGTGAAAGGCTGGGTGCTGGCGCTCGGATCGGTGCTACTGGTGACGCTGGCGCAGCTGGCACTGCGCCTGGCGATGCGCGATTTTCCACCCGTCTCGGCGTTGACAGGCGTTGACTGGGTGCAGCACAGCAGCACGCTGCTGCCGCTCGCCGTCGGGCTGCTGGCCTATGCGTTCTCAATGCTCTGCTGGATGCTGGCGCTGCGCCATCTGCCGCTCAACCGACTCTATCCGCTGCTGAGCCTGAGCTACGTGCTGGTGTGGCTGGCGGCGGTGCTGCTGCCCATCTTCGGCGAGCCGTTTCGCTGGAGCGGCCTGGCGGGCGTGCTGCTGATTCTGCTCGGGCTGCTGGCCATCGCCGTTCCGCCACGGCGGACGAGACTATAGCAGGCAGAGGCCATCGCTACCGGCGATGCAGTTGCGTCCCGCCTTTTTAGCCATATAGAGCGCCTGGTCGGCGGCGAGCTTGAGCGCGTCAGGCGTCTCGCCGGGAGGCGAGGCGCTGATGCCGGCGCTCAGGGTAACGATTTTCTCCGGCAGCTCGCTCGCCTCATGCGGCAGCGCCGCGCGGCGAATCGCTTCCAGCGCCCGGTGGGCCACTTTCTCTGCGTCGCGGGCGTGGGTGCCCGGCAGAATAATCGCGAACTCTTCGCCGCCGTAGCGGGTGACCCGGTCGGTGCTGCGCAGCGGCAGGTGCTTCAGCACGGCGGCCACCTCCTGCAGGCAGCGGTCGCCGGCAATATGGCCATACTCATCGTTGTAGCGCTTGAAGTAGTCCACATCGAACATAATCAGCGAGACGGGCGAGGCCGCGCCGCGCAGGCTCATCTCCAGATAAAAATCGAACTGCCGCCGGTTGCCCAGCCCGGTCAGGCCATCCAGCATCGCCAGATCGCTGAGCGTGCCGTTCAGCCGCGTCAGCTCATCCTGCGTGTGCATCAGCGCCTGCTGGCTGCGCTGGCTGGCGCGCAGCTGGCGCAGCACCAGAAAGCCGAACAGCAGCACCAGCAGCCAGGTGAAGATATTGATGCTGATGCCGGTAATATTGCTCTTCCACCAGGCGTAGCGCATCGCCTGCGTCTCATAGCCGACCGCCGTCACCAGCGGATAGCGCTCCAGCCGGGCGTAGCCAAAAAGACGCTCTTCGCCGTCGAGGCGACTCTCCCAGGTGGAGCTGCCGATGCGCGACTGGCTGAGCAGGCGGGTAAAGAGCGGGCTGGAGGAGAGGCTGCGGTTAAGCACGCTATCGGGGAAAGGGCGGGCGTAAAGCAGAATGCCCTCGGTATTCATCAGCGCCAGCATATCGCCAGGGCTCTGTTCATACCAGCCGTAAAACTGACGGAAAAAGGCGACTTTTACCGAACCGAGCGCCACGCCGCGAAAATTTCCCTCTGCATCGTTTAGCCGCAGGGAGACCGGGATCACCAGCTCCTCGGCGCTGCGGCTGCGGATCACCTGGCCGATATGCACGCCCGGATCGGCATGGTCGCGGTGCCAGATAAAAGAGTCGCGGTCGGCGTTGTTCATCTGCTTAAACGCCATGTCGCGCGAGGTGGCGAGCCAGTTGCCCTCTTTGTCATAAACGTAGAGGCCGGCCAGCTGGGGCAGCGGCAGCGAAAGCCCCGCCAGTATGCCGTGCCTGCCGCTGTAGGCCTCGGGGCGGCTATAGACCGCGTCAGCCTGGCGGGCGATTTCATCCAGCGCGATACTGACCTGAAGAAAGGTATCCTGCGCCTGGCGCGAGAGCGAGAGCGCCTGGTTGCGCGCCTGCACCGAGACATCCTGTAACCGGTGCTGCCAGGAGTGCCACAGCGCCCAGCTGCACGCCGTCACGATAAACAGGCTAATAAAAAGCAGAAACAGCAGCACAAGGCGCTCTGTTTTCCTGGCGCGGGGCAATGGCAAATTCTCTCTCCGATAAAACAACGGGTTATCAGTAAAAGGTAGCAGTTAAAAACGGCCCTGCGGGCAGGGGGAAGAAAGAGAGGCGTAGCGCGGGCAAGCAAGCGCAGCGGCAGCGCGGGCCGCGCCGCCGCGGAAACAGGCCCGGAAGAGGGCGACAGCCCGCCGCCAGGGGGTTACAGCGTGGTAACGTCGGGAGTGTTTTTTAACAGGTTCACCGCCTGGGCAATATCGGGTGCCAGCCAGCGATCCTGCTGCCAGTTTGCCACCACCGCGCGCAGGCTCTGTAAGGCTCGCCGCGTGCCCGAGGCGAGCGCCGCGTCGCCGTGAAAGTCGAGCGCCTGCGCCGCCAGCAGATATTCGATAGCCAGAATATGCCAGACGTTTTCCAGCAGCTTCAGCAGCTTGAGCGCCGCGCCGGTGCCCAGGCTGAGGTGATCCTCCTGCAGCCCCGAGGTGACATAGTTATCCAGCACCGCCGGCTGCGCCAGCTGGCGATTCTCCGCGCAGAGCGACGCCGCGACATATTGCGCGATCATCATGCCGGAGTTAACCCCCGGCTGCGCCACCAGAAAGGGCGGCAGGCCGCTCACCAGCGGATTGACCAGCCGGTCGAGGCGCCGCTCGGCGATGCTGCCCGTCTCCGCCATGGCGATCGCCAGCAGATCCGCCGCCATCGCCACCGACTCACCGTGCGGATTGGCCTGCGACACCACGCGCCACGCTTCCGGCGTGCCAAGCACCAGCGGGTTGTCGGTGCAGGCGTTGAGTTCGGTGTCGATCTGACGCGCGGCGTGGGCAAACTGATCCCGGCTGGCGCCGTGCACCTGCGGCATTGAGCGCAGGCTGAGGGCATCCTGAGTGCGAATGCCGACGCTGGCGGCCAGCAGCGGACTGTCGCTCAGCAGCTGACGCAGCCGCTGGCCGCTGATCTGCATGCCGGGACTCGCCTTCAGCGCCAGCACCTCGGCGTCGAACGCCGCCAGCTGGCCGCGCAGCGCCTCGAAGCTCATTGCGCCGGTGACGTCTGCCCAGTCCAGCAGGCGTGCGGCATCGTCCAGCGCCAGGCAGGCGAGCCCGGTCATGCAGGGCGTGCCGTTTACCAGGCTTAACCCCTCTTTGGCGCCGGGACGCCAGGGTTCCAGGCCAGCCAGCGCCAGCGCCTGCGCGGCGGGCATGCGCTGGTGTTGATACTCCACCTCGCCGACGCCGATCAGCGCCAGACCGATGTGGGCCATGTGGCTCAGGTAGCCCACCGATCCCTGCGACGGCACCTGCGGCGTGATCTGGTGATTCACCAGCGCCAGCATATGCTGCACCAGTCCCGTCGAGACGCCCGACCTGCCGTGGCTGAAGTTAGCGATCGCCGCGCACAGAATGGCGCGCGCCTGCTCGCGCGTCAGCAGCGGACCGACCCCGCAGGCATGACTAAGCAGGGTATTGCGCGACAGCTGGCTAAGCTGCTCGTCCGCCAGCGTGATATTGCACAGCGCGCCGAGGCCGGTATTGACGCCGTAGGCGATTTGCCCGCTGGCAACGATCTTATCGACAATGGCGCGCCCCTGGGCGATACGCTGCCAGGCGCTGGCGCTTAAGCTCAACGACGCGTTATGCCGCGCCACCGCGACCAGCTCCTGCCACGTTATCGGCTTATCGCCCCAGATAACGGTCATGATGGCTGCTCCGCGCCGTGGTGGCTGGAGATAAACTGTTTAAAGCGCTGCGATCCCTGCTGGCCGAACATCGCCTCCGGGGCGCCCTGACAGTCAATGGTGCCCTGATGCATAAACACCACGCGGTTAGAGACGTTGCGCGCAAAGCCCATTTCGTGCGTTACCACCAGCATGGTGCGTCCCTCTTCCGCCAGGCTGCGCATCACCTTCAGTACTTCGCCCACCAGTTCGGGATCGAGCGCAGAGGTCGGCTCGTCGAACAGCATCACCTCGGGATCCATCGCCAGCGCGCGGGCGATCGCCACGCGCTGCTGCTGGCCGCCGGAGAGCTGCGCCGGATAGAAATCTTTGCGGTTAAGCAGGCCGACGCGATCCAGCAGCTGCTCCGCCTGGGCGATGCAGCTTTTCCTGTCGCGCTTCAGCACGTAGTGCGGCCCTTCAATAACGTTCTGCAGCACCGTCATATGCGACCAGAGATTAAAGCTCTGGAACACCATGCCGAGTCGGGCGCGCAGGCGCTCAATCTGCCGGGGGTTGGCCGCCAGCTGATGACCGCGCGCGTGGCGCTTCATCTCGATGGTTTCGCCGCCGACGCTGACCACGCCGGCATCGGGCGTTTCCAGCAGGTTGATACAGCGCAGCAGGGTACTTTTACCCGAGCCGCTGGCGCCAAGAATCGAAATCACATCGCCTTTATGCGCCTGCAGCGAAATACCTTTCAGCACTTCCATCGCGCCGAAGGATTTATGAATATCCGTGGCGGACAGGGTAACGGGGGAGGTGGAATGCATATTATTCTCCGACAAGCGGTTTAGCGGCGGACAACGGCTTTTTTGCCGTGCGGTGCACCGGGGTCAGACGACGTTCCAGCAGCGCGTAGAGCTGGACGATAATAAAATTAAGCAGCAGGTAGATAACGGCGGCGCAGAGAAACACCTCCATGGTGCGGTAGGTGCGCTGGATGATCTGCTGCGCGACGCCGGTAACGTCCCAGACGGTAACGAGGCTGGCCAGGGCGGTGGACTTCACCAGCAGAATCGCCTCGGTAGAGTAGGCGGGCAGCGCATAGCGTAGCATCACCGGCGCGATAATGCGGCGCAGCAGCAGCCAGCGCGACATCCCGCAGGCGAGGCCAGCCTCAACCTGTCCGGCGGGCACGGCGAGCAGCGCCCCGCGCAGGATCTCCGCGGTATAGGCCGCGGTGCAGAGCGACAGCGCCAGCACCGCGCAAACAAAGGGTTCACGCAGGAGCGGCCAGACGATGCTGTGGCGGATCACGCCGAACTGCCCAAGCCCGTAGTAGATCAGAAACAGCTGGATCATTAGCGGCGAGCCGCGGAACACCAGAATGTAGCTGCGCGCGAAGGCGCTCAGCAGCCGCCAGCGGCTCATGCGCAGCGCCAGGATGCCGATTGCCAGCGCGCCACCGCACAGAAAGGCGCTGATAAACAGGCCGAGGGTCACCGGCAGGGCGGCGCTCAGCTTAAGAAAGGTGTCGGTGAGAAAGGCGACGTCAATCATGCTGCTGCTCCTTAATGCTGCGCCGCGGTGCGGCTCTGCCACGCCCGTCCGAGGCGCGACTCCGCCCGACGAAACGCCTGATTAGAGAGCAGCGTCAGCGCCAGATAGCAGGCGCCGCCGACCAGATAGAAGGTGAAGTAGTCGCGGGTGGAGCCGGCGGCGACCTGGCTGGCGCGCATCAGTTCGACAATGCCGGTCACCGAGACCAGCGCCGAATCCTTGAGGCTCATCTGCCAGACGTTCGACATGCCGGGCAGCGCGTAGCGCATCACCTGCGGCAGCAGAATGCGCTGGGCGATGCGCCAGCGCGGCATGCCGATCGCCACCGCCGCTTCCACTTCGCCGTTGGCCAGCGCCAGACGCGCCGCGCGATAGACTTCCCCCTGATAGGAGCCAGAGATGAGCCCGATCGCCAGCGCGCCAATCAGGAACGGCGGCGCCTCGATAAAGCCGTCCGCGCCGAACAGCTGGCCCACCAGGGTAATCAGGCCGGATCCGCCGAAATAAAACAGGTAGATCACCAGCAGTTCGGGGATACCGCGAAACACCACCGAATAGCTCTCGCCCAGCCAGCGCAGCCAGCGCTGAGAGGAGAGCCGGGCGGCCGCCACGCCGGAGCCGACGACGGCACCGATAATTAGCGCCGCCAGCGACAGCAGCAGCGTGGTGCAGGCGGCGCTCAGGATCAGACGGCCCCAGCCGTCCGCGCCAAAACTCAGCAGGCTCATCATCTTTTACCTCTCTTACGGGGTTACGTCGGTTTTAAACCACTTTTCGCTCAGCCTTTTCACCGTGCCGTCGGCCAGCGCCGCATGAATCGCCTCGTCGAGTTTGGCTTTAAGGTCGTTATCCGCCATGCGCACGCCCATCGCTTCGCCTTCACCCCAGATCGGCCCGCCCAGCTGCGGGCCGCTGAAGGTCAGACCGGCGTTCTCTTTGCGCGCCAGCATCGACTGGGCAAAGGTGACGTCGTCAAATACCGCGTCGATGCGGCCCGATTGCAGATCGAGAATGGCGTCCGCCGATGAGGTGTATTCGCGCACCTCGGTGTCGCCTTTAAAATATTTGTCGATAAAGGGGGTGTAGACGGTGCCGGAGGCGATGCCGATGGTTTTGCCTTTCAGCGCCGCCTTGAGCGGGGCGATCGCCGCGTTGATCGCCGCCTCGTCATCGTGCAGCTTAATAATGTTGCTGTCGGCCGGCAGCAGCGGGTTCTCTTTGCTGGTAATAAAGGTGGCGGGCGTTGAGGCGTAGGGCGTGGTGAAGTTGACCACTTTTTTACGATCCGGCGTAATGACAATCGCATCCATGATCACATCATATTTGCCGGCATTCAGCCCGGCGATCATGCCGTCCCAGTTCTGCACCACCAGCTTGCACTGCGTGCCCATGCGCTTGCAGAGATCCTCCATCAGCTCAGGCTCAAAGCCGCCCAGCTTGCCGCCCGGCAGCGTCAGGTTCCAGGGTTCATAGCTTCCTTCAGTTGCTATGGTGATCGATTTCCACTCTTTCGCCTGTGCGGCCGCGCCGGTCAGCAGCAGCGTGGCGAAAAGGGTGGTGAGGCAAAAACGGCGAATAGGGGCGCGTTGCGTCATGCGGCTTCTCCTGGTCAGTAATCGATATAGGCCATCCGGTGGTGAAAAGGGTGAAATGACATTTCATGTATATACAAGTAAATCTGTGCTGATACACCGTTGATCTGCTCGGTTTGTGAGCATCACTTGATAAAATTTTGTTAAATGAAGCAGAAGATTAACTTGTACATACAAGTTGCAAGAGTTGTGCCAGTTCACAATCAGTTGAAAGCGGGAAAACAGGCTTAAAAACCGGCGTCACCTTTTGCTTCTGCACCGAAAACGCGCATCGCTGCGTAAAAAGAGTGCGAGAGAGTCCAGGCCGCAGGCGCCAGCAGATATTTATTTTCATCTTAAGGTCAGGTTAATAGTGACGATAAAATCGAATATTCAGGCAGGGATGGGTGGCATTGCCTTGGGTTTATAATGTTTTACGTAAAACTGATAGCAAAATATGCTGGGTTGAGTTGATAGGGCAAGCCTTTCCCAGCGATAGGTTTGGCTGATGTATCAATCTGTTTCAGGATATTGAATATTGTATTGACGACAGCTTTTTTTAACCGGCCATCATGACAAACAGCTTTTATTACCTCACCCTGGAATGCGACGCCACAGGCTGCTTTGTTCTGCATACCAAAGCCTGTAACAGGCTGCCCGCGATACCGCTCCGCATGTTTATCGGCACCTTTTATCATCCGCGCGATGCCCTGATGACGGCGAAACAACGAAAGGTTAATTCAAAACCCTGCCGCGAGTGCCTGACGGCAATCTGTCGCTAAAGGCGAAAGATGACGCTGGCGGGCAGGAGAGTTTTTGAGGCGAAGCAGATGACGCCGCGCAACCAACGAAGAAAGCGTAGCAGCGCGGCGCTCAGTTCGTCAGGTGGCTCTTCCGCCACAGGATGGCCGCGGTTAATCGCGTAACCACGCCCATCCGGCGCAGCCAGATCGCGCCTCTATCGCCGTAAGGCGCTATTCCTGCGTGAATAAATCCTTCAAAGATGGTTTTTCCTTGCTGGCGAGTGGTGCATATTACAGACGGCAGCGATCTGTCAGGAGCATAAAGAGAGGTGGCTATGGAATTTCAGCATATGCGTATCGCCAGGCCGGTGAGCCTGCTGAGCGATAGCGCTCAGATCTACGTCAGCGGACTGGATCTGCAGATCATCGGCGAATTTCGCGATCACGGTGGTTTCAGCGGCTGTATGTTAGGGCGCGATGATTTGCCCTGGCATCTTGAATTCACCCAGTGTCACTTTCATCCGGTTACGCCCTCTCCGTCGGCCGAAGATCTGCTGGTTCTCTACGTGCCTGACCAGCAGAGCTGGGAGATGCGCTGCGCAAAGATGGATCGGGCTGGCTTTGTCCGAGTGGAATCGTTTAATCCCTACTGGGAGAGAAGGGGCGTGACATTTAAAGATGGCGATGGCTATCGGGTCGTGATTCAGCATATGCGCTGGGGCGAGCGCTGATGCGGCGCGACACCGACGGGCGAGAAAACCAACCAACAAAGAAAGCGACAGCTCGCCTCTACCCCTAATGCGCAAAGGTTTTATGAGCGCCACGGCTTTCGCTTTGTGCAGGAAAATCTCTACCCCTCCAGGCTTGCTCAGGCAGAGCTGCGCTGCATCGATATGGTTATTGCGCTTTAGCCGCGATAACGGCGCTTTACCGCCGGGCCTGCGTTACAGCATCGGCCCGGCAAGCTGACGAAGATTAAACTTCGCTCTGTTTGATATTGGCCACCGGCGACAGCACATTCTCCGGCAGCGCGCGCAGCGGTGCGTTTTGCGCGACGCGCGTCGGCCAGTCGTGATTGGCCAGCGCCGCCTTGCCGATCGCCACAAAATCGGCACCCTGCTCAAGCTGCTCTTCTGCCAGTTCACCGGTATCGAGACCACCGTTAACAATAAGCACGGTATCCGGCGCCGCCTCGCGGGCGATAGCGGCAAAGGTCTGTTCGCCGTCGCTAAAGGCGGGTTTCCACGCCTGATATTCCGTTACGTGGATATAATCCACGCCCGCCTCCTGCAGCAGAGCAAACACTTTCGCCGCGCCCGCTTTGCCTTCTTTCCACTTGTGATGGAAATCGTTGACCTTACCCTGCGAGATGCGCACGCCCAGCATGGCATCAGGCCCGATTTGCGCCCGCACCGCCTTAATCACCGCCAGCGTCAGGCTGAGGCGCGCTTCGATATCGCCGCCCCAGCGGTCGGTGCGCTGATTGGTGTAGTCGGTCAGAAACTGATCGAGCAGATAGCCATTGGCTGAATGGATCTCGACGCCGTCAAAACCCGCCGCGTTGACCGCACGCGCCGCGCTGGCGGCAAAGGCGTCAATCGCCTGCTGGATCTGCGCCTCGCTCATCGCCTCCGGCAGCGCATAATCGCCCTGACCGTGGTAGAAGCCGAGCTGCTGGCCGACCGGCTGCACTGCTGAAGGGGCGACGGTGGAGCGGCGATAGATATTGGCCTGCGACAGCGCACCGCCATGGATCAGCTGCGCGATAAAGACGGCACCCTGGCTTTTCACGGCATCAACCACCTTGCGCCAGCCCTCTACCTGCTCATCGGTTACAATACCGGGCTGAAAAGCGTAGGTCTGCGACCAGGCCTGGTCGACATAGAGCCCCTCTGAAATCACGCCGCCGAAGCCGCCGCGCGCAAAGCTGGCGTAGTAGCGCTGCATCAGCTCGCCCGGCACGCCAGCTTCCGAGGCGGAGATGCGGGTCATCGGCGCCACCATGGCGCGGTTGGTAAAGTGCGTGCCCTTGATGGTGGCGGCAGTGAAAAGTCGTTTAGTCATAGTGCAGCATCCCCTGAATCATTATCTGATTAAACTATTGTAATGCAGCCTCCTGCGGCGAATAATCGCCAAAATCGACAAGCTGTATAACGGATATCGTTACAATGGACTTAAAAAACGTTGAGATTTTCTGCAGCATTGCCGACACCGGCAATCTTACCGAGACGGCCAGGCGCATTAACGCAACGGCGATGACCATCTCCCGACGGTTAGCGCAGCTGGAGAGCGAGCTGGGGGTGCGCCTGTTTCAGCGCACCACGCGCGCGGTGTCGTTAACCAGCGAAGGGGAGGCGTTTCTGCCCTATGCACGCCTGATGCTGGAGGCGGAAGAAACCGCCAGGAGTCTGTTTACCTCCGCAGCGCAGGGCGCCAGCGGGCTGCTGCGCGTTACCGCGGCGTCGGAATTCGGCAAGCGTCATCTGCTGCCGCTGCTCCCTGCAATAATGGAGGCGAACCCCGCGCTGCAGGTCGATCTCAACCTGAGCGACAGCCTGGTCGATATCGTCGGGCAGGGCTATGACATGGCGCTGCGGCTGGCGCCGCTGAAGGACTCAACGCTGATCGCCCACCGGCTCGCCGATAATCCGCGGATACTCTGCGCCGCGCCCGGCTATCTGGCGCGCTATGGCCAGCCGGCCAGCCTCAGCGATCTGCAGCAGCATCGCTGCCTGAAAATATCCGGGGTGGCGCACTGGATGTTCGAGCAGCACGGCCAGGTGGTGAACTGCCCGATCGCCGCACGCTTCAGCTGCAGCAGCGTCGAGGGGGTGCGGGAGATGTGCGTGGCCGGTATCGGCATCGCGCAGCTGACCTTTCTTGATGTTCGTGACGAGCTGCATCGGGGAGAGCTGGTGGAAATTGCGCTGGCGGATGCCAGTCGACACGCGCTGGCGGTCTGGGCGCTGCTGCCGACCCGACAGTATATGCCTTACCGAACGACGCTGCTGTTAAAGGCGCTGAAAGCGGCGCTGCAGCCCTTCGATGCCGGGCAAAACGGTAAAGATCCCCTTTAGCCGCTGTGGTAAAAGGGGCGTCGATACCGTCGCGGGCTGATTTCAGACCGAGGGAAGAGCCACTCTTCTGTATAAGGCGCTGTAGCGACGCCTGCATTATTTATCAGTTGCGTTTACGATCTAATTCACCGCGCGAATAACGTTAATCAGTAATATCAGCCTGCCGCCAGATTATTTATGCGTTAATAATCGGCGCCATCTTTAATGCTTTTAATTTGAGTTAATTAATCATTTAACGCCTTGCTGTATTAAATCAGCGGGAAATTGCTTTTTTCTGCTTTTAACCGGAACTTTCCCATTGTTTTGGTGATATTCTGTGTCGCAGGGAAGGGACGACGATTATAATTAACTTAACTTAAGTTTTTAATAATGGCTAAATCAGGGATGTTACTGGCGCTGTGCGTCAGCTTATTTGCAACTTCAGCTATTGCGGCGCCGTTAAATCCTGCCGACCGCGATTATATTCAAAATCAGCAGCAGCAGCGGCTGAATCAGGATCGGCAGCAGCGCGATGCCCTCTGGAACGCCGTGTCGACTGAACGCGCGCCCGCTGCGGCCTCCTCGCAAACCGGCCCCTGTTTTCCGGTTCACGCCATCGATATTCGCAACGCCTCGCTGCTCTCTGCGCGCCAGCGGGAAAGAATTACCGCGCCCTATATTCATCGCTGCCTTAACTTATCGGAAATTAACGCGCTGGTGCATGGCATTTCCGACTGGTATATGCAGCGCGGCTATATTACCAGCAGGGCGTTCCTGACCGAACAGGATTTATCCAGCGGCGAGCTGATTATTCCGGTGCTGGAGGGGAGGCTGGATGAAATTCGTCTTGAGGGCGAGCATCCGCGCGTCCTGGCGATGGCTTTTCCCGGACTGGAAGGCAACATCCTCAACCTGCGTGATATTGAGCAGGGTATGGAGCAAATTAACCGGGTGCGCAGCACGCCGGTGCAGATCGATATTCAGCCGTCACCCAAAGCGGGCTATTCCGTGGTTAATCTCACCGCGAAGCCGGAATTTCCCCTGAGCGCCGCTGTGGGCGTTGACAACAGCGGGCAGAAAAGCACCGGCGTCGGCCAGCTCAGCGCTTCGCTCACCGGCAATAACCTGCTCGGGCTGGCGGACCGCTGGTTTATCAGCGGCGGACGCAGCAGCGCCTTTAGCGACTGGCGCGACGCGCAGAACCTGCAGGCGGGCGTCAGCGTGCCGTACGGCTACGGACTGCTCGACTACAGCTACAGCTGGAGCAGCTATCACAGCAGCTTCGTCAACAACGGCTTTACCTGGCTGAGCAACGGCGACAACGTTGCGCACCGCCTGAATGGCTCGTGGGTGCTGTTCCGCAACGGCGATATCAAAACCGGCGCGCAGCTCGGCCTGAACCACTACACCAGCCATAACTTCCTCAACCATACGCTGCTCGCTGGCAGCAGCCGCAAAATCACCAGCCTGCAGCTGGGGCTCAACCACACGCAAAAAATGTTCGGCGGGGTGGCCACGCTGAACCCGACCTTCAGCCGCGGCATGCCCTGGTTTGATGCCGAAAGCGACGCGGGCAAAAGCGACCTACTGCCCAAGGCGCAGTTCCGCAAGTGGAGCCTGGGCGGCAGCTTCCAGCGCCCCCTGGCAAAGGATCTCTGGTGGCTCAGCAGCCTCTATGGTCAGTGGTCGCCCGATCGGCTTTACGGCAGCGAGCGCCTGACGCTCGGTGGCGAAAGCTCGGTGCGCGGCTTTAAAGAGCAGTATCTCTCCGGCGACGTCGGCGGCTACCTGCGTAACGAACTCAGCTACCGCCTGTTCACGCTGCCGGTCATGGGCGAGGTGAGCGCGCTGGCCGCGGTGGACGGCGGCTGGCTGAAAAGCGACGCGCAGAACCGGGAAGCGACCGGCACGCTGTGGGGCAGCGCCATCGGACTCGGCACGCGCGGCCGCTATTTTTACACCCAGTACACCCTCGGCATTCCCCTCAGCTATCCCGGCTATCTGCAGCCGGATCGCGTCAGCATTTACGCCCGCGTCGGGCTGGTTTTCTAAGAGGCAAAGATTATGGACGATCGTCAACCTGTTTCCCTTGCCCGCCGCGCGCTGAGCTACCTTATCTGTTATCTGGTGGCCGTGCAGCCGATGCTGCCCGCGGCGGCGGCGCAGATTATTCCGGTTACCCCCGGCACGCAGATGGATGCCGCGGGCAACGGCGTGCCGGTGGTCAATATCGCCGCGCCCAACGGCGCAGGCGTTTCGCATAACCAGTACCAGCAGTACAACGTCGGACAGGAAGGGCTGATCCTCAATAATGCCACCGGCCAGCTTAATCAGACGCAGCTGGGCGGCCTGATCCAGAACAACCCCAACCTGAAAGCCGGGCAGGAAGCGCGGGCGATCATCAACGAAGTGACAGGCGCCAACCGCTCCCAGCTGCAGGGCTACACCGAAGTGGCGGGCAAAGCCGCCAGCGTGATGGTCGCCAACCCGTACGGCATTACCTGCAACGGCTGCGGCTTTATTAACACGCCGAACGTCACGCTTACCACCGGCAGGCCGCAGCTGGATGCGAACGGCAACCTCGCCGCGCTGGAAGTGAGCAAAGGCGCGGTGATCGTTGAGGGCAAGGGGCTGGACGGCAGCAGCGCGGATGCGGTGTCGATCGTCGCGCGCGCCACGGAAATCAATGCTGGTATCCATGCGAAAGATCTCTCGGTGACGCTGGGCGCAAACCGCGTCGGTGCAGATGGCTCGGTCACGCCGATCGCCGGCGAAGGGGCCGCGCCGTCGGTGGCGGTGGATACCGGTGCGCTGGGCGGCATGTACGCCAACCGCATTCGCCTTGTCTCAAGCGAAAAGGGTGTAGGCGTTAACCTCGGCAACCTGATGGCGAAACAGGGCGATATCCAGCTCGACAGCAGCGGACAGCTGACGCTGAATACCAGCCTGAGCAGCGGGGCGCTGACGGCAAAAGGTGCGTCGGTCGCGCTAGGTGGCGATAACAAAGCGGCCGGGCAGATTGCGGTTAACGCGCAGCAGGATGTCGCCATCGGGCCGGGTGCGCTGGTGAGCGATGCCGACATCACCGTGTCGGCCAGCGGCAATCTCACCACGCAAGGCGCAAATCTCACGGCGGGGCGGGATATTCGCTTAAGCGGCGGCACGCTGTCGGCAGACCAGGCCAGCCGGGGAAATGCGGGGGAGACGATTCAACTGCAGGCGGCTAAGCAGCTGAGCCATGCCGGGCAATTTACCGCTGGCAAAACGCTCTCTGCCACCGCGCAGCAGCTCGATAACCGCGGTTCGCTTGCCGCGGCCGCGACCACGCTCAGCACGGGCACCTTAACCAACCACAGCGGCGCGACCCTCGCCGGCAGCGGCAGCCTTGCGGTGCGCAGCGATTATCTGCTCAACCAGGGCGTGCTCTCCGCACCCGTGCTGGCCCTCGACAGCGTGCAAACCGACAACAGCGGCCTGCTGCAGGGCGCGGATGCGCTCAGCTTCAGCGGCGGTCAGCTCAACAACCTGGCGGGCGGCACCCTCAGCTCAAATAACGGCTTCTCGCTCTTTTTCCAGAATCTGGATAACGGCGGGCTTATCAGCAGCGGCGCGACGCTGACGCTGGGCGGCCGCAGCCTGACCAACAGCGGAGAAATTAACGCCGCGAACCTGACGGCGCGCAATGAGACGATCGTCAACGGGGGTGGCTCGCTGCTGGCGGAGCACCGCCTGCAGCTGAACAACGACATCCTGGACAACAGCGGAAAAATTGCCGCCGAACAGCTGGCCATTAACAGCGGCAAGGTAAGCAACAGCGGGACGCTGCAGGCGAAGCAGACGCTGGAGACGCAGGGCCAGCAGCTCGACAACCGCGGAACGCTGCTGAGCGACGGGCAGCTAACCCTCAAGGCCGACGCGCTCAGTAACGCAGGCGCGCTGCAGGGACAGCAGTTAACCATCACGGCAAGCAGCGGGCTGAACAGCGGCAAGGTGCTGAGCCTGGGAGATGCGTCGCTTACGCTGGATCACCTCAACAACAGCGGCACTCTTCTCAGCCAGCAGGCGCTGCGGCTCAGCAGCGGGGAAACCGACAATAACGGGCTGATTCAGGGCACCCGTGCGCTCAGCCTGACGGGACAACGCCTCACTAACCTGAAGCAAGGCACGGTCAGCTCGGAGAACAGCTTTGGCCTCAATCTGCCCGAGCTAAACAACCTGGGCCTTATCACCAGCGGCGGCACCCTGACGCTTGCCGGTGCCAGCCTGACCAACGGCGGCGAGATCAACGCGGCGGATATCGTTGCTAATAACGACAGCTTCAGCAACCAGCAGGGCGCGCGGCTGCTGGCGGATAACGCCCTGCAGCTCAATAACGCCAGGCTGACTAACGGCGGAGAGATCGCCGCCAGCCAGCTGAATATCGACGGCGCAACCCTGATAAACAGCGGCACCCTGCAGGGCAAACAGGCGCTGCTCGCGGCAGATCAGCGGCTCACCAACAGCGGCACCCTGCTGAGCGGCGGCGAGCTGAAGCTGAATGCTGGCCAGCTTGAAAACAGCGGCCTGATGCAGGGCCAGCAGCTGAATCTGACGGCCGCCGACTGGCAAAATCGCGGCAACGCGCTCAGCGTCGGCGACGAACAACTTAAGGCTGACAGCCTGAATAACAGCGGCAAAATCCTGGGGCAGCAGGGCGTGCAGCTGCAGGCCGGCAAAACAGACAACAGCGGCTGGCTGCTGGCGCAGGTGCTGACGTTGCAGAGCGATCTGGTAAACAGCGGGCTGATGCAGGGCGCGGACGCACTGACGCTCCAGGGCAACCAGCTCAGCAACCAGACGAGCGGTCAGCTTCTCAGCGGCGGAACGCTGGCGGTGCAGGGGGATAATCTTACTAACCAGGGCAGCCTGCAGGGTGATCGGATCGATCTGCGGGTAAACAGCTGGCAGAACCCAGGCAGCGCGCGCGCTGCCTCGCAGCTCAGCGCAGAGGTCAGCGGCCTGCTGGATAACGGCGGCACGCTGCTGAGCGAAAAGCGTGTTGACCTGACAAGCGGCGAGACGCGCAACGCCGGTACGCTGGCGGCGGACCAGCTTCATGTCACAACAGCGAATCTCTATAACGCAGGACTGCTGCAGGGCAACAGCGCGCTTACCCTCAGCGGCGCGACTATTGCCAATGCGGTCGGCGGCCAGCTTATCAGCGGCTCTTCGCTGTCACTCTCGCCGGCGACGCTGACCAACGCCGGACTGCTGCAGATTTCTGGCGACTTCAACTTAAACGGACGCGACTTCAGCAACAGCGGACGGGTCACGGCGGACAACGTCACTACCCGACTGACCGGCACGCTGAGCAACGGCGATGCCGGGGTGCTGCTGGCGCGCCAGCAGGCAACGCTGCAGGCCGCGACGCTGGATAACGCCGGTACCCTGGCTGCGCAGCAGCTCACGGCGACGGGCGACCGCTTAGCGAATCGCGGTCTTATGCAGGGCGACGCAGCGCTGTCGACCGCTTTTGGTCAGCTCAACAACCTGAGCGCGGGCACCTTACTGAGCGGCGGCGATCTCGGCCTGCAGGCAACCAGCGGCAGCAATGCTGGCGCGATGCAGGGCAGCGATCTGCACTATCAGTTCGGCGAGCTGACCAACAGCGGCACGGTGAACGGCATTGCGACGCTGACCGGCACCACGGCCGGGCTGCTCGACAACAGCGGTACGATGGTAACAAAAGGCAGCGCCAGCCTGACGGCGGGCCGTCTGGACAACCGCGGCAGGCTGATGGCGGATAGCCTGTTGCTGCACGGCGATACGCTCAGCAACAGCGGACTGTGGCAGGGCAGCACGCTGCTGGACGCGCAGGCGACGAACGCCGTCACGCAGACATCGTCCGGTAAGGCCCTGAGCGGCGGCGATTTGCTGCTCAGTGCGCGCGATCTGAACAGCGACGGCACGCTGCAGGGCAACCGCGTGCAGATCGATGCTGAGAGCTGGCAGCATCAGGGCTCGCTGCTGAGTAGCGGCAATCTTACGGCGTCGATCAGCGGCGCGCTGCGCAACGGCGGCGCGGTGATGTCGCAGGGTACGTCGCTGATTACCGCGCAGGATGCAGAGAACAGCGGCTCGCTGCTGTCAGAAAAAGCGATGACGCTGCGGGGTGGTGTGCTTAACAACGGCGGCACCGTGCAGGGCGAGACGCTGACTGTTACGCCCGCCAGCGTCACCAATCAGGGCAGCCTGATCGGCCTGCAGTCGCTGACGCTGGGCCCGGCCGCAGCGGTTCGCGCCCTGCGCCTGCTGGCGGTACAGGCTCAGCCAGCGCGCGTCCTGATCAACAATCCCGGCGGGCAGCTGCTGACGCAGGGCACGCTGAGCATCACCGGCGATACCGTCACCAATAACGGAACGTGGCAGGGACAGCAGATCCTGCTGAACGCCGCAAGTCTCGCCAACGGCGGCGCGATCCAGAGCGCCGACGCCATGCAGCTCAACCTGCGCGACCGGCTCTCATCCTCGGCGGGCAGTAAAATCACCGCCAACGGCACCGCCGCGCTCAGCGCGCTCAGCCTCAGCAATCAGGGACAGTGGATAGCGAAAAACCTGACGCTGAACGGCACCACCTTAGATAACGGCGGAGAGATTTCTGGCGTTAACGGGCTAACGACCCTGCTTGGCAATACGCTGACGCAGCAGCAGAACGGCTCGCTGCTGAGCGGCGGCCGGCTGGAGCTGCAGGCCGCCGCCGTCAATAACGCCGGACGGGTGCAGGGGGCGGATCTGGCCATGACCACCGGAGCCGTCGCCAACAGCGGGCGTTTGCAGGGCGACAGCAACCTGCTGCTCACCGCCAGCGGCCGCGTGACTAATGAGGGCAGCGGCACGCTGCTCAGCCAGAGCGGACTGACGCTTACCACGCCGGAGCTCTATAACTACGGCCTGATTCAGGGTGCGAACAGCCGCCTCACCGCCAACAGTTCGGCAACCAATAGCGGCAGAGTACTGTCGGCTGGCGAGCTGACGCTGAACGCGCCGCAGCTGACCAACAGCGGCTGGCTGCAGGCGATGCAGCTGACGCTGAATGCGGCAAACGCCAGCAACAGCGGCACGCTGCTGGCCGACGGGCAGGGCACGCTGACCGGCGCGCAGCTGCAAAACCAGGGCACCGCGCAGGGCGGCAGCCTGACGGTGAACTATGCGCAGCTCACCAACAATGGAACGCTGCTGGGCGTCAGTCAGCTTAACGTGAAGGCGTCGCAGGTGACGCAGCAGGCGAGCGGCAGACTCTTCAGCGGCGGCAACCTGCTGCTGGAGAGCGGCGGCTTCGACCAGCTGGGTCAGGTGGTGGCGCTCGGCGACGCCGCCCTGAACCTGATTAACGGCTTTACCGTCCGCAACACGCTGGCGGCGGGCAACCGGCTCAGCATCAGCAGCAACGGCGCGATCGATAATCAGAGCACCCTGCAGGGCCAGGCGCTGACGCTGAGCGCGGGCGGCGATTTGACCAATAACGGCCAGATCACCACCGGGAGCGGCGACAGCAGCCTGAGCGGCAACCGTATCGCCATGAACGGCAGCGGCACCTTACAGGGCGGCGGCAACGTCAGCCTGAACAGCCGTAGCGACATCACGATTAATGGTTTTACCGGTACGCTGGGTAGTCTGACCCTGAGCTCGCCAGGCAGCATCGTCAACGCTGCGCTGCTCTATGCCGGGCAAAACCTGGCGCTCTACGCGAACAGCATCCGCAACCAGCGCGGGGATATGCTGGCGGGCAACAGCCTGTGGATGCAGGGCGATGCGGCGGGGAATGCTAACGGCGAGGTGATCAATACGTCGGGCACTATTGAGTCGCAGAATGGCGATATCAATATTAAGACCGGGCATCTGCTGAATACGCGGGATGGGCTGCAGGTTCAAGAGAGTACAAAGCAAATCAACACTGTTTCGGGGGTAGGTAACGCTTCAATTGATTTACCCTATACGCAAATGGAGGATGGAACCTGGGGATATTACTCGAAAACAGGTATACATCAGACAGGACCATGCAATGGTCATGGTGCCTGTAATTACAATAAAGTCACAAATTACTACTATGCGCCTTTCGCCGATTACGCAACTCAAAAGTTTGCTACTTCAGAAACGAGTGTCAGTGTCGTTTCAAAAGGGAGCGCCGGGCGTATATCAGCCGGTAACAATCTGATTATCTATGCAAATTCCCTTGACAACCAGGCTAGCAACATTCTTGCAAATCAAAATATTTCGCTCTTTGGTTCTCAGCTTAATAATCAGAGTTGGCAGGCAGGGAAAAAAGTTGAAAACCTAGTTTATAAGTATGCTTTAAAGAACAGTAAAAACGCACCGCCTTTAGCAACTATAGCCTCCAGCACTAAGGTGCCTACTAAACCTAAAGTTAATACAATTTATTTTGAACTTGTTGGTCATGAGTCAACTTTCACACCCGGCGAACTTTATCGTTCAGTGATTCAGGCTGGCGGCAACGTCAGCGCCAGCTTTAGTGGTGACATTAGCAATACATCCACCACTGCTAATGCCGGGTGGAACGGCAATACCCTGACCGCACCTGCCGTCGCTGGGTTAGCCGCACTGAACCAGACAGGCACGACGCAGCGCCAAACCTTAGCAGCCAGCAGCCAGGTTGCCGTAAACTCGCCTGCATGGCGGGATCAGTTACAAAATGCGTTACAGCAGGTAAATGGTGGCGTGGCGCTGGATGGTACAAAGCCGGGCGAAGCGTCTCTGACGCAACTGTCAGCCGCACATCAGGGCCTGGCTGCATTGGGTCAGGCGGGTAACCTGGTAAAAGGCAACCTTACACCCACTTCTTTGCTGCACAATATATCCACAAAAGTTGATACCAGCGCTTATCCTCTGCCAGTCAGCAACAACGGTTACTTCGTCGCGGGTAACAATGACAGCCCCTATTTGATCACCATCAACCCCAAACTGAACGGGCTGGGGCAACTCGACAGCAATCTCTTTGGCGATCTCAATACGCTCTTAGGCAAACATCCCGGCAGCGCGCCGACGGAAATCCGTCAGCAATATACCGACGTCAATACCTTCCTTGGATCGTCTTATCTGCTTAACCGGCTGGATCTCAAACCAGATAGCGATTACCGCTTTCTTGGCGACGCGGCTTTTGATACGCGATACGTCAGCAATACAGTTCTGAATCAGACGGGCAGTCGTTATCTGCACGGCATTGGCTCGGATCTGGAGCAAATGCGCTATCTGATGGATAACGCCGCGGCCGCACAGCAGTCGCTGGGGCTACAGTTCGGCGTATCGCTAAGCGCCGATCAGGTGGCTGCGCTGGATAAAAGCATTATCTGGTGGGAAGCGACGACAATTAATGGCCAGACGGTAATGGTGCCGAAAGTTTATCTGTCATCTAAAGATGCCGAAATGAATAACGGCAGCGTGATTGCAGGCAACAATGTCACCTTATCCAGCGGCAATATCGTTAACGATAGCAGCACACTGACGGCAAAAAATGGCATGGCCGTCGACAGTCAGAACCGTATTGATAACCTCAGCGCCGGACTTATCAGCGCAAGCGGTGACCTGAAACTCAGCGCGCTTGGCGATATCAATAATGTGAGTTCAGCCATAAAGGGCAAAAAGGTCGAGCTTGAGAGCCTCAATGGCAGCATCAACAGCATTACCACCTCGCAGCAGTGGAGCCTGGATGCAGGTACCAAATCGTTTAGCGAAACCCTCAATGGGCAGACTGCTTCAATAACATCAATTGACGATCTGAGCCTGAGCGCCGGAAATAACATCGGGCTGACAGCAGCAAACCTGTCTGCGGGCGGCAATTTATTGCTGAACGCCTGGAACGATATCGCCATCAAGGGCAATCAGCAGATCGAAGGTCAGTCTCAGAGCGGTAAAAAAGCAGGCTGGTATAAGACCGAAAAAAGCAGTACTCAAACGGTGAGCAATGTCGGCAGTCAGATAGCCGCTGGTGGTGATCTGGCGCTAAACGCGGGACATAACCTGAGCATCATCGCCAGTTCGCTTGCGGGCAAAGGCGATACTGCCCTGGCAGCAGGCAACGATGTAAATCTTAACAGCGCCGCTACCAGCCAGAACAGCAGCAAAGGGAATAAAGAGTCGCATACTTCTGACGTTGACCGCACAGCCATAACCAGCGGCGGCGACCTTTCGATTTCAGCCGGACGCAATCTCACCAGCCAGGCAGCAGCAATCGTTGCAGACGGCGATGTCGGACTGCAGGCCGGACGGGATATCAACCTGAACGCGGAAGAGAGCCGAACCGGCAACAGCGAACGCGGCAGCAAGAAAACCGTTATCAATGAAACGGTACGTCAGCAGGGCACTGAAATTGTCAGCGGCGGCAGCGCTACGCTGGTGGCTGGAAACGATATTACCAGCCAGGCAAGCATCCTCACCGCGAACAACGATCTGGCGCTGCAGGCCGGACACGATGTGAACATCACGACCGCCACGGAGAGCGATTACGCCTACAAAGAGGAGACAAAAACCAAAAAAGGCCTGTTCAGCAAAAAGACCACCCACACCATCAGTGAAGAGAGCGCCACCGCTGAAAAAGCTTCGCAGCTGAGCGGCGATCGCGTTTCAATTATCGCGGGCAATGACCTGACGGTGAAAGGATCCTCGGTTATTGGCGCAGGCGATGTGGGCCTGAAAGCCGGGAACGATCTCACCATCGCGGCGGCTACCGATACCCAGACCAGCTATCGCCTGAGCGAAACCAAAAAGAGCGGCATGTTCAGCGGCGGCGGCATTGGCGTGACCTTTGGCAGCGCCTCCTCGAAACAGCAGCTGAAGCAGGACGGTACCACCCAGAGCCAGAGCGCCAGCACCATCGGCAGCACCGGCGGTAACGTGACGCTGGTTGCCGGTCAGGATGCGCGCGTAGCGGGTTCCGACGTGATCGCGAAGCAGAATATCAGCCTTGTTGGTGGATCGGTTACTATCGATCCGGGCAACGACACGCTGACGCGACGTCAGAGCTATGAGCAGAAGCAGAGCGGCCTGACGCTGCAGCTCACCAGCCCGATTACCGACGCGCTGCTGAGCCTGGGCTCGCAGGCGAAAGAGGCCAGCCAGGCGGGGGACGATCGCCTGAAGGCGCTTAACGCCGTGAAGATGCTGGAAAGCGGCTGGGCGATGTCGGGCGCGGCAAAAGATTCTGCGTTGGCGCTGGCAAATGGCAAAATAGACGATGTCGGCATTAAAATCGAGCTTAACGTCGGGTCCAGCAAGAGCAAATCCTCATCGGAATACAGCAGCAATACCGTCAGCGGCAGTTCGCTCAGCGGGGGCGGTAGCGTCGCTGTTGTCGCCACCGGCGCGAACGGCGCCAGCGGCGATCTAACGCTGGCAGGCAGCGGTATCACTGGCAAAGATGTGACGCTGGCCGCCGCGCACGACCTGAACCTGGTCGCCGCCAGCAACCATACCGAACAGAAGAGCAGCAACAAATCGTCCGGCTGGAGCGCTGGGGTGCATGCCGCCATCGGTAAGCAAACCGGCTTCGGCGTACAGGCCAACGGCTATATGGCCAGCGGCGGTGAGAACGGCGACAGCACGACCAACGTCAACAGCCGCGTTAACGCGAAGGATAACCTGACGCTCAGTAGCGGCAACGACATGCTGCTCTCAGGCGCACAGGCGCTGGGCGACAGCATCAGCGCCAACGCAGGCAATAACCTCACGCTCACCAGCCTGCAAGACACCGATAACTATCAGAGCAAACAGCAGAGCGCCTGCGGCGGCTTCAGCTTCACCTGGGGCACGGGCGGTTCGGCCGGGTTAAGCCTCAGCAAAAGCAAGATAAACAGTGAGTACGCCAGCGTCGGCGACCAGAGCGGGCTGTTTGCGGGTGACGGCGGCTATGACATCTTTGTCGGCAACCATACGCAGCTTAACGGCGCGGTTATCGCTTCCACTGCGGATGCGGCGAATAACCGCCTGTCTACCGGCACGCTGGGCTGGGACAGCATTGATAATCACGTCTCCTATAGTGCCAGCAGCGCCTCCTTCGGCATCAGCGGCGGCTATAAAAGCGAGAATGCACCGGGCCAGCAGTTTGCGGGCGGCGCGCTCCCACCGACCTTTGTGAATATGAGCGGCAGCGCTTCCGGCACCACGCGTTCGGCGGTGGCGGACGGTGCGATCACGGTGCGCGACGCTCAGCACCAGGCGCAGGACGTGACGGGCCTCAGCCGCGACACTGAAAACGCCAACGGCCGTATCGACAAGATTTTCGACAAGGATAAAGTCAACAACCAGATGGCTTTTGCGCAGGGCGTCCAGCAGCTGGCAGGAAACATTTACGGCGATGTGAAAGCCTCTAAGCTGGATGCGGCAGCGAAAGAGACCTCAGAGCGCCTGCTCAAAGAGCATCCTGACTATGCCCGCCTTTCTCAGGCCCAGTTCAATGAGCATGTGCAGAGCGACCCGGGCTACAAAGCGGTGGCGGCGCAGTGGGGCACAGGCGGCACCTATTCGATGGTGGCGACCGCAGTGGCGGGCGCGCTGGGCGGGCTGAGCGCCAGCAACCTGGGCGCCGCAGCGGGCGGCGCGATGGCGCCGTACCTCGCTAACGCAATCAAGAAGGCCACGACCACCTATGACGGCCAGGGTAACCCGCACACCGACGTGCTGGCGAACACCATGGCGCACGCGGTCGCGGGCGCGGTGCTGGCGCAGATAGCGGGCGGCAGCGCGGCGGCAGGCGCAGCGGGTGCGGCAGGCGGAGAGCTGGCGGCGAAAGCCATCGTGAAGGTGATGTATCCGGACACGGATATCCGCGACCTGACGGAGAGCCAGAAGCAGACGGTGAGCGCGCTGAGCCAGATGGCGGCAGGGCTGGCGGGTGGGATCGCGTCGGACTCGGCACTGGGAGGCGGGACCGGAGCGGGGGCCGGGAAGAATGCGGTTGAGAATAACTTTTTGAGTCAGGGAAGGCCGAAGGACTTCACCGAGCAACTCAAAGGCTGTAACGGAAATCCATCCTGTGAGCAGGGTGTTCGTAAGGATATGGCCAAGGAGTCTGCGGAAAACATCCTGAAGCTAAAATCATGCTGGGAGGCGGGAGATACCGCCTGCGTGGCGCAGATGCGTACCCAGATAGAGCTGAACGAAAAAGCTTACACGGCGTTGCGTGTTCAGGACGATCTCGTAGGCCGTGCCTATGAGGACTCGGCAAAGTGGTACGCTGACATCATCGACAACTGTAATGGTCAGTGTGACTGGCTGTCGGCAAGTCTGCAAAAGACGTTCGCGGACGGGATGACAAATGCAGTGTATGGCGCACTGGCAGTGAGTACGGGGAGTTTATCGAAACCGGGGCAGACGGTGAAGCCTGTTAGTGAAACAACAGGGAGAGGTATCGTTCCTGAACAAGGTTCCGTCGCAAATGCTAACTTTGCTCAATCAAAAATTAGGGCCAATGAAACATTTAGTGCCGAAGGGGTGGCTAAATATAGTCAAATGGCAGGCCAGCCAGTAAATACTGTGGATGACTTAGCCAATGCGATTCGTAGTGGCCTTATTAAACCAAGTCAACTGTCTGTTGATTATGTGGAAATGAATGGCACAAGATTAATCCTTAATACAAGAACATCTGTAGCATTAGATCGTGCAGGGATACCTAAATCTGACTGGTACGGAACCAACCAAACGAATGTGAAAGTACCAGGAATGGATGGGAAAACCTACAATGATCTTGCTGCCGATCAATTAATAAGAAATAAACTGCCAGAAACTGGTAGTTCAGATATTCCTCGCGGGAGAAAATAATGAAGTCAGGAGCTGCCGTTTCTATTTTGGATCCCTATGAGTGGTTGCCTTCATATGGGGAGAATGCAGTATCTATTGAATCTAATGGGTTGGATTTAATTATTAAAATCGAATATGACACCGAAGATGAATATCAGACTATACATTGTCGTGAGTTACGATTTGATATGGTATGTGCTTTTTGTCGTACTGCGTTTCCCGGCGTATCAATACTCAATATAGATTACGATAAAAGCGTCAAGGCTCCATCAACAGGAGCCTTGATTGAATACCCTAACTCTGAGGCTGCATTTGCTTGGAATAAGCATTTTTGTGGCTCAAGACAGATAAAGCACTATAAAATTGCTTTTCTTTCTGAAAATTTTTTAATGGAAATTTTTGCTAACAATGTGACTTTAGGTTCTGAATATATTATTCCATCTGAATGAAAAATAATGGGGGAACGAATTTAGTTAACCAAACGCCATTATCAGCCTGATAGAATTTAAAGCCCCGTTCATACATGTCCAGGGCTTTAATTTTTAGAACAACTGGTTTGCCATGGCGTAAACCGACTTGAATTGCTGTATCTTCATCTGCGGATAAATGAACATATTGACGAGATTTTGCATTTAACCCTTGTTCATTAATTGACGGTAAAAATCTTGTAGCAGTTCCATGGTATAGAAATTCAGGGGGGGGGGTTTCTTGATATTCAATACCAACCTGTTGTGAGGAATGTCCCTGAACAGCCCGAATACGTAATCCATCTTCTGAAATCGCGAATCGTTTTTTATCACTATTTTCAACAATCGATTTAATCAGATGTTGGTCAAGATGTTTACCGTTTTTAGTTGCACAGATAATTAATAAAGCAATATCAGCCCACCCTTCACGATCCAGAGTTAAACCAATGGCTTCAGGTTGGTGACGTAAAACGTAACTTAAAAATTTGCTTACTTCTGCGTATTGTTTATCCATTTACATTAGTCTCTAAAAGATCCCAGTTCTATATGCCGGGATCATCGTTTAAAAATTGAAAAACTACATTTTATAAAATTATTCCAGCTATTGGAAATAAAGTCTTATCTTTTCATCGCTGACCATGAAACAAACATGAGTAATTATACCTGGATAAAGGCTGTAGACCTTTATGAATATGAGCGGCAGCGCTTCCGGCATCACGCGTTCGGCGGTGACGGACGATGCGATTAGGGTGCGCGACGCTCAGCATCAGACGCAGGACGTGACGGGCCTCAGCCGCGACACTGTAAACGCCAACGGCGGCATCGACAAGATTTTCGACAAGGATAAAGTCAACAACCAGATGGCTTTTGCGCAGGGTGTCCAGCAGCTGGCATGAAACGTTGTCGGCGATATGAAAGCCCGGGCTACAAAGCGGTGGCGGCGCGATGGCGCCGTACCTCGCTAACGCAATCAAGAAAGCCACGACAACCTATGACGCCCAGGGTAACCCGCACACCGACGTGCTGGCGAACACCATGGCGCACGCGGTCGCGGGCGCGGTGCTGGCGCAGATAGCGGGCGGCAGCGCGGCGGCAGGCGCAGCGGGTGCGGCAGGCGGAGAGCTGGCGGCGAAAGCCATCGTGAAGGTGATGTATCCGGACACGGATATCCGCGACCTGACGGAGAGCCAGAAGCAGACGGTGAGCGCGCTGAGCCAGATGGCGGCAGGGCTGGCGGGTGGGATCGCATCGGATTCGACGCTGGGAGGCGGGACCGGGGCGGGGGCCGGGAAGAATGCGGTTGAGAATAACTCTCTGAGTGATATCGCAGAGCAACTTGCTTCGGGGCAATCACCGGCGGATAAACTCGATAAGCTGAATAAGGCAGAAGAAGAACGGTTCAGGCGGGAGGAATGCGCCGGATTAAGCCCGGACGCCTGTGGCGCCAAAATGTATGATCAGCGCCGGGAAGCACTGAAAGATGTCGCCTCATTCGGGGTAGACTTTGTTCCTGTTGCAGGAGATATCAAGGGATTTGCAGAAGCAGAAAGCGCAATAGATTATCTGGCAGCGGTAATTGCTATTGTGCCGGGTGGGGAACTTGTTGGTAAGTCACTTAAGGCGGCAGAGAAGGCACTGGCAAAAGGTGATCTTGAATCTGCTTCCAGGCTGATTAATAAGGCCAGCGATGATATACAGATAAAATGGGTTGATGAAAATGCGGGAATGAGCCAGAGAGCAAGGGATTATAACGACTCTGCGACAGGTGCCCGGTCAAATATTGATACTCAAAAAGGTCAAGCTCCCACCATTGATAGAATTGATGCTAATGGAAATAGCAAACCGGTTCGATTCGATGGAGTGAATGGCAATGTCATGATAGATAGAAAAATATCTGTAGTGACAACTCAAAAAGCGAAAAACCAAGCTCTGAGACAATCAGAAGCACTGAAAAATAATGGTATGACAGGGCGCTGGGAAGTGCCAAATCAGACTCAGGCTAATCGTGCTCAAAAGATGTTTGATGAGTTAGGTATCAAGAACATAGAGGTGAAAATTGTCAAAGAGTAGCGAAGTCAAACTAGCTAAAATCGTTGCAGATCTGGCTATTTTCTTAGAATTTACGAGCGAAGAGCTTCTTGATCCTGATGCTGCTGTAGAAGCAATGGAACAAGTAGCAGCAGAACTTCAGTTGTTAAATGAGGAAGAACGGAACAATCTTGCTAATATTTTTATTGATTTATCAAATGAATATGAAGGCGATAAATCAGAATATGTTAGGGATTTACCCGAATCTTTAGGTTTAATATGATTAACAAATCCCGGCCACTGAGCCGGGATCGCTTTATCAGCCGTCGGGTTTACCCACAGTGCCCGTTCCCGCGCTTAATCACCGGCAGATCGCCGGTGTCATTAATCGCTCCCGGAAACCCTTCCAGCCACTGGAGGATCTTCGGCCTGTTGATTCCGGCGACGCTTAAGCCCTCGGCGCAACCCCACAGCTCGCGGGTGTTCTGGGTGGTGATGACGATGCAGTCCGGCATCACCCGCATCTTAACCGGCATCCCCGGCGTAAACCCTGCCTGTGAAATCCACTCGCCGCGCAAAAATATCGCGTTATGCACGGCCCGGCTGGTAGCCAACAGCGTCAGGGCGCTGATGGAAAGTGAAACCTTGTCAGCAATAATTACACGCCCTGCCGCGGGCAGTTCTTTAAACCTGCCCGAACCATTTGATGCGCCCGTATGTGAAGACTCTGCTTACGACGTAAGTCTCGTATGGACAAACATACAAGAAACGCACCGCCATCCCACATTCCCTACCGCAACGCATACCACTCTTTATGCTTCAGCGGATTCAACGCCGCGCCAATAATATCGGAAACCACGTTCACCAGAATCACCAGCCCGCCAACCACCATCACGCCTGCGGAAATCGCCGCGTAATCCTGCTGACGAATCGCATTAATAAGCCAGCGGCCCAGTCCAGGCCAGTTGAACACCATCTCGGTAATCATCGCCAGCGTCAGCATGGTGGAAAACTGCAGGCCCAGACGCGGGATCACCGGCGGCAGCGCATTATGCAGCACATGGCGGCGGATCACGGTAAAACGAGACAGCCCGCGCGTGGCGGCCGCCTTCACGTAGTTTTTATCCATCACCTCGCTGGTGCTGGCGCGCAGCAGGCGGATCACTTCGGTAGCGGGGGCGACCGCCAGCACAATCACCGGCAGGATCATATGCGTCACTACGCTGACCAGCATCTCGTGACGCCACGGCGACGGGCTCAGCCAGGCGTCAACCAGCGCAAGCCCGGTAATATTTTGCACCGGATAGAGCAGGTCAAAGCGGCCGGACACCGGCAGCCAGCCGAGCGTCAGCGAAAAGAACAGCGTAAACAGCAGCGCCAGCCAGAATACCGGCATCGAAAAGCCGAGCAGCGCCAGCGCGCTGATTACCTTGTCCTGCCACTTATTGCGCGTCACGCCGGCGCAGATGCCGAGCGGAATCCCGGTCAGCAGCGCCAGCACAAATGCCAGCACGCACAGCTCAAGCGTGGCGGGGAACACCTCGCGCAGCTGCTGGCCGATCTCCTGGCCGTTGGTGCTGGAGACGCCGAAATCAAACTGCAGCATGCCGCTAAACCAGAACCACCAGGCGTCGAACAGCGAAGCGCCCTCCAGCGGCGCGTTGGGCGTAAAATAGCTAAGGCTAAAGCCCACCAGCGACAGCAGGAACAGGGTAATCACCAGCAACAACAGGCGACGCAACATATAGATGATCACTTACGGCTCCTCGCGCTCATCACGGTAAACTCCGGCAAAAGAGGCGTTGCCGAACGGGCTTAACACCAGGCCTTTAATATCGTGGCGGTAGGCCTGCAACCGCAGCGAAGAGGCGAGCGGCAGCACCGGCAGATCGCGCGCCAGCATCTGCTGCGCCAGATGATAGTTCTCAATGCGGCCCGCCAGCTGCTGCGACAGCAGCGCCTTCTGCAGGGTCTCATCGAAGCCAGGCGAGCACCAGTGCGCATAGTTGGTCTGCGAGCGAATCGCCGCGCAGCTCAGCAGCGGACGGAAAAAACTGTCGGGATCGTTACTGTCGGTCGCCCAGCCGGTCAGAGTGAGATCGTGGTTCATCGCCATCAGCTGCGCTTCCTGAAAGCGGCCCTCTACGGGGGCAATGCTCACCTTAACGCCAACCTGCGCCAGATCGGCCTGCAGCAGCTCCGCCGTTTTCAGCGGGCTGGGGTTCCATGCCTGTGAGGCGGACGGCACCACCAGACGCAGATGCAAATCGGTAATACCCAGCGACGCCAGCATCGCGCGCGCTTTTTTCGGATCATATTCAGTGACGCGCGCTTCGTTATCGTAAGCCCAGGAGGCGCGCGGCAGCACCGAAGCGGCGGTTTCCGCCGTCCCGTAGTAGATCGACTCCATCAGCCGTTCGTTATTGATCGCCAGCGCCAGCGCGTGGCGCACTTCAGGGCGGTCCAGCGGCGCTTTGCGAGTGTTGAACGCCAGGTATGCGATGTTCATGCCTGGGCGCAGCGTCATGCGCAGGCGAGGATCGTCGCGCAGGATAGAGATCTGACTGGCGGCGGGATAAGCCAGCACGTCGCACTCGCCCGTCAGCAGTTTGGAGAGCCGGCCCGTGCCGCCCGCGCCCATATCGATCACCGCCTGCTGCAGGCGCGGCACCCCTTTCCAGTAGGCGGGATTGCGCGCCAGCCGAATATACTGTCCGGCGCGATATTCGCTGAGCTGATAGGGGCCAGTGCCCACCGGCTGGCGATCGAGCTGCTCCTGTCGGCCGCTGCGGGTCAGTTGGTCAGCATATTCCGCTGACAGCACCGGCGCATAGTGGGTTGCCAGATGCCAGAGAAACGAGGCGTCCGGGCTGTTAAGCCGGATCTCAACGGTATTGCCGTTGAGCTTTTTAACGCTCTGCACCGAATCAGCAAACTGCAGGCTGTCGAAGTAAGGGTAATTGCCGCCGTTAACGTTGTGCCACGGATGGTTGCGATCGAACATGCGGGCAAAGCTGAACACCACATCGTCGGCGTTCATCGCGCGCGTCGGCGTGAACCAGGAGGTACGCTGGAAAGAGACCTTGCTGCGCAGGTGGAAGCGGTAGGTTGCGCCGTTATCGCGCACTTCCCATGAAGATGCCAGGTCGGGCACCAGGCGATAGGTGTAGGGATCGACATCCAGTAAACGGTCGTAGAGCTGCGCGGCGAGGGTATCCACGGCGAGGCCGCTGCTCGCCATTTGCGGATTAAAGGTGTTAAGCGTGCCGTTGACGCAGTAAACAAAGCCGCTGTGGCGAATATCGCGGCTTTCTGCCGACCAGGCAGAGGCGCTTAATACGCTGAGGATAAGCATCAGCGACGAAATTAGTTTTGACATAGAACTCAACGGTGTTCGGGCAATAGGCTGAGTGTATCGCAAAGGCGGCGATGTCCCAAAACATGGTGAAGCGGCTGGGGGGATTTTCGCCAGAGGGCGGGGTATAGACACACCCTTGCTGTGGTAATGAGAAAAATTCTCAATTAGAGCTTTACAGGTGAGAACAAGAATGATTATTATTTGATTGCGCTTCAGCGGTGGCTCTACCGGTGAAGAGCACGACATTGCTCACATTGCTTCCAGTATTGTTGCCCGCGCAAGCGGGCTTTTTTTTCCCGTCATCTTTTGCGCTGCTGCTGCGTTGGCTGCGCTCGGCTACCCCGGTCACATACTGATGTATGCTCCCGGCGATATCCTCGCTTGCCGCCTTGCTTCAGCACAAAAGCTTTAGGGAAACGGGCCGTCATCTTTTGCGCTGCTGCTGCGTTGGCTGCGCTCGGCTACCCCGGTCACATACTGATGTATGCTCCCGGCGATATCCTCGCTTGCCGCCTTGCTTCAGCACAAAAGCTTTAGGGAAACGGGCCGTCATCTTTTACGCTGCTGCTGCGTTGGCTGCGTTGGCTGCGTTGGCTGCGTTGGCTGCGCTCGGCTACCCCGGTCAAATACTGATGTATGCTCCCGGCGATATCCTCGCTTGCCGCCTTGCTTCAGCACAAAAGCTTTAGGGAAACGGGCCGTCATCTTTTGCGCTGCTGCTGCGTTGGCTGCGCTCGGCTACCCCGGTCACATACTGATGTATGCTCCCGGCGATATCCTCTCTTGCCGCCTTGCTTCAGCCCAAAAGCTTTAGGGAAACGGGCCGTCATCTTTTGCGCGACTGCTGAGGCTGCTCCAGCCATGCCAAAATCACGCCTCGTCGCGCGCCTGAATCCCGTGCTTCTTCATCATCGCCCGCAGCTGATGATAGGTCACACCCAGCAGATCGGCGGCGCGACGCTGGTTATATTTCGCCTGCTGCAGGCTGGCCTCCACCAGCGCGCGCTCCTGCTGGTTCTGCCACAGGCGTAAATCGAGCGGCAAAGCGGGCAGGGCGTTGGCGGAGGCCTCCGGCGCGGTAGTCGCTGGCTGCGCGCGCGGCGCAAAGGGATTAATAATGATGCGATCCAGCGGCTCGTCGCTGCTGTGATGACGGTAAACCGAACGCTCCACCACATTTTTTAGCTCGCGCACATTGCCCGGCCACTGATACGCCAGCAGCGTCTCCTGCGCCTCGGGCGTAAAGCCCGGAAACAGCGGCAGCCCCAGCTCGCGGCACATCTGAATAGCGAAATGCTCCGCCATCACCAGAATGTCGCTGCGCCGCTCGCGCAGAGGCGGCAGCTGCACCACGTCAAAGGCGAGACGGTCGAGCAGGTCGGCGCGGAATTTCCCTGCCGCCGCCAGCGCAGGCAGATCCTCGTTGGTGGCGCACACCAGCCGCACGTTAACCTGCAGCGCGTGATTGCCGCCGACGCGCTCCAGCTGGCCATACTCGATGACGCGCAGCAGCTTCTCCTGCACCAGCATCGGGGCGGTCGCCAGCTCGTCGAGAAACAGCGTGCCGCCGTCCGCCCGCTCGAAGCGGCCCAGATGGCGCTTCTGCGCGCCGGTAAAGGCGCCCGCTTCATGGCCGAACAGCTCGGAGTCGAGCAGGTTTTCATTTAGCGCGGCGCAGTTAAGGGAAATAAAGGGGCCCTGCCAGCGGTCGGAGAGGTAGTGCAGGCGGCTGGCGATCAGCTCTTTGCCGGTGCCGCGCTCGCCGACGACCAGCACCGGCTTCTCCAGCGGCGCCAGCATGGAAACCTGCTCGAGGACTTCAAGAAAGTTATTGGACTCGCCTAACAGGTTATCGTTGCTATCAGCCATGATGAAATTCACCACCTCTTAATCAATTTAACTACCTTACGCCACGCGGGCTTCCCTGTAAAAAATAAATATCTATAAAAATCAGGAACATAAAAATTGGCACGCCTTTTGAATATAACAATCAGCGCAAGGCGCACCAACATAAACAAAGAGGAACATCATTATGGGTATTTTTTCTCGTTTCGCCGACATCGTTAACGCCAACATCAATTCGCTGCTGGAGCGTGCGGAAGATCCGCAGAAACTGGTACGCCTGATGATTCAGGAGATGGAAGACACGCTGATTGAAGTGCGCTCTACGTCGGCGCGCGCGCTGGCTGAGAAAAAACAGCTGAACCGCCGCATTGAACAGGCGGAAATCCAGCAGGCAGAATGGCAGGAAAAAGCGGAGCTGGCGCTGCGCAAAGAGAAAGACGATCTGGCGCGTGCGGCGCTGATCGAAAAACAGAAGCTGACCGAACTGATCGCCTCGCTGCAGCAGGAAGTGACTCACGTCGATGAGACGCTGGAGCGCATGAAAGGCGAAATCGGCGAGCTGGAGAAAAAGCTGAGCGAAACCCGTGCCCGTCAGCAGGCGCTGACGCTGCGTCATCAGGCCGCCTCCAACTCGCGCGATGCGCGTCGCCAGCTCGACAGCGGCAAGCTGGATGAAGCGATGGCGCGTTTTGAATCTTTTGAGCGCCGCATCGACCATATGGAAGCAGAAGCGGAAAGTCAGCGTTTCGGCAAGTCGAAGTCGCTGGACGCGCAGTTCGCCGATCTGCAGGCCGATGACGAAATCAGCCAGCAGCTGGAAGCGCTGAAAGCCAAAATGAACCGTAGCGAATAACACTATTTGATCTGCGAGAGTGATTAAGGAGAGTCAATGAGCGCACTTTTTCTCGCTATACCGCTGACCATATTCGTGCTGTTTGTTGCGCCAATCTGGTTATGGCTGCACTACAGCAATCGCCGCAGCGGCAACGAACTGTCGGCAGGCGATCTTCAGCGCCTGCAGCAGCTGACGCAGGATGCGGAACGTATGCGCGACCGCATTCATGCGCTGGAATCTATTCTGGATGCCGAGCATCCCAACTGGAGACAGCCATGATTAAACGTAAGCTGTGGCGTAAACCGGACGAAGGGAAGCTGATGGGCGTCTGCGCCGGCGTGGCTGAGTACCTGGATATCCCGGTGCGGCTGCTGCGCGTGATCGTGGTGCTGTCGCTGTTCTTCGGCCTGTTCGCGATTACTATCTGCGCCTACTTTATTCTGGGGTTTGTGCTAGACGTCAAACCGGCAGATGCCGAAGAGGGCGCAGCAAAGCCCAACGCCGGCGAACTGCTCGACCGGCTGGAAAGCGCGCTGCGGCGCGATGAGTACAGCGTGCGCGAGATTGAACGCTACGTTACGTCTGAAACGTTCAGCGTGCGCAGCCGCTTTCGCCAGCTCTGACTTTCCCTGAACGGGGCCGCCACGGCCCCGTTATACCCGTCAACCGGAGGTTTACTTTGTTATATTCACGCACGTCCTCTTTTCGCCGCCGCGCGACCCCCGCGTTGAAGTCGGTCGGGAAATTCATCATTATCAATGCCGTGAGCTATGGACCGGCCGGACTGACCGGCTGGGCGGTAAAATCAGTTGCGCGTCGCCCGCTGCGCATTCTGCTTTCCCTGGCGCTGGAGCCGTTGCTGCAGCGCGTAATGAAGCGGGCGGCGGCGCGCTTCATCAGGGAAAAAGATGATAAACAAGTCTGAACTACTGTCACTACTCAACCGCGGCGCGGATCGTCATCTGCGCCTGGCGGTTACTGGCCTGAGCCGCAGCGGCAAAACCGCCTTTATCACCTCATTAGTTAACCAGCTGCTTAACGTGCACAGCGGCGCGCGGCTGCCGCTCTTTTCCGTGGTGCGCGACGAGCGGCTGCTGGGCGTCAAGCGCATTCCGCAGCGCGATATGGGCACGGCGCGCTTCACCTACGACGAAGGGCTGGCGCAGCTCTACGGCACGCCGCCCGCCTGGCCGACCCCAACGCGCGGCGTCAGCGAAATGCGGCTGGCGCTGCGCTACCGCTCGCAGGATTCGCTGCTGCGTCATTTCAAAGAGAGCGCCACGCTCTATCTGGAAATCGTCGACTATCCCGGCGAATGGCTGCTCGACCTGCCGATGCTGGCGCAGGATTATGTCGACTGGTCGCGGCAGATGGTGGGGCTGTTGCAGGGCGATCGCGCGCAGTGGGCGCAGCCGTGGCGCGAACTCTGCGCCTCGCTCGATCCCTTTGCGCCCGCCGACGAAAACCGGCTGGCCGCCATCGCCGCCGCCTGGACCGACTATCTGCACCGCTGCAAAGCGGAAGGGCTGCACTTTATCCAGCCGGGGCGCTTTGTGCTGCCGGGCGACATGGCGGGCGCGCCCGCGCTGCAGTTCTTTCCTTGGCCGCTAGCGGACGAGTCTGCGCGCGGCAAACTGGCGCAGGCTGACAAAGGCAGCAACTTCGCCATGCTGCAGCAGCGCTTTCGCTACTACTGCCAGCATGTGGTGAAGGACTTCTACCGCAACCACTTCCTGCGCTTCGACCGTCAGATCGTGCTGGTGGACTGCCTGCAGCCGCTAAACAGCGGCCCGCAGGCCTTTAACGATATGCGGCTGGCGCTGACCCAGCTGATGCAGAGCTTTCACTATGGGCAGCGCACCCTGTTCCGCCGCCTCTTTTCGCCGGTGATCGACAAGCTGCTGTTTGCCGCCACCAAAGCGGACCATATCACCGCCGATCAGCACGGCAATATGGTGTCGCTGCTGCAGCAGCTGGTGCAGGACGCGTGGCAAAACGCCGCCTTCGAGGGCATCAGCATGGACTGCATCGGTCTGGCGTCGGTGCAGGCGACCCAGAGCGGGCTGGTGGACCATCGCGGCGAAAAGATCCCGGCGCTGCGCGGCGAGCGGCTGGCGGACGGCGAGGCGCTGACCTTCTATCCGGGCGAAGTGCCGCCGCGGCTGCCGGGCCACGCCTTCTGGCAGCAGCAGGGATTTCAGTTTGAACAGTTCCGGCCGCAGCCGCTCGATATCGATCGACCGCTGCCCCATATCCGCATGGATGCCGCGCTGGAATTTTTATTAGGAGACAAGCTGCGATGAACGATGAACAACTCAAGCCGCGTATCGATTTTGCCCGGCCGCTGGATGGGCCGCGCGAGCCCGCCCTGCGCCCGGCGCAGGCGTTCGAGGGTGAGGCGCAGCAGGCGTTTCTCGCCGTCGACGAGCAGGCCGACGAGGTGGCAGAAGAGGGCGCGGGAGAGCGGGCGGTAGAGCAGGCGCTGCGGCCGAAGCGCAGCCTGTGGCGTCGGCTGGTGGGCGCGGGCGTGGCGCTGTTCGCCGCCAGCGTCGTGGCGCAGAGCGTGCAGTGGATGCACGACGCCTGGCTGACGCGCGACTGGTTTGCCCTTGGCAGCGGCGCAGCGGGCGCTTTAATTGTGATTGCCGGCGTCGGCGCCCTCACCAGCGAGTGGCGTCGCCTCTATAAGCTGCGCGCACGCGCCGAAACGCGCGACGTTGGACGCGAACTGCTGCACAGCCACAGCGTTGGCAAAGGGCGCGCCTTCTGCGAAAAGCTGGCGCAGCAGGCGGGTCTCGATCAGGCGCATCCGGCGCTGCAGCGCTGGCACGCCTCGCTGCATGAAAGCCAGAACGATCGCGAAACCGTTACGCTCTATGCGCAGCTGGTGCAGCCGGTGCAGGATCGTCAGGCGCGACGCGAAATCGGCCGCCACGCCGCCGAGTCGACGCTGATGATCGCGGTAAGCCCGCTGGCGCTGGTGGATATGGCGTTTATCGCGTGGCGCAACCTGCGGCTGGTAAACCGCATCGCCGCTATCTACGGCATTGAGCTTGGCTATTTCAGTCGGCTGCGGCTGTTTCGCCTGGTGCTGCTGAATATGGCGTTTGCCGGCGCGTCGGAGCTGGTGCGCGAAGTGGGCATGGACTGGATGTCGCAGGATATCGCCGCCCGGCTCTCCGCGCGCGCCGCGCAGGGCATCGGCGCCGGTCTGCTTACCGCGCGGCTCGGCATCAAGGCGATGGAGCTTTGCCGTCCGCTGCCCTGGCTGGAAGAGGATAAGCCGCGCCTGGGCGATTTCCGCCGCGATCTTATTAGCCAGCTTAAAGAGACGCTGCCCAAAAGCGGCGCGAAGCGCGAAGGCTAAGCGCCTCCTTCTGCGGTGCGCTGCCCTCAGCGCGAAGCGCACCGCAGACTGAACAGAACTGTCAACTTTTGCTTCCACGCCTCTTCAGACCTGCCGCAAGTTAGCGTATTATCTCCCGATTCTTCACCTGACTAAGGCCATCGCAATGCGTCTTGAAGTCTTCTGCCAGGACCGCATCGGTCTGGCGCGCGAGCTGCTCGATCTGTTAGTCGCCCGTAACATCGATTTACGCGGCATAGAAATCGCGGCGCTCGGCCGTATTTACCTTAACTTCTCTGCGCTTGAATTTGACCAGTTCAGCAGCCTGATGGCGGAAATCCGCCGCACGCCGGGCGTAACCGACGTGCGCACCGTCGCCTATATGCCTTCGGAGCGGGAACATCGCGCCCTGAGCGCGCTGCTGGTCGCCATGCCGGAGCCGGTTTTTTCCATCGACCTGAAAAGCAAAGTGGAGCTGGCGAACCCGGCTGCGCAGCAGCTGTTCGACCTCGACGAGCAAAAAATTCGCAACCACAGCGCCGGCAACCTGATTAGCGGCTTTAACTTCCAGCGCTGGCTGGAGAGCGACCGCGTCGAGGCGCAGGCGCAGCATGTGGTGATCGACGGCCGCGACTTCCTGATGGAGGCGCGTCCTATCTACCTGACCGCCGATGAGGGCACGGGCGACCAGCCGGTTGGCGCCATGGTGATGCTGAAATCCACCGCGCGCATGGGGCGTCAGCTGCAAAACCTGGTGGTAACCGACGAGTCGGAGTTTGACCATATCATCGCGGTGACGCCGAAGATGCGTCAGGTGATCGACCAGGCACGCAAGCTGGCGATGCACGACGCGCCGCTGCTGATCGTCGGGGATACCGGCACCGGCAAAGATATGCTGGCGCGCGCCTGCCACCTGCGCAGCGCGCGCGGCAAGAAGCCGTTCCTGGCGCTAAACTGCGCCTCGCTGCCGGACGACGTTGCGGAGAGCGAACTTTTCGGCCATGCCGCCGGCGCCTATCCCAACGCGCTGGAGGGGAAAAAAGGCTTTTTCGAGCAGGCCAACGGCGGCTCGGTGCTGCTGGATGAGATTGGCGAAATGTCGCCGCGTATGCAGACCAAGCTGCTGCGCTTCCTGAACGACGGCACCTTCCGCCGCGTCGGGGAAGAGCATGAGGTGCATGTCGACGTGCGCGTTATCTGCGCCACGCAGAAGAACCTGATTGAGCTGGTGCAGCGCGGCGAGTTCCGCGAAGATCTCTTTTATCGCCTGAACGTGTTAACGCTGCATCTGCCGCCGCTGCGCGAGCGTCCGCTGGATATTCTGCCGCTTACCGAGATGTTTGTGGCGCGCTTTGCCGACGAGCAGGGCATCCCGCGTCCACGCCTCTCGCCGCAGCTTAACGGGCTGCTGACGCGCTACAACTGGCCGGGCAACGTGCGCCAGCTCAAGAACGCGCTCTACCGAGCGCTGACCCAGCTCGAGGGGCATGAACTGCGTCCGCAGGATATCGTGCTGCCTGAACAGGCGCTGGACGCCTCGCTGGGGGATGAGGCGATGGAGGGCACCCTTGATGAGATCACCAGCCGCTTTGAGCGCTCCGTGCTCACCCGCCTTTATCTCTCCTATCCCAGCACGCGAAAGCTGGCGAAACGCCTTGGCGTTTCCCATACGGCTATCGCCAACAAGCTGCGTGAATATGGGTTAGGGCAGAGGCGCGGCGAGCAGGAGGAGAAAAACGGCGGCTGACAGCCGCCGGGGTAAAAGCTACTTCAGTACGGCCAGCGCCGCGTCGTAATCGGGTTCCGTGGTGATCTCGTCTACCAGCTGGCTGTACAGCACTTTGTCATGCTCATCCAGCACCACCACCGCGCGCGCCGTCAGGCCCGCCAGCGCCCCTGCAGAAATTTCCACGCCATAATCCTGTTTGAACTCAGCGCCGCGCAGCGTCGAGAGCGTGACGACGTTATTCAGGTTGTCGGCACCGCAAAAGCGCGACTGCGCAAACGGCAGATCGGCGGAGACGCACAGCACTACCGTGTTGGTCAGCTCGCTGGCCAGCTGGTTGAAGCGGCGCACCGAGGCAGCACAGACGCCGGTATCGACGCTGGGAAAAATATTCAGAACCTTGCGTTTTCCTGCATACTCAGAGAGCGACACGTCGGAGAGATTTTTTGCCACCAGCGAAAAGGCTTTAGCCTGCTCGCCCGGCTGGGGAAAGTGACCAGCAACCTCAACCGGGTTGCCCTGAAAATGTACAGTATGAGACATAGTAATTCCTTAAACGTCAGAAAAAAGCGTGACTGGCTACAGGTAAGTATGGTTTGAAAAAAGATTTATGACATATCTATAAAAGGCTTACGAGCCTTAAACGCAGATTATCCGAGACGACGCGCATTTATCGAATGACATGGAGAGAGTATGAGAACGGTAAAAAGCTATCCCGAGTCCTGGCCGCTGCATACCCCTTTCGTCATCGCTCGGGGTAGCCGCACCGAAGCAAAAGTGGTGGTGGTGGAGATCGAGGAGGATGGCGTCAAAGGCACCGGCGAGGCGACCCCCTATGCGCGCTACGGCGAAACGGAAGCGTCGGTGCTGGCGCAGATCGCGGAGATTCTGCCGGGGCTGCAGCAGGGCATGACGCGCGACGCCCTTCAGCTGGCGATGCCGGCCGGCGCGGCGCGTAACGCCATCGACAGCGCGCTGTGGGATCTGCAGAGCCGCCAGCAGCGTCAGGATCTCTGGGCGCTGAACGGCGTCAACCCGCCTGCAGAGGTGGTGACGGCGCAGACCATCAGCATCGATACCCCCGAAGCGATGGCGAGCAGCGCCCGCGCGCTCTGGCAGCACGGCGCAACCCTGCTGAAAATCAAACTGGACGATACCTTTATTACCGAGCGGCTGGTGGCGATCCGCGCGGCGGTGCCGCAGGCGACGCTGATTGTCGACGCCAACGAGTCCTGGCAGGCTGAAGGGCTGGCGGCGCGCTGCCAGCTGCTGGCGGATCTGGACGTAGCGATGCTGGAGCAGCCGCTGCCCGCCGGTCAGGATGCGGCGCTGGCAAACTTTATCCATCCGCTGCCCATCTGCGCCGATGAAAGCTGCCATACCCGTGACAGCCTGCCGGCGCTCAAGGGACGCTATGAGATGGTCAATATCAAGCTGGATAAAGCGGGCGGCCTGACCGAGGCGCTGGCGCTGGCCGCAGAAGCGAAGGCGCTCGGCCTTGAGGTGATGCTTGGCTGCATGATCTGCACCTCGCGGGCGATCCATGCCGCGCTGCCGCTGGTGCCAGCGGCGCGCTTCGCCGATCTGGACGGGCCGACCTGGCTGGCGGTGGATGTTGAACCCGCCATTCAGGTCAGCGCCGGTCGGGTAGTTATCGCTGCCAGCGCAGCAGGTTGATCATCGCCTCAAGATAGCGCTCCGTGGCTTCATCAACCGAAATAGCCGGCATCTCGGCGGTAATGCAGGGCAGGCCGAGATCGTTGCACCAGCTGCCGAACGAGCCGGGCGTATCGTAGCCGACGCTGCTGACGACCGGTAGCGCGGTCTGCTGCGCCAGCCAGCGGCCAAGCTCGCTGTCGCGCGGATCGTCGATGCAGGCCAGCGGCTCATGCCAGGAGACCACCCAGCGCGGCTTCAGCCCGTGGATCAGCTCGCACAGCGCCTGCGTCTCCGGCTCGGAGCCGGGGCGATCTCCGGTTGAGAGCAGCACGTCGCGCGTCTCCGCGACGCTGTTCCAGCGATAGACCGTGTCGCCGCTCTGCCAGTTGGCTGCCGGAAAGTTGCGGTTAAGATCGACGCCGTGCGCGTTGGCGCGCAGCCCCAGCTGACAGCCGTCTGGATTGACCGCCAGCACCACGTGGTGCCGACGCAGCCGGTCCGGCAGCGTGCGCATCGCGGCGGAAAGGGTGGCGATAGCGGCGTTTTCATCTCCGTGGGTGCCCGCCAGGATGAGCCCGCTGTCGCTATCGGCGGCCGGCGCGGGAAACCAGAGCAGCGGCGCGCCCAGCACGCTGTCGCCGTAGCGCTGATACGGGATCTCAAGTTTTCCGCGTCGTGGTCGCGGGTGTAACACCGTCATCGGCTTTCTCCTCAGTTACCCTCTGCAGACAAAGTAGCGGAAAAGCCGCGCGCGGAAAATCGCTATTTATCCTTCAGGCATTTGCGCTACAGTGCCGGGGTCATGCTGCGCCCGGTAGTGCGTTGCGCAGCGCTTCATTAGGGTAAGGGAGTGAAGATGAAAAGCACATTTCGCCACACGCTGACGGCGCTGATCCTCGCCGGCATCGCCAGTCCGGTGCTGGCGGCGCAGCTGCCGCCCGGTGCGCAGCTGGCCGCGAAGCAAGAGATTGTCCGCCATATCAAAGATGAGCCCGCCTCGCTCGATCCGATGAAAGCCGTGGGGCTGCCGGAAATCCAGGTGATCCGCGATCTCTTCGAGGGGCTGACCAGTCAGGATGCGCAGGGCAATATCGTGCCGGGCGTCGCTGAAAGCTGGAGCAGCAGCGACAATAAAACCTGGATTTTCACGCTGCGCGGCAATGCGAAATGGTCGAACGGCGAGCCGGTGACGGCGCAGGATTTCGTCTACAGCTGGCAGCGCCTGGTCGAGCCGAAAAACAGCTCGCCCTTTGCCTGGTTTGCCGGGCTGGCAGGCATCAGCAACGCGGGCGCGATAACCAAAGGCGAGCTGCCGGCGGATCGGCTCGGCGTCAGCGCCGTGGACGCGCAGCACCTGAAAGTGACGCTGGACCGGCCCGTGCCCTGGTTCCCGGCGCTGGCGGCCAACGTCGCGCTGTTCCCGGTGCCGCAGCGCGTTATCGCCAGCGCAGGCGACGGCTGGACCGCGCCGGGCACGCTGGTGGGCAACGGCGCTTATCAGCTGGCGTCGCGCGTGGTGAATGAGAAGATCGTGCTGGTGCGCAATCCCGCCTACTGGGATGACGCGCACTCGGTGCTGACCAGAGTGACCTTTATTCCCATTAACGAAGAGTCGAGCGCCACCAAGCGCTACCGCGCGGGCGATATCGACATCACCGAATCTTTCCCGAAAAACATGTATGCGCAGCTGAAAAAGACGCTGCCGGGCGAGGTTTATACGCCTGACCAGCTCGGCACCTACTACTACGCCTTTAACACACAAAAGGGCGCGACGGCGGATGCGCGCGTGCGCAAGGCGCTGTCGTGGAGCATCGACCGCCGCATTATCGCAGAGAAGGTGCTGGGCACCGGCGAGAAGCCCGCCTGGCGTTTTACCCCCGACGTGACCGCAGGCTTCAGGCCAGTACAGTCCTATATTGAGCAGCACAGCCAGCAGGAGCTTAACGCCCAGGCGAAAGCGCTGCTGACCGCCGCAGGATATGGGCCTGGCCGACCGCTGCACCTGACGCTGCTCTACAACACCTCGGAAAGCCATCAGAAAATCGCCATCGCGGTGGCGTCGATGTGGAAGAAGAACCTCGGCGTTCAGGTCACCCTGCAAAATCAGGAGTGGAAGACCTATATCGACAGCCGCAACAGCGGCAATTTCGACGTTATTCGCGCCTCCTGGGTCGGTGACTACAACGAGCCCTCCACCTTTCTTAGCCTGCTGACCAGCGGCAACAGCAGCAATATCGCGCGCTTCAGCAACGCCGATTACGATGCGGTTCTCGCCCGGGCGAGCGGTGAAACCCAGGCTGATGCGCGTAACAGCGACTATAACAAAGCAGAGCAGATCCTCGCTGAACAGGCGCCGATTGCGCCAGTCTATCAGTACACCAACGGTCGTTTCATCAAGCCGTGGGTGAAGGGCTATCCCATCAATAACCCTGAAGATGTCGCCTACAGCCGCGAGCTGTGGATCGAGAAGCACTAAGCCCGATGCGGCCTGCCCGGCAGGCCGCCTGCGGACACCTTTGCTCACAGCCTGAGGATTGCAACTCAACCGCGCCGCGCTAGACTGTATCGTATTGATTTTTTTAGTGAGGCAAGTGAGTGAACGTCATTGAAGGCAAAGCGTTACAGGTATCCGACGCCATTATCGCCTGTCAGCTGGATGGCAAGGGCGGCCTGATCCCGATTGAAGATAAGGACGTTATCCACTGTGAACGTCCCTGCTGGCTGCATCTTAACTATACCCATCGGCAAAGCGCCGAATGGCTGCAGTCTACGCCGCTGATCCCCGATACGGTGCGCGACGCGCTGGCGGGCGACAGCATGCGGCCGCGCGTCAGCCGTCTTGGCGACGGGTTTATGATCGTGCTGCGCAGCGTCAACCACAACGCCGACTCCCGGCCGGAACAGCTGGTGGCGATGCGGGTCTTTATCAACGACAAGCTGATTGTGTCAACGCGTCGCCGCAAGGTTTATGCGGTGGATGCGGTGCTGACCGATCTGCAGAACGGCAACGGGCCGGAAGATGGCGGCAGCTGGCTGGTGGACATTTGCGACGCGCTGACCGATCACGCCAGCGAATTTATCGAAGAGCTGCATGACAAAATCATTGTGCTGGAAGATGCGCTGCTGGACCAGCGCGTGCCGGCGCGCGGCGAGCTGTCACTGCTGCGCAAGCAGCTGATCGTTATGCGCCGCTATATGACGCCGCAGCGCGACGTCTATTCACGCCTCGCCAGCGAGAAGCTGCCGTGGATGGATGACAGCGACCGCCGTCGCATGCAGGAGGTCTCAGACAGGCTGGGGCGCGGGCTTGACGATCTCGATGCTGGCGTGGCGCGCACCGCCGTGCTGGCCGATGAGGTCGCCTCGCAGATGGCGGAGGCGATGAACCGCCGCACCTACACCATGTCGCTGCTGGCGATGATCTTCCTGCCAACAACCTTTCTTACCGGGCTGTTCGGCGTCAACCTCGGCGGCATGCCGGGTGCCAGCTCGCATTTTGGCTTTAGTATCTTCTGCCTGCTGCTGCTGCTTATGATTGTCGGCGTCGCCTGGTGGCTGAAGCGGCGGCGCTGGCTGTGACAATAATGTAATCAAAAGGTTGTAAAAGTTAACGGCAGGGCAATAATCCGTCGCAGCGGGCAAAAAAGGAAGGAAAGCTGATCGAGGTCAATAACCCTGTCGTGCAACAGCGGCAGAATCTGTTCCGCAGGTGAATGCAACGTCAAGCGATGGGCGTTGCGCTCCATATTGTCTTACTTCCTTTTTTAGAATTACTGCATAGCACATATTTAATTCGATACGCCGGCCTTATCCGCCGGCTTTTTTTTGCCCCTGCGGCTGAGTTATACCTATGCTTAAAGGACAACGACCACAGAGGAGCAGGGTATGACATCCATTATCGCCAGCGATCCGATTCCTACCGATCCCGTCCCGATCCCCGATCCAATACCGCAGCCGCCGCCGAGCCCGCAGCCGGATCCGCAGCCAGAGCCAGGCTATCCGCCGATCCTCGATCCGCTGCCGCATCAGTAAAAAAAAGGGCGCGCTGATTCAACAGCGCGCCCTTTTTTACTGGCTGCGGCTTACGGCAGCTGCAGCACGTCGAGGCGAACCGCCGGCGCGGCTTCCTCCTCTTCCTGCCAGCCGGCAGGCTGCATCGGCAGCGTTTCGCGGTCAAAGGCGAGATCGCCGCCGTCCACCACCGCATCGCCGTGCTGAATGTTTTTAAAATCGAACAGGCTGGTATCCGCCAGGTGCGACGGCACGACGTTCTGCATTGCGCTGAACATCGTCTCCAGTCGGCCCGGATAGCGTTTATCCCAGTCGCGCAGCATATCGCCAATCACCTGGCGCTGCAGGTTCGGCTGCGATCCGCAAAGGTTGCAAGGAATAATCGGGAACTTGCGCGCCTCGGAGAAGCGCAGGATATCTTTTTCGCGGCAGTAGGCCAGCGGACGGATCACGATATGCTTGCCGTCGTCGCTCATCAGCTTCGGCGGCATTCCTTTCATTTTTCCGCCGTAGAACATGTTGAGAAACAGCGTCTGCATAATGTCGTCGCGGTGGTGGCCCAGCGCGATTTTGGTGCAGCCCAGTTCGGTGGCGGTTCGGTAGAGAATGCCGCGGCGCAGACGTGAGCAGAGCGAACAGGTGGTTTTGCCTTCCGGGATCTTCTCTTTAACGATGGAGTAGGTGTCTTCCTCGACGATTTTGTATTCGACGCCCAGCGACTCCAGATATTCCGGCAGGATATGCCCTGGAAAACCCGGCTGCTTCTGGTCGAGGTTAACCGCCACCAGCGAGAAATTAACCGGCGCGCTCTGCTGCAGATTGCGCAGGATCTCCAGCAGCGTATAGCTGTCTTTACCGCCCGACAGGCAGACCATGATGCGGTCGCCTTCTTCAATCATATTGTAATCGGCGATAGCGGCGCCGACGTTACGACGCAGACGCTTCTGGAGTTTATTGAGGTTGTACTGTTCTTTCTTGTCAACCGTTTGATTTTCTTGCATTTTATTTGTCTCTGAAACCAAAAGGGGCAGATAAGCGGCAACATCTTTCTGCACGTTTTTTTGCCCCATCTGACTGGCTATAAAAGAGGGGGTGGCGCCAGCTGACAACAATCAGCAGGCAAAAGCATGCCGCGTATGGTACGGATTACGGCGCCGAATGCCAGCACGTTTTACTGCGGCGTCCCAGCCTAATCTTATGCTGGAGAGAGGCCAGGGCTTCTGTGCGCCTTTCAGCGCGTGCGGATGCGTGCGGCGGCGGCTTTACTCAGTGGCGACGCCATTAGTTAATGGCTATCAGCCTGAAGTTAAATGCATAGTGCTGACTTAAATCAATCCCTGCCGGGGAATAGCGCTTTAATCTCCCCGGCTGCTTTGGCTTTTAATTTTGAAATCACCCCATGCAGCATCGGTAAGTTACAATGTCTGTATTTATCATTGAGAATCTATAATGTGGTATTTTCTTGCGGCTTCACTCCTTTCCCTCAGGGTTAATAAAATTATATCTGGCTTTTTACTGGCGGTGGCCGTGGGGCTGGGTTACGTTAATCAGGTGATTGATTATCACGCGCTGTTTTTACTTTTAGTCGTTGTTGGCAACTATCTTTTAATGATATCCGTCGGGGAAAAGAGCAGAAAAATAAAAGAGGGGCTTAGCTGCATCAATTTGTTAATCGCCTGGCACTGGCGCTACACCTTATTCCGGGGTTTGATAACCCGAAGGTGCTGGATTCAGTTATTGCGGGTTCACAAAGTGCTCTCTTTACGATGTATTATAATTTTGATAAAGCCCTTATTCCTTTCGTTCTTCTGATTAGCATGAAAACGCTATTTGTGGCGAAACCCGCTAAACATTCGGGCGTGCTGGGCTGGGCGTTATTAATTGTCTCCGTTCCCGCGCTGTTGCTGTTGGGGGTTGCACTGGGTGGTCTGAGGATTGAACCGCATTTGCCAGCCTGGTTTGCTCAGTTTGCTCTTGCCAATCTGTTTTTTGTCTCCCTGGCTGAAGAGGCCTTGTTCAGGGGCTATGTGCAGCAGCGGTTAACGCAATTTATCTCGCCTGTTCTGGCGCTACTCATTACATCAGCGCTATTTGGTGTGATGCACTATGCGGGGGGATGGCTGCTGGTGTTTTTTGCAGGCTTGTCCGGGATTATTTATGGGCTTGCATGGATGTGGAGCGGGAGATTGTGGGTTGCAGTGATGTTTCATTTCGGTTTGAACTGCGTTCATTTATTATTCTTCACTTATCCCTTCTATAGTCGGCATTAAGCAGGAACAACCAATAGCGCTGAGAGAGGGTGAATAAATAACGTCAGGCATTACAGCTTTGGTTAATCGGTAATGCCACCTTCGTTGATCCAGCACCCGGAATAACCCCAAAAAACTGATATAAAATGCTGCCGCTGCGGTGAATCCCCCTGTGCGGAGGGGCTAAGCCAGCTTAATGCACTGCTAAGTATGCATGGCGGGTCAGGTTCTGGCTTTTCTGACTCACCGGGAGGCACCCGGCACCGCAGCTGTTGCACGCGTCCCTGGCTGTCTGGCCTGCGCCCGGGACAGGCCTTTTTCCGCGTTTCCCGCGCGTCGTTCGGGGCGGCAAAGCGCAGGTTCTGCAGGCCCGCGCCGTCAGTTCCCTGTGGCGCAGGCCGGAATAAAGGGTAACCTGCCCAGGTTTCAGATCGGGCCTGGGGCAGGTCTTCTGGCACTTCGTTATGCGTTAAGGTGTGTCAGCGCTATTGCTTTTCCACCGGATCAGCGCGCCTGTTCAGCCTGCGCAGCATCTGCTACCTCTTTGCTTCCGATTTTTTACAGGTCATACCCTGAATACCTCAATCATTGTGCGCAGGGAGTGGGCTTGCTCAGAGAGCGACTGGGAGGCGGAGGATGATTCCTCGACCAGCGCCGCATTGTTCTGCGTGACTCCATCCATCTGGCTGACGGCGATGCTGACCTGAGATATGCCCTGCATCTGTTCGGAGGAGGAAAATGAAAGGTTGTCCATCGATTCGGCCAGTTCGCCAACCATCCCGACAATTTTAAGGATGCTCTGCCCGGCTTCTGTCGCTGCTGTCACTCCGGAATCTACAACGCTTACGGCGTCCGCCATCAGTCGCTTAATATCAGACGCGGCGTTTGCGCTGCGCTGGGCAAGCGTTCTGACTTCACCCGCCACTACCGCAAAGCCACGACCGTCCTCACCGGCACGCGCGGCCTCGACGGCAGCATTTAGCGCCAGGATGTTGGTCTGGAAGGCGATGCTTTCAATAACGGAGGTAATTTCCTGTACTTTTGCTGCGCTCACGGATATCGCATTCATCGTTTCCGACATGCGCTGAACGTCTCTCTCGCCTGAACGAGCAAGCTGTGCCGTTTCACGCGCGGAGCCGGCCGTCTGCTGTGCTCCCTCAGTATTACTTTTCACCGTTGCCGTAAGCTGTTCCATGCTTGCAGCCGTTTCCTGCAGCGCAGCGGCCTGCTGTTCGGTGCGCGAGGAGAGCTCCGTATTGCCCTGCGAAATCTCGTCGGCGGCCAGCGCCACGGAGGCAGACGCATCCCTGATCTGGGACACCAGACCTCGCAGATTTGCCTTCATGCCATCAAGCGATGCCAGCAGGCTGCTTGTGTCGTTGCGCCGCAGTACAACCGGCACCGTCAGGTCGCCCGCTGCGATGGCGGCGGCCAGCGCCTGAGCCTGTGCTGGCTCGCCGCCCAGCTGGCGCATCAGTATGCGGCAGATAACGATGCAAACTGACACCGCCGTTATAACGGAAAACAGGCAGAGCAGGGCGAGCATCAGCCTGGCGTTAGCCACGGTGTCGCTTAGCTCATGCACCCTGTCATTACTCAGCTGCTTCTGAATATCAGCCAGTTCATTCAGGCCCTTCAGCAGTCGCTGCTGGGCGGGACGCACCGTTTTCAGCAGATAAGCGGTGGTCTCCTGATCGTTATTCTGCAGAGCCATCTTTCCGGCGTTGATCAGCGTCTTTAGCGCGTCATCCTCAGCGGCCAGCACTTCTTCAAGCACAGCCTTGCCGTTAGCGGTGACGTTTTGCGACATGTTTTTAACCAGCAGCTCCCGCTCTTTGATATATTTATCACGCTGCGTTTCCAGCCGCTGCCACTCAGGCTGCATCTCTTCGGGCGAGCTCATCAGTGCCATATTGCGCACAGCAATAGCCATATCCCGCACATTGCCCCGCATATCCAGGGCAAGAGTAAGCCGCTTCATCCTGTTGTTGACTACGTCGTCCATGCCTCGTTGCGCTTGCGTTAGTCCATTGAATGCAACTCCTGTACAGATAATCAGGAGCAGTACAAGTAATCCAAATCCAGTTCCGATACGGGTAGAAACTTTCATCATACTTCCCTTTGTTTAATATCACCGAGCGTTACTATCGGCTTCACAGGCGGTTACTTCATGGCCTTTACAAAATAAATTGGCATCAATCTAATCGAGAGCGACTTATGTTGCGTAACGAGATGGAAAGGAGTGCGATGCGCGTGTCTGCTGGCTTCCCGACGCGGGGTGCAGCATGCAGCAGAGGCCGCTTGCCGATCTCGCTGGCGCGGCGGCTGACGTCATTGCAGGATGAAGTGGCGAGGGAATAGGGCTGACATACCGGCAGGGAGGCCAGCATAACGCGACCCTCAGCCGGGCCGATGTTCGCTTCGGCGAAAAGCGAACCTGTACTGAACTGGCCCGATCAGAGTCGGGTCAGGAACTGATCTATATCGTTACGGCTGGACAGCCTTATCTGACGACTATGACTGACTTGAGAAAAAACAGAGAGATGGCCTTGATAACTGCTCATTCCGGTTCGTTTTTCATATAAGGAGGCCCATTCCAGCAAGGCTTTAAACGCTTCAACTGAGCCACTGTTTCTGATCCCGCGGGCTGTAATGTTTTCAACACATTCCGCTGGCTCAGGCGTTAGCCATATAACATGTGAAGCATACGCGGCGACTTTCTCTGCAATCCAGCCATAGACGCCCTCTATAATCCAGCGCTCACTCTCTGCGATCGCCAGAACATCGTTTAGCACATCGGCTTTAGCCCGGGCTCTGCCGTAGCCTCCTTGCTGCCAGTTGAGCGTATCCAGATCTGTAACAGGCAGCTTGTTAAATGCAGACAGACGTGCAGCCAGCCAGCTTTTACCTGAACCGCTGTTTCCCATAATTAGCACACGCTGTAAGTCATTAGGCATATTCAATTTCTTATCGGAGTCGTTGCTGGCTGCCAATGATATACAGAAACAACAGCATGAAAACCTGTTTCTCTACACCTGGCGGCTCAGGGGGACATGCCTTCTCCGCGCGTTGGAGTTATAGAGGCCACTGCTGGCACAAAGCGGGCAGGTTGCCGGTTAGCAGAGGCAGCCTGCTGTTATTATCTGTTCTTCAGGCAAAGCAAGCCGGAATAACCCCTGTTATTCCGGGGCGGGGAGATCAAGAAGCGTTAGCAACAGCGTCAGTGAGGCTGGGGCATCGCCATATCTGCACTCACCGGCAACGGAATCCCACGGCATCGCATCGTCGAGGCAGAAATCACCGGCGCACGTCATTTCCGTGCGGGTATCCAGCAGGCCTGCGGGGATCCATACCCACGGGGAGTTACGCAAAGTATTAGGCACCGTGCTGCCACAGGATCGGCAGAAGTCGTTGCGATACCCCTGAGGACGCTGCCACGTAGCGATCGCTTCTGCGGCGCCTTCCGCCCAGGCAAAATCTTTGGCGCTGACCAGTGTCGCCAGGTTATGCCCGGTCCCGCTCTGCTTTCGGCAAAGCGAACAGTGGCAGCGATAATATTTTCGCGGCAGAGTGTAGAGCTGAAACGCCACCTTGCCACAAAGGCAGGTTCCTTTTGCAACAGCGTCATTCATCGCATATTTCCCTGGTTAGCGGAGGCTGTGCGTCTCTGTCCCGCCACAGTACGGCGGGGTTGCAGCTGGTGATCCCCCGGATTTGAGCGGAGGATATACTCTCATAAAACAAACTTAGCCCGCGCCACCCGATAGCGTGTTTTTGGCACCCGGAGAGCAAATCATGAAAAAATCGATAGTACCTGAAGAATTTCAACACTATTTCACCGACTGGCACTTCTCTCCTGCTATCGAGGCAGATGGCACCCTCTATCTTTCAGGCGTTACCGCAGCCCGCAAGGATAAACCTGTCAGCAAGCATCCTGAAGAACAGTTTCATGATGCCTTTTATAAGCTCGGGATTTATTTACAAGCCGCCGGTTTAAGCTATGAGCACATCCTTGAGATGACCACTTTTCATATTGATTTAAAAAAACATATAGCGGTGTTTTCGAAAGTAAAAGACGAGTATATAAAGGCACCATACCCGGCCTGGTCCGCCATCGGGGTAGCAGAATTTATCCCCGAAAATGCGCTTGTTGAAATGCGGATTGTAGCAAAAAGACCATGATAAGCGCCGGCTCGAAAAGCGTAATCATCGCCACTTTAAGCACAGCGGATAGTCACCGGCAGCTAAAGAGCCTGAAAGCACGGCGCTATAGCACATATAACCAATGCCAGCTGCAATGCAGCGGCTGCCAGACACCGGCGTTCAGCGCAAAAGCGGCAGGGCATTTTATGACTCCAGATGGATTAAAGCCGCCATCGCTGGCGGCCTTAATCCATCTTATCGTGCAGGCGCCGATAGCCGAAGAGCCAGCGGCGCGGCTGTATTAACTTGCCGTCGCGCTCTTTATCGCTGGACGCTGCGGCAGCAGCCAGAGAAAAGCGATAATAATCAGCGCCAGGGTCAATGAGGCGCTATAGCGGCTCAGCGCAAGGCCGCCCGAGGCGACAGGCTTATCCAGGAAGTCGCCGACCACTGCGCCCAGCGGTCGGGTCAGGATAAACGCAGCCCAGAACAGCGCCGTACGCGAAAGCGTGGTAAAGCGGCTGGCGGCCCAGATAATGGCCAGCGCGCCCACAAACAGCAGGATCCCGCCGTCGTAGCCCAGCCCTTCGCTGTCTGCGGTCCAGTCGCCTAATGCCGTGCCCAGCGTTTGCGAAAACATAATGGTGACCCAGTAAAAGCACTCGGTTACGCCGTTGTTTACAGAGTTCACGGCGATGGTGCCGCAGGTAATGCGCCAGATAAACAGAGAAAGAATCAGCAGCGTGCTCAGCAGCAGCGTGCCGCCCAGATAGCCTATTCCCAGGGAGCGATCGGCAAAGTCCGCCAGCGTCGTGCCGACGGTGGTGGTGGCGACCACGGTAAACCAGTAAATCCACTTATTAAAGCTGTGGCGTTTAATCTGCACTACGACCGCGATTAAAAAGATAATGGCGAAAATCAGCGTACCGGTAAGGTAGCCCAGATCCATCGACATGGTCACCGCATCGCCGCCGGTTTCACCCAGCGTGGTGGCAGCGATTTTCGTTAGCCAGAAAGCCAGGGTAACGGCAGGCACTTTGCTGAGGGAGTGAGATTCTGTAATCTTATTTTGCATAGGGACAGGCTCCGGAAAAGCCCGAATCGGGCCAGGGTAGCCTTTACTCTATAGGATTATTCTTAAGCGAAGATTAAGTGCTGTGACGCTGTTTGCGAGAGGGCGCGCACAAAGTCAGAGCGCTGAACAGCGGAATGACGGCTTTTCCGGCGGGTTGCGCGTAGTCGTCATCGTGAGCGGCGGTGATTCCGGCGGGTAACTATAAAGCGCCTCTGCTGAAAGCTACGCCCGCGGGCGGCAGCCGCTGGTGTAAAACGACCACAAAGCGATAACGCCCGGTACAATGGCAGGCGAAACGCTAATATTAAACCCGGCAAAACCTCACTATGTCCATAGCGACCAGAGCCGACTCAGCGGCGTGCGATCAAACCGGCAGGAGACCCTGATGAAAAATGACCAACGCAGTGCCGCCTCGCTGATAATGCTATCAGGCTTTAGCGGGGTCGTAGGGGTAGTGCTGCTTTCGCTCTTCGCCCGGCACTGGGGGGAGTTTGTGCAGTACTGTCTCACCCTGCAGATCTCACTGCATCGCTATCTGGTGCAGTACCTGCTTTTGCAGCGCGATCATCATATTAAAGGCGGACTGATGCTGATAGCTGGCAGCTTTGCCTACGGTTTTTTGCATTCGGTTGGCCCCGGCCACGGCAAGTTTGTGATTACGACCTGGCTTGCCACCCACAGGGAAAAACTCACCGCCAGCCGCATGATTACCCTGGCTGGCAGCCTGATGCAGGGGATCGTCGCGGTGCTTTTTGTACTGATCCTTGCGGTCTCCCTCAATCTCTCGATGGGCGATCTGAGCCTGAGCCGCTACTGGATGGAGAAAGCAAGCGCGTTGCTGATTGCCGGTTTTGGCCTCGCGCTGATCGCGCGGGCGGCGGGGATCGATCGTCTGCTGAGGCGCGCGATCAGACCGTCGCATCATCAGCATGATGCGGCGTGCGGCTGCGGACATAAGCACCAGCCCAGCGCTGATGAACTCACCGGCGGCTGGCGCAATGCGGCCTGGGTTATTGCCGGTATTGGCATCCGGCCCTGTAGCGGGGCGCTAATGATCCTGCTCTTTGCCAATGCCGTCGGCATGTTCAGCTGGGGCGTCGCGGCGGTGATGGCGATGTCGCTGGGCACGGCGGCCTCTATTATGATCCTGGCTACCTGGGTGCATCACTTCCGGGAGTGGATGCTGGCCGCAAAACCGCCCCTTGTGGTGCGCTACGCGGGCACGCTGGGCAGGGTGGCATTAGTCGCAGGCGGAATGGCGCTTATCCTTTTTGCAGTGGTGCTGTTTTCAACCGTGATTCCAGTGAGCAGCAACGGCGATTTTATTACCGCAGGCTGCTAGCGGGCTAAAACAGCGACGCGACGCTACCGCATATCTGCTTGTTTTCTCGCTCTCTTGCCGCGGCGGTACTCTTCAAAGTAAGGCAGCATTTCCAAAAGAAAAATAGCGGAAAGCACAAAGGCGATGTAGCCCGACGGCAGGGGATCTGACCTGAGCATCAGTTCATATTTCGCGGCTTCGCTACCGAAACCAAATAGTGCCTGAAACTGCGACCAGTGCCTGGAAATAACCAGCAGTAACGCCATCAGCGGCACCATCTCAAGAAAGCTGTGCACATGCTGCTCAACCGGCGAGACTTTCCTGGCCGTCACCGCATAGCTCACATCCCAGAGCGCGGTCGCCTCGTGACAAAAAAACATAGCGATCATAAAACCGATAACCAGCGCGTTAACCTCCAGAAACAGAGCGGAGAGAAGCGGGAGGCCCATTTCCACAAACATTAAAATATGGATCCAGGTCTCCTTTAGCCCGGTGGTGGTTTCGATATTCGTTGCCCGGTGGCAAATCCAGTCAGCAAATCCCGCTATCAGCCAGACGGGCAAGACAAAATAGAGCAGAAGCAGCATTTGGGGATCGAGATGACTCATCGTGAATGACCGCAGTTTTTAGATGATGAAAGCATAGAGCATAGACTGTTGCAGTCCGGCTGCAGCCTGCCGGGCGTACCGCCGACGTCGCTGCGCCGCTATTTAACCGGCGAGTGAAAAAGCTGTACAACATGGCGTTTACAGGGCGCGCAGGCCTCTGGCGGACAAAGAGCCTGTCAGGGAGAAGAGGCTTCTTTACACGCCCGAAAAGGGTGCTGCCTGCCGCTGTTAGAGAGTAATTGCTCCCGCTTTTGCGCGTAGCCGTACCAGATATTTATTCAATATCGCAGAGCCGCGCACTGATATAAAAAGAGGAAGTTGTTAGCAGCCTTAAATATCCTGGCCCTAAAGCGAGGTCAGTTATTGAAGCTGGCGCAGCGTTTAGCTTATCGCTGCGCTTTAATAAAGACAGAAAAGTTGACTTCTTCTTTATATCTGTCTGTTAAGGCAGTGATACTGCCAATATTTTATCTGGCATGTTTGGGTTGCTATTACAGCGCAGCGGCAGAGGATTGCTGCCGTCATCCTTGTGATCTAGATCAATTCTCAGCATTTTTTGCAAAATTGTACATTAAAAAAATAGTTGTACAAATGAGCTTCTTTATCCTTTTTTAATTAGCTAATTATGAATGCCGATCGGCTTAAATAAGTTTTAAGCGTAGCGGTAGCTTTTTACTAAAAGTGTTTTCGCATATTGAATTTTCCTGGCGTTAATTCCATAGTTCATATGTTTACCGCAGTAATCTTATGAAACATATCGCTTGTACTTATATGAGGTGATGAGATGCAACAACGTCGAGGTGGTGCAGGTAATTTTGCGGAAAATCCAGAGCGTGCTCGTGAGGCGGGGCGTAAAGGGGGTAAGATGAGCAGCGGTAATTTTAAATACAACCGTGAACGCGCGGTAGAAGCGGGACGCGTTGGCGGAAAGTTAAGCCGACGAACAACCGGTAATACAGGTGAGTAGAAGGGTAACTCTTAAAAGGCCCCTTGTTTCATTCAGTTGAAAAGCAATGGGTTATAGATACATCGTTGCTGACTGCGGCTCAAACAGGCAGTTGTAATGCTCAACACAGTCTGGAGAAATGTTTTTTTAATTCATTCAGTCGGGATTCGTATGCATGATAACAGTACCAGCACGTTAATGCGTTCTTTGAAAGACAAGCAACCTGAGGAAGCAGATATAAAGGCTTTTATTATAGGCTCGATCGTTTATGAGCTTATGAACTCAGAAAGAATGATTAATCGCAAAGCGATCTGTTGTAAATTGCTGAGAAGGCTGGAATGTTGTGAGTCTCCTGAGGAAGAGCGATTATATCATCAGCTGATTAAATTACTGTTCGGCGGAAACAGGCGCATGCGCAGCGGTGATTAAAGCTACAGACGCGATACTTGTACAAACCCTGGTTCAGTGCCTGATAAAAGCTGTCCTTTATATATATAAGCCCTTTATTCTGGGCGGCCCGATTTATCGGGCTTTTTTTATTGGTGGGTGAGCCTTTTTCGGGGGGGTGTTTAATGCCCTGTTGGAGTGGAAATAATTTCCGCATAGCAAAAGAAGCGTATCGATAAATATCTATGCGTTCCGTTGCCACGGGCGTGGAGCCGGTATAAATACCCTCATCCTTTTATTGTATATCGCACCAGTCCCTCTGTTCATCGCCCTGAAGAGCGCGGCTTTTTACCGATCTTTTTCTGGCCAGGACGGCCAGCCGTTAGAGCCCGCCATCGCTGCATGACACCCCTGGCTAGCCACCGCCAGCTAACCACAAAACCTTTACTCAATTTTTATTCCCACCCCTCTCATTAATACAAAATTTTTATACGCCTGATGGTTGAATCCTGTTGAGTTTTTACTCCGTCTTTTACCCCCACGCCGCCCGGCAAAAGCCGGGCGCATAACAGGATGCTTCTATGTCGGGCTTAATTCTGGTTTCACATAACTGCTCCCAGCACTCCACGCTCTCGGCGCTGTACGACGCTATCCTGTCGCGCCGCGGCGGACTCTGGATTAGCTGGAACGGAAAATGCGAAGCGATCGCGCCGGAAACGCCGCGCACGCTCGCTTTCCGCCACGGCACTAAGTTTGACACCCTGACGTTTCCGCTAACGCAGGAGGAGGCGGAAGCGGGGTACCACGGCTACGTGCATCAGGGACTGTGGCCCGTTTTTCACCAGCGTCCCGATCTGGCGCGCTTTACCAGCCAGAGTCGACGTCACTATCAGAAGATCAACGAAGCCTATGCGCGGGCCATCAGCGAATATGCGATGCCGGACGACCAGCTGTGGATCCAGGATTATCATCTTATTCCCTGCGTCAAACTGCTGCGCGAGGCGGGACTGCTCAACCGCACCGCCTTTTTCTTTCACCAGCCGTTTCCTTCCGGACAGGGGTTCGAGGCGATTCCGGACTGGCAGTGGCTGGCCGAGTCGCTGTTATGCTGCGATCTGATCGGCTTTCAGACGCTTCAGGACAGGAATAACTTTTTGCTGTGGATCGAAAGCGAATACCGCACCGAGCGTCTCAGCGCCACCAGCGTGCGCGTTCATGGCCGCATTATCGCCACCGGTGTCTTTCCGGTAGGCATCGACCTGGAGGATGTGGAGTACCTGAAAGAGAGCAACAGCTGTCGCCTGACGGAGCAGCAGTGCCGCGATACGCTGCCGGAGCATACCGTGCTCAGCGGCGGCCATCTGGATAGCAGCGCCGGGCTGCCGTATCGCCTCAGCGCTATGGAGGTGCTGCTCCGCGCCCATCCAGAGCATGAGGGATCGATTCGTCTGCTGCAGCTCGCCTCTCCGGCGGCTGGCCATCTTCCCCGCGCCAGAGAGGTCACGCAGGATCTGGAAAGCCTGTGCGGCGAAATGAACGGCGCGCACGGCCTGTTTGGCTGGTATCCGGTTAGCTGCCTGACGCACACCTACAGTCGGGAAGAGCAGGCGGGCATCTACCGCGCCTCGCGCGTCGCGCTGGTGACGCCGCTGATGGCCGGCATGAGCCTGATGGCGAAAATGTATGTGGCGCTGCAGGACCGGGCCAATCCCGGCGTGCTTATCCTGTCGCAGTTCGCGGGCGCGTCGGAGCATATGGACGGTGCGATTATCGTCAATCCCTATGATCCCGACGCCATTGCCGACGCCATCCATACCGCGCTGCGGCTGCCGCTGAAAGAGCGGCAGCACCGCCACGCCAGGCTGATGAAAGGCATCCGCCGCCTCGACTGCCACTGGTGGGCCGACAGCATGATCGCCAGCCTGAGCGACACCGAGGGCGATCCTTTTCGGGCCGCAACGGAGAGCAGCCTGTACGCGGCGGCCCCTAACGGGCGCATCCGCTACTAGCAGACCTCCCCAGTGCGGCTGGCGCGCGCCGCCGCACTAGCCTGGCCGAGGGCGCGCCTCCCGCATGGCGCGCCGGTAGCGGCCTGGCGGCATGCCATACTGGCGGCTGAACGCCCGGGTAAGCGTCTGCTGCGACTCAAACTGATAGCTGACGGCAATATCGACTATGGGGCGATCGCTGTTAATCAGTTCGCTGGCTATCGCTTTCATTCTTTCCAGACGAATAAACGCGCCGAGGCTAAGGCCGTGATAGTGCATAAAGCGTCGGTTTAAGTACCACTGCGAATAGCCAAACCGGGCGGCAATATCCCGCAGCAAAAGGCGGTGAGCAATATTTTCTTTTATCCAGCGCGCCAGTTCGGCGTAGAGCTGCTGTTCTGGCAACATAGCGTAATTCCCCGCAGCGGGCGGCGCATTATCATAAGAGACAGTGCGTCCAGGCCAGCAGATAGATCGCCACGCATGCTGGACACGCGACGGCGAGCGTGAGCCGATTCTTCGGTAAACGGAACATTTACAAGCTCCAGGTCAGGGCAGGCGTGCCTGTGCCTTCGCCGCCGCCGCGCAGGAAAACAGTGCCAGTCTGGCCATGTACAGCGCCGTTTTTCTGGTTATCATCAAGCCTCCTCGTCATCCGATTGTTTCCGCCCCTTATCGGGCTCTGGTATCGCCTGCCGCCACTATCGGGCAGTCGTGTCAATAAACGGCCAGGGATTTATGAAGAAAGTGTCAAGGTGAGCCATGCAGAATAAAAAGATCCTGATTATCGAAGACGACGCCAGCGTGGCGGAGGTACTGGAAGCCTATCTGCGCCGGGAAAATTACCTGGTCAGGGTGGCGGCGGATGGCGTGGCCGGTCTGGAGCAGGCCGAGCGCTGGCGTCCCGATCTGGTGCTGCTCGACGTTATGCTGCCCGGCCTGAACGGCACCGAGGTGCTGGCGAAGATCCGACGCGGCAGCGACGTGCCGGTCATCATGGTGACGGCAATGGGCGACACGCCGGATCGCATCGGCGCGCTGCGCTACGGAGCGGATGACTACGTGGTCAAGCCCTATCATCCCGGCGAGGTGGTGGCGCGCGTGCAGGCGGTATTACGGCGCAGCCACCCCAGGGCGCCAGAGGAAGAGGTGCTGCGCTGGGGGGCGCTGGAGGTCAATACCGCGGCTATGACGGTCACGGTGGAGCAGGAAGCGTCGGGCATCACCAGCCTCGATATCACCCCTACGGAGTTCTCACTGCTGACCACCCTGATGCGCGCGCCGGTTCGCGCCCTGAGCCGCCAGTATCTGCTGGAGCAGTGCCTGCCCGAAAGCGACGCGCTGGAGCGCGTGGTCGATACGCACATCTATAATCTGCGGCGCAAGCTGGAGGCGGCGGGCATCAATGAGGTGCTGCTAAACGTACGCGGCATCGGCTACCGGTTCCGCCAGCCATGAAAAAAACGCCTCCGCAAACCCTGTGGCGCTGGCTCTGCGTACGCATCCTGACCCTGGCGATCGGCACCGTGGTGCTGATCGCGCTCTGCATGTGGCTGCGCTTCACGGTGCAGTATCTCTGGATCACCTGGCATATGCCGCCTGAGGTGCTGAAGACCTTTTTGATCCTGCGCGAAAATCCGCAGCGCGATCCGGCGCGTTTTCACCAGATTGTCGATAGCTGGTGGGGCATCCGCTATTCCGATCCCTCTATCGCCTCGTCCGACTGGATCACCGTCGGCATTCTGGTGCTGGTGACCATTCCCTTTATCGCCTATTTCGGGCTGCGCCATGCCCGGCCACTCTCTGCGCAGTTCAGCCAGCTGAGCCGCGCGGCGGAAAGCGTGGCGGAAGGCGATTTCGGCGCCCAGGCCGCGCTGACGCCGGGGGCGCCGGCAGAGCTGTCGCAGCTGGCGCAGAACTTCAACGCCATGACGCGGCAGCTGGCGCGCTATGACAAAGAGCTGCGCGCCTCGCACGTCGCCATGGCCCATGAGCTGCGTTCGCCGCTGACGGCGGCAATGGTGCGGCTGCAGGCGCTGATTGACGGAGTCTTCACGGCGGATCGGCGGCAGCATACGCTGATCATGGAGCAGTTAAGCTGCCTGCGCAGGCTGATTGATGAACTGCATCTGCTCTCGCTGGCCGACGCGGGACAGCTCAGCCTGGAGATGAAGCCCTGCAATCCGGCGGCGCTGCTGCATGAGCGCCTGCTGTGGATTAAACCGCAGCTCGACGAGGCGGGCATGCGCGTGGAGGTTGCCATAGCGGAGAGTGCCGTGCTGCCTGTCGATCCGTTCCGGCTGGGGCAGGTGTTGACCATCCTGATGGAAAACGCGCTGCGCTACGCCGGACCCGGCGGCAGCATGACGCTCAGCGCCCGCCGCTGCGGCGAGGGATACGAAATCAGCGTGCAGGATAGCGGGCCGGGCGTGCCGTCAGCGTTTCTGCCGGTGATGTTCGAGCGCTTTACGCGCGGCGAAGCCTCGCGGGCGCGTCACTCCGGCGGCAGCGGGCTGGGTCTCTCTATCGCGCAGGCGATCTGTGAGGCGCACGGCGGCACCATCGCGGCCTCACTGCCGCCCGAAGGCGGCCTGCGGATGCGTATTCTGCTGCCCGAGCGCCGCCTGACACCCCCTTGATAACGGGCCTCTGTCCGCAAGATAACGCGGCCGCAACAGGTCGGCAGGCGGCCCGGCAGGCCGGACTTTTAGAGAAGCGCCTCGCCTCTTTATGGTGGCGCACCGGGCCAGCGCCTTGATGCACGGAAGGGCGAGGCTGCTCAAGTCCTATTTTGACTGAGAGGTTACGCGCGCCCGCAGGCCGTTGCGGCGCTCTTCAGGCTCGGCGATGCGTTTTACCTCGCCCACCAGCAGGATATAGGAGAGCGCGCCCATCAGCGCCACCGCCGCGATATAGATCAGCGCCGGGCCAAAACCGTAATCCTGTGCCAGATAGCCAATCGCCAGCGGAACGGTAATGCCGCCCAGCCCGCCGACAAAATTAAACACGCCGCCGGTCAGGCCAATCAGGCGCATCGGCGCCAGCGACGATACCAGCGACCAGGTAATGGACGCGAAGCCGTTGCCAAAGAAGGCGAGCGCCATCAGCACCATAATCCAGACCGGATCGTCGGTGTAGTTCGCCCCCATAATGCAGGTGGAGATCAGCAGCCCGCAGATAATCGGGGTTTTACGCGCCGCGCCGAGCGAATAGCCTTTCTTCACCAGCCTGTCCGCCAGCCAGCCGGAGAGCAGCACGCCGACAAACGCGGCGAGAAACGGCACCGTGGTCATAAAGCCCGCCTTCAGCGCGGTGATGCCTTTTTCCTGGGTCAAATAGTTGGGGAACCAGGTCAGGAAAAACCACAGCGTTGAGGTGACGGCAAACTGCCCCAGATAGACCCCCAGCAGCTTGCGATGAAACACTAGCTTCCAGTCGGCCTTGCTCAACGGCTGGCGCGCCTCTCTCGCCGCGGGCGCATCGCCGTCAACCAGGCCGCCGCCGCGCTGAATATAGGCCAGCTCGGCCTGGCTGATGCTTTTGGTCAGACGCGGCGGCTGATAAACCCTGAACCAGATCAGCGACCAGAGAATGCCGATGCCGCCGGTGACGATAAAGACCCAGTGCCAGCTCAGCAGCTCCTGTATCCAGATTAGCAGCGGCGTCAGAAAGGCCAGGCCAACAAACTGCCCGGAGGTAAAGAACCCCACCGCGGAGGCGCGCTCCTGTTCCGGGAACCAGCTGGTGACCATGCGGTTATTGGTGGGAAAGGCGGGCGCTTCAAAGATGCCGGTCACGGCGCGCAGGGCGATAAGTGAGATCAGCCCGGTAGCGAAGCCCTGCAGCAGGGTCGCCACCGACCAGCCCAGAATGGCGATAAAATAGGTGAGCCGTGAACCGACGCGATCGAGAAACCAGCCGCCGGGGATCTGGCACAGGGTATAGAGCCAGGCGAATGCGGAAAAGACATAGCCCATTTCCGCTTTAGTGATGCCGAACTCCTGCTGAATATGCGCCGACGCCACGGCCAGATTCGCCCGGTCGACGTAACAGATCACCACGGTAATAAAGATCATCAACAGCGTCAGATAACGACGTCGCCCGGCTTTTGCATGCGTTACGGAAATATCCATCGCAATCTGTCTCCAGATTTTGGACATGGCAAAGCCATTCACCATGCCCTGTTAATTACAGAGGGTGTGTTTTCTCGTTATTTATTGTGAGCGCGCGTGAGGCTGAGCTAATTAACCCGCATCACCATTCTGCGACGGAGCCGTCCGCATGGCGCCACAGTGGATTACGCCAGTCTGGCGCCTGTTTGCTGCGTTCGATAACCTGCTCTTCGTCAATCTCCACGCCGAGACCCGGTTTCATCAGGGGCTTAAAGAAGCCGCCTTCCATGCAGAAGTCCGCCTTATTTTTCACAAAGTCGAGCAGCTCGGCGCCCTGATTGTAATGAATGCCCATGCTCTGCTCCTGGAAGACCGCATTGCGCGAGACGAAATCGACGTGCAGACAGGCGGCGAGGGCGACAGGGCCGAGCGGGCAGTGCGGGGCGAGGGCGACGTCGTAGGCTTCCGCCATCGCGGCGATTTTAACGCACTCGGTGATGCCGCCGGCGTGGGAGAGATCGGGCTGCAGGATCGCCACGCCGCCCGCCTCGAGCACGCGTTTGAACTCAAAGCGCGAGAACATGCGCTCGCCCGCCGCAATAGGGATAGTGGTCTGCGCCGCCAGCCGGGGATAATATTCCGCCTGCTCCGCCAGTACCGGCTCCTCGATAAACAGCGGACGGTAAGGCTCCAGCTCCTTGATCAGCACCTTCGCCATCGGCGCGCTCACGCGGCCGTGAAAGTCGAGACCGAACTCAACCTTATCGCCGAAGGCGTCGCGAATTTGCGCGACGGTATTAACCGCGGCGTCCACTTTGCGCGAGTCATCGATTATGCCCAGCTCTTCGCAGCCGTTGAGCTTGAAGGTGTCGAAGCCGATTTCGCGTAATTTCTCGATGCCGGCGATCACCTCCGCCGGGCGATCGCCGCCAACCCAGCTATAGGCTTTGATTTTATCCCGCACCAGGCCGCCCATCAGCTGCCAGACCGGGGCGCCCAGCACCTTGCCTTTGATATCCCACAGCGCCTGATCGATACCGGCGATGGCGCTCATCATAATCGGGCCGCCGCGGTAAAAACCTGCGCGGTACATTACCTGCCACAGATCGTTGATGCGTGCCGGATCCTGACCGATAAGATAGTCGCCCAGTTCATGCACCGCGGCTTCGACGGTGCGTGCGCGCCCCTCAATAACGGGTTCTCCCCAGCCGACAACGCCTTCGTCGGTCTCGATCTTGAGAAACATCCAGCGCGGGGGTAAGCGGTAAGTGGTGAGCCGGGTTATCTTCATTTCACTGCCTCTCTGTATGCCTGAACAAATGCGGCCGCCTGCTGCGCGGTGCGCGCCACGGACTGCCCGGCGCGATAGAGATCGCTGCCGAGTCCGGCGCCTGTACAGCCTGCCTCCAGCCACTGCGCCAGGTTGGCCGGCGTGACGCCGCCCACCGCCAGCACCGGCACGTCGTCGGGCAGCACGGCTTTTAGCGCCTTGATATAGCCCGGACCGAACGCGGAGGCGGGGAAAATTTTGAGCGCCTGCGCGCCGGCATCCAGCGCGCTAAAGGCTTCGCTGGCCGTGGCGCAGCCGGGACAGACGGTCATGCCCAGGCTTACGGCGTGGCGGATCAGCGCCGGCTGAATATTGGGCGTTACGATCAGTTTGCTGCCCATCTCCGCCAGCCGGTCCACCTGTTCCGTTTTCAACACCGTTCCGGCACCCGTTAACGCCCTGTCGCCGTAAGCCTTCAGGATCAGCGGGATGCTGATCTCCCACTGCGGCGAGTTAAGCGGAATCTCCACCGCGTCGAAACCGGCGTCAATAACCGCGCCGACGTGCGCCACGACCTCATCGGGCGTGACCCCACGCAGAATCGCGATAAGGGGAAGTTCAGTTTGCCATTGCATTAACGATGCTCCTTATGCCTGCCTGAAAGGCGGTATCGCCGGCTATCACGCTCGCCTGCAGGCCAGCGGCGGCCAGCGCCTGTTGATAACGGCGCGTCAGCGTCTCCCCACCCACCAGCGCGACCGGCTGATGGCTAAAGCGTTCGCGCATCGTGGCGACCTCCGCGCCGATCAGCAGACCGGATAAAAACTCGCTGACCTCTTCTGGCGCCAGGCTACCGAGGAGATGGGCGGCGCGAATTTCAAACAGCTGCGCCAGCAGCGCCGGCGTGGCGAGTCCGCGCACCAGCCCGGCGTCAAACGCGGCCTGCGACGGCTGCTGTTCGGGTAAACCGGCACCGACCAGCGAGTGGCGCAGCAGCAGCGCGTGAAGTTCGCCGGTCATCACGGTGTGAAAGTCGAGGATGCGTTCGCTCTCGACCTGCACCCATTTACAGTGGGTGCCCGGCATCACGTAAACGGGCGAGGGCGCCAGCGCGTATGCGCCGAGCAGCTGCGTCTCTTCGCCGCGCATCACGTTATGGTGATCTTCGCGGCTGACGCATAAGCCGGGCACGATCCAGAGGTTATCGTCGATAAGCGTCAGCTGCTCGCCGATAGCCGATAAGGGGGCGGGAAGGGGCAAATAGGGTACGCTACGCCAGCCCACGCTGCTGCCCACCATGCCGGCCATCACCACCGGCGTTGCGGAGTCGCGCCATCCCTGGGTGATCTCATCTAATACCGCCTGCGGCCGCTTCCCGTTTAGCCGGGTGACGCCTGCTTCTGACTCTCTGCCTGCCTGACAGCGTTCGTTCTCAAAAAGCCAGGCGCGCAGGTTGGTGGAACCCCAGTCAACGGCGATATAGCGAGATCTCATGTGATGTCCTTTAACCTGTGTGTTGAGCTGGCGATCATGGTGTAGGCCGCCTGCTCGGCTGCGTCGCCGTTCTGCAGCCGTATGGCATCGAACAGCGCTTTATGTTCCCTCAGCGTTTTCGGCATATTGGCCTCATCGCCTTGCCAGGTGCGCTCGAAGACGGCGCGCTGCAGCGAGCTGATCGCCACGCTAAGCTGCTCCAGCACCGGGTTATGTACCGCACGCAGCACCGCCTCGTGATAGCGAATATCCGCTTCGTTAAAGGCCTCCCGGTCCTGGTTGTGGGCGATCATGTCGTTGAGCGCCAGTTCAATCTGTGCCAGATCCTGCGACGTCGCGCGCTCCGCCGCCCAGCGGGCAATGGCGGGCTCTACCAGGTTACGCACTTCGCTCATGGCCGCGATCAGATGCGGATCGTCACTGTTTTCCAGCACCCACTGCAGCACGTCCGAATCCAGATAGTTCCACTGACCGCGCGGCGTAACGAAAGCGCCGTGATAGCGCTTGATCTCAATAAGCCGTTTCGCCGTCAGCGAGCGGAACACTTCGCGGATGATATTGCGCGAGGTAGCGAACTCGTCGCACAGCTCCGTCTCCGCCGGCAGCGGCGCGCCGGGCAGATATTTGCCGCTGACGATCTGTTTGCCCAGCGTGATAACGATGCGGTCGGTTTTGTTGAGGGTCATAGAAGCTCCTTGTGCCTGACTGTTTGCTTCTACTTTACCCCGAGCGCCTGGTTTCGCCTCCTGTTTGAAGTACAAACTGTTCGATATCAGCTGGCAGTGCGGGAGTATTGTAGTACGATAAAAGTTAGTTGTACTACAATGTGGATCACATAATCGCCATTTGGCGCTGCGGCCTTTTACCCTGGGCTGGAGGGCAGCCGCGAGCCGCTCGCGGCTGTGCTTAACAACTGTTTAATGTTGCGCGTCAGGATTAATGTCGGAATTAAAACGCTGTGATGCTAATTAACAAAATATCAGCGTTGCGTTTATAAAAAATAGCGGCACCGCTTAGAATGCTGGCGGCAGCTTTAATACTCTCCGTCTGGGCGGGTGCAGCTATTATTGCCCCTAAAGATGAGCGTGCTATTAATATCGTCAGTAGACCAGTTATTAATAAAGAAACAGGCAGCATCTTTATTTGGCCTGAACCTTTTGCGGCTTATAAAAAACGGAGAGTCGCGTTACGGTTGCGCTATATTCACCCGCGTTAACGCTGCGCTGCCGCCTGTTAAGCTCGCCAGCGGAGACTATGGCGGCCCGCCGCTGCCTACCCCGGGGAGGAGCAGTGGGCCAGCCCGCAGAGCAGGGCAAAAAAAATCCCGCTCCGGGAGTCGTTGGCGACCGGTAGGTGAAGCGGGATAGCCAGAATGGCTGGCACCAGGGAAACGCATACCACATGCCTTAAAGAATAATCCATCCATTTTATTTAGTTAAACAATTAACTACCGATAGCTAATCTCGTTGATCTAAATCAAGCTTAACCGGATAAATAAAAAGGTCTGGAGGGGCGTTTTTTATTTGGCCTGCTGTCGTTTTTGCGCTGGCAATATATTTAAGTTCGCCCGATCGGTTGTGGGGTTATTAAAGAGGTATACGCAGTCAAATTGCAGCTGGAATAAAGCATTTAACTATTTGATCCCAGGCCTCATGCTGACTTTCCTGAGGACAGGCAGCAGCGCGTCTTATTATTCCTGCGCAAGGCAGCGCGGCGCAGCACAGGGGCCCGCCGCTAAAATAATCTTTATCGCGGAGGCAGCAGGCCCGTGCGGGCCTGCTGTGCCCGTTTAGCCCGGCCCCTCGCTGCCCGCCGCCAGCAGCGGCACCAGAACGTCGCTGATGGGGGTCGCGATACCGTGCGCGCGGCCGTAACGCTGGATTACGCCGTTGCGAATCTCCCACTCCAGCGGGCGATTTGCCTGCCGGTCGGCGAGGATTGAGGTGCCTAAATCCGCTGGCGCACGTTGAAACACTTCGAGGATGGTCTGCGGCACATCATCGTCAAGCTCCGCGCCCTGCGCCCGCGCGACCTCGGCACATTCGCGCAGGTAGCTCAGCGCCAGGGTGCTGATATCGGCGCGGGCAAACATGCCGGCGCGACGGTTAGCCAGCACCATCAGGCCCGCCACCGCGTTCTGCAGCAGTTTGCGCCAGGCGATCGAAACAAAGTCCGTCGAGAGCGCTACCGTGCAGCGCGTGCCGCTCAGCGCCTCGACCACCCGCTGCGCCTGCGGCAGGTCCGGCAGCGTCAGACGCGGCGCGGCGCGCAGCCAGACAGAGGCGTCTGGCTCGCGCTGCGCCGGAAACCATACCACCGCAGGCAGCACGTCGGCGCCATTTACCCAGGGCTGCAGCAGCGCCTGCTGCTCGACGCCGTTCTGCAGCGCGCAGACCACGCTGTTTTCGTCGCACAGCCGCGCCAGCCAGCGGGCGCTGTCGGCGATTTGGGTGGTTTTTACCGCCACGAAGACCAGGTCGAACGGGCGGTCAATGGCGGCCGGATCGGTCATGACCGGGCCAGGCACGACCACTTCACCCTCGTCGTGACGCAGGATCAGCTGCGGGTGCGCGGTGCGTCCGCACAATTGCGGCGTGCGGCCCGCTTCATGCAGCGCGGCGGCGATGGTGGTGCCAATAGCGCCCGGGCCAAGCAGCGCAATGGTAAAGCGATCTGTCATAGTAACTTCTCCTCGCTCAATGAATTCATCATAAAGGTGCCCGCGGCAATCACCGCACACGCCGCTATTTTCCTGCGCGTCAGGGGCTCGCCGGGAAACAGATAGCCCAGCACGGCGGCAAACAGCACGCTGGTCTCGCGCAGGGCAGAAACCGCGCCCATCGGCGCAGAGGAGATCACATCAATAATAATGCCGCAGGCCAGCAGCGACACCAGCCCGCCAGCAGCGGCGACAGGCAGGCCCGGCCGCCAGCGCAGCGTGGCGTCAGGCGGGAGATACGCATCATGGGCTTGCTGTTGATAAGCTAATGCTCATCGCACCCTAACGCCAGCGCCGCGTAAAAGAGAGCGCGGCGGTGCTGCTGCACGCAACCGCGCTTTGCCTTTAAACCGAAGGTCAGCGGGGCTTTCTGACTCTCAGGCGATCCGCCAGAGTCGCCAGCGCGGGCAAAATTCGCTACTATCCGCGCTCGCTCCCCAACTGGCCGCCTGATGTCTCTTATTGTCGATAACTTTATCGCCCCACCGTGCCCGGAAGAGATAGAGACGCTCTATCAGGATGCGCATCTGGTGCTGATCAACAAACCCGCCGGGCTGCTCAGCCTGTCGGGGAAAAATCCCCTTAACCTTGACTCGGTACACTATCGGCTGGCGGCGCTTTTTCCCGGCTCTACCCTGGTGCATCGGCTCGATTTCGGCACCTCTGGGCTAATGGTCATCGCGCGCAATAAAGCCATTAACGCCGCACTCTGCCAGCAGTTCAGCCAGCGTACGGTGAACAAGGTCTACAGCGCGCTGCTGTGCGGACATGTTGAGGAGGAGAGTGGGATTATCGAGGCGCCGATTGCAAAAGATCCGGCGCGCTTCCCCCGGATGGCGATTTGCGCCGCGAGCGGCAAACCGGCGCGCTCTCGCTACCGGGTCGTCGAGCGCTTTTATCAGGCGGGAGAGGGCGGCGCGACGGTGCCGTTAACGCGCGTCGCGCTGACGCCGGAGACCGGGCGCACCCACCAGCTGCGTATCCACTGCCAGCTGCTGGGACATGCTATTTTGGGCTGCGACCTCTATGGCGGACGGCTGCTGCCGGGCACTGAACGCACCCCGCGACTGATGCTGCACGCCAGCGAGCTGCATTTCACCCATCCGGTAAGCGGAGAGCGGATGGCCGCGCGCCATGCCAGCCCGTTTTAGCCGCGTTTCAGCAGGCGCTTCGCCTGGCAGGGCGCGATAAGGCGGGAGTTACCACATCAGATCGTCAGGGACTTTAAAGTCGGCGTAGGGATCGTCTTCATCCTGCTCTTCCTGACTGAGCGCGCTGTTTAACACGATGCTGTTGGCGTCGCGCTGCGCAATCTTATCGGCGACGCTGGCTGGAATAATGGCGTACTCGCTTTCGCCGTTCTCCGCTGCCAGCCGCGCGATGGCGAGTCGGCCGCTAATCAGCTGCGCCTGGGTCGCCTTATCCACCTCTATTTTTTTGATCAGATTATTGTCGGTGAAGTTAAACCCAATATTGCCGCGCGAAATCTCGATGCGGTTCATTTCAATCAGCTGCTTGATCTGCGCTTTGTACTCTCTGGACAAAACCGCCTGTTTCTGCTGCTCGTTCAGCAGCTTATCGCGCTCCTGCTGGGCCTTTTTATTCTCTTCTACCGCCTGGCGCGCCTCGCGCGCCTGAACGCGCGATTTTTTGGCGGTGCGCTGCACTTTGTCCATTTTCTTGCTGCTGACCAGGCCAGCTTTGAGCATCTGCTCTTGTAAGGTAAGTTTCGTCATCGTGGTTTCTGAGCCGGTTAAAAAAGTGAGCTGATTATACCTGTAAAAGGAGTGGACGCCGAGGGGCGCGCCTCAGCCTGCCGCCGCGCGCTTAATAAAAAACCTCGCATTTGCGAGGTTTTTTCAGGGTGAACCGGCCGATCAGGCGAGTTTAAAGATTGCCGTAGCGCGGCTGAGCTGAGCCGCCTGATCTTCCAGCGACGCGGCGGCAGCGGCGGCCTGTTCCACCAGCGCGGCGTTTTGCTGGGTCACTTCATCCATCTGGTTGATGGCGATGCCGACGTGCTCAATGCCGTTAACCTGCTCGCCGGAGGCGGTGTAGATTTCCGCCATGATGGTCGATACTTCGCCGATCGCCGTTACGATGCCGGTCATGGTCTTGCCCGCCTGCGCCACCAGGTCGGTGCCTTCCGCTATGCGGTGATTTGAGGCTTCGATCAGCCCTTTGATCTCTCTCGCCGCGGTCGCGCTGCGCTGGGCGAGGGCGCGCACTTCGCTTGCTACCACAGCGAAGCCGCGACCCTGCTCGCCGGCGCGGGCCGCTTCTACCGCGGCGTTAAGGGCGAGGATATTGGTCTGGAAAGCGATGCTTTCAATGGTGCCGATAATATCGACCACGCTCTTTGAGCTGTCGAAAATAGCGGACATGGTGGTAACCACTTTATCCACGACCTCGCCGCCCTGCTGCGCCACCAGGGAAGCCTCAGACGCCAGGCCGCTGGCGTTTTGGGCGTTAGAGGCGTTTTGCCTGACGGTCGCCGTCAGCTGTTCCATGCTGGCTGAAGTCTCTTCCAGCGAGGCAGCCTGCTGCTCCGTGCGCGCAGAGAGATCGGTATTGCCCAGCGCGACCTCTTTAGAGGCGTTATCAATAGAGGCGGCAGCGGTCTGAATATCGGAAACCACCGTTTTAAGCTGCTCCTGCATAGCGGTGAAGGTGGCGATCAGAATACCGGTTTCATCTTTTGAACGCGCCACCAGCCGGGTAGAGAGATCGCCGGCGGCAATGGCTTTAGCCGCTTTGACCGCCTCTTCCAGCGGGAGGGTAATCGAGCGGGCCAGAAGATAACCCAGGGCAGAGGCGATACTTAACCCCAGCAGCGCGCCGATAAACAGCATCAGTCGCGTCTGGGTCTCCACCGCATTGACCGATTTCTGGCGATCGTTGAGCAGGTGCTTTTCACCACTGACAATCTCATCGATGGTGCTGCGCATCTGATCCATCTGCGGCTTGCCGGAACTGGCTTCAAAGGCGGCATTGAAATCCAGCTGCGTCATCGACCCGGCGTTAAGCGCACGGCGGTGATCCAGCAGGGGCGCGACGAAGTGCGCCTGCCACGCCTCCTCCTGCGCGAGTAAATTATCCAGGCGCTGCTGCTGTGCAGGGTTATCTGCGGTTAAGCCTTTGGCCTCCTGCAAAAGCTTTACAAAATCCGCTTTGCCTGCCTTCCAGGGAGCCAGCATTTCCTCTTTGCCATTAATAGCATAGCCGCGCAGACCCGTTTCCATATTTACCAGGCTCAGGGTCAGAGCGCGGCTTTTATCCACCACGCGCCAGCTATGAATATTCCAGTCGTTGGTCTTAACGATGCTGGAAAAGTTATTGTAGAACGTTGCGCACAGCGCCAGCAGTAAAACCACAACGGCGCCAAAGGCAAAAAAGAACTTTTTCTTGATCGGTAAATTTCTGAACATTTATTTCTCATTCCACAGACGTTAACAGAACAGCACAGATAGCCGTAAAACCGATAAGTTATCGGCATGAGTCAGTACGGCTTGAATTAAAAGTTCTGCCACGTCAGGCGGCGAGAAATAAAACTGAAGTCGGTCGATTTATGTTTATTTTCAGTTTGATAGCCAGATATAAACGCAATAGGCAGCGACAGGATAAATAAGCGAAACGCTAGCGCGGCGCAAGGGTAAAATGGGGGTGTTTGCCAGCCAGCAGCAGAAGAAGTTCATATTCTCCCTGGCTGAGTAATCCGGGGTTGGATGTGGCCTCCTTAAGCTGCCAGCCGCGCAGGCTGAGATCGAAGCGTTCGGCGGCGCGCTCCTGGGTCAGGCCAGCGGCAATGCGCAGGGAGCGGACATCAGACTGGACAATTACGCCAGGTTTAAAGGATTTATTAGGCATCTTTTTTCTCTCTTATGTCGCCAGCTTTGCTCCAGCAAAGCGCGTTTGGCCTACACAAAACAATCAATAAAAGGGTGAACAGTGGTGAAGCATCACGGACGCTCACTTCTGTTGTGTCGGGTTGCGTTATCAGGTGCTGCGCACGCGTACGCGAAATAAACTTTCAGTTAGCGTAGCGGCTAATTCAGCGCGCTAGCCTGTTTTTAATGCTTTCAATGGTGCGCTGCCGGATTTAATGCAGCCTGCGCCACTCAGAACCCTCTCATAATTCCACGACAAAATCGTTTAGGGATAAATCCGCTTTATATCCTGAGCCAGACATTCAGGATGTGGTGCTTCACAAGATCTCTATTCTCCCGGCGTTCTGCTTTGCCGGTAATAAGGACACAAATATGAGAGACCCAATCGTTCGACGCGTTCCCGCCGATCTTTCCTGCGTGGAGGTCAGCGAACAGTGGCAAATCACCTTCTGGATGCTGACGCTGCACATTACTCAGGACCGGCTGATCCGGGCCGTTAAAGAAGCGGGCCCGGATGTGGAAAAGGTGCGCAGCTGGCTGAAAGAAAACCCGCCTCCGCGCCGTCCCTGTTCCTGATGGCGTCGGTCAGAGCACCGTGCCTGCCGTCAGCGGCGACGTAAAGCTCGCAGCGCCGCTGGCCGCCGCGTGCCCGCGCGCCTCTTCGGATAAGTCGGTCGGCATTTTAAAGTGGCTGATAACGGCGGCGAGCGTTTCCGTGCGTCCGTTCAGGCTGCCCGCAGAGGCGGAAACCTGCTGAACCAGCGCGGCGTTCTGCTGCGTAACGCGATCCAGATCGGCGATAGCCAGCGTGACCTGCGAAATCCCTTTGCTCTGCTCCTCTGACGCCAGCGCGATTTGGCCGATAAGATCGTTTACCGCTGAAACGCGCTTTGTCACGCTGCCCATGGTTTCCCCGGCGCGTCCGGCCGCTGCGGCCCCCTCCTGCACGCGCGTCACCGCGCCGCCGATCAGGCCTTCAATCTCTTTGGCCGCCGCGGCGCTGCGCTGGGCGAGAATACGCACCTCGGAGGCGACTACGGCGAAACCGCGACCCTGCTCGCCGGCGCGCGCTGCCTCAACGGCCGCGTTTAGCGCCAGAATATTGGTCTGGAACGCGATGCTGTTGACCGTGGCGGTGAACTGACGAATTTTTTCCGCTTGCTCAGCGATGTCGCGCATCAGCGTTGATACCGACTGCACCAGCGCCTCGCCCTGCTGGGTGGTCTGCGCGGCCGAGCCTGCCAGTTCGCGCGCTTCCCGGGCGCTCAGCGCGTTGTTCTTCACCGTGGCGGTCAGCTCCTCCATGCTGGCGGCGGTCTGCTCAAGCGCTGCTGCCTGGCGGGTAGTGCGATCGGAGAGGTCGCTATTGCCGGCGGCGATCTCCGCCGCCTCGCGACGCAGTACGCCGCTGTTGTCGCGCACCGACTGCACCGTAGTAAGCAAACTTTGCTGCATAAGCCGGACCAGCGGAACCAGCTGACCGACGCAGTTACGTCCAAAATCCTGCGGCTCGCGCGCGAGATCGCCTGCGGCGATGCTTTTGAAGTGTTCGCGCATCACGCCCAGCGGTTTCACCAGATGGGTGACAAGAAAGCGATCGCAAAAGGCGAGCAGCCCCAGCGTCATCAGCGCGGCGACAAGGAAGGCGATCTGCAGATGCTGACGATCGCGGGCGGTTGCCGCCTGATCCGAGGCGAGCTGACGCTGCAGCCCGTTAAGCCGTTCGCCTGACGCGGCGAAAAAGAGGGCGGGCTGGTCGTTCAGGGCAGCATTGAGGCGCGCCCAGTCGGGGCCGGCGGGCGCTTCAGCCCGCAGCGCTGATTTTTCCGCAGCGGAACCGGAAGCCATAACATTTCCGGCGCGCGTTAAAAAAAAGAGCTGCGCGTTGAGAGCGTCTCTTGCCTCGGCACGCTGGTGCAGGTCGCGTAAAACAGCAGAACCATAGGCACCGGCCAGCGCCACGACCAGCAGTGCGGCCAGCAAAATAACCTGTACAACCCGACGAATAGTGAAGTTTCTGAGCCAGTGCATATCTGGTTCCCTGGTGTTGTTAATGCTGTGTAAAAGGTCAACAATTTGTTGTTATTTGCATAGCCTGCTATTAAATTGCACGCAATCTTATTGAGTTCTTCATTTTGGCAGCGAATCGGGAAAAAGGAAACGATCATTTTGCAATTTTTTTATTTTTCGGATTTTTTGATATTGTTTAAGATAATTTATTATGCCGAAGCGGCAAAAAGCGCATAAGATTTCCTTTCAGCCAGAATCTGATAGTTTCCTTTGTACGCTGGTCAGCTTTTCCCGGTCTGCTTTTAAACATTTTATTTCCGTTCGTTCCAGAGCTGGGGCGGACCGGAGGAACCATGCACACATCTTCCAGTGACGATGAGAGTCGGCAGCGCGCGCTAGACGCGCTGCGCGAGCCCGACGAGAGTCGCGATGGCGTTCTTGAAAAGTTCGTTCGGCTGGCGAGCCAGGCGCTGGGTATTCCCGGCTGCTTTATCTCCATCGTTGACGATGAATTTCAGTACATCAGAGCGGCGCGCAACTTTTCGCTGAAATTCTCGACGCGTGAAGATTCGCTCTGCCGCTATGTGATCGACTCCGCGGCGCCGATGGTGGTGCCGGACACCTGGCAGGATGAGCGCTTCGTTAATCACAGGTTCGTTATCGGCGATCCCCATATTCGTTTCTATGCAGGCGTGCCGCTGAAAAGCCGCACCGGCCATATACTCGGCACGCTCTGCGTGACCGACGGCGAGCCGCATCTGCTGAGCGCCGATCAGTTAACCGCGCTGACGCTGATGGCCGCGCTGGTGATCTCCTTTCTTGAGGCCTGGCACTCCGCCGGGTTTGTCGATCCGGTAACCGGGCTGCCTAACCGCCAGCGCCTTATCCGCGATCTACATTACCTTACGGCAAGCGGCGACACGCTGCCCCGACGGCTGATCCTTATTGACTGCATCGATATGCCGCGCGCCTACGAGCTGGCGCGCTCGATGGGAATGGTGCCGGTTGAGGGATTGCTTAAGGATGTCGCCACGCTTTTGCCGCTGCGCCTGCGCCTCGGGCAGGGCGATCTGCTCTACACCGTGGCCACCGGCCGGTTTGCGCTGCTGACCAGCGAGAGCAGCTTAATCAGCGCAGCCTGGGTGGCGAATCGCATGGAGGGCATCAGCGCGGATCTGGGAGAGGGGCTGTCGGTGACGCTGAATACCTTTACCGGCGAAGCGGACTTTACGGCCGTGGCGTCGTCGGCGCAGGAGATATTGCGTCGCGGCATCAGCGCGCTGCATGAGGCGATCGGCAGCGGCGTGCCGACCCGCACCTATAGCGCGGCGGAAGATGTGCGCCGCACGCGCGATTTTAACCTGATGCATGAACTCGCCTCGGCGTTGCGAAACGATGAGGGGCTCTATCTGGCTTACCAGCCTAAGATTTGCCTGCAGAGCGGCGCGCCGGTCGGGCTTGAGGCGCTGATCCGCTGGCGTCATCCGCAGCTGGGCGAGCTGTCGCCCTCGGCTTTTGTGCCGCTGGCGGAGCAGACCGAGCTGCTGTCCGAGCTGAACGCCTGGGTGATCGACCGCGTCATTGCCCGCATGGCCCGGCTGCGAAACCACTGCATTCAGCTGCCGATATCCGTTAACGTCAGCCTGCATGACTTCGCGCGCCCCGGTTTTGCCGACATGCTGGAAGATAAGATGCTGAAAGTCAGGCTGCCTAACGCGCTGCTGGGCGTGGAGTGCCTTGAAACTGAACGCCTGATTGAAAGCCCGGCCGCGCTGCGCGGCCTGGAGATGCTCAAGCTGCGCGGCTTCGGCATCTCGTTAGATGACTTTGGCACCGGCTACAGCAATATCAGCTATCTGCGCCGCATGCCGCTGGACGTGATTAAGCTGGACCGCTCGTTAATCAGCGGCCTCGCCTCCGACACGGCGTCACGCATTATCGCGCGCAATATCATCACCATGCTGAAAGAGCTGGACTATGTCGTGCTGGCGGAGGGCATAGAGAGTGAAGACGTGGCCGGGATGCTGAGCGACTACGGCTGCGACCAGGCGCAGGGCTATTTCTATGCCAGACCGCTGCCCGATCGCGAGCTGGATAGCTGGCTGGACTGGCGGCTGCGCAACAAATGTTGACAAGACCCCTCTGCGCGCTTGCGCTTCGCTAGCCGCCAGGGGCGGCGAAGTATTGGGCATAGCGATCCCGCGTTAATCTCGCCATTTTTGCTCGCTTATTGCGGTTAAAACGATCTACATCAATAACGATAATTGTTCGCAATTGCATAGTTGCGCCACAGAAATATCGGAGATGAGATCATGCTGATAAAACCCGGGAGTCAATGGCGTATTACAGGGTTCAGGAACGACCTGTCCGAGCTTTTCCGTCGCAAATTTTTATCGCTGGGCTTGGTGCCTGGCGCGGTGATCGATATTGTCAGATTCGCGCCGCTGGGTGATCCGGCGGAAGTGCGCCTTCGCCACAGCAGCTATGCGCTACGTAAAGCCGACCTGGCGATGCTGCGCCTTGAGGCGGTTGACGGAGGCGAGCAGGCATGAAGCGTATCAGTGCCGTGCTGGCGGGCAATCCCAACGCCGGTAAAACCACGCTGTTCAATTTACTCACCGGGCTGCGCCAGCGCACCGGCAACTGGCCTGGCGTCACCGTTGAGCGCAAGCAGGGCACCTTTGCCACCGGCGAAGCCAGCGTGACCCTGATCGATCTGCCCGGTATCTACTCCCTCGAAAAGGTGCAGCCCGGAGATGGCCTCTCCGCCGACGAGCGCGTTACCTGCAGCTACGTGATGAGTGGCCAGGCGGACGTGCTGATCAATGTGGTTGACGCCTCCAGCCTGGAAAAGAGCCTCTGGCTGACCCTGCAGCTGCGCGAGCTGAATCTGCCGATGATTGTGGTGCTCAATATGGCCGACGTCGCCAGATCGTGCGGCGTCGCGCTGGACAGTGATGCGCTGGCCGCGCAGCTGGGTTGTCCGGTGGTGCTGATGTCCGCCTCGACCGCGGAAGGCGTGACGGCGCTGCTGGCGGCTATCGATAGCGTCGCCGCCGCGCCGCCTGCGGATCTGCTGCTGAACCGAGCGGAGCTTGACGCGGAAGCGCGGCTGGCGCGCATCAGCGCCCTCTGTCAGGCCGCCTGCGATCGTGGGTCGCATCGCGCCCATCGGCTGACGCGCGCGCTGGATAATCTGTTTCTCCACCGCTGGCTCGGTTTCCCCCTGTTTTTAGGGGTGATGTACCTGATGTTCTTCTTCTCTATCAATATCGGCGGCGCGCTGCAGCCGGTGTTTGACAAGGGCTCCGCGGCGCTGTTTGTTGACGGCACTGCGCAGCTCTGCGCGGCGCTTCACTTTCCCGACTGGCTTACCTCCTTTCTGGCGCAGGGCATCGGCGGCGGCATTACCACCGTTCTGCCGCTGGTGCCGCAGCTGGCGCTGATGTTCTTCTTTCTGACGCTGCTGGAGGAGTCGGGCTATATGGCGCGCGCCGCCTTTGTGGTCGATCGCCTGATGCGCTGGCTGGGGCTGCCGGGCAAATCTTTCGTGCCGCTCATCGTCGGCTTTGGCTGCAACGTGCCGGCGGTGATGGGCGCGCGCACGCTGGAAACCGAGCGCGAGCGGCTGATGACGATGCTGATGGCGCCCTTTATGTCCTGCGGCGCCCGGCTGGCGATATTCGCCGTTTTCTCCGACGCCTTTTTCGGCAGTGCTGGCGCCGGGGCGATTTTTTCGCTCTATCTGCTCGGCATCGCGGCGGCGGTGCTCACCGGCCTGGTGCTGAAGCATACCCTGCTGAAGGGCGATTCATCCTGCGCGATTATGGAGCTGCCGCTCTGGCATGTGCCGGTGATGCGTAGCCTGCTGCTGCAGACCTGGTTTCGTCTGCACGCCTTCGTGATCCGCGCGGGTGCGGTGATCGTCGCCGCCTGCGTGGCGATTAGCCTGCTTTCTAACCTGACCGCCAGCGGCCATCTGGCGCAGCGCGTTGATGACTCCGTACTGGCCTCGGCCAGCCGCTACCTGACGCCGCTGTTTACGCCGATGGGGATTCAGCCCGACAACTGGCAGGCGACGGTGGGGCTGGTGACTGGCGCCATGGCGAAAGAGAGCGTGGTCGGCACCCTGAATGCGCTCTATATGGCGGAGCCGCAAAATGCGCCAGACGCTGCGCCCGCGCCGGGCCTGACGGCAGTTTTCGCCTCGGCGCTGGATGAGACCTGGCAGAACCTGAAAGCGGCGCTCAGCCCGCAAACGCTCTTTAACCCGGTGGAGGCCAGTAAAGGAGACGGCGAGATGAGCCAGGGCGCGGTGGGCATTATGCAGACGATGTTCGGCAGCTCGCTGGCGGCCTATAGCTATCTGGTTTTTGTGCTGCTCTATGTGCCTTGCGTTTCGGTTATGGGCGCGCTGGCGAAGGAGGCGGGGCGGCAGTGGATGTGGTTCGCGCTGATTTGGGGAACGCTGATGGCCTATGGTGCCGCAACGCTGATTTACCAGATCGGCACTTTTACCCAGCATCCCGGGTTTAGCCTGCTCTGCGTGGCGGCCATCGCCGCGACGGGCATGGCGGCGGTTATGCTGTTACGCCAGCTGGGCATCAATCTGCAGCCCGCTCTGCAGCCGGTAAAAGAGGGCGGCTGCGGCGGATGTAAAGGCTGTGGGCACTGACTGGGCAGTAAAAGTGCGCACCGCCGCCGCGTTGCGCAAAGCAGGCAGCGTCGATTAAAAAAAATCGTGACGTTGTCACTTATATGGCGGGTGACGCCAGCAACGCCGCAGCGCTGCCTGAGCAGGCGAGCCGCGCCAGAGAGGGCGGATAACCATCCTTAGCGCAGCGAAACAGGACTATTCTGCTTGCAAAGTCACAGAGAAAATTTTGTAAAAAGCTGTGTCGCCTCTCGACCGACCGCGATGCCTGCCTTATGCTTGAGCGGCCTTTAACCCTGACACTCCCGGAGTCCGACTGATGAAAGCAGCCACCTTTCTGCTGGCCGGTGCCGCGCTGCTGCTCTCGGCATGCAGCAGCAGCAGCGATAACGAACCGCCCCAACAGGCCACCGCAGCGCATATCCAGCCTCACGTCATTATGTCGTCGCTGGCGGAAAGCAACTGCGCCGGCGCAGGCGGCACGCTGGCATTTTCTCACCAGCTGGACGGCACGCGCATCGGCATGTGCCAGCTGGCAAACGGACGCCGCTGCGACGAACAGGCGCTAATAGGCGGCAACTGCGCCCGCTGATACCACAACAGGCGCTTTTAGTTGGCAACTGCGCCCGCTACTGGCACAGCAGGCGCTTCTCGACGGCAACGCCCGTCAGGCTGAGGCGGAGAGCTGATTCGGGCAGGTTTCGCCCTTTTCAAGCTGGCTGAGATTGGACAACGTCGTTTCCGAAATCGCCGTCAGCGCCTCAGCGGTCAGAAACGCCTGATGGCCGGTAAACAGCACGTTGTGGCAGGCGGAGAGCCGACGGAACACGTCGTCCTGAATCACGTCGTTAGACTTATCTTCAAAGAACAGATCGCGCTCATTCTCGTAGACGTCCATGCCGAGCGAGCCGATTTTCTGCTGTTTCAGCGCGTCAATCGCCGCCTGAGAATCGATCAGTCCGCCGCGGCTGGTGTTGATAATCATCACCCCGTCTTTCATCTGGCTAAAGGCGCTGGCGTTCAGCAGATGATGGTTCTCCGGCGTCAGCGGGCAGTGCAGCGTAATCACGTCAGATTCGGTGAACAGGGTTTTTAAATCGACATACTCTGCGCCCAGCTCCAGCGCCTGTGCGCTCGGGTAGGGATCGAACGCCAGCAGACGCATACCGAACCCTTTCAGAATACGCATCGTCGCCACACCGATCTTGCCGGTGCCGACCACGCCCGCGGTTTTGCCGTGCATATTAAAGCCGGTTAAGCCGTCGAGGGAAAAGTTGGCGTCGCGCGTGCGCTGATAAGCGCGATGAATGCGGCGGTTAAGCGTCATCATCATACCGACCGTATGTTCCGCCACCGCTTCCGGCGAATAGGCGGGCACGCGCACCACCTTCAGGCCCAGCTCCGCCGCCGCGGCTAAATCGACGTTGTTAAAACCGGCGCAGCGCAGCGCGATATACTTCACGCCCAGCGCCGCCAGCTCCTCCAGCACCGGACGGCTGGCGTCGTCGTTGACGAAAATGCAGACGGCGTCGCAGTCAACGGCGTTTTTCGCCGTCGCTTCCGTCAGTAAAAAGTCAAAGTACACCAGATCGAACCGGTAGCCTTCGTTAACGTGATCGAGATACTTCTGGTCATAGTGCTTCGTGCTGTAAACCGCGATTTTCATCGTTACGCTCCTGCATTCGGGTATCCACACAGCATAACGTTTTATTGTGAATTTTGCTGCCGTCGGCGGCGCGCCTTCAACTCTGGCCGATTACGTGCCATCATCTGCGTCAGGATTCTGTCAGGAAAAGGAATAGTGCTGCCATGCCGCGGAGTTTCCGCCGACTACTCGCTGCATTACTGGCGCTGACGCTGCTGGTGCTGGGGCTGCTGCTCACCGTTACCCAATGGCTGCCGCGACTGGCCGGCATCTGGCTGCCGGCGGACACGCGCATCGTGCTGGAAGGCGCGCCGCGCTGGCGCAACGGCGGCCTCTGGTTTCCTCAGGTGCGCTACCTGGCGGGCAACTGCGCGCTGGCGAGCGTCGAGCAGGCTTCGCTCGGCTGGCATGACCAGCGCTGGCACCTCGCCGCGCGCCAGGTGACCATCGACAGCGACTGCCTGCAGCAGCTGCCGCAAAGCGAGCAGCCTGGCACGCCGAAAAGCCTCGCGCAGTGGCAGCAGCTGTTACCCGGTGCCGATATCCAGCTCGATAACCTTACGATTGCGCCCTGGCAGCAGTATGCCGGACGCTTCGACCTCAGCCTCACCCCCGCTAAACAGACGCTGCGCTATCGCGGCGACAACCTCAATATCGACGCCAGCCTGCAGGGGCAGCAGCTCAGCGTAGAGCAGCTGACGCTGCGTCATAATGCGCTGCCGCAGCCCGTTACGCTTCATGGTCAGTTCGCGCTGCCCGAGTTCGCCAACGGGCTGCCGGTTGGCGGTCAGCTGGAGGGCGCGCTGCAATACGCCGGGGAACCGCTGCGGCTGACGCTCGACTGGCAGCAGCAGCAGGGCAAGCTTGAGCTCTACGCCACCGGCGACGGTCAGCCGCTGCTGATGCTGCCGTGGCAGGCAGACGCGCGGCAGATCCGCATCGTTAAAGGGCGCTACCGCTGGCCGACCGGCGAACAGACGCTCTCCGGCTTTCTCGATCTCAGCCTCGACAACTGGCGGCAAGGGCTGGAGGAGACGCAGATAACCGGCCGCCTCAACGTGCTGACGCAGGGGCGCGGCGGCAAAGGCAACGCGGTGCTGAATATTGGTCCAGGCAGGCTGAGCATGACCCGCAGCGCGCTGCCGCTGCGCCTTACCGGCGAAAGCAAACTGGCGGCGATGCAGCTCTACGCCGCGCTGCCGGGCGATCTCAGCGGGCCGCTGCTCGACCCGCAGCTGAGCTTCCGCCCCGGCGCGCTGCTGCGCCTGCGCGGCCGCATCCTCTCCACGCTGGAGGTGGACGAGGCGCGCTGGCCGCTGGCGGGCGTGCGCCTCGCCTCGCAGGGGATCGACGGCCGTCTGCAGGCGATACTCAAGGCGCACGATCCGAGCTTTGGCCAGTTCCGGCTCCATCTCGACGGGCGTGCGAACGACTTCTGGCCCGATAAGGGCGAGTGGAAATGGCGCTACTGGGGTGCCGGCGAGATGCTGCCGCTTAACGCCGCCTGGACTATTCAGGGCGCGGGCGGCTGGCGCGATACCCTGATCCACCTCGACAGCCTTAACGCCGGATTCGATCAGATGCAGTACGGCATGGCGCAGGTGGTGCGGCCGCGCCTGACGCTGAGCGCGCCGGTTAACTGGCAGCGCGACGCACAGCGGGCCGCCTTTAACGGCGGCTTCCGCATCGACGCGGGAGAGACGCGCTTCGATTTCGGCGGGCGGCTGCCCGCCTCCTCGCTGAGCGTTGAGGCAAAAGGTCAGGATCCCAGCCACTTTAGCTGGCGCGGATCGCTGCATGCGCAGGCGATCGGGCCGCTGCGCGTTCACGGCCGCTGGGACGGTGAGCGCCTGCGCGGCGAAGCCTGGTGGCCAACACAGTCTTTAACGGTATTTCAGCCGCTGCTTAATCCCGATCTGAAGATGAAAATCCGCGCCGGTGAGCTGCGTGCGCAGGTGGCGTTTTCCGCCGCCGCGAAAGAGGGATTTAGCGCCGGCGGCCACTGGACGGTGTCGCAGGGCAGCCTCTGGACGCCGGACAACCAGATTAACGGCGTCGACTTCTCGCTGCCGTTCCGCCTGAAAGATCAGCAGTGGCAGTTTGGCGTGCGCGGGCCGGTGCAGCTGCGCATCGGCGAAATCACCAACCAGTTCGCCATGCAGGATATTCGCGCCGATCTGCAGGGTTACTATCCCTGGAGCGAGGCGCAGCCGCTCACGCTGCAGGCGGTCAGCATGGCGCTGCTGGGGGGAGAGGTGACGCTGCCCGCGCTGCGCCTGCCGCAGCACGAGGCGGCGAAGATCGGCCTGCGCGATATCAGCCTGAGCAAGCTGGTCACCGCGCTCAAACCTAAACAGTTCGCCATGTCCGGCAGGATCAACGGCGAGCTGCCGCTGTGGGTCAACAACCCGCGCTGGCTGGTGCAGAACGGCTGGATGGCCAACAGCGGATCGCTGACCTTCCGCATGGACAAAGATATGGCCGACGCGATTACCGCGGGCAACGTCGCGGCGGGCGCGGCGATGGACTGGCTGCGCTACATGGAGATCTCCCGCTCCTGGGCGACAATCGATCTCGACAACCTCGGCAACCTCGCCATGCAGGCACAGGTGCAGGGGGTCAGTCGCTTCAGCAACCGCAAACAGACCGTGAATCTCAACTACCGCCATCAGCAGAACCTGTTTCAACTCTGGCGCAGCCTGCGTTTTGGCGATAATTTGCAATCCTGGGTGGAACAGAACGCCACTCTGCCGACCAAAAGGGATCAACAACCATGAGCCTCAGGGCGTTACTGGTGCTGGCCGTCGGGCTGCCGCTGACCGGCTGCGTGCCGCGCATCGAGGTGGCCGCGCCAAAGGAGCCGATCACCATCAATATGAATGTGAAGATCGAGCATGAAATTCATATCAAAGTGGACAAAGACGTGGAGGCGCTGCTGAAAAATCAGAGCGATCTGTTTTGATGCGCGCGCTCCGCAGGCCGCTGCTCGCCGCGCTGCTGCTGATGGGCGCGGCGCAGCCGGCGCTGGCGCTGACGCTTGATGAGGCGCGCCTTCAGGGCCGGGTCGGGGAAACCTTTAGCGGCTATATCGCCGCGCGCCAGTCGGACGCAGAGACCCTTGCGCTGGTAAAGCGCATCAACGCCGGACGCAGCCTGGAGTATCAGCGCATCGCGCAGCAAAATAATCTCACCACCGATCAGGTGGCGCGTATCGCTGGCGGAAAGCTGGTCGAGCGCGCGGGCGCGGGCGAGTACGTACGCGGCCTTAACGGCCTGTGGATGCAGAAATAAAAAAAGCCAGGCATCATGCCTGGCAAGCGAAACACAGTATGAATAATAATAATGATTAGGCAGAAACAATCTGTTTGATAGCGTTTTTCGCGTCGTCGGTCGCTTTGGTCGCGACTTCCGGGCCGTAGGCAATGCCTTCGGCGAAAACGAATTCAACGTCGGTGATGCCGATAAAGCCCAGGAAGAGCTTCACGTACGGCGTCAGCAGATCGCTCGGGGTATCTTTGTGAATGCCGCCGCGGCTGGAGAGAATGACCGCACGCTTGCCTTTCACCAGACCTTCCGGGCCCGCTTCGGTGTAGCGGAAGGTGACGCCGGCGCGAGCAACCAGGTCAAAATAGTTTTTCAGCTGGGTCGGGATGTTGAAGTTGTACATCGGTGCGGCGATGACGACTACGTCGTGCGCCTGCAGCTCTTCAATCAGCGCGTTGGAGAGATCCAGCGCTTCCTGCTGACGCGGAGAGAGCGGGGCGTCTGACGGGCGCAGCGCGCCGACCAGTTCGCCGTCCAGTACCGGAATCGGATCCGCAGCCAGGTCGCGAACGGTAACCTGATCGCCTTTGGCTTTCGCTTCTTCAGCATAGAAATCGGCCAGCTGGCTTGACTGTGAGTAACCTGCGAGGATGCTGGATTTCAGAACTAATACTTTGCTCATTGCTGTTTCCTGTTTGTTACGCGGAAGGCTTCCCGCTCAATGGGTTACACTCTACGGTCATTAACGACGCGGTAAAAGCGCAATATTTCGAGAGCTATGTTCGAATTTCTTGAATAAGCATGCCATGGAAGGCGCAGCCGGGCGTGTTAAAATGTGTTACTCTTTGCTCAATACAATTTTTAGAATCAGTCGGTTAACCCGGCTACCGGACGCTGCGATGTGCAGCGGCTCCGTCTGAGAAGGTACTCCATTACTATGTCATCACCGGTTTCCTCTCCTCTCGCGCCGCTGTGGTCGCGACTCGACAATCTGATGCTGCGCGACCGCCAGCGTCTCCAGCGCCGCCTGCGCGGCGCCGGCAAAGTCGCTAACCCCGCTGCGCTGCAGGGCATCGCTGACGAAATCAGCCAGGAGATCGCGACGGCGGAGCAGCGCGTTGCCGCCCGTACCGCCGCGACGCCAAAAATTACCTTTCCCGATAATCTGCCCGTCAGTCAGAAACAGCAGCAGATTGCCGAGGCGATCCGCGATCATCAGGTGGTAATCGTTGCCGGCGAAACCGGCTCAGGCAAAACCACCCAGCTGCCGAAAATCTGTCTGGCGCTCGGCCGCGGGGTCAAAGGGCTGATCGGCCATACCCAGCCGCGCCGTCTGGCGGCGCGTACCGTCGCCAACCGCATCGCCGACGAGCTGGAAACCTCGCTCGGCGGCTGCATCGGCTATAAAGTGCGCTTTAACGATCAGGTCAGCGACACCACCCAGGTGAAGCTGATGACCGACGGTATTCTGCTGGCGGAAATCCAGCAGGATCGTCTGCTGCTGCAGTATGACACCATCATTATCGATGAGGCGCACGAGCGCAGCCTGAATATCGATTTCCTGCTCGGCTACCTGCGCGAGTTGCTGCCGCGTCGTCCCGACCTGAAAATCATCATCACCTCGGCGACCATCGATCCGCAGCGCTTTTCACGCCACTTCCATAATGCGCCAGTGATTGAGGTCTCGGGCCGCACCTTCCCGGTGGAAGTACGCTACCGGCCGGTGGTGGAAGAGGCGGACGACAGCGAGCGCGATCAGCTGCAGGCGATCTTCGACGCGGTAGACGAGCTGAGCGACGAAGGGCGCGGCGATATTCTGATCTTTATGAGCGGCGAACGCGAAATTCGCGACACCGCCGACGCGCTGGCGAAGCGCGATCTGCCGCATACCGAAATCTTGCCCCTCTACGCGCGTTTATCGAACGCCGAGCAGAACCGGGTTTTCCAGTCCCACAGCGGACGCCGCATTGTGCTGGCCACCAACGTGGCGGAAACCTCGCTTACCGTGCCCGGCATTAAATATGTGATCGACCCCGGCACCGCGCGCATCAGCCGCTACAGCTATCGTACGAAAGTGCAGCGCCTGCCAATCGAGCCCATTTCCCAGGCCTCGGCCAACCAGCGTAAAGGGCGCTGCGGCCGCGTCTCTGACGGTATCTGTATCCGTCTCTATTCGGAAGATGACTTCCTCAGCCGCCCGGCGTTTACCGACCCGGAGATCCTGCGCACCAACCTGGCCTCGGTGATCCTGCAGATGACGGCGCTGGGGCTGGGCGATATCGCCGCGTTTCCCTTCGTCGAAGCGCCCGATAAGCGCAATATTCAGGATGGCGTGCGGCTGCTGGAGGAGCTGGGCGCGCTCACCCTGAATGAGGAGAGCGGTCACTACAAGCTGACCGCGTCGGGCCGTCAGCTGGCGCAGCTGCCGGTGGATCCGCGCCTGGCGCGCATGGTGCTGGAGGCGCAGAAGTTCGGCTGCGTGCGCGAGGTAATGATTATCGCCTCGGCACTGTCGATCCAGGATCCGCGCGAGCGGCCGGTCGAGAAACAGCAGGCTGCCGATGAGAAACATCGCCGCTTCGCCGACAAAGAGTCTGACTTCCTCGCCTTCGTTAACCTGTGGAACTACCTGAGCGAGCAGCAGAAGGCGCTGTCGGGCAATCAGTTCCGCCGCCAGTGTAAAGGGGATTACCTTAACTATCTGCGCGTGCGCGAATGGCAGGATATCTATACCCAGCTGCGCCAGGTGGTGCGAGAGCTGGGGATCCCGGTCAACAGCGAGCCGGCCGGATTCCGCGAGGTACACTGCGCGCTGCTGACCGGCCTGCTGTCGCATATCGGCATGAAAGACGCCGAGAAGCAGGAGTTTACCGGCGCGCGCAACGCGCGCTTCGCTATCTTCCCCGGCTCCGGGCTGTTTAAAAAACCGCCCAAATGGACCATGGTGGCCGAACTGGTGGAAACCAGCCGCCTGTGGGGACGCATCGCGGCGCGTGTCGATCCTGAGTGGATCGAGCCGCTGGCGCAGCACCTAATCAAACGCAGCTACAGCGAGCCGCACTGGGAAAAAGGTCAGGGCGCGGTAATGGCACAGGAGAAGGTCACGCTTTACGGCCTGCCCATCGTCGCCGCGCGCAAGGTCAACTACGGCAGCATCGATCCCACGCTGAGCCGCGAGCTGTTTATCCGTCATGCGCTGGTGGAAGGCGACTGGCAGACTCGCCACGCCTTCTTCCGCAACAACCAAAAGCTGCGCAGCGAAGTCGAAGATCTTGAACATAAATCGCGCCGCCGCGACATCCTGGTGGATGACGAAACCCTGTTCAACTTCTATGACCAGCGCGTCGGCCAGCAGGTGGTATCGGCGAAGCATTTCGACAGCTGGTGGAAGCAGGCGAGCCGCGACACCCCCGATCTGCTCAGCTTCGACAAGCAGATGCTGATCAAAGAGGGCGCGGATAAGGTCAGCCAGCTCGACTACCCCAACTTCTGGCATCAGGGCAACCTCAAGCTGAAGCTCAGCTATCAGTTTGAGCCGGGCGCGGACGCCGACGGCGTCACGGTGCATATTCCGCTGCCGCTGCTTAATCAGGTTGAGGACCAGGGCTTTGAGTGGCAGATCCCTGGCGTGCGCCGCGAGCTGATTATCGCGCTGATCAAGTCGCTGCCGAAGCCGCTGCGCCGTAATCTGGTGCCTGCACCCAATTACGCTGACGCCTTTCTGGGCCGCGTCACCGCGATGGAGATGCCGCTGCTCGACGCGCTGGCGAAAGAGTTTCGCCGCATGACCGGCGTCACGCTGGAGCGCGAAAGCTGGCAGTGGGAACAGGTGCCCGATCATCTGAAAATGACTTTCCGCGTGGTGGATGAACATAACCGCAAGCTGAAAGAGGGCAAAGATCTCAGCGCGCTGAAAGCGGAACTGAAAGAAAAGGTGCAGGAGACGCTGTCGAAGGTGGCGGATGACGGGCTGGAGCAGAACGGTCTGCATATCTGGAGCTTCGGCGATCTGCCGCGCAGCTACGAGCAGAAGCGCGGCGGCTATCAGGTCAAGGCCTGGCCAGCGCTGGTCGATGAAAAAGAGAGCGTGGCAATCCGCCTGTTCGACAGCGAACAGGAGCAGCAGAAAATGATGTGGCGCGGCCAGCGTCGCCTGCTGCTGCTCAATATTCCCTCGCCGATAAAATATCTGCATGAGAAGCTGCCGAACAAAGCCAAGCTGGGGCTCTACTTCAACCCCTACGGTAAGGTGCTGGATCTGATCGACGACTGTATCGCCTGCGGCGTCGATAAGCTGATGGCGGAAGCGGGCGGCCCGGCCTGGCAGCAGCAGAACTTTGAGCAGCTGCACGAGAAGGTGCGCGCCGAGCTGAACGATACGGTGGTGGAGATCGCTAAACAGGTTGAGCAGATCCTCACCGCCGTGTTCAACATCAACAAGCGGCTGAAAGGGCGCGTCGATATGACCATGGCGCTGGCGCTCTCCGATATCAAGGCGCAGATAGGCGGCCTGGTTTATCGCGGCTTTGTTACCGGCAACGGCTGGAAGCGCCTGGGCGACACGCTGCGCTATCTGCACGGCATTGAGCGGCGGCTGGAAAAACTGCCGGCCGATCCGCACAGCGACCGCGCGCGCATGCTGAAGGTGCAGGCGGTGGAGCAGGCCTGGCAGACGTGGCGCAACAAGCTGCCGCCGCAGCGTCAGGATGATGAAGATGTGCGCGACATCCGCTGGATGATCGAGGAGCTGCGCATCAGCTACTTTGCCCAGCAGCTTGGTACGCCCTATCCGGTTTCCGACAAGCGTATTCTGCAGACAATGGAGCAGTTCGCGGCGTAATTACCTGGCGCTCTGCTAAGCCGCAGCATAACAGGCTGCGGCTTTTTTTTGGGCCACTATCTTCTGCGCCAGTAATTTATTTACTCGCGTGATTAAAACGGAGGAAATTGTCACGCAGGCATCGACCCTGGCCGCATTTTTTGGTTAGAATCAGCGGCGGCGCCAGATGCGCGCTGGATGATTGAATTTAATTAAGGAAGATAAATATGAAAAAGTCTGTTTTAGCCACGCTTATTATGGTCTCTCTGGGAATACACGCAAACGCCTCTGCCGATCAGCAGACTGTTACCCTCGGCTATGCACAAAGTAAAGTGCAGGATTTCAAGAATATCCGCGGGATTAACCTTAAGTATCGCTATGAGTGGGATTCGCCGCTAAGCCTGATTAGCTCGCTGACCTATATGAGCGGCAGCGGCAGCTATAACCCCCAGACCGACTCGATGGATATATTCGAGAGTGATGCGAAAGTAAAATATTATTCGCTCTCGGTCGGCCCGGCGTGGCGCGTTAACCAATATATCAGCCTCTATGGCCTGCTCGGCCTTAATTATAATAAAGTCGACTACCGTGAGAGTTGGTATAACTACGAAGGGAGCTACGTATATATGGGCGACCGCTCGCTCAGCGAGAAGAAAACGTCGCTGATGTATGGCGCAGGCGTGCAGATCAATCCGGCAAAAAATCTGGCGATTGATATCGGCTATGAGGGATCGCGTCTCGACGTGGCCGACAAGGATATGTCGATTAACGGCTTTGTTCTCAACCTGGGCTACACCTTCTGACCCTGACGTTGAGCAATAAAAAAGGCGCGCTGGCAAAGCCTGCGCGCCTTTTCTTTTCTGCTGGTTTTATTGCGCCAGCGCTTCCAGCCTGTCGCGGAACGACGTGACCGCGATAGCGCGGTTATCCGCGAGGTAGCGATCTTTCGCCGCCGGTGCCGAGCTCTGCACCGCAATCAGCTGCCAGCCATTCTCGTTTTTCAACAGCAGCGGCGAGCCGCTGTCGCCCGGCAGCGTGTCGCACTGATGCGACAGCACGGCGCGCTGCGCCCAGCCGGTAATCAGGCAGTCGCTGTGGGAGTAGAGGGTATCGAGGTGATCTTCGGGATAGCCCGCCTGAGTGACTTTCCGGCCCGCCTCTTTAAGCGCGGCGGTGAGATCGCTGCGCGAACCGTCGAACAGCGGAATCGGGTTAATCGCGGAAGGGGGATTGCGCAGGATCACCAGGCCGTAGTCAAACGGCGCGGCGTCGCTGGGGACAATCCAGCCTTCGCCGTCCGCCTTCAGCTTGCGCGCCAGCGACGGCTCGACGCGCGCGTCGATATCGTGGATCTCATAGCGCCAGCCGCTGTCGCTCGCCATAAAGCGCAGCGCCACCGGCTTATCGAATTTGCCCGGCGGCGTCAGCAGGCAGTGTCCCGCCGTCAGCGCCAGATGGGCGGAGATCAGCGTAGCGGTGCAGAGATTGCCGCTTTCGGTTTCCAGCTGGCCAATGGCGTCCCAGGGCGCGGCAGTGATATCGCCGATCGCCTTGCGGTGATCTTTGCCAAAGAAAAGCATTTTGATTTCATCGGGATTCGGCGCATCGTCATCATCGTCGGCGTGGGCCAGAGTGGTGAAACAGAACAATCCAGTCAACAGCAAAATAGCCAGGCGCATAGGTCTCTCAATGGCGAGATTTAAGAAGAGGTTATTGTCATCACGCTTGCGCAATAACTATAGTCGGTGAGCGGTAAAAAAGGGAGATTTATTGGAATAATCAGCACGCTACAACGACTAAATAAAGAAGAAGGCCGCGATGACGCCGCAGAGGATCATCACCAGCAGGATAATTTCAAAACGATAGCGACGCACCATTTCCGCAACTCCAGTAACGAAACACCCGGCAGAACCGGGTGTTTTTATTAGTCAACGCTTCTTAAGGCGCAGGTGCGCAACCTTAATTATTTCGCAGCGGCTTTCTTCACGGCTTTATGGTGCTTTTTAGCAGCCTGGGCTTTCTGCGGAGCAGCCGCTTTTTTGGTTGCTTTGTGATGCTTTTTAGCAGCCTGAGCTTTCTGCGGAGCAGCGGCTTTCTTCGCTACTTTGTGATGTTTTTTTGCAGCCTGCGCTTTCTGCGCAGTCTCTGACTTAGCGGCTTTCTTGTGGTGCTTTTTAGCGGCCTGCGCTTTCTGCGCAGTCTCTTTTTTCACTGCTTTTTTGTGGTGCTTTTTAGCAGCCTGAGCTTTCTGAGCGGCTTTGTGTTTTTTGTGCGCGGTTTTGTGAACGGTTTTAGCCGGCGCAGCGGAGGTCGTGGTGCTGGTCGCAGCAGGAGCTGCAGCCGGTGCCGCGGTGGTTTCAGCAGCGAAAGCAACAGAAGAGAGACCCATAGCAGCGGCGATGACCAGTGCAAACAATTTTTTCATTGCAAATTCCTCGAGCATTTTTTTCATGTGTAGCCCACTGCGGGGCCGGTGAAATGACTATATAAAATGCGAGGGGCGGTTTCCGTGGGTGTTTGGTATCGGCGTGTAACCGATTGTACAAAGCGGGAAAAGGGCGGCCGCGAGGGCCGCACAGACTAACGATTCAGGTAGCGTTGTTCAAGATGCTGGCGGAAAAAGCGCGGATTCAGCGCTTCGCCGGTGGCGTTAATCAGCAGTTGCTCGGTCGGGAAACGGCTGCCGTGCTGCCAGATGTTCTGCTGCAGCCAGTCGAATACCGGCTGCAGTTCGCCGTGCTGCAGGCGTTCGCCTAAATCGGGCAGCGCTTTTTTCACCGCCTGGAACAGCTGCGCCGCATACATGGCGCCGAGCGTATAGGTGGGGAAGTAGCCGAAGGCGCCGTCGGTCCAGTGAATATCCTGCATGCAGCCGTCGCGGTAGTTGCCGCGCGTATCCAGCCCTAAAGAGTGCATCATCTTCTCATCCCACAGCGCCGGGATATCCTCGACCTCAATCTCGCCTTCAATCAGCGCGCGCTCAATCTCGAAACGCAGAATAACGTGCGCCGGATAGCTCAGCTCATCGGCGTCGACGCGGATCAGGCCGGGCCTGACGCGCTGCGTCAGGCGCACAAAGTTTTCCGCGTTCAGCGCCGGCTGCGCGCCGAGCTTGTCGCACACCTGCGGCAGAATACGCTGCAGGAACTCGCGGCTGCGGCCCAGCTGCATCTCCATAAACAGGCTTTGCGACTCGTGGATGGCGGTCGAGCGCGCCAGCCCCACCGGCTGATCGCGCCACTGCTGCGGCAGGCCTTGCTCGTAGCGCGCATGGCCAGTCTCATGGATCACGCCCATCAGCGCGCTGAGAAACTCATCCTGGTTATAGCGCGTGGTGATACGTACATCGTCCGGCACGCCGCCGCAGAAGGGATGGGCGCTGACGTCAAGACGACCGTGGCGAAAATCGAAGCCCAGGGTCGCCATCACGCTGAGGCCGAGCTGGCGCTGCGCTTCGACAGCGAACGGCCCCTGCGGCAGTTCGACGCGCTCCTGCGCCTGCTTCTCCACCACGCGCTGCAGCAGATCGGGCAGCCAGCTTTTCAGCTCGCCGAAGGTGGCGTCCAGCTTCGCGCTGGTCATACCCGGCTCGTAGAGATCGAGCAGGGCGTCGTAGCGCGAGGTGCCGTTCGCGTCCGCGCGCAGCTGCGCCTCTTCGCGGCTCAGGCGCACCACCTCTTTCAGGTTGGCGGCAAAGCCCTGCCAGTCATTTGCCGGACGCTGTTCGCGCCACGCGTGCTCGCAGCGCGAACCGGCCAGCGATTTCGCCTCTACCAGCGAGGCGGGCAGCAGCGACGCCTGCTGCCATGCGCGCTGCATCTCGCGCAGGTTGGCGCGTTCGACGTCGTTAAGGTCGGCCTGTTCGGCCTCCTGAATTAGCTCGCCGACGCGGGGATCGGTCAGGATGCTATGGCGCAGCACGCCCATCTCCGCCAGCGCTTCGCCGCGCGCCTGGCTGCCGCCGGACGGCATCATGGTCTGCATGTCCCAGCCCGCGACCGCCATCAGGTGGCCGAAACGGGAGAGCCGCTGGAAAGTGGCACTAAGTTGTTGATAAGCAGTAGTCACCAGAAACTCCTTGTGAAGGTTTATCGCGCCGAAGGGTCACGCAAAGGTAGATCAACCGGCCAGCAAAAGCGAACGCTGGCGCCGCCAAGCGGGCTGCCCTCTATGCTGACCTGGCCGCCAAGCGCCTGCGCGATAGAGTGAACAATAGCGAGCCCAAGGCCGCAGCCGCCGGTGGCGCGGTCGCGGCTCGGATCGAGGCGAACAAAGGGCTCGAAGACGCGCTCGCGCTCCTCGGCCGGAATGCCTGGGCCGTCATCTTCCACCTGCAGACAGCCCCGCGCGCCGTCGAACCACAGGCTGACGCGCAGCCGATGGCTGGCGTAGCGCAGCGCGTTGTTGACCAGGTTGTCCAGCACGCGCTCCATCAGGCGCGTGTCGGAGACGCCGTGGTTCTCGCGCTGCGGCAGGTCGAGATCGATCTGCATCTGCGGGTTGAGGTCGCGCACGTCGTTGATGTGCTCACGCAGCCAGTGCGCCAGGTCGAGCGAGGTGAGGTTGAGATCGACGCGCGGGCGATCGAGGCGCGCATAGGTCAGCAGCTCTTCAATCAAACTCTCCAGCTGGCCGATATCGCGGTTGATGGCGGCGGACTCGCCGGCGGTAAGGTTATCGCTCATCTCCAGCCGGTAGCGCAGGCGCACCAGCGGCGTACGTAGCTCGTGGGCGATGCCGTCGATCAGCTGCTTCTTGCTCGCCACCAGCGTATTGATATTCTCCGCCATCTGGTTAAAGGCGACCCCCAGGCGAAACAGGCTGGAGGTGTTGTCGAAGTGGGTGCGGACATCCAGCTCGCCGCGGCCAAAGCGCTGCGCCGCAATCTCCAGGCGCTGCATCTCTTTCCAGTGCGGTCGCATCCAGATAAAGACCGGCAGCGCCAGCGACATGCCGATAAACACCAGCAGCGCGATATCCAGCAGCCGCATCTGATGCAGGTAAAAAAGGTAGGGGATCGGGCCGACGGAGAGGACGTAATGGCTGCGCGGAATATGCTGCAAAAAGGTGTACTGATCGTCCAGCGCGACGATCTCGCCGGCGCGCAGCCGACGCATATCGGGCTCGTCGAGCTGATATTTGCTCATCGGCTCAATATGCAGGTCGAACGACAGGCCGAGATCGAGGCTCTTTATCGTTTTATTCCAGTCGCGCGGCGGGATTTCGCGCAGTTCGCTGCGGATCAGATAGAGCGAGCTTGCCATCAGATCGTTCATCGACTGTCTGCCGGCGCGCTCGGCGGTGAATTTGTAGACCAGGCCGACCAGCAGCGCCATCACCAGGAAGCAGACGAAGAGCAGCAGATAGAACTGGATAAACAGTTTTCTCATGCCTGCGTATCCCACGCCTGCGGAGCGAACAGATAGCCCTTGTTGCGGATGGTTTTAATGCGGAAAGGCTCGGTGGCGCTGTCGTGCAGCTTTTTACGCAGGCGGGAAATCGCCACGTCGATGCTGCGATCCATGCCGTCGTAGCTGACGCCGCGCAGGGTTTTCAGCAGCGCGTCGCGATTCAGGATCTGTCCGGCGTGCGTGGCCAGCTCCCACAGCAGATCGAAGTCGGCGGTGGAGAGCACGATCTGCTCGCTGAACAGCGTCACTTCGCGATTGAGCGCATCGATGGTGAGCGAGCCAAAGCGCAGCAGCTTCTGTTTTTGCGCCGTGGCGGGGGCGGGCGCATCGTCGCCCTGGCCCTGCTGCGCCTGACGCAGATGCAGCCGTAGCCGCGCCAGCAGCACCGCGGGTGGGGTGGTTTTCAAAATATAGTCCTGCGCGCCCATCTCCAGCGCCAGAATATGGTTCATGTCGCTGTCGAGCGAGGTCAGCAGCACAATCGGGCCCTGCCACTGGCTGCGCAGATCGCGGCACAGCGTCATGCCGTCTTTGCCAGGCAGCATGATATCCAGCATAACGAGATCCGGCTGTTCGGCCGCAATAACGGCTTCGGCGCGGTCGCCGCGCGTCTCGACAATCACCTCGATATCGTGGCGGCCAAGGTAGGCTGCAATCAGCGAACCCACTTCCGGTTCGTCTTCAACAAAAACGATTTTATTCATAATCCACTGCGACAAATAAGCCTGGCGAGCAGCATAGCTTTTCCCGGTCCTGAGCACTATGCCACCGCACGAAATATCCCTGCGTGACTGGTATCTGCACGGCAAAATGTGCCATCATTACAGCGCATTTAAGCAAGGTTCTGAACCATAATGAAAAACAGAGGGAGAGAGAGGGTGTCTGATAAAGAGCTGGCTTCAGCCGTATACAGTGACCGCATCTGCCTAAACTACAGTGATTTTCTCTCCGCCTCCTGCAAAAAGCGCTGGAGTTTCGTTGACGCTATCTACGGCGTAATGCCCATTTTCGGCATGGTGACGCGTAAATCCTCGGCTCGCAGTGTACAGGCGAGCGATGAGCATCTGAAAGAATTAGCATTACAAATCATTTCGACCCAGGTCAGCGACGAAATCAATATTGCCCGCCTGATCACCCTTGCCGAACAGCAGCACATCAGCCGTTTCGATATCCAGCTGCCTTATCCGCTCTCCGCGCAGCAGCTGGACGCGATCCATCAGGAATACCGCAAGCCGCTCAGCCTCACACAGCAGGACGACCTGCTGTGCGTGGCGATCCCCGGTCAGCCGCACTAAACCAGCAGCTGCCACATCGCGGGCAGCGACGCCGCCATCAGTAAGCCAATAGCCACGCGCTCCAGCTGGGTCAGCGAGACGTCACCGCGTCCGCCGCGCCGGGCGAAGAGAAACAGCAGCAGACCTGGCGCATAAAGCACCACCGACATCAGCAGATGCAGCGGCCCGGAGGCGTAGAGCAGCCAGAGTCCGTAGAGGCTGGCGCCGATCCCTACCGCCAGCGCCAGCGGCTGCGCCTTGCCGCGCGTCAGCTTCACCAGGTAGAGGCCTACCAGCAGATAAGGCACCAGGATCATTTCTGAGGCGATGGTCAGCAGCGTGTTGTAGTCGGCGTGGGTCAGGGCGATCAGGATCAGGCAGATCTGCACGCTGCCGTTGGTCAACCACAGCGAGGCGGCAGGCGCGCCGCGCGGGTTCTGACGCGCAATGCTGCGCGGGAAGGCGCCCTGCTGCGCGGCGATCAACGGCACTTCCGCCGCCATAATAGTCCAGCTCAGGTAGGCGCCGCACACCGATACGATCAGGCCAGCGGCAATGACTGCGTCGCCCCAGTGACCCATCAGGCGCGTCATCAGACCGGCCATGGAGGGGTTGCGCATCTGCGCCAGCTCGGCGCGCGGCACGATGCCGAGCGACAGCAGCGTCACCAGCAGATAGACCAGCAGCGCCGCCAGCACCGCCAGCAGGGTGGCGCGGCCAACATCCTTTTTATGGCGCGCGCGGGCGGAAACCACCACCGCGCCTTCCACGCCGATAAATACCCACAGGGTAATCAGCATGGTCTGCTTTACCTGCTCCCACAGCGGCTTACCGAGCGTCAGGCCGGAAAAGTCGAACTGGAACCGATCGTAACTGAAGGCCGCTACCGCCAGCACCACGAACAGCAGCAGCGGCACCAGCTTACCGAGCGTCGCCAGCAAATTGATGCCAGCGGCGGTCTGCACGCCGCGCAGCACCAGGAAGTGCACCATCCACAGCAGCAGCGACGCGCCAAGCATCGCCTGCCAGGTATTGCCGTCGCCGAATATTACGCGGTCAGGCGTGTCGGTAAAAAAGCTGAGCGCGGAGAAGACGATCACCAGATAGGAGACGTTGGCGATCACGGCGCACAGCCAGTAGCCCCAGGCGGAGCAGAAGCCGAGCAGTTCGCCGAAGCCGGCGCGCGCATAGGTAAAGATACCGCCGTCGAGATCCGGCTTCAGCCGGGTTAACAGCAGCATCGCCAGCGACAGAAACAGGATGCCGACGCCGGTAATCAGCCAGCCGATCAGCAGGGCGGCCGGACCCGCCACCGCCGCCATATTCTGCGGCAAACTGAACACGCCCGCGCCGAGCATTGAGCTGAGCACCAGCGCGGTTAGCGCGCTGAGACCTAATTTTTTCTCCAAAATACCCTTCCCGCTAGCATAAGTGGCTGGATTATGTTCTGAGCAACGAATTTAACCGCGCTGTTTTGCTTTTACATGACGGATTCACCTAAAAGCAGGGCGCAGATTCTACGGAGTGCGAAAAGGGATGGCAATGCGTGGTTATGCAAAATTGTGAAGGGATAATGCAAACAGCAGGGCGGCGGGCGCCGCCCTGAAGCAAATTACTTGAAGAGGTCGGCGGTGACGGTGAGGTTGCCGCCGCTCTGGTTCTGCCACTGACGGGTCACGTGGTAGAACTTCGCCCCTTTGTCCGCAGCGCGTTTCGCCACTTCTTCCGAGATTTCGGTCGGCGTGCCGAAGTGGCCGGTAAAGGTTACGGTGTCAAACGGCTGCATCTGCGCGGCAGTGATGGCGTTGACTTCCTGAATCGACTTGCCGTTGGAAAGTTTCACGGTGTAGCGCTGACCGGTAGAGCTCTGGGTTTCGAAGAAACGGCCGACGCTGTTGCTCGGTGTTTCTGAAGAGGCGACGCCCGGGATCTCCACGCGCTTCGCCGCTTCGCCGCCGGCCGCCAGCGCCGCTTTGCCCGCCTCGGAATCCGCCGGGATCAGGTTCGGGCTCTGCACCTTACGCTCTTTCGCGTCGGCCTTATAGACATAGGCGGTTACATACTGATTGCCGCCGTTGTTGGCGTCCACCTGGCGCACGATAAAGAACGAGGCAGCGCCTTTCTCTTTCGCCGCTTTACTGATGGCGTCGTTAACGTCGGGCTGGCTGGCGAAGAAGCCGCTGACGCTCACGGTGTCGAACGGCTCCAGGCGGAAGGCTTCCGCTTTCGGCAGCTCTTTCACGCCATTCATCACGCGGTAGGTGGTGGTGTTGCTCGCTTTTGGCGCGTCCGCTTTATAGAGATCGGCCGTCACGCGCCAGTTGCCGCTGTTGCCGTTGCTGTCGTTGATGCCCTGAATGTAGTAAGAGGCGGCACCCAGCTCATCCGCACGTTTCGACACGGCGTCAGCCGCATCGTTAATCGCGTTAAAGCGGCCGGTGACGTTAATACGTTCGAATGGTTTCAGCTCGGCCGCTTTTTCCGGGGTCAGCTCCTGCGCGGCGAATGCGTTGCCCGCGAGCAGGGATAACAAGGTTGACGCCAGAATGGTGTTCTTCAGCTTCATAAAAATGATCCTTCGCCTTACGCAAAATGAGTACGAAAACGTGCTGGACTCTTGATGTATAACAGATTAGCCGACGATTATTGCATGTTATAAACAGGCTGTCGCAGCCAATTTATGCGACAAATCTCGGGAAATTGATAGCGAAATTCATCCTGACGTCACGCAAATTTGCTACGCGCGTTTTTTGTACTGATTATCAGTAAAGGTGGTAACGCTTAGTGCTGAAACAGTTAATGCATTGTTAAATAAAGGTTTTTGTTAACCGGATATTCGTCATGACACGATTCTGCTTAGCAGAATATATTTCAAACTTTTCAATTTGCAGTCGCAAAGCGCGGCTTTTCTCTTTTGACGCTGAATAATCGTATGAATGTCACTGGCAGAGGTTCTGATTGTAGATCGCTGTTCATATTTTCAGTAGGTTATAAATACTTTGATACAAGTGCATTTCGTTCATAAGCGCCTGAAACGCCCGTTTCAGGCGCTGTGTCGTTATGCAGTCAACAGGCCATCATCAATCGATGAAAGGGATGAATATGTTAATTGGAATACCCAAAGAGCGATTGCCCAATGAGGCGCGCGTGGCGGCGACGCCGAAAACCGTTGAGCAGCTTATTAAGCTGGGTTTTAGCGTCGCCGTTGAGCATGATGCCGGCAAGCGCGCCAGCTTTGATGACGAAAGTTTCGTGGCCGCCGGCGCAACCCTCTGCGACAGCCAGCAGATCTGGCAGTCCGATATCGTACTGAAGGTTAACGCGCCCGACGACGAGGAGATTGCGCTGACCCGTGCGGGAAGCACGCTGGTGAGCTTTGTCTGGCCGGCGCAGAACGCCGCGCTGCTGGAGAAACTGGCGGCGCGTCAGGTCACCGTAATGGCGATGGATGCCGTGCCGCGCATCTCGCGCGCACAGTCGCTGGACGCGCTCAGCTCGATGGCCAATATCGCCGGCTATCGCGCCATTGTTGAAGCGGCCCACGAGTTTGGCCGTTTTTTCACCGGGCAGATTACCGCGGCGGGGAAAGTGCCGCCGGCGAAAGTGATGGTGATCGGCGCGGGCGTTGCTGGCCTGGCGGCGATTGGCGCGGCGGGCAGCCTCGGCGCTATCGTGCGCGCCTTCGATACCCGCCCGGAAGTGAAAGAGCAGGTACAGAGCATGGGCGCCGAATTCCTCGAGCTCGACTTTGAAGAGGAGGCGGGCAGCGGCGACGGCTATGCGAAGGTGATGTCGGAAGCCTTTATCAAGGCGGAGATGGCGCTGTTCGCCGCGCAGGCAAAAGAGGTCGACATTATCGTCACCACCGCGCTGATACCGGGCAAACCGGCACCGAAGCTGATCACCGCCGAGATGGTCGCCAGCATGAAGCCGGGCAGCGTGATTGTCGATCTGGCGGCGCAAACTGGCGGCAACTGCGAGCTGACCGTCGCCGATCGCGTTACCGTCAGCGATAACGGCGTGAAGATCATCGGCTACACCGATCTGCCCAGCCGTTTGCCGACCCAGTCCTCACAGCTTTACGGCACCAACCTGGTGAACCTGATGAAGCTGCTGTGCAAAGAGAAAAACGGCGAAATCACCCTTGATTTCGATGATGTCGTGGTGCGCGGCGTGACCGTTATCCGCGATGGCGAAATTACCTGGCCCGCGCCGCCGATTCAGGTCTCTGCCGCGCCGAAAGCCGCGCCTGCGGCGGCGCAGCCGGTGGTCAGTGAGGCGGCGAAGCCTGCGCCGACCTGGCGTAAGTATCTGCTGCTGGCGCTGGCGATCGTGCTCTTTGCCTGCCTCGCCAACGTCGCTCCAGCAGAGTTCCTGTCGCACTTCACGGTGTTCGCGCTCGCCTGCGTGGTGGGCTACTACGTGGTCTGGAACGTCAGCCACGCGCTGCATACGCCGCTGATGTCGGTCACCAACGCCATCTCCGGCATTATCGTGGTCGGCGCGGTGCTGCAGATGGGGCACGGCGGCTGGGTCACCTTTATCTCGTTTATTGCGGTGCTGATTGCCAGCATCAATATTTTCGGCGGTTTTACCGTCACCCAGCGCATGCTGAAAATGTTTCGTAAGGGGTAACCGATGTCTGGCGGATTAGTAACTGCAGCATACATTGTTGCCGCGATTCTGTTTATTTTCAGCCTGGCGGGTCTTTCGAAGCATGAGACCTCAAAGCAAGGCAACCTGTTCGGCATCAGCGGGATGGCGCTGGCGCTGCTGGCGACTATTTTTGGTCCCGACAGCGGCAACGTCGCCTGGATTTTGCTGGCGATGGTGATCGGCGGCGCTATCGGCATCCGTCTGGCACAGAAGGTCGAGATGACCGAAATGCCGGAGCTGGTGGCGATCCTGCACAGCTTCGTCGGCCTGGCCGCAGTGCTGGTAGGCTTCAACAGCTTTATCGATCATGCGCCGGGCCTGCCTGCGGTGATGGAGAATATCCACCTGACCGAGGTCTTCCTCGGCATCTTTATCGGCGCGGTAACCTTTACCGGCTCGCTGGTGGCCTTTGGCAAGCTGCGCGGCAAGATTTCGTCGCGTCCGCTGATGCTGCCGCATCGCCATAAGCTCAACCTGCTGGCGCTGGTGGTCTCTTTCCTGCTGCTGCTGTGGTTTGTTCGCACCGAGAGCACCGGCGTGCAGGTCTTCGCGCTGTTGCTGATGACGTTGATCGCGCTCGCCTTCGGCTGGCATCTGGTGGCCTCTATCGGCGGTGCCGATATGCCGGTGGTAGTTTCGATGCTTAACTCCTACTCGGGCTGGGCGGCGGCGGCGGCGGGCTTTATGCTGAGCAACGACCTGCTGATCGTTACCGGCGCGCTGGTGGGCTCGTCGGGTGCCATTCTCTCTTACATTATGTGCAAGGCGATGAACCGCTCCTTTATCAGCGTGATTGCCGGCGGCTTCGGTACCGACAGCAGCGCGAGCGGCGAGAGCGAAGAGGCGGGCGAGCATCGCGAAATCAGCGTGGAAGAGACGGCCGAGCTGCTGAAGCACTCTTCATCGGTGATTATCACCCCAGGCTACGGCATGGCGGTGGCGCAGGCGCAGTACCCGGTGGCGGAGATTACCGAGAAGCTGCGCGCCCGCGGCGTTAAGGTGCGCTTCGGCATTCACCCGGTTGCCGGACGCCTGCCAGGCCATATGAACGTGCTGCTGGCCGAGGCGAAAGTGCCCTACGACGTGGTGCTGGAGATGGATGAGATAAACGACGACTTCTCCGACACCGATACGGTGCTGGTCATTGGCGCCAACGACACGGTTAACCCGGCGGCGCAGGACGATCCGCGTAGCCCAATCGCGGGCATGCCGGTGCTGGAAGTGTGGAAGGCGCAAAACGTCATCGTGTTTAAGCGTTCGATGAACACCGGCTATGCCGGCGTACAGAATCCGCTGTTCTTTAAAGAGAATACGCAGATGCTGTTCGGCGATGCCAAAGCGAGCGTGGAAGGGATACTGAAAGCGCTGTAACAAAAAGGGCGGCCATCTGGCCGCCCTTATTTTTAATCGTCATCATCCTCTTCATCGTCATCAAGCGACACGGGCGATGTGAAATCGTCAGGCTTGATCGCCAGCAGATCGCAGCGCAAATGGTCAATCACCTGTTCCGCCGTATTGCCGAGGAACGCCGCCGACAGGCCAGTGCGGCCAATGGTGCCGAGCACCACAATCCCGGCGCTGAGCTGACCTGCGATATCGGGGATCACCTCTTCAGGCAGCCCTTTGGCAACGTGAGTAAACTCTTCGCGAATGGAAAACTTCTGACGCAGCGCCTTCATCGCCACCAGATGCTGGCCGCGAATGGCGTCGTTATAGACGCTGGGGTCAAAGTCAGGCAGTTCGATAGCGATATTGATTGGCGTCACGGGATAGGCGCCCACCAGATGCACCTCAGTGTGGTTCACCATCTCCGCCAGCCGCGTGGTTTCACGGATCAGCTTCTGATTAAGCTCATCGTGATGCGGCTCTTCGCTGGCGAGATTAACCGCCACTACCGCTTTGCCGCCTTCCGGCCAGGGCTGATCTTTCACCATCCACACCGGGCAGGGGCACTTTCGCAGCAGATGCCAGTCGGTGGGGGTGAAAATCACCGCTTCCAGCCGGTCGTGCTGATGCGCCATTTTCAGCACCAGATCGTGCCCGTGCGTCAGCACCTCCTGGATAATGGCTTCATAGGGGCGGTTATGCCACACCACCTTGATCTCAATCTCCACGCCCGCCTCGAGATAGGCGTGCGACTGCTCGCGGATCCACTCGGTGCGCTGGCTGATCACCCCTTGCCGCATGGAGGCGCGCTCATCAGGCGACAGCAGTGTGGTCATCTCATAGGAGAAGTCATAAATCGGCAGGTAGGCTTTGATTTTGCCGCCGATACGCTGGTTGAGGTAAACCGCGCGGCGCAGCGCCGGCTGATCGTCTTGCTGAGGGTCGATAGCGACCAGCATATTTTGGTAGCGGGACATAGGGAATAACTCCTTAAACCAAGGCGAACTGGTTTAAAGATAGCCTAAGTTAACCGCGGGAAGAAGCGGAAAAGTTGCTGTGGGATCAATAAACTAACAAATATGCGGCGCTAATCAGAGTTGCAGAGGCGTTGCGCCCATACCTGCAACTCTAATCATTAGACGGCCAATTAATTAAGCAGCCTGAACGCTCTGACCTGCCAGTTCAGACAGCAGGTCATGATTTTCAATGGTAATATATTTGCCTTTGACCGCCAGCATGCCCGTTTTCTGAAAACGGCCCAGCAGGCGGCTGATGGTTTCAACGGTCAGGCCGAGGTAGTTGCCGATGTCGCCGCGCGTCATGGTCAGGCGAAATTCGCGCTGCGAGAAGCCGCGCTGGCCGAAACGACGGGAAAGATTCCAGATAAACGCGGCCAGGCGTTCTTCGGCGTTCTTCTTGGACAACAGCAGGATCATATCCTGGTCGCCTTTGATTTCGCCGCTCATCAGACGCATCATCTGCTGGCGCAGGGCCGGCATTTTGCCTGACAAATCGTCCAGCGTTTCGAATGGAATCTCACACACCATCGCTGTTTCCAGCGCCTGCGCGAAGCTGGGGTGGCTGCCGCTCATAATGGCGTCGAAGCCGACCAGATCGCCCGCGAGGTGGAAGCCGGTAATCTGCTCGTCGCCCTGTTCGGTGATGGTATAACTCTTGATGGTGCCGGAGCGGATAGCGTAAAGCGATTTCAGATCGTCACCCGCTTTAAACAGCGTCTGGCCTTTTTGAATCGGTTTTTTACGCTCGATAATATTGTCAAGCTGATCCAGCTCATGTTCATTCAGAGTGAACGGAATGCACAGCTGACTAATGCTGCAGTCCTGACAGTGGATGGCACAGCCACCTGACTGAATACGGCGAATGGTGCGTTTTTCAGTGATCATAATATACGCTCGACGATTATTGACTGGGGTCAATTTTAACATTTTTTGTGCTGAAGGGAACTCGTCCGAGCAGTTTTAGGCCCATAAAGAGTAGGGATGTCCGATGCGGCGCGGAGCCGCGCTGTGACAAGCCCTGCGCATCACACTTTTGCGATCTGGCACGAAAACTTTCCACTTTTTTGATCTCGATGCGCATTTTTCAAACGCCAGAATGGGGTGATCGAACGCTGGCGCACTGATTTTTGCGTTTGCTACTATTGCAATTGCAGAGGCGGAATTGATCTCTGTTCCCTTATAGACCTGGTATGAGAAATGACTATGAACCTGGACGATGAAGAGCTGTTTCGGGATGCCATGGGTGACGTCACGCCGTTAAAAGATAGCGCCAGCACCCTGTGGCTTAAATCGCCCTCGCCCAAAGCGCCGCGTCGGCCTGAGGCAGAGAAAGAGGAAGAGAACTTCCTGACGCGCGGCTACCTCGACATTATCCCCCTCGCTACGCCGCTGGAGTACAAGGCCGACGGCATCCAGCAGGGCGTTCTGGATAAGCTGCGTAAGGGAGAATATAAGATGGACGCCAGCCTGAATCTGCTGCGCCAGCCGGTAGAGACCTGTCGCCAGGCGGTGTTCAGCTTTATGCAGCAGGCGCGCAAAGATGGGTTGCGCAATTTGCTGATCATTCATGGCAAAGGGCGTGACAACGAATCCCACGCCAATATCGTGCGCAGTTACCTGGCGCGCTGGCTGCGCCAGTTCGACGACGTGCAGACCTTCTGTATCTCGCAGCCGCAGCATGGCGGCGCCGGTGCGCTCTATGTCGGCCTGCGTAAAACCGAAAAGGCGCGGCTGGATAACCGCGAGCGCCACGCGAAGCGGAGCCGTTAGTCGGGCGCCTTGCGGATGGTCGCCATCAGGATCTCCGCGCTAAGGCTCAGCGGATGGCCGGTTCGGGTAATAATGCCGACCGGCTCTCCGGGCCCCGAGGAGCTGATGGGCAGGGCACACAGCGCATTGTGCGCCAGATCTTCTTTGATGGCGCCCGATGGCACAAACCATACGTAGTCATAACGCAGCGCCAGCTGGCGCGCCAGCGAAGTTGATGAGGTTTCGACGCAGGTGCTGGGCAGGGTGCAGCCCTGTTCATCAAGCATCTGCTGTGCAATACGGCGCGGGGCAGTGCCTTCAGGGGAGATCACCACCGGCCACTGCATCGCCCGAGAGAGAGTGACGTTGTCACTTAACAGCGGGTGTTCGGGACGTACCACCAGCTTGAGCGATTCCAGAAACAGCAGCTCATAGGTTAAGCCGGTCATCATCTCGCTGTCCGCCATGCGGCCGATACCGATCTCAAATTCGCCCGCGCGTAGCCCCGCCAGCAGCACGTTATTGTGCAGCGTGGCCACCTGCACGGTGGCGTGCGGCTGCTGCTGGTGAAAGCGGTCGAGAATTTGCGGCAGCATACCCATAGCCGCCGTGGTCAGCGCGCCGAGGCGGATCACTACCGGACGGGTCGAGATCGGCAGAGTGAGGCTCTGGCCCGCGTGATTAAGGGCATCCAGCACTTTTACCGCGTGAATAAGAAACTGTTCGCCCATAGTGGTGAGCTGCGCGCCGAGCCGGCCGCGTTCAAACAAGCGTACCCCCGTCAGCTCCTCCAGCTCGTTAAGGGTCTTTGAGAGCGCAGGCTGGCTCAGGCTCAGCGTTTCCGCCGCGCGGCCCAGGGTTCCCTGCTGCGCGACCGCAACAAAGGTATGAAGATGGCGCAAGCGAATGCGCTGATTGAAAAGGATATTTTTGTCCATCTCACAAACCTAATGAGTTTGGCCGCTCTACGGCAACCAGTAAAGTTGGGTTTTGTTAACTTTGCTGCAAAATAAAATTAACAAAAAGCGTCGCCTGACGCTACTTGTTGATAAAAAGAGAAAAACAGGCTCAGCCGCAAAGCGGACGACGCGTTAACCTCCTGCTCACCTCAGCAATTTCAACAGGTTAACTGATTAATGTTGAATAATTCTCAATATCATATAAAAATCAGGCGTCTTATCGTTAACGATGGGCTATCATAGCTGCCGTTTTTTTTACCAAAACTGATGCATCAGGGGTGAGCGCAGTGAGGAGTTCGCAGTGACCAGCGTCGAGGCCGTGGACGTTCGCCAGTTAATCAATCAGTCAGAGCTTAGCCGCTGGCAAAAGCGTCTGATTGCGCTCTGCTTTATCGTGGTTGCCCTTGACGGCATGGATATCGCGCTGATGGGCTTTATCGCGCCGACGCTTAAGGCGGGATGGGGCGTTACTAACCATCAGCTCGGCCTGGTGATCAGCGCCGCGCTGGTCGGGCTGGCGCTCGGCGCGATGCTGGCGGGGCCACTGGCCGATCGCTATGGCCGACGTATGATGATTATCCTCAGCGTCTTTTTCTTCGGGCTCTGGACGCTCGCCACCGCGCTGGCAAACAACATCGAACAGATGATGCTGTTTCGCTTTCTTACCGGCCTGGGGCTGGGCGCGGCGATGCCCAACGTCGGCACGCTGGTGGCGGAGTACGCGCCGGAGCGCCGCCGCGCTTTTATCATCACCGTGGTGTTCTGCGGCTTTACCTTCGGCGCCGCCAGCGGCGGTTTCGCCGCCTCCTGGCTGCTGCCGCGCTATAGCTGGCATGCCGTGATGCTGCTGGGCGGCATTCTGCCGCTGGCGATCCTGCCATTTCTGGTTCGCGGCCTGCCGGAGTCGGTGCGCTTTCTGATTAGCCGCCGCGCGCCGGCGACGCGCATTCACGCCATTCTTGAGCGGATGCTGCCTGGCGCCACGCGTCCCGACAGCGCTTTTCACTCGCAGGAGCCGACGCCGCAGACCCAGGGCGCAATCGCTACCGTGGTGTCGCGCCGCTATCTGTTCGGCAGCCTGATGCTGTGGGGCGGCTATTTTATGGGGCTGTTTCTGGTCTATCTGATCGGCAGCTGGCTGCCGTCGCTGATCAATACGCTGGGCATGTCGGTCACCGAGGCGGCGATTATTACCGCCATGTATCAGGCGGGCGGCACCCTGGGGTCGCTGTTCGCAGGCTGGCTAATGGATCGCTTCAACGCCACGCTGGCGCTGGCGGCCATCTATTTCTGCGGCGGGCTGGCGATCGTCTCGCTGGGCTTCTCCCCGGCGGAAGTCGGCATGATGAGCGGCATTGCCTTTCTTAGCGGCTTCTGTTTCAACGGTGCCAACACCGGCATGAACGCGCTTTCGGCCAGCTACTATCCCACGCACGCGCGCGCCACGGGCTCCAGCTGGATGCACGGCGTCGGCCGCGTCGGCGCCATCCTCAGCGCCTTTGTCGGCGCGGAGATGCTTTCGCTCGGCTGGTCGTTTAGCCTGATTTTTATGCTGCTGGCTATTCCCGCGCTGCTGACGACCCTGATGCTGGTGATGAAAAACCGCTTCGGCTTTAAGCCGATCACAAATCCGTAACTTTTTCGCCTGCCGACAGCGGGTTGCTCTACAGTAGCAGCAATCTCGATCATGTCAGGAGCAGGCACCATGAATGACTTCCTCAGCGCGGACGCTATCCGCACGCGCTTCTCACAGGCGATGTCCGCTATGTATCAGCAGGAGGTGCCGCAGTACGGCACGCTGATGACGCTGGTGCAGCAGGTCAACGCGCGCTGTTTAACCGATAGCCCGACGCTGAAAGCGCGGCTCAGCGCCGCGGACGAACTGGAGCGCCTTAACCTGGAGCGCCACGGTGCCATTCGCGTCGGCACGGCGCAGGAGCTGGCGACGCTGCGGCAGATGTTTGCGGTAATGGGCATGGAGCCGGTCGGCTATTACGATCTCTCGCAGGCGGGCGTGCCGGTACACTCCACCGCGTTTCGTCCGGTGAGCGATGAGGCGCTGCGGCGCAATCCCTTCCGCATCTTTACCTCGCTGCTGCGGCTGGAGCTGATTGACGACCTTGAGCTGCGGCAGAAGGCGGCGGCGATACTGGCGCAGCGTGATATTTTTACGCCGCGCTGCCGGGCGCTGATAGCGCAGCATCAGCAGCAGGGCGGCCTGGGCGAAGCTGACGCCGACGCCTTTGTCACTGAGGCGCTGGAGACCTTCCGCTGGCACGCGCTCAGCACCGTTGACCGCGCCACCTATCAGGCGCTCAGCCAGCAGCATCGGCTGGTCGCCGACGTGGTCTGCTTTCCGGGATGCCACATCAACCACCTGACGCCGCGCACCCTGGATATCGATCGAGTGCAGGCGCTGATGCCGGAATATGGCATCGATCCCAAGACGCTGATAGAGGGACCGCCGCGGCGCAACGTGCCAATTTTGCTGCGTCAGACCAGCTTTAAAGCGCTGGAAGAGGTGGTGGGCTTTCAGCAGGGCGACAGCGGCACCCACACCGCGCGCTTTGGCGAAATCGAGCAGCGCGGGGCGGCGCTGACGCCAAAAGGCCGCGCGCTCTACGATCGCCTGCTGGCGGAAGCGGGCACCGGCGCTGATAATCAGCAGCACCAGCAGCGTCTGGCCGACGTGTTTCGCGCCTTTCCCGATGATGAGCGCAGCCTGCGCGAACAGGAGCTTGCCTGGTTCCACTACCGGCTGAGCGAACAGGGCGAGGCGCAGCCGCCTCAGGCGGGCGAATCCCTGGCGATGCTGATCGAGCAGGGCCGCATTATCGCCGATCCCCTGGTGTATGAGGATTTTTTGCCGGTGAGCGCGGCGGGCATTTTTCAGTCAAATCTGGGCGATCGGGCGCAGGGACGTTCCGCCGGCCACGCCAGCAGGGCCGATTTTGAACGGGCGCTCGGGGCGCCGGTGCACGATGAAATGCAGCTTTATCAGGCGCGCCAGCAGCAATCGCTGGCACGGTGCGGTTTTGCCGATGCGTAACGGCATCGATTCAGCATAATCTGCAAATGCACCAGACACATGGACAATATCTTAACGGCCTGTAGATAATGCCTTAACGCTTTATCAGGGAACAGGTAATGAAAAACAGACGACCTCTGCGCCTCAGCACAGCCGAAGGCGAGCTAAGAGGAAGTATGGATGACGATCTCTTTGTTTTTAAGGGTATTCCATATGCCGCCGCGCCGGTAGGCGCGCTGCGCTGGCGCGCGCCCCAGCCGGTTACGCCGTGGCAAGAGGTGCGCGACGCAACCGCCTTCGGCGCCGCCTGCTGGCAAAACCGCACCCTCTGTGCCGTCGCGGGCGGTGGCGATCCCGGCCCGCTCAGCGAAGACTGCCTCTATCTTAATGTCTGGACCCCCGACGTCGAGCCGGCACGACCGCTGCCGGTAATGGTGTGGCTGCACGGCGGCGGCTTTGTTATGGGATCGGGCGGGCTGCCGCCCTACAGCGGCAAGCCGCTGGCGGCGCGCGGTGCCGTGGTGGTAACGGTCAATTATCGCCTCGGCCACCTGGGGTTCTTCGCTCATCCGGCGCTGGATGCGGAGTACCGCGACGGCGGCGTGGTAAACAATTTCGCCTTGCTCGACCAGATTGCCGCGCTGCAGTGGGTGCAGCGCAATATCCCCGCGTTTGGCGGCGATCGTGACAACGTCACCCTGTTCGGCGAATCTTCCGGCGCGCGCAGCGTGCTGTCGCTCTGCTGCTCGCCGCTGGCGGAGGGGTTGTTTCATAAAGCTATCGCCCAAAGCGCCTACAGCCTGCCGGACAAGCCGCGTAAAGCGGCGCTGCAGCAGGGTGAGCAGGTTGCGGCCCATTTTGGGCTGCCCAACGCCACCGCGCAGCAGCTGCGCGCGCTGCCTGCCGACGCCTTCTGGCCGCTGGAATCGCCGCTGTGGCACGGGCCGGTGCCCATAGCGGGCGACGCCGTGCTGCCCCAGCCGATGCTGAACACCTTTATGGCAGCGCGCCAGCACCGTATTCCGCTGATGGCAGGCAGTAACAGCGACGAAGCGAGCGTGCTGGAATACTTCAACGTCGACAGCGCAGAGGTGATGCGCCAGCTGCGCGTTGGCCGTCCGCTCAGCTATCGGCTGCTGAAGTGGCTGTATGATATTCACGACGATCGCCTGCTGGGACGCGCGGCGGCGCGCGATCTGGCCTTCAGCGTGATGCCGTGGATCCTGATGCGCGCCCAGCACAACGTCGGCATGCCGGGCTGGCGCTACTGGTTCGACTATGTCTCCGAGCAGTCGCGCGATCTCTATCCGCACGGCGCCTGGCACGGCAATGAGGTGCCCTATACGCTCAATACCCTGACGGCGATGCAGCCCGTCGACAGCCAGCGACCCTACACCGCCGCCGATCGCGCCTTTGCCCGGCGCATGGCGGACTACTGGTTCACCTTTGCGCGCGACGCCAGCGAATTCAGCCACCGGCTGGAGGGCGAGATAAGCTGGCCTGCCTGGCATCCCGGCGAGGACGTCACGCTTGCCTTTGGCGAAAGGGGAAAAGAGGCGCTGCTGCTAAAGCGCAATTTTTTACGCGCTCGCCTGAGGCTGTTTCGCCTGATGATGAAAAGCATGGTGAAGCTTTGACGACTAATTGTTAAGGCGGCAGCAAGGTTTATCACCCGGTGCCGCCTGAGTAAAAAATTATAAATCAATTATTTAGCCTTGCGCTGCGCGTGATAATTGAGCAATTTTATTGCTAACTAAAACCCTGTACCTTCCTCAATCCCTGCCGATAACGCCTGTATGCCCGAGATTATCGGGCCCCCTCGGTTTTCACCGTCAAGGACTTGGCTATGGGTATATTAAAAAATTTCACAATTCGCGCCGTTATGCTTTGGATTCTCGGCCTGTTTTGCCTGCTGTGGTGCGCGGTAGGCTGGTTTAGCGTGCATTCGCTCGGCGAGCTCAGCAAGGGCAATGAGGTCGATCGTCATCTGGTGGCTCAGATGACCATCTTAGGCAAGGGCAACGACCAGTATTTCCGCGTCATCACGCGCCTGTCGCGCGTGATGGAGATAAAAGCGGGCGGCGCGCAGCCCACCGACGCCGACTGGAAACCGGTCCAGCAGGCGCTGGACAATATGAAGCAGCAACTGGCGCAGTTTAAACAGATGGCGCCCGGCCCGATGGATCCGCAGATCGTCGATAAGGTCATCAGCAACTGGCAAAAACTGCTGGATGAGGGCGTCACGCCGCAGCTGGAGAAAGCGCGTCAGGCGTCGCTTGAGGCCTATCGCCAGCACGCCAGTACGGTAACGCCGGCGCTAAGCCGCGCCTTCGGCGCCAGCGCAGAGGCCTTTAACCAGGCGGCGGCGGTCACGCTCGATCAGACCCGCGTCAACGTCGATCGTCTGACCGTGATGACCAAAATCACCCTGGTGGCGGCGGTCTTCGTAGGCCTGCTGATCCTGCTGTTTACCGATCGCTACCTGGTAACCATGCTGGTTAAACCACTGGATCGCATCCGCGAGCATTTCGCCGTGATCGCCACCGGCGACCTCAGCCAGACGGTGCAGCCTTTCGGCCGCAACTGCGTGGGCAAGCTGGTGCCGCTGCTGAGCGCCATGCAGGAGAGCCTGCGCGAAGCGGTGAGCGCCATTCGCAGCGGCACCGAGAATATTTCGCGCGGCGCGGCGGAGATTTCAGCCGGCAATAACGATCTCTCTTCCCGTACCGAAGAGCAGGCGGCGGCGCTGGAGCAGACCGCCGCCAGTATGGAGCAGCTGACCGCGACGGTGAAGTTCAACGCCGACAATGCGCGTCAGGCCAGCATGCTGGCGGAAACCGCCTCGTCGACGGCGCAGCAGGGCGGCCAGCTGGTGAGCGAAGTGGTCTCCACCATGAACGGCATCTCCGGCAGCTCGAAGAAGATCGCCGAGATCACCAACGTGATTAACGGCATCGCCTTCCAGACCAACATTCTGGCGCTGAACGCGGCGGTGGAAGCGGCGCGCGCCGGCGAGCAGGGTCGCGGCTTTGCGGTGGTCGCCAGCGAGGTGCGCAATCTGGCGCAGCGCAGCGCCGCCGCAGCGAAAGAGATCGCCGCGCTGATTGAGGATTCGGTGCAGCGCGTCGATAAAGGGGCGACGCTGGTGAGCAATACCGGCAGCACCATGAATAATATTCTCAAGTCGGTGCAGGACGTGGACGCCATCATGAAACAGATCGCCGCCGCCTCGGAAGAGCAGAGCAAAGGCATCTCGCAGGTGGGCGTCGCCGTGACCGAGATGGACAGCGTCACGCAGCAGAACGCCTCGCTGGTGGAGGAGGTCTCCGCCGCCGCCGCCGCGCTGGCGCGTCAGACCGAATCGCTGGAGGCTTCAGTCTCCCGCTTCCGCCTGTCGTCGCAGACGCCGCTGGCCAGCGCGCCGTCTGGTCGCGACAGCGCGACGCCGTCCGCTGGAGGCACGCCACGCCTCAAAGCGGAGCAGAGCGCCGACTGGGTCACCTTTTAATCCCGCGACAGCCACGCCGCCAGATCCGCAAGGAAAGGCGGCGCATCCCTGACGGGGCGCTGCAGCAGGCTGTAGGCCGCCCCGGTTTTTACCCGGCTGGCGAACGGCGCTATGAGTCGACCGTTCGCCAGATCGCTCTCCACCAGATTAATATCCGCCACCGTTACGCCAAACCCCTGTATGGCCGCGCTAATCGCCAGATCCATGGTGCTGAAATGTTGATTACGCCCCATCGTCAGTCGGGTATTCTGGGCGCTGAGCCACAGCTGCCAGTCGCGGGTATCGCCGGTGGGATGCAGAAAGGTCATCGCCGCCAGCCCCGCGGGCAAGGCGGGCGGCGCGATATCAGCTGCCATCACCGGCGTAATCGCCTCGTCGAACAAGTGGATCGCCCCAGGCGGCGGCGTGCCGTACAGGATAGCGGCGTCGAACCCCTCCAGCTCGGCGTGATGCTCAAGCGTGGTGGTCAGCGCGACGTGCAGCTCCGGCCGCTGCTGCTCCAGTGCCACCAGCCGCGGCACCAGCCAGCGCATTGCGCAGGTCGGCGCCCTGAGGCGAATAACGCCATGCTGACGCATCGCCTTGTCCGTCGCGCCCGCCATCAGCTCAAATCCCTGCCGCAGCTCCGGCAGCAGCGCTGCGCCCTGCGAGGTCAGGCGCAGGCCGCGCGCGTGCCGTTCAAACAGCGCAAACCCCAGGTAGTGTTCAAGGGAGGCGATTTTTCGGCTTACCGCGCCCTGAGTGAGGCAGAGTTCGCCCGCCGCGTGCGTCAGGTTAAGATGCCGAGCGGTGACCAGGAAAGCGTGTATGGCGTTAAGCGGCAGAGAACGCGGCATTGTCACTCCAGCTATGCAAATTTGTCATGGCTATTATGACAACAATTCGCTTGTCGGCTCAAGCGCCGGGTCGTTGAATAGAAATTAACGAAAACGACATTTTTATGCAGCCGCGCAGGAGCACGCCCGATGAAAAGCAGCGTTAACGTCACGTCCAAACTGCCCGACGTAGGCACCACCATATTCAGCGTCATCGGTCAGCTCTCCGCGCAGCACCGCGCCATTAACCTGTCGCAGGGCGCGCCCAACTTCCCGTGCGATCCGGCGCTGGTGGAGGAGGTCAGCCGCGCCATGCGTGAAGGTCATAACCAGTATGCGCCCATGACCGGCTGGCCCGCGCTCAAAGAGGCGCTGGCGGCGAAGGTCGCCTCGCTCTACGGACAGCACTACGATCCAGCGACCGAAGTGCTGATCAGCGGTAGCGCCAGCCAGGGTATCTATATGGCGATTACCGCGCTGGTGAACCAGGGCGATGAGGTGATTTTCTTCGAGCCCGCCTTTGACAGCTACGCGCCGGTGGTGCGTTTGCAGGGCGGCATCCCGGTGGGTTTGAAGCTGCAGTTCCCCGACTATGCCATCGACTGGGAGGCGCTGCGCGCTGCGCTGACGCCGCGCACCCGCATGATCATTATTAATACGCCGCACAACCCGAGCGCGCAGGTGCTGACGCCCGCCGATCTGGCGCAGCTGGCAGCGCTAACGCGCGGCACCGATATTGTGGTGCTCTCCGATGAAGTCTATGAGCATATTCTGTTCGACGGCCGCGCCCACTGCGGTATGGCGACCCATCCGGAGCTGGCGCAGCGCAGCGTTATCGTCTCCTCATTCGGCAAAACCTTCCACGTAACCGGCTGGCGCGTCGGCTACTGTCTCGCCCCCGCCAGGCTGATGGAGGAGCTGGTTAAGGTGCATCAGTTTATGATGTACGCCGCCGATACGCCGATGCAGATCGGCTTTGCGCACTATCTGCAGCACGCCGGGAACTATCTCTCGCTCTCGGCCTTCTACCAGCAGAAGCGCGATCGCCTGGTGGCGCTGCTGCAGGCGTCGCCGTTTAAGCTGCTGCCGTGCGCCGGTTCGTTTTTTGTTTTGGCCAGCTACGGACATTTCAGTGACGAATCTGACAGCGAGATGGTAAAACGTCTTATCGTCGAACAGGGTGTGGCCACCATTCCGCTTTCGGCGTTTTATATGGACGGTACCGACAACAAGGTTATTCGGCTCTCATTTGCAAAAGACGACGTTACCCTGCAGCGCGGCGCGGAAGCGCTCTGTCGGGTGAAGGGTTAATCTCAGGGGAAAAAAATGAAAAAAGTGAACGCGATTTTTTTAGCGCTGGGCCTGATGAGTTCGGCGCACGCGCTGGCGGCGGAGACGCTGCGTTACGGCCTTGAATCGCAGTATGCGCCGTTTGAGAGCCGCAACGCGCAGGGCGAGCTGGAGGGGTTCGACATTGAGCTGGGCAAAGCCATTTGCGCGACCGGCAATTTTGACTGTCACTGGGTAGAGAGCAGTTTCGACGCGCTGATCCCGGCGCTGCAGGCGAAGAAGTTCGACGCCATTAACTCGGCGATGAATATCACCGAGGCGCGGGCGAAGAGCATCGACTTTACCAAGCCGATCTACCGCATTCCGAGCATGCTGATCGTGAAACAGGGCGAGAAGCTCCAGCCCACCGCTGAAGCGCTAAAGGGCAAGAATATTGGCGTGCTGCAGGGCTCCATTCAGGAGACCTACGCTAAAAAGCACTGGGAAAGCCAGGGCGTAACCGTCACCTCCTATCAGGATCAGAATCAGGTCTATAACGATATGGTTGCGGGCCGTCTGGACGGGACGCTGGTGATGTCCGCCGCCGGCCAGTCGGGCTTCCTCGATAAACCGCAGGGCAAAGGCTTTGCCTTCGCCGGCAAGGCGGTCGAGGATGACGCGATTCTCGGTTCCGGCATCGGTTTTGGTCTGCGTAAGGGCGATACGAAGCTGAAGCAGGCGCTGGATGCGGCGATTACCAAAATCCAGGATGACGGCACGGTGAAGAAGCTGGCGGAGAAATATTTCCCCGGCATCGACGTCAGCACGACAAAGTAAGAAGAAAGGGCGGCTAATAGCCGCCTTTTTTATCGCTGCCGCTGCCGGGGCGAACAGAGAAGAGATTAGCCCCTGTTATCCGAGCAGACTCTCCACGGTGACCGATGCTCCGCCGCACACGATCACCAGCACATTATCAGTCGGGCTAAAGCGGATCTTACGATCGTATAAGAGGGATAAAGAAACCCCGCATGCCGGCTCGGTCAGCACGCGGTGATCGTCCAGAAATCGCCGACAGGCTGAGGTGGCTTCCTCATCGGAAACCAGCAGGCTGGTCACATTGCCCCGGCACGCAACCTTAAAGGCATTTTCGCATACCTGACTGGCCGCCAGAGTGGTGGCAATCCCGCTGACGCTATCAAGACGCACAAGTCGGCCAGCATTGAGCGAGGCGTTGAGCGAGGCCGTGCCGTAAGTCTCAACGGCGTAGACGGGAATATGACTCAGCTGGTGCTTTTCCAGACCCTGGGCGAGGCCAGACAGCAGGCTTCCACCGCCCACGGAAAGAATCACCGCGTCCGGGCGAACGCCCTCGTTAATCACTTCATCCACGATTGTGCTGATCCCTTCCCAGAGCAGCGGGTTATCGAAGGGGTGAATATAAAAGATCTCATCCGTCGCCAGAGAGAGCGCGTAATCATTCGCCTCGCTCCACACCTTGCCGTGGACAACCAGCCGTGCGCCTTCCTGCTCAATCAGCTGTCGGGCTCTGGCAGAGGTGGTTTCGGGCACCACCACCGTAACCGGCACCCCCAGTTTGCGGCCGCTGTGCGCCACCGCGATACCGGCATTTCCGCCGGAGGAGCTGACAAATGCTTTCGCGTTCTGGCTGGCGTAATAACGGCAAATATGCGCGGCGCTGCGGAGCTTAAACGATCCGGTTGGCTGGGAGGACTCCATCTTCAGCCAGACAGAGCAGCCACTCTGCTGGCTTAATGGAAGAGAGTGGATCAGCGGGGTAGAGATGCTTATTGCCATTAATATCTGTCCTTATGAAAAAATATTATTATCTCGCCAGCGAGGGCGGCAGGCTGTTTCAGAAACCATCATAGAGTTAATACGCGGCAATACCAGCCTGGATTGAAAAACTTTCTTATTTATTGCGCTGATTCTGAAACAGGGTGGCCCGGCGGCGCAGCCGCGTCTGCTGTCGACTGTGCTGCGGTGAGACGCCGGTTTATTGAGGCGTAAAGATTATCTGTTGTTCTCTGCGTGGTTTTATTGTGGCTCGCGATGAAGGTTAAGATAAAGGCCATTAATAAGCAGCCAGCGGGCAGCTGGTTAAATAAATAGTGATCACCAGTTATAACTGGGCGCGATATTACGCCCGTGACGTCATTAATCTGATTAATTAAAAAAGCGCTTCACTATTTTTATACAAGTGGCCACACTCTTTACCAGAAAAAATGGCGCCATCAGCCAGGCGCAGCGAAGAGGTTTGCTTATTCAATCAGGCGCAGAGCAGGTTGACATTCTCTGTTTATTGGCGGGAATTGCCCCCAGCGAGACGAGTTAAATGCGGCGCATTTTAGCGCCGTGCTGATGCGAGACAGAATATGTACTCTAATGCAATATGGATTATGCTGGAGAAGTCAATTAATATCATTGGGCTGTTGTATATTAATTCGCTGATGGCCAAATATATTGGGCCAGAGAATTTTGGTAAGATAAATATCACCACCTCGCTTTTTGTTTTTGTGCAAACCTTATCCTGGTTTGGCGGGCAGAACATCATTTTCAAACGGATGAGCGAAAAGGCCGCCTCTGGGATCGCGATGGCGATCCACACGCAAAATCAGCGGCGCTTTTTCTTTCTGCTGTCATCAGGGGCGGTGTTAATCGCGCTCTCGCTTTTTTCTGATCCCGTGGTGTTTGCGTTTGGCGTGGCTAACTGCATCGCTACCTACTTTATTGTGATGGATTTCTTCTCTGTCTATAACAACACCCAGCTAAAATCAAAGATCAACACGATAACAAACGTAATCGGGCTCTCTGTTGCGCTACTGATCCGGTTCCTGGTGTCGCACTTTAAGATGCCGGTTTATTACTTCACTATACCGATCGTTATTATTCCTCTTGTGCCCTATATTATGCGCCTTATCTATTTCCACTATACCACCGAAGTAAAAGCGCGCGCGAAAGGGGGAAAGATTTATAATCTGCACCTGCTTTACACGGGCGGGGCGTTGATTCTCTCAAGCCTGTCTGCCGATATCTATACGCAGGTTTCGAGCCTTTTTTTAGCGCGGATACTCACCTATTCAGACCTGGGCGTCTATAGCGTGGCGCTCACCCTGGGTGGCGCATGGTCATTTATTGTTTTAGCGCTGATTACCAGCTTCTTTTCGCGCATCTACAGTGAAAAAAATCCGCTGGTGGTCGAACGCCTGCTGGTTAACATTAATCGCCTGGTTATCCTGCTCTCTCTGGTGATGCTCGGCGGCTTTGCTGTTTTTGGTGATGACGTTATCCGCCTGCTCTATGGCGAGAGCTATAGCGACGCCGTGGCGATTATTCCCGTTATTATCATCGGTACGATGTTCTCTTCGCTCGGCACCATTTGCTACCGCTATATCATAAAGGAATCGGGCTACAGCTACCTGGCTAAAAAGATGGTTTTATGCTGTCTGTTAACCATCCCCTTATCCTGGCTAATGATCCATGCATTCGGCATTAAGGGAGCGGCATATTGCTTTTTGATAGTAGAGCTTTTGTCCTGCACGCTGCTTAATTACTTTTTTAAAGATAAAACCATTTTCAAAATGCATCTTGGCATCTTCAAATCAAGAGGGTCTGCTTAAATGATAAAACAAACGGTAAAGTCCGCCTTAAAGATAAGTGCAAATATCTTTCCTGAGTCATGTGCAAAGGCGCACTATTTTATCAGGTTCAGGAAAAGACTTAACCTGACCAATCCCTCTAACCTTAATGAGAAGATTCAGTGGCTGAAGTTTAACGAACTCGACAACGATATTTACACGCTGTGCGCCGACAAATACAAGGTCAGGGAGTATGTCTCATCAAAAGGCTGCGGTGAGATCCTAAACGATCTCTACGGCGTTTATGATAACCCCCAGGATATCGACTACAGGGCGCTGCCCGAAAAGTTTGCGCTTAAATGCAACCATGGCGCAGGCTATAATATTATCTGTAGTGATAAAGCCCGGCTCGATATTGAGAAAACCAACCGGCAGCTCAACAGGTGGCTAAAAGAGGATTTCTCATCGCTTTTTGTCGAGCCGCAGTACAAAAAAATCGAAAGAAAAATTTTGTGCGAAAAGTTTATTGACAATGCGCGCGGCGGTTTTCCCGATGATTACAAGTTTTACTGTTTTAACGGCAGACCCTATGCGGTAATGGTCTGTGTCGGACGCGAAAAGGGAAGGCCAAAGTTCTACTATTTTGATATGAACTGGCATCCTCTTCCTTTCGAAGATACTCTTGAGCTAATCAGCAAAAACGATTATCCCGCCATGCCTGATGGCTTTGATAAAATGAAACACTATGCGACGCAGTTAGCCTCCGACTTCAAGTTTGTACGCGCCGATTTTTATCTTATCGCGGGCAGGGTTATTTTTGGCGAACTGACCTTTACGCCGTCAGCCGGGCTGGATGTTACGTTACAGCAGGCGGATATCATTTTAGGCAGCCAGTTAACCCTGTAACCCGCCGCGCAATCCTCTGCCGATCCTCCCTCCCTTGCCAGCGATGGCGCAGGGGACCCCATTAGCGTCCGTGAGTCGACAGTTGAGCCGTCTGTCGATTCAGCTGCCGTTGTCTCGCCAGATGCTGACCGGCCTTGCAAATTAACAGGGCAGCGATGCAGCGACCGCACCGCCACCGATGGTCAGCTCTGCGCCGCCAGCAGGCAAAGCCTCTCCGCCACCTGATAAGATTTCACAAACGACGAGATGGGCAGAAATTCGAAGCGGGAGTGGAAGTTGTGCGCGCCGGTAAAAAAGTTTGGCGTCAGCAGCCCCTTCGCCGACAGCGCCGCCCCGTCGGTGCCGCCGCGCATGGGGATCACCTTCGGTTCAATATTGAGATCCGCCAGCGCGGCGAAGATCAGATCGATGGCGCGGCGATCCGCGCCTACGGCGTTGCTGATATTGCTGTAGATATCGCTGATGCTGATGGTGACGCTGCCGGTCGGGTAGCGTTGCGCAATCTGCATCACCGCCTGCTGCAGCTGCGCCTTACGCGCGGCAAACTGCGCCAGATCGAAATCGCGAATCGAGGCCTTCAGCGTTGCCTGGCTGGCGCCCGCCTGCATCTCGTTAAACCAGATATAGCCTTCACGGCCCTCGGTATGCTCCGGCGTCTCCTGACGATCGAACAGGCTGATAAAGTCGTGCGCCATCAGCAGCGGATTGACCAGCACCCCTTTGGCCGACATCGGGTGCGCCGGCACGCCGGTGAAGGTGATTTCCGCTGAGGCGGCATTAAAGTTCTCATAAACCACTTCCCCCAGCTCGCAGCAGTCGATAGTCCAGGCGAAATCGACGTTAAAGCGCCGCTCCAGATCGAGCGCTTTGGCGCCGCGCAGGCCGATCTCCTCATCGGGCACAAAGGCCACCACGATATCGCCGTGATCGCCCTGCAAATTCTCCATCAGCGTCATCACCACCGTTACCGCCGCTTTATTGTCTGCGCCCAGCACGCTGGTGCCGTCGCTGAAAATAATCTCTTCGCCGAGATAGGGGGCGATCTCTGGATGCTCGTCGCGGCGCAGCCAGATATCTTCCCGCGCGTTAAGCAACAGATCCTCGCCCTGCCAGGTGAGGATCTGCGGATGGATATCGGGCGACAGCCCCACATCGACGGTATCGATATGGGTGATAAACCCGATGCGCGGCGCATCCTGCCGGTTGCCGCGCTTCACTGCGGTCACCGTGGCGCAGTCGTCGATAACGACCTCATCCAGCCCGAGAGCGGTCAGCTCCTGCGCCAGCAGCTGCGCCATGGCGTGCTGGGATGGCGTGCTCGGCAAAGTATTCGATTTAGCGTCGCTCTGGCTACTGACCGCCAGATAGCGGAAAAAACGTTGGGTTAACTGATTTGCAAGGGCTGTCATCACTGATCCTTATTTGTCTGCCAGCAGCAGGATTCGCTATGTTACGAAAACGTGGTATCCATAAAGCGCCTGGATCATTTAGGGAATCTGACCAACGGAAGTCAATAAAAAGTGAGGAAATGATGAAAGTGAAGATAGCGATGCTGGCGTTGCTGACCGCTACCCTGGCGCATAACGCCAGCGCGAAAACGCTGGTTTACTGTGCCGAAGGGTCGCCGGAAAACTTTAATCCGCAGCTCTACACCTCGGGAACCAGCGTGGACGCCAGCGCGGTGCCGGTCTTTAACCGGCTGGTGGATTTTAAATATGGCACCACCGAACTGGTGCCGAGCCTGGCGGAAAGCTGGGAGATCAGCCCGGACGGCAAGGTCTACACCTTCCACCTGCGTAAAAACGTCCCTTTTCAGAGCAATAAGGCCTTCAGGCCCAGCCGCGAATTCAACGCCGACGATGTTATCTTCTCTTTTATGCGGCAGATGGATAGCAAAAATCCCTACCACAACGTCTCGGGCGGCACCTACGCCAACTTTGACAGCCTGGAGTTGACCACGCTGATCAAGAGCATCGATCGCGTCGATGACCACACCGTGCGCTTTACCCTGAATCACGCGGAGTCGCCGTTCCTCGCCGATCTCGCCTGGTACTTCGCCTCGATTCACTCCGCCGAATATGCTGACCAGATGCTGAAGGCGGGCACGCCAGAGAAGGTCGATATGGATCCCATCGGCACCGGGCCGTTCCAGCTGGTGCAGTATCAGAAAGACTCGCGCATTCTCTATAAGGCATTTCCAGACTACTGGGGAGGCAAGGCGAAGCTGGACCGCATCGTCTTCAGCATTACGCCGGACGCGTCGGTTCGGCTCGCCAAACTGGAGAAGGGAGAGTGTCAGATTATGCCGTTCCCGAATCCCGCCGATCTGGAGAAGATGCGCAGCAACCCGGCGATTAACCTGATGCAAAAGGCGGGGCTGAATACCGGCTTCCTCGCCTTCAACACCACCAAAGCGCCGCTGGATAAGGTTGAGGTGCGCCAGGCGCTGGCGATGGCGATTAATAAACCCGCCATCATCGACGCGATTTTCAAAGGCACCGGCACCGCGGCGAAAAATATTCTGCCGCCGGGCGTCTGGAGCGAAAACAACGCGCTGAAAGATTACGACTACGATCCGGAAAAGGCGAAGGCGCTGCTGCAACAGGCGGGTATTAAACCCGGTACCGAGATCGCGCTCTGGGCGATGCCGGTTTCCCGTCCCTATAACCCTAACGCTCGGCGTATGGCGGAGATGATCCAGGCGGACTGGGCGAAAGTCGGCATCAAGGCGACAATCGTTACCTACGAATGGGGCGAATATCTCAAGCGGGTGCGCAGCGGCGAGCATCAGGCGGCGCTGATGGGCTGGACCACCGCTACCGGCGATCCCGATAACTTCTTCGGCCCGCTCTACAGCTGTAAATCGTCCCAGGGCGGCTCAAACTCGTCGAAGTGGTGCTATCAGCCGTTTGAAAAGCTGATCGTCGCGGCGCGCGCCGAGCCGGATCAGGGCAAGCGTACCGCGCTCTACCTGCAGGCGCAGCAGATTATGCATGACCAGATGCCGGCGGTGATGATTGCCCACTCCACCATCTTCGAGCCGGTGCGCAAAGAGGTGAGCGGCTACGATATCGATCCGTTCGGCAAACACATCTTCTATCCGGTCGATATCAAAGAGTAATCAGGCCAGTCCGGCAGCGATGGCGTTCAGGCGCTGCTGGAGAAAGGCGAGAAAGGGCGACAGCGCCGCGTTGCGCTGTCGTCCCGACACCCGTTGCAGCTGCAGCGTGCGCTGGCTGAGCTGGTCGACTCCCATCTCGCGCAGCACCAGATGCTGGGTTTGGGTGGCGTTGAGCAGGGTAAAGGCGCTGCTGATGGTGATCGCCTCGGGGGTATGAAGCAGAAACTGGTAAAGCGTGGCGAAATAGTCGCAGGTGAGCACCGGCTCAATAACGCAGCCGCGCATCTGGCAGGCGAGGTCGAACAGCTGCCGCACCGTGGTGTTTTGCTCCGGCAGCGCCATCGGATAGTGGCTGAGCGCCTCCAGCGTCACCGGCTGCTGCGCCAGCGGATGATCCTTGTGCATTGCCAGCAGCACCGGGGCGGGCCAGGATCCCATCACCTCTACGCCGCGTTCTGGATGAAGGCTGAACTGTAGCGCCACGTCGCACTCCCCGGCGCGCACCCGTTCCGCTACGCCCTGCGCGCTCTCTACCTTTAAGGCGAAGTAGACGCCGGGATTCAGCGCGCGAAACTCCGCCAGCAGGCCGGGCAGCAGGCTGAACGCCATGCCGTCGGTGCAGGCGATGCGGATCAGCGTGCGGCGGATCGCCTTCAGTCCCTTAATCTCCGCCAGCGCATGCTCCATATCGAGCTGGCTTTGCCGCACCTGACGGGCAAAGATCTCGCCCGCCTCATTAAGCACCATGCCGCGCGCATGACGATCGAACAGCGGCGCGCCCACCTGCGCCTCCAGCCGCTGGATCTGGCGGCTGATGGCGGAGACCGCCACAAACAGCTGCTCGCTGGCGGCGCTCAGCGACCCGCTGTTAGCCACGGCGAGGAAATAACGGATTTCACTGCTCAGCATCATCTCACCTCTGCACCCCGGCGGTGCGTGCCTCTTTATCGGGCATTCTAGCTTTGCTCTTAAAGCAAGGCTATGTCGATAAATTGATAATTGTGGCAATGCCAGGCTTTTGGCAAAGATAGAGCGACGACACAATAAAAAAGACAGGGCAAACATGACGGAACAACAGGCGATTCAACAGGCGATGCGCTATTTCGACAGCGGGGAATTTCAGCGGCTTCTGGCACGTCGCGTGGCGTGCGTCACCGAAAGCCAGCGGGCGGATCGCGACGGCGAGCTTAATCACTATCTGCATCAGGAGATCGCGCCGCAGCTGACGGCGCTCGGCTTCAGTCTGCAGATTATCGACAACACCGTAGCGGAAAATCGCCCGTTTCTGGTGGCGACGCGCATCGAGGATGAGTCGCTGCCGACGCTGCTGGTCTACGGACATGGCGACGTGGTATTTGGCGACGATGAAAACTGGCGCGACGGCCTGGATCCCTGGCAGCTGACCGAAGAGGGCGACCGCTGGTATGGGCGCGGCAGCGCCGACAACAAAGGCCAGCACTGCATCAATCTGGCGGCGCTGGAGCAGGTCTACCAGGCGCGCGGCGGCCGGCTCGGCTTCAACTGTAAGATCCTGTTTGAAATGGGCGAAGAGATCGGCTCGCCGGGGCTGGCCGCGCTGTGTCAGCAGCAGCAGGCGCTGCTGCGCGCCGATCTCTTTATCGCCTCCGACGGGCCGCGCGTTAGCGCGTCGCAACCGACGCTGTTCCTTGGCTCGCGCGGCGCGGTCAATTTTCGCCTTACTATCAGTGCGCGGGACAACGCCTATCACTCCGGCAACTGGGGCGGCCTGTTAAGCAATCCCGGCACCCAGCTGGCTAACGCCATTAGCACGCTGGTCAACGCGCGCGGCGTGTTGCAGGTTGAGGCGCTGAAGCCCGACTCGCTGAGCGCGGCGGTGCGCGCCATTCTCAGCGATATCGAGGTGGGCGGTATGCCGGGCGATCCTGCGCTGGACGCCGGCTGGGGTGAACCCGGCCTGACGGCGGCGGAGCGCCTCTACGGCTGGAACACGCTGGAGGTGCTGGCGTTTGAAACCGGCAATCCGGCGCGTCCCATGAACGCCATTCCCGGCGAGGCGACCGCGGTCTGTCAGCTGCGCTTTGTGGTGGGCACCGACTGGGAAAAGCTGGTGACGCACGTTGAAGCGCACCTGCGCGCCCACGGATTTGACTATGTGCAGGTTGAATTTCTGCGCGGCTCGCCCGCCACGCGCCTCGATCCGCAAAGCCCGCTGGTCGGCTGGGCGCTGGAGAGCCTGGCCGCCAGCAGCGGCAAAAAGCCGGCGCTGCTGCCTAACCTGGGCGGTTCGCTGCCAAACGAAGTCTTTTCCGATATTCTCGGCCTGCCGACCCTCTGGGTGCCGCACTCTTATCCGGCCTGCGGCCAGCACGGCGTCAACGAGCATATGCTGAAGTCCGTCGCACGCGAAGGGCTGCAGATCATGACGGCACTGTTCTGGCAGCTGGGAGGAGAGGGCGAGGCGCTGCTGGCACGCCAGCAGGCTTATTCAGGAGCGCGCGTATGAGCAGCCTGACGCAAGCGCCGCCGCAGGTTCAGATCCGGCCGAGCCTGCATAAAACGCTGTTCGCCACCTGTATTGGCAACGCGCTGGAGTGGTTCGATATTGCGGTTTACGGCTTTTTCGCCAGCTATATCGCCCACGCCTTTTTCCCCACCAGCGACGCCTCCGTGTCGCTGCTGCTCACCTTTGGCAGCTTTGGCGTCTCTTTTCTTATTCGTCCGCTCGGCGCGGTGGTGCTGGGCAACTACGCCGATCGCCACGGGCGCAAAAAGGCGCTGCTGCTCTCCATTAACCTGATGATGCTGGGCGGCGCGATCATTACCTTTATGCCGGAGTACGGCACCATCGGGCTGGCGGCACCGCTGCTGATCATGCTGGCGCGCCTGATTCAGGGCTTCTCGGCGGGCGGCGAGTTCGGCAGCTCAACGGCGTTTCTGGTGGAGCATTTTCCCGAGCGCAAAGCCTTTATCGCCAGCTGGCAGTTTGCGACGCAGGGCGCCAGCACGCTGATGGCCTCCGCCTTTGGCCTGGGGCTGACGCAGATCCTTAGCGAGGCGCAGATCCACTCCTGGGGCTGGCGCATTCCGTTTGCCTTCGGTCTGCTAATCGGCCCGCTGGGGATCTATATCCGCCGTCACGTTCATGAACCGGCCAGCTTCGCGCAGCAGGCGAAAACCACGGCGCCGCTGAAGCAGCTGTTCGGGCAGCAGAAAGAGCGGATGCTGCTGGCGATCGGACTGATGGTGATTTCAACGGCGGTTAACTACATGCTTAACTATGTGCCGACCTACGCCACCAAAACGCTGCATCTGCCGGGCAGCGTCGCGTTTAGCGCCACGCTGCTGGCGGGCGCCATTTTGACGCTGGTCACGCCGCTGATGGGGCTGTGGGCCGAGCGCGTAGGGCGCGTGCCGCTGATGTGGGGCTCGCTGCTGCTGCTGCTGGTGACGATCTATCCCGCCTTCAGCTATATGGTGGATCACACCTCGCCGCTGACGCTGATGCTGCTGGTGGGCTGGATGGCGCTGCTGAAATCGATCTACTTCTCCACCGTGCCGTCGGTAATGGCGGATCTCTTTCCGGTGAGCACGCGCGCCAGCGGCATGGCGATCGGCTATAACGTTGCGGTGACCCTCTTCGGCGGCTTTGCGCCGCTGGTCTGCACGCTGCTGATTAACGCCACCGGCAGCAGCCTCGCGCCGGGATACTATCTGATGGCGGTATCGCTGCTGAGCGCCGCGGCGCTGCTGCGCAGCCGGTCGCGCGTTGCCTGAACGCGTTTTAGAGAAGGGGTTACGGGCGAGGAAGGGGCTTATCGTCTCGCGTCGCAAGGCGCGAGACGGCCTGTTACCGGGGCGGGACAACCGTACAGCTTCGCATAACTGCGGCTTTTACAGCTGAAAAGGCCGTCTCGAGGACGGCCTTCAGGTGGTGTGCTGACAGATTATTCAGCCTGAAAAGGGCTATTGCGCTGACAACGCTGTCGAATAGCTGTTTTGCTCCAGGAGGCCCGTCTCAGCTTTACAAGGAGAACTGCAGATAGGCGACGTGCGTCTGCAGGTATTCTTCCAGCCCATGCCGTCCGTCGGCACCGCCGATGCCCGATTTACGCCAGCCCGCATGGAAACCCTGCATCGCTTCAAAGTTTTCGCGGTTTACGTAGGTTTCGCCGAACTTCAGCTTGCGCAGCGCCACCATGGTGGTATTCAAATCCCGCGTATAAAGAGAGGAGGTCAGGCCGTACTCGCAGTCGTTAGCCAGCGCGATGGCTTCGTCCAGCGTTTTAAAGGTCATCACCGGCAGCACCGGGCCGAAGATCTCCTCGCGCATAATCTCCATATCCTGACGGACATCGGTGATAATGGTAGGCTGGAAAAAGAAGCCTTTCTCACCGGCGCGTTTGCCGCCCAGCACCACCTTGCCGCCCGCCGCCACCGCGTCCGCCACTTTTTTCTCGACGCGCGCCAGCGCGGCGGCGTTAATCAGCGGCCCCATATCCAGCTCGCGCTGCTCTGCCGGATCGCCGAAGGTCACGGCGTTAAACGCCTCGGTTAAGGCGCTCATAAAGCGGTCGTAAATGCCTTCCTGCACATAAACCCGCTCCGCGCAGTTACACACCTGTCCGCTGTTGATGACCCGGGAGCTGACGATCGCCTTAACCGCTAACTCCACATCGGCATCATCCATCACGATGGCGGGCGCCTTGCCGCCCAGCTCCAGCGACACTTTGGTCACGTTTTTTGCCGCCGCCGACATGGTGGCGACCCCTGCGCCAACGCTGCCGGTCAGGCTGACCAGACCAACCTTCGCATTGGCGGCCAGCTCCTGACCAATCTCCGGGCCGTAGCCATAGACAAGATTAAACACGCCCGGCGGCAGGCCGATGCGATCAACGATCTCAGTAAAGATGCTGGCGTTAAGCGGCGTCAGCTCGCTGGGCTTGATCACAATGGTGTTGCCGGTAATCAGCGCGGGCGCAGCTTTGCGCGCGATCAAAAAGAAAGGGAAGTTCCACGGCAGGATCCCGGTGGTCACGCCGATCGCCTTTTTAAAGACAAAAATGTTTTCATTTGGGCGATCGCTGTTGACGATTTCGCCCTCATAGCGGCGCGCCCACTCGGCCATATATTCCAGATAATCGGCGGTGAACAGCACCTCGGTCTGCGCCAGCCCCTGCGTTTTCCCTCCTTCGGCGACGATAGTGGCGGTGAGTTCCGGCTCGCGGTCGCGGATCGCGGCCGCCAGCTTGCGCAGCCAGTTGCCGCGCTCAACGGCGGGCAGCGCCTCCCATGCCGGCTGTGCGCTTTCGGCGGCGTCAATCGCGCGGCTGGCGTCCTGCGCGCGACCTTCAGGTATGCGAGCCAGCAGCGCTTCGGTGGCCGGATTGATCACCTCAATCCATTTATCGCCGCTGTGCGCGACAAACTCACCGTTAATGTAATGTTTGAGTTCTGTTGTCATCTGCCGAATCTCCGATGTCGGGTACGTTAATAAAGTGTTTTATAAATGCAGCGTGAAACAAAACCCAAAGCGTCACCTTAGTCTCACTGCCATGTGCGGTGCGGCGCTGGCAAATATAAGCAGATTGGGATGATAACGGCGGCAGAAGGTTGTATTGGTCGGCAGCGGCCCGCATATCTACCTGAGTTGCACAAAGCGGAATTTGGGCCAACACTTTCAGTAGGTATAAGGGGGATGTTATGGCTAGCGGATGGGCGTCAGACGGCGCCGTTCAGGAACAGATCGAAAGTACGGTAAATGATGAGATCGCGCGCGTGCGCGGCACCATGAGCAAAGGCGAAAGCGCCGAGTTTTGCGACGAGTGCGGCGAGCCGATCCCACAGGCGCGCCGTGAGGCGGTGCCCGGTGTGCGCTTCTGCCTGGCGTGCCAGCAGGAGCATGACAAGGCGCTAAAGGGCAGCGCGCTCTTCAACCGCCGCGGCAGTAAAGACAGCCAGCTGCGTTAGCTCAGGAGCCTGGCATGGCGAGGCCGCTGCCGATGAACCATGCCAGAAAGCCGACGCCAGCCGCGATAATCGCGATCGGAAACAGAATACCCACTCTCATTAAAACCTCGTTATCTCTATCTTTGCGTCAGGCGACCTGCATTACCGCGCGGTGCGTTTTCAGCATGCTAAACAGTTGAAACTGGGAGGCGTCGCTAACGTCGCGCAGCACTTCACCCTTTTTATAGGTAATGCGGTGTACCTGACCCAGCTGACGCCACACCACCAGCGCCGAGGCGATCAGCGCGCAGTTATCTTCCGCCTGCTGGCACTCCAGCGTGGCGTACTGCGCCTCTTCCAGTCCATTAATAAAAATCTTTAACGCGCTGGCGGGCAGTATGGCGCGCAGGTCGTCCAGCATGACGCGGCTGACCCCACGCGTTAAAAACAGCGTTAACCATTTTCCCGTCATCTCTATCCCGGCCATTGAAGATTTTTACCGTTTTATACGGTGTTAAGCGCCATTAGTGAAGCGATCTTTCTGTTGCTGCCAGCGGCGAGACAAAAGCGGCAGCCAGCTGATAAATGTGCTGCGCGGCACAGCATATTTCAAAAAAAACCTGAATAATAAGTTACTTAAAGGATGATCCCGCTGCCAGTCCGACAAAGTCGAAACTGTGATCCGCGTAGGGAGTAACTGGCGGATATTGCCATTCCGGCTTTGCAATCGGCAGCCATCCAAAGGCTGAGGCGTTCAGGCGCGCCGTAGACTGCCTGCTAATCAGGAACCCGGTTTCCTGTAGGCCTCAACCTTATGCAAGGAATAACAATGAACAGTGCCATTATTGCAGGTATCTTCTGGCATCTCGTCGGAGCTGCCAGCGCCGCGTGTTTTTACGCGCCGTTTAAACAGGTGAAAAAGTGGTCATGGGAAACGATGTGGTCGGTGGGCGGCTTTGTCTTCTGGCTGATCCTGCCGTGGGCGGTGAGCGCCGTGCTGCTGCCGAACTTCTGGGCTTACTACGGCAGCTTCAGCCTCTCTCAGCTGCTGCCGGTATTTCTGTTCGGCGCGATGTGGGGCATCGGCAACATTAACTACGGCCTGACGATGCGCTATCTCGGCATGTCGATGGGCATTGGCATTGCGATCGGCATTACGCTGGTGGTCGGCACCCTGATGACGCCGCTGATCCAGGGGCGCTTCGGCGAGCTGTTCGCCTCGACCGGTGGTCGTCTGACGCTGCTCGGCGTCGCCGTGGCGCTGGTAGGGGTCGCCATCGTTTCCCGCGCCGGCCTGCTGAAGGAGCGTGCGCTGGGGATCAACGCCGAGGAGTTCAACCTCAGAAAGGGGCTGGTGCTGGCGGTACTGTGCGGCATCTTCTCGGCCGGCATGTCGTTTGCTATGGATGCGGCTAAGCCGATGCATGAAGCGGCGGCGCAGCTGGGAATCGACCCGCTCTACGTCGCGCTGCCAAGCTATGTGGTGATTATGGGCGGCGGGGCGCTGGTCAATCTGGCGTTCTGTTTTATCCGCCTGGCGGTGAAGCCGGATCTGTCGCTGCGTCGCGATCTCGCCGTGGCCAGGCCGCTGCTGATTGCCAATATCGCCTTCGCGGTGCTGGGCGGCACGATGTGGTATCTGCAGTTTTTCTTCTACGCCTGGGGCCACGCCAGCATTCCGCCGCAGTATGACTACGTCAGCTGGATGCTGCATATGAGCCTGTACGTGCTGTGCGGCGGACTGGTCGGGCTGCTGCTGAAAGAGTGGAAGTCGGCCGGGCGCCGTCCGGTCAGCGTGCTCTCCATCGGCTGCGTGGTGATTATTATCGCCGCCAATATCGTCGGACTTGGTCTGGCCGCGTAAGCCTGCAGGAATAAGGTTTTAACGCAGAGATAAAGTGCCCGCACGGGCACTTTTTTGGCGCTGCCGGAGAGATAAACGGCTGATGCTTTTTTTCAGGACGGCGTTTTGTCCTGCGCTGAACTGCCTGACCGCTGCGGCACAAACTGCTGGCGCCAGGCGCTGGGGGTTAAGCCCGTGTCGCGGGTAAACACCACCGAAAAATAGTTGCTGTCGTCGAAACCGCAGCGTGCCGCCACTTCGCCAATCAGGCAATCCTGGGTGCGCAGCAGATGCTTCGCCTGACAGAGCTGCAGCTGGCGCAGGTAGTGGCCGACCGTCATGCCGGTCTGCTGACGAAACAGCTGCTTCAGTGCGCGCTCGTTCAGCGAATTCTGCTGGCAAAACGCCGCCAGATCGAAGGGGCGCGCCACCGCGCCCTGCAGCGCCGACATCAGCAGGTCGAGCTGTTCGCCCTCCGGCAGCGCCCAGGGGCGATCCGCCGCATAGCCGTGACGGCGCAGAATCAACGCCAGCTGTAAAAAGAGCGCTTCGGTGAGCTGAATCGAGAGGGGATCGCTCTTGCGGCTCTCGCGCTCCAGCTGGCTGATAACGCCGCGCGCCAGCGCCATACCGCGCGTGGTCAGCCGCCAGCAGCCGGGGGCGTCGCCCCCCTGTGGCGGCAGCAGTTGTCCCCAGTCGAGCGCCAGGCCGAAGCGGTCGCGGCAGTAGAGAATATTGTCCAGCACCAGATCGTTGACGCTGTCATAGCTGTGGCAATCCCGATCGCGAATATAGAAGACGTCGCCGCAGGTAATCAGCCAGGGGCGATCGTTAAGAATATGCAGGCCGTTGCCGCGCCAGACGATAACAATTTCGCTGAACTCATGCTGGTGAGCGGGAAAAGAGGGCTGCGGCATCCGCTCAGCCACCGTAACCGGCAGGCCTGGGGCGGCAAAATAGTCGTCCCGACTCAGTATCAGCGTCATCGCTCGCTCCTTTTACATCATCTGCTGGCGCTCCGCGCGTGGGGCGCAGCCAAATTCACGTCGAAACAGGGTGGAGAAATGGTTACTGTCGCCGAAGCCGCACTGAAAGGCGATATCGGTGATGCGCAGATCGCTGTGGCGCAGCAGGTGACGCGCCTGCAGCAGGCGCAGACGGTTCAGATAGCGCTGCGGCGTGCTGCCGGTCTGCTGCTTCATCTGACGGTGTAGCGTGCGCAGCGACAGCGAAAAGCGGTCGGCCAGCGCCTCCCACAAAATTTCTTCACTGTAGTGGTCGTTAAGCCAGTCGAGCAGGCGATGCAGGCGTGCTTCCTGATCCTGCGCCTGCTCGTTGCGGCACGCTTCGCGCAGCAATACCAGCAGCTGCAGAAAGAGCTGTTCCTGTCGCGCCTGCTTCTCCAGCGACCAGCCATCATCCTGCCGCATCTTCGCCACCACATCCAGCGCCTGCGTCATCACTTTGGTATTTATCCGCCAGTGGGAAGCGTAGTTGCCCTCGCGATCGTTCGGCAGCAGCGCCTGCAGACCCGACAGAAAGCGAAACGCGCCCGGACTGCGGTAGAGCACGTTGGTCAGGCAGAGATTATCCGTCTGCTCATAGAGGTGGCGATCGTGATCGCGCACGAAGCAGACGCAGCCGGCGCAGAGCGTCTGCGGCTGGCCGTTGAAGACGTGAATGCCTGAACCCTGTTCCACCAGCACGATTTCATGAAAATCGTGGTGGTGTTCGGGAAACGCCTGCTGCGGCACGCGCGGTTCGATAGCGATGGCGTAGTCGCCCGGCGGGAAGAAATCGGCACTGTGTAAAATCGTCATGGGAGCCTCGGTCATTTAACAAAAGCGTAACCGAGTCTACTCAGCGCCCGCGCGGCTCACCTTGAATTTTCAACCACGAAGCGCAGGAAATCTGCTTTTTATTCAAGATATTCCCGCCAGTTAACAGAATTGCGGCGAAGCTCACATCCATCGCCCTTGCGCCTCTGTGATCTCTCTCACGAACTTCTTTGCAAACCTGCCAGCGGCATTGCCGCGCTGGCAGTAAGGGGAAGGTGGCGGGCGCGCAAGGTTCCTACTCTGTCAGCATCATATCTAAGGAAGAGCGGACCATGAGTAAGCGAAATATCGTTGCGGTTGATTTGGGCGCATCCAGCGGACGCGTGATGCTCGCCCGGTGGGACGCCGCATCACAGCAGATCGATCTGCGCGAGGTACATCGTTTCGCCAGCCGCCGCGAACGCCGTGCCGGCTATGACTGCTGGGATCTCGATCATCTGGAGCGTGAAATTCGCGCCGGGCTGGCGCGGCTGGATGAGGAGAATATTGTGCCGGACAGCATCGGCATCGACACCTGGGGCGTCGATATGGTGCTGCTCGACAAGGCGGGCAACCGCGTCGGCGAAGCGGTGAGCTATCGCGACAAGCGCACCCACGGCGTGATGGAGCAGGCGCTGCGCGAGCTGGGAAAAGAGGCGATCTACGCGCGCACCGGCATCCAGTTTCTGCCCTTCAATACCCTTTATCAGTTTCGCGCCCTGAGCCAGCAGCAGCCCGACTGGAAAGAGAAGGTGGCCCACGCCCTGATGATCCCCGACTATCTGCACTATCGCCTGACGGGCAGGCTGAACTGGGAATATACCAACGCCACCACCACGCAGCTGCTGAATATCGAAAGCGGCGAATGGGATGCTGACCTGCTCAGCTGGGCCGGCGCGTCGCCCGCCTGGTTCGGCAAGCCGACCTCGCCGGGCAATGTGATCGGCTACTGGCAGAACGCCCGCGGCGTCGATATTCCGATAATCGCCGTCACCACGCACGACACCGCCAGCGCGGTGCTCGCCACGCCGCTGAAGCAGGACAACGCGGCCTATCTCAGCTCCGGCACCTGGTCGCTGATGGGATTCGAAAGCCTGCTGCCTTACGCCTCCGCAGACGCCCTCAGGGCCAACATCACCAATGAGGGCGGGGCGGAAGGCTATCGCGTGCTGAAAAACATCATGGGCCTCTGGCTGCTGCAGCGGGTCTGCGTCGAGCTGCAGATTGAGGATCTCTGCGCGCTGATCGCCGAGACCGAGCAGGAGCCCGCCTGCCGCGCCCTGATCAATCCTAACCACGCGCGCTTTATCAATCCCGAAAGCATGGTGAACGAAATCCAGAACGCCTGCGCCGAACAGCATATGGCAGTGCCGCAGTCCGCCGCCGCGCTGGCGCGCTGTATTTTCGACAGCCTCGCGCTGCTCTACCGTGAGGTAATCGACGAGCTGGGCAGGCTGCGCGGCAGCGCGTTTCAGCAGCTGCACGTGGTGGGCGGCGGCAGCCAGAACCAGCTGCTTAACCAGCTCTGCGCCGACGCCTGCGAAATACCGGTGCTGGCCGGGCCGGTCGAAGCCTCAACCCTGGGCAACGTCGGCTGCCAGCTTATCGCCTCAGGCGAACTGACCGACGTCGCGGATTTCCGCCGCTGCGTAGAAAAAAACTTCCCTCTGAAGACATTTGAACCGCTGACCAACAGCGCCTTTCGTGCCAGTCGGGCACGCTTTTCGGCGCTGAGTCAGCCTGCTAAGGAACTCGCATATGACAAAGCTGATTGAGCAAGCCTTTGAACTGGCTAAACAACGTTATGCCGATATCGGCGTGGATGTCGATGAAGCAATGGCGCGCCTGGATAGCGTTCCCGTCTCCATGCACTGCTGGCAGGGAGACGACGTGCGCGGCTTTGAGAATCCGCAGGGCGCGCTGACCGGCGGCATTCAGGCAACCGGCAACTATCCGGGCAAAGCGCGCAGCGCCGATGAGCTGCGCGCCGATCTGGAAAAAGCGATGTCGCTGATCCCCGGCCCTAAGCGTCTCAACCTGCACGCTATCTATCTGGAAAGCGAATCGCCGGTGGATCGCGACGTCATTGAGCCAAAGCACTTCGCTAACTGGGTGGCGTGGGCGAAGCAGCAGAAGCTGGGGCTCGATTTTAATCCGAGCTGCTTCTCGCATCCGCTGAGCGCCGACGGATTTACCCTGTCGCACGCCGACAAGGCGATTCGCCAGTTCTGGATCGATCACTGCAAGGCGAGCCGTCGCATATCGGCTTACTTCGGCGAGCAGCTCGGCACCCCGTCGGTAATGAATATCTGGGTGCCGGACGGGATGAAGGATCTCACCGTGGATCGGCTGGCGCCGCGTCAGCGTCTGCTGAGCGCGCTGGATGAGGTGATCGCCGAGAAGCTCAGCCCGCAGCACCATATCGACGCGGTCGAGAGCAAGCTGTTCGGCATCGGCGCGGAAAGCTACACCGTCGGCTCCAGCGAGTTCTTTATGGGCTATGCCACCAGCCGTCAGACCGCGCTGACGCTGGACGCCGGCCATTTTCATCCGACCGAGGTGATCTCCGACAAGATCTCCGCCGCCATGCTCTTTGTACCGCGCCTGCTGCTGCACGTCAGCCGTCCGGTGCGCTGGGACAGCGACCATGTGGTGCTGCTTGACGATGAAACCCAAGCGATCGCCAGCGAGATCGTGCGCCACCAGCTGTTTGACAAGGTGCATATCGGCCTCGACTTCTTCGACGCCTCGATTAACCGCATCGCCGCCTGGGTCATCGGCACGCGCAACACCCGGAAAGCACTGCTGCGCGCGCTGCTGGAGCCGACCGATCGCCTGCGTCAGGCCGAAGCCGCCGGGGATTACACCGCGCGTCTGGCGCTGCTGGAAGAGCAAAAATCGCTGCCGTGGCAGGCGGTATGGGAGGCCTGGTGCCTGCGCCATGACGTTCCCGCCGACGCCAGCTGGCTAAGCGATGTGCGTCACTATGAAAAACAAATTCTGAATCAACGTTAAGGGTTCACTATGCAAAGCATTCTTTCATCCTGGTTTGTACAGGGAATGGTGAAAGCCACCAGCGATATGTGGCTGAAGGGCTGGGACGAACGTAACGGCGGCAACGTCTCGCTGCGCTTGCTGGAAGAGGAGGTGAAGCCTTTTGCCAGCGACTTTTACGCCGAGCCGCGCTGCGTTGAGCTGACGAAACCGGCGCCCGAACTGGCCAACTGCTGGTTTCTCGTTACCGGCTCCGGCAAGTTTTTCCGCAACGTACAGCTCGACCCGGCCGACAGCCTGGCGCTGCTGAAGGTCGATGAGCAAGGCCTCTCCTTTAAAATTCACTGGGGGCTGAGCAACGGTGGGCTGCCCACCTCCGAGCTGGCGTCGCACTTCCAGTCCCACAGCGTGCGCAAAGCCGTTACCGGCGGCGCGGATCGCGTAATTATGCACTGCCACGCCACCCACTTTATGGCGCTGAGCTACGTGGTGGATCTCGATTCAGCGCGCTTTACCCGTCTGCTGTGGGAAGGCAGCACCGAGTGTCTGGTGGTGTTCCCGGATGGCGTCGGCATTCTGCCGTGGATGGTGCCGGGAACCGATGAAATCGGCCAGGCGACGGCTGAGAAGATGGCGTCTCACAGCATTGTGATGTGGCCGTTCCACGGCATCTTCGGCGCGGGGCCGACGCTGGACGAGGCCTTTGGCCTGATCGACACCGCAGAGAAATCCTCCGAGGTGATCGTGAAGGTGCTGTCGATGGGGGGCATCCGCCAGAGCATCACCACCGAACAGCTGGTGGCGCTGGGCCAGCGCTTCAACGTTAAGCCGTGGCAGGCGGCGCTTGATGCAGGGCCAGCCAATGCTTCGTAAAGCCTTTGTTATGCAGGTAAACGCCGATTGTCATCAGGAGTATGAGCGCCGTCATTCGCCCATCTGGCCGGAGCTGGCGGAAACGCTTAAGGCACACGGCGCGCACAACTATGCGATCTGGCTGGATGCCGAACGGCATCTGCTGTTCGCCAGCGTGGAAATCGAGTCGGAAGAGCGCTGGAACGCGGTGGCGCAGACAGAGGTGTGCCAGCGCTGGTGGGCGTCAATGAAAGAGCTGATGCCGAGCAATGCCGACAACAGTCCGGTTAGCCAGCCGCTGAAGCCGGTCTTTTTCCTCGAGTAAACTGCAGAAACGAGCAGGGCGGGATAACTCCCGCCCTGATTACTTCATAGCGCAAAAATATTCAGCGCGACTTCATGCACTGACCGGTCAGCGTCGGCCACATCGCCATCAGCGTGTCGATAATGTTATCGAGATCCGCTTTCGGCACGCCTTCACGCGCGCGCACCGACATACCCTGCAGCATACAGGCGAGATAGCGCGCCAGGGAGAGAATATCGACCTGTGCCGGAATATCGCCGCGCTGCTGACGCGCGGTGAGAAAATCGAGCAGCGTCTGCTGCTGCGCCTGGTGCTGCTGGCGCAGCATATGGGCGATCTCGCTCGATGATGAAGAGAGCGCGGTCGAGGTGCAGATAAAGAAACAGCCCGCCGGGGTGTCGCAGTGGGTGAAGCAGGCCGCCGTGGCGCGGAACCAGCCTTCAATCGCTTCGGCAACCGGCTTGCTCTCATCCTGCAGCGCGGCGTTGCGCTCGGCGCTAAAGCGCTCGATATAGCGTTCCATTGCCGCGCGGAACAGGCCCTCTTTATTCTCGAACTCGGCGTAAAGCGTCGGCGCTTTCGCACCGGTAGCGGCGACCAGATCGGAAAGCGACGTGCCTTCATAGCCGTGGGTCCAGAACAGCGTCAGCGCTTTGTCCAGCGCCGCGTCCCGGTCAAAGGTTTTGGGCCGGCCGCGACATTTTTTTACGGCTTCATCATGTTGCTGGCTCATAGATCCTCACGTCTGAAAAACATCCCATTAAATTACCGATCATTAAGAAAATATGCAAGCCAGCCCGCACGCCGCTGCAGGCAGGTTGGCATTTTGTGCGTTGACGCCTGTTTTTCACCCATATGGTTAAGTGTAAAAGGGCGCTGAAGCCCATACTCACGCCTCTTCTGCATTAAAATAACGATCGATAAATTAATGTTGACGCCACCCGGCAGGATGCTCTACTATTTATTTAACGATCGTTAATTAATTTAACGACATCTTTTACCTGACCGAATATGAGAGCCGATATCATGAAAACTACCAAACTGACCCTGGCCGCACTGGCCCTTACCACCCTGACTTTTGGCGCATTTGCTGCAGACCAGGTTGCCAGCGATCCGCTGCACCAGACGCCGGTAGGCACCATCTCCGCGCAGGGCGGCCCTAACCTGGATTCACTGGAAGCGCAGCTGAACGCGAAAGCGGATGCCGCAGGGGCGAAATCATTCCGCATCACCTCGACTTCCGGCCAGAACAACCTGCACGGCACCGCGGTAATTTATCAGTAAGAGAGCGGCGTCAGAGAGAAGGAGAGAGAGGATGAAAAGCGTGAAATATGTCGTGATGGCGGCGCTGCTCGGTACCATTTCCTTTGCCAGCGCAGCGGCCCAACCGCTTCAGGCCGCCCCCTGTTTCCAGACCGGGGCCGCAGCGGTTAACGTGAGCGGCAGCAGCAGCCTGATTTCCCTGGAGCAGCAGCTGTCGGGAAAGCAGGAGAGCGGTCGCGTAACCTCTTTCCCCATCGCTTCGACCTCTGGCGCGAGCAGGCTGTCTGGCACAGCCGCCAGCCTTAACTAAGAAAAAGGGGCTTCAGAATAGATTCTGAAGCCCCTTTTTTTATCCGTTGCTGCGCAACTGCGGGTATTTGCGGAAGATCGCGATACACCAGAACAGCGCAACCAGCCCCAGCAGCCCGCCAATATTTCCTACGTCGGCCATGCCTAAATGTTCGCTGACCTGATTGCCCAGCAGCGCGCCCGCGCCGATGCCGATATTATAGATGCCTGACATCAGCGACATCGCCACGTCGGTGGCATCCGGTGCCAGCGACAGCACGCGCACCTGCATCGCCAGACCGATCATCATCATCGCCATACCCCACAGAATACAGAGCGTCGAAATCGCCGCCGGACGGACCGCGGCGAAGATCAGCAGCCCCATGCAGAGCGTAATAATGGCTATCGCGGCGATCAGCAGCGCCGACGGAAACTTATTGCCCAGCGAGCTAAAGAGCAGGCTGCCGAGGATCCCGGCGGAGCCGAACAGCAGCAGCAGCAGCGTAGTAAAGTTCTCATCCGCACTGGCCACGAACTGCATAAAGGGTTCGATATAGCTGTAGGCGGTGTAATGGGCGGTGACCACCAGCGTTACCAGCAGATACATGCTGACCAGCGCGGGGCGGCGAAACAGCATCGGCACGCTGCTGAGCGAGCCGGTATGTTCGCTCGGCAGACGCGGCAGGATGCGCGCCAGCAGCACCATCAGCACCAGCGCCGAGACGCCAATCATGCCGAAGGTGGTGCGCCAGCCCAGATATTGTCCCACCACGCGGCCGATCGGCACGCCCAGCACCATCGCCAGCGCGGTACCGGTCGCCAGCATGCTTAACGCCTGGGTCTTTTTACCGGCGGGCGCGACGCGGATCGCCAGCGAGGCGGTGATCGACCAGAACACCGCATGCGCCAGCGCGATGCCGATGCGCGACAGCACCAGCGAGGCGAAGCTCCACGCGAAGGTTGAGAGCACATGGCTAACGATAAAGATCAGGAACAGCACCGACAGCAGAATGCGCCGCTCGATATTGCGCGTCAGCAACATCAGAGGCAGCGAAAGCAGCGCCACCACCCAGGCATAAATCGTAAGCATAATGCCCACGTCAGCGCTTTTCATGCTGAAGCTGGCGCCGATATCGGAGAGCAGACCGACGGGGACAAATTCGGTGGTGTTGAAAACAAAGGCGGCGATAGCCAGCAGCACCACGCGTAGCCAGGCCGTTTTACGGGATACAGTAGTTGGTTGCATGAAAATAGATCAGTCAGAGCAGCAGCAAAAAAGATGCGGTTCACATCCACGAAAGTGACTTACGTCACAAATTATTGACTATTGTGGAGGAATTGCACGGCAAGGGGAACGATGAAACGCAGTTTTATCCTGAAAGTTTTTTATCGCCCGACCGGCGGGCGATAAAAGCGGTTATCCGCGCGGGGTTTTGCCTGGCATCATACGCCTGAGCGTATTGTCCTTAAGGAAATAGTGATGAAACAGCGCGCCAGCGGCATGCAGGCCAATCAGCCAGTATCCCAGCGGGGCCAGGGTTTCATGCCAGCCGATCAGGGTATCGGAAAGGTCGAAGTTGGGCTCGCCTGCCACCGGCATCGGTATGCCAAACAGCCACCAGTCGCGTCCGCGCAGATAGCGCGAGGTTATGCCCAGGATCGGCAGGGTGATAAACAGCGCATAGATCAGCGTATGCACCAGATGCGCCAGGCCGGTTTGCCAGCGGGCGGCAGGCGGCGTTATCGGCGGCGTGCGGTGGCGCTTGCGCAACAGCAGACGGGCCAGCATCAACAGCAGGACGGTAAAGCCTGCGCTGAAATGGGTGATAATCATCGCGTAGCCCTGCCAGGAGCCGCGCTGGGCAAAGCCGCGCAGCTCGATGGTCGCGTAAGCCAGCGCGACCAACAGAAAGGTCAGCCAGTGAAGGGCAATTTGTGAAGCGGCATATTTTTCGCGCATAGTTTGCTCAGGCATCAGGAAGAAGAGCTCTAGCTTACTGGAATAAGAGGCGAAATCTTAACAAACTGGCGCAACGGCGCAAACCCGCAGGCTGACCTCCTGAGCGAGGCCAGCATTATCAGAGTCAGGCGATATGCTTTAGTGCCACGCTATTCTGTATCCTCAGGTTTTTTTTTACCGGCAGCGGGCAGCACGCCTCGCAGCCCAGCGATCCGGGATAGTACTTGCGCGCCTGCTGAATAGCGGCGTTGGCGGTGTAAAAGGTGCCGAGAAACAGGCGGGCTTCAAGCGGGGGGAGATACTGGCAGCCAGCGGCGTGGACCACGTGATTATCATTGTAGCCAGAAATTTTTGAAACGTAGTAGTAATGGCCCATTGGGACATCCTCATTGCTGAAAGAAAAGTACATTTATTGTTGGAGTGTGAGGAATTATAGCCGCTAACAGGGGCTTTGTTATTTTATGGATCTGAATAATAAGCATGCTCAGTATTAACAGGCTAAAAAGGACGCAGCCGCGTCCTGTTTAGCTAACGCCGCGCGGCGTCAGAGTCTTTTTTGCTGCAGGCGCCAGCCAACCAGCAGGGCAAGCAGCAGCAGCGCGGAGATAAAAAGGGTAATGCCCGGCCAGCCGTAGCTGTGCCAGAAGAGGCCACCGAGGGTGCCGGCTACGCTGGAACCCGCATAGTAGCTAAAGAGATAGAGCGACGACGCCTGACCTTTGGCACGACGCGCGCGCGGGCCTATCCAGCCGCTGGCGACCGCGTGGGCAGCAAAAAAACCGGCGGTAAACAGCATCATACCGATGAATATCCACCACACCGCGCTCAGGGCGGTCAGCAGCAGGCCCGCCAGCATCAGCGCCGTGGCGCCGAGCAGCACCGGGCCGCGTCCCAACTTCATCGTCAGCGCGCCCGCCTTCGGCGAACTCCATGAGCCGGTCAGATAGACCACGGAAAGCAGGCCGACAACGGCCTGGCTGAGATGGTAGGGTGCGCCGAGCAGACGGTAGCCGATATAGTTAAACAGGGTGACGAAGGCGCCCATCAGCAGAAAGCCTTCGGCAAACAGCAGCGGCAGCCCGGCGTCGCGCCAGTGGAGACGAAAGTTAATCATCAGGCTGCGCGGCTTCAGCGACGCCGGACGAAAGTGGCGCGACGCGGGCAGTATGCGCCAGAACATCAGCGCTGAGGCGAGGGCGCTGCAGCCAATCGCCGCGATGGCGACGCGCCAGGAGAAGAAATCGGTCAGCACGCCGCTCAGTAAGCGGCCGCTCATGCCGCCGATAGAGTTACCGCTGATATAGAGCCCCATAGAAAAAGCGATAACGCTGGGATGGATCTCCTCGCTGAGATAGGTCATGCCCACGGCGGCAACGCCGCTGAGCGACAGCCCGGTCAGGGCGCGCATCAGCAAAATCCCCTGCCAGCTGTTCATGGCGGAGGAAATCAGGGTGCAGATTGCCGCCAGCATAAGCGCGGTGACCATCACGTTTTTGCGGCCGACGGCGTCAGAAAGCGGCCCGGTTACCAGCAGCCCTAGCGCCATCAGCCCGGTGGCGACAGAGAGTGAAATACTGCTCTGGGCGGGTGAGACGCCGAACTGCGCCGACAGCACCGGCAGAATAGGCTGCACGCAGTAGAGCAGCGCAAAGGTCGCCAGACCGGCGGAGAAGAGCGCCAGCGTGACGCGCATAAACTGCGGCGTGCCGCGTTTGATCCACACGGGCGAGGCCGCGGGAGAGAGTGCCGGCGAGTCGTCTGGCTCGCCGTCGTCGAGAGTAACCGCCTGAGAAGAGCGACGCACATTAATTCCTTAACTGAAAAAAGTCCCTCTACTCTAGGAAAGCGCTAATAGGTTGTCTAATATATTAATAATCTTAATTGATATGTTGAAACTATGAATATCGAACTGCGTCACCTGCGCTACTTTCTCGCGGTCGCGGAAGAGCTGCACTTTGGCCGCGCGGCGCAGCGACTCAGTATCTCCCAGCCGCCGCTCAGCCAGCAGATTATGCAGCTGGAGCAGGCGATTGAGGCGAAGCTGCTTACCCGCACCAACCGCAGCGTCCAGCTTACCCCGGCGGGAAAGCAGTTCCTCAGCGATACGCGCGCGATTTTACAGCAGGTAGAGCAGGCAGCCGAGCGCGCCGCGCGGCTGGAGCGCGGCGAGGAGGGGGAGCTGCGCATCGGTTTTACCTCTTCCGCGCCTTTTACCGGCCTGGTCTCCGACGCGCTCTATCAGTTTCGCCAGCGCTGGCCGCAGGTGCATATCCAGATTCAGGAGATCAACACCCGCCAGCAGCTTGCGCCGCTGCATGAGGGCAGGCTCGATCTGGGGGTGATGCGCAACACCGCGCTGCCGCCCGACCTGCGTTATCAGCTGCTGCTGCGTGAACCGCTGCGCGCGGTGGTGCACTGGGCGCATCCGCTGGCGGATGAGGAGACCATCTCTGTTCGCGCGCTGGCCAGCGAACCTTTCGTTTTCTTCGATCCGCAGGGCGGCACGGCGCTGCACGGCGAAATCCTCAGCCTGCTGCGGCGCTACCAGATCAAGCCCTACATTATGCAGGAGGTTGGCGAGGCGATGACGATTCTCGGGCTGGTGGCGACCGGCCTCGGCGTGTCAATTTTGCCCGCCTCCTTCGCCCGCGCGCGGCTGGCCGATGTGGTCTGGCTGCCGCTCAGGGAGGAGGATGCGCTGTCGGAGATATGGCTGGTCTGGTCGGCGGAGCGCGAGCCGTCGATGCAGATGCGCAATATGATGCGGCTGCTCTCGCCCGCAGCGGAAAAATAGGGGTCAGGCCTTCAGCAAAGTCTGGTTTTTATGTGCTGTAAATCACATTTCAAATCAAATATTTGACGCTAAGCCGCAATCTGCCTCACCATAGCTGCTGTTTATTTAGAAGCGCGAAAATAACCGGGAGCACAGGGCGTGAAGCTGGAGAGTCAGCCTGGCCATATTGACCAGATCAAACAGACTAATGCAGGCGTGGTTTATCGCCTGATCGATCTCTACGGTCCGATTTCGCGTATCGAACTTTCCCGACTGGCGCAGCTGGCGCCTGCCAGCATCACCAAAATTGTGCGTGAAATGCTCGATGCCCATCTGGTGCAGGAAACGGAATTTCAGGAGCCTGGCTCGCGCGGCCGCCCGGCCATCGGCCTGATCCTCGATACCCTCGCCTGGCACTATCTCGCGGTGCGCCTGCACCGCGGCGCGCTGACCCTGACGCTGCGCGATCTCAGCAGCCGCGCGCTGGTAGAGGAGTCGTTGCCGCTGCCTGACGAAGCGCAGCAGCCGCTGCTCACCTCGCTAATCGACTGCGTGGACGCCTTTTTTATGCGCCATCAGCGCAAACTGGAGCGGCTGACGGCGATAGCCATTACGCTGCCCGGGCTGATTAACGCCGCCTCGGGCGTGGTGCACCGACTGCCGGGCTACGAGGCGCGTGATATCCCGCTGGGCGATACCCTGGCGCAGCGCACCGGCGTGCCGGTTTTCGTGCAGCATGATATCTCCGCCTGGACGCTGGCGGAGGCGCTGTTCGGCGCCTCGCGCGGGGCGCAGGACGTTATCCAGATTGTGATTGACGACACGGTCGGCGCTGGCGTCATCAGCGGCGGCCAGCTGCTGCATAAAAGCGGCCGCGCGCTGGTGGAGATTGGACATACCCAGATCGATCCCTATGGCCAGCAGTGCTACTGCGGCAATCACGGCTGTCTGGAAACGGTCGCCAGCACCGGCAGCCTGCTGGCGCTGGCAGCGCAGCGCCTGGAGGCACAGCCCGACAGCGTGCTGCACCAGCAGCCCTTAACGCTGGCGTCGCTCTGCCTGGCGGCCCAGCAGGGGGATCGGCTGGCGCGCGACGCCATCGCAGGGGTTGGGCATCACGTTGGCCGGATGCTGGCGATGATGGTCAATATTTTCAATCCGCAGCATATTTTAATCGGTTCGCCGCTCAACCAGGCCGCTGAGGTGCTGTTTCCCGCCGTCAGCAGCACCATTCGTCAGCAGGCGCTGCCCGCCTACAGCGAGGTGATCCAGCTCGCCCCGACGGCGTTCCGCGAGCCGGGCACCCTCGGCGCGGCGGCGCTGATCAAAGACGCCCTCTACAGCGGCTATCTGCTGGTGAAGCTGTTACAAGGTTAAGCGCGACTGAACTTTGCGCTAACGCAAGCTGCCCGCCGTCCGCACTCCTTACAATGGGTTTTGCTTTTTTGTAAAACAAAACCGTTACGTTGAGGAGGAGTGGGGTGAAAAATCTGTTCATTACCGGCACTGATACCGCTGTAGGAAAGACCGTTGTTTCGCGCGCGCTTCTGCAGTATCTCGCTCATGCGGGCCTGAGCGCAGTCGGTTTTAAACCGGTGGCGCGCAACGCCGTACGGAGCGCAGAGGGCCTGCGCAGTAAAGATGCGCTGGTTTTGCAGAGCAGCTCGACGCTTACCCTGCCTTACGACGCGATTAACCCGTTAATTTACGAAGAAGACGAAGTCAGCATTCGCCCGCGCCGGCCAGTGGACTATCCGCTGCTGAGCCAAAGCCTGCAGCGGCTGGAGCAGCAGGCCGACTGCGTGGTGGTCGAAGGCACCGGCGGCTGGCGCAGCCTGATGAACGATGCGAAGCCGCTCTCTGGCTGGGTGGCTCAGCATCATATGCCGGTGGTGCTGGTGGTGGGCATCAAACAGGGCTGCCTCAGTCATGCGCTGCTGACCGCCGAGGCGATCGCGCGCGACGGGCTGCCGCTGGCGGGCTGGGTCGCGAACCGCATTAACCCTGGACTGGCGCACTATGCGGAGCTGATTGACGTGCTGCGCGACAGCATCGACGCGCCGCTGCTGGGAGAATTGCCCTATCTGCCGCGCGCCGAACAGCGCGATTTAGCCGGCTACCTCGATCTCTCTTCAATGGGCATCGCCGCGTTGCCCGATTCAGGTGCAAAGATCGCCTGAGGGTGAAACATAATGCTTCAAAGCCGCTGCGGCTGAATCGATGGTTTCAGGATCCAGCCCAGCGCGCCTCTTTTTTAATTCCATTCTATTCAGCCAGTTAGCAATATTTTCTCTCGCTGCCTGCGCGCGTGGCGTGATTAATGCATTAACAGCGTTAATCACTAGACTGCCGGAGCACGATTATGTCGCATTCAGAAGAAAAAGCATTGCTGTACGGGCTGGACGAACGCATCAGGCCTGCGCCCGCTTTTTTCGCCGCGCTGCAGCACCTGCTGGCCAGCGTGGTCGGCATTATTACACCACCGCTGATCATTGGCTCGGTACTGGGGCTGCAGGCCTATATTCCCTATCTGATCAGCATGTCGCTGCTGGTCTCCGGCATGGGAACCTTTCTTCAGGCGCGGCGCGTGGCGGGGATTGGTGCGGGCATGATCTGTCTGCAGGGCACCAGCTTCGCCTTTCTCGGCGTGATCCTTTCCGGCGGGATGATCGTCAAAAGCCGCGGCGGATCGCCGGAGGATATTATGGCGATGATCTTCGGCTGCACGCTGGTCGCCGCGCTGATCCCGCTGCTGATTAGCCGCTGCGTCTCGCAGCTGCGCCGCGTTCTGACGCCGGTGGTGACCGGCACGGTGATCACGCTGATCGGCATCAGCCTGATTAAGGTGAGCATTACCGACTGGGCAGGCGGGCACAACGCCGTGAATTTCGGCGCGCCCGGCAATCTGGCGCTCGGCGCGCTGACGCTGCTGGTGATTATCGCGCTGAACCGCATGCGCAACCGCTGGGCGCGGCTGATTGCGGTTATCGCCGGTATTGCCGTCGGCTGCCTCGCCGCGGCGCTGAGCGGTATGCTGGTGCTGAAACCGCTGCCGGCGACGGGCTGGCTGGCGCTGCCGGGCTTTTTCCGCTTCGGCTTCGCCTTCGACTGGACCATTTTCTTGCCGATTGCGCTGGTGTCGGTGATCTCGGTGATTGAGGCGGTGGGCGATCTTACCGCCAACTGTATGCTGTCGCAGCAGCCGATCAGCGGGCCGCAGTTTCAGCGTCGCCTGCAGGGCGGCATCTGCGCCGACGGCATCAGCTGTGTGCTGGCGGCGGTTTTCTCCGCTTTTCCCAACACCACCTTTGCGCAGAATAACGGCGTGATCCAGATGACCGGCGTGGCGAGCCGCTATGTCGGCATGGTAATGGGCGCGATGCTGGCGCTGCTCGGGCTGTTTCCCGCCGTTGGCGCGCTGATGCAGCAGATCCCGCCGCCGGTGCTGGGCGGCGCGACGCTGGTGATGTTCGGCAGCGTGGTGGCCGCCGGGATCCGCGTTATGACCCAAACCCCGCTGGGGCGGCGCGAGATGTTGATTGTGGCGGTCTCCTTTGGGCTGGGGCTGGGCGTCGAGGCGGTGCCGGAAGCGCTGAAGCAGTTCCCGCCGCTGGTGGGTCAGATCTTTGGCCATGCGGTGACGACCGGCGGCGTGCTGGCGATCCTGCTCAATCTGGTGCTGCCCAGCGAGCCGCGTGCGGTGGTTTTGCCGCAGGGCGAAGCGGTGGAAAAAGGGCTGTAGAGAGGGATAACAGCTAATTTGGCCCAGGCGCGATAACATTTGCGCCTGGGCCTTTTGCCTGTGGGAGGGAGGCAACCTCTGAGGCGTTACGGATTAAGGCGGCGGCGGGTGCGCCCGGAGCTCAGGTAGTCGGCGATATAGTCCTGCGAAATTTCCCCGCTGTAGCGGCCATCCTCATCCACGATCGGCATCCAGACGGTGTTGTGCTCATACAGCTTTGAGAGCACCACGCGCAGGTTCTCTTCCGCCTTGCCGGTTACCCGAAAAGTGTGCAGCCGCTCTTCGCAGTAGCCGCTGGCGTCTCGTGCCTCGCGGCGCTTGACAAAGCCGAGCGGTTTACCGTCGTTATCCACCACCGTGACCGAACGCATATCGTTTTCATCCATCAGGGCGAACGCCTCCGCCAGCGGGGTGGCGCGCTTAACGGTGATAGTGGGCTGCTGATCGGTGACGTCGCCCGCCTGCACCAGCAGCAGGCGCTTCAGCGTGCGGTCCTGGCCGACGAAAGAGCCGACGAAGTCATTTTTCGGGCTGGCCAGCAGCTCATCCGGGCTGGCGCACTGCACGATTTTCCCCTGGCCAAACACCGCGATGCGGTCGCCGAGCTTGAGCGCTTCGTCAATATCGTGGCTCACCAGCATCACGGTTTTCTTCAGCTGCCGCTGCATATCAAGAAACTCGTTCTGGATCGCCTCGCGGTTAATCGGGTCGACCGCGCCGAAGGGTTCATCCATCAGCAGCACCGGCGGATCCGCCGCCAGCGCGCGGATCACCCCAATACGCTGCTGCTGGCCGCCCGACATCTCGCGCGGGTAGCGGTGCAGAAATTTGCGGGGATCGAGCGCCACCATGCTCATCAGCTCGGTGGCGCGTTCGCGGCAGCGCTTTTTGTCCCAGCCCAGCATGCGCGGCACCACGGTGATGTTCTCTTCAATGGTCATATTGGGGAAGAGGCCAATCTGCTGGATCACATAGCCGATATTGCGGCGCAGGGTCACGGTATCCTGGGTGCTGGTATCCTCGCCGTTGATCAAAATTTTGCCGCTGGTGCTGGGGATAAGGCGATTAATCATCTTCAGCGTGGTGGTCTTGCCGCAGCCCGAGGGGCCGAGCAGCACGCACATTTCTCCCTGCGGTACATGCAGGCTGACGTTATCGACGGCGGTGACGCTGGTGCCGTTTTTCTGGGTAAAGGTTTTCGTCAGGTTTTCCAGTTTTATCATTATCGAATCCCCTTAGGAGTCAGCGCCGACTGCAGACGATGCAGCAGCCAGTCAAGAATAATGGCCAGCAGGCAGATCATCAGCGCGCCGGCGATTAACATACGAATATCGCTGCCGCTGATGCCGTCGAGCAGCAGCAGGCCAAGCCCGCCAGCGCCGATAACCGCGGCGATGGCCATTACGCCGACATTCATGACCACGGCGGTGCGAATGCCGCCGAAAATCACCGGCAGCGCCATAGGAATTTCCACCCAGCGCAGCCGCTGCCAGAAGGTCATGCCGATGCCGCGTCCCGCCTCGCGTAGGCCGTCAGGCAGGTTCTCCAGCGCGGTATGGGTATTGCGCACAATCGGCAGCAGCGAATAGAGAAACACCGCGGTAATCGCCGGCAGCGCGCCGATGCCCTGGCCGATCAGCGAAAAGAGCGGGATCATCAGGCCGAACAGGGCAATGGTCGGGATGGTAAGCACCACGGTGGCGATGCCCAGCACCGGCGCGGCCAGCCACCTGACGCGCACGATCAGCACCCCCAGCGGCACGCCAGCGACGATGGCGCAGCCAACCGCCACCAGCACCAGCCAGGTATGCTGCCAGGTCAGCGCCAGCAGGCTGCTCCAGTTGTTAATAATGTAGTGAAAGGTATCCATAGGGCCGCCTTACAGCATGTTGTTGGCTGTGAGAAAGTCGCGCGCAACCTGCTCGGGCGACTGATGATCGATATCGACGCGCTTGTTCAGCTCGGTAATCGCCTCGCTGGTGAGCAGCGGCGAAAGCTGATTCAGCGCCGCCGCCAGGCCAGGATGGCTCTCCAGCACATCTTTACGCACCACCGGCGTGACGTTGTAGCTGGGGAAGAAGTGCCTGTCATCCTCCAGCACCTTGAGATCGAACCCCTTGACCCGTCCGTCGGTGGTATAGACCAGGCCTGCATCGACAAAGCCGTCACGCACCGCGTTATAGACCAGACCGGGATCCATCTGCCGAATCTGCGGCCGATCCAGCGTCAGGTTATAGGCGCTCTGCAGCGGCTTCATGCCGTCTGAGCGGCCGGAGAACTCCAGATCCAGCCCGAGCCGCCAGTTATGGTCGGGATCGCGCTGGCGCACCTGTTCAATTTTCGCCACCAGCTGCGACATGGTGCTGATGCCTTCTTTCTCGGCGCGCGCGCGCTGCATGGCGAAGGCGTAGGTGTTATTCATCGGGGCCGGGTTAAGCCATACCAGCCCCAGCTTGCCGTCGAGGGATTTCACCGTCTGGTACGCCTCGTCAGAGGACATCGGCTTTTTAATGTGGTTAAAGATGATCAGCGAGGTGCCGGTATACTCCCAGGTCATATCCACCTGTTTATTGAGCATGGCGTTACGGCCGATGGTGGTCGCGATATTGCGTTTGGCGATCACCTGAAAGCCTTTCTTCTGCAGCCACATCACCGTCATGGCGGAAAGGATATGCTGCTCGGTAAAACTTTTGGTCGCCATCACCAGCGGCGCGGCGGCCTGTGCCCCCTGGCTAAATGCCAGCGTTGCGGCGAGGGCCACGGCGGTGGCTCTTAACCAGCGCGTCAGCGTCGTCATAAAAATCTCCCTGTTAAGCCGCATGTGGGCTGAGAAAGCGACCCAGCGCCGCCAGCAGCATATCGAGCAGCAGCGCGAACATTGCCGTGGCGACCGCGCCGAGGATCAGCGTAGGAAAGTCGTTAAGATAGATGCCGGGGAAAATCAGTTCGCCGTAGCTGCTGGCGCCGATAAGAAACGCCAGCGGCGCGGTCCCGACGTTAATGGCGGTGGCGATGCGGATGCCCGCCAGCATGACCGGGTAGGCGTTGGGCAGCTCCACCTGGCGCAGGCGCTGGAATTTGGTCATCCCAATGCCGTTTGCGGCTTCAATCAGAGAGGGCGGCACCGCGCTCAGGCCGGAAAAGGTGTTGCGCACAATCGGCAGCAGCGAGGCGAGAAACAGGGCAAAGAGCGCCGGTTTTTCGCCAATGCCCAGTACCACCATCGCCAGCGCCAGCACCGCCAGCGGCGGCAGGGTATTGCCGACGTTGAAAACCTGCATCGCATATTCGGCCCAGCGGCGCGCAAAAGGGCGGCTCAGCAGAATGCCGCTGGGAATGCCGACCAGCAGCGCAAACAGCATCGACCAGAAGACCAGATAGAGATGCTGCTGGCCCAGGTAAATCAGGTCGACGCGCCGCGCGCGCAGCGTATCGATACCGATGCCCCAGACCAGCAGCGCCAGCACCCCCACAATAGCCAGCAGCCCGAGTCCGGCACGTCTGACCAGTGAACCATGTTGCATCATCAATTCCCCTGTTGGTTGTTGTGCGGGCCAGCAATGCACTGACCGCTAATTTTCAGGTTTTGTTAAAAAGCCTTTAAGCCTATAGCAGCATGAAACGGGTGAAGCCAGTTTTTATCGGAAAAATCAGACAGATAGAAATAGACAGAATAGCGGCCAGAGCCGCATGGTATCTGGTTTCGGCAGGAAATTATCTCTTTACGGCTCGCTAACGTGACACCGTCACATCAGCGGCGCACGTCAGGCACACCGGCGACGCAAATTTAGGCTAGCCTTGCTGGATAACAAAAGGGAGATGTATGACTGAAAGCGCACACCTGCAGGTCAGCCACCGCGGCTGGATCCTCTTCGCCTGTATGCTGGCGATGTTTATGGCCGCCATCGAGGTAACCATCGTCGCCACGGCGATGCCGACCATCATTGCCGAGCTGGGCGGGTTTTCACAGTTTGGCTGGGTTTTCTCTGTCTATCTGCTGACGCAGGCGGTGAGCGTGCCGCTTTACGGCCGGCTGGCGGATATGTGGGGACGGCGCAAAATGTTTTTTATCGGCACCTCGCTGTTTCTGCTCGGCTCGGTGCTCTGCGGCTTCGCCCACAGCATGCTGTGGCTGATCCTGTTTCGCGCCTTTCAGGGGCTGGGCGCAGGGGCGATTATGCCGCTCAGCTCTACCATCGTCGCCGATATCTACTCGCCGCGCGAACGCGCCAGCGTTCAGGGCTGGCTCTCCAGCGTCTGGGGCGTGGCGGCAATCGTCGGTCCGCTTACCGGGGCCTGGCTGGTACAGCACTTTAGCTGGTCACTGATCTTCTGGGTTAATCTGCCGATAGGGCTTATCAGCATGGCGATGCTGGCGCGCTTCCTGCCTGCGCACTGCGCCGATGAGAAGCCGCAGCCGCTGAACGTAACGGGCAGCCTCTGGCTGACGATCTGCGTCAGCGCGCTGCTGATGGCGCTGCTGCAGGCGGAGTGGCTCGGCTACTGGCTACTCGCCTTTCTGCTGCTGGCGCTGTTCGCCGGCTGGCAGCTGAAAAAGCATGAGCAGCGCGCCGATGCACCGCTGTTTCCGCTGGAGATCTGGCGCAGCCGTTTGATTATCGCCGGTAACGCCGGCAACCTGATTATCGGCGCGGCGATGATGGGGATCAGCGCCTTTTTGCCCACCTGGATCCAGGGCATCACCGGCGGCACGCCGCTGCAGGCGGGCAGCGCCCTGGCGATGATGTCGATCGGCTGGCCGCTGGCCAGCACGCTGAGCGGGCGGCTGATGCTGCGCACCTCATACCGCTTCACCGCCCAGCTCGGCGCGCTGCTGCTGGTGGCGGGCAGCGCCTTGCTGCTGCTGCTGCGCGCGGAGAGCCCCATCTGGCAGGCGGGGGCGACCGCCTTTGTCATCGGCACCGGCATGGGCATGACCAGCACCACCTTTCTGGTGTCGGTGCAGAACCATGCGCACTACGATATTCGCGGCATCTGCACCGCGTCGATTATGTTCAGCCGCATGATGGGGTCCGCTGTCGGCACCGCCCTGATGGGTGCCGTGCTGAACCTTAATCTGGCGCAGCGGCTGCCGCACGCTGAGGATCCGGTGCAGCAGGTTATGTCGGCGCCAACGCGCGACGCGCTCTCCAGCGAGAGGCTGCACCATATGGTGCAGGCGATCGCCGCCTCGCTGCACTGGGTGTTTGTGGTGGCGCTGATGATTGCGCTGTTAGCGCTGGGGGTCGCCTGGATGATGCCGCGGCAGCGGCCGGAACAGGCAGAATAGAAAAGGGCGACGGCGTCGCCCTTACTGGATGCCGACGCGGATAAGATGGCCTTTATCCGCGCCGCGTTGTCAGCGGATTAAGATTACTGCGCAGGCGCGTCCTGCGAGCTGCCTGCGCTGTCAGGCACGCTGCCTTCGTCGCCGCGGCCCACGCGCTTATAAACAATTTTCTGCGTGTCGTTTTCGCAATGGCCCACCACCTGACCGCCCGCCTGGTCGACCTGATCGTTAGGCACGATATCCAGCGAAAAACCCGATTCCGGGACGCCGTTCTGAATAATTTTCTGGCTGATGTCCGCTTTAACGGACTCGCAGGAGGCGTGCGCCAGCATCGGCAGCGCCAGTAAAGTTGCGATTAACATTCCGGTCTGTTTCTTCATCATCTTCTCCTTTTGCGTAGTGAACCTTACTGACTATAGCAGTCCGCGAAAAAAATCAGGGCGTGACCGGTCGGCCGGTGCGGCGATCGAGACAGCGCAGGGTATTGGCTTCCCAGTAGGCGTTGATGTTATAGCTCTTTTCGCAGGCGTCGCGGGTATCAAAGGCGCGGTTCGCTTTATCGAACTCTTTCTCTACGCGGCTGTTCACCTTATTGCGCAACTGCCGGGTGTCATTCCATTGCTCTTTGCTCTGACGCGCGGCTTCATTACTGGCGGCGTTGTTGCCATCTTCAATAATCAGGCGGCTGGTGTTGGCGCTGGCCGGCGCAGCGGTCAGCATCGCGCTGCCGGCCAGCAGCACGGCGAGCAGGGTCGGAAACAATTTGTTCATCATCTTTTCCTTCGGTTAACGCCTGGCGCGCAGGGATGGTTCCGGGTTGCGGCAGGCCGGGCTTAGTATATCATCGCGCTTTATTTGCTCACCAGTAGTGGGCGCTCTGTTTAACTTTCCGAGAGGGTTCCATGCTGATCAAAACCGCGCTGCTCTTTTTTCTTACCGCCATCGCGGAGATAGTCGGCTGCTTTTTACCCTGGCTGTGGCTGAAAAAAGGCGGCTCCGCCTGGCTGTTGCTGCCTGCCGCGCTGAGTCTGATGGCCTTTGTCTGGCTGCTCACGCTGCATCCTGCGGCGAGCGGGCGTGTCTATGCGGCCTACGGCGGCGTCTACGTGCTGACCGCGCTGCTCTGGCTGCGCGTGGTGGATGGCGTGAAGCTGAGCGCGTGGGACTGGAGCGGGGCGCTGGTGGCGTTTTGCGGCATGCTGATCATTGTGGCGGGCTGGGGACGCGCCTGAGCGGAGGAGGCCAGCGGCAGGCTGGCCTCGGGCGGCGTCAGGGCTTGTGTACTTTCAGGCCGGCCTGCGTCTGGCTTACCGGCATCATCTCAAGGGTATTGATATTGACGTGCTTCGGCAGCGTGGCGACCCAGTAAACCGCCTCGGTAACATCTTCCGCCGTCAGCGCCGTTGCGCCTTCGTAGACCTTATCCGCTTTCTCATCGTCGCCTTTGAAGCGCACGTTAGAAAACTCCGTGCCGCCAACCAGGCCGGGTTCGATATCGGTGACGCGCAGCGCGGTGCCGTGCAGATCGGTGCGCAGGTTAAGGCTGAACTGACGCACAAAGGCTTTGGTCGCGCCGTAGACGTTGCCGCCCGCGTAGGGCCAGCTGCCGGCGACAGAGCCGATATTGATAATATGGCCGACGTTGCGCTCCACCATATCCGGCAGCAGGGCGCGGGTCATAAAGACCAGGCCTTTGGTGTTGGTGTCGATCATATTTTCCCAGTCTTCGACGCTGGCGCGGTGCGCCGGCTCGATGCCGAGCGCCAGGCCGGCGTTATTGACCAGCACGTCGATGTTGCGCCACCCGGCGGGCAGCGAGGCGACCGCCTCTTCGATGGCGGCGCGGTTGCGCACGTCGAGCTGCAGGGGATAAAGGTTCTCGCCCAGCTCCTCCTTCAGCGCCTGCAGACGCTCAGCGCGGCGGCCGCTGGCAATCACTTTGTGGCCAGCTGCAATGAACCGGCGGGTGATACTTTGACCAAAACCGGCCGTCGCGCCGGTAACAAAAATAATCATCTCACTGTTCCTTATACGTTTTCAGGTTGACCTGTTTTCACCATACCACTTCGGCAGCGCCGCTGCGCGGCAAATGCGCGCGCGGGCGGTCAGGGTCGTTTTCAGGGGAGGCGCTGCGCTATGGTGGCGCGCGCTGCACCATCGTCGGGCAGAGCCCATGCAGGCTTTTTTTAGCCTTCCTTAGCCGCCAGAGAGGCAACCGGTTGCGCACACGATACCTTTTTTACCGCCGCGGCAAAAATGCCTTTTTCACATAACATCCTGATTAATCGTCTTGTTCTGGCATGCAGGTTGCAATTTATCGCTTATTGACCGACGGCAAACCGCGCCCGGGAGCGGAATTAAGGAAAGAGTATGTCATCACCCCTCACGGCCATTCGCGCCAGCTTTTTTGACTTTACCGATGTCGCGCATCAGCCCGATGCGATCGCCTCGCAGGCGCGCTATATCGACGATGGCGTGCTGCTGCTGGAGGCAGGGCGTATTGTCGGACTGCATCGCTGGGAAACGCTCTCCCATGCGCCAGCCGATCTTATTGATCTGCGCGGCCGGCTGATTGTGCCGGGCTTTGTCGACACCCATATCCACTATCCGCAGACCGAGATGATTGGCGCCTTTGGCGAGCAGCTGCTGCAGTGGCTCAGCCACTATACCTTCCCGGTGGAAAGTCAGTACCACTCCGCCGACCACGCCGCCGCCATGTCCGCCTTTTTCCTGCAGCAGCTGCTGGCGAACGGCACCACCAGCGCACTGGTATTCGGCACCGTGCATCCCCAGTCGGTCGAGGCGCTGTTCAGCGCCGCCGAAGCGATAGAGATGCGGCTGATTGCCGGCAAGGTAATGATGGATCGCCATGCACCGGAAGCCCTGCTGGAAACGCCGGAGCAGAGCTATGCCGACACGCGGGCGCTGATTGAGCGCTGGCACGGGCGCGGTCGACTCAGCTATGCGCTGACGCCGCGCTTCGCCCCCACCTCGACGCCGGCGCTGCTGGAGAAGGTGCGGCAGCTGCGGCAAGAGTATCCCGACGTCTGGCTGCATACCCACCTGAGCGAAAACCCGCAGGAGGTTGCCTGGGTGAAGTCGCTGTTTCCGCAGCACGACGGCTATCTTGACGTTTATCATCGGCACCAGCTTACCGGACGACGCAGCCTGTTCGCGCACTGCCTGCATCTGGAGGATCACGAGTGGCAGTGTCTGCATCATACCGATTCCGCCATCGCCTTCTGCCCGACCTCGAACCTGTTCCTCGGCAGCGGGCTGTTCAATCTGAAGCGCAGCTGGCAGCAGGGGGTCAGGATCGGCATCGGCACCGACGTCGGGGCGGGCACCACCTTTAATATGCTGCAGACGCTGGGGGAAGCCTATAAGGTCGGCCAGCTGCAGCAGTATCGGCTCAGCGCGGCGGAGGCGTTCTACCACGCCACCCTCGGCGGCGCGCACGCCCTCGATCTGCACCACCATATCGGCAACTTCGCGCCCGGCAAAGAGGCGGACTTCGTGGTGCTGGACCCGGCGGTTTCGCCGCTTCAGCGGCTGCGCATCGGCAACAGTAAGGATATCTGGGAGCGGCTGTTCGTACTGATGACGCTGGGCGACGATCGCAATATCGCCGAGACCTGGGTGAACGGACGCCCGGTATGGCGGCGCGACGAGGCGGAAACGCAGCGCTGAGTTGTTGCGGGCGCGGCAACCTGCCAGGATAAACCTTTGCACGGTAATCAGGAGCGAGGCATGAACGTCAGACAAAATCCGTTTTTTCAGGTAAGCACGCTGCCCTGGCAGGCACCGCCGTTTGACCAGATTCAGGAAGAGGACTTTCTGCCCGCGCTGCAGGCGGGTATTGAAGAGAAGCGCCAGGAGGTGCAGGCGATTGCACATAATCCCGATGCGCCCACCTTTGCCAACACCTTCGAGGCGCTGGAGCGCAGCGGACAGCTGCTCGAACGCGTTAATCTGGTTTTTAGCGCCATGACCTCGGCCAATACCAGCGATTATCTGCAGCAGGTGGATGAAGAGATCGCGCCGCAGCTGACCGCGCTTAACGACGAGATCGTCCTGAACGGCGCGCTCTTTGCCCGTCTTGACGCCATCTACCAGCAGCGTGAGACGCTGGAACTCGATCCTGAATCGCTGCGGCTGGTGGAGGTGACCTGGCAGCACTTTCAGCTGTCAGGTGCCAGTCTGGAGGAGGAGGCCAAACAGAAGCTTAAGGCGCTCAATCAGCAGGCGGCGCGCCTCAGCACGCGCTTTACCAATAAGCTGCTGGCCGCCACCAAAGCGGGCGGGCTGGTGGTGCAGAACGCCGAGGCGCTGGCGGGGCTGAGTCCGGCGGATCTGGCGGTAGCGCAGGCGGCGGCACAGGCGCGCGGGCTGGAAAACGCCTGGCTGCTGGTGCTGCAGAACACCACCCAGCAGCCGGCTCTGCAGCTGTTGCGCACGCGCGCGACGCGTCAGGCGCTGTTCGACGCCTCGGTCAGCCGCAGCGAAAAGGGCGACGAGAACGATACCCGGGCGCTGGTGCTGGAGCTGGCACAGGTGCGCGCGCAGCAGGCGCAGCTGCTCGGCTTCGCCAGCTTCGCCGAATGGCAGCTGCAGGATCAGATGGCGAAAACCCCCGATGCGGCGTTCGCCTTTATGCGCCATATCGTTCCGGCGGCGCGGGCGCGTGCCGAACGCGAAGCGGCCGCCATCCAGCAGACCATCGATCGCCAGCAGGGCGACTTTACCCTGGCCGCCTGGGACTGGAGCTTCTACGCCGAGCAGGTGCGTAAAGCGCAGTACGATCTCGACGAAAGCGAGATCCGCCCCTATTTCGAACTCAACAACGTGCTGGAGAAAGGGGTTTTCTGGGCGGCGAATCAGCTCTACGGCATTCGCGTCACCGAGCGTCACGATCTGCCGGTCTACCATCCTGACGTGCGCGTCTATGAGATTTTTGATGTCGACGACTCGCCGCTGGCGCTGTTCTATACCGACTACTTCAAGCGCGACAATAAAGGCGGCGGCGCGTGGATGAGCAACCTCGTTAACCAGTCGCGGCTGCTGGCGACGCGTCCGGTGATCTACAACGTCTGCAACTATACCCGACCGCCGGAAGGCGAACCGGCGCTGCTCAGCTGGGATGAGGTGATTACGCTGTTCCATGAGTTCGGCCATACGCTGCACGGGCTGTTCGCCACCCAGCGCTATCCGAGCCTCTCCGGCACCGCCACGCCGCGCGACTTTGTCGAGTTTCCTTCGCAGTTCAACGAACACTGGGCGAGCGAGCCGCTGGTGTTCCTCAACTATGCGCGCCACTACCAGAGCGGTGAGGCGATGCCGGAAGCGCTGCACCAGAAAATCGTGCGCGCCAGCCGCTTTAACAAGGGCTATGACATGAGCGAGCTGCTGGCCGCCGCGCTGCTGGATCTGCACTGGCACAGCATCGGCGCCGGCGAGACGCCGCAGTCGGTCGAGGGGTTTGAGCAGCAGGCGCTACAGAGCGACGGTCTGGCGCTGAAGGCCGTTCCGCCGCGCTATCGCTCCAGCTATTTCCAGCATATCTGGGGCGGCGGCTACGCGGCGGGCTATTATGCCTATATCTGGACGCAGATGCTGGCGGACGACGGCTATCAGTGGTTTGTGGAGAACGGCGGCCTGTCGCGCGAGAACGGCGACCGCTTCCGCCAGATGATCCTGTCGCGCGGCAACAGCAGCGATCTGAAACAGCTCTATGAGAAGTGGCGCGGCGGCGAGCCGCAGCTGGAGCCGATGCTGAAAAATCGCGGCCTGGCCGACTAATATTAAGCGGGCGCAACGCCCGCTTTTTTTATCCCAGCGGACCGCCCTCAATGGTCTCGCACATGCCGGCCAGCACGCGCTCGCCGGTTTCCTGACGCAGCTCCTGATACCAGGCCGCCGTCGCCGCGGGATCTTTGCCGTGGGTCACGTCGCAGCGCTTGCGCGCTTTCAGCACCAGATCGCGGGTACGGCTCACCCGGCGCGCCTCATAGCGCCGCAGCGCATCCTCAATGCCCAGCGAGTGGGCGGCGAGAGAAGTCGCCAGCACCAGCGCATCCTCCATCGCCGCGCAGCCGCCCTGGCCAATATCCGGCGTGGTGCTGTGCGCCGCATCGCCCAGCAGCGCGACGCGACCGCTGACAAAACGGCTAAAGGGATCGATATCGTGGATCTCGACGCGGTTGGTGGTCGCCGGATCGATGGCGTCGATAAGCCGCTGCACCGGCTGCGCCCAGCCCTGGAAGTAGCGGCGCAGATCCGCTTTGACCGTGCTGCGGTCTTCCGCCAGGCCTTTCGGCAATGGCACGTCAAAAAAGAAGTAGAAGCGGTTGCCGCTCACCGGCATCAGCGAGACGCGTTTGCCTTCGCCGACGAAGGTGGTCCACTGATCGGCGGGCGCCAGCGCGGCATCGATCTCCACCAGCCCGTTCCAGTTGACGTAGCCGGCGTAGCGGCGCTCGACCTTTTCCCCCAGCACGCTCTGCCGAATAACCGAATGCGCACCGTCGGCGGCGATCAGCAGATCCCCCTGCGCGGTGGTGCCATCTTCGAACAGGGCAGTGACGCCGTGCTCATGCTGTTCAACCTGCGCCACGCGCTTGCCGAAGCTGACGCGTTCGCGCCCGTAGCTGTCGATCAGCATCGCCTGCAGTTCAGCGCGCGCCACCGGAGAGGGATATTCTCCTACCTGGCGCACCAGCGGTTCCATACTGAAACGCGTCAGGGTCGCGCCGCTGGCGAAATCCTGATAGGCCATAAAGGCCATATTGCCGCTCAGGGCGCGCAGCTGCGCTTTCAGCCCCAGCGCGTTAAGGCATTTAACGCCGTTCGGCCAGACAGAGATGGCGGCGCCTACCGGCTTCATCTCTTTTACCGCTTCAAAAACTTCTGTTTCAATGCCCACCTTCTCCAGCGCGAGCGCCGCGCTCATGCCGCCGATGCCGCCGCCAATTACAATCGCTTTCATAGATATCTCCTTGTCGATAACCTGAAGCTGCAACTTTTGTACCAACCCGGCAGCCCCCGTCTGGCGGGCTTTTACTGACAGCAGAGGGGCAGGGACGCGCCAGCAGCAGGCAGAAGGAGAGAATAAATGCCTCTTTTTGGTGCTTTGCGGTTTGCCTGAATCTTTCGTTTCAGGCAGGCGGCGGAAGTGTGACCGCCTGGCGCTTTTCCGCGCGCGGCGCAGACGTTTGTCTGTTCACCAGCCATACTTAGCCGGTGTCGAACCCAGGGAGAGTAAAAATGAAAAGTCGTTACATCATACTGCTGCTCGCCGCCTTACTGCTGGGGCAGAGTGCCATCGCTCAGCCGACGGCCTCGTCGACGCTGTTTAGCGGCCGGGCACCTGTGCCCCAGCTGACGCCCGTGGCGGCGAAGTGCGACCTCGCCAGCTGTCAGCAGAACTGCTACGTGGAGCGATCCCACTGCAATACGCGCGGCAACGGCTCCTGCAGCAGCCAGACGCAGATTTGCGTGCAGAACTGCGCCAGCCAGTGTAGATAACGCCATAAACGGCAAATCAGCAGGTTTGCCGTTTATAGATCGCGATCAAACCATCCTGCCGCCGTTTCCCTTTCCTGTGGGCCATCACCTAAAATAGGGCTTTTCTGCTGCCTGAACCGGGCTACTGGCGGACAAGTTCCGCCTCTTTTTAGGGATGTTATGACTTACCTTTATCTGTTTATCGCCATCGTGGCGGAAGTGATTGCAACCAGCAGCCTTAAGGCTTCGGAATCCTTTACCCGGCTCTGGCCCGTCGTGGTGTCGCTTGTTGGCTATAGCATCGCCTTCTATTTCCTGGCGCTGGTGCTGCGCACCATGCCCACCGGCATTGCCTATGCGATCTGGTCGGGCGTCGGCATCGTGCTGATTTCCGTCGTCGGCTGGGTGGTGTTTAAGCAAAAGCTCGATCTGCCCGCGATTATAGGCCTCGCGCTGATTATCGCCGGGGTGCTGGTAGTGAATCTTTTTTCTAAAACGGTAGGGCACTGAGGGAGTCTGGTTCACCTTATCCGCTACAACGCCTCCTGTGTCAGCAGCGACCCGCTTTTTATAACCCATGTCGCCACCGATCTGGACGTTGTTGATATGGCAGCAGACCAGGATAAGGTAATGGCCACCGGCTGGTTTACCCGCGCGGGAATGGGTCAGCTGAGCGCTGACGGCAAGATACCCGGCGGGCTGTCGCTGCTGATGCAGCCCTGTTATCAGGCCTGCTGCGCTGCGCGGTACTCCGCGATCAGCGTGTTAACCAGCTCCGCTGCCGCCATTTCCCGCGCCCGCATAACGCCCTGGCCCGCCCACTGCGCGTCAAAGCCGTGCTCGCCCTGCGACGTCGCGGCGGCGGCCAGCGCTTTGCCAAGGGAGTAGGTCAGGGGATAGGCAGGGATCGCCGCTGGCGGCAGGTCGCGCGTCGCACGGCAAAAGGCGTTGCTGAGGCAGCGCGCCGGACGACCGGAGATCGCGGCGGTCATTTCGGTTCCGGCGGCCGCGTCGTTTTTCAGCGCCGCGCGCCAGGCAGCATTCGCGGCTGACTCAGGGCAGAGCACAAACGCCGTGCCCAGCTGTACCCCTGCGGCTCCCAGCCTCATCATTGCGGCGATATCGCTGCCGTCCATAATGCCGCCTGCGGCGATAACGGGCAGGTCGCACGCCTTGAGTATCGCCTGCAGCAGCGTCCGGGTGCTCATCTGCGCATCCGCCTGTTCTGGATCGAAAATGCCGCGATGGCCGCCCGCCTCAAAACCTTGCGCCACCACGAAATCGATACCGGCGTCAGCGACCTGGCGCGCTTCATCGACCGAGGTGGCGCTTGCCAGAGTTACAATGCCTTGCTGTTTCAGCCGCTCAATAACCGCTTTTTCCGGCAGGCCGAAGTGAAAACTGACCGCGGCGGGCGCGGCATCGATCAGCAGCTCAAGCAGCGGGGAGTCGGCGTTGAACGTGGGGTAGATCTCGGTCAGCGTCGCGGGCGGCGGGACGCCATACTGCGCAAACAGCGGCGCAAAGCGCGCCAGCCAGGCGCGTTCGCGTTCGGCATCGCGCTGCGGTGGGGCGTGACAGAAGAGGTTTACGTTGACCGGGGCGGCGGTAAGCTGCCGCAGGCGGCTCAGCATAGCGCTGGCCTGCACCGGGGTAGAGGCACCCACGCTGATGGAGCCGAGCGCGCCCGCATTACTCACGGCGGCCGCCAGTTCGGGGGTAGAGACGCCCGCCATCGGCGCCTGAATCAAAGGAAAAGCGATCTGTAACGCACGGCAGAGGGGATTGTCCATCTTCGCTCCTGCTGGTGGAATTAAGAGCGGGCAGCATCGCGTTGTGGGAGAGGAAACGCAACTCCGGTGTTCAACTCTGCGCGTCAGGCAGCAAAAAACCATATATCCGCAGCAGCCTCTGCGGCGGCGATAGATCCAGATGCAATAGCGAGTGTAAAGAGTTAGATTATCACTTTACATTAGTTACAGCATACACAGGTCATATACATATTGATCATCATAACCTTCTGTGCATATATATCTTGTCTTACAGATAAAAGGGCAGCTGGCTTAACCGTCCGGAAGCGCAAGGCTTCCGGATAGTTGCCGCCTGTCAGACGCCACGCTCCAGCCACGCCGTAATCTGCGTCACCATTGCCTGAGTCGAGATGCCATAGCGATCGTGTAGCGTTGGCAGCGCGCCCGCGTCGAGGAAGGCATCGGGCAGGGCGATCTGCCGGAAACGGGGCGTCACGCCGTGGCGCAGCAGCGTCGCCGCGATGGCTTCGCCCAGGCCGCCGGTAATCGAGTGGTTTTCCGCCGTAATGACCAGCCGTCCCGCGCTGACCGCTTCGCCGGCCTCGCGCAGTATCGTCGCCTCGTCCAGCGGCTTGATCACCGGAGAGTGCACCACAGCGACCTCAATGCCGTGGCTTTCCAGCTGTTCAGCCGCCTCCAGCGCGCGCATCGTCATTAAGCCGCTGCTGATAATCACCGCATGTTTGCCTGAGCGCAGCCGCTGCGCTTTGCCGTGCTGATAGCGATAGTCATACTTATCCAGCACCAGCGGCACCTTGCCGCGCAGCAGGCGCATATAGACAGGCCCCTGATGATCGACGATGGCGGGCACTACCTGGCTGATTTCCCGCGCATCGCAGGGATCGATAATCGTCAGGTTGGGCATACCGCGAAATATCGCCAGATCTTCGGTCGCCTGATGGCTTGGACCGTAGCCGGTGGTGAGACCGGGCAGGGCGCAGGCGATTTTCACGTTCAGATTCTCTTCGGCGATCGCCATGCAGATAAAGTCATAGGCGCGGCGCGAAGCGAACACCGCGTAGGTGGTGACAAAGGGGGTAAAGCCTTCGCGCGCCATGCCGGCGGCGGCGCTCATCAGCAGCTGCTCCGCCATCCCCATCTGAAAGAAACGGTCGGGGAAGGCGTCGGCGAAAAGGTGCAAATCGGTATATTTGCTCAGATCGGCGGTTAAGCCGACGATATCCTGACGCTGACGCGCCAGTTCGACCAGCGCATGGCCAAAGGGCGCGGCTTCCGTCGGCTGGCCCTCGGCGGCAATCGAGGCGATCATCGCCGAGGTCGTCAGGCGTTTTTTTAACGTTGAAGTGCTCATCTTATTCTCCCTGTTCCAGCGCAGTAAGGGCTTTATCCCACTCATCGGCGTCGACGCGGATAAAGTGGGTTTTCTCCCGGGTTTCCAGAAAAGGCACGCCTTTGCCCATTCGGGTATCACAAATAATTACGCGCGGCTGCGCTTGCGGCCAGTTGCGCGCGGCGTCAAAGGCGGCAACCAGCGCATCGATATCGTTGCCGTCCACCCGCTGCGCATACCAGCCGAAAGCCTGCCAGCGCTCGAGGACAGGCTCGAACGCCAGAATCTCGCTGCTGTGGCCATCCGCCTGCTGGTTGTTGACGTCGATAATCGCGATCAGATTATCAAGCCGCCAGTGCGACGCCGACATGGCGGCCTCCCAGGTCGAGCCCTCATTCAGTTCCCCGTCGGAAAGCAGGTTATAGACCCGCGAGGTCGAGCCCTTACGCTTCAGCCCCAGGCAGGCACCAACCGCAATGCCCAGTCCGTGGCCGAGCGAGCCGCCGGTGATCTCCATACCGGGGGTATAGGCCGCCATGCCCGACATCGGCAGACGGCTCTCGTCGCTGCCGTAGGTTTCGCGTTCCGCCTCGGGGATCACGCCCGCTTCCAGTAGCGCCGCATAGAGGGCGATAGCGTAGTGGCCGATAGAGAGATAGAAACGATCGCGGCCTTCCCATTCGGGATCCTCGGCGCGATAGTTCAGCGCATGGAAATAGCTTACGGCGAGCAGATCGGCGGCACCCAGCGCCTGACCGATATAGCCCTGGCCCTGAACCTGGCCCATCAGCAACGCATGGCGACGAATGCGCGCGGCGCGCTGCCGCAGGGTCAGCGGCGCCGACGAAGTAAGAGTATGCATAGAACCTCCTGATTAACGATTAACGTCCGCTGCCCGAATACGCAGCACGCAGAGCGCGCCGAGCAGCAGAACCGCAGCGATAAAGTACATGCCCGACGCGGGCGAACCGGTAAGCGTGGTAATCGATCCGATAAGCCAGGGCGAAAAGAATCCGGCGAGATTGGCGAGGCAGTTCACCGCCGCGATGCCCGCAGCGGCAGAGACGCCGCCCAGCAGATTGGTCGGCAGCATCCAGAACAGCGACGAGGCGGAAAGAATGCCCGCCGCCGCCAGGCAGAGGAAGAACAGCGACAGCGTGACGCTGTGGCCCAGCAAAGTCGCCATCGTCAGGCCCGCCATGCCGAGCACCATCGGCACGATAAGATGCCAGCGCCGTTCGCGATGGCGATCGCTGCTGCGGCCCGCCATCAGCATAAACACGATGGCGCACAGATAGGGCAGGCTGGTGAGCAGGCCGATATGCAGCGGCTCGCGGATGCCGGCATTTCTTACCAGCGTCGGCAGCCAGAAGGTCAGGGCGTATTGACCCATCACCACGCAAAAGTAGATCGCCGCCAGCGTCCAGAGGCGTTTGTCCGCCACAAACTCTTTAATAGTGCCGTGATGCGACTTTTGCTGGTTATCCTCATCCAGTTCGGCGCGTACCATGCTTTTTTCGCCTTCATCGAGCCAGCTCGCCTGCTCGACGCGATCCTTCAGCACCAGCAGCACTACAAACCCCATCAGGATGGTGGGGATCGCCTCCAGCATGAACATCCACTGCCAGCCGGCCCAGCCGTGCGATCCGGCGAAAGTTTCCATAATCCAGCCGGATAGCGGGCCGCCGATCATGCCGGAGAGCGGAATGGCGACGAACCAGAGCACCGTCATGCGCGCCCGACGATGGGCGGGAAACCAGTAGGTGAGATAGAGCAGCAGCCCGGGCGCCAGTCCGGCTTCGGCAACGCCAAGCAGGAATCGCAGCAGATAGAACTGCCATGCGGTCTCGACAAAGGCGAAGGCGCCGGAGATCAGGCCCCAGGTGATCATAATGCGGGCGATCCAACGGCGCGCACCGACGCGATGCAGGATCAGATTGCTGGGTACCTCAAAGAGAAAGTAACCAAGAAAAAAGATCCCGGCGCCGAGGCCGTAGACCGTTTCGCTCAGTGAGAGATCGTCCATCATTTGCAGCTTGGCGAAGCCGACGTTGACGCGATCCAGATAGGCGCAGAGGTAACACAACATTAAGAACGGCATCAGGCGCCAGGCGATTTTGCGATAGGCGCCGTCGCGCGCAGCGACCGCCGCACCGATATTCAGCGTTGTCATGATTATCACTCCGGGAGTGAACCAGCAGCCAGGCTGCTGGAGAAAAGGGGGACGATCAGTGGATCAGCATGCCGCCGTTCACGTCTAAGGTGACGCCGGTAAGGTAGCTGGAGAGATCGCTGGCGAGAAACAGCGCCGCGTGCGCCACGTCGTCAGCTGCGCCAAGACGCCCGAGGGGGATCGAATCGATAATGGCGTGACGGCGCTCGTCGTGCAGCAGTCCGCCGGTGATATCGGTCTGGATCAGGCCGGGCGTCAGGGCATTGACGCGGATCTGATCCGGCCCGAACTCGCGCGCCATCGCTTTGGTCAGACCCAGAACGCCCGCCTTCGCGGCACTGTAGTGAGGACCGCCGAAAATGCCGCCGCCGCGCTGCGCCGATACCGACGAGAGACAGACGATGCTGCCACCGCCCTGACGCTGCATCGCAGGGATCACCGCCTGCGACATCAGCAGCGTGCCGCGCAGGTTGACATCCAGAATGCGGTTGTAGTCTTCGAGGCCGATCTCCAGCGTTTTCACCGGCTGCGTAATGCCGGCGTTATTCACCAGCACGTCGATGCGGCCGTATTCCTTCATGACCTCAGCGACGGCACGCTGAATCGCCTCGGCGTCGGTGACGTTGGCCGCAAGGCCCAGATGGCCGGATCCCAGCTCCAGCGCGGTGCGCTGCGCTGCCGATTCATCAAGATCGAGCACCACCACGCGCGCGCCATGGTGAGCGAAGCAGGCGGCCGTAGCGCGTCCAATACCGCGCTGAGACGCGGCGCCCGTAATAATCGCAACTTTCTCTTTCAGCAACATAACTGGCTCCAGATTCTTTTTTTATAGGGTTCGGTATCGCTACCGGCAGGGTTCATCCTCAGCATCAGAAATAGCGCGTAAAGTGGCAATGCAAAAAAATTCATTTGATGCTGAATGAAATTGTTGGTTTGATGCAGTTAACATTTTTCAATGTTTTAAACGGACATAAATCACAAAATCGCGAGCGGAAACAGTTATGGAAAAACCAGTCAGCCAGCTTCCTTCATTAAAATCACTGCGCGTCTTTGAAGAAGTGGCGCAGTCAGAAAATGTGGCTCGCGCGGCGGAAAAATTAAATATCACGCCGTCGGCGGCGAGCCACCAGCTGGCAAAACTGGAAAAGGAGCTGGGCTCGATTCTGTTTCACCGATCGGCAAAAGGGGTAGCGTTAACCCTGGCGGGCGAGCGCTATTTGGCGGAGATTCGTCCGCTGATCCTCAGCCTGACGCAGGCTACGGCGCGGCTGCGCAATGAGAAAGATCGCAGCGCGCTGCGCATTCACTGCGCCCCCAGCTTTGGACTGTTATGGCTGCTGCCGCGTATTCATCAGTTTCGCGAAGCGCACCCGGACATACAGGTTTCGCTCTCCTGCTCCTATGAGAACTTATCCTTCAGCCGCGATAATATCGATATTGCGGTACGCCACGGTTTTCCGGAATGGAAGGCGTTTGAAATAAAAACTATTCGCCATGAAAAAATGTCAGTGCTGGCGTCGCCCGACTATCTGGATAAATATCCGCTGCGTGCGCCGGACGAATTAAATAACCACGCGCTGATCCTTTCCGAATCGCCGTTAATTCAGTGGCCGCAGTGGTTCGCCACGCAGCAATTGCCGCAGCCGACTCAGGAGTGGCTGTTTCGCTTCGATCGCTCCTATATGAGCCTTGAGGCAGCGATGCTCGGCCACGGGCTGATTTTCGAAAGCGAACTGCTGGCTGCCGACTATCTTCGCAGCGGCAAACTGGTCAGGGTATTTGATGACGCCATGAGCCTGCCGGTCAGCGCCCATCACCTGGTTTATCCGCGCGGCTATGCGCAGTTCCCGCGCGTCAGTTACTTTTTGCAGTGGATTCAGGCGCAGCTGGACGCCTGATGGGAAAGCGCCAGTCGCGCTACTGTCACATTCACGCCAGACGGACTAGTTTTTATTGCTGGACGCGCGATGCTGATCTTCTCGACTATCTTTTTCGTACTGGCGAGCCGCCGCGTTCGTCACCGACATAGCGTGCGGCAGCAATATTGTCGACTTAATTACCGCCGGGGCACGCGCCCTGGCTTTAATCGTTGCCGGAGACATCAGGTCATGCACAACCTTGATATTCAGGTATTAAACACAGGATTGCAGTGGGTTGACGCGCATGAGGTATGGCTCTGTACGGTGCTTTCAACCTACGGATCGTCGCCGCGACCGCCCGGCGCGATGATGATCATCCGCAAAGAGGGGCATCACTGCGGCTCGCTGTCAGGCGGCTGCGTTGAAGAGAGTTTTATTGAGCATATCGATCGCAACGCTTTTCCGGCCGCCAGCCAGGTGGTGCGCTACGGTGAAGGCGGATTTGAGCCGGACAGGGCGCTGCCGTGCGGCGGCGTGCTCGATATTTTGGTGGAAAAGCTGCCGCCCGGCGCAGAGAGCCGCGCCTATTTGCAGCAAATGCACGATGCGCTGGTCGCCGCGACGGCGGTGAAAAAGAAAATTATTCTGCCGCATCCCTGTTATGCGCTGGAGCCGGCCGCCTATACCAGCAGCACGCTGACTTACCGCGACGGGGCGGCGATAACGCTGACGCTCTCGACCGCACCCAGGCTGGTTATCGGTGGGCTTTCCAGCGTCGCGGTGTTCTGCGCCAATTTTGCCGTTGCGCTCGGCTTTGAAACCATCGTCTGCGAACACCGCGACGAGGCGCTGGCGAATATGGCCTCGGCGCTGGACCCAAACGTCAGGCTGATCAAGCAGTTTCCCGCCGTTTATCTGGAGCGGAAGGGCTGCCATGCCGGGACGGCGATCCTGTCGCTTACCCACGATCCGCGCATTGACGACCTCACCATGATGGAGGCGGTAAATCTGCCTGCGTTCTATATCGGCGCGATGGGATCGAAAAAGAACAGCCTGAGAAGAAAAGAGCGGCTGGGCCAGTATGGCGACCTGGCACCCGATCAGATCAGCCGCATTCACGCGCCGGTCGGGCTCGATATCGGCAGTAAAACGCCGTCGGAGATCGCGCTGTCGGTAATGGCGGACATTGTGCGCTACAAAAACGGCTGCGTAGCGGCGGCGCAGCCGAGGCTGGCAGAAGTGTGCGGGCAGGGAAGTTTGCTATGAGGATCGCCATTCTGGTGATGGCGGCCGGCTTTAGCCGCCGCTTTAAAGCGAGCAGCGGCGAGCATAAGCTGCTTGCCTCGCTCAACGGCAGGCCGGTTTTACAGCACACGCTGGACCATGCCGTTGCTACCGGACTGGATGTTTTCGTGGTGACGCGGCCGGAAGACAGGGCAATCCATACGCTGATTCCTGCTGGCCGCGCGGTTATCTGCCGCAGCGCGGGTATCGGCGACTCTATCGCGGCGGGGGTAAAAGCCACAGCGGACTACGACGGCTGGCTGATTACGTTAGGTGATATGCCGTTTATCGCGGAGGAAAGCCTGCTGGCCGTGGCGGATGCGCTGCATCATGCACCGCTGGTTCGCGCGCAGGTTGAAGGCAAGCCAGGGCACCCGGTGGGATTTCAGCACGCGTTTTATTCCGCGCTAGCAGCCCTGACCGGCGACAGCGGCGCGCGTGGGGTGCTTAACAGCGCGCCGTGTCGGGCGGTGGCGTTAACGGACAAGGGATGTCTGCTGGATATTGATACCCGTTCAGATCTTCAGCGTACTGTTGCGCTTTAGCGGCTCAGCCAGAGAGGTTTCCGGCTGAGAAGGGGGTTAAATAGTCACTCCGCCGGCAAGCAAGTTGAAATGCGCCCGCCGCCCGTTATTATCGGCATGACGGCGGCGGTCAAATAAAGGTCTGTTATGAAATCAACAGCTCTGCAAAGCATGTATCGTTCTGCAAGCGAGAACACGATCGCAGCCTGGGCGAAAAATGCAGGAATCGGGGACATCCGCGAGGGAAACTACTACGATCCCGTAAAACTCTCTCTTGCAGCAGGTATAAAGCAACACACGGCTTTCATTTTACTTTCTTACCTCTGACTCTGCCGCTTTATAATCCTCACGAGCAACTGCCAGCGAAAGTAGAGCAATTGACCCGCATCTGGGGTGAGTTTCATGCAAAAAAAATTGTTATCAGGCATCTTCGGTTAGTTGCGCTGCCTGGCCAGCTGTTGCTTGCGGGCATTCCTGAGAGTCCTGCAATAGCTTTGCGCCAGTCATTCTGCGAGAAGGTGCTGAATTCCCAATGGAAAAATGAGCTGCTGATGCGCCACACCGGCAGCTCATTGCCGGCACCATTCTGGCACAGCACCGTTTTACGCTACAGCGCGACTTTTTTACCCGTGACCCTGCGTCAGTTCTTTTTTGAACGTCAGGGCATTAATTTCGGCGATGTGACTGGAGAGCTGATATTAGCGAGATGCAACTACAACTGGACAGAGTGTTATCCGCTGGCATGTTAACTGAGGCGAGGTAAGAGCCTGTGTTGCTGGCCGGGAAGTTAAACTCTGCAGATAACATCTCAGCGTTATAGCTGATTAAGCGCAGCAGCGTCATTACAAGGGAGAATGATGAAAAGATTCATTACGCATCACGAGTTACGGCAACAACTTCTGCAAGATCCGGCGTTCCGGGCTGCTTACGAGGCTGAATGCCAGAATCCTGAACCGGATTATCAGATTATCCGCCATCACGATGATGGAACTGAAGAACTGGTGTATGACTCGCGGCAGGAGAAGCAGGACAGGCTGGCTATCAACGATTCTACTGAACGCGCTGACCGGATAGCCGATGATAAATAGATCGAGTAAAACTGGGATAGTCGCAAAGATATGACCAGAGCAGTTACGGCCCGAAAACGGCAGTTTCCCGCTACCGATATTTAGGTGCACATAATGTATATTATGTTAAATGAGATATTAGCCGCAGCAAACAGAGATCTCTCAAAGAGCCTTTATTCTCCCTCCTCTTCTCTTTTGACTCGAACCTTTCTATACAGTATGTCGCGGTGGCGCTCTCCAGCAATATCTGACTCTGTTCCTTCGGACGGTCAGCGCTGTAAACCTGCGAAACTATGTGGCTGGTCTGCGCCTCTGGTCTGAAAGGCTCCGTCGGACATTCGCTAAATGCTTTAACGCGCTGTTCAGCCTGCACCTGCGTCAGGTTGTTCGTCCGATCTTTTTTACCCTGTTCGTAAAACTGCCGCAGAAACGCCGTCATCCAGCGGTAATTATGCTCCCGGCGCGGACGCGTATTGGGATCGAAGTGAATGCTGGAGAGTTTCGCAACGGCATGGCTGGCGGTGTTAGTACGCGCCAGTTGCGTTAAGGTCGATAACTGGCAGGATGGCTACGTTACCGGCGTAAAAGAGATCTGAATTAGTAAATGAATAAATTCGGCCTGTTATCGTCACATTTACGTGCGAACCATAGCCGGTTATTCTGGCGCTGCCGGTGTCAGCAACCATAAAAGGCGTGCGCTTTTTAAGGTGCTCCCGCGGATTACCCTGTTGCTTTGTGTCCAGGTAATAACGATAAACATCCGAAACCGTTGCACCACCACCCTTGTACTTTGTTACGTACAAATACACCTCTGGCGTGATTTGCTGCTCTGAATAAAGCTCGTCGTCCGGTGGCTGTGATGCGTAATAGTGAATAGTCGCATATCCCACCACAATCAACAGAAGTACAGCAGTGAGCGCGCGGTGCAACCACTTAATAACCGTGCTGTTTGGCATAAACTATTCCCTGTTTAATCCAGATTCCATTGATAACAGATGCGGGTAAATAATTACCCATTTAGCCTGTGGGTTCAATTGACACGCACCGCTTATGGCGTTAAAGGCGTTCTCTTTCTACGCCCTCTTCTCCTTTCGGCTTCTTATGCGCGCCACGCATCAAATCAGAGAACCAGAATGAAGCCACAGACAAGCGGTCTCCCTTTCCTCGGTACCGAGCCTGAATGCGGCTTTATCAGGTGTTAAGCATTCAGGGTTTCAGAATCACTTTGGTCCACCCCTCGTCGCGGTTGTCAAAGTGCTTATACCCCTCGGGCGCTTCTGCCAGCTGCAGCCGGTGCGAAATAATTTGCGCCGGATTCGCCTTGCCCTGATGGATAAGTCTGGCAAGCTGACGGTTATAGGCCTTAACGTTGCACTGACCGGTCTTAATCGACTGACCTTTAAACCAGAAGTTGCCAAAATCGAAAGGCATCTTGCCCTGTTTAGCCAGTTCGCTTGCCGCACCGGGATCCTGCGGAACAAACACGCCTACCGCGCCAATGCCGCCCGTCGCTTTGGTTGATGCCACCAGACTGTTCATGGTGGCGGAGTTATCCTCATGGCCATGTTTATTACAGCACTGGTAGCCTACGCATTCGCAGCCGCAATCCGTGCCGCGCCCGTCGGTTAACTCAAGAATTTTATTTACCGCCTCATCGCCAACGCCATTGATGGCCACTGCGCCGATTTTTTCCGCTAGCGCCAGTCGATCGGGATGCGTATCAACCACAAACACCTGTGATGCGCCCTTAATGATGGCGGAATGCGCAGCCATCAAGCCGACCGGACCCGCACCATAAATGGCGACGCTTTCTCCTGGTCGCAACCCCGCCAGCTCGGTGGCATGCCAGCCGGTGGGAAAGATATCGGACAGCAGGACGTAGTCTTCCTCCTTTTCAACCGCATCCGGCGGCAGTACCAGACAGTTAAAATCAGCAAAGGGAACGCGCAGTAATTCCGCCTGGCCGCCATCCCACGGCCCCATTTCGGCAAAGCCATAGGCCGCGCCGGCCGTTCCGGGGTTGGCCGTCAGGCAGTAGCCGGTTAACCCTTTTTCGCAGTTTTCACAGAATCCGCAGCCAACATTGAACGGCAGGCAGACATAATCACCCACTTTTATCCGCTCTACGGCGCCGCCGACCTCAATGACCTGCCCCATATTTTCATGACCAAATATGCGCCCCTGTTCAAAGCTGGTGCGCCCCTCGTACATATGCAGGTCAGAACCGCAGATGTTGGTGGTGGTGATACGGACAAGCACGTCGGTTGGCCGAACAATTCTGGCATCCGGAACATCTTTTACTGAAACATCGAAAGGCCCGTTGTAAACGACTGCTTTCATAATGTTCTCCTCTTATGAGTGATCGGTTTATGGCGGCGACTGCGGCTACTTGCTGTCGCCCCCATAGTGACACCGCCTCGTCAATCAAATATTTTGACTGACTTTTAAGTGTAGAACATCTTTTAGCTCACATTTTAATCAACTATGTCACTTTGTAACAGTGATTAATGGCTGCGCTTAGCCAGTTTTTTTGAACGAAGCACGGGCCGGGATTACTGGATGCTGGCAATAGCGACCCAGTTTGCATCCTTGCCAACGGGCGCTTCGGCAACCCGTTGCAGTTCGCCGCTCTCTTTAATGGCATAGCTGCCGATGACCGCACTCTTCTCGCCGCTGGCGATCAGCCAGCGCCCGTCTGGCGTAATGGCGATGCCGCGCGGCTGTTTTTCAACCCGCCAGCTGTTGATGAGCTGCAGCTTTCCATCCTGTGGGCTGACGCGGTAGCCGGTTACCGTGCTGCTGGTGCGCTCCGTCACGTAGAGAAAGTGCCCGTCTGGCGTAATGTGGATATCAGCTGCCCAGATGCGCGGCGTGGTGTCGCTGTAGCTGGCGGTGCGCTCCACGCCGTGCTGCAGCTGATATTTCTCCGCAACCGCGCTGGGATAGTCTGCCACCTTTGTCAGCGTGCCGTCGGGCTGCCGGACGAACTGCGTGATGGCACCGCTCATTTCGCCGACGTTATAAAGGAAGCGATTATCCGGCGACAGCGCCGAGTGACGCGGCCCGCTTTTCTCCGCCGTGGCGACGAAACCTGGCTCCAGCGGCGTCAGCTGGCCATCCGGATGCAGCGCGAGCTGCAGAACGCGATCGGTGCCCAGCACGCCGACGTAAGCTGAGCGATTAGTCGCATCCACAATGACCGAATGCGCGGCGTGACCGGTCTCTACCTCCGATATGAAGGGCGCCGCCAGCTTCCCGTCCGCGCCGAGACGATAAACATGCACCAGGCCGCTATCGTAGGAAGCCGCCAGCAAAAAGCGCCCTTGCCTGTCCAGGCTGATATAGGGATAGCTTGCGGCCGCCACGCACGCTGACGACGGCGTCAGCGCCCCGCTCTTACCGTTAACAGACCAGCTCGCCAGCCGCATCGGCTGGCTGCGCACGGCAGCATAGAGCGTCTTTTTATCGGGGCTGATTGCCATCGGCATCACCTTGCCGCCCGCTGGCGTATCGCCAAGGTGCTTCAGCACGCCGGTCCGTTCGTTCAGGGCGTAGCGCGCGATATTGCCATCCTCCGCCGCCGATACGTAGACAAAGGTCTGCGCCAGCAGTGAACCGCTAAAGGCCATGCCCAGCAGAAGAATCGACTGGCGCAGCGCCAGGGAGTTATTCATGTGTCACCTCAGTGGGTTAAGAGTTGCCGCTTCAGGTATACGCAGCCGGACGCGACCGGGTTATGTGTGGCTGCCAGAGGCCTGTTGGGGATTTGCCCAAAATGCCAGCGTATTCATATTGTTACATAGTTGTTATCTTTTATCATTTATTCAGAAATGTGTGCTGGCTCACTGCCGATTAGCCCGCTAATCCTCTGAAACGCAGCCGGTTGCCCGCAATGACCAATGCGGTTAAATCTCGCCTGGCCCGAACCTGCTACTCTTAGCCTCCACATCTGGAGGATCCATGAATTCACTAATTGATATTTTTACCAGCCATAAAAGCGAACGCAGTTTTACCGAGCAGCCGATTGATGACGCGATTCTGGATCGCATTATCAGCACCGCTTACCGCGCGCCGACCTCGGTTAACTCGCAGCAGGTCTCTGTGGTGGTAACCCGCGATGCGGCGAAGCGTCAGGCGATCTCGCAGATTGCCGGCGGCCAGCCGTGGATCGCCAAAGGGCCGGTATTTCTGACTTTTGTGCTGGATATGCATAAATCGCGCGTGGCGATGGAAGCGATCGGCCGCGAGCAGATCGCGCAGCAGAGTATTGAAAGCATCGTTTCCGGCGCCACCGATGTGGGCATCGCGCTGGGCTCGGTGATGGCTGCCGCGCGCGCGGAAGGCCTCGGCATCGTGCCGATTGGCGGCATCCGCCGCGACCCAGAGGCGCTGATTAGCCTGCTTGAGCTGCCGGAATATACCTTCCCGGTCGCGGGCGTGGTGATTGGCTATGTCGATGAGCCGTCGCACCAGAAACCGCGTCTGCCGCTGGAGACCTTCCGTCACGAAGAGACCTACCGCACAGCGGGCCTGGAGGAGAAGATCGCCGCCTACAATCAGGAGATGGTGCAGCACTGGCAGAACATCGGCCGTTCCGATGGCGAAAGCTGGAGCGAAAGCGTCAGCGGCTATTATCAGAACATCTATTTCCCGCACGTGCTGGGGGCACTGAAAAAACAGGGTTTCGGCAACGATAAATAACCCCTGCCGCCGCGCTGGCCCGCGGGAGCGCTACCTCTTTAAGCCAGCGCGCTCGAAATCCAGACTCAGCCGTTATGCACGGCAAAAAAAAGCGCCCGATCGGGCGCTTTTTTCTTTCTTTTTGCGCGAGGCGCATGGCTGGCGTTATTTCAGACGGAACGCCACCACGCTGTCGCCGCCTTTGGTGCCGAGCGACCCGTGGCCACCAGCGGCAATCACCACATACTGCTTGCCATCTTTCCCCATAAAGGTCGACGGCGTGGCCTGCGCGCCCGCACTCAGCTCGGTCTGCCACAGCAGCGCGCCGGTGGTGCTGTCATAGGCGCGGAAGAAATTATCCGCCGTCGCACCGTGAAACACCACATCGCCCGCCGTTACCAGCGGCCCGCCGTGCGCCACCATCCCCATCGGAAAGCCAATCGGGAAGCGGCCCGGCAGGAACGCCGTGTTGAGGTTTTTGGTGGTACCGACGCGGCGCAGCCATTCGGTCTTGCCGGTTTTCAGATCGACGCCCACCATACGACCCCACGGCGGCGCAATACAGGGTATGCCCAGCTCTGACGAGAACTGCTGAATATGGATAGCGTAATCGCCGTGGAAGTTTTCATTCCAGTAAGGCGAACCATCCTTAGTAAACAGACGCTCGGTGGCGGTGTCCGGCGTACGCTTGATCAGGTTGTACTTATAGGCCAGACGCACCGGGGCGGCGATCAGCAGCTGACGCTCAGGATCAACCGCTACCGAGCCCCAGTTAAACACGCCGAAATTGCCCGGGAAAATCAGCGAGCCCTTCTCGGTCGCCGGCGTCCACGGATTGCCGTCATAGCGCAGTTCGCGGAAGCCGATACGGCAGCTCATCTGGTCGAACGGCGAAATACCCCACATCGCCTTTTCCGTCAGCGGCTGCGGAATAAAGTTCAGGCTGGAGACCGGCTGCGTGGCAGCGAACTTCTCGCCCGGGACGCCCCCTTCGGTCGACACCTTCACCTGATTAACCGGATAGATCGGCTGGCCGGTCAGACGGTTGAGCACAAACAGGTTGCCGGTTTTGGTCGGCAGGATCACCGCCGGCTGCGGGCTGCCCTGATAGTCGATATCCACCAGCGACGGCTGAGACGGGTTATCGCGGTCCCAGAGGTCGTGGCTGGCGCTCTGATAACGCCATTTAAAGGCGCCGGTTTTCAGATCCAGCGCCACCAGCGCATCGCGGAATTTCTCCGTGTTGCTGTTGGGATCGCGCTCGATGCCGACTTCATCCGGCGAAGCGTTGCCAAACGGCACGTAGACCAGGCCGTTTTTCAGGTCGGCGCTCAGCGTCGCCCAGGCAACCGGAGTGTCCTGCGGATAGGTTGCATCCGCCGCAATCGGCTGGGTCGCTTCTGGCTGAGCCGGATCGAAGTTCCACACCAGACGGCCGGTGACGGCGTCCCAGGCGCGGATGACACCGGACGGGTTGCCGCGGTTAAAGCCGTTGTCCATCACCGAGCCGCCCACAATCACCAGATTGCCCGCCACCAGCGGCGCGGAGGTTTGCATCAGCGCATGCGGACGCACCTCGCCCATATTGACATGCAGGTCGACCACGCCGTTCTGACCGAAATCGGCGCACGGCTTGCCGCTGTCGGCGTCCAGCGCTACCAGCTTCGCATCGGTGGTCGCGTTATAAATACGTTTACGGCAGAGCGCAGGCTGCGAGCCGCTGTCTGCCCCCGCCGCGCTGCTGGCGTCGTAGAAAGCAACGCCGCGACAGGTCTGGTGCTGCTGCATATAGGAGCGATTCTGCGGCGGCGCATATTTCCACTTCACCGCGCCGGTTTCTGGATCGAGCGCGTGCACCTCATTATGCGGCGTACAGAAGTAGAGCATGCCGTTCACCTTCAGCGGCGTCGCCTCAAAGGTATACTCGGTCGCGTCATCGCTCTGGCGCAGGTCGCCGGTGTGGTAGGTCCAGGCTACCTCAAGATCTTTTACGTTCTCTTTGGTGATCTGATTCAGCGAGGAGAAGCGCAGCGCATTGGTGGAGCCGCCGTAGGCTGTCCAGTCATTGCCGGCGCCGGTGGAGGCGGACGGCGTGCGCGCAGTAGTAATGGTGCCCTGCTGCGGCAGCGGATCGTAAAAGCAGAGGCCGATCACCAGCGCGATCATCACCACCACCGTAGAACCGAGGAAAGGATGGAATTTGCGCTGGGTCAGCGGACGCACCACCCAGGGAAGCGCCAGCCAGACGCCAAGCAGGCCGAACAGGTCGCCGCGCGGGATCCACTGCCACTTGTCAAAGCCGACTTCCCAGATAGTCCAGAACAGCGTGATCCACATCAGCAGCGCGTAGAGCGAGAGCGCGCTGCGTTTATTCAGGAACAGCAGCAGTGCGGTAAGCAGCAAGCCTGCGGCCATCAGCGCATAAAAGGCGCTGCCCCCCAGCAGCAAAAGCTTCCCGCCCATATACAGCATCGCAACGGCGACAATCGCCATCACGATACTGGTTAGCTTGTTAATCATGATCCTTCTCTTCCTCATTCCAGCGACGAAATAAAATAAATAAACATAACTTCAACGTTATTTTAACTTAGGTAAATTTTTCGTAAAAACACAATATCTTGCGAGCCTTTAGCGAGGCTAACGAATTAGCGACAGCAAAAAACGCGACAGGCTTGCTGTGCAGAGATGCGACGCCAGAAGCTGCCCGTAATGGTCCGATACGGCTAATAAGTTAACGCGTTTTACCGCATCTTTTGTTCAAGCTGATGACAAATAAGACACACAAAATTAACACAATAGCCCGCGATGCCCTTTTCGTCCCCGATCGCCACCGCCTGCATCGCTTTACTGCACCTTAATGATGCGCAGGCGAACCATTAGTCTGTTAATTTGATGCCTGTATCGCCTTCCCGCGGAGCCAGACGCCCGGCCAGCGCGGCAAACGCCATTCCGGCACCGTTCTTGCTTCTGCCTTGCTGACCCTATTCAGGCAGGAGAAGCTCTATGCAGCCAAGTCGCTATCGTTACGTTATCTTTTCTCTTTTGTTCTTCGTGGCATTGATTAACTACATCGACCGCGGCGCACTGTCGTTTGCCGCTAACGCCATCTCGCAGGAGTATCAGTTCAGTAAAGTGCAGCTGGGCGCGGTGCTGGGCTATTTCGGTTTCGGCTATCTGTTCGGTTCGCTGTGCGGCGGCTTCCTCGCGGATCGGCTCGGCACCCGCAAGGTGTGGCTGATAGCGGGCGTGCTCTGGTCGCTGCTGGAGATTGCCACCGCCTGGGCCGGCGATTTGGGCATGGCGCTGTTCGGCGGCTCGGCGATTATGGGCTTCGCCGCCCTGCGCATTCTGTTCGGCTTCTCCGAGGGGCCGGCCTACGCGCTGATGAACAAAGCGATCGCCCACTGGGCGCCAGATAACGAGCGCGGCTTCGCGCTGAGCATCGGCCTGCTCTCCACGCAGGTAGGATCGCTGCTGACCGCGCCGATTGCGGTCGGTCTGCTGCTGCTGACCCACGACTGGCGCATGATGTTTATTCTGCTGGGCGTCTTCTCGCTGCTGGCGATGCTGCTGTTTGCGCGTACCTTCAGTGACTCCCCGGCGCAGCACCCGGCGGCGAACGCGGCGGAACGGGCGCTGATCCGCGACGGACAGCATCAGGAGGCGCACGGCGATACGCCGCTGCCCTGGTGGCGCTTCTTCACCAGCCGCACGCTGGTATGCAATGCGCTGGGCTACTTCTCCTTTCTCTATATCACCTTTACCCTGGTGACCTGGCTGCCGAAATATCTGCAGGACAGCTTCCATTACGATCTCCATTCCCTCTGGTATGTGGCGATGATCCCCTGGAGCGGCGCCTGCCTGACGGTGCTGCTCGGCGGCCGACTCGCCGATCGCCTGCTGGCGCGCTTCAGTAATCTGCGCGTAGCGCGTAATCTGTTTGCCGCCGTGACGCTGCTGGGCACCGCCTGCTGTTTTATGGCCATTCCCTGGGCCGGATCGGCGGCGGCGATTATTGCGCTGATGACGCTGGGCAACGCGCTCAACGCCATGGTGAATAACGTTTACTGGTCGGTGGTGATCGACGTGACGCCAAAAGCCTCTGTCGGCGCCTTTAGCGGCATGACGCTGGCCATCGCCAACCTCGCTGCCATTGTCTCGCCAATGCTGTGCGGCTGGCTGGCAGAGTATTACGGCTACAATGCGATGTTTACCGTCACCGCCCTGATTGCGCTGGGCAGCATGCTGGCGATGACGCTGCTGCAGCCAGAGAAGCGTCTGCAGCCGCAGCCTGCGGCGGCCGTGGCGCAGCAGGCGCTATAACCGTCGGGGGCGCACGACAGGCCGTAACGCGCTGCGCAGTTCCCTCACCGCCTCGCGCGGCGGATCGAAGCCGTTTGCGGTACAGGTAACCGTTCCCTCCGCCGGGTACGCCGCAGAGCCTCAACCTGCGGCGCTGCCCTCAGCCGTGGCGTGCGCAGAAGCGCGCAATGTCACCCGACTGGAAATCAGCCAGGTTCGCCATCAGCTTTTCCAGCGGCCACTCCCACCAGGCGATCTGCTGCAGCCGTGCCGCAATCGCGGGCGTAAAGCGCATGCGGATCGGTTTCGCCGGCACGCCGCCCACGATACTGTAGGGGGCGACATCTTTGGTCACCACCGCGCCGGCCGCCAGCACCGCGCCGTCACCTACCGTGACGCCCGGTAGCACAATCACGCCGTGACCGATCCAGACGTCGTTGCCGATAATGACGCGTGCGGCGCGGCGGCTGGCGAAAAAGCCGCTGTCGCGCGTCGCGCGGGCGTCGTAATACTCAGGACAGTAGGTAAAGCGATGCTGTGAAGCGCGATCCATGGGATGGTTTGGCGCGCCGAGGCGCACCTGGTTGGCGATAGCGGTAAAGCGGCCAATCTGCGCGTCCGCCACGCTGCAGTATTCGCCGAGACAGGAGAAGTCACCCAGCGTGCTGTATTCGAGACAGCTGTGCGCCAGGATTTCGCACTGCTGCCCGACGGTAGCGTCGCGCAGGCGTACGCTGTCGTGGATAAAGGTCTGCTGCAGTCGGGCGGAAGAGAGAGCGTGCAAAGACATAGTGGCCTCGTCTGGTCGGATGTCTGGATAAGCGGCGCGCGCGGCGCGGCGGAAACAGCGCTGACGGTAACGGGCGAAGATGACAGGCAGAAGACAGCGAGGTTGCGGCCGGGCAAGACGAGGACGGGACAAGGCGACGAAAAAGGCGGAGTGGTCAGCTCCGCCTTTATTCAAGTTCCGGCTAGTGATCCTGGCCGGTCAGTTGCAAAAGGGCAACGATGATCTGCAAGATGATCCGGATAAGATCCAGGATCAATCTAATCAGCTCCATCACTTTCCTTCTCCTTTAACAGGAGCGCGCTGTTCGGCTACCGAGGCTTTGACTCTACCCGCCGGGCGCCTAAGCACATCTTGTGGAGAGCGCTGAGCGGCACTCGTTGCTAAAGCCACAGGCCAGCACCACCTGATGCCTGCCGGGATTTTCAAAACCGTGCCCCTGGGAGCGGCCAGTCAGCAAGTCGGCTCAGCTACGCGCTCAACACCTGTATAACCATACAGTATTTTGGCGAAACTTGAAATATTTCTCCGCGCTATTTAGAATCGCAGGTGTGGAGAGTGCTGAGCACCTCGTTCGCGGCGCGGTCACCAGCCGTTAAGCGAACAAAAAAAGAAAGGATTTGGCCGTGACGCCAAATCCTTTTTTTATGCCCGCAAAAAGCTACTTCGCGCTGACGCGCCACACCGTGTTGCCGGCGTCATCCGCAATCAGCAGTCCGCCCTGACTATCGGCAGCCAGACCGACCGGCAAGCCTCGCACCTGCTTCTGATCGTCGGTCAGAAAGCCCGTCACCACCGGCTGCGGCAATCCGACCGGCTTACCGTTTTCAAATTTCACCCACACCACCTGATAGCCGTTAAGCGGCGTGCGGTTCCAGCTGCCGTGTTCGCTGACGAAGGCGCCGCCGCGATACTGCGGCATATTGTCCGCCTGGTAGAAGAGCAGCCCCAGCGGCGCAACGTGCGAGCTGAGCGCATAGTCTGGCTTAATCGCCTTCTCTACCAGGTCGGGACGCTGCGGCTGGGCGCGCGTATCCACATGCTGACCGAAATAGCTGTAGGGCCAGCCGTAGAATCCATTCTCCTGCACCGACGTCATATAGTCCGGCACCAGATCGGAGCCGATCTCGTCACGCTCGTTAACGATGGCCCACAGCCGGTTGCTCTGCGGCTCCCACTGCAGCCCGGTCGGGTTGCGCAGCCCGCTGGCGTAAACGCGCGTCGCGCCGCTGGCGGCGTCCACTTCCAGCACCGCCGCACGATGATATTCCGCGCCGATGCCGTTCTCGGTGATATTGCTGTTGGAGCCGATGCCAACATAGAGCTTGCTGCCGTCCGGGCTGGCGACCAGCGCTTTGGTCCAGTGATGGTTAATCGGCCCGCCCGGCAGATCGGTCACCCGCTGAGGCGGCGTGCGGATCTCCGTTTGCCCCTCCTGATAGGGGAACTTCACCAGGCTGTCGGCGTTGGCGACATAGAGCGTATTGCCGATCAGCTGCATACCAAAGGGGGAAAAGAGGTTGTCGATAAAGGTGTGCTGCTCCCATTTACCGTTGACGTTGCGCAGCAGCGTGATGCGGTTGCCGCCCTCGCCGCCTTTTCCTGACGCCTTCTGCACAATGCCCATAATCAGCTGCTTGGGTCGCGTGGTGGGTTTGGCCGGGCCGTTCGATTCCGCCACCAGCACATCGCCGTTAGGCAGCGTCAGCACCTGACGCGGATGCCTGAGGTTTTCCGCGATTTTTTCAATTTTCAGCCCCTGCGCCACCTTCGGCATCTCGCCCTGCTTCCACGGCACCCCTTCCGGCACCTGCATCGGCGGCATAAAGAAGTTTTTCGCTTCAGGCAGTTCCGGGTTCGGTCCGATCTGCTTTTGCGGATCGAGCTGGGCGCCGCTGTCGCAGCCAGCCAGCAGCGCGGTCAGCGCCACGGCGATAAGCGTTTGCTTTTTCATCGGTGCCTCTCCTTAAGCGATGCGCTGACGCAGCGCGAGTTGAACATTGGCGATCAGCATCAGCACCACCACACAGGTGGACAGCGTTACGCCGGACGGCACGACAGCGTAGGCGTCGCGGCTGTGAACGAAGGCGTTGACGATGGCCAGCACAACCGCCAGCAGCGTCAGCCAGAAATGGACCTTCTCCGCGCGGCTGCTGCCGCGGAACAGATCAATCAGGGCGATAAGACGCGGAATAATGGCGATAACCAGCCCGATGGCGATTAGCCAGCTGGCGGCGTGCGTCCACTCCACGACATAACTGTTAAGGTAAATAATGTCGAAGATCCATGCCGCCACAAAAAAGCCGAGCGGCACAGGTTCCAACAGCGTGTAAAGCGCCACGGCAAAAGCCGATCGTCCCGAGTGTCTGGTCATTCTCATCTCCATATCATTGAGCGTTACAGCACATAAAACGCGCTGCGCCTGTAAAATATTAGTAAACATGAAGAAAAGTGACGGAAAGATTCAGGATGTGATGCGGCGTCCCTGCCGCAAAACCGCGTCAGCCCTTGTCAGCGGGCAGCGTGACCCAGTAGCCGGGCTGGTAAGGCAGGGGTAAAAATTTCTCATGGAATTCGCGGAAGGTGGCATCCGGATCGAGATCGGCAAAGAGATCGGGATGCAGCCACTTCGCCAGCACCTGGATGGCGACAAACTGATAAGGACTGTCGTAGAACTGATGCCAGATGGCGTGCGCGTGGCCGTTGTGCGCCACCGGAAGGGTTTTAAAGGCGTCGCGCATCATCAGCATGTGCAGGCGCTTTTCCGCCTCTTTCGTGTCGGCGCCCGGTCCGACCCCAACCCATTTGCCGACGGTGTTGTAGTTCTTCCAGTTCGCGCCGGTCACCACCACCACGTCGGGACGGCTGGCGATAATCTGTTCCGGATTCAGGGTGCCGAAGGTGCCGGGAATAAGATCTTTCGCGATATTGTTGCCGCCCGCGATCTCCACCATCTGCCCGAAGTTTTCATTGCCGAACGACATGCAGCACTCGTCGGTATAGCCGCCTGCGCGGTCGATCATCACTTTCGGGCGCGGGCCGTGAAAATCTTTCAGCCGCGCGGTGACGCGCTCAATCTGCTGGCGGCGGAAGTCGATAATCGCCTGCGCGCGCGCCGGCTTATTCAGCAGCTCGCCCATAATGCGAATGCTTTTTTCCGCGTTGACCATCGGCGCTTCGCGGAAATCGATAAACACCACCGGAATGCCAACCGCCTGCAGCTTCTCAATCAGTTTGCCTTCGTCGGTCGCCGCTTTCGACTCCAGATTCATCAGCACCAGATCGGGCTTAAGCGTCAGCGCCTGCTCAATATTGAAGGTGCCGTCTTTAGCGCCGCCGAAGGTCGGCAGCGTCTTAATTTGCGGATAGCGCTTTTCATATGCCTGATAGCCGTCCCAGTCAGCTTTGTGAAAGTCGTCACGCCACCCCACCACGCGCTGAAAGGGCGCGTCGGTGTCGAACGCCGCCAGCAGATAGATCTGCCGCCCCTCGCCCAGGATAATACGTTTCGACTCGGTGGCGACCTCAACCTGACGGCCCGCCACGTCGGTAATGGTTTTGGCCGCAGCCGTCCCCGCTATGCAGAACAACCCCAGCGCTAACATCCATCTTTTCATTGATTAACCCATACAGATGATAATGATAATTATTTATGTAAAGCGCCGTTACTATCACGCAAAATGCGTTAAAGGAAAAGAGGCGGAGAAAAATCTTTTACCGGCTGTCGAGCAGGCCCAGCTCGCGCCGGTCATGGCTGCAAAACAGCGTCACCCGGGCGTCAGTTTGCAGAGAGAGCGCGCGCAGCCGCTGCTGGTTGGTGCGCCAGGCGTCGCGATCGCTGCACATCATCCACTGATAGAAGCGCAGGCCCGGCGTGCAGTGCCGCTCCGCCTGCCGCATCTCCTCGCGGTAAAACCAGGCGTCGCCGCCGTGCAGCAGCCAGCCGTCGCCCTGCCGCACCGCGACCCCCGCATGGCCGAGCGTGTGGCCCGGCAGCGGCACCAGCAGCACCTCGTCGTTGAGATCGTCAAGCGCCCTTACCGCATCGAAGCCGAACCAGCGTTCGCCGCCGGCAGCGTAGCCGCGCCAGCCGCTCTGGTTGCCCCACTGCTGGGGACGGAAACGCTGCCGCTGCAGCCAGCTCTGGCGCTGCGGCGCGGTATCCAGCTCCCGCTGCAGCAGATGCACCCGCGCCTGCGGAAAGTCGCTGATGCCACCCGCATGGTCAAAGTCGAGGTGCGTCAGGATAATATGACGCACATCTTCCGGCTTAAAGCCGAGATCGACAATCTGCTGCCAGGCGCTCAGCCTGCGGTCGAACTGAATATTGTTGAACAGCCGGAAGAAGCCAGACAGGCGGTGGCCGGGATGCGCCATATCCTGCAGGCCGATGCCGGTATCCACCAGCACCAGGCCGTGGGCGTCCGTTTCCAGCAGCAGGCAGTGGCAGCTGAGGTGCGCCAGCGGCGAGCGGCTGAATCCGTCATAGAGCGCGCCGCCGAAGGGACACATACAGCCGCAGTTGAGATGATGAACGCGCATTGTTTCCTCCTTGCCTTTCGCCATAGCGGCCAAAAAGCCGGTTAATGATGAACGGGTTAATGAAACAATAATGGTCAGCCCTGCCGCATCTGCAAGCGTGAGCGGCACAATCGAAGAAACCGGTGCGGGCGAGAGAGAAACAAAGGCGCGGCGATCGCCGCGCGCGGGATGCAGGTTACTGCGTGATCTGACGAACAAACTCGGCGATTTCCGGTACCTGCCCCTGCTCAAACAGGCAGTGCTGCAGACGCGGCCCGCTGAGGGCGGTGCGCACCAGCTCAGGATCGAGCGCGCGCAGCGTATCGAGATAGCTCTCTTTCAGCATGGCGGATTTCACCTGGTTAAGGATACCGGCGTTGCGTACCTGCGGCTCTTTACGCTCTGGCGGGTAGCCCATGCCTCGCTCGCCGCTAAAGGCTTTTTCAAAGATAAAGCGCAGGTTCAGCTCTGCGCCCCAGCCGAAGCCTTTGGCAAACGGCAGCGACAGCGCATTACCGTTGTTGATCTGCGCAAACAGGTAGGCATCCGCCGGATCGATGCAGTAGCCGCAGACCACTCCCGGATGCAGGTTAAGCGAGATCAGTGCCCCCTGGCCGGTGCCGCAGCCGGCCACGACAAAATCCACCGCTTTGCTGTTCAGCAGCACGCTGGCCATGATCCCCAGGTGAATATAGGTCAGATGGTGATCCTGTTCGTCGCTCATGCCAACGTTAAACACCTGATGGTCAGTCAGCTGCGCCACCTCTTCCAGCTCCTTGCGCACAATAGCGTTTTTGGCGGCCTGGCTGTTTTCCATCATTAATGCAATTTTCATGATCTGCCCTTAAGTATTTATGAAACACCGTTTCATTTTAATCAAAAGCGGCTAAAGTGCATGAGGTAATCACGCGCCACGGCGTGAGGCGAGTCACAAAAACGGCAGCCGACGGCGTGCCATAACGGCTATAAGCGAGGAGGTCCTGTGTTTATATATCGATCGCAGACGCAGCAGGAAGAGGCAGGCAATGGGGTGACGCGGCGCATACTGGCGCACGGCGGCACCATGATGGCGGTAGAAGTGACCTTTGAACAGGGCGCGGTCGGCCCGCTGCATCATCATCCTCACGAGCAGCTGACCTGCGTGCTCAGCGGACGTTTCGCCTTTACTATTGACGGCGTCACCCAGGAGGTAGGCGCGGGGGATACGCTCTATAAGGCGCCCAACGTGGTGCACGGCTGCCTCTGCCTTGAGGCGGGCACGCTGCTGGATATCTTTACCCCGCAGCGTGAAGACTTTCTGTCGCCAGCCTGAACTCAGGCATGTAAAAACCGTCCCGGAAAATCGGGCGTGACCGGATGCTGCTCCTCGTAGCGGCCAAACAGCCGGTAGCGATTTAACGCAATGCGGTTATAGAAAAAGTCGCTAATAAAAGGGGGGATCAGCAAGGCCGGCAGCGACAGCCATCCCCATGGAAAAGGGAGCAGCCGCATTACGCGCAAAATCGCCTGGGCGCGGATCCAGTGACGGTTACCGTCAATCAGCACAATGGTACGAATATTTTCATCCGGCAGGCCGGCAAAGCGCAGCAGCGCCTTACCCTCTTCGCTCTGAACGGCCGCAAAGCGGATGCGTTGAGGAAGTTTCAGGCGCAGCAGGAGATTGACCCAGCTATTACAAATTTTGCAGACGCCGTCATAGAGCACGACCTTTTCGCCGGGATTCAGAAAGGGTGGCTGTGACATAGTAGACTCCTTTAATGACGGTATGAATAATTAAGTACGGTCATTAATTGCTCATACGTCAAGCGGCTGGCGGAGATAAAAAGACCGGCCCTGCGGCCGGTATAAGATTAACGCTGCTGATACAGCGGCTTATCCGCCTCCCACGGACGCAGGCGCGGCGGCAATAATTGCGCGCTGAGCCAGCGTTCGGCGGCGTTGATACTGCTATCGCTGCCGTCGATACGCAGCACCGGGCCAACCCCCATGGGTTCCGCCTGCTCCGCCAGCCGTCGCAGCTCCGGCAGATACTCCGCGCCGGGGTGCCCCGGCATCCGCCTCGCGAGTCGCGCCTGATAGCGTGCCACCGCCTCGTCAGGTGAGATCGTCATCCACAGCTCCAGCACCCGGGTCACCCCCGCCGCCGCCAGCCCCTGCTCCAGCACCGCCTTCGGCTGAAAGCCAAACCAGGCGTCAATCAGGTAGACGCAGCCTGCCGGCGCCTGGCCGACGATGTTCCAGATCGCCTGATAGGCCGCACAGCCCAGCTGCCGGTTGCGCTGCCGATCCACCGGCGCGAAGCTCGCCATAAAGGGCTCTTTCAGGCTGTCGAGCGTCAGCACCGGCAGTGCGAGCCGCGCCGCGAGCGCCTGAGTCAGCGTGCTTTTGCCAGAGGCGGGAATGCCGTTGATCAGCACCACCTGCCTGTGTTGCGTTGTCAGCGTCATAGGATATCGATGACCTCCGCCACGCTGTTGGCCCGGCGCAGACGCGCCAGCGTTTCGTCATTGTCCAGCAGCGCCACGATGGCGCGAATGCCCTCTTCAATATGGGCGTTGCTGTCGCGTGCGCCGAACATAATCACAATGTCCGCTTTATCGCTGCCCTCGAAGGAGACGGGCTCCTCCAGCAGCAGCAAACTAAAGCAGTCTTTGACCACGCCACTCTCTGGCCGCGCATGGGGAATGGCGATCCCCTCCTCAAAGACATAATAGGCACCGTGCGTCAGAGTATTGGCGATCACCGCCTCGGGATAAGAGGCGTCGATATAGCCGCCGCGCACCAGCGGCTGCGCCGCCAGCGCAATCGCCTGTCGCCAGTCGCTGACCCTGACGCCAATCTGAATGGCGTTAGCCTCCTGTAATACCTGTTTAATACTCATCAGGTCTCCTCAGATCGACTTGCGCATAATATTACGCAGCGCATCCATTTTAACGAACAGCGCATCCATTTCATCCCGGTGAAGGCGGCTTCTGGCAAACAAGCTCAGCGCCCGGTTATAGGCCACCATGAGCTGTTTTTGCGCCTCGCCGTCGCGCTCATTACTCGCCAGCCGCTGCTCCAGCGCCGCGATTTCCGCGCTGAGGCTGGCCGCCAGACGCTCGCTTTCTGCCTCATCCAGCCTGTTATCTGGCGTCGCCTTCTTCATAAATCCAAACATAGCCCCTCCTGCCCCCTGTCGCGCCGGGCAATAACGTCGTGAGTGGAAAAGGAATTAACGGAACAGCTGAATTTTTTCGACCAGCACATCGGTCACGGCGTCATTTGCCGGCACAAGGAAATTGCGGACGCTGTCGTTGACCCTGCCTTTTTCAAAGGTCTGCTTGCAGCGCGCGACCCACTGCACGTTCATCTCGGTGCCGACGTTGACCTTTTCGATGCCGCTACGCACCGCCAGCCGCATATCCTCATCGCTGACGCCGGTGCCGCCGTGCAACACCAGCGGCGTACCGGTCGCCCGGGTAATCTCCGCCAGCCGCTGATGCTGAATATGCGCTTTGCCGGTATAGAGGCCGTGCACGGTGCCAATGGAGATCGCCAGCATATCGACGCCGGTCTCATGCACAAAGCGCTGCGCATCCTCTACGGTGGTAAACGCCGTCTCCTCCATCGCCACCTCTTTGCCATCCTCCGAGCCGCCTATCGCCCCCAGCTCCGCCTCTACCGACACCTTATGCGGGCGCGCCATATCGATAACGCGGCGCGTGTTGGCGATGTTCTCCTCAATCGGCAGGTGCGACCCGTCATACATCACCGAGCTGAATCCGGCATCAATGGCGGTCTGAATCGCCGCCAGGTCGGAGCAGTGATCGAGGTGCAGGCAGGTCGGCACGTTTTTACTGGCGGAGAGCGAACAGATGGCGTCAACCAGCAGCCGGTGGCCTAAATATTTTGCGGTGCCGGTTGAGATCTGGATCATTAACGGGCTGTTGGTTTGCTCTGCGGCCTTAAAAAAGGCGGGCAGCATCTCCAGACAGTGCAGGTTAAACGAGCCGAGCGCTTTAAAATCACGCTGTTTTGCCACCTGTAGCAGATCGGTAAAGTTATACAGATTCATGGATTTTTTCCTCACGGGGCTTAGTGGATTTTCCGTTAACAAACCAGGCGATCAGGGTAATAAAGAGCACAAACAGCGCGACAAACAGCCAGTTGCCCTGGAAGGCGTGGCCTAATACCAGGCCGGTGCTGATAACGTCAGCGTCGCTGAAGGTCACACCGGTGAAGCCGTAGCTTTCCAGCATCGGCACCAGAATGGCGGGTAAAAAGGTGATAAACAGGCCGTGTACCACGCCGCCGATCATCGCGCCGCGACGGCCGCCCAGGGCATTGCCAAACACCCCTGCCGCGCCGCCGGCAAAGAAGTTAGTGAGCAGGCCCGGCAGGATCATCGCCAGACCAAACATCGGAAAGACGATCATGCCAATCACCGAGCCGAGGGTGGTGGCGAGGAAGCCGACGATAACGGCGTTGGGGGCATAGGGAAACAGAACCGGGCAATCGAGCGCGGGCCGGGCGTCGGGCACGATGCGCATCGCTATACCGCGAAATGCCGGTACCAGCTCGTTGAGCAGCAGCCGCACGCCGCTGTAAAGCACAAACACCCCGGCCACAAACTGCATCGCCTGCATAAAGGCGTACATCAGGTAGTTCATGCCGTTGCTGTACTGGGCGATAAAGGCGGGCCCTGCCGCCAGCGCCGGGATGAGGTACATCGGCACCATCACAATGCCCATCGCCAGATAGGTGTCCTGGAGGAATTTAAAGTTATCCGGCAGCTTGAGATCTTCCGTTGAGCGCGAGCCTTTACCGACCACTTTCGCCACCGCCGCCTGCACCAGATAGCCGATGGTGCAGAAGTGACCCAGCGCAATATCGTCGGAGTCGGTAATGCGGCGCACCACCGGCTGCGCCAGCGCCGGCATCACCACCGCCATAATCCCGCCAAAGATGCCGCCGGTCAGGATCAGCGGCAGACCGGTCAGCCCCGCCTTGTAGCCGATAACGGCCCCGATGGTGGCCATCCACAGCAGCGCCTGCCCGGTAAGGAAGATATATTTAAACGGCGTAAGGCGGGCAATAATAATATTGACGATAAAGATCACCAGCAGCGTTAATGCCACCTCCGATCCCAGCTCGCGACTGGCCAGTCCGGCAATGGCCGCCACGTCGGTAATATAGCCCTGCATACCAAAGCCGTGGGTAAATATGGTATTCAGAAAGGTTAAGGTGCCGACAATAATATTGATGCCGGCCATCATGATTAAAAAGCCGAGCAGGGTTTTAAACGTGCCTTCAATAACTTTACCGGCGGATTTACGTTGCAGCAGCAGACCAATCAGGGCAATAAAGGCGATCAATATTGACGCCTGCCCTAACAGATCTTTGACCAGGAAATTGATTACGCTATTCATGACTGGCGACCTTCAGATTGCGCTCTTTGAGAAAGGCGACTATTTTCTCTTCGATTTCGCCTTTATCGGTCAGCCTGTTCAGCACAATAACGCGCTTCATCTCTTCCGGGCTGGCGTCGGCGTTTAATACATCAGCAAAGGCTTTCTGCGTTAAAATAATATCGGACTTAAAGGCACTGGCTTCTGATATGGTGGTGTGATCGATATCAGCGTCAATTTCCAGCTTCTTTAATACGGCTTTTGCGCTCATCTCGATGGCAAAGCTGGAGCCCAGCCCGCAGCCGCAGACACATAAAATTTTAAGCATGGCAATCTCCTCAGATTATATTGAGTTGTTTAGCGAGTTTGTAATAATGTCCTTCGGTATCGACAAGACGTTTTTTCATGCTAATTAAATCAATCGGAATAGGTTTATTGCTGCCGTTGATAATGACCGCTTTATTTCGCATTCCCGACTGAATACAACGCACCACTTCGGTCGCGATGATAGCCCCCTGATAGATCTCTTCGCAGGTGGGATCGCCGTTGCGCAGGCCATAACCAATAATGGTTTTGCGAACGCGCACGCCGATCAGGGGCTCCAGCTGTTTGATCAGGGTGTCGATGGCCCCCTGGAAGCCGGGTGAATATTCGCGCGTGTAGCCTTCTGAGCAGAGGATCACCACGCTGTTCTGCACCTCCAGCCGCGCGCGGATCCGCGCCGCCAGCAGCGTGACGGGGATCTGACACTCCGGGATCAGCGCAAAATCCGCGTTGCTTTTGATCGCCGACTGTAACGTCAGTTCGCCGCAAAAGCCGCCCAGCAGCTCTGCCATAAACACGCGTCCGGTGAGCGCGCGGCCGGTATTGCGCAGCTTTGCCACCTCTTTCAGCACCTGCTCGCAGGCGGTGGAGAAACCGATGGTGTAATCGCTGCCGAACACGTCGTTATCGATGGTCATGCCGACGCCAAAACAGTTCACGCCAAATTCGCTCAGGGTATGGAGAAATTGCAGCGAGCCGTCGCCACCCGCCATAATTAATATCTCTACCCGCAGGCTTTTTAGCTGACGCGCAATACGCTCATATTCGCTGCGAATTAATCTCTTTTCGGTGCGGCCCGACTGCATCAGCGGAATGGATGCCACGGAATAGTCAATTAAGTCGCGCCAGCTTATCTCCTGATGGCGATTTTCAAGCAGGCCAGGGATGCCGCCGTTAAATAACACCATCTCTGCCTGCGCCAGCCGCGCCACCTGAAAGATAAAGTTATTTATTCCCGCGACGTCACCGCCGCTGATCACCATTCCGATCCGCATAATAAACCTCTCGCCGCTTCATCAGCCTGAGGCTCATTGTTCCGGGAGAAAGGTGGATAATTTGCAACGGACATCACAGAATGCGCAGAGATAACAGCGAGGACAGGATTGACACAGCGATTTAAAGCGGACTTTTTGCGACGCTCATCACAGTAAAGAAAACCGTCTGCGGCGCGCTTTTCTTTGTAATTTCATCTGCTTGAAGAAAAATAAACGGGGAGATTTAGCGGGTGATTTTTGCCGACAGAAACACAGGTAACCACAGTGCGGAATTGTGATTTTCGCCTCATTTTTATCGGTTAATAACCTGATTCAGGACAAAGATTAATTTTTCCGGCGATAGTCTGGCAGGCACCAGTCCGTCAGAATTTAACTGCAATTCAGGTCGGCGAAAGAAAAAAACAGAGCGGAATTGATAAGCAGGATTTAGGGATAAGACAAAACTCTCTCCCGCAGGCGGGAGAGAGTCTGGGCATTATTTCGCGTAGGCTTCGGTAGAAATAGTCAGCGTCACGTCGTCGCCAACGGCTGGAACATATTTATCCAGTTTGAAGTCAGAGCGCTTAATAGTACCGGTGGCATCAAAGCCGATCGCCTGCTTCTTCACCATCGGGTGTTCACCCTGCTTGTTCAGCGTGGCGTGCAGCGTGACAGGTTTAGTGATGCCTTTCAGCGTCAGGTTACCTTCAACATCAAACTTGTTGTCGCCCTTCGCTACCACTTTGGTGCTGTGGAAAGTTGCGTTCGGGTATTTGGCGGTGTCGAAGTACTCTGCGCCTTTAAACTCTTTGGTCAGCGCCGGAACGTGGCTGTCGATCTGGCTGACAGGCAGCGTAACGTTAACGCGCGACGCAGCAGGATTTTCGCTGTCAAACACCAGCGTCCCTTTAGTGTCTGGAATATCCGCGGTCGGATGGGAGAAGCCGAAATGGGTCCAGGTCACGGTCACGGAGGTATGAGCCGGATCAAGCTCGTACTGCTGAGCAGCCGCCTGAGAGAACGGGACATAGAGAGCGGTGGCAGCCAGCAGCGGCAGTGCAAGACGTTTGATATTTTTCACGTTAGGTTCCTTTTAATCCAACTGAATCCAGATGAGTGTCGCCGAAACTTCCCTGCAATTATAGTGAAGAGTTTTGGCCTTAATTTTCAAATAAATTCAGCAATATCCTCGTGTGACTATTGCAATGGCAGTTAACGGGTTTGCAGTATGACGGCGCGCGGCCAGGCGTCCAGCAGCGCCGCCTGCGCCTGTTGCAGCGCGGCTGGCGTCAGCGCGGCCACCGCCGCCTCGCTGAGATCGTCTGACAGGCAGGCGCTGCGCAGCGCCTGCTGCAAGGCCAGCGCCGCCGACTGCGGCGGTGCCAGCTGCGCGGTCAGGCGCGCCCGGCATCTTTCCAGCTCTTCACCCGCCTGCGCGGTCTGAAGCTGCTGCAGGAAATGGTGGCACTGCGCCAGCAGCGCGTCAGGCGCGATATCCGGCGACTGAAGCGCAAACAGAATGCCGTCGCGATCGACGCAGCGATGATAGCGGCAGCTGACGACATAGCCGATCTGCTGCTCGACGCGCATGCGCTGGAAAAAGCGCGGCTCCATTATCAGCGCCAGGGCGCGCAGCGCTGCCAGCGAGACCCCGGATGGACAGGGCAGAAACAGCAGCAGCGCGCTGTCGGGGCCGGGATGATCGACGATCAGCCGTTTACCCTGCGCGTCTGGCGCATTCGCCTTGCCGCTCGCGGTCACCACCGGCGCCAGCCACCGCGCTATTGCGTCATACTGCTCTGCTGACCCGCCATAGAGCGCGGCGCGCCAGCTGCCGGTCTCCACTGCCGCGCTGACGGCCTGCGGCAGCTGGCGCAACAGCTCGCGGATCGCCACGTCGTCAGCCGGATCGGCGGCGTCACCGCTCCTCTCCAGGCGTAAGGCATCGGGCAGCGACGCCAGCCAGCTTTCCCCGCCGCGAGGGATCTGTAGCTCCAGCTGCCAGCTGCCCTGACTTTCCCGCCAGTTGGCCACGCCGCCCTGGTGGCGCAGCAGCGCAAAAAGCGGGCGCAGACGGCGATCCAGCGCGGTAGCGGTTGCCGGGCGAAGCGACGTAAAGAAATCGGGGCGCAGTAGCAAGGTGGCGGGCGCATCGCCAGCGGCAAGATGCAGCAGCGGCGCACGCCCGGCAGGCGGCGTCAGTGCGGCGGCGTGCGCGCTTTGCGGATGGAACCGGATAACGGGCTGCGCCTCGTAACAGGCCATCGCACGCCAGGGCTGCAGATGAAGCCGGAAGCCCTGGCTCTCTGTCAGCTCTCCCTGCACCCCTGCATCACTCCACAGCCGCGCCTGCGGCGCGGCGCGCAGCAGCTGCAGCAGCGCCGGAAAACCTTCCGCGTGCGCAGGAGGAGAAAAACCAAACGCCCGTTCGCGCAGCTGATCGAGCGGCGTCAGCGCCGCGAACCGCTGCTGCGCCAGGCGAAGATAGTGGCGCTGCTGCCGGGATGAGGTGTTTGCTAGCGCCTGCAGTGCATGATCGTACCAGGCGCACACCGCATCGGGCTGCGCGGTGTCAATCTGCAGCGCCAGCCAGCCCTGCTGCTTGTCCAGACTGAGCCATCGGGCCTCAAGCTGCTCTGCCCAGCCCCGCTTGCGCAGGCCCGCCATCGCACCGCCCGGCGCCTCATCCTGCAAAAACTCCCGTAATAAAGTGACGTTGTCACGAATGCGATCGGGCTCGCCGCGCAGAATGGTGGTGATCCAGAGCTGGCCCGGCCCTGGCGTCTGCAGGGCGATATCCCCATCGGCGCCGAAACGCAGCGCGTCAGCTGGCCCGCTCAGCTCCCCCGCCTGGGGCAACCGCGCGGCGAAACGCAGCGCCAGCTGATGCAGCGCCTCCAGCGACTGCGGCCCTTGCAGCCACAGCTGCATCTGGCCGGGGTGAAAGAAACGCTGGTGGAACTGATGCAGCGCCTGTTTCAGCGCCCCGCTATCCGCAAACGCCTGCTGACTGCCGATATGAAAACGCTGAAACGTGGCGGGCGCGACGACGCGGGTAAAGAGCGCCGCCTCGCGGCGCGAGGGCGTATGCTGCTGGATAAGCCGGTATTCGGCGTCAATTACCGCCGCTTCCTGCCCGATCGCCTCGGGCGTAAACTGCGGCGCGGCCAGCATATCCGCCAGGCGCGCCACGCCCTCGGCCAGCAGTCCGGCGTCGACCTCAAAAAACCAGGCGCTGCTGCGCGGCAGCGTGGTGGCGTTCAGCCGCCCGCCTGCTGCCTGTACCCAGGGCATCAGCCTGCTGCTGCCCTGATAGCTGGCGCTGTCGCTGAACAGCAGGTGCTCCAGCAGATGCGCCAGCCCCGGCCAGGCGTCAGGTTCGTCATGGCTGCCCGCCGCCACCTGCGCCAGCGCGGCGGCCTGCTGCGCGTCCGGCTGATGGATCAGCGTGACGTGCAGGCCGTTCTGCAGCCGCAGCTGACGCGTCTCCACCATGATTAAAAGGTCCGGGTTTTGTAGATAAGCTGCGAATTGGTGCGGTTGCGGAACTGCAGCTGGCCGATTTTCACGTCGCTGCAGGCCGCTTCGCGTCGCGCTTCGAGGATCACATCGTGGTGCGGCGACTTGCTGCACACCGGATCCGTATTGTCTGCGTTACCGGTCAGCATAAAGGCCTGGCAGCGGCAGCCGCCGAAGTCCTTCTCTTTCTCATCGCACGAGCGGCAGGGTTCCGGCATCCAGTCGAAGCCGCGATAGCGGTTAAAGCCGAAAGAGCGATACCAGATATCTTCCAGCGACTGCTCCAGCACCGACGGGAACTGCACCGGCAGCTGACGCGCGCTGTGGCACGGCAGCGCGGTGCCTTCCGGCGTAACGCTGAGGAAAATCGATCCCCAGCCGCCCATACAGGGTTTGGGGCGCTCTTCATAGTAGTCCGGCGTCACAAACAGCAGGTTGGTGAGATTACCGCTGGCGCCCATTTGTTCGCGATAGCGGCTGACAACCGCTTCCGCCTGCGCGATCTGCTCGCGCGTCGGCAGCAGCCCCTGCCGGTTAAGCTGCGCCCAGCCGTAGAACTGGCAGGTGGCCAGCTCGACGTCGTCCGCTTCCAGCTCGATGCAGAGGTCGATAATCTTGTCGATCTGATCAATATTGTGACGGTGTAACACAAAGTTGAGCACCATCGGATAGCCGTGCTTCTTCACCGCGCGCGCCATCTCCAGCTTCTGCTGAAAGGCTTTTTTCGAGCCCGCCAGCGCGGCGTTCAGCGTTTCGTCACTCGCCTGGAAGCTGATCTGGATATGGTCCAGGCCCGCCTCGGCGAAGGCGTCGAGCTTTTTCTCGGTCAGGCCGATACCCGAGGTGATCAGGTTGGTGTAGAAGCCGAGATCGCGCGCGGCGCGGATAAGCTCCGGCAGATCTTTACGCGTCAGGGGTTCACCGCCGGAAAAACCGAGCTGCACGCTGCCCATGGCGCGCGCCTGGCGAAACACCTCAATCCACTGCTCGGTGGTCAGCTCTTTCTCCTGCTGCGCAAAATCGAGCGGGTTGGAGCAGTAAGGACACTGCAGCGGGCAGCGATAGGTCAGCTCCGCCAGCAGCCAGAGCGGCGGATTGACGGCGGGTTTATTCTGGGTCACGAAACATTATCCACTTTTGTTCACAGGCCGCGCGCAGAAACTCTTTAACGTCTTCGCCGACGCCGCCCGCTTCCGGGAAGCGCGCGTCGAGGGCGGCGATAATGGCGCTAACGCTCTCTTTGCCGTTCACCTGTTCAAGGATCGCGGCGGCGGTTTCGTTCAGCTTCGCCATGCCTTCTGGATAGAGCACCACGTGACTATCCTGCGCGGCTTCCCACTGCATGCGATAGCCGCGGCGGAACGCGGGAATTAAGTTGTCATTCATAGCGTTATACCAGTCTCGTCGTGTGCCAGGCCGCCTTGTCGGTGACCGTATGGTAAGGCGGACGCTTCAGTTCATAGGCCATGGTCATGGCGTCCAGCATGGTCCAGAGAATGTCGAGCTTGAACTGCAGGATCTCCAGCATCCGGTTCTGCTTCTCAACCGTATCGCAAAACTCTAGCGCCAGCGCCAGGCCGTGCTCAACGTCGCGGTTCGCCTGGCTCAGGCGGCTACGGAAATAGAAGTAGCCCTCTTCCTTGATCCAGGGATAGTGCTGCGGCCAGCTGTCGAGGCGCGACTGGTGGATCTGCGGCGCGAACAGCTCCGTCAGCGAGCTGCAGGCTGCTTCCTGCCAGTTGGCGCGGCGCGCAAAGTTAACATAGGCGTCAACCGCGAAGCGCACGCCCGGCAGCACATGCTGCTCCGACAGCAGCGCGTCGCGCGTCAGACCCACCGCTTCCCCGAGTTGAAGCCAGGCTTCGATGCCGCCGTCGCGGCCGTCGCTGCCGTCATGGTCGAGGATGCGCTGCACCCACTTGCGGCGCGTAGCGGGATCCGGGCAGTTCGCCATAATCGCCGCGTCTTTCAGCGGGATGCTGGTCTGGTAGTAGAAGCGGTTCGCCACCCAGCCCTGGATCTGCTCACGCGTCGCGTTGCCGTTATGCATCGCGATATGGTACGGATGATGAATATGGTAATAGGCGCCCTTATCGCGCAACGCCTGTTCGAACGCCTGCGGCGTCAGCGTCTCGGTGATTTGCATCACTCACTCCTGGAGATGAATCGCCATGCCGTCCCAGCTCACTTCAATGCCCTGCTGCGTCAGAAACTGACGCTGCGGCGACTGCTCGTTGAGGATCGGATTGGTGTTGTTAATGTGGATCAAAATCTTGCGTTTTGCCGGCAGCGAGGCGAGCAGCGCCATCAGCCCCTGCTCTTCAGAGAGCGCCAGATGCCCCATCGCTTTGCCGGTATTGGTGCCGACGCCGGTGGCCTGCAGCTCGTCATCTTTCCAGACGGTGCCGTCAATCAGCAGGCAGTCCGCCTTCTGCAGCCAGGGCATAATCACCGCGTCCGGCTCGCCGAGGCCCGGCGCATAGAGCAGCGTCTGTTTGCTGGCGAGGTTTTCAATAAACAGCGCCACGTTATGTCCCGGCAGCGGACGATCGCGGTATGGCGAGTAAGGCGGCGCGTTGCTGAGGATCGGAATCGCGGTAAAGCGCAGGTTCGGGCAGACGTCGACGCTGAACGGCTCCAGCGGCGCAATGGGGCGATGCTGCAGCCCGCCGTTCCAGTGCTTCAGCATGGTGAAAATGGGAAAGCCGCTGGTAAGATCGGCGTGCACTTCCGGCGTGCACCACACCTGATGCGGGCAGCCTTCGCGCAGGCTGAGCAGGCCGGTGGTGTGATCGATCTGGCTGTCGGTAAGAATAATGGCGCCGATGGCGGTGCCGCGCAGCACGCCCTTTTTTATCAGTTCTGGCGTATGGGCGATCTGCTGGCTGATGTCCGGCGAGGCGTTGCATAACACCCAGTTTTCGCCGTCGTCGCTGAGAATAATCGAGGACTGTGTACGCGCGCTGGCCTGAATCGTACCGTCGCGCACGCCCTGACAGTTGGCGCAGTTGCAGTTCCACTGAGGAAAACCGCCGCCAGCGGCGGATCCAAGAACTTTGATGAACATAGGAGAAACCCGGCGTTGAAACAAAATGCCCGCACAGCAGGCGGGCATGGAGATTAACGGTTGGAGATGTACAGCGTAACTTCCAGACCGAGACGTAAATCAACAAATTCAGGTTTTTTCCACATAATAGTCTTCCTCTAAGGTGAATGAACAAAGCGATACCTGTCAGGTATCATTACGTAAACAATCCAGTGATTATGCACGCAATTTTAAGCCGGCTGATGGTGCGCTAACGGCGCAGCGAGATCAACCGGCAAATGTTAAGAAAATGAATCAGCCCTGCCAGATCTGCCCCAGCACGCGCAGCCAGTTATCCGAGGCGAGCTTCTCCAGCCGATCCTGATCATAGCCCGCATCGCGCAATGCCGCGAACAGGCGCGGCAGTCCCGCCACATCTTTTAGCGCCTCTGGCACGGAGATGCCGTCAAAATCGGAGCCAAATCCCACACGATCGCTGCCCATGATCATTATGAGTCTTTCATAGTGCCTGACGATATCGCCTAGCGGGGTGTCGCTGTCGCGCTTGCCGTCGGCGCGCAGAAACGCATTGCCGAAGTTAATGCCGACCATGCCGCCGCTGTCGCGTATAGCGGCGAGCTGCGCATCGGTAAGGTTGCGCGGCTGGGCGCAAAGCGCATGGGCATTAGAGTGGGTCGCCACCAGCGGCGAGCGAGAGAGCGCGGCGGTATCCCAGAACGCTTTTTCGTTCATATGCGATACGTCGATCAGCATATTAAGCGCGTTGGCCTGTTTGATCAGCGCTTTGCCAGCGTCGGTCAGTCCCGGCCCGCTGTCCGGCGAGCCGGGAAAGCCGCCGGTCACGCCGACGCCGAAGCGGTTAGGCAGGTTCCAGAACGGGCCGATGCTGCGCACGCCCGCATCGTAAAACGCCTGCAGCTGTTCGCCCTCTTCATCCAGCGCATCTGCGCCTTCGATATGGGCCACCAGCGCCAGCACGCCTGCGTCACGGCAGAGGGCAATCTCGGCGGCGCTGCGGCACAGGCGCGCCCGGCCCTGCGACTGCTCAGCGATCTGCGTAAGAATAGCCAGCTGCTGCCACATAATCTCCAGCGGCTGCCAGGGCGCGTCGGCCAGGTGCGGCGCCGTCTGGGCGATATAAGCCTGCGGCGGTACGAAGATAGCGAACAGGCCGCCGAAAAGGCCGCCCTGCTGCATGCGCGGAAAATCGAGATGGCCGTGTTCAATGCCGTTAAAGAAGGCGTCGACTGGCGCGTCGCGGTGGTGCAGCCACAGCCTGAGCAGCAGATCGTTATGCCCATCAAAAGTTAACATCGGAGAAATAAGCGCTTAAAGAACTCAACATCGCGCTATGTTACGCGGCTGCGGGATAAACGCCAAATCAGAGGGCACGAATGGTCACTCTGACTGCGGCTTAACCGAGAACTGGTCAAAAATCTTATAGGTGGCGACGTCAAACAGCGAAACTGCCTCGACTTCCGCCATCGGGATCGGATGACGAAAATGCTGCAGGTTGAGCGGTTCGGAATCGGGGTGATGTTCTGCGCAAGGTAGAGTTCATAGTAGCGGTGCTGCTCGCAGAAGCGCAGCGTCTCTTTGTCGCGGTAGCCGCTGATATAGGGGATAAGCGCCAGATGCGGGGTTTGCGTATAGCACGACCATGATGACCAGCGGCCCCATGGCGCCTTCTTAACCTTTTTGCGCCAGCTCTTCCATACGGGCGTGCATCGCTCTGCCTGCCTCCGGCTTATCCATATTCAGCCGGGCGTTGCCGTTAACGTCGAGGATCAGCTTGTTCTGACTGGTGTAATGCAAAACTTCATTAGTTAAGCCGCGCATAAACTTATCCGGCTCGGCGAACCATTTGCCCATCAGGGTTTTCAGCCTGTTCATCTCTGCTTCTCGCCTTTCCGCTGCGGTCATCTGTGTATGGGGCGCTCAGGTGAGTAAACGGCAGGCGCAGCGAACATTCCTTGTTCAGTTTTCTGCGCCGTTCTGTTTTTGCGCGCAACCGCACGCGGCATTAACTGCCCTGCGCCACCTTTAGTCCGCGATAAAAGGTGGGCTGCACATCCAGGGTTTTCTGGATCAGGCCATATTTCTGATAAAAGTCGGCGGTCTCCTGCTGCTGGCGCACCGTATTGTCGTCGATACTCTGCCAGTGCGACTGGCGGCGCGAAAAGGACTTTTCTGCCGCGGCGGCCGGGAAACCGATAATCTTCGCCAGCGTCTGCGCGTAGTCGCCAACGTGACTGTTGGCCCAGCGATCCGCCGCCGCCAGCCGGTTGACGTAATCCTGCAGTGCGGCGCGTTTTTCGCGATCGCTGATGGCGGCGTCGGTGGCGGCCAGAAAGCTGTTGCCGGTCGAGAGCCCGACGCCGTTGACCAGCACGCGGCCGCTCCGGGTCACTTCCGCCAGCGCGGTATAGGGATCCCAGGTTGCCCAGGCGTCTACCGCGCCGCTGGAGAGGGCAATACGCGCATCTGCAGGCTGTAAAAAGCGCCAGCTGACATCTTTATCGCTCAGACCCGCCTGCTCAAGGGTTTTTAGCGCCTGAAAATGGCCGATTGAGCCGCGTCCGGTAGCGATGCTTTTACCTTTCAAATCGGCGGCGGTTTTGATGGGCGAATCGGGCCGCACCAGCACCGCCAGTCCCGCAGGCACCGATTTACTGACCGCCACCGCTTTTACCTGCGAACCGGCGGCCAGCGAAAAGAGCAGCGGTGCGTCGCCGATAATGCCCGCATCCACCGCGCCCGCATTGAGCGCCTCCGCCAGCGGCGCGGCGGCGGGAAACTCCGCCCACTCGATGCGGTAGCTCAGATTGTCGAGCTGATGCGCCGCCGTCATCTCGGCGCGCATATTGCCTTTCTGATCGGCGATGCGCAGCGTGACGGCCTGCGCGGAGGGGACGCTGACCAGCGCAAGCACAATATAAAAAGCGGGATATTTCATCGGGTTTTCTCCTGGCGCAAAAACCCAGAGTAAACCGGGCGTTGAAAAACGCCGATGCCGATTCCGCATGAGGATAGCCGCGAGGCGCATAACGCTGTCGCCTTTGCGCCATCAGTTGTCACTTTTGCGCGCGCCGCAAGCGCGTGCGCCGCGGCAGACTGAACGGACTTAATCAGGAGGCTTTATGTTGACGCAACCCGCCGAGAAATACCGTGCTTTTCCCGTTATCGCCCTGCCCGATCGCCAGTGGCCCAGCCGCCAGCTGACCGTCGCACCGCGCTGGCTTTCCACCGATTTACGTGACGGCAATCAGGCGCTGGCCGAACCGATGGACGCGGAACGCAAGCTGGCGTTCTGGGACCTGCTGCTGGCCTGCGGCTTTAAGGAGATTGAGGTTGCCTTTCCCGCCGCCTCGCAGACAGATTTTCAGTTTTGGCGCCAGCTAATCGAACAGCAGCGCATTCCCGGCGATGTCACCATTCAGGTGCTGACGCAGGCGCGCGAGGCGCTGATTAGCCGCACCTTTGAGGCGTTGCAGGATGCGCCGCGCGCGATCCTGCATCTCTACACCGCCACGGCACCGCTGTTTCGTGAACGGGTGTTCAACCAGAGCAAGGCGGAGATCGTTGCGCTGGCCTGCGCAGCCGCGCGTCAGATCCGTGACGGCTGCGAGGCGCGTCCGGAAACGCACTGGACCTTTGAATATTCGCCTGAAACCTTCTGCTTTACCGAGCCGGAGTTTGCGCTGGCAATCTGTGAGGCGGTGGCGGATATCTGGCGGCCCTGCGCCGCGCGCCCGATGATTATCAATTTGCCCGCCACCGTTGAGGTCAACACGCCCAACGTTTATGCCGATCAGATCGAATATTTTTGCCGTCATTTCAGCCGTCGCGATGCCGTCTGCATCAGCGTGCATCCGCATAACGATCGCGGCACCGGTACCGCCTGCGCGGAACTGGCGCTGCTGGCAGGCGCCGATCGCGTTGAAGGCTGTCTGTTTGGCAACGGCGAGCGCACCGGCAACGTCGATATTGTCACGCTGGCCCTTAATCTCTACAGCCAGGGCGTTGCGCCACAACTCGATTTCAGCGATATCAACAGGGTGATCGAGGTGGTGACCCGCTGCAATCAGCTGCCGGTACACCCTCGCCATCCCTATGCCGGCGAGCTGGTGTTTACCGCCTTTTCCGGCTCGCATCAGGATGCGATTCGCAAAGGCTTTGCCATCCGCCAGCAGCAGCAGGAAAAGATCTGGCAGATGCCCTATCTGCCGCTCGATCCCGCCGATATTGGCTGTAGCTACGAGGCGGTTATCCGCGTCAACAGCCAGTCGGGTAAAAGCGGCGCCGCCTGGCTGCTGGAGCAGAATCACGGGCTGAGGCTGCCGCGCGCGCTGATGCAGGATTTCAGCCTGCATATTCAGCATGAAACGGACCGAGACGGCAAAGAGATGACGCAGCGCGCTGTCTGGCAGCGTTTTTGTCTGCACTACGGCGTAGAAGAGCCCAGGCTGAAGCTGATGAACGCAGAAAGCCACAGCGATGGCGATCTCACGCAGCTGGAGGTCAGCCTCTCTCTGAGCGTCGGCACACGCCGCCTGCGCGGCCGCGGCAACGGACTGCTGTCAGCGGCGATTGACGCGCTGCAGCATGCGCTGGGGCTAAGCCTGACCATTGAGGATTATCATGAGCATACCCTGGGCAAACGCAGCGATAGCCGATCGGTCGCCTATCTCTGCTGCCTGGACGCTCAGGGCAAGCGCACCTGGGGCGTGAGCATCGACAGCGATATCGCCCGCGCCTCGCTCCAGGCGCTGTTTAACGCAGCGGCGGCTTTTCTTCCGCCGCAAACCAGGCTGCCGGGGCAACGCCCAGCAGACGACGAAACATCGCGCTAAAAGCGCTCGGGCTTTCATAGCCGAGATCGAGCGCCACGCTCAGCACCGGCTCGCCCTGCGCCAGCCGCGTCAGGGCGATAGCAAGCCGCGCGCGCCGTACCCAGTCGCTAAAATGCAGGCCGGTCTCGCATAAAAAATGGCGCGCTAAGGTGCGACCCGAAAGGTTTAGCTGCCGCGCCGCGCCCTCCAGCGTCCAGCAGTCGCCCGGCGACTGCTGAATAGCGCGGCAGAGCTTTTGCAGACGCACACTCTGCGGCTCCGGCAGATTAAACGGCAGCACGTCCATGCAGCGCAGCTCATCCAGAATCAATTCATAGATGCGCTCGCTGCGGCTGCCGGGCAGATAATTTTCCGGAAGCTGCAGCGAACTCACAATCAGTTCGCGCAGCAGCGGCGAAATCTGCACAACCTGACAGCCAGCGGGCAGATCGGCGCGCGCCAGCGGATCGACGAACAGCGTGCGCGCGGCGACCTTACCGGTTATCTGCAGCGCATGGCGGGTAAAGGCAGGCAGCCAGACGCCGCGGCTCGGCGGCACGATCCAGCTGCCCTGCGCGGTATCGACGCGCACGACGCCGCTCAGGGTGTGGATCAGCTGCGCGCAGCTATGATGGTGCCAGGGTTCGCTGTCACCGTGCGCGTAATCATGCGCATAAGGCACCAGCGGCCGGGTGGCAAAATCAAAAGTCAGCCGCGCCGACATCGTTACCCCTTCAGATAGTGATGAATCGACGCCAGATCTTTCTCGCCGTAGCCGGCGTCTACCGCCTGCTGCCAGAGTTCAGCGATCTGCTCCAGCGCGGGCAGCTTCGCGTCGCCCTTCGCCTCTAACGCCAGCTTCGCATCTTTCAGCGCCCATACCAGGCTCATCTGCGGGGTAAAATCTTCACTGGCGATCATCGCGAGCTTCCCTTTGGCGTAGGGCGCCGCCAGCGGACCGCCCTCCAGCACCTTCCAGAGATCGTCGGTGGTAAAGCCAAACTCCTCCGCCAGGCGCGTGCTCTCCGCCAGGCTCTGCATCAGGCCGATCAGCCAGCTGTTAACGACCAGCTTCATGCGCGACGATTTGCCCGCCTCGCCCAGCCACTGGGTGCCTTTGCCAATCGCGGCGAAGACCTTTTCTGCCGCCTGAGCGCGCGTCTGGTCGCCGCTGGCCATCACCAGGATCTGCGCATTTTCCGCTGGCGCTTTGGTGCCGGAAACCGGCGCGTCGATAAACAGCACGTCCGGGCGCGCTGATGCAAACCAGGCGATCAGGGCGTCGGTTTTCTCAACGCCGATAGTGCCCATCTGCGCCAGGGTCGCGCCCTGCTTCAGCGCCTCTTTCACCTGATGAAGCGTCTTTTCCGTGGTGTCGCCGTCGGAGAGCATGGCGATGACCACGTCAGCGGCCTGCACTGCCTCTGCCGGGCTGTCACACAGCGTCAGGCCGGAGGCGACCAGATCTTCGCCGCGCGCCCGCGTGCGGTTCCAGCCATAGACGGTGAAGCCCTTTTTCAGCAGGTTGGCGGCAAAAGCGTGCCCCATGGCACCTAAACCCAATACGGCGACGGCCGGTTGTTGACTCATACGCATTCCTCTGGTTATCCGTGAACTAAGCATTTAACACTGAAGGGAAAGTCACTAAAAATCCAGCCGGGAAAACATTTTTCGACGCTGAATTTCGCATAAATCGACCTTATTATTTACGCTTTTCAAATAATCGTAAAAACCCGTAACATACGCGCACAATGTGCCATCTGGTTCATTTCATCTCTTTATGACGGTCTTTCATTTATGAAAATTGCATCACTGCGTCAGGCCAGCCTGCTGCTGCCTGCCATGCTGCCGCTGCCGCTGCTGGCGGCGAACGATACCGGCAGCGCGACCATGGTCGTCAGCGCCGCGCCGGCGCAAACCGGCCTCTCTGAACTCGATACGCCCGCTGCGGTCAGCGTGGTGACCGGCGAGGATATGCGGCAGGCGGCCCCGCGCGTCAATCTGTCGGAAAATCTCGGCAGCGTGCCCGGCCTGCAGATCCAGAACCGACAGAGTTATGAATAGAGACGGCAAAGTTATGCCTTTCTTTGGCTGCAGGCATGGCTAATATCAAGTTTTCCTGCGTTTTATCAGGATGACCTAATATGAGTCATGGTGAATCATGTACTCATTTCTGTACTCATTTTACTTTGGCTTTTTGAGGTATAATTGAGTGGTGTTTAACGCTTCAGGAGGGAATTACTATGTGGAAGAAGCCAGAATTTGTTGATCTGCGCCTCGGTCTGGAAGTGACTCTGTACATTTCTAACCGTTAATGAAGATGCCCGCAACTGTGCGGGCATTTTTTTTACATTGGGCTGTCATCATGCCACACACGCATGACTTCATACGTTACCTTTCCGAGCACAAGCACACCTTCCAGTTCTTCGCCGGCGATGCGCTGCCCTTCATCCGTGATGATACAGTTCTCGCCTGTTCTGGCTACAAGAGACACACCCTCATGCATAAGCGCGATTTTATCACCACGGCTTATGCGTGCAGACCTATCTACCACCAGAAGCCCCTCTTCTCGCCCGATAAAGAGGGTTGAGCCGGGATTATGCACAATGAGATCGTTAACGGTGAGTCGGCGCTCAATGTAATCTTGTGCTGGAGACTGGAAGCCCATCAGATCACATAGCCCATGTTTCGCAGCGCCCACGTTTTGTTGGCGCCCCCATCAGTGACCAGTTCAAAGAAAAATGACTGGTAGCGCTTAATCCACCGGTTGCACTCTTCGAGCGGCCAGTGGTGATTGTACTTTTCGAGCGCTATTCGAAAGTCTTCGGTAGTGACTAATCGACGATTTTTAGCGTCTAACTTAATCGCTTCTTTGAAAGCCGCTGTGATCTCATAATCGCGTGGCATGGTGACCCTCACACAAAATAACTGTATATAAATACAGTAATATTGAGGTGTGTTTTTGGCAAGCCGCTTCGTTTCGTTTTTTTTTGTAAAGCTTAGGTTGGAGACGAGGAGTTTATGGCTGTACCAGACGCGAGTGGGTAAGTTTTATTCAACAAGGCCTACTCCTTAGCCAGCTCAGATCGGCCCGGTATACCTCTGTCCCGTCGCCAAGGCTTTTTTATGCGTCGGGATTTCCTTCATCCTGATCTTGAGCCTGCATCTGAATCATTACCTCCTGCTGGCGCAGGTTGTACGCTGAATCAGCTGGCATTTCTAAACGAACATCAATCCACGTTTCGTCCGGAATATCGATGAGCGCTCCCTTACCAACGCTAAGGTCGCCATCATCAGAAAGGGTGTATTTTTGCTTGTAGCAGCGTACTACCACACCCTCTGTAGTTTCCTCTGCTTCTGCCAGCGCAATGATGCGGCCCTGACCATTGCCGCAGTCCATCACAGACCAGAGGTCTTTAGCCAGGCCAATAGCACCCTTAATCAGGTAGGTGCCCGTATCGGTCCGGGACACTGTGCAACCCCTCGATTCTTCATTGCACAAGCCGCGAACCGTAGCCCAGGTGTACTCTTCATTGTTGACACCCAGAAGGTCGCTTCGATTCGATGTGTCTCGGTTATTGACGATGCGCACTATCGGCGACGCAGGAACAAGCGCACCGCTTGAGTTTGTCGTGGTATTGGATGTGGAATAAAGCTTACGTGCAGAATAGATGCCGTTAATATTAGTCACATAGAGAATGTTACCGCTGGTGCACAGCGCAAGATAATGTTGCCAGATGCCTGAACCCGCTGCGTTGGATGTGTCAGTTCTGTTATTTACCTGAATACAGGTTCCGTATTGTTCGTTGAGAGCAAAAGGAGTGTTATTAAAGTAAAAAACTCCCGCGCCCTGCGTGTTTGGTCTTGAGCCTGCTGCAAAAAGGTTGTTTGAAAGCTCTGCATTCAAATCGGTTCGGTCGATTTGGTCCTGTAATGCCAGGCTTTTTAATCCCAAATCTGAACGCGCCGTTGCAGCAGTCCTGCCATCAATTAGGTTTTTCCACGCGATGGACTTATCTGCCAGATCGCTTAGGTTCTGGGATTTGTCAATTTTGTTTGTATACTGGTTGGCCATGTATCCCCAGCTCGGACCCGTGAATGTGGTTCGATCCGGGCGCTCTACAGTAACCGAAGACGCATCGCTGTAAATCCTCTGCCAGTTCACCAACTGTGAGTTTATGCCCCGTAACGCCGTCCCCATGTCATTCATGATCTGCTGAGTAACGGCATATAACAGGCTGGCGGGAACGGCATTCCATGCCAGACCGCTTGCGGTTGGGCCTGCATACGCGGCGCCAAGGGTCAGCTGAGTGTTAGAAGCGATGGCTGCTACGATCAACGTATAAGGCGTTCCGCCAGCAATTACACCGATGAAATCACCTACCTTTAGCTCTGTCGTAAAACTAGTTCCAGTGCCGCTGACCGCGGCGGAGTTGTTTGTTAGTGCAATAGTGCCTGCTGACATGCTTCTCTCCGGGCAATAAAAAAACCCGGCACAATGGCCGGGTTAGTTGATTTATGTTGGCTTAATTAGCTTTGAAAATGATTTTTAGCTGCTCGTTTTTTTTGGCTTTGCCTGATGTAAACTTCCAGTACGAAATTTGCTTGCGTACGCTACGATCGAAAACATCAGGCGGTTCCGCACTGATCAGACGGATGTTCTCTACCATCCCGTTTCTGTTAACGTCGTAAAGCACATTAACTTCGCCATCGATGCGAAGATTTTCAGCTCGAACAGGATATTTGATAATGTTTGCATCGGCATTAAAGATAGCAAACATAAAAAAAACAGGAAAAAGGAATTTATACATAAGCACCTCAAAAGTTATAAGCGCATAGAATACCGTTAGCCTGAAAAGTGCAATTTAATTATTTGATCGTAACGATCACCTTTAGCTTAGATTAGGAAGAATTGCATAAGGTATGCGCAAACCATATGGCTTTAAGGTGTTCGCCCAGCTTTGCTGAAGTTGGTTTACCCACTGACACTGAAGAGTTCCATTTGCAAACCTAAAAAACAGCCCCGAATAACCAGTAGCCGCCCCGTCGTCAGATATGTTTCCGCTTGGGCAAGAACTCATAAGAATCCACGTGTTATTGCCTATTGCCTGAGAGTAAACCGTACTATCGAGATCGTAATTCGCCGGAATTTCAAAGAAACCAATGATTCGAGGAATTTTTGCGGCCATGACGGCTGACCAAATAAGCTCACCCGATGAATTAAAAACATCTCTGTAGCCGCTCTCCACTGGCATACCGCTGTGCGTCCTGGCCATCAAACCAGCGTTAGCCGTCATCCATGCTGGGTTAGATGCGAAAAATTTCGCATTGTTATTTGGCTTAAACCATCGCAAGTTATCGTCATCGGGCACCCCTCCGCTTACAAAACCCATATCCGTAGAGTTACCTAGTTGACAACTAATATTGTAATAGCCAACATCAGTAATCCCTCCGTATTGCACATTATCACGGTAATAGCTTCCCTTATAGTTTGAATCTATTACTAATGCGCCTGAAGAATTGAAAATCTGATAGCCGCTCATATGAATGCGTATAAATCCAAGGTTAATGTAACAGCGGTTAAGTCTCGGGATAATCGCCAGACGCGATAGCCGCCGTCATAAGTTCTGGTTGCGAAGTTATTATTTTGGAAATAACTCGAACTCGATGCCAATACAACGGAAGCAAATGTTCCTGACGTTGTGAGTCCGCCGAAAGAGCCAGCAACCACATTTGCGTTCGCCGGGAGCGTTATCGACGTTCTCCCCAAATATCTGGTGTTATAGTCTCCAATGTCGATAACTAATTTCCCTGTAGCATCCCAGCACTGCATACCGCATGGCATTTTTTCTCCTTACCAGAGCCCTTCTCTGATTCGCAAAGTTCCATTAGCGTCGTAGATCAGCTTGAGAACCCCTGTGTCAATAACTCTTCCTGAACCATTTGCCGCGTTTCGCTCGAATGTCCCCGACTTATCGAGGCGCCAACCTACAGAGCCAGCCACGAAATTATTTGATTGAATGTAATCTCCAATCATGGCGTTATTAATCCAGCCCTGACCAATAAAGCCTTGGCTGATAAGCACCTGCCCGTCTTTGATGACAAAGGGAGAATAAAGGCTGTTACCTACACCGCTCATTACAACGAACTGGTTGGCATTTACCGCGACACGGGTATCTACCCCGCCACTGCCGTTTACCGTTGCGGCGACAGAAAGCCCAGCATCGTAATTCGTCCCGTTATATCGAATGCCGGTTTTAAGGGTGTAAATCGCTGAAGGGCTGGATACATCAGCGTAAGCCGTAAACTTCTGCTGTATAGCCGCCTCATTGGCGCTGATTTGCTCTCCTTGCGCTTTGAAACTGGCTACGACATTTGTTTCAAGCTGCGCCACCGAACTTTGGGCGTCAGCAGCTACTTTTTGGGCCTGCAGTATTCCGGCGCGGTTATCGCCATAATTCGCCCACTGCTGATTAACCGAATCGTATTCCGACAGCATGCTCTGTAGCAAAGCTTGCGGGTCAGTGATGAGCGGCTCGAGCAGTTGCTTACCGTCAGGCGAAGTAAGAAACTCTTCTACCACGCTACCGATCAGATCATCTGCGTTAACGTTCGACATGCCGGGCGTGAAAGCCGTCCAGTCTCCCGTATTGCCAATTCGATCCACAAGACGAGCGCGATACCAGCGACGAACTCCTGCAGGCATTGGCCCGTGCTGATAGCCAACACCAGGATAAGGCACGTATGCCAGAAATTGTGGGTTCTGACCATCTGCAGTGGTGGCAACCTGAATTTCGGTATAAGCAGTATCACCCGAGCCTTCAGGAAAGGACCAGGTAACGTCGATAGCCCACACGACATTGTCAGTCGCCATGAGGTTTACCGGCGTGCCGGGCTTGCCCGCTTTGCCTGTCAGGGAAGTTGAATCAGCGTACCCCCATGGCGAAGAAACCTCTGCTGCATTCACGGCGCGCACGCGGACATCATAAACGCCCGTGTAAATACCGCTGATGCTGAATCCCTGCGCGCTGGTCTGGCTGACGTTAACCCAGTCTCCTTTATCCTTACGCCACTGCGCTACGTAGCTAATTGCGCCCTCAACTCTGTCCCATGTCACCTGCATTATCGAAACCGACAGTCCCTGTTCGACATAGCTCACTTCGGAGACGGCGATATTCGTCGGCGCTTTCAGCACGCTTATCGGCGTGACGGTAATGGGCGCGGGTTCAATGCGTACACCGTCATCAATGTAGCGATATTTGTTCGGATCGTGCTGAACGCCAGAAACGGTAAAGGTGCCGTCATCGTTGCTGGCAATTGAAGTGACGCGATAGTACTGAATAGCGAGGTTATCGCTGTCGATGGCCCACACTGCGCCTGCCACGGGCGCCAGCCTGAATGAAGTGTTAACCGTCACCGACAGTTTATCGCTGCTGACGCTGGCAATCGTTCGCGTCTGCGCCGTCCCGTCTGGCAGATTCACCACCAGACGATCGCCAGCACTGTAATCAATAGCGCGGTCCAGCTTTATCGTCAGCCCGTTAACAGCACTGATGCGACCGCCATTCTGCCGGCCTGCCCTGAATGGGTCGGCCACACCGATAATTTCTGCCGGAACCGGTAAGTAACCGTCCAGTCCTGTACCGAATGAAATGGTTCCGTCTTTGGCGTTAGACAGCAGAGCCCAGCGGCCGCGCCTATGCGCCTCACTCTGCGAGGTACAGCCGATCGCCGTCAGCGACATTTCCCGGACGTCATAGCGCTGCACCAGGTCAGAATCGTAAACACCCTCAACCGTGTCGGAATAGTGGTTTACCGGGTCTGACCATGATACCTGACAGGAGGAATAGCGGTTTTTATAGCTGCCGCCGGCATACGTGAAAAGACCGTCAATGACGTTGGCAGAATGGTAGACGAAATCGACATCCATTTTGCCGCTGGCGTCAGTCTGAGGAACGTCAGCATTAACGAAAATCTGGCTATTGCCCCAGAACGTGATGCCCCGGAATATGGCAGCGATATCCTTAAGGACGGTATAGGCGTCCTGCTGGCTCTGAATAAACACGTTGCAGGTAAATCGCGGCTCTGTGCCGCCCGCGCCGTTAGAAACCATCTCGTCGCAATACTGCGCGATAGCGTACAGTTCCCACTTGTCGATCATCGAAGCGTCGACGCGGTTCCCCATGCCGTAAATTTTATCCAGAACCAGGTCATAGAAAACCCAGGCCGGGTTATCGGTATAAGCGAACTTAAATTCCCCTTGCCAGTTACTGCCATAAGTTCGGCTTACCGGGTCATATGTATTTGGTACGCGTACCAGCTTGCCCTTCGGCTTACAGGTGATTTTTGGCGCACTGCCGTTAAACTGGCTGGCATCCACCTCAACATACAGCAGCGCGGTATTTGGATAGCGCAGCTTGCTGTCGATGACTTCGGCGAAAGAGAAAACCTTGAAGGCGTTAACCAGCTTTGCTGAAGATGAGTCGGCAGTAATGCGGCGTACCCGGATAGCCCATCCAGAGGTCGCGTCAGGCAGATCTATACGATGATCGCGCTGGTATTCAGATGTGGTTTTGCCGTCAAACCTGCCATCGACAACTGTCACCCACGAGCCGCCATCGGTGGAAAGGTCGACAGCGTATTGCGTGACCGTACCCACCATGTCGCCATTGTCCTTATAGGCATACTGCGCCGGCAGGCTCAGCTTAATGCGTACAGCATCGAGAGAAAGATTGGTGTACTGCCGCGTCCAGGGCACTGACTGTGTAACCGTCACGCCCACAGACAGCTCGTTATCCACCTCTGGCATGCCCTGAATATAGGTCTGGTCCTGCGTACCCTTGCGCCAGTCCCAGATCACGCCGGTAAAGTTATAGGTGCCGTCATCATTGGCAAGCTGGGTATCATTCAGGTAAATCTGCTGCGCGGTTAGATCGCCCTGAATCTCACCTTCTGAGATGGCCAGCAGCATTTTCAGTTTAGCAATGGAGAGAAGATCGTCCGCCTGCTCTGTCGGGGTGTGAGCGCTGCCGCCACCGCCTTTATTTCCGTGAAAAATAGTTTCGCCGCTGAGAAGTCGCATATTTTACCCATAAAAAAAGCCACCCGGAGGTGGCCTGTCTGCCTGATGATGACTACTGCTGATCGCTGGTAAAGCTGCCCGCGCTGATGATGGCGCCGCCTATTTCGCGCGTGCCGTAAAGAAGCGGAACGGGATAACCCATTGCTACCGTGTTCACAGGCGCGCCAAAGGCATAGTTAGGCTTATTGTCCGTGCTCGATGATGCTCCGACGTTATATTTAGGCTGAGGGGTCAGCATCTGGACAACGCCGCCCAGCATCATACTGAGCCCCAGTCCGGTTAGAGCGGTTGTTACGCCGGTTGCCGCCGTGGCGCTTAGGCCGATAGCAGTGAGCGATGCACCAGCCGTAAAGTAGGCGGCAACGAGTGCAACGGCACCGATTACGATCTGCAGGACGCCACCGCGCTTCGAACCTTCCAGAACCGGCTCCATTTCAAATTCTGTTGCAGCAGATGACATGTCAAACTCCTGCAGGCCGATATTCTCTTTACCGCTGAAAAACGCGAAGCGGACGCCGTTCAGGTGGGCATTCGAAACGTATTTCTTAAAGCCGGGCACCTGCGAGCACATCGCTCGGATGAGTTCGCGTAAATCGGCGACGTGATACTGGTGAACGCGCCCGAATTTTTTACCTAAAAGCCCCTTGAGGCGCATTGTTTTAAGCATCCATTAGCTCCTTTCTGCGTACAATTCGCACGGTCCTGTTCCGCCAGTAGTCCCCGTAGGGAACGCGGGTAGAAAGATTGCCTGAGTTGTGGTGAAGAATCTGATTGTTGCCCAGGTAAATGGCTGCGTGATTGGTGACTGGCGCTTGAATTTGCATCATGATCATATCCCCTTCGCGCATCTCGGATGCTGGCACTTCAACAAATCCTTCAGCCTGCCAGTTATCGTCGTAGCGGCTTTCTTTGCCATCTGTCCACCACTCGTAATCGACAGACCAGTTATTGAGGGTGATGCCGTGTTCTTGCCGGTAGTAGTCGATGATGAGCGTCCAGCAGTCGGCATATCCCAGCACCCACGGCCGGCCAACCAGTTCACGATCCCCGCGCGGGCTGATTGTGCAGAAATCGCCGTCTGGCCATGACATGATGCCCCACTCAACGCCGGAGTAATCGCACTGCACGCGGTCCATTTCGGATGGTATAAGCTGGGGAACATCAGGGTGAGAGTGAACAACCATCAGGATAGTCCCCCGACTTTCCGCTGCGCGTTTTTCTTCAGGCGGAATCGAAAAATGCTCTGTCGGATTATCTGACGCGTTGGTACAGGGAACATATTCCTGAGCGCGGCCAATCTGCACCACCAGTCCACAGGCCTCTTTCGGGTACTCTGCGGCTACATGCTGGGTAATGGCCGCCATGATTTTTTTGCGCATTGCTATTTCCCCTGTAGATTGGCAGCCGGGAAGCCTCCGAATGACAAGGGCTGGTCTTCGCCGAACCGCGCTTTGCAATCCGCCATACGGCCACCGCACACGTCTTTCGACGGGTCAGTTGTAGGCGTGCCGTCTTTGATAAAGTAATTTGTACCGTTGTAGTCGCACCCTGTACCAGTTCGATACCAGCCGCGCATGCACCAGGTGCAGACCGGCGTTATCTGCCTTGACGGTAACTGCAGGCTCTGAATATCGAACGGCGAACAGAGTTCAAAATCCACCTGCGAGCGGGTTTCTGCCGTCTTCGCGTTGACATAAAACAGCTGCACCCGCTCTTCCTGCGGGTTAGCGTTCGGGTTTCCTGCTGTCCAGTTTGCCGCATCCAGATATTTCGTCATCGTGGTGCGTATTCTGACTTTCGCTTTCACCAGATCGTCGAACTGAAGGCATAGCGCAGTAACGTAGTTACCTACGTTTCCTACTGAAAGCTTTGGCGTCGGCTGAGAACCAGTACTGGACATCTCCATCCCGCTGAGTTCATACGGATACGGTTCATACTCGTTGCCTTGCCAGATGATGGACGGAAGATTATCCGCGGCGAATGAAGCCCAGCCATCCGTTGGCAGGTTATAGGCATGAAAGCGTAATATGGTGTCCAGGCCGAATGCAGTGCCATCAATTTCAATTAGCTGCACTACTCCGCCCGGCTCCAGCGCCTGAACGTCCTGAGAAAAACTCATATTTCACCCAATAAAAAAGGGCGCAAAGCGCCCTGTTAATCCGTGACATGTCACGGCGCGAAAGCCTGCTCAAATGTGAAAGCAATCTCCACAAAATTGCCATTGATAAAGCTCGGACGAATTGAATCGGCTTTAATACGGTATAATTTCCGCTCGCCCCACGGATTAACCCACCAGCAGGATGAGGTCACGTGCGCTTTCAAAAATGCCCTGACCGTGGCCATTTCGTCTTTGCTCCCGCTGCAGGATACGGGCCATGATTCGCGAACGCTGTTGATGCCTGCTGCCGCCACCTGCTTATAACCATCGCCAAACTGAGCCTGCATGGTCGTTACATCGAGTTCTTCAGTAGCGCCAGTTCTCACGCACCAGCCAAATTCGGCTATAGCCATCAGTTATCCTCCCCGATACAGCAAGCCACCAGGGTTCGCTTGCTGCTTCGCCCAGTCATTGATTGTTTTGTTCATCATCCCCTGCAGCTGGCGCGCTGCGTCGGTAGTGTTCGCTGTTGTTGTCTCCCCGGTTCCGCCCCCCTGAACAATACTGATAGGTGCATTAATGCTTATTGAGGCTACGCCAGTACCTGATGCTCTGTTCACGCCGGAAGAAAAGGCAGGCGTCCCTGAACCCCCATTGACAACACCTCCATTCGCATATCCCCGCATCATGCTGTAAAGGTTGGCAACCCCTATACGTTCCGTGGCCTCTTTGGTAAAGACAAACTCCCCTTTGTGAACAACGCCAGCGGGCTGAAATTTCCCTCCTGAACCGGTGAATCCACCTTCGTCATATGCGCTGAAGCTCGTTGATAGCCCCATTGCGCCGGTAGTGCCGCCGGCAGCGCCAGCTGCAGCGCCACCAGCGCTACTGATAACTGAACCCAGGATGCTCCCGAAAGAAGAACTGCTGCTGCCCATGGCATTGACGATCGCCATTTGCAGCGCGACTTTCGATATCATCTGAAGAACAGAAAGACCCCAGCTCTTCCAGTCGGCCTTACTCCCTACCAGCATCGCCGACATGTTATCCAGCGCGCTATCCATAGTAGAGGTAATTCCCTGCGAAACCGTGCCAGCGATGTTGCTGGTATTTGCAAGCCAGTTTTCATAACCTCGTGAAACCCCATTGAGCCAGTTCGCTTCGGCAGCGGCTGTTTCCTGATATTTCCTATCCAAAGCGTCGATTGCTGCTGTTCGGGCCGCCACGGCCTCAGCGCCCTTGTCGCTTTTATCAAACACACGATCCACCTGCTGTTGCTCGTTGAACCGCTCGCGCTTCCGGTCTCCCATACCTGCAGTGGATGAGATCAAGGTTGCATCGTCCTGATACTTACGAGCTGCGTCGCGTAGGTCTTTCAGTGCTTCAATCTGCTCGCGTTGTTTTCGCACATTTTCGTCAGCTTTTTGGGTCCATTTCTCCAGTTCAGTTGATGATGCCCTGATAGCCTTGCGCTGCTCCTCAGTCCATTTCGTCCCGGCCTGATGTGAGGCGGCATAAAGCTCAGATGCCTTTTCACCTTCGGTGGCTCGGACCTTTTGCACTTCCACCGCCACGCTGAGATCGGCCATTTTCCGCGCGTACTGCTCAGCAACAGAAGCCGCTTCGCGCTCGGCCTTTTTCTGTGCATTGGTCGCCGCAGTGCCATCTTTTTTTGCCTGGGCTGCTTCGGCATCCTTTTTAGCAGCCTGGTCCTTGTTGTAAACGTACTGCGTATAGAGTGCGCCAGTAAGTTTCAAATCGTCGGCTTCATACTCATACTGCCGATGCAGTTTCTGCAACCCTGACAGGCTTGCCAGCTCGTTATCGCGGCGGGCTTTCTCCAGGGCTGTAGCCTGCTGAGGTGTAGCTTTAGCCAGTGATACAACCGGACCAGCATACTGAGGAGGCGTGGCACCACCCGTAGCACTCATCGAACGATTCAGCAGATCATAAGCACCTTTCAAAATTGCTACGGCGCCAGCCTGCTCGATGGCCTTTTTAGTGGCCAGATCGCTGGCATCGTTTACCAGTTTCTGGGTTGCTTCGACCTTTGAAGCAGCCTGCTCACGTTGATATTCCAGCTTGTTAAGCTGGTCGGTTGCTTCTTGCTGCCGCTGGGTAAGCTCCTCAACAGTCATGAGGTTGTTAATTCGAGCCAGCCATGGATGCTCGTCATACTGCTTTTCCATGCTCTGCATGGCTGCCAAGCTGTCGCGTGTTTGCCGGATTTGCTCATCGATATCGGCAAGGTCTTTTTTCTGCGCTGTCAGCGAACCGCGCGCATCAGCTGACGTAGAACGCAATCCGGCGACTGACATCTGATTGAGCTTGCTGTTAATAGCGTCCAGATTGTCAGAGAAAGCCACTGCCTCCTGATGTACCTGCTGCGTATGCTGATATACGCCGTACATGGCCGTGCCGGCGGCAATAATCACGCCAGGCCATCCACCGAGCAGCCCCAGAACCCCACTGCCAATGCGAGACATTACAGAGGCTGTTTCGGTAAGTCGTCCGGCTGCAGATGAGCGGGCCGTAATTGAGGTGTTCAACTGTGCCTGAGCGACAGCAAGCTGACGCTCAGCTGCAATCTGCGCCTCAATGCCAGCGGCTGCTGCACGTGCCTGCTGAGCACGATATACGGCCTGCCGGGCTGTTGCGACGCTTACCTGAGTACCGCGCAACTGGGCTTCTGCTAGAGCCACCTCAGCAGCAGTAGTGGAAATGACAGAGGCCGTGGCGCTGGCAACACCAGTGACCATGTTGCCGAAATAGCGGGCGACACCCAGCCCGACCAGCACGCCAGCAGCGTTCGCCACCGTGTCGATATTCTTTGCCAGGCCATCGAGCACGCCTGAAAGGGATGACGAGGCTCCGACGGCGTTGTTAGCGCCACCCACCCATGCCATGAATGCGTTTTCTACTTTCTGCGCAGAGCCGCTGATTGAAGCTGGCAGCGTATCGAACTCTTTCCGCAACTGGTCGACATTGGTCAGGAGCGGCACGATCTTATCTGTGGTCAGCTCGCCGTTGTTTGCCATGTTACGCAGGCCACCAATGGTGGTTCCCAGACCATCCGCAAGGAACTTGGCCAGCCTGCCGCCACTTTCCATAATGGCGTTGAATTCCTCGCCGCGCAGCACGCCTGAACCCAGCGCCTGGCTCAACTGGGTAATAACGGAACTGGCCTCCTCGGTGCTCGCACCTGACAGCTTAAGCGAGGTGGCCACGGTCTCTGTAACTTTGGCGACGTCAGCCGATGCATAGCCGGCGTCCCGCAGAGATGAGGCAATGCGGCTGTACAGATTCGCGTTCGCCTCAAATGACGTTCCGGTGCGCTGGCTGATAGACATCAGCGTCTGCTGCGATCGGGTGAAATCCTCTGCGGAGGTAGAGGCAAGTCGCAGGCGACCGCTTAGCTGGTTCCATGTATCGGCATAGTGGACCAGCTGGCTGGTCGCAAAAGCGCCGGCAAATGCCCCAGCCATACCTGCTGCACGCTCACGAACTGACGACAGCTGAGAATTGAGATCAGCCAGGGCTCGCTGAGTTTCTCGCGTGGCAGCTGAGGCTTTTCGCCCGCCTTGCTCCATGGTTTTGTAATAATCAGACCCCATGCGCGACGCTCGCGCAATTTCGGACTGGAATGAAGTGGAGTTCGCCGAAATTTTAATGATAAGTTCACGCAGCGTAGCCATAAGTCACCCTGTAAGGGCTGCGCTATCCGGCTAGCGCAGCAAAGAAATCTTCCAGCCCGCTGGATTCCTCAACCGGATCAGGTTCCTGCCACTGAAGCAGCACATCTTCCATTTTCACTTTTGCGCCCTGCGAATTCAGGATGGCTGTAGCAATCTGAGCTGCCTGTATGTCCCCGCGTCGATCGCTGACAGGATTAAGGCGGTCATACTCGATCCACATGCGCAGCTCGCTGGCCGTGAGTGACGATTTAAGCTCATGCAAAGTCCGCCCAAGACGAAGGGCCAGAGTCATCAGGAAGAATGTGCCGGGCTGTCTTACTTTGCTTCTGCGTCAGCCTGTGACGTGCTCAGATCGAGCGCCTGCTTGAGCAGACGGGCATGTACCGGTCCGTAAATGTTTTCAATAAGCGGCTTATCCTCGGCTTTAAAAACGGGTGAGTCATCCTCGTTCAGCAGCACATCGATAAACAGCACTACGTCTGCGTTTTTGTTTCGCAGCGCGCGCTCCGCAGCGGTCAGCTTTTCCGGCTCGCCTTCAGGATTTGGATTAATAATCTGCTGCCATTCGAGCCAGGCCTGCCCAGACGGCTCTCGCAGTTTTACTTTGGCATTTTCCCATTCAGGGACTGAGATAATTTTGCTTCGAAACCCTGCCATCGGGGCCAGCGCCAGCGCGCGTAAGGAATTCTGTAATGCCGTTTTTGCCATTTCATTTTCTCGATTTATATTCAGGAAAAGCGGCTTTCGCCGCTGTTATTAGGCTGCAGCTGGTGCCGGTACGATCGGAACCGGCTTGCCTTTAACGCGAAGAGTAAAGGATGCCGTTACCACTCCAGCAGTTGAGATGCTCCAGCTGTTCTGGCGCACTTCAGCCAGGAAGGCATAGCCGTTACCAGACGGGAAAATTACCTGGAATGCGTGTAACGCGTCCGTGTCATAAGCGGTTCGAAGGGTATTTTGCCCCTCTTCATCTGCTGACCAGTTCCCGGAAACAGTGACCTCACCCGGAGCCGCCAGGCCGTTCGTCATCTCCTGCTCGGTAGAGCACAACGTAGTCGTTTCGATGTCAGATTTTTGCCCGCCCGTATAGCTCAGCTCTTTAGTTGAGCAGTTGATGCTTTGCCAGGTTGCACCGGTCGGGTTCGCTTCGGTCGCTGCATCAGCAGAGACATTAATTTTCGTTCCCTGCGTTTTCTCGTACTTTGAGGACATGGTGATCTCCAAATAATAAAAAACCGCCCGGAGGCGGCATTCATGGGTTAATCCCAGAGTTGAACTTCGAGCGTTGCCCGGTAAAGAGAGGTATCAGGCTCGTAATCATTCATTTCGTTAAGGGAGACGGGGTTGAGCGACGCAAGCGCTGCGCGTATTTCTTCACGCAGACTGCGCGCCTCATCAATAGATTGTGCCCATGCATCGATCTGCAGCGTGCTAGCCGTTTCAGCCTGTCCACAAAAGACATCGCTGTCTGTGCCAGAGGGAAGCAGAAAAACAATCCAGGGCGCCGCTGTTCCAGATGGCGCGACATACGGAAAAACGTTTCCGCCTGCAATATTGCTAATCAGCGGATAGATGTCGGCCTCTGTCATTTTGACAATACCTCATCAATTGCTTGGTTCATTCTCGCCAGCGCCGCCTGAGTCGCCTCTTCCTGACGGACATCAAACGCAGGTCGGACAAAGGGATGCGCGGGCATTTTTGACGTACCCATTTCAACAAAGCGCCAGTAGAAAGCATTCTTCGGGTTTCCAGCCTTCATCGACGAATCGCTGTTACCTGTTCCGGGATTAACGCCACGAATATGGACGCCAGAAGAAATATCACCGCGACGGCGTGCCTTCTGAGTCATGACAACTACGTTTCGCTTCAGCTTTCCGGTTTTTACTGGCGCTTTGGCAACAACTTCCTCTTTCAGCACCTCAGCCCCGGCACGCGTTGCGTCTCGCAAAACCTTGTTGCTTTCCGCCTTGCTGAGTGCCTCAAGGTCTTTTGCAATATCGTTTAGCCCGGAGAAATCCAGATTCGTCGAAATCATTGCTTAACCCCCTTTTCGCACATCAGCTCAAGCCGGGTGCCGTTCTCGGCACGCGTTACTGATTTAATGTCGTAAATCTCACCTTCACCCGTTGGTGGGTTATGCACAAGTCGCCACCCGGATGTGATCGTGACGCCAGCAATGCGACGCAACCAGATACGGGACGTGGTGCCAGCTAACTCAGCTCCAGAATTAAGCAACTCGCGGCCTGAGACATCAGATATGGCGGCGCGTATGCTTTTCACATCTGTCCAGCCGGTTGCCGGCTGACCAGACGGCAAGCGCCCGGAAGCGGGCTTTTGAAGCGTCACGCGGTAACGCATGGGTCCTGCTCTCATACGCCATAAATCCTGTAGGGCTGAAGGAAAGCTTCAACGGCAAAATCTAGCGTGGTCGCACTGATGCCAGTCGCCACCGCTTCTCGGTTGTTGTACCAGTGCGCTATAAGCATCAGCATGGCGGTTTCTATATCTTCGCCATACAGCAGGCGATCAGGATTTGCCAGATAAAGCGGGTCGTTGGCGGATTCAAAGAGCGTACGGCGTGTATAATTTTCCACATACCGCGCCGCCGCTTTGATGCGTGCCTCGATCCAGTCGTCATCCTCTGTAAAATCCTGCTCAATATTGCAGTGATGCTTAACCTGATCGACGGTCAGCATAAAAACCCCTTACTTTGCCTTTGCTTTGGCCTTTGGCTCTTTGTCAGCGCCGCTTTCAGGTTTTTTCACAGACGGGTCTTCGGCGTAACCCCTTTCAACCAACTCGCGCCCGTGCTGTTCCAGCGTTTCAAATTCTGTGCCTTCGGTCAGCACTTCGCCCTTGTGATAGATGGGTTTGATTGATCGCAGTTTCATGGCGTTTCCTCAAAAGAAAAGCGGCCCGCAGGCCGCTGTCAGGAATTACGCGCCAGCAGGAGCCGGTGCGGTGAAGGTGCCGTAAATAAACGCTTCGGGGCGCTTAACGGCCAGAGCCAGACGCTCTTCGCAACGAATCGAAATCATGTTTTTCTCGAAGTCGTCGGCGTTCTCGGTGGAGATCACTACGTTGGCATCTTCACGGTCGAACAACTGCGCGGCTGCGTTGAAAGCACCCGTCAGGAACTTGCCCTGGAACGCTGCTGCTTCGGTGGCCACAACTGGCAGGCCCCACAGCGTCGGACCGGTCAGCGCTGACGGGTTCGCAAGTATATAGCGGCCCAACGTGTCTTTAGTCAGCTCGATTTTCGCCCAGTCGATGAAGTGCAGAACATGGCCGGACGCCGGGAAGCGCGCCAGCTGCGCCTGCAGCATTGCCAGGCGCAGATCATCAATACCGTTCTGCTGTTCAACGCTGAACGCGGCGGCGTATGCGGTTGCCTGCGGCACGATGCCGTGCAGATGCGCGCCGGTGCCGTCACCAAACAGGATTTCCTGCTCTTCGACGTTTTTCAGGCCATAGCGCATTTCGGCATCAACCGTTGACTGCAACTGCGCGAAGTCATCCAGAATCTGCTTCGATGCTTTGAACATGTGCGCAATGGTGGTCACCGGCGTTATTTTGGTAGCAAATTCAATATTGCTGTACGGCTTCGCCGTGCCTTCAGGCACTACAGCCGCGGCATTGGTGAAACCGGTCTGCTGCACCCAGAAGATGGCCGGCGATGCGGTACGGCCTGGCGCGATCAGGTCGAGAATAAAAAGCCGCTGTTTAGGCGCTGTGTCGATGCCCGGCAGACGCTGTGGTTCAACCACGCCATCAGCAACATCGGCGGAAAGTAGTGCGGCGTTGACCGGAACACTGACGCGTTTGCCGCCTTCAACACTGGCAGCGAAGGTTTTAAGAGCTTCATTGCTGATCACTACCTGACCAACCGTTTCGACAACTTTTTTAGCGTTGTTGAGCGGCATATTAGCAACGTGCTGTTCCAGCTCGCCCAGAGAAGCTTTCAGAGCCTTATTCGCTTCGGTGAGTGCATTGAACTCAGTAGCAATTTTGTCTACCGCCTCTTTGGTCTGAGCAGAAAGCTGACCAGAGCTTTTTGCCTCTTTCAGCGCATCTTCAGCCTTTTGGCTGAAAGTGCCGGAAACTTCTTCCAGCTTTGCCGAAACTTTTTTCAGTAAATCGTTAACTTCAGACATGGTCTTTCCTTATTAGCCGAACGCCGCCAGGGCGTCTTCAAGTTGTTTGAGATTGTCAGGGTTAATTTCTTCGGTAGCGCCCGGCATACCATCTGGAGTGGCAGCAGCGCCTGGCTTGCTGCCGGATAAAGCTTTTAACAGTTTGCGCCGCTCAGAACGCGGGGTATCAGTCTTAGCCAGCAGCGCATCGAGCTTGCGCAGCGCCGCCTCAGGGCTGTCGTCGTCGTCAGAAATTTCGTCAGCGGAAAGCAGGCGATCGGCAAAACCTTTATCAACTGCATCACTGCCGCCGATATAGGTTTCTCCGTCCATCATCGCGGCGACCTCCTCTTTGCTGAGGCCGGTTCGCACCGAGTAGATATCGCCCATAGCCTTGTCGAAAGGCTCCATGTCCGACGCGATTTGCGCCAGGTCATGGCGATTACCCATCGCATACACCCAGCAGTTGTGGATCATCAGGAACGCGCCGCGCCCGATCTGAATATCGTCCCCGGCCATCGCAATGATGGAAGCCGCTGAAGCCGCAAGACCCAGCACCTTCACCGTTACTTTTCCTTCGTATTCGCGCAGCAGGTTATAAATCGCCAGGCCTTCGAACATATCGCCACCCGGCGAGTTGACATTGACCGTCACGTCAGCCCCGTTGAGCGAACGCAGCGCACCAGCGATGCGGCTGGCCGTTACGCCTTCTCCCCAGTAATCCGCGCCGATTACGTCAAAAATAGAAATGCTGTTGTCATCGGACTTGGCAGCTTTGATGCCGCCGTTCCAGCGTTCCATAGCGGCAGACGGCAGGTCCCGTTTTGAGAGCGCAGAAGGCCGCCCCGCCGGCGCTGCCGGAAGGCTTTTCAGTGTCATGGGAATAGCTCCTAGGCCGCCTGTTTCAGCGGGGATTGTTCGAACGGAATATCAGGAAAAACGAAGTTATGGACTTTGAGAAGGTTTGCCGCCTGCGCTGCCTTGCTGTTTTGCTTCAGGTCCTCCAGCGGCGTCAGGTTGAGCTGCACGGTGTAGAGATCACCACCTTCAATCGGCGGCATATTCTCCAGACGCCGGACGTCATTACGAGACATCCATCCATTTTGCAGCGCGGTCGTGTAATACGCAGATCGCCCGGCGCTGTCTGCGCGCAACAGTCCTTCAACAGAGAATTCAGCAAACAAGTCATCGTCACCGTCCAGAAGGCAGCGGGAAATCTCTTGCTCAATATTCACCAGCAGCGGGCGCAGCGTGTTAGTCAGGAACTGCAGGTTCATTCCTTCAACGCTGGAAGCCCAACTGCTTTGCTTATCCGCATGTCCTACCATGAAAGCAGGCACGCGGAACCAGCGGCAAATTTCTTCAATGCTGAACGCACGCGATTCCAGCATCTGCGCCGCTTCAGGGTTCATCGTAACGTTCTGATACTTCAGTCCGCCTTCCAGGACCATAATCTTTCCGGCATTTTTGGAACCGGTAAACGCCTGCATGTAGCCGCGCAGCCGTTCGCGCTGCTCTGCGTCCAGCGCCTGTTCAGCGGACAAAAAGCCGGAACTTTGCAGACCGTTTTCAAATATTTTTGCTGCTGATTCTTCGACGGCCATGGCCGCCCCGATAACGTCGCGGCCTTCCCTCATTGGCATCATTCCGCAGACGCCATCAAGACCAAACCCGCGAATATGCATCAGGTTCTTTTCAGGAATAACTCGCTTCTGTCCGTTTTCGGTATAGGTGTATTCGAGCCGGCCATTTTCTAGGCGCTTCACTACCATATTCTGTGGTAGCAGCGGAACGAGCGAAACGAGCTTGCTGCCTATCATCTTTTTTTCGATGAAGGCATTGCCACGCAGGCAGATGCTCGCCACCAGCATCAGCATGAATCTCGAAGGCGTCATTTCCAGATTTGGTCGCCGGCATAACACCTGATAGACGGGATGATCCGTTGCTGGCTTACGTGACCCGTCCGCCTGCCGCGCGTAAATTTTAAGCGGCAGGGTTGAAACCGACTCGCTCAGAAGTCTGACGCAGGCCCAGACGGCAGAAAGGTGGATCGCTTTATCAGCCGATACCACCTTTCCGCTGCTGCTCATGCCTAACCATTCCTCCCAGAATGTCCCGGTCGTCAGGCTGATAGGGACACCGAGCCAGTTAAGCAAGGCGCTTTTGACCTTGCCAGGCTGCTTATTCTTTTTCATCAGAAACCTATCATTATCGGATTTTCAAAGAAGCCGCTCAGGTCCTGTGCATCGCCGCCGCCATTTACCAGAAGTCGGCTCTTGGCAGTGAACAATGCAACCGGTCCGTCAATTTTGTTTTCCGGCGTGGATTTGTTAGGAAAGATATTGTCGTTTTTGTCAGGCTTGACGGTGATATTCGACATCATCCAGGTCATGACGGGATTCCCGTCGTGATGGAATTTATTGCCGTATATCTCTGCCTGAACTGACTTCATGGACTCAGACAGGTTTTTAACCGTCTGCGGTACCTCCACCAGTGGCAGGCCCTCTTCGGCTAACGCCAGGCTAAATTGCAATGCGCTCCATGGGTCGAAAGCGATCTCCTTGATGTTCTCCCCTTTAACCCATTCAACTATTTCCGCCTTGATCACTCCATGGTCGATAACATCCCCATCAGTAAGCTCAAGGTAACCGGCGTCTGCCCATTTGCGGTACAGCTCAGCAATATGGTTAGGTGCCGTCTCAATACGTCCTTCTGGGAGCCAGAAGCGAGGCTGCATGTGCGTTTCTCCTGTCGGGTCACGCCATGTTTTAACAGCCGCACAGATATCAATTTTGTTCGCGAGGTCCACGCCAACCCAAAGTGGCCAGCCCTTGCGCTGTGCCTCTTCGGCGGTGGGCGTCATCTTCGCCCAGCGATCCATGTCCATCCAGGCGCTTTCAGCTGTTACCCAGATATTAAGGTGCTTTGTGAAGAAGTTCGGACGCGCGGCTACCTGCTCTTTCGCCTTTTTCGCCAGGCGGCGCATGTCATCCCAGCGCTTACAGACACCGAGGCCGGGATTTGCTTTCGGCCAGTTCGCTTCGTCAAAGGGATCGTCGTCTTCGTCCAGGGTGTAAATGACAGCAAAATATGTGTCATCGTCCACCACGCCGCGCAAAACCTTAATGGCGTAATCACGTTGCTCGAAGCAGATACCTTCTTTATTCGTGCCCGCCGTGGTGATGGCGAAAAGCAGCGATTGAAGACGCGCGCCCGTTGCTGTTTCTAGGACGTCCCACACATCACGGGTGCGGTGAGCATGCAGCTCATCGACTATGCCGCAGTGAATGTTCAGGCCGTCGAGGTTATTGGCATCACTGGAAAGCGGCTCAAACTTCGATGCCGTTCTCTCCTGGTGAATGTTCAGTTTGACGTGACCAAAAAGCCGCCCCAGCGTGCGGGGCGCTTTCTTAATCATGTTCTTGGCATCATCAAAGACGATGCGCGCCTGATCGCGGGTCGTTGCGGCTGAGTAAACTTCTGCACCGCCCTCACCGTCCGCACCAGTCATGTAGAGACCGATACCAGACGAGACGGTCGATTTAGCGTTCTTACGCGCCACTTCGTTATAAGCGGTGCGAAACCGGCGAACCATAACCGGATCACCGTCATCATCCAGCACCGGCTCACCCGTTGCTTCATCAATCAGAGGGATAATGAAGCCAAACAGATTTATCAGGATGAAGATGTGCCAAGGCATCAGCTCTATCGGCTTACCAGCCAGCGCACCTTTGACGTGCGGAACAAAATTATAAAAGTCGAGAATGTGCTGAGCGCGGTCCTCACTGAAGTAGATACCGCGTTCCGGCCCATGCTCTAAATCATTGAGGAATCGCTGACACGCCAGGCGCACCAGTTCGCCAGCAACAATCTCGCCAGACAGCACGCGCTCGGCGTACTGGATACCAGCTTGAACGGTTGCCATTCATCATTTGCGCTTTTTAAGAAATTCTTCCAGAGGATCGGCCTCAGCCGGGCCTTTAGCACCAACCTTAGATCGGCTGGCCGGGGTCATGCCGAATTCAGCGAGCATTGCTCTGATGCGTTTCCATGCGTCAGCCTTCATCACTGCTGCCGGGTGCGGTTTAATCATCCTGATTTCCCGCTCTTTCCCTTCGTCCGGCTCCTCCTCGCTGTAAACGGCATAGGTATAGCCTTCCCGCTCTAGCGTATCGCAGTGTTGGCGGTACTCGGTGTAAGCCTCGATCAACAGCTCAAGCGCTTTGCCATCGAGAGTTGTCATTACTCCGACCGCATCAAGCTCTTCGCCGATTCGCTTAAACCAGTACTTCCCCATCTTGTCGAAATGCTTAGGAATTGGGGGTACCCCAGAAGGAGGTTTTGGCTCTTTTTTATTTACTGCCCGTTTGGATGGGTTCCCCTTCACCAAAGCCAGATGAGTCGGGGTTTTCGGCGGTCCTGGCATAATCGAAAACTCCTATTAATTACTGGTTGGGGGACCCCAAAAAAAAGTTTTCTAACCTGCGGCGGTGTGAAAAAAGGTTAGGCGGCGGTCCTTTAGGCCCAAAGCTCTGAACTCTCAACCCGCCCCTGCAAATGATAATTAGTCTCAACTTCTGATGTATTTGAGAATCGTTACCATTGATGCTGTGCTTGCACACGATATTGTTTCAAGTTGGTATCAATCGAGGTGAAAGTCATCGTTCAGCATGCGGCGCCGCCCACTGCTCGCGTTATGAGGACACGCACTTGAGTTGTGTCCAGGCTTCCCGCAATTACCGCATCGCAAGTTAGCTCGTCGAGCTGAACCACCCCAAGTATTTGGGCAGTTCGCCAAGGTATGCTTTTGCGATCCGCAATAAGTACAGTGTGAATGGCTCATCGGTTTCTCTCCGTTGCTGTCTTGCGCTTATGGCACGGCCAGCACAGCGCCTGAAGGTTACTGTCTACATCGGTGCCGCTGTGTGCTTTTGGTGTGACGTGGTCAACCGTAGAGGCAGGGACCGGCTTCCCGTTGCGCAGGCATTCCTGGCAGATGTGACGATCACGCTTCAGGATGCGCATGCGAATAACATCCCACTTACTACCGTAGCCGCGCTGGTGCCGGCTCTGCCCGCGTTGGTGCTGCTGCCATCCTTCATTGCGATGATCATCACAGTAGCCAGAACGGTCTGTTGTTGTCTTACCGCAGCCAAGCTTTCGGCATGCGCGAGGAATTGCTGATGGCATACCAACTCCAATAAAAAACCGCCCGGAGGCGGTTAATTTCAAACTTTTTTAGGTTTTAGCGCATTTTGTATTGCATCGGCTAATGCTGCTATTCCTTGCGCAGCAAACTTCAGATCATCTTCAACTTTATCGCCTCTTGCCCTTTGCGTCGTGGCTGCGGCTGATGCTCTGGCGATTTCTAATGCTGCTGACACCGCCCTTTCACGCTTTTGACTTTCATCAGTTTCAAAGCCACTTTTGCTGAAAAAATAGTTCTCTAGCATCACAACCTCCTGTTCATTAATGGAGGCTATAGATTACCGCTAAGATAATTCTTAGTGAAGAAAAATTAACCATTATCAAGCCCACCAGCAGATGAGCTTTGTAATAACAATCAGTCTGAGCCGCAGCTACCACCGCTATCTGACGAACTGCCAGAGTCGTAGCCGCCACTGCATGAATCAGAGCTGCTTGAGCTGCTGTAGTCGTTACCAACGTAAATCGGGCTAATGGGGTTAAGAGTGTTCATCAGATCACTGCTTGAACCGGTATTGCTTTGGTGACGGCGGCGGCGATCCTCTTCCTCGCGCTGGCGCTGCTGTTCGGTTTGATATGACATATTTACTCCAATAAAAAACCGCCCGGAGGCGGTTAAGTACTAGATTTTAATTTGTATTGCTATCAATGAATAGTCATCTACAGGACCGCCTCTTTCAATCCTCTTTAACAAACTACTGCAGAAAGATAGAGGGTTTATCATTGTTTTTTCAGAGAATGTTGGTCGTTGATGCCAATAGTGGTGAGCTCCATCTGACATCACAACTAAATTAACCAAGCCATTTTCATCTGCATAATCAACCAACGATAGACTAACTTCTTGTACATCAAGGGGAACTCCCTTTGAAATAGCCGAAGTAAGAGTGTTTTTACCAGACATCTTTTTAAGCTCTGCTTTGGTAAAGAGCTTTTCATCTAACAATTTTTGATGCTGAGTATGATCCTTGGTAATTTGTAAATATTTACTGCCGCTTTTTATATAAAGCCGACAATCTCCGACATGTCCAACCATAATTTTTTCGTCAAATACATGGCAATAAGTTAACGTAGTAGCAGACTGCTCAAGGCTCAATTGGTTTAGTGATATGTCGTTGATCGTTTCTTTAATACTTTTGAAGACAGCATGAGTTTCAATTAAAAAATTACTTTCGATCAACTCTTTCAATTTCTTAATGGCTAATGATGATGCAAGACCAGAGCCTTCATAGGACCCAACACCATCAGCAATAGCGAATAATATACCATTTTCAATTGCTAAGGGTGGTAAAATTGAGTCTTGGTTTGCCCTGCTTTTGTCTTTGGGCTTAGAAAAAGCTCCAGCAGAGATAAGCTTGATCATTTGCTCACCCCTTCGATTATCTTGTTAATATGCATGATCATCTGCTCAACAATCTGATACCTGTCTGCTGGACGTCTCATGGTGCTTTTATTTATAAGCTCCTGCACACCCGGAATGTCCGACATATTCATATCCTCAATCAAAACGCCTAGAGCATAGATGTCGGTCCTTTCTGAATAGACACCTGCATATACTTCGGGCGCAGCGTACTTCTCTGTACCCATACCTCTAGCCACTTTGGTAAGTAATTCTGATTCTGCACCAGCGTCAGCGTTTTTCACTAAACCAAAATCAGATACTTTGTAAGTGCCATCACTAAACCTGAGCACGTTCGACGGCTTTATGTCCCTATGGTAATATTTTAAGCAATGAAGATAATGTATCCCTGTCAGAACCATGCGTACTGCTTCCAACTTCTGAAGAGGGCTCATCCAGCCTGCCCTCAAATCATGAGTTAGATCGCTATCTGCAAGGCTCATAACAAAATAGGGCCTATCTCCCTGTAAACTGTGTAAAACAACAGGGACTATATAAGAGTTAGAGCATAAAGCTTGATAATTTACTTCTCTTTTAAACCTTCTTAGAAACTCTTCTCTACAAGATTCATCGACTGGGGAGAAAATTTTTCTTGCAAAAGAACCGCAAAACCCCTGATACATGTTGTAAAGGTTGATCTTTTCGACGCAACCAAACCCTCCTCTGCCAATCACCCCAACAGGTTCAATTAGATAGTTGCCACACTGTTCCATAAGCATCACGCCAAAAATTTTTCCAGTGAGCACTAAGCTACAATCATTTACAAAATTTCTCTATGACTTTATCAAAATTCCTATGTCTTAAGACAAGAAATTAGTAGCTATTTTTTTTACCTACTACTATCGATAGCTCTGATGGCCGCTCTGTCAAGGTTGCATTGCCCCACGATGCTGTAAAGCTCTGCGTTGAGGATTACACTATCACCGAAAGACATGCGCTCGGCAGGCACTGGCGCTTTAATCAGGCTTATGAGTTCTGTCGGAAGGCTTAACCGTGGCGCTTTGATTGTCCGGTACTCCACCAGCGGTTTTTGCTGCATCCCGCAGCCGGTCAACAGCATCAGCAGGGACAGGAGCAACAGCGCATTTGTCTGCCGCGAGGTAACGCTTAATTTCATTCTGAAGCTTCCGGTTCTGCTGCGCTGTCACGGCGCGCTGTTCAGCTACTTGGCTCATCACGGAGTTTTGCTGATTTACCGCTTTCACCAGGTCGTTCACGCTACCGGCCAGATCGTCATTCTTCGAGCGCAGATCGTTAATCTGTTCGTCTTTGCTGTTCGAAAGCTTTTCCAACCGGTCATTAGTGGCGCTCAGCTGCGAATTGCGGGCATTGAGACCCCACAGACAAACGCAGATAAGGCCGATGATGATGAGATGAGAATAATTTCGGATGAAGCTGATTACGTTGAGCATAGAATCCCCTTAGCTTTAGTTAAGCGGGATTTCCTGTCGTCCAGACCGTTAATGCCACCGTTGATGATTCTGGTGATGCGGGTAACATCATCAGAGTCAGCCAGTTCATTCAGACCGTTATTCTTCCACCAGGCGCCAGCCGACATTGCCGCGAGCATATTCCCTGCCAGCCGGTCAGGGTACGCAACGATATCTACGCCTAACTGCTTCACCAGCGCCGCGTAATTGGCTTTACCGGTAATCTGGATTAATCCACGCCCTCGATAGCGGTAGCCGTCACCAGAACTCACATCGCCATTGCCGTTACGGTTGGCGTAAACGATGTTGGCGATCATCTTTTGGTTTGCCGGGTGCGCCTCATTACGGCTATAGGCTTTAGCCTGCTGGGGGGTTATCCGCCGCTTGAAAGTTGCCAGCAGCGCTGTCTCGCTGTAGTTCAGCCCCTCTTCTACTTTTGTGAAGCCTGCGGACTCATGGCCAGTCTGCGCGAGGAAATGAGCCTGCCTCATTGGCGTTGTGATGCCGAACGCCGCCATGCTCGCCGCTAAATGCGGGAACCATGCATCACGAACAGCATTAGATACGCCAGTAGCACGCTGGAAATCACTGGGTGTCAGCATTGGTATCCCCTAAGCGCTTGTCTATCAGCCTGCGCAGCTTTGATGAAAGCCAGTCCACGCCGAGAAAACCTAGAAACACCGCAACCACACGCGTGGTGTCGTCGCTGAAGTTCCAGTTAAAGACCGATCCGATTACCTGCAGCGTCGGCTGAAGGAAGAAAGCAAAGACGCTGCACATCGCGGCATCGAGCAGACGACGGGGCCATGTGTCTTTGCCAATCCACGACGCGCGCAGAATAGCCATCACTCCCGCCAGGCCTGCATAGCCGGATTCGTTTTTGTGGGCGTACAGCCAGGCAAGAAGGCTTGCCCAGAAGCCTGGGTCTTTTTCTGGCATGCGTTTCATCCTCACCTCCCAATAGGTCGGTGCCGTTCGTAGTCAAAGAGAAATGCGCCTCAGCCACATCGGTTAAGGTTCAGCTTGAGTTGATTGGCCGGGCGCAAAAACGAAAAAGGCTCGCCGAAGCGAGCCCTAAGATTTGAATACCCTGACGCAAAACGCGGTAACAGCCTTGCCCGTCGGCAACAGGGTAAATTTTGGTATTTATCACAATATGAAAGGCACTACAGGTTTGCAGTCCCGGACAGTGCGGATAAGCCGCCTGCGCTCAGCGCCTTTGGTATTGTGTGGAAATAAAAAACCCCACCGGGCGGCGGGGCTTACTGATGATGGTAGTGAGCGTCGTGTACAGAAAGCCCACTATGGGATCGATATTAATCCATTTTACGACAAAATCAACTCTTTTATTCAGCCATATGGATAATTATTTCACGGTTTACTGGCGTGTCACCGATTTAAAGGCTGCGTCCGCGTGGCTCTCTTCCATTTCCAGCTTTGAAACCAGCGCGTCGAAGAAAGGTTTCCAGTTGCGCTCCCACGTCCTGACATGCAAATCCGGGACAATCATACTCACAACTTTATAGGCCTTACTGGATGGTTTACGCCTGTACCCTTTACCGCTGCAGCGATCGCATTCTTTTTCAACCGGGCAACCTCTGAGCTTTGACTGTTCAAGGTCGCGAACGCGTCCAGTTCCGTTACAACGGCAGCGAGCGCTGATGAATCCTTTCCCGTGACATGTCACGCACCGATGCTCTGTTGTATCGAGGCGATATTTAGGCGGGGTCTTTTCGCCACAGCCAGGATGAACCATCACATTGGCGATGCTGTTGGTAATGCCTCGCCCCTCGCAATCAGGACAGTCATGTTTAGACGCAGCCGAGCGTGTGTATTCTTCAAAAGCGAGTTTGCACATAACGGTCAGGCAAGGCAGCAACTTGGCGCCTGCACCTTTGATTAGCAGACGGGGAACCGAGGTGCGCGCATAAGCCAGTAAATAATTAACTGCGCGCGTTTTATCCTCTTCGCCCAGCCCTGCTTTAGCCAGGACGGCCGCCACCCCTAACGGAGATTTTGACTGGCACATGCCAAAGGCGCCCATCACGTCAGTACCCGTCAGCGCTTCAGATGCCGTTGCGCGTGAGGTATCGCTGATGTTCATAGTCTTTGGGCTGAAATGCTTTAACGCCGATTCAATTTTCATGCTAATCCTTCTCCACACCCTTTATTTTTTATCTGCCCCGATAACGCCGACTGCAATCGCGTGATCGAGGAACCTGAAAAGCAGCTCAATCTGGCTGCCATATTTGCTTTCAAACTCCCTCATGTCCCGGTGCAGCTCATCGTGATGCGCTCTGCAAAGCGGTATCACAAATAGGTCATGCGCCTTCGTCCCCATTCCTCCCTGACCGTGCCCGATGATGTGGTGCGGATCGTCTGCCTGCTTACCGCAGCAGGCACACTTTTGCGCCTTTACCCAGCGCGTATACTTCTCGCTTTCCCAGCGCTTACGCTTTGGACGAAGCATAAATGATTCCGGCGACTCCGGGTCTGCCGCCAGGCTGATAACCTTCTTCACGACTTCCCCGGCCTCCTGCAAAACTTCCCGGCCCGGACGCTCTGGCGTAATCAGTGATTCCTTCAGCGTGCCGGTAGCCACCTGCTCTGCCTTCATCTTCAGAACACGGCGCGCCGGCGCTTCGGGGACAAGGTCGATTACGTCCTTGATGGATGCCCACCAGCACAGTTCGGGCAAGGTCAGCGTATGGTTAGCATGCAGGCCCATATCGAGACACGCGCTGTGAATGATCCACGCTGCGACGTTCGCCGCGGCAACCTCTTCCATCTCACCAGATACGCCGTTATTGCGCAGCTTGTTGTCATGGTGGTAGCAGAGCGACAGCACGCCATCTTCTGTTTCAAGCGTGGTCATTTCGTGGAAGTGGAAGCCGTCGCCGTCATCGCACTGGCATGCGTTAATCATGCCTACCCAGACAGTAAGATCGGGAAAGCCACCAGCAGCGGCAATAACACGCTCATGACGGAAGAAGGAATTCAGCAGCGGCTCATCCAGTAAGGGCTGATTGCCATCGTTGATTTTCCCTGACGGCAGGTCAGCCATATCGCCAGTCGGCGTGCTGATGAGTACGCGGCCACGAAACAGGCTCATCAGTTCTGAGCCAGGCTTGAACAAGACTATCCCCGTGCGCGGCGCCACTTCCGGTGTTAGAAGCGCCCTCACGAGGTAAATCCGGGGGCCAGGCGCTCAGAGAAATTTGCCTGAGGATATCGATGTGTGACTAATGGCACGCTTAGAGGCGCGCTTGATGGAATGATTACGGCTTGGCTGGCTGGCGTTAAGCCGCCAGTTACCTGGTTTGACATGTCTGCTCTCCACACCATTTTTAATCCGGTCCCGCCCCCTCATCTGCAAATGAACGGAACCAACCTTTTCCGGCAGCGTCTGCAAACGCTGAACGACCTAACTATCATAACAATTCAAAACTAAAATTCACGACCTAGATGTATAAAATCATCTTTTAATAGCTTTAATGGTCCCCTTATGTTAAAAGCAGAAATTCATTGCGTTGACCAATCAATGACTTAGCAAAGGATACCTATACATAAACAATTTGCCCATATTTTTTTATATTAAGACAATGTAATATAAGCATTATGAAAACTTAGAGCTTAAAAATAGATGTCTACTATTACAGAATTAGTCTCTGCTTTGGCTTGGCCACTAGCATTTGTATGGTTTGTTAACAAATATGGCAATGACGTGAAGGAGCTAATCTTAAGAATATCCAAAGTAAAAATTGGAAGTGCTGAAGCTGAATTTAATTTGGGTTTAATTGATGCTGAAGTCATGGCAACTGAGTCTCATCTTAATGAAGTTTCTAAATACTCTTCGGGAGAAGATAGTGATTTCATCGAAAGATTGTTTCAACTGGAGAGAATCGCCGATATTTCCCCTAGAGCTGCGATTGTCGAGTCATGGTCACTAATTGAGGAAGCAGCTGGTAAGGCCGGATTTGTTCAAGGAGCAGCCGTCCCTCGGATTAACTCTGCGTTATTTATTGAATGGTTAGTGAAAGAGGGAAGAATTGACGAGTCCACAGCTGATTTATTAGGGAAAATGAAAGCGCTTAGAAATAAGGCTTTGCATTTAAACGATTTTGAACTCACAAAAAATGAAGCTGAGCGATACCTTAGAATCGCAGCTAAAATATCTTTGCTTATTATAGAGCCAGAGTAATTCCTGCAGGACGGAAATGCAGTTTTCAGCATAAGCCATTATGACACTTAACCAGCTACAGATATTGATTTTAGTATCCTTTATACTAACCATCAGTATATGGGCATTTTTATATTCACCATTAGTAATGGAGTTAACATATGCACCGATTTTCCGAATTGGTATATAGATGCACTTATTTTTCTTTAAGCACAATAAATGAAGCTTACGATAAAACGGTGATTGAATTATCAGAGACTGGCGCAACAACCCCAGTAAAAAACCTTCAATCATTAAACTTACAAAGGATGATTCATGCAGTAGGCATGTTTTCAATCTTTGAAGCACATCTACAATTAGCGCTCAATTGTAAAAACGGCTTTAAAGAGACTGAGTTAATACTTGAAGAAGCAAACAACCTCACTTTAAAAGAAGATTTTCACAATTGCTACCTTGCAATAAACGCCTTAAAACATGGTGATGGAGCAAGTTACGCTAAACTTCTTGAGAAAATTAGCACGATTGATTTTGTTGTAGAAACACCTGAGACTCCCGCAACTGAAGAAGGTGATGTATCTGGTGTTATGGGTCTGGTAAGGGTTGATGATAATTTCATTAAACACTGCCTTGAAATCATTGAAAAAGTCTCTGAATGCATCTCAACACAGCGCCCCGGAGTCTTTATATAAGTTAGTTATCCTTTTACTTCTACAATTGGCTTACTATTGGCAAGCAAAATAAATACAAATTACAGTCCGCTTTAATTTCAAGCGGACCTTCATAGCAAAACTATATTTTATGAAAAATACATTAACACGTGCTGATTATTCTTATCTAAGAAAGGCAAGGTGAGCGACCGTTTATGCTAATCGGAGATGGCAAAATCATTTTCATGCATTACCCCCTATGTCCGATATCGTCATCTGCCCTGCCAGTTCGGTGACGGCGGCGCGCAGCATACGGATATTTTCCCACGATGATTTATCAGCACGCTCCACCAGCCCGATAAACTCTGCCATGCTCATTTCGGTATTCAGCCGCGCCTCGATGGCTACTGAACTGAAGCGATTGAACTTCTCCATTACCTGCGCATCTTCCAGATCGGGATACTGAGCTTCTACCCACGCTTTCAGCTCCGCGTTCTCCAGCTTTTTCTGCTTCAGGCGCTGTGCTTTGGCTAGAATCTCTGCCGGCACTACCACGACCGCTGGATTTTCAAATGAGTCTGCCGCCCAGGTATGCGCGAAACGGGATTCATTGAATGGATAAATGTCTTTGTCGCCAAACATCGCAGCGGCGCAGGCCCAGACTTCAACGCCGCTTTGCTCCAGAATGCCAGCGCGGGTTAGTGGCATGTTTTCGTCATACTGGCTATCAGCGTTTACGGCAGACGGCGACGCGCCAGCGGGAATGCCTGAGCGGTATTCGGAAATGATGGCCATAACTTCTTCAATGCGGCTCAGGTCGATAAGCAAAGCGCCTTTCCCCTCCTCGGCTTCGCCTTTCTGAGCATCACACAGCAGTTCTACCAGGCGACGAGCGCGCGCAGCGCTGAACTGAGGCATCGCATCGGATTTTGTCAGCTTCTTCTTGCCAGTCGCCTTCGCCTTCTCCAGCTGCGTTTTTGCGACACTTCCGGCTTTCACACCATGCTCGCGCACCAGGGCAACGGCTGTAGTTGCAGCAAGCTCTTTGTTTTTTACCATGGCGATCAGTTCATCTCCGGAAGTAAGCAGCTGCAGGTGATGCTCCACGTCAGCAATAGAGCGCTTCACCTTCTTCGCTATCTCAGCCGGTTCCATGCCTTGATTGCTCATGCGCTGATAGGCTGCTGCGCGCTCCAGCGGTTCCAGCGCGCGCCCCTGGCTACTCGTGACCATGAAGGCGATGCGATCGGCTTCGGACCCTACGAAATCTTTGCACTCCAAGCGGATGTCATAACCAGCTTCTTTCGCCAGCAGCGCGCCATGGTAACGGTGATGACCGTCGATGATCTTGATGCCCTGTTCAGTGACCTGCACAGCCAACGGAGGCACATGCTCACCGGCGATAAAGGCATCGCGGAATTCTTCGACGTGGGTCTGGTCAATCTCACGTATGTTGTAACCACTTTCGACGTATAGCTCATCGACGCCCAGCAGGTAAGTTTTTCGGGTGGTAATGTTGGTTTCAGTCTTTGCTTTGTTGTCGTAAATTCTTGCTAAGTTAGTCATTTGGATGCCAGCTCCCAGGACAGGGTAACGATCAGCGCGGCTATCATCAGGGCCGCAGTGCGAATGCTTTGGTAAAAAATTACGTTGCGCTCGTAATGGCGCTGCAGTGAAGTCATCATCGGTACGATTCACTCCAGCCGCTTTCGCTACTCAACGCTCCGCTGTTCAGGCCGCCATAGTTCGTGCAGCGAACCGAAGCCATGTTCAAGCAGCGCGCTCTGCGAAGAACTGCTTTTTGCCTCAGCCCTTCTTTACGAGTTGCGTCCATGGCTTTTAGCCACATTGCAGATGCCCGGCGCCATAACTGGCGATCCTCCAGGTCATAGGCTTTGTCACAAAGCGCAGCGAACCTGTGATCTTCCTCCGTCGCTGGCTCGGTTACGAAGTAGCGGCACTTATCATCGCGGTAAAGCTCACCAACAGCTGTAAGGTTTCCCACCAGCTTGCTGACCTCAGTGCGGTTCATCTGGATGGCAATTGCCAGCTCGCTTGTCAGCATCCCCGGCTTAGCCAGGATATGTGCCAGAATCATTTGCTCAGTATTCATAGTTGCGTCTCCTGTTATTCGCCACGGAAGCCATGCGGGATTGCGTAATCAGCGGATGGCACGACAGTGATGTCACGCTGTCCACCAGCTTTAGGGAGGTCGTTCGCACGCTCTTCTTTGACCGATAAGTAGCAGCGCTCGGTGATCAGGTAGTCGAAGTTCTTTTTGCGCCATGTGCGCCCTGAAGTGTTATCCGCCCGGTTCTCGCACATCCACCGGCAGTTCTTCGCGATGTAGCGGAGATACGCCACCCAGCGCTCCTGGGTGAAGTCGAACTTACGCCAGAAAGTGCGCAGCTTTTCACGGCGGCTGCCTGTGAATTCAGCCACACGCGGCATCTCTGGGATGATCTGGTGATAAGCGTCCAGAATGGACTGGTAATCCAGATGCTGCTGGGCAGGCGAAGCCTGACGAACAGTCTCTGTTGTAATCTCTGTAGTATTCTCTGTTGTATTCTCTGTAAGACGAGGGCAGGTTGCCCCCATGGATGAGATTAAATTGCCCTTTTCGACTGGCGCAACCTGCCCTTTTCGACGAGTGCAATTTGCACCCTTCGATGAGTGCAAATTGCCCTCATCGGTGAGCAGTGGGTTTTTGTGGTTGATTGCGTAAAAATTAGTACGGTCGTGCTGAGACTTTTTCAATTGCTCAACATAGATGAGACCGCTCTTTTTAAGCGAAGTCAGGGCGCGCTTAACCGTGTCAGAAGACCAAAACGGGAATTGCTCATTCCATTCGTCAATAGTGTTATAAACCCATCGCCGACCGTCATGCTCTACGCCAGAGTTAGTGTCTTCCAGCCAGTAACAGATTTGCTGAAGCACGATAGCTTCATTCAGGCCGATCCGGCATGCCAGCACTGGGCTGATGACTAGGGGCTTCACTTTCAGAAGTAAACTCATGATCTGCCCTTACTTCCCTGAAATAACGCTGAAACTGGTCAAGTGGGCTGAAGCACTCACCATGTTCGTAATTGTCGCGCCGGTAGATAACGCGGTTTGTTTCAGGCTCCCACCGAACGACACGGACAATGACGCCGCGTTTGTCTTTGAACATTCGGTTGAGCTCGCGCATTCCATTAACCCCATTTGACGGTGTGACTCACCCACAGCCCACTCTACAAAGCTGTGGTTCACCTCTTCGCTGCATCCAGGTACATTAAGCACATACCGCAGCGGCTCCTGATTGAAACGGCCACCAGCCGACGGCAGGCACCTAAATTGCGGAACAGGATGGAATCTGTTTAAATTGACCATGCGATTATTTCTCCACACCAAGTGATTTGGTCGCAACTGAACGCTCCGGGCTGCAACCTGGGGCGTTCGCCTTATCTGGCGGGCAAAAAACGCGATACAGCAACGTTAGATGCTCCTGCCACTTAGCCATTACCTGATAGCTGTTCTCCTCAATCTGCTCCCTTTCAGCTGCATCAATCACGCCGTCCTCTGTGGCTTTACGCAGATAGGCTGAATGCTTACCGATCCACTCAACTGACTCCATCAGGCGCTCGTTGATGTCTGCGTTATCAACATCCTCGATCTCCACCATTGGGACGTTAACGCTGTTCGACTGACGGGACACTGCGTCAGCTATGTATTTAGTGCCGCTGGCCTGTTGAAGAACCATCGCCCAACCCATGGGGAATATCTGGTCACCCTCAAGACGCAGTCGGTTAAAGAGCGCGTTCTCTGTAATGCCCAGCCACTCAGCTGCTTCCGCATAACCACCAGGCATGCTGGTGATGGTTTTTCGGATCGCAGCAACAAGCCAGGCTGGTTGCTTTTCTATTTGCCAGTCAGGTTTACCCACGGCTAAGCCCTCTCTACTGTGGTTTCGCTACGGATGGCGTAGCTGTTAAAGTCTCGGTGCTGGTCAGGTAGCGCTGGGGATAAAGAATTTCCAGCTCGCTGATTTCGCCTTTAAAGAACAAAGCCAGGCGCTCTGCTACATCCAGTGATGCCACCTGCAGACCGCGTTCAATCCGGCTTAGGTTGCCTACATCCAGATGGATGGCGCCGGCTACTTCACTTAGTGTTCTGCCTTGCGACTTGCGCAAGTTTCGTAGCGGTGAAGACATTTTTTACCCCCTTAGTTGCGTAATTCGCATATTATTTCATGCTAGCAGATTGCGCAAGTTAATTTGCGTTTCATGCAAACTAGCCATTAAATAGGCACATGAACATAGGAAATCGAATCAGAGAACTGCGGCTTGCGCGCGGGCTGACAATGAACGATCTGGCTGATGCTGTAGGCGTCGACCAGGCGAACATTTCACGCCTTGAGACAGGAAAGCAAAAATCCTTTACCGAGCAATCGCTTAATAAAATAGCGAATGCGCTAAATGTGAGCCTCGGTGAATTATTTATTCCCTCCGATCCAAAAAATACTGTATATAATAACAGTAAGGATATGGTTAAGGTTATACAAGGGGGGGATGTGTATCGTGTGGATTTGCTTGATGTAAATGTAAGTGCTGGCCCAGGAGCCTTTGTTGGTAGTGACATTATCGATGTCATTCGCTCTATTGAGTACAACACTGAGCACGCCAAGAACTTCTTCGGCGGTAAGCCTGCGACAACGGTCAAGATGGTTAATGTCCGCGGTGACAGTATGTCGGGCACTATCGAGCCAGGAGACCTTGTTTTTGTAGATGTTTCAGTAAATCAATTTGATGGTGATGGTATTTATGTGTTTGATTTCGATGGAAAAATACACATAAAGCGCTTGCAGATGGTTCCCGATAAAATCGTCGTCATTTCTGACAATACCCGATATCGCGACTGGTTCATTGATGAATCGAATGAACACCGCTTTTATATTTTCGGCAAGGTCATGATCAGCCAGTCGCAATCCTTCAAACGACACGGCTAACCCCTCCTCACAAGTCACATAAGCCCGGTTCTGCCGGGCTTTTTTGCGTCTTTAACATTTATTGTTTGCAAATAACGCATTTTAACACTTGCGTTATATGCATATCCGCATTATTGTTTTCCTCATCAGCAGTTACTTACGGATATTGAGATGAGAATGGTCAAGAACATGAGCAACACCAAGTTTTGGGACCTGATCACTTTTCTGTACCTGTTCCCGGATGCCGAGCTGGTTTGCGATGGGGATATGGGAATCGTGTTGTTGGAGTGCTGTGTCGATAGCCCGGCAGCGAAGCCGGTTTTTTGATGGATGACGCTGTGTTTTTTGGCGGTTTCTTCAGTTCGCAATCTGATCTAACCGCTCTTTTTTTCACAATGAAAAGGGCATTTGCAAAGCGGGTGTTTTCGAACGCTTAGAGACGTGGAGTGAATGCCCTCCTCATTGTGGTGAATGCGGCTAGCGCACGCGGAGAGCTGGCATCGTGATTATCGTGCGATGCTCAGAGTTTAAAGGTCACCGCTCTGGAGTTCGCCAGCTCGGCCAGAGCACCGGGAGGCACCCGGCGCCACAATACCCTTCGATGTTTCGGTGTGGAGAAATCAGGCTGTGGGTTATTGCAGTAACCCACCAGCCCTTTAAGCGAATCCCTCAGCTTTTTATTGCCGTCACTGGCAAGGGATTCATGCAATCAAAAATCGTGTGGAGAAAGTTTCATGAGCTTTTTTAAATTCACCAGCGCGGAAGCCCTGGCTGGTTGGGAAAAACTACAGAGCGATGCGATTAAGCTGCGCGCCGCTGGAACTTCGTTTGCCGCCTTATTTGATGCAAAACCTGTGTTCAATTCTGATGGCGTCCGTGAAGGTTTTTATGGCGTCAAATTCTCAGGTGGCATCTACGTTTCTGCTGAGCTTTGGACAAAAGCAACGAGCCGCACAGGGTTTGCATGCTGGCCTAAACATAAGGCACCAGCTGGAATGGCGGAAGAGCATAAGGCTTTGCAAGTGCTGTGGAATGAGCAGCGTCCAAAAATTGACGTTGATAAAGGTGCTTTCTATCCGCTGATCGGCCTCGACTGGGGCACCTTACTTTTTACCGGCATTACCTACTTCCGCCATGGTGATGCTATCTACGTTGAAACCTCAGCAACGCCGAAAGCAACTGCAGGCGCTATTGAAATACTGGGCAGCGAGTTCGACCAGGCAAAACGGGAGCGCCAGAATGCAGACGCCTAACGACGACATCAGAGTCGGGATCATCATCTTCCCCTACTCCAGCATCTTAAAGGGATGGATCGCCCCGGATGGTGAGCTGGTTAAAAACCCGATTAAAGCTCAGCGCATGGCTGAGGAAATAAACCGCAACATCACCATCCACTGAGGCGCCCAACATGCTCAACGCAAAATCAAATAAAGAAATTGTTGCCGCTGGCCATTCCTTTGCCAAAAACCTCTCAGCCGATACCGGCCTGATGGATATGGCTAAGATGGTAAGCGAGCTCGCTACACGTCTCGACGTCGCGAACGCGCGCGCCAGCGTTATGGCAGGTGAAGTGCTACGCATCAACAGCATCATGCCGGATGCCATCGCCGCGCTGAACGCCACAGGCGACCATATGAGCCTCGTTGCCAACCTGAATGCCGCAATGGTGACACCAGCTGCTAACGAGTGGATTAAGGCGCTCCAGGCTGAAGCCGTCGTGCAGACGCGGAAATACGTCCAGACCATGACCAACCACCAGCAGCCCGGCGTATCTCACGTTATTAACCTCATCTCGCAGCTTGAGATGGATATGCTTCGCGCCGGCGCCGGTAAGGATGGTGAATGATGATGAGTAAAGACGAACTGCAGGATGCCTTGGATTTTGATCTCTTCCAAGGTGATTTTGGAGAGCAAGGTGATACCGAACTTTCCAATGAAATAGTGCTTGGGCGCAAAAAATACGTCTGCTTCATTTGTCATGGGGAAATTCAGCCGGGGGAAATCCACCGCAGCGCGAAATGGAGGTTCGATGGTGAGTTGATGTCATATCGCTGCTGTAATGCCTGCTGTCAGGCAATGGTTCAAAGCGTTAATGGTGACTATCTCGAAACGGAAGATGGCGAAGACCCTATCGATGCCCGTTACGCGTTAGGCGCCCAGCTCCATGACGGTAAGGATGGTGAGTGATGGCTAAGACAGTAAAATATCTGGTACGCGCTACTTTATCGCCTGAGCATCATTCGATTGCTGTTATTGAGGCCGTGGAAGTCGTTAAGGAGACGGCTAAAAGCTGGCTTATTATTGCTGGTCGAACTCGTTATACAAGCTATTACCCCAAAGAGCGTTATCGCCTTTTTGATACAGCCGATGAGGCTCGCGAATATTTCAAAGTTATGGCTGAGAAAAATATTGCCGAACTCAATTCAAAAGTTTCTGCCTGGCTGAATGTAATGAGTGGCGCGAAAGTTGAGGGGTGGGTAGATGCGTGAGCGCGGGATGATTTTCAATGCGGACATGGTGCGCGCCGTACTGAACGGCAGCAAGACGCAGACGCGCCGGATACTTACGCCGCACCAGCTGAAGATGATAGAAGCAGCTGCGCACGCTGGAGAGTGCTACCCGCTTGAATCAGGCCACCAGCACGCTAACAGCCAAAGCTACTACCGTGAATGGTGTCCATTCGGTTTGCCGGGCGATCGCCTGTGGGTGCGTGAGACGTTCGCCACGCTTGAGCCTGGCAGTTATGAACCAGTTAAACCTTGCGATGGCTATGCCCAGGTCGTTCGATACGCTGCATCTGACCGCCTGGCAAACTCAGATCGTGATGTGCGCGGTTTTAACTGGCGCCCATCCATCCACTTGCCGCGCTGGGCTTCCCGCATAACGCTGGAGATTACCGGCGTGCGGGTCGAGCGGTTGAATAGTATCAATGAGCATGACGCTATCGCTGAAGGTTTGGCAGAAATAAGCAAAGACGGGCGAGCCTATAAGTACGGCATTCCTGACCGTGATGGCTACCCCGGTACTGATGATTTTGGCTGGCCATGGCATGAGTGGGAGCGTTACCCCATCAGCGCTTATAGCAAGCTGTGGCGCTCTATCTACGGAGAGGAAAGCTGGCAGGCTAACCCGTGGGTGTGGGTGATCGAGTTTAAGCGCGTGGAGGGGGAATGATGCAGGCATATACGGAAGAGCAGCGTAATGAGCTGATCGCCTTCAACAAAGAGAAGTTGGCAGGCCTCAAATTTGCCGTAAAGCAGCACGCACTTAAAAGTGTCAGGGAGGAGTTGCAAAAAGAGTTGGCCACCACCGAAATTGCCCTGGTGTCACTGGAGGCAAAGCCTGTCGGGTACGGAATGCAGCGCAAAGACAATGCGACTTTTGGTTCATGGCTTAAGCCGAAGCATTTAGTGAAAGAAAATCTAATTTATCGACCAGCCCCCCTCTACTTGGCTCAGCCCGTTACCGCGACAGCAATACCGGCCGGATGGAAACTCGTGCCGGTCGAGCCGACAAAGGAGATGGTGTCAGCAGGGCAAGACCAGTTTGAGGAGTGCGTAGACTGCGGTTTCGATAGCTGTGAAGACGGTTCAGTTCATGAATACAGCAAAATCTCATCTGATGCGCCTTATCAGGTTTTTAGGGCCATGCTGGCAGCAGCGCCGGAGGTGGAGTGATGTACACAGATACGGAAAAGGAGTTGAACAACGTCGTCGCCTTTCCGATCGCGGACGATACGAACCCAAAAGAGCGCATTAATTTTGCGCTCGAAAAAGATGGTCAGTTCTGCCTGCATCCAGGCTTCACCGTCAACGAGCATGATCGCTCTGTTAAATGCAAGAAATGCGGCGCCGTCATTGATGCGTTCGACCTGCTGATGAAGATTGCACGCAAAGAAACCAATCTGGCAAATGATGTGCAGGCTCTACGTGATGAAGAGCGCTATCGAAGGGCCAATATTCAGAAGCTTATTCAGGTAGAGCGCAACGCTAAAGCAAGGATTCGCCGCGCCGGAGGCAAAAGCTGATGCCAAAATCCCCCGCCGAACGTAAAGCCGCGCAGCGTGCCCGCCAGCGCGTTGCCGGCGGTAAAAAGCTGGAGCTGAAGCTGGATAGTCAGGAAGTGGAAATGCTGGCGCAGAACTGCGCCGCCCGGCGCCCCGGCCGCGAGCCGTATGAGCTAAACGAGTATATCACCATGCTTATCCGCAAGGACGCGGCTGAGCTGGCGCAGCAGCTGGAAGCGCTGGCGAAGCGCCAGTGCGGAAAGTGTGGCGACCGTCTGCCGGTAAGTGCTTGCCCCTGCCAGGGTGAATCCGCCTGCTGGCTGACAAATGGCTGGCATCGACTGAAATTAATGATATAAGTTGCTGATCATTATTTCCTAGTCAAAGAGGTTAAAATGCAATCTTTCGGATTCTCTTTCACCGATGAAGGACTCCACATAGATGGAATTCAAGATGCTGATAAAGCGTTTACAATTCCCAAGGAGCTTTCAAAAAAACTAGTAGATTTACACTATCACTTAACGGATTTAGATATATCAATTAGTAGCCTAAATTACATACTTAATAATCAAAAGATTGAAAACTTTGTTAAAGAATCACTATGGAGATCTGCCATTATTCATTTCACAAAGTGTTTCACGCACCAAGTTACAAAAAAGGAGGATATTCCTTTATCTAGGGCGAGGTTAGATGAGGCGCAGTTATTTAGCAACCTAGACCCGATAGCTCTTGAGAGCTTTAAGTATTTTAAGCTCTTGAGAAACAAACATATTGTCCATGATGAAACTGCTCATCTAAATAGTATTCCTGCCGTTATACTAAACAATGGGGAAAAAGAATTTAAGGTGGAAAGGGTTATTTGCATAGGCATGCTAGCAGAAACCTTGGATCAACCTAGCTTCAGTAATCTTTATAATCTTGTTAAATCAACTAGATCTTTTTTAATAAAAGAATTTGATGAAGAGTGTAACAGGCTGAAGTTGATGTTCGAAAATTATTCAGATGAAGATTTCACTAATTTGGACATTCTAACAGTAACTTTCCTTTCTAAAGATGAAATGAAAAAACCCAGAAAATAACATTCCTGTTGCAGCAGGTTTATCGTGGAGAAATAACATGGCCAATACAGATTTGATTTCAGAGAAAGAAGTTATGGATAAGCTAAAGGTTTCATCCAGAATGACCATCTGGACTTACACCAATAGGATGGGGTTCCCTAAACCAGTAAGAAGCCGTCCAAAGCTTTACTTACTGGCCGAGGTTGATAGCTGGATACTTAACGGCGGCGTTAACCAGAGATCAGCTTAATTTGCTCAAAAATCCTTTCTGCATAAAGTTCATATGCCGCCTTCTGTTCTGCTAACCAGTCGTGCTTGTTATAAACGGCAAGCACGCCCCCTAAATCATGTCCAAGCATCTTCTCGATGACGTGCGGCGCAACACCTTCCTCAGAAAGTCTGGTCGCCAGAGTTCGCCTGAAGTCATGGGCCGTAAAGTCACCAATGCTCAATTGATCACGCAATAGCCTGACATATCTTGTTGCGGAGCCAATCGACAAGGGGACATCGCGATCGTAAGCGCCAGGGAAAAGAATATCTTTCCCTGATGACTTAGCCTCCTCCAACAGTGGCAGCACATGCTTGAAAATAGGACGCCTGATGATTTTATCTGTTTTGCTCTTTGCGGCCGGCAGAGTCCAAATGTTTTCTTCGAAATTGAATTCTTGCCTGAGGGCTTCGCGCATCTCACTATTTCGAGCGCCATAAAGAATGAGTAACTTAACCAGGCGCTTAGAGGACGCGGTCGCAGTAGTTTTTTCATTTTCAAGCCATATCTGGGCCAGCTGGCGATAGGTCAGGACTGTTTCCCCTACCCTTGGTTTTTTGCCAAAGTCTTTAGGGTCAAGGCGAAGTAGGCTTGAACTGTCTATGTATTGCCTTCGTATACACCAGTCTACGGCACCACGCAGATTAACCAGGAGCCTTCGGGCCTTAACAGGGTTTTCCTGCTCTTTTTCAGTAAAGAAATCTACCCATGTACTGACGTTTATATCCTCAAGAGGAATACCCTCAAACACGCCTTCCATTTCGTTCAGAACTACGCGGTTGTAAACCTCTTGAGTGCTCTCACGGAGGGATTGCTGAACATAGTTTTTCCACCAGTAGTTAATGCAGTCCTGGAGTGTTGGGCGAAATTTTACCCGTGGCTTATGGTGCTTAGGGTCTTTACCTGCTCCAAGGGACTCCTTAAATTCCCCTACTTTTATTCTCGCATCCCTCAGCGAGATTTCCGGGTAGCGCCCAATTCCGAGACGATGCTGCTTACCGTTGAATCGGTATCTGTACTGAAAGCTGATAATACCCTTTGGCGTGATGCGGATTCCTAGGCCATCTGCGTCAGTTAACTCAGGCGGTCCGTCATAGGGTTTACCCTGCAATCCTCTTAGCTTTGTGTCACTGATGGCCATCTGTGTACTCATCTTATTTTGTTGGTACTCACATTGTACTTGATCATCGTTGGACAAAGGAATACGCGAGCAGACACACAAATAATAAAGAATACAAACAGCTTAATTTATTTTCTTATATTACAGTTATTTAAATACATTAATGGCCACATGAATACATAAAAGTACCCATAGATACATGTGAGGCATAACCGACAGAATTACGCCCAGGATCTGCAGCTCTCGGTGCGCGGATTTGGTTCGCGCTCCACTTACGGCGTGCGCGGACTGCGCCTGTACGTCGACGGCATTCCTGCCACCATGCCCGACGGTCAGGGACAAACCTCCAATATCGATATCGGCTCGATCGACCATATCGAGGTGCTGCGCGGCCCCTTTTCCGCCCTCTACGGCAACGCCTCGGGCGGCGTGATTAACGTCGACACCCAGACGGGCCAGCAGCCGCCCACGCTGGAAGCAGGCAGCTGGTACGGCAGCTACGGCAGCTGGCGCAACAGCGTCAAGGCGAGCGGCGCGACCGGCGACGGCAGCCAGGCGGGTGACGTCAACTACACCGTTTCCGCCTCGCGCTTCACCACTCACGGCTACCGCGACCACAGCGAGGCGCAGAAGAATCTCGGCAACGCGAAGCTGGGGGTGCGCATCGACGACGTCAGCACCCTGACGCTGCTGTTCAACAGCGTGCATATTGACGCGCAGGATCCCGGCGGGCTGACGCCGGATCAGTGGCGCGCCAACCCGCGCCAGGTGGTCAGCAACGTTACCCTCTACAACACGCGCAAAACTGTGGATCAGACCCAGGGCGGCCTGCACTATCAGCGTCAGATGGGCGAAAACGACGATCTCAGCGTGATGATGTACGCCGGGATGCGCGAAACCACCCAGTATCAGTCGATCCCGAAAAACGTCCAGCTCAGCGCGAAACATCCCGGCGGCGTGATCGACCTGACGCGCCACTACCAGGGCATCGACACGCGCTGGACCCACCGCGACAGCCTGTTCAGCGTGCCGGTGACGCTAACCGGCGGGCTCGACTATGAAACCATGACCGAGCGCCGCAAGGGTTTCGAAAACTTCAGCGGCAACGACCTGGGCGTTAAAGGTAATATCCGCCGCAACGAACGCAACCTGATGTGGAACCTGGATCCCTACCTGCAGACCGCCTGGCAGCTGACCGATAAATGGTCGCTGGACGCCGGGCTGCGCTACAGCACGGTCAGCTTCGACTCCAACGACCACTATATTACCGCCGGCAACGGCGACGACAGCGGCGACGCGCGCTACCATAAATGGCTGCCCGCCGCGTCGCTGAAGTACGCTATCGACAGCAGCTGGAACGCCTATCTCTCTGCAGGGCGCGGCTTTGAAACGCCGACCATCAACGAACTCTCCTATCGCGCCGACGGCGAGACGGGTCTGAATACCCAGCTGAAGCCAGCGACCAGCGACACGGTCGAACTGGGCACCAAAAAACGCATCGGCAACGGCCTGATCACCGCCGCGCTGTTCCAGACCGACACCCAAAACGAGATCGTCACCGATACCAGCCTCGGCGGCCGCACCACCTACAAAAACGCCGGGCAAACCCGTCGTCGCGGCCTGGAGCTGGGAGTGGATCAGCAGTTCGCCGCCGACTGGCGCGCGAAGGCGGCCTGGACGCTGCTCGACGCGCGCTATCGCAGCAACGCCTGCGGCGATACGAGCTGCGACGGCAACCGCATTCCCGGCATTGCGCGTAATATGCTCTACGCCAGCGTGGCGTACGCGCCGGAACAGGGCTTTTATGCGGGCGCGGAGATGCGCTATATGAGCGATATCGCCGCCGACGACGAGAACGACGTCAAGGCGCCCGCCTATACCGTGGCGGCGCTCAACAGCGGCTACAAATGGCTGGTGCAGAACTGGACGCTGGATCTTTTCGGCCGCGTCGATAACCTTTTCGACCGCCGCTACGTCGGCTCGGTCATAGTAAATGAAGGCAACGGACGCTACTTTGAACCGGCACCGGGACGGAACTACAGCGTCGGCCTGACGCTGAGCTACGCCTTCCAGTAAGCCCTGTCGCCCCGGCCAGCCGCCGGGGCTTTCTTATGGCGCGCGCCGCGCCATCCAGCGGGCAATCCAGCGCGATAAAATCGGACCGGTGAACATCACCACGATAAAGCGCCCGGTCTGCATCGCCATCACAAACGGCATATCGACGTTGCTCGACGCCGCGATAATTGCCACCGAGTCCGCCCCGCCCGGACTGGTCGCCAGATAGGCGGTCAGCGGATCGATACCGGCAAACTCCACCAGCAGAAAAGCGAACAGACCGCAGATAGCGATCAGCGTCAGCACCGACAGCAGCACGCGCGGAAAGGCGTGCGCCGCATAGCGCAAAATATCGGCGCTGAAGCGCAGGCCGATGCCCCAGCCGACAAAGGCGTAGGCCAGCGCCAGCAGCCATTTAGGCAGGGTGATCGCGAGGCCGCCAAAATCCTGGAGCAGCGAGGCGACAATCAGCGTCATCAGCATCGGGCCGGCGGGAATGCGTAACAGACGCGCCGCCAGCAGCCCGGCGGCGATGGTCAGCAGCGTAAACAGAAAGGCGGTCGGCGCGAAAGGCGCGAAGAGGTGGAGCGCGGGCGAGGCGGCAGGCGCGCCACCCTCGTGGGTCCAGAGCCGCGTCACCAGGGTCGCGACCAGCGCCACCATCATCACGCGCAGATACTGCATAAAGGCGACGAGGCGCACGTCGGCGCCGAAACTCTCCGCCATCAGGGTCATGGCCGTCGCCGCACCGGGCGACGATCCCCAGATGGCGGTCGAGCCCGGCAGCACGCGGAAGCGCGCCAGCAGGCCGCCCAGCGCCAGGCTGGCAATAATCACCGAACCGACGCAGAGCACAAACAGCGGCCAGTCGTCGGCGATTTCATGAAAAATCGTGGCGGGGATCGCTGCGGCGATCATGGCGCCCACCGTCGCCTGCGCGCCGTTAAACAGCGGCCGCGCGATTTTTAGCGTGCGGCCGGAGGCGGCGAAGCCGATGCCCGCAAACATCGGGCCAAGCAGCAGCGCGGCCGGAATATGCAGCCATTCCAGCAGCGCCACCAGCGCCGCCGAGCTGAGGATCAGCCCGGCCCAGCGCCCCAGGCCCGCCTGCGCCATCGTCATATCAGCGCGCGTCGACCAGCGCCAGCACCTCAGCAGCCGAGCCGGTTTCGCCGAGGCGCGGGAAGATCAGCTTAACGCTGTTGTTGTGGGTGTCGAGATTAAGATCGGTCATGGCGTCGGTGGCTAAAGTGACGTTGTAACCTAACTCATAGGCCTGACGCGCGGTGGATTCGACGCCGATGCTGGTGGCGATGCCGCACACCACTACCTGGGTGACGCCGCGCTTTTGCAGCTCCTCGTGCAGCGCCGTATTGTGAAACGCGCCCCAGGTCTTCTTGGTCACGGTAATATCGCCCGGCTGCGGCGTCATTTCCGGTACCAGCGTCGCCCAGTCGGCCGGCAGCTCGCCGCTGTGGCTGCCCTGCTCGTTTCGGCCCGGCGCGCCGCCGGCCACATTCACCAGCACCACCGGCAGCTGGCGGGCGCGAAAGCCGTCGGCGAGCTGCGCGCAGCGGTCGATTACCGGCTGCGGCTCATGCACCACCGGCAGGCGCACAATGCCGTGCTGCAGGTCGATAATGATGAGAGCGGTTTGGGGATCAAGGGTAGTCAATGCCATAAAAAATCCTCTCAGGATGCGTGGTCGGCGAGTCGTTGCAGTAAGGGGATGGCACGCAGCAACAGCTGCTGCTCCTCGGCGCTGAGCTCGGTATCAATGGCGCGCACCAGCCAGTCGTCGCGCATCGCCCGGTTGGCGGTAAGCAGCGCACGGGCGGCAGGCGTGGCGGTATAGCGGGTTTTACGGCCGTCGAGGGGATCGGCCTCTCCCTGCACCATCTCCGCCGCCAGCAGGCTGGCAACGGTAGCCCCCATCGACTGGGTGCGTACGCCCTCTGCCGCCGCCAGTTCGGTCACGGTCATCGCCCCGTCGCGCACCAGATAACCCAGCACGGAAACCTGCGACCAGGTGAGATCGCCGGGCGGCGCAGATTCGCGCAGCCGCCGACCCAGTCGGCCAACCAGCATACGCAGCAGGGTGGCTGATTCGTTCAGTTCGCTCATTGCCCTTCTCCTTACGTTGCCTGAAGTATAGATATAGGAAGGCAAACTGTGTAGTTTACCTTCGTATCAATTTGTAAGGTCGGGACGCTGCAGATAGTGGATCAGGCTGTGAAAGCGCAGCGGCACGGCAAGCGGATTGCGGTAGCTGTGGGCCACATCGGCGGCGAACTGCAGCGCCTCGCCCGCCTGTAAACGCCGCCAGACGCCGTGCAGCCCCAGCAGCAGCTCTCCCTCAATCACCACCACCTGCTCGACGCAGCCTTGCTCGTGCGGCGAGGAGTCGCTCTGCGCGCCCGCCGCCAGCTCGACCGCCAGCAGGTCGAAACGCAGCTGCGCATCGTAAGGCAGCAGCGGCCGCACGGTCATCTGCGCGTTGGGCTGGCTAAAGCGCGCGCTGTCGCCGCTCTGCAGCCCGTTGCCCTGAATAAAAAAAGAGAATGGAACGTTGAAACCGGTAGCGATTTTCCACAGCGTCGCCACCGTCGGACTGGACTCACCGCGCTCGATCTGGCCGAGCATCGCTTTGCTGACGCCGGTGCGCTCTGCGGCCAGCGTCAGGCTCCAGCCGTTCGCCTGGCGCAGCTGTTTCAGCGCCCCGCTGAGATGCTGATGCAGATTTTCCATAAGTTTCTCCTGAAATCCTGGCGGCAGTGTAACACTTGAGCGCTATAGCGCACACTGCTACGATGTGCGCTATAACGCACAGCGGAGGTTTTATGCAAAGCATTACGGCGCGATCCGCCTTTTCTTTTCCCATGCTGGTGTCGGGTTTCGTTGCCGTGCTGGTCGGCTACAGCAGCTCCGCGGCCATTATTTTTCAGGCCGCGCAGGCTGCCGGCGCTTCGCCGACGCAGATCGGCGGCTGGCTGTCGATACTGGGTATCGCGATGGGCCTCTGTTCGCTGGGTCTGTCGCTCTGGACGCGCATGCCGATCCTCTGCGCCTGGTCCACCCCCGGGGCGGCGCTGCTGGCGACCAGCCTGCAGGGCCTTTCCATCAATGAGGCGGTCGGCGTGTTTATCTTCGCCAACGCGCTGATTGTGCTGAGCGGCGTGACCGGCCTGTTTGCGCGCCTGATGAAGGTGATCCCGCCCGCGCTGGCCTCCGCCATGCTCGCCGGGATCCTGCTGCGCTTCGGGCTGGAAGCCTTTACCGGCCTGCAGAACGATAGTGCGCTGTGCGGCGCGATGCTGCTGAGCTGGCTGCTGGCGCGGCGCTGGCTGGCGCGCTACGCCATTCTGGCGACGCTGGCGGTGGGCATCGCGGTGGCGCTTGCCCGGCACGAAATTCATTTTCCGGCGCAGATAGCGAGCTTCGCGCTGCCGCAGGGCATCATGCCGCATTTTAGCCTGACCGCGCTGCTCGGCGTCGGCCTGCCCTTTTTTCTCGTTACCATGGCGTCGCAAAATGCGCCGGGCATCGCCACGCTGCAGGCGCACGGCTATCAGCCACCGGTCTCGGCGCTGATGAGCTGGACCGGGCTGGTCGCCCTGCTGCTGTCGCCGTTCGGCGGGTTTTCCGTCTGTATCGCCGCCATCACCGCCGCTATCTGCATGGGCGATGAGGTTGACCCTGACCCGCGCCGCTGCTGGATGGCCGCCGCGCTGGCCGGCCTGTTTTATCTGCTGGCCGGGCTCTCGGGCGCGCTTATCGCCGCCCTGTTTGTGGCGCTGCCGTCGCCGCTTATCGCCACCCTCGCCGGGCTGGCGCTGCTGTCGACCTTTAGCGGCAGCCTGACGCGCGCGCTGGCGCAGCCCGATACCCGCGACACCGCCGCCATTACCTTTCTGATTACCGCCTCCGGCCTCTCGCTGTCTGGCATTGGCGCGGCGTTCTGGGGGCTGGTCGGCGGCGTTGTGGCGCACGCCGTGCTGACGCGCCGCGCACCATAACCGGCTGGGCGCGCTGTGCATTTTTTATCGCAGCGCGCGAAAAACGCCCTTAATTATCGTTTTTTCCGCCGTTTGATTTGCCGTAGCCCGGCGTAAAATCACTCTAATCGCCGATATCACACGATTTTCTGCCTTACACTTTGACCGATAAGGGCCCAACAGGTGGCAAAAACTTTTCTGCGCAGCGGCAATCTTGACGCGGTGCTGGCGCTGGGTGAAAACGGCCAGCCGGTTTACGCATCCGCGCTGCAAATTCGCGAAACGCTGCGGCTACGCCGTCAGACCGTGCTGGCCAACTGCCTGGCTATTCCTCAGCCTAATGCGCGTGGTGACCGTCTCGACTGGTACGCGCCCTTCAGCGGCAAGGTTAAATCCTGGCTGGGTGCCAGCGATCGCGAGCGCCGGCAGGCGCTGGAACAGCTGACGGCAACGCAGCAGGAGATGCAGGATCTCAGCGCGCGCGCGCGCGACGCGGAGAATCCGGCGATGCGCCTGTTCGGCGCGCTGCTGAGCAAAGCGCTGCAGTTTCCCGATCAGCAGTATGTCTACCTGGTGGACGGCAAGCCGGTGATCACCTTCTGGGGCTTTGTCGACGCTCAGTCGCGCACGCGCGACGACGCGCTCGCCTGCCTGCGCGATACGCTGGAGGCGTCGCTGCCGCCGCTGCTGCCGGAAGTCACCGTTACTGCACCGCAGCCGGCGATGGCAGAGATGCCACTGATGGTCGCTGAGCCTGTGCCCGTGCCGGAACCCGTCGCCGACGCGGTGCCGGTCGCCGCGACGCCTCCTGTCGCGTCAGCAGCAGCGCCCGCTGTCGCGCCGGTCACAAAGCGCCGCGCCTTCCGCCTCTGGTATCTGACGCCGGTCGCGCTGGCCGTTGCCGGGGCCGCCGCGTTCTGGCTGCATCAGCCGGTGCAGGTCGCTGCGCCGCAGCTGGCCGCACCGGCGGCCACCGCTATCGCGCCGCCTGCCGCACTGGTCGCCGCACAAAAGCTCGCCGCTACCCTGCCGCAAACGCCAGCCAGCGTTGCCGCGCCCGCCGAAACGGCAGCGCCTTCCGCTACCCTTGCCAGCGTAGTGACGCCCGCCGTTCCCGCCGCGGGCGACGCGCTGAAAATGAGCGTGGAGGATGTGCGTACCGGCGCGATCAACGTCGTTGACGGCCGCTGGCGCGTGGTGATGCAAAATTCCCTGCCGGGGGGCGCATCGCCGGTGCTGCACTATGAGATCCGCGGCGGTAAAGGCAGCGCCACGGTCACCCAGGGCAATAACCTGCGCTGCAGCGCCGATGAAGTCTCCGCCGCCATGCTCGGCAGCGGTCAGCTCTCGGTGCGCAGCCGCTATACCGCAAAATGCAGCGACGGCTCGCGCTACCGCATGCCGCAGCTGATGTGTAAGCCGGGAGACGGCGCCGCCGTGTGCGAAGCGCTGTTCAGCGATGACAAATCCTTCCCGATGACGATTAAGCGTGAGAGTAAGTAACCATGTTGGCTCCCCTGATCGATGACAAACAAAAAATCACGCTGATTGAAGAGAGCGGCGTGCAGTTTCTGGATTTCGGCCTGCGCATCGCAGCAGGCCAGGCGCGCCGCCAGTTTGTGCGCCAGACCGCAAACGGTCCGCTGCTGCGCCTCAACGTCGACGGCAACAGCGGCAAGTTTCTGCTCTATCCGCAGGATGGCGGCGCGCCGGAAGTGGTGCGCCCGGAATCGGACGTGGCGCTGGCCGACTCGCTGACGCTGCTGGCGGACTGCTGGCTGCCCCTGCCGATGCTGCGCTGCGCCAGCGGCCGTCGCTTTATCGGCGGCCCGGAGAACTGGGCGCGCCTGCGCCTCACCGCGCTGGCGCAGCCCGATGCGGCGGGCAATACCCACCGCGTGACCCTGGCGTTCGATACCCGCTGCGTGGCGCAGGAGGATGGCGGCGAGCAGCTCGGCCTGACCGCCGCCGACGCGCAAAACGGCGTCACCTTCTCACTCGCCTGGCACAACTACGAGCTGGGCGAGTTTCTCGATCATATCTGGGTAGACGGCTGGCTGCGTGAGGCGTTCAGCGACCGCGTCGGCGACCGCCGCGAACAGGCGATCGCGCAGGCGCTGCGCGAGTTTGAGTATCAGGCGCACTACCTGAACCTGCTGGAGCTGCTCGGCGAGCAGCTTAACCTGAACGATATCCATCTTCAGGCCGCCACCCAGCAAACGCCGGCGGTGAACGTCGATATTATTCTCGACGTCGGCAACTCGCACACCTGCGGCATCCTGGTAGAAGATCACCCGGAAGAGAGCAACGGCCTGAAGCAGACCTACGAACTCCAGCTGCGCGACCTTTCGCAGCCGCATCAGGTCTATAACGAACTGTTTGACAGCCGGCTGGAGTTTGCGGAAACGAACTTCGGCAAGGCGAGCTTTTCGCTGCAGAGCGGCCGCGAAAACGCCTTTATGTGGCCGTCGCTGACGCGCGTGGGCCGCGAGGCGAGCCGCCTGGCGCTGCAGCGCGCCGGCCTTGAGGGCAGCACCGGCATCTCCAGCCCGCGCCGCTATCTCTGGGACGAGGCGCGCTACCAGCCAGGCTGGCGCTTTAACCAGCCGCAGGGTGCAAACGAGCCGCAGGCCAACGCCGCGCCCTTCACCTTTCTGCTGAATGACGAAGGTGAGCCGCTGCACGCGCTCGCCGAGGACGATCGCCTGCCGGTCTTTTCCGCCCACTACAGCCGCAGCTCGCTGATGACCTTTATGCTGTGCGAACTGCTGGCGCAGGCGCTGATGCAGATGAACAGCGCCGCGCAGCGCCAGCGCATGCCGCAGAGCCACGCGCCGCGCCAGCTGCGCCACGTTATCCTGACCCTGCCGTCGGCGATGCCGAAGCCGGAGCGCGAGATTTTCCGCCGCCGCATGCAGCAGGCGATCGCGCTGGTGTGGAAAGCCGAGGGCTGGCACGCGGCCGACGAGCCGTTTGACGCCGCCACGCCGCCCACGTGCCGCAAGCCGGTGCCGGACGTGCAGATGGAGTGGGACGAGGCTACCTGTGGCCAGATGGTCTGGCTGTTCAACGAAACGCAGGTCAACTTCGCCGGACGCGCGCAGGACTTCTTTAGCAGCACCGCGCGCCCGGATCGTCCGCGCGAAGCGGACGAAGTGCCGGGCAAAAGCCTGCGCATCGCCTCGATCGATATCGGCGGCGGCACCACCGATCTGGCGATTACCCACTACCGTCTCGACGACGGCCAGGGCAATAACGTCAAAATTACCCCGCGCCTGCTGTTCCGCGAAGGCTTTAAAGTCGCGGGCGACGATATTCTGCTGGACGTTATCCAGCTCTGGATCCTGCCTGCGCTGCAGCAGAGCCTGCAAAAGGCGGGCCTGACGCTGGCCGAGCCGCTGCTGAACAAGCTGTTCGGCCACGACGGCCGCCTCGACGGGCAGGCTACGCTGCGCCAGCAGGCGACGCTGCAGCTGTTTATTCCGCTGGCGCAGGCGGTGCTGGAGCGCTACGAAAGCTGGGACCCGCTGGAGAGCCACGCGGAGATTAACGCCCTGTTCGGCGAACTGGTGGAGAGCCGTCCGGCCGACGCGGTGCTCGCCTTTATCAACGGCGAGATCCAGCGCGCCCTGGGCGCCGACAGCGGTTTCGATCTGCTGGAAGTGCCGCTGATCGTCAGCCTTGCACAGCTGCACGCCGAGTTTATGCAGCACCGCATGGCGATTATTCCGGCGCTGCGCTCAATGTGCGAGGTGGTGTCGCTCTATCAGTGCGATGTGCTGCTGCTCACCGGCCGCCCGTCGCGCTTCCCCGGCATTCAGGCGCTGGTGCGCCATCTGCAGCCGCTGCCGGGCAGCCGCATTCTGTCGCTGGAGGGCTATCACACCAGCGACTGGTATCCGTTCAACAAACATGGCCGCATCGACAACCCGAAATCCACCGCGGCGGTAGGCGCGATGCTCTGCCTGCTGGCGCTGGATCTGCGCCTTAACAGCTTCTGGTTCCGCGCGGGCGATTTCGAGCCCTACTCGACGATCCGCTATCTTGGCGTGCTGGATGAAAATCAGGCGCTGACCGACGATAATCTCTGCTACGGCGATATCGATCTCGACGACCGGAGCTTCGCGCTGGACCGCAAAAGCAGCTTCCGCATTCGCGGCAACGTCTGCCTCGGCTTCCGCCAGCTCGACAACGATCGCTGGCCCGCGTCGCCGCTCTACAGCCTGACCCTGAACGACGCTCAGCTGGCGCGCAAGGTGGCCGGAGAGAGCGTGCTGCGCGTGAAGCTGGCGGTTGCGCCCGGCCCGACGCTGCCGGGGCCGGAGCGCCTGGTGCTGAGCGACGCCCGCCTTGACGATGGCACCCGCGTGCCGCTCGAGCAGCTGAGCCTGAAGCTCAACACCCTCTCGCCGACGGGCAACGCCAACGCCCAGTACTGGATTGACAGCGGAAGCCTTTGTAAACGATGAGAACTGTAAAACCGCGCCAGCCGCAGACGCTGGCAAAACGCCTTGGCCTGCTGCAGGAGGCGCTTAACGCCAGCCTGGGCTGGATCGCCGAACACCGCGACGCGTCGCCGCGCCTGGCGCTGGAGGCGGAAACCTTCACGCGCCAGCTGCGCCGCGCCCGCGTGCAGAGCGATGCGCTGGCCCAGCAGGTCGCCCGTCCGGTGACGCTGGCGCTGTTCGGCCAGTCGCAGGCGGGTAAAGCCTGGCTGCTGAGCGAAATGGTCGCCGACGCGCAGGGGCAGCTGCTGACGCGCCTCGGCGAAAAAAGCCTGAACGTCTTCCAGCAGATCAATCCCGGCAATCTCGACTTCGCTGCGGCGACCCGCTACTGCCATCAGCGCGACCCCCTTTCCGGTGAATGGCCGGTGGAGCTGCAGCTGCTGGGCGAGGCGGAAATTTTACGCCTGGTGCTGAGCTGCCGTCATACGGCGGCGCAGCCGGAAAGCGCCCAGCTCGACCAGCAGCTGCAGCGCCTGCAGCGCCAGCGGCTCAGCGCCCCGGTGGGCGGGCTCGACAGCGACGCGCTGGTCACGCTCTGGGCCTGGAGCCGTCGTCACCGCTGTCACGATCCGCGGCTCGACCGCCATTTCTGGCCGCAGGCGGTCGAACTGGCCCCGGCGCTCAGCGTGGACGACCGGGTGCAGCTCTTTGCGCTGCTGTGGCCGACGCAGCCGGAGCTGAGCGAGGCGCTGCGCGCGCTGCTGCATCTGCGCCATCAGCTGCGCAGTGCCAGCCGCGTGCTTGCGCCGCTTAGCCTGCTGACGGATGAGGCGCTGCTGCCGAGCGAACAGCTGATCGCGCCCGCCAGCGAGCAGGATCGGCAGATGAAGGTGGAAGTCTGCCCGCTGAACGGCAACCGCATCGGCAAGCCGCAGCAGGTGGCGCTCGGCTGGCTGGCGCTGCTGACCCTGGAGCTGACCATCCCCTTAAGCTCCACGCCGCGCACCGCCCTGTTTGACGACGCCGATATGCTGGATCTGCCCGCGCCCGGCGCGCCCGCCGATGCGGCGGCGCTGGAGGAGCGTCAGCGTCTGGAGCAGCAGGATCCGCTGCTTGCCCGACTGCTGGAGCAGAAACGCGCCCTGCTGCCTGGCTTTTACGCCACGCGCCAGGGGATCGATTTAATGCTGGTCTGCACCGCCGCCAGCCAGCGCCAGGATGTCGATGTCGCCAGCCGCGCGCTGCGCGAATGGCAGCTGCATCAGCCGCCGCGCGAAAACGGCGAAAAGCCGCGCCTGATTTGGGCCATCACCCCTTATGACGCGCGCCATCAGCAGATTAACGTCGATGAGGCGGTACAGCGCCAGATCGGCCAGCCCGGTCAGCGCTGGGGATCGATGCTGGCGCTCGATCGCGCCGGCGTCGATCGCATGGCGGAGTGGCTGCAGGATGAGATGCAGCCCGATGCGCGCCGCGATCGGCTGCTGGCCGAGCTGCGCGCCCTGCAGCACAGCGTGCTGGAGCGTCGACTGCTGCCCTGGACCGATGCCGAAGCGAGCGCCGAACAGGCGGCGCGCAGGCAGACCATCGCCGATACGCTGCTGAAATGTCTGCAGCACCGCACCGGCCTGCACGGCGAACTGCTGGAGCGGCTGCAGCCGCCGCGCGAAACGCTGCGCCAGCTCTGGCTCAGCCAGCATGATGCGCCGACCACGGCCGCGGCGATCCGCGCTGAGGCGCCCGCGCAGCATTTCGGCGTCGGATTTGAATTCGATCTCTTTAGCGATACGCCGCTGGCCGAGCCGGCGGGCGCGCCGCATCAGGTCAGCGCCGTGGGACAGAGCTTTGCGCGCCAGGTAATGGCGCTGTGGCTCGATCATCTGCGCGAGCTGCCGGAGAACCGCAGCCTGCTGACGCTGCTGAATGTGGATCGCGGCACGCTGGAGTGGCTGGTAGAAGAGCTGATCGTTGCCAGCTTCCGCCTCGATATGCTGACGTCGCTGGAGCAGGCGCTGCACGAGCCGGAAAACCCCACCGTTACCCATGAGTCGCGCGCCGATCGTCAGGTTTCCCGCGCCATGACGGTGCTGGGGGATTTTGTCGCCTGGCTGGGCTTTTTACAGCGTGATGAAGCGGAACGGCCGCCGAGCCGCGTCAATCGCGGCCAGCCGATTTTTGCGCGTCCGCCCGCGCCGAGCGTCAGCTTCTCTGCCGGACAGCGCCTGACGCGCCTCTCCGCCGCGCCCGCCAACCACACCGCCTACTATATTTACGACTGGCTGGTCGGGCTCAATTCGGTGATCCTGGAGAACAACGGTCACGCCGGTGGACGCGACGTCACGCCCGCCGCGCGCGCCGCGCTGACCGCCATCCTCGCGACGCTGCGCAGCTAATCCCGCTTCAGGCGCAGGTCGCCCTCCAGCGCCTGCGCCGCCTCTTCCAGCAGCGCCAGCACGGCGGCAAACTCGTCGCGCTTTTCCGCCTCCGCCGCGTGGCGCAGATGAATACGCGCCGGCAGCGCCATGCCGCCGGTCAGCCAGTCCCACAGCGCGTCCAGATTATTGCCGAAGGCGAACGGGCAATGACTCTGCTGCGCCAGCGTCTGGTAGAGCGCATCGCGATCCGCCAGGCGACGAAAGTCGAGCGTAATGGTCAGCATCTTCAGGGCACCTGCTTAAAGCTGCGGTAGTGATCGGTGGTGATATAGACCAGGCCGTCAGAAGAGTAGACCAGCCGATCCGCCTCGCGATGGCCGCAGCGATAGTTGACGTCAGCTTCATACCAGAGGCGTCCGCTGCGCTGCGGCAGGCGCTTTTCACGATTGCCGAAGCGGTCACCGCCGATCGCTTTGCCCGGCAGCACCTCGCACAGATTGCCTTTGGCCGGATCCCAGCCGCGACGGCGCGCGTCATTTTTGCTGATGTAATATGAGGGTAGCTGCTGATGTTGCAGCAGGTAACGCGCCACGGTACGCGCATCGGTCAGCGAGCTGATATCACCGGTTTCAGGCGTGGGTGAAACGTTCAGGTGGGGTTTAAGACCGGCCCAGGCGGCCGCAAGCACGATGAACAGTGCAATCCAGAGTTTTTTTGACATGATGGCATCCCAGACAACAGGACGCTGATAATACCAGCTTTAGCGGGCAGATACAGCGCGGGCCAGCGAAGCTGGCCCTGCGGGGATCACTGCATGGCTTGCATCTGCGCCCCATGTCGACGCCAGGCGCCTGGCGCGACGCCGTACTGGCGTTTAAAGCTGCGGTTGAAAGACTGCTGCGAGTCGAAGCCCAGCGAAATCGCCACGTTGAGGATCGGCTCGTTGGTGGTCGTCAGACGATCCGCGGATTTCTTCAGCTTCTTGATGCGGATGTACTCACCCAGCGGATAGCCGGTGTGCTCTTTAAACATACGCTGCAGGTGCCATTTGGAATAGCCTGCGCGCTCCGATACGGTGTCCAGATCCAGACGTGCTTCGATGTTGTTATCGATCCAGTCGATTAGATCGTGAATAAATGCGTCGCTCATCATCCCATTTTCTCCCGTCGCCGTTGCGAACAGTATCAGTATCAGTTGCAATTACACTTTAAGGGTGACTGACTTTGCCATTTAATGCAAGTTGAATTGATACATTAAATGCCGCACTCGCCGTAAGGTCATTCTCTGCCCCGCTACGCCTGTGCATCGCCCCCAGCAAAACCGCACATAAAGTGTATCAGATATTCTTGCAGTTGCAGGATACCCGAGCCTACACTCCTCGCGATAAATTGCAATCTTAAAAGTTGCAAATATTGGCCCGCCTTTGTGGGCTCTTTTTTTAACGCTATGCGGAATAACAATAATGAACAGACAAACGAAGTGGGTTCGTCAGGGTTCAACCCTTCTGGGCGCGGTGCTGCTCAGCAGCATACTCAGCGGATGCGACAGAGGCGTGGCGCAAAACGCCCCGCCGCCCCCTCCTCAGGTCAGCGTCGCCGACGTGGTGGTGAAACCCGTCAGCCAGTGGGACAGCTTTAATGGCCGCATCGAGGCGGTGCAGAGCGTGCAGCTGCGCCCGCGCGTCTCTGGCTATATCGACGCGGTGAACTACCGCGAAGGCGACGAAGTGAAAAAGGGTCAGGTCCTGTTCACCATCGACGACCGCACCTACCGCGCCGCGCTGGAGCAGGCGAAGGCCGAACTGGCGCGCGCACGCAGTCAGGCGGCGCTGGCGCGCAGCGAGTCGGCGCGCACCGAGAAGCTGATCGGCACTCAGGCGGTGTCGCGTGAGCAGTGGGAACAGCGTCGCTCCGCCGCCAGCCAGGCGCAGGCGGACGTGCTCTCTGCTGAAGCGGCCGTGGATATGGCGCAGCTCAATCTTGACTTTACCCGCGTGACCGCGCCGATCGACGGACGCGCCAGCCGCGCCATGATCACCACCGGCAACCTGGTGACCGCCGGCGACAGCGCCAGCGTACTCACCTCGCTGGTGTCGCAGGATCGCATGTATGTCTACTTCGACGTCGATGAAGCCACCTTCCTGCACTACCAGGCGATGGCGCGTCAGGGCCAGCAGCGCGGCTCGCTGCCGGTGGAAATCGGCCTGGCGGGCGAAAGCGGCTATCCGCATCGCGGCATCGTCGACTTCACCGACAACCAGCTGACCGCCAGCACCGGCACCATCCGCATGCGCGCCCAGCTCGACAACCGCCAGCGCCAGTTTACGCCCGGCCTTTTCTCCCGCGTGCGCCTGCCCGGCAGCGCGGAGTTCCAGGCGCTGCTGATTGACGACAAGGCGGTGCTGACCGACCAGGATCGCAAGTATGTCTATGTGGTGGACAAAGAGGGCAAAGCGCAGCGCCGCGACATCCAGCCCGGCGCGATGGCCGAGGGTCTGCGCATTGTGAAAAGCGGGCTGCAGTCGGGCGATCGGGTGATTGTCGACGGGCTGCAAAAAGTGTTTATGCCCGGAATGCCGGTAACGGCCCAGCAGGTCGCGATGCGCGCGGCTAACGCCAACTAACTGAGGCTACTGCCGCTATGGACTTTTCCCGCTTTTTTATCGACCGGCCGATATTCGCCGCCGTTTTGTCGATTTTAATTTTCGTGACCGGCCTGATCGCCATTCCGCTGCTGCCGATCAGTGAATACCCGGACGTGGTACCGCCCAGCGTGCAGGTGCGCGCCGAATATCCCGGTGCCAACCCGAAGGTGATTGCCGATTCGGTGGCTACGCCGCTGGAAGAGGCGATCAACGGCGTTGAAAATATGATGTATATGAAATCGGTGGCCGGTTCCGACGGCGTGCTGGTGACTACCGTCACCTTCCGCCCGGGCACCGATCCCGATCAGGCGCAGGTGCAGGTGCAAAACCGCGTCGCCCAGGCGGAAGCGCGCCTGCCGGAAGATGTGCGCCGCCTCGGCATCACCACCCAGAAGATGTCGCCAACGCTGACGCTGGTTGTGCATATGTTCTCGCCGCACGGCAAGTACGACTCGCTCTACCTGCGCAACTACGCCACGCTGAAGGTGAAAGATGAGCTGGCGCGCCTGCCTGGCGTGGGCCAGATTCAGATCTTCGGCGCGGGCGAATATGCGATGCGCGTCTGGCTCGATCCCAACAAAGTGGCTGCGCGCGGCCTGACCGCCGCCGACGTGGTGACGGCGATGCAGGAGCAGAACGTGCAGGTGTCAGCCGGCCAGCTGGGTGCCGAGCCGCTGAAGAAGCAGTCCGATTTTCTGCTCTCCATCAACACCGCTGGCCGCCTTGAAAACGAGCAGCAGTTCGGCAACATCATCCTGAAAACCTCGGATGACGGCTCACTGGTACGCCTGCGCGACGTGGCGCGTATCGAGATGGGCTCTGGCAGCTATGCCCTGCGTTCGCAGCTCAACAATAAGGACGCGGTCGGCATCGGTATCTTCCAGGCGCCGGGGGCCAACGCCATCGATCTCTCCAACGCGGTGCGCGCTAAGATGAACGAGCTGGCAACGCGCTTCCCGGACGATGTGAAGTGGGCTGCCCCTTACGACCCTACCGTGTTCGTGCGCGACTCTATCAGCGCGGTGGTGCATACGCTGCTGGAAGCGGTTGCCCTGGTGGTTCTGGTGGTGATCCTGTTCCTGCAGACCTGGCGCGCCTCGATCATTCCGCTGCTGGCGGTGCCGGTTTCGGTCGTCGGGACGTTCAGCGTGCTCTACCTGCTCGGCTTCTCGCTGAATACCCTGAGCCTCTTCGGGCTGGTGCTGGCGATCGGCATCGTGGTGGATGACGCCATCGTGGTGGTGGAGAACGTCGAGCGTAATATCGCGCTGGGCCTTTCACCGCAGGCGGCGGCGCATCAGGCGATGCGCGAGGTCTCCGGGCCGATTATCGCTATTGCGCTGGTGCTGTGCGCCGTGTTCGTGCCAATGGCGTTTCTCTCCGGCGTGACCGGCCAGTTCTATAAGCAGTTCGCGGTGACTATCGCCATTTCCACGGTGATCTCCGCCATCAACTCGCTGACCCTGTCTCCTGCGCTGGCGGCGAAGCTGCTAAAAGATCACCATGCGCCGAAAGATATTCCGACGCGAATTATCGATCGCCTGCTCGGCTGGCTGTTCCGTCCGTTCAACCGCTTCTTTAACAGCAGCGCGCACGGCTACGAAGGCCTGGTAGGCAAAACGCTGCGCCGCCGCGGCGCGGTGTTCGGCGTCTATGTGCTGCTGCTGGCGGGCGCGGGCTTTATGTTCCACGCCGTGCCGGGCGGCTTTATCCCGACGCAGGACAAACTCTATCTGATCGGCGGCGTGAAGATGCCGGAAGGCTCTTCGCTGGAGCGTACCGACGAGATGATCCGCAAGATGAGCGAAATCGGCATGAATACCGAAGGCGTCGCCTATTCTGTCGCCTTCCCCGGCCTGAATGCGCTGCAGTTCACTAACACGCCCAATACCGGCACGGTGTTCTTCGGTCTGAAGCCCTTTAGCGAGCGTAAGCACAGTGCGGCAGAGATTAACGCGGAGATCAATGCGAAGATTTCTCAGCTGCAGCAGGGGTTCGGCTTCTCCATTATGCCGCCCCCTATCCTCGGTCTGGGCCAGGGTTCCGGCTATTCGCTCTACGTGCAGGACCGCGCGGGGCTGGGCTACGGCGCACTGCAGACGGCGATTAACACCCTCTCCGGCGCGGTGATGCAGACGCCAGGGATGCACTATCCTATTTCGTCCTACCAGGCGAATGTGCCCCAGCTCGACGTGCAGGTGGATCGCGATAAAGCCAAGGCGCAGGGCGTATCGCTGACCGATCTCTTCAGCACGCTGCAAACCTATCTCGGTTCGTCATACGTCAACGACTTCAACCGTTTCGGCCGCACCTGGCGCGTGATGGCGCAGGCGGATGGCGAGTTCCGCGACAGCGTTGAGGATATCGCCAACCTGCGCACCCGCAACGATCGCGGCGAGATGGTGCCTGTCGGCAGCATGGTGCATATCACCACCACCTACGGGCCCGACCCGGTGATCCGCTATAACGGCTATCCGGCGGCGGACCTGATTGGCGATGCCGATCCGCGTATCCTCTCGTCCGCGCAGGCGATGACCCAGCTGGAAGCGATGTCCGGTCAGCTTTTGCCTAACGGCATGAATATTGAGTGGACCGACCTGAGCTATCAGCAGGCGACGCAGGGTAATACTGCCTTTATCGTCTTCCCGGTGGCGGTGCTGCTGGCGTTCCTGGTACTGGCCGCGCTCTATGAGAGCTGGACGCTGCCGCTGGCGGTGATCCTAATCGTACCGGTGACCATGCTGTCGGCGCTGGTCGGCGTCTGGCTGACGGGCGGCGATAACAACGTCTTTGTGCAGGTCGGCCTGGTGGTGCTGATGGGGCTGGCGTGTAAGAACGCCATTCTTATTGTGGAGTTCGCCCGCGAGCTGGAGATGCAGGGCAAAGGCATTGTGGAAGCGGCGCTGGAGGCCTGTCGCCTGCGTCTGCGTCCCATTGTGATGACTTCTATCGCCTTTATCGCCGGTACCGTGCCGCTGATTCTGGGCGAAGGCGCGGGCGCAGAAGTGCGCGGCGTTACCGGTATTACCGTGTTCGCCGGGATGCTGGGCGTCACGCTGTTCGGTCTGTTCCTGACCCCGGTGTTCTACGTCACGCTGCGTAAGCTGGTGACGCGCAAGGCACCGCAAGAAACGATGCAGACGGTGTAAAGATTAAGGGCGGTCAGCGACCGCCCTTTTTTATTTATATAATTAACGCTAAATATGAAAATTGCGTACCGCTACGCAATTGTGGCCAGGCGCAATAATTGACAGAGAAAAGCTTCCAGGTTAATTTCCCTACGGCAATGCCGCAAAGGATCAACTGTTCACGTGAAATAATAAAGGCTATTCAAGGAGACCATATGATTAAATTAAGAGACGAATTTGACGGATTCTGAGCAGACGTATAATAGCTAAGGCGGGAAAGCGCCCCGCCTTTTTCATGGATGAAAAATATGACACTAAACCTGACCATCTGGCCATTCATCAGTAACGCTATCCTCCTGCTCGGCGTTGTCGTCGCAACTTGCGCAATCTTCTATAACGTGCGCACAGCCAAAAAAAGAGACCGCTCACTTTTTATTTGAAAGCCGCCAGGATACGGCTTACACGGAATCGTTACACGTTCTTAAAAAAGTAAATCGTTCAGGTAAGTCTTTTCGTTCATATATTTTCCCGCGCGAAGGAAAAATCATAACGGAGAGAGAGAGAGAGAATTGAGCGGCGCAAGTTACAATATATTCTTAACTTCTATGAGAGAGTCGCCGTCGCTATTCGTGAAGGGATATATGATGAGCAGATGATTAAGAGAGCCTCTTTTACTACCGTTATTCAGGCCTGGGATATTGCGGAGCCTCTTATTAAAGCGATCAGAGAGCATATTCACTCTGAGACCACGTATCAGGAGTTTGAGTGGCTGGTGATGCGCTGGAAGCAGAACCCTTTACAGAAAAAATAGCCCGGCGTGAAATGGCTACTGGAAGCATACTCACCATAATAAAGCCGCGGTTAGCGGCTTTTGATATTCATAACACGTTGCAAAAGGCCCTGTCAGGCTTTGGGACGCGTCAGAAAAACCAGCGTGCCGATAATAATATCGCCCACGACCCAGAGGATCCCCAGCATCATCGCGCCCATGCCTGCGCCCAGCGCTGCGCCAGCGCGTTCTGCATCGGAAGCGGCGTTGTTGATGACGTCTCCGCTCGCGCCCATGCCGGCGAAGATGGAATAGATCATCAGCAGGTTAAAAAGGATAAACACGATCTTCACGATTTTCCCAAACAGCGTTCGCTTCGGTTTTTTTACCTGATGTCCACATGAGGGGCATTTAAAAGCGGAATCGCTGATGTCCGCTTTGCATTCCGGACAGTTGATTAAGGCCATTTCTCTCTCCATAGATACAAAATAATCAGACGGAAAAATACGCTTTTTCTGCGTTATCAATCGGATAAAAACACCCTCATTTCGCCGGGTAATTTTGCTATAGCGAGAAACTGGCAGGATTTGACGGCAGGAGAGGCGAGAAAACGTTCAGGAAAGGCGCAAAACTCAGATATAAAAAAAGCCGCATTTAGCGGCTTTTTTTACACAGGTCCTCGATCGCATCCGGTTCCAGCACCGGGGCGCACTCGGTTTCGTTGCCTTTCTTCAGCTCTTCGAGCGCGTCGGCAACGGTGCGTTTTTCCAGCACTTCCAGCGAGGCCTGCTCGGCTTCATCGGCAATCGATTTAAAGTACCAGCAGAGATTGGCGCTGACCAGGCAGCGAGGCGCAACGTCTGGACGCGACGCCCAGAGCTTTTTGTCCTCAATCACCGAGGTGTAGATATCGCGCAGCGTGATTTCGCTGGCCGGACGCCCAAGGTGGATTGAACCGGTGCGGCCAAGCGTCGAGACGATAATGCCGTCGCGAGTAAGCGGAACCATCAGCTTGCGGATGAAGCTGGGATTCGCCTCAAGGCCGTATGCCAGAATGGCGCTGGTCGAGCGTTTACCCATTTGCTCCGCCATCGCTACGCTAAGAACCATTTGCAAAGCTGTCGGGAAGCGGTAATCAAGCATTTATTTATCCTGAGTTGCGGTGGATCTTATTGTTTTATTGCCGCGTAAGTGAACATTCAGTGAGCAATAAATATAACAAACACTGTTGCTTTTTAGAAGCAAGGCGACTGCGCCAGGGCACGTATTCATTAAAACCTGGTAGCCAACAGCACAAGCTGTTCAGCCCGCGGCGCCACTGCTTTCGCCCTGCCCTTAAACTGCCGCTGGCGGCGTCGAAGGCAGCCGCTTTTTCAGCAGCAGCACCAGCGCGACGTTAAGCAGCGCCAGCGCGCAAAGCAGCCACAACGTAGCGGAAGCGCCGAGGGTTTCAAACAGATATCCCCCTGCCAGCGGCGTCAGCGCCTGACCGATAAGCGCCGGGCGCGCCATCCGCCCAACCACGACGGCATACGCCTCTGGTTTGACCATCGCCAGCGGTAAAGTTCCCCGTACGATGGCGCGCAGACCATTTCCCGCACCGTAAAACACCATGCTGAGCAGCGCAAGCTGAGGAAACAGCGCCAGCAACAGCAGGCCAAGCGCCACCAGACCGACCGAGAAAAAAGCGGTCCAGATGGGATGGCCGCGTTTAAACAGGATATCGACGATGCGTGAGCCCACCTGACACGGCCCCAGAATGGCGCTGAGCCCTAGCGCGGCAGCCAGCGTATAGCCGCTCGCCTGCAGCAAGGCGATCAGCTGTACCGACATCGCCGTCATAATCACCGAGGCCAGCGTAAAGATGGCGCACAGCAGCCAGAACAGCGACGGCGCGATATCGCTCTGCGGCGCGGGAGCTGATGTCGCTTTCGCCTTCACGGCCACTGCGTTATTCGGCAGCGCGTAAACAGAGGCGGGCAACACCAGCAACAGCAGCATCGCCGCGATAGCGAAACAGGCGCCGCGCCAGCTCAGCAGATGAATCAGCAGCGCGGTGCCTGGCCATACCAGCGTGGTGCAAAAGCCGGAGATCAGGGTAATGCTGGTGATGGCGCTGCGCGCCTGCCCGCCGTAGCACGTGCCCAGCGTTGCGAACAGCGCGTCATAAAGCCCCATCGCCATACCCACGCCGATAATCACCCAGGCGCCAAGAAACAGTGGCAGCGAGTGGCTTAATCCCATCACCACCAGCCCGGCCGCCATCACCGCCCCGCTCAGCGCCAGCAGCATTCGGCCGCCGGTGCGCGCGATAATGCGTCCGCAAAGCGGCGCCAGCAGGCCGGACACCAGGATGCCGAGCGACAGTGCGCCGTAGACCCACTGCTGCGACCAGCCGGTTTCCGCGACGATGGGGGCCGCCATCACCGCCATCAGATAGAAGGAGCCGCCCCAGGAGAGTATTTGTACCAGGCCCAGCACCACAACCGCCGACACGCCGGGTTTATTCCGTTGATTCACATCCGTCACCCTTTTGTACAGGTAGCGCCTTTTATAACATGCCAGAGAATAAGGAAAAAACCGAAACGCACGCAGCGCCTCGCTTTGCCTGTTCAGCAGGCAGGCCGCACCATTTTGTATCGCAATTTTTATGTATGTTGTAACTAATAGAGCGGATTGCACACAGAGCCTCTCTCTGTCAGAGTAAGGAATGTTGTAACTATGGAGAGTAATGATGCGTTACGATCTGATTTCCGACCTGCATGACTGCGCCAACAGCCTTGAACGGGCGCTGGCCGAGTTACGCGAAATGATTATGGCGCAGCCGCTGCTGATCGCGCGGGTGTTCTCACTGCCCCCGGTTGAAAAAGGCCATGAGCATGACGCGGTGACCGAAATTGCCGTCGAGCAGCACCTGGGCGAAGCGGCGCGCGAAATGGCGCTGGCGCACTTCTGCCGCCTCTTTATGCAGCACCAGTCAGAAAAGCTCAGCACCAAAGCGGCCGTTCGCCTGCCCGGTGCCCTCTGTATTGAGGCTGAGGGCGAACGCGAAACCGCCCTTATCGACCAGATCGCGCAAGTGAATCACTATAAAGCGCGACTGGAGCAGATTATTACCGTGGAGTCGGGGCTGCCGAGCGAGGCGCGCTTTGAGTTCGTTCACCAGCATCTGCGCGGCCTGATTACGCTGAACGCCTACCGCTCCATTACCCTGCTGCAGGCGCCAGACAGCCTGCGCTTCGGCTGGGCCAATAAGCACGTCATCAAAAACGTGAAGCGCGAGGAGATTATCGCGCAGCTGGAGAAGAGCCTGAGCGCAAACCGCGCGCAGGCGCCCTGGACGCGCGAGCAGTGGGCAGAAAAAGTACAGGATGAGCTGGAGAGCGTGCGCGCCCTGCCCGCCACCGCCCGGCTGAAGATAAAGCGTCCGGTAAAGGTGCAGCCGATTGCGCGCGTCTGGCGCGCCGACGAGAAAAAGCAGACCCAGCTCGCCTGCCCGTCGCCGATTATTGTGCTGTGCCGCGACCGCACCCAGGTGCCGGTGCTGGGCGAACTGCTGAACTACAACGCCGATAACGTGCAGCATCGCTACAAGCCGGCGGCGCAGCCGCTCAACCTGCTGATCCCGCGGCTGCACCTGTGGGTCGACTGCCCGATATAACGCAAAAAGGCCAGCAGCGCTGGCCTTTTATAACGGCGGCGGTTACGACTTCATGCTGCCAACCATATCTTCCGGGCGCACCCAGGCGTCAAACTCCTCTTCGGTGAGATAGCCCAGCTTCAGTGCCGAGCCTTTCAGCGTCAGCCCCTCTTTATGCGCCTTCTTGGCGATTTCGGCCGCTTTGTCGTAGCCGATATGGGTATTAAGCGCGGTCACCAGCATCAGCGACTCATTAAGCAGCTGCGAAATACGGTCGCGGTTCGGCTCGATGCCGACGGCGCAGTGATGGTTAAAGCTGTCGATGCCGTCAGCCAGCAGGCGCACCGACTGCAGGAAGTTGTGGATCACCATCGGCCGGTAGACGTTCAGCTCGAAGTTGCCCGACGCGCCGCCGATATTGATCGCCACGTCATTGCCCATCACCTGACAGCAGAGCATGGTCATCGCTTCGCACTGGGTCGGGTTGACCTTGCCCGGCATAATAGAGCTGCCCGGCTCGTTTTCCGGGATAGAGAGTTCGCCGATGCCGCAGCGCGGGCCTGAGGCCAGCCAGCGCACGTCGTTGGCGATTTTCATCAGCGAGGCAGCCAGCCCTTTCAGCGCACCGTGCGCATGCACCAGCGCATCGGTGGTCGCCAGCGCCTCAAATTTATTCGGCGCGGTAACGAACGGCTGTCCGGTCAGCTCGGCCAGCGCTTTCGCCACGCGCTCCGCATATTCCGGATGGGTATTCAGCCCGGTGCCAACGGCGGTGCCGCCCAGCGCCAGTTCAGCGACGTGAGGAATACTCTGCTCGATATGGCGGAGATTATGCTCCAGCATCGCCACCCAGCCGGAGATCTCCTGGCCCAGGGTCAGCGGCGTCGCATCCTGCAGATGGGTACGGCCAATCTTGACGATATCTTTAAAGGCGCTGGACTTCTCGCTCAGCGTTTTTTTCAGCGTTTCAATCTGCGGGATCAGCTTTTCACGCAGCGCGATAACCGCCGCGACATGCATTGCGGTCGGGAACACATCGTTAGAGCTCTGGCTTTTATTGACGTCGTCGTTGGGATGCACCAGGCGCGACATGCCGCGTTCGCCGCCGAGGATCTCGCTGGCGCGGTTGGCCAGCACCTCGTTCATATTCATATTGGTCTGGGTGCCGGAGCCGGTTTGCCAGATCGCCAGCGGGAATTCGCCGCTGTGGCGATCGGCCAGCACCTCGTCGGCAGCTTTGACAATCGCATCGGCACGTTCAGCAGGCAGCAGGCCGAGATCGCGGTTAACGGTCGCGGCGGCGCGCTTGGTCTGCGCCAGCGCATAGACCAGCTCGGTGGGCATTTTTTCTGTCGAGATACGGAAGTGTTCCAGCGAGCGCTGCGTTTGCGCGCCCCATAACTTGTCTGCGGGTACATCAATGGGCCCCATTGAATCTTTTTCAATGCGCGTGGCTGCCATGTCTACGTCTCCTTTAGCACAGGTTGTGGTGATTGGTCGCCCGACGCGGGAAGCACGCCGGACGCGCAGAAATCTTACATACAAGAATTTAACATTATGCGAGCCATAAGCGCTGTTTGCACTTCATATGTATTATCCGCACCATTTTCTGCTTTAATAGGCGCAATAACTTCCCGTGATTAAAGGGTTAATCATGCAAAAGATGGTCAATTCGCTGCAAAATTACGCGTGGGGCAGCAAAACCGCCTTAACGGATCTCTACGGCATCGCCAACCCTGCCGGCGCGCCGATGGCGGAGCTGTGGATGGGGGCGCATCCTAAAAGTCCTTCACAGGTTGAGGTAGGGGGCGAGCCCTGTTCCCTGCGCGAGGTCATCGCCGCCGCGCCCGAGGAGATGCTGGGCTATGCGGTGGCGAAACGCTTTGGCGAACTGCCCTTTCTGTTTAAGGTGCTGTGCGCCGATCGCCCGCTGTCGATTCAGGTTCATCCCAGCAAAAGCGCGGCAGAAGAGGGTTTCGCGCGCGAGAATGCGGCGGGCATTCCGCTTAACGCGGCGGAGCGCAACTATAAAGACGCCAACCACAAGCCGGAGCTGGTGTATGCGCTGACCCCTTTTCAGGCGATGAACGGCTTCCGCGAGCTGCCGGAGATCGCCTCGCTGCTGCAGCCGGTCGCTGGCGCGCATCCGCAGATCGCCCACTTTTTGCAGCATCCTGACAGCGAGAATCTGGCGACGCTGTTTACCACCATGCTGTCGCTGCAGGGAGACGCAAAGTCGCTGGCGCTCGGCGTGCTGAAAGCCGCGCTCAACGCGCGCGACGGCCAGCCGTGGCAGACCATTAAGGCGATTGCGGCGGACTATCCGGACGACAGCGGGCTCTTTTCGCCGCTGCTGCTGAACGTGATTACGCTGCAGCCGGGCGAAGCGATGTTCCTTTACGCCGAGACGCCGCACGCCTATCTCAACGGCGTGGCGCTGGAGGTGATGGCCAATTCCGACAACGTGCTGCGCGCCGGCCTGACGCCGAAATATATCGATATTCCCGAGCTGCTCGCCAATGTGAAGTTTGAGCCAAAGCCGGCGTCGCAGCTGCTTACCCAGCCGCAGCGCCAGCAGCGCGCGCTGAACTTCCCCATTCCGGTAGAGGATTTCGCGTTCGCTATTCACGCGCTGGACGGCGAACCGCAGACGCTCACGCAGGAGAGCGCGGCGATCCTGTTCTGCATTGAAGGCGAAGCGACCCTGACGCTGGGCCAGCAGCAGCTGCATCTGCAGCCGGGAGAGTCCTGCTTTGTGCCCGCCAGCGACGGCGCGCTAAAAGCCACCGGCAGCGGCCGCCTGGCGCGCGTTTTTAACGCATTGCGCTGATCTGGCTGACGGAACTGACCCTAACTGCTATTATTTCAATCTATTAGCGAAAAACGCCTGCGGGCGTTTTTCTTCCCTCGTCGGACAGCGGCGTAAGCGGACACAAGGATAAGGACGACTCAGCAATGAAAAAGACCAACGTTGCCGTAGGTGTGATTATCGCCCTGGGCGTAATCTGGACCGGCGCGGCATGGTTTACCGGTAAGCAGCTGGAAAGCCATATGGATGAGCTGGTGCAGAACGCCAATACCCAGCTTAACGCGTACGCGCCGGACAGCCGCCTGAAGCTCAGCTATCAGAATTACCAGCGCGGCGTGTTCAGCAGTTCAGCGAAGCTGGTACTGCAGGCAAACTCGCAAACCGAAGATAACGCTTTCCTGAAGCCAGGGCAGAGCATCGTCTTTAACGAAACTATCGATCACGGTCCCTTCCCGTTCGCCCAGCTGCGCCGCTTTACGCTGATCCCGAGCATGGCGTCGGTACACACCGAGCTGGAAAATACCGAGGCGCTGAAAAATCTGTTCGCCCTGACCGACAATAAGTCGCCGATAAATGCGGACACCCGCGTCGGCTACAGCGGCGCGACCGATACCGCCCTGCACTTTTTGCCGGTTAATTACCAGAATGCGCAGACCGGCCAGCGCGTGGCGACCAACGGCGGCACGCTGAACGTCAGCGCGGACAGCAAAGGCGATAAAGTGTCGATGGATAGCGATATCGACAGCATCGCCATCACCAGCAAAAACGAGCTGGGCATGCCGGTGCTGTTTACCGCCAACGGCGTGAAGCTCAGCGGTAATACGCATCTGACGCCGGAAGGGGTGCGCATCGGCGATCAAAAAGTGGCGCTGGAGAAATTTAACGCCAGCGTTAACGGCAAAGATGCCCTGACGCTGCAAAAGCTCAACGGCACCTCATCGTTTGACAACAAAGCGGGCAAAATCAGCGGCGATATCGACTATCGCGTCGATAACGTCCACCTGCAGAACAACGATTTCGGCGAAGCGAAGCTCAGCATGAAGCTGGCGCAGTTTGACGCCCAGGCGGTGAAAACGTTCTCCGACAACTACCAGGCGCAGATGCAGGATCTGCTGAATCAGCCGGGCCTCGCCAGCGATCCGATTCGCTATCAGGCGGGCGTAAACACCATTCTGATGAACAATCTGCCGACGCTGCTGAAAGGCGCGCCGATGGTAAGCATTGCGCCGCTGAGCTGGAAAAACAGCAAAGGCGAAAGCACCTTTAACCTCACCGCCAACTTCAACGATCCCGCCACCGTGACCGGCGAGCCGCAAAACCTGGCTGGCATAGTGGACCGCGTGCTGAAGAGCTTATCGGCCAAACTGGTGATCAATATGCCGATGGCGACCGAAGTGATGCGCAACGTTGGCCTGGCTGAAGGCTACACCGGCGACGACGCGCAGAAGCTGGCGGATCAGCAGGTGAAAGGCCTGGCGGCGATGGGCCAGATGTTCCGTCTCACCCAGCAGCAGGACAACAATATCGTTACCAGCCTGCAGTACAGCGCCGGCGGCCAGGTGAACATGAACGGCAACACCATGACGCTGGAGCAGTTTATGTCGCGCTATATGCTCGGCCTGCCCACCAGCGAAGGTATGCCGCAGTAAGCCTGCGCGAAACGAGAACAAAAGCGACCTGCGGGTCGCTTTTTTATTTCCTGTCGCCGTCGATAAGGCTCGGCGTCAAAATCATATGCTGGCTGGCGGTCTCTGGCGCGCTGAGCCGCAGCAGAATGCGCGCCGCCGCGGCGCGGCCCATCTCGCGCGCCGGGCTGCAGACAAAGGTAAGCGGCGGATCGCTCAGGTTCGCCTGCGGCTCGTCGCTAAAGCCCACCAGCGCTATCTGCTGCGCGTAGTAGCTGTCAACCGCGCCCTGGCCCAGGGTGCGCCCGCTGCGCAGCAGCGCGAAGTAGCTGCCCAGCGCGGTGGCGGCGTTGGCGGCGATAATGGCCGTCAGGCGCGGATGGCGCTGCAGCAGCTGCGCGGTGGCGTCGGCTGCCGCCTTCTGATTCTCTTCGCATTCAATAATCCACTCCGGCTTAAAGGGTAAGCCGTACTGCAGCAGGGTGGCGCAGTAGCCGCCGATACGCTCGGCGCGCGTCAGCGAGGCACCGCTGCCGCCCAGCCAGGCAATGTGCTGATGCCCCTGGCGGATCAAATACTCCGTTGCCATGCGCGCGCCCAGCGCGTTGTCTGGCCGCAGGCTGTCACTCCCCTCCAGATAGCTGGCGCGTGAGGCGCAGATCAACGGCAGGCCGAGCTCGGCGGCGCGCGCCGCCAGCGCTGCGCCGTTGCCCGCATCGCCGCCCAGCACCACGCCGTCGACGCCCTGCGCCACCAGCGACTCGAAACAGCGCGTCAGATGCTGCCCCTGCGCGCCGCTCTGGGTCAGCACCAGCATCTTATCCTGCGCCTCCAGCGCCTCGCTAAGCCCGGCGGTCATTTCAGCATAAAAGCGCTGACTCAGATCCCTGACGATCAATCCGATCACCCCACTGGTGCCGCCGCGCAGCGCGGCCGCCGTTCGGTTACGCACATAGCCGGACTGTTCGATCGCCTCGTTAACCCGCGCCACCGTGGCGGGCGAGATGCGGCCTTTGCCGGAGAGCACCAGCGAAACGGTGGTAACAGAGACGCCAGCCGCCTCGGCGACGTCGTTAATGGTAATTTTTTGCTGCGTCATAGTGCGCGCCTGGGGAGAGCTATTACGTGGCTCCATCATATAGGTAAAACGTTAAACCTGCCGAAAAAACTTAACCTCCCGGCGCTCACCTGGATTGTGACAGGCCGCTCAAAACGTAGTGGTAAAACGTTTTATCCTGAATTTCACCTAACCGCTGCCCGCTTTCTTTTCAGGAGAAAATATGTCCGCTTCACTTCCGCGTCTGACGCTCTGGGAGTTTTTTCAGAGCCTCGGCAAGACCTTTATGCTGCCCGTCGCCCTGCTTTCCTTTTGCGGCATTATGCTCGGCATCGGCAGTTCGCTCAGCAGCCGCGACGTGCTGACGCTGATCCCGCTGCTGGACCAGCCGCTGCTGCAGCATCTGTTTGTCTGGATGGCGACTACCGGCGCCTTCGCCTTTCGCTTTCTGCCGGTAATGTTCGCCATCGCCATACCGCTCGGCATGGCGCGCGAAAATAAAGGGGTCGCGGCCTTCGCCGGTTTTGTCGGCTACACGGTAATGAATCTCAGCACCAACTTCTGGCTCACCGTTAAAGGCATCTTGCCCAGCGGCGACGCGGCGCTGCTGAAGGCGAACAACGTGCAGTCGGTGCTGGGCATCCAGGCGATCGACACCGGCATCCTCGGCGCAGTAATCACGGGTGTGGTGGTGTTCTGGCTGCATGAGCGCTTCCACACTATCCGGCTGCCGGACGCGCTCGCCTTTTTCGGCGGCACGCGCTTTGTTCCCATTATCACCCTGCTGGTCACCGGCCTGCTCGGCCTGGTAGTGCCGCTGATATGGCCATTTTTCGCGCGCGGCATCGCGGCCCTTGGCTGGATGATTAACGGCGCGGGCGACCTTGGCCCGATGCTGTTCGGCACCGGCGAACGCCTGCTGCTGCCGTTTGGTTTGCAGCATATTCTGGTGGCGATTATTCGCTTTACCGACGCGGGCGGCACCCTGGAGGTGTGCGGCAAAAGCGTCAGCGGCGCGCTGACCATTTTCCAGGCGCAGCTTGCCTGCCCGGAAGTGAAAGGCTTCTCGGAAAGCGCCACCCGTTTTCTCTCGCAGGGCAAAATGCCCGCCTTCCTCGGCGGCCTGCCCGGCGCGGCGCTCGCCATCTACCACTGCGCGCGGCCGGAGAATCGCCACAAAATCAAGGGGCTGCTGATTTCCGGGGTGGTGGCCTGTGTGGTTGGCGGCACCACCGAGCCGATCGAGTTTCTGTTTCTGTTTGTCGCGCCGGCGCTCTATCTGCTGCACGCGCTGCTCACCGGGCTGGGCTTCACGCTGATGGCGGTGCTGGGGGTGACCATCGGCAATACCGACGGCAACATTATCGACTTTGTGGTATTTGGCATCCTGCACGGGCTCGCCACCAAATGGTACTGGGTGCCGGTCGCCGCCGCGCTGTGGTTTACGGGCTACTATGCGCTGTTCCGCTTTGCCATCACCCGCTTTAATATCGCTACGCCCGGGCGTGAAAAAGAGAGCGGCGTCGAGCAGCAGGTCAGCCGCGCCGGGGCAGGCAAGTCGGGCTATAACGCGCCCGCTATCCTCGACGCGCTGGGCGGCGTAGAGAATATTACCTCGCTGGATAACTGTCTGACCCGCCTGCGCCTGCGTATCGTCGATATGAGCAAAGTAAGCAACGCCGCGCTGAAGGCCAACGGCGCCATCGGCGTGGTGCATCTCAGCCCGGTCACGCTGCAGGTGGTGATTGGGCCGCAGGTGCAGTCGGTTAAGGAAGAGCTGGCGTCGCTGATGAATGTGACGGTGTAACGAATATGAGCGATCATTTTAACTTTAACCAGCCCATCGACCGACGCGGCAGCTACTGCACCCAGTGGGATTTTGTCGCCGACCGCTTCGGCGTGCCGGATCTGCTGCCCTTCACGATTTCCGATATGGATTTCGCCGTCGCGCCCGCTATCCGCGCGGCGCTGCAGCAGCGGCTCGACCACGGTGTGTTCGGCTACAGCCGCTGGCAGCATAACGACTTTCTCTCGGCGGTCTGCAACTGGATGCAGAGGCGATTTAACGCCACGCTGGATGCGCGCGCGCTGGTTTACGCGCCTTCGGTGATCTATATGGTGGCGCAGATGGTGCGGCTCTGGAGCGATCCGGGCGACGAAGTGCTGATCCATACGCCCGCCTATGACGCCTTTTATGCCTTGTTGACTGCCAGTCAACGGCGTGTCCTGACGCAGCCGCTGCAGCGCGACGGCCACGGCTGGCGCTGTGATATGCAGGCGCTGGCGCAGCAGCTGGCGCACCCCGGCTGCAAAGTGATGCTGCTCTGCAGCCCGCACAATCCCACCGGCAAGGTCTGGACGCGCGAGGAGCTGATGCAGATGGCGGCGCTCTGCGCGCGCTATCAGGTGCGCGTTATCAGCGATGAGATCCATATGGATATGGTTATGCCGGATGTTGTGCATTTGCCCTGGAGCGAGGTGGCGCGCAGCGACTGGGCGCTGTTCACCTCGGCATCAAAGAGCTTTAACGTGCCGGCGTTAACCGGCGCATGGGGGATTATTCCCGATGCCGGGGATCGCCAGGCGTTTTTGCGGCAGATAAAGGCGGCGGACGGCCTCTCTTCCCCTGCGGTTCTCGCCGTCGCGGCGCATATCGCCGCCTATCGCCACGGCGCGCCCTGGCTCGACGCGCTGCGCCGCTATTTGCAGGCGAATATGCAGTGGATAGCGGAGCGTCTTAACGGCGCCTTCCCGCAGCTGAGCTGGCAGCCGCCGCAGGCGACCTACCTGGCGTGGATCGATCTCAACCCGCTCGGCGTCGACGAGGCGGCGCTGCAGCAACAGCTTATCCATCAGCAGAAAGTGGCGATGATGCCCGGCTCCACCTACGGCGAAGCGGGCCGTGGCTATTTGCGCCTTAACGCCGGCTGTCCGCGCAGCAAGCTGGAGGAAGGCGTCAGCCGCCTGATCGCGGCGCTGCACGCGCTCGGCGTCTGACATCGGGCGGTGAATCGCCGCCCTTTCGCTTACTATCCCAGCAGTTGCGGCGTGGGTTGCGCAAAGGACTCGCTATGTTGCGCAAGATGTTTCTATAATGGTCTGCACTTTTATTCCTGTCAGAGAGTGCAGCATGTTCGATTCCAGCCTTCCCGTTACCGATATCCATCGCCATCTTGACGGCAACATCCGCGCGCAAACCATTCTGGATTTAGGCCGCCAGTTTAACCTTGCCCTGCCCGCCACCACCCTGGAAGCGCTGCGTCCCCACGTTCAGGTCGTGGAGAACCAGCCCGATCTGGTGAGCTTCCTGAATAAGCTCGACTGGGGCGTCAAAGTGCTGGGCGATCTCGACGCCTGCCGCCGCATTGCGCTGGAGAACGTTGAAGATGCGGCGCGCGCCGGCATTCACTACGCCGAACTGCGCTTTTCGCCGGGCTATATGGCGATGAACCATAACCTGCCGGTGGCGGGCGTGGTGGAAGCGGTTATCGACGGGATTAAGGCGGGCTGCCAGAAATATAACGTCGACGTGCGCCTGATCGGCATTATGAGCCGCACCTTCGGCGACGAAGCCTGCCTGCGCGAGCTGGAAGGCTTGCTGGCGCACCGCGATCACATCACCGCTGTCGATCTGGCGGGCGACGAGCTGGGCTTTCCCGGCAGCGAGTTTCTGAGCCACTTTACCCGGGCGCGCGACGCCGGCTTCCGCGTGACGGTGCATGCGGGCGAAGCGGCCGGCCCGGAGAGCATCTGGCAGGCGATCCGCGAGCTGGGCGCCGAGCGCATCGGCCACGGCGTGAAAGCGATTGAAGATCGCGCGCTAATGGACTTTCTCGCCGAGCACCGCATCGGCATCGAGTCCTGCCTGACCTCCAATATCCAGACCAGCACCGTCTCCTCGCTGGCGCACCACCCGCTGAAGCAGTTTCTGGAGCACGGCATCCTGGCGACGCTAAACACCGACGATCCGGCGGTTCAGGGTATTGAGCTGGCGCACGAGTATCAGCACGCCGCGCCCGCTGCCGGGCTGAGCGCCGCGCAGATCCGCCAGGCGCAGGAGAATGGCCTGACCATCGCCTTCCTGAGCGACGCCGAGAAAACCGCTATCCGCAATAAAGTGCAGGCGTAAAAAAGGCCGCGGATGCGGCCTTTGTGAGTAAGTAATGTGCTGACAAGGCACCTCATCTCTGAGGTGCCCCGTCGCCGGGCCAGCGCTTTACTCTTTGGCCAGGTTATCCGCGTTTTACGTTTCCAGCGGGCTGAGATCGGGCAACGGCGTGAACAGCGCCGTTAACCTTTGCCGGTTACTTCAGCGAGAGCGTCTGGCGCTTCTCTGCCGACTGCAGCCCCAGCTCGATCAGCTCCATCACCTGAATCGCCTCTTCCGCCGTCACCGGGTTGCTGCCGCGTCCGCTAATCGCGTCGCGCACTGCCGCATAGTAGGCGGGATAGTTGCCCGGCTGCGTCATCAGCGTCTCTTCCTTGACCCCTTCGCCGTCGGCCAGCGTCAGGACGCCGTCGCGCATATCGTAGCCCCACTCTTCGCCCGGCGGAAAATCGCCCGCCTTCAGCCGATCTTCCTGCGGGTCGAGACCATATTTCACGTAGCTGCCGCGCAGGCCGTGCACCACGTAACGCGGTGACTCCGCCGCCACCAGCATGCTGGCGTGCAGCACCACGCGGCGCTGCGGATAGGTCAGCGTGGCGTGGAAGTAGTCGGTGGTCTGCGCCCCTGGGCGCATCTCCGCCATATCGACGTTAATGGCCACCGGCGCGCCAAACAGCTGCAGCGCCTGATCGAGCAGGTGCGGCCCCAGATCGTACCAGATGCCGCTACCGGCACCTTTCATCTCGCGCCAGCGCTGACGGACTTCCGGGCGGAAACGGTCGAAGTGCGATTCAAAATAGCGCACCTCACCCAGCGTGCCCTCATTCAGCAGCTGCTTAAGCGTCAGGAAGTCGCTGTCCCAGCGGCGGTTGTGGAACACCGAGAGCAGCAGGCCTTTAGCCTTCGCCAGCGCCTCCAGCTCGCGCGCCTGTGACAACGTCACGGTAAAGGGTTTATCCACCACCACATGCTTACCGGCGTTCAGCGCCGCCTTGGCCAGCGGAAAGTGGGTATCGTTGGGCGTCGGGATCACGATCAGCTGCAGCGACGGGTCCTCTAACAGCGCCTGAGGATCGGCCACCACTTTTACCTGCGGCCAGTCGGCGTGCACTTTCGCTTCGTCGCTACTGGAGATAGCGGCCAGCTCGACGTCCGGCGTGCCCGCAATCAGCGGCGCGTGAAACGTCTTGCTCGCAAAGCCGTATCCCATCAATCCAACACGAAGTTTATCGCTCATTATTACTCCTCTTATTCGTATACCCGACTGATTTAAGACCATAGCATCGGTTAGAACAAGCAGGATTCTCCCGAAAAATCAGGATATAGCACGCTGCGCCATCGGCCAGGGCGTTTCGGCAAGCAGGCTATCCTGCGCATCCTGATTGCGACGACGAAAATCGCTGGGGCTGACGCCGACCCGCTTGCGGAACACGCGTGAGAAGTAGAGCTGGTCGTCGTAACCCACTTCGCGCCCGACGCTGGCGATCGGCTCCTGCGTGGTTTGCAGCAGCAGCTTGGCGCGGATCACGCGCTGGTCCTCGCGCCAGCGCAGCAGGTTAACGCCCATCTGCTCGCGGAACAGGTGGGCCAGCCGCGACGGCGACAGGCAGACGTGGCGCGCCACCTCTTCAATTTTGACTTCACTGGCGAGATGGTTGGTGACGTACTGGCAGGCTTCGATAATGCGCGGATCGCGCACCTGCTGATGGCTGCGCGGATCCTCCTCTACCGCGCGCAGCAGCAGGCGCTCCAGCAGGTTCATCGCCAGCTCCTCGGCGAAACGGCGGCCGGAGTTATGGGTCTGCTCGATGCTGGCGAACAGCCGGTCGAACTCGGCGCGCAGCGTTTCGTTGAGATGGAGCCGCCCGACGCCTTCGCGCGCGTCCTGCCACTGCAGCCAGTCGTTCCAGTAGGCGCGCGGACGGAAGTAGACCCAGCGGTGATGCCATTCCGGGCTGTCGGAGGCGCGCCCGTAATAGTGCGGCGTTTTCGGCTGGAACAGCAGCATATCGCCCGGCAGGCAGTCAAAGCCGTTTTCACCGTCGAATACGCGGCCTTTGCCTTTAATAGTGAGGTTGAGAATAAAGCCTTTCATGCCGTGCGGGCGGTCAATAAAGAAATCGAGCGGCCCGTCGGCCGTGATTGGCGTCAGCCCGGCCACCAGCCAGGCGTTGAAGGGATAACCGGGCAACAGAGGATTTTGCTGCGCCGCTGTGGATTCACGGTGGTACATAACGTCCTCACTCAGTCAGGATTAAGCCGCGCGCGGCGCCAGGGCGCCGCGTCTTTGTGCCGTCAGGCTTTATGCTTTTGTTTATAGCGGTCGAAAATCACCGCAGCTAACAGTATCAGACCACGCACTACGTACTGTGAGAATGGCGAGATATTCAGTAAATTCATCGCATTCTCTACGGTGCCGAGGATCAGGACGCCTGCAACCACGTAGGAGATTTTGCCGATGCCGCCCTTCAGCGAGACGCCGCCCAGCACGCAGGCGGAGATCACCACCAGCTCGTAGCCCAGCGACGTCATTGGCTGGCCGCTGGTCATGCGCGAGGCGAGAATAATGCCCGCCGCCGCCGACACCAGGCCGGAGAGAATAAAGATGATGATGCGGGTGCGCACCACCGGCACGCCCGCCAGCCGCGCCGCCTCTTCGTTGCCGCCGATCGCCAGCGTGTTGCGACCAAAGGTGGTTTTGTTAAGCAGGAAGCCGAAAATCAGCATGGTGGCGATAGTGAGCCAGATCGGCGCGGGCACGCCGAGCCAGTTGGCGAAGCCGAGGGTAAAGAAGCGCTCATCTTCGATGCCGACCGCCTTGCCGTCGGAGAAGATATAGGCCAGGCCGCGCACGATTTGCATCGTCGCCAGCGTGGTGATCAGGGCGTTGATTTTCAGGCGCGCAATCACAAAGCCGTTAATAAAGCCGGTGGCGACGCCGATCAGCAGGCCGGCAAAAACGCCGATCCACAGGCTCTCGGTCATATTGATCACCACCGCAGTAACCACCCCCGCGCAGGCGATCACCGAGGCGACCGACAGGTCGAAATCGCCGGAAGCGAGGCAGAACAGCATGCCGCACGCCACCATTCCCGACATCGACATCGCCAGGCCCAGCCCTTTCATATTAATAAAGGAGCCGAAGTTAGGCACGAACACGGCGCAGGCGACAAACAGCAGCGCAAACACCACCAGCATGCCGAAGTTATCCCAGATACGCCCAAAGCGCATGCCGCTGCGCTGCTGCACCGGCGGCGTACCTGAAGTTGTGGATGAAGACATAATTTTTTCCTCTGTCAGGCCACGGCGGCCGCTTGGGTGGTTTTAGGCATCGCCAGGCTCAGCGTCTGCTGCTCCGTGGCGGCGTCATGCAGCAGTTCGCCGGCGATAGCGCCTTCGCGCATCACCACGATGCGGTCGGCCAGGCCCATCACTTCCGGCAGGTCGCTGGAGGCGAACAGCACCGCAATGCCTTTGCTCGCCAGCTGATAGATCAGGTTGTAGATCTCATGTTTCGCGCCGACGTCGATGCCGCGCGTCGGCTCGTCCAGCAGGATCACCTTCATCTCTTCCGACAACCAGCGGCCGAGAATCGCCTTCTGCTGGTTGCCGCCCGAGAGGTTCATAATCAGCTGCTCGGCGTGAGGCGTTTTAATATTGAGCGAGCGGATATGGCTGTCGGCGTTGCGGGTCTCCCACTGATTTTTAATCAGGCAGCCGGCGGTCAGATTATGACGGCGCGCGCTGATATTGATGTTGTCGCGCACCGAGTGAACAGGAATGATCCCCTCGGCTTTGCGGTCTTCCGGGCAGAGCATCACGCCGGCACGAATAGCGTCGATTGGCTCGCGCAGCTTCAGCACCTCGCCATCCAGCAGAATGCGCCCGCCGCGCAGCCGGGTCGCGCCGAAGATGCCCTTCATCAGCTCGCTGCGTCCGGCACCCACCAGCCCAAACAGGCCGACGATTTCACCGGCGCGCACCTCAAGCGAGATGGGCTCGCGCACCCCTTTCGCCTCGACCTTCTCCAGCACCAGCCGCACCGGCCCGTGCGGACGCGGCGTATAGCCGTAGATATCGCCGAGGTTGCGTCCCACCATCGCCTGCACCAGATCGTCATGATGGGTATTGGCCATATCGGTAAAGGTGCGCACGTAGCGGCCATCTTTAAAGACGGTAATGGCGTCGCTGAGCGCAAAGATCTCTTCCATGCGGTGCGACACGTAGAGCACTACCCGGCCCTCTGCGCGCAGCTGGCGGATAACGCGGAACAGGTTCTCGATTTCGCGCGCCGACAGCGAGCTGGTTGGCTCGTCAAACGCGATAATGCGCGCGTTGCGCGCCAGCGCCTTGGCGATCTCCACCATCTGCCACTGGCCGAGAGAGAGATATTTCAGCGGCATATCGGGATCAATATCCATGCCGAGATTTTTCAGCTGCAGCCCCGCTTCGTAGCGCAGCAGCTTGCGGTTCACCAGGCCGCGCTTGTGCGGGATCTGACCGAGGTAGATGTTCTCCGCCACGCTCATCTCCGGCACCAGATGCAGCTCCTGATAGATAATGGCGACGCCAGCATCCAGCGCCTCGCTGGTGTGCTGAAAACTGACCGGCTCGCCTTTAATGCGGATTTCACCGCCGCTGGGCTGATAGCTGCCGCTGAGAATTTTCAGCAGCGTCGATTTGCCCGCGCCGTTCTCGCCCATCAGGGCGTGTACTTCGCCGCCGCGACAGTCAAACGAGATATCCTGCAGCGCTTTAACGCCGGGAAAGGTCTTGCTGATGCCATGAAACGACAGAAAGGTTGGCTCGCTATTCATGGTAACTCCTCTGGTTTACCGTAGAGGTGCCGTCGCGCAGGCGACGGCACGGTACGCGGGTTTACATCAACCCTTTCTTCGCCAGTTCGGTTTTGAAGTTGTCGCGGGTAATCAGCACGACGTCGGTGACTTCGGTGAATTTCGGCGGCTCCGCCCCTTTGCTCACCCACTCATAGAGCATCTGGCTGCTCTTGTAGCCGTGGACGTCAGGGCTGGGCAGCAGCGAGCCGTAGAAGCCGGTCGCTTTGTCTTTCGACAGTTCGCTGATGGCGTCGACGCCGTTGATGCCGATGCCGATCACGTCCGCCGCCTTAAAGCCCTGGCCTTCGGTGGCGCGCACGCCGCCCAGCACGGTGTTGTCGTTCATGCCAACGATGAGCCAGTGTTTCACTTCCGGATGCTGCACCAGCAGCGAGTTGCCGGCGTCAAACGCGCCAGGGATATCGTTGGATTTGGTCGGCACCTGATAGATCTGCGCCGCCGGGAAGCCGGCCGCTTTCAGCGCATCCATCGAGCCGCCGGTGCGGCGACGCGCGGTATCCAGCTCGTTAGCGGTAATCGCCATCACGCCGGTCTCTTTGACGTTCCAGCCGCGCTTCTGCATCTCTTTATAGAGCTCCTGTCCCTGACGCTCGCCGATTTTGGTGGCGGCCATCATTACCAGCGGTACGCTATCCATCGGCTTGCCTTTGGCGTTAACGAACTGGTCGTCGACGGCGATCACCTTCAGATCGTAGCCGCGCGCCTTGGCGACGATAGCGGAGCCGAGTTTGGGGTCAGGGGTACAGATCACGAAGCCCTTCGCGCCGCTGGCGGCCAGGCTGTCGATGGCGTTAAGGGTCTTTTCGCCGTCGGGAATGGCGATTTTGATCACTTCAAAGCCTAAATCCTTGCCGGCTTTGTCCGCGAATTTCCATTCGGTCTGGAACCAGGGTTCTTCAGGCTGCTTGACAAGAAAACCCAGCTTCATGGTTTCGGCGATAGCGGAATGTGACATAACCGCTGCCAGGCCGATGGCCGCGAACGCTTTAGTGAATTTATGCATGATGCTCTCCGGAGCCAGGGTGTTTTTCCCTGCTGTTAACGAATCGGTGTAAACGCTACCAGTCAGTTTTCTTTTTTGGGTACAGATGAAAATCAGCGCGTTAGACCGGCGAATGAGTAAAGCCTGTGCAAACGCTGGGCTAGTTGTAGCGGGAAAGACGATGAAAAATGTAGAGCGGTATCACACCCTGAAATCACGGCAAAATGTTCCATATATTCAGCAATTTTAACCGACCGGCAACTTTTGTCGGCGATCACAAAATCGCTGCCCATGACAGAAAAGTGCATATTCTCAGCCATCGGGGAATAACGTTTCCTGCGCCGCCGTCACAGGATAAGGGACGATTATTCATAACAGGAGATAAGCGATGCGTGCTGGAGCCATCACTCTGGGCCTCGACTTTGGCAGTGATTCGGTACGTGCGCTGGCGGTTGACTGCGACAGCGGCAGCGAGCTGAAGAGCGCCGTAGTGAACTATTCGCGCTGGCAACAGGGTATGTACAGCGATCCCCATACCAACCGCTTTCGTCACCATCCGCTGGACTATATCGAGGCGATGGAGCAGGCATTGCTGGGGGTGCTCGACGCGCTGACGCCGGATCAACGTGACAGCGTCACGGGTATCGGCGTTGATACCACCGGCTCGACGCCCGCCCCCATTGACCGCGACGGCAATGTGCTGGCGCTGCGTCCCGACTTCGCCGACAACCCCAACGCCATGTTTGTGCTGTGGAAAGATCACACCGCTATTGAAGAGGCGGAAGCCATTAACCAGCTCTGCCGCAGCGGGCGCTTTACCGACTACAGCCGCTATATTGGCGGGATCTACTCCTCTGAATGGTTCTGGGCAAAAATTCTGCACGTCTCTCGCGCTGACGCCGCGGTGCGCGACGCAGCCGTATCATGGGTCGAGCTGTGCGACTGGGTGCCGGCGCTGCTGAGCGGCACCACCGCGCCCGCCAGCCTGCGGCGCAGCCGCTGCGCCGCCGGGCATAAGGCACTGTGGCATCCCGACTGGCAGGGTTTGCCCGACCCCGACTTCCTTAACGCGCTCGATCCGCTGCTGACGCAGCAGCTCGACTCACCGCTGTTTAGCGACACCTGGACCGCCGATATTCCGGTCGGCACGCTGAGCGCCGAATGGGCGCAGCGACTTGGCCTGCACCAACCCGTCACTATCGCCGGCGGCGCGTTCGACTGCCATATGGGTGCCGTCGGCGCAGGCGCACAGCCCTATACGCTGGTCAAGGTGATCGGCACCTCAACCTGCGACATTCTGATCGCCGATGCAGATCAGGTGGGCGATCGCGCCATCAAAGGCATCTGCGGCCAGGTCGACGGCAGCGTTATGCCGGGCGCTATCGGCTGTGAGGCGGGCCAGTCTGCATTCGGTGATATTTACGCCTGGTTCAGCCGCCTGCTCGGCTGGCCGCTGCAGCAGGCGGCAGCGCAGCACCCTGAGCTACAGCCGCAGCTGGCTGAACTGCAGCGCAGCCTGATCCGCCAGCTTACCGAAGCCTGGGCCGCCGATCCGCAGCTGGATCACCTGCCGGTGGTGCTCGACTGGTTCAACGGACGCCGTACCCCCAACGCTAACCAGCGCCTGAAAGGCGTGATCACCGATCTCAATCTCGGCACCGACGCCCCCGCGCTGTTCGGCGGCCTGATCGCCGCCACCGCCTTCGGCGCGCGCGCCATTATGGAGTGCTTCGAACAGCAGCAGATCCCGGTGGAGAACATCCTGACGCTGGGCGGCATCGCGCGCAAATCGCCCGCCATTATGCAGGCGTGCTGCGACGTGATGAACCGCCCGCTGGACATCGTCGCCTCGGATGAGTGCTGCGCGTTAGGCGCGGCGATCTTCGCTGCCGTTGCCGCGGGCGTTTACCCCTCGGTGCCTGAGGCGCAAAAAGCCATGGCCAGCCCTATTGCCGTCACGTTACAGCCCGACGCCACGCGTGTCGCGCGCTATCAGCAGCTTTACGAACGTTATCAATTCTGGTGCGCGGCGGCTGAGCCGCAGTATGCGTCGCGCCCCGCCAACGCTAATTGAGGAGTGGTTTTATGGATCAGTACAACGCGCACAGCGTATGGTTTGTGATCGGCACCCAGCATCTTTACGGCGCGGAGACCCTGCGTCAGGTGGAAGAGCACGCGCGCCAGGTGGTTGAAGGGCTGAACGCCTCTTCCACCTTGCCGCTAAAGCTTATCGCCAAACCGCTGGTGAAATCGCCGGATGAAGCGCTGGCGCTCTGCCGCGACGCCAGCCATGACGACAGCTGCGTCGGCATCATCACCTGGCTGCACACCTTCTCGCCCGCCAAAATGTGGATCGGCGGGCTCAGCGTGCTCAACAAGCCGCTGCTGCAGTTCCATACCCAGTTCAACGCGGAGATCCCGTGGGACGGCATCGATATGGACTTTATGAACCTCAACCAGACCGCGCACGGCGGCCGCGAGTTCGGCTTTATCGGCGCGCGCATGGGGCTGCAGCACAGCGTGATCACCGGCCACTGGCAGGATGCGGCGAGCCAGCAGCGCATCGGCAACTGGATGCGCGCCGCCTTCGCGAAGCAGAGCAGCCAGCAGCTGAAGGTGGCGCGCTTCGGCGACAATATGCGCGAAGTGGCGGTGACCGAAGGGGATAAAGTCGCGGCGCAGATCCAGTTCGGCTACGCGGTCAACGGCTGGGGCGTCGGCGATCTGGTCGAGGTGATTAATCAGGTAAGCGACGGCGAGGTTAACGCGCTGATCGATGAGTATGAAAGCCTCTACCGCTTTAGCGACGTGGCGGCCAGCGGCGGCGAGAAGCGCCAGAACGTGCTCGACGCGGCGCGTATCGAGATCGGCATCAAGCGCTTCCTTGACGACGAAGGCTGTAAAGCCTTTACCACCAACTTCCAGACGCTGCACGGCATGACGCAGCTTCCCGGTCTGGCGGTGCAGCGCCTGATGGGCCAGGGCTACGGTTTCGCCGGCGAAGGCGACTGGAAAACCGCTGCGCTGCTGCGCATTTTCAAAGTGCTGGCAGGGGATCGCCCCGGCGGCACCTCCTTTATGGAGGATTACACCTACCACTTCTCGCCCGGCAACGATCTGGTATTAGGCTCGCATATGCTGGAAGTCTGCCCCTCTATCGCCAAAGAGGAGAAGCCGCTGATCGATGTGCAGTTCCTCGGCATCGGCGGCAAAGCCGATCCGGCGCGCCTGATTTTCTCTACGCCAGCCGGTCGCGCGATCAACGCCAGCGTGATTGATATGGGCGACCGTTTCCGCCTGCTGGTGAACGTGGTGGATGCGATTGAGCAGCCGAAGCCGCTGCCGAAGCTGCCGGTCGCGCGCGCGCTGTGGCGCGCCCAGCCGTCGCTGGCCACCGCGTCGGAGGCCTGGATTCTGGGCGGCGGCGCGCACCATACGGTGTTCAGCCAGGCGCTGACGCTGGAGGATATGTATCTCTACGGCGAGATGAACGATATTGAAGTGCTGGTAATTGACGAGCATACGCGGCTGCCGGCGTTCAAGGACGCGCTGCGCTGGAACGAGGTGTATTACCGCTCGAAACGCTAGGCTGTGGTTTGAGAGAGATACGCGCCGACTTTTACAGTTGGCGTTTTCTTTTTCAGGCCCAAGCTGCCCGGTAGGGAAGATGGGCAGTTCTGTGAAGTCGGTTTAAAAACATTCGTGGAGCCTCGGCCTCGCCTTACTCGTCCTGTCCTGGAATCGCCCGCAAGCGGGCCAATGCTATGCATCGTTCAAAAACGCTCACGCCGTTTTTGTCCATGGCTCGGACGCTTCACTCTACTGCCCATCCTCCCTCCTTTATGAACCTCTGTGCGATTTGTTTCGAGCGCTATTCACACAGCGATACCCTGGCCCGCAAGAGAAAGGGGTATTGCCCGGATGGCAAGACCGATGCGTTATTAAGCGCTGAGTGTTATTCACACAGCGATACCGTAGCCAGCAAGGGAAAGGGGGTATTGCCCGAATGGCAAAACCGATGCGTTATTAAGCGCTGAGTGTTATTCACACAGCGATACCGTAGCCAGCAAGAGAAAGGGGGTATTGCCCGGATGGCAAGACCGATGCGTTATTAAGCGCTGAGTGTTATTCACACAGCGATACCGTAGCCAGCAAGGGAAAGGGGGTATTGCCCGAAGAGCAAAGCGTCCGAGCCAGGATGGCGAGGCCGATCCGCATGGATGCGGGCATTCTTTGCGATCGGGCAATACCCCCTTTCACACGGCATAACATCACAGCCATGACGTTATCCCCTTTGCACACAACAAAAAAGCCGCCCGCTGGCGGCTCAAATCCCCTCTTTTAACTCAGGTCGCAATCCGCTTCACCGGCGCATTCTTCTGCCGATCCCATATCACCGTCAGCAGACGCTGCAGCGCGATAAAGGCAAACAGCAAAATACCAATCGCGATCTTGGTCCACCAGGAGCTCAGCGTACCGTCAAAATTAATCCAGGTCTGAATCAGCCCCTGAATCAACACCCCGAACAGCGTGCCCAGCACCGTCCCGACGCCGCCGGACAGCAGCGTACCGCCGATCACCACCGAGGCGATGGCATCCAGCTCGACCCCCAGCCCCGCCAGCGCATAGCCCGCTGAGGTATAAACAGAAAACACAATGCCCGCCAGCGTCGCCAGCGTGGTCGACAACATATAGATGCGGATAGTTGTCGCGCGCGTGGAAATCCCCATCAGCTGCGCCGAGGTAACGTTGCCGCCGATTGCGTAAACCTGATTGCCAAAGCGCGTGCGGTGCGCCAGCAAAATGCCGCCCGCCACCACTAGCAGCATCACCAGCGCCAGCAAACTCAGCCGCCCGCCACCCGGCACCTTCCACGCCATGCTGGAAAGCGTGGCATACAGCGGATGATCGATGGGAATTGAATTCTCCGACACCAGATAGCTGCAGCCGCGCAGAAAAAACATCCCCGCCAGGGTAATAATAAACGCCGGGATCTTCAGCGCGTCGATCAGCCAGCCCATCATGGCGCCGAACAGCGCGCCCGCCACCAGAATAATGGCAAACGCCAGCAGCGGATGAATATGCAAATCGCCGATGGCGCGCGCCAGAAACACGCCGGTAAAAGCGATCACCGCGCCCACCGACAGATCGATACCGCCGGAGAGAATGACAAACGTCATGCCCACGGCAATAATGCCCAGAAAAGCGTTATCGGTCAGGATATTGCAAATTACGCGCGTCGAGGCGAAGCCGGGAAACTGGCTCAGACAGAACAGATAGCCAGCAACAAACACCAGCAGCGTAATCATCAGGGGAAGATGACGTTTAATCATTGGGGCCGTCTCCGTTTCAACATCGCCAGAAAGCGCGGCGACTGCAGCAGCAGCACGCACATCACCACCACCGCCTTCACCACCTGATTCAGCTCCGGCGGAAAACCGGAAAGCAAAATGCCGGTATTCATCGCCTGAATAATCAGCGCGCCGATCAGCGACAGCACCAGATTAAAACGACCGCCCATCAGCGAGGCGCCGCCAATCACCACCGCGAGGATCGCATCCAGCTCCAGCCACAGGCCGGCGTTATTGGCGTCCGCGCCGCGAATATCGGCGGTCACAATCAGGCCCGCCACCGCCGCGCACAGCCCGCTGATCGCATAGGTGGACATCACCACCAGCCAGCCGGTCACGCCCGCGTTGCGCGCCGCGCGCAGGTTAATGCCCACCGCCTCGATAAACAGCCCGAGCGCGGTCTTGCGCGTCAGCAGCCAGACCAGCAGCGCCGCTGCCAGGGTAATCCACACCGGCACCGGCAGCAGCCAGAGCGAACCGCTGCCCAGCCAGCCCAGCGTCGCGCTGTCAAAGGTAACGATCTGCCCCTGGGTAATCAGCTGCGCGATGCCGCGCCCCGCCACCATCAAAATCAGCGTGGCGACAAACGGCTGAATGCGCAGCAGCGCCACCAGCACGCCGTTCCATAACCCGCACAGCAGGCCGGCACCCAGCGCGGAAAAAATGACCGTCGTCAGGCTGTGGCCCGCCACCGTCAGGGTGGCGGCGGTCGCGCCCGCTATCGCCATCACCGCGCCCACCGAGAGATCGATGCCGCCGGTGGCGATCACCAGCGTCATGCCGATCGCCAGCAGCGCCACCGGCGCGGCGCGGTTAAGAATATCAATCGGGCTGCCGAACAGACGGCCGTCCTGCAGATGGATGGCGAAAAAATTATTCGCCACCAGACTATCCACCAGCAGCACCAGAATCAGCGCGGCGATCTGCGGCAGACCCGGCGGCAGGCGAAACTTACGGCGTTCTGGCTTCGTCATATGGGATTCAAGCATGTTGTGCCCCTCCATCCGCGATGGCGTTCACAATCGACGCCACCGACAGCTGCTCAAGCGGGATCTCCGCCACCTGCTTCAGGTCGCGCATAATCACTACGCGATCGGCGTAGCCCACCAGCTCCTCCAGCTCGGAAGAGATCACCAGCAGCGCCAGCCCATCGGCGCACAGGGACTCGATCAGGCGAATGATTTCGGCGTGGGCGCCGACGTCGATGCCGCGCGTGGGTTCGTCCAGGATCAGGAACTGCGGTTTGGTCACCAGCCAGCGCGACAGCAGCACCTTCTGCTGATTGCCGCCGGAAAGCAGCTCTACCGGCTGCTCGGCGTGCGGCGTGCGAATGCCGAGACGCTTGATAAAGCGATCCGCAATCGCCTGCTGCTCGCGCCGCTTAATTGGTCGCAGCCAGCCGCGCTGCGCCTGCAGCGCGAGGATAATATTTTCGCGCACCGAGGCGGCGCCGATAATGCCGTCGGTTTTGCGATCCTCCGGGCAAAAGCCGATGCCGAGGCGCGACGCCTGCGCCGGGGAGCGGATAGTCTGAGGCTTGCCTTTAATGGTTGCCGTGCCGCGATCGGGCCGGCGAATGCCAAACAGCACCTCGGCGGTCTCGGTGCGGCCAGAGCCGAGCAGCCCGGCCAGCCCCACCACTTCGCCCGGGCGCACCTCCAGGTCGAAAGGTTCAATAGTGCCCTTCTTGCCGTAGTCGCGAAACGACGCCACCGGCTGATCGCTGCGCAGCGTGCTGCCCTGGCGCTGCAGCGCGGTCTCCAGCAGCTCGCGCCCCAGCATCAGCTTGATCAGCTCAATCTGCGGCAGCGTCGCGGTGTCGCGCGTGGCGATAAACTGGCCGTTGCGCAGCACCGTGATGCGGTCGGTAATGCGGTAGACCTGATCGAGAAAGTGAGTCACGAAGATCAGGCTCATCCCTTTGGCTTTCAGCTGCGCCATCAGGGTAAAGAGCATCTCGACTTCGCTGGCGTCAAGGCTGGCGGTCGGCTCGTCGAGGATCAGCACCTGCGCCGAAAGATCCACCGCGCGGCAGATAGCGATAATCTGCTGCATCGCCACCGAGTAGTGTCCCAGCGGGCGCGTCACGTCGAGAATAAAACCGTAGTTGCGCATCAGCGCGTCGGCGTCGCGCACCATTTTGCGGCGGTCAACCATGCCAAAGCGGCGCGGCTCGCGCCCGATAAACAGATTGTCGGCCACCGTCATATTCGGCAGCAGGTTAACCTCCTGATAAACGGTGCCGATACCCATCTTTTGCGCATCGGCGGTGCTGCGCGGCGCAATGGTCTGCCCGTTCAGCGTCAGCGTGCCCGCGTCGCGGCTGTAAACCCCGGTCAGCACCTTAATCAGCGTCGACTTGCCCGCGCCGTTCTCGCCCAGCAGCGCCATAATCTCGCCTTTGCGCACGCTAAACGACACGTTATCCAGCGCCTTCACGCCGGGAAACCCTTTGCTGACGCCGCTGATGGTGAGCAGCGTATCGTCATTGTGCCTAGTCATCTTGTCAGCTCCGCCTCAACAGATAAAAAGCCGCTCCGTAGAGCGGCTCGCGGCTCAGTAACCCATGCCTTTTTTCCGATCCAGCTGCGCCTGCGCGTCGGCAGGCAGATAGAGCCGGGATTCGGTTTTGGTGATCTTCGGCGGCAGCGTGCCATCTTTTTTAAACTTCTCCAGCGCGTCGAACGCCGGGCCAGCCATATTCGGCGTCAGCTCAACGTTGGCGTTAGCCTCGCCTGCCAGCATCGCCTTATAGATATCGGGCACGCCGTCGATAGAGCCGGTGAGGATATCTTTGCCGGGCTTCAGCCCCGCCTCTTTGATCGCCTGAATCGCACCGATCGCCATATCATCATTGTGGGCGTAAACCATGCAGATGTTTTTGCCGTTGTTCTCCGCCTTAATAAAGCTCTCCATCACCTCTTTACCCTTGCTGCGGGTAAAGTCGCCCGACTGCGAACGCGTCAGCTTGATATTAGGGTGTCCGGCGATCGCCTCGGCAAAGCCTTTTTTACGGTCAATGGCGACGCTGGCGCCGACGGTGCCCTGCAGCTCAACCACGTTGCACGGCTTATCGCCGACGGTCTTCACCAGCCAGTCACCAATCAGCTTGCCTTCCAGCACGTTGTCGGCGGTCACCACCGTCATATAGAGCGACTTATCTTTCACGACGATGGCGCGGTCCAGCAGGAATACCGGGATTTTGGCGTCTTTGGCTTCTTCCAGCACCGGCTCCCAGCCGGTCTGCACAACCGGCGCGATGAAAATCGCATCCACGCCCTGAGCGATAAACGAGCGCACCGCCTTGATCTGGTTCTCTTGTTTCTGCTGGCCGTCGGCGATTTTCAGCGTGATGCCGCGCTTCGCCGCTTCACTTTTCGCCACGTTGGTTTCTGCTGAGCGCCACCCCGATTCGGAGCCGACCTGCGAGAAGCCGACGGTCAGGTCGGCCGCCATTACCGGCGCGGCTAACGCGGCGCTGACCAGGCTGGTCAAAAGTAAACGTTTCCACATAGTTTGCATTCCTCTGAAGGGCTTTTGCGAGTAAGGGTAAAGAGCCCGTTTAGCCTGGCGTAAATCGGCCTGAATAAGGGCGACGCGCTTCACAAATTAGTTCAAATTAAAGGGGTTACGTGCAGGTATGGCAGTCTGGCGCAGGCGGGTGCATGGACAAAATAACTGAGTTATTTAAAAAGGCTGGTTAAATAAATGTAATAAACAGAATCGCTTATGAAATCTGCCTCTGAAAGCGATTACAATAATACGTACACTTTGGTCGCCGACCGGGGCGCGGGCGAGATAACGATTTTGTGATTTCCCGCACAGTCGCGGGGGGAAATTGGCTCGACGCCGCCTCGCTAGCGTCAGCGCAGAAAGCGCGTCCTGCTCAGGAAAAAAGAGGCTATTACCCGCCTCTGTTTCATCGTCAGTGCGGGCGCGTAATTCATTATGCTTTCTTGCTGTAAACGAAGCGGATCTTCCCTGCAAAAGCGGAAATAAAGCGCGCGATCGAATGCGTCGCGGTCTAGGCGATGGTGGACCTGTAAGGCTGACCGGCTATGCTTTAGCCGTTTCGCTTTCCTGACGCGCGGCTGACAGAAAGTGCTGTTTTTGGCGCATTGATTAACTAAAGTAAATAATTTGTCTCTTTTTCAGCATAAGGCGCTGGACAGCCTGCGCCTGCTCCCTATACTGGCCTCTTCTCTGTTCTCTTCATCTATGGCAATCATGACTGCGCAAGATTACCTGCTCAAATTCCGCAAAGTAAATAATCTGGAAAGTCTGGAAAAACTCTACGATCACCTTAACTACTCGCTCACCGATGACAGCGAGATTATCAGCATGTACCGGGCGGCGGATCACCGGCGCGCGGAGCTGGCATCGGGCGGTCGGCTGTTTGACCTGGGCCGCGTGCCGAAAACGGTGTGGCGCTACGTAGTCTGATAAAGGGAGTCAGGCCTGCCGACGCCGCATCGCTTCTGCGCGGGCAGGCCCTGTTTAGACGTGTTATCCTCTCCTGCTTTCCTTGCCGCAACAGGATCACCTCAATGAATCAACTGGTAACCGCGCCGCGTCTCGGCGGCTGGCTGCTTGTGCCGCTCGCCTGGCTGATTATGATGATGCTTACCAGCGCCATGGTGCTGGCGATGTACCTTAGTCCGCTGTTTAATCCAGCCTGGCGCGCGACGCTCTTTTCGCACGGCGGCATGCTGGTGACTAACTGGGCGGTCTCGCTGCTCACCGCGCTCGCCGTCTGGCTTTACAGCCTGTGGGTCTGCTGGATCTTCTGCAAACGCTCGCGCCGCCTGCCGCGCCACTACATTATCTGGCTGCTGGTGACGCTGCTGCTGGCGCTGAAGACCTTCGCCTTTACGCCGGTCTCCGACGGCAAGGCTGCTCAGACGCTGCTGCTCGCCCTGCTCGCCGCGGCGGTTTTCGTGCCCTATTTCAAACGCTCGCAGCGGGTAAAATCGACCTTTATTCAGCCGTAACGCCGTGAGTTTCGTCAACAATTTAATTCTGAGTGCGAAACAGCGCGCTGCCATTCGTGCAGTGGTTGAGATAGCGGCACAGATCACAGATAATGGGCCGCTTTCCGAATCAATGGCGAAAAAATGACCGATTATCTGCTGCTGTTTGTAGGCACTGTGCTGGTGAACAACTTCGTTCTGGTGAAATTTCTTGGCCTCTGCCCCTTTATGGGCGTTTCCAAAAAACTGGAAACGGCGATTGGCATGGGCCTGGCGACCACCTTCGTCATCACCCTGGCGTCGATTTGCGCCTGGCTGGTGAACCACCTGATTCTGGTGCCGCTCGATCTCGTTTATCTGCGTACCATGGCCTATATCCTGGTGATCGCCGTTGTGGTGCAGTTCACCGAAATGGTGGTGCGCAAAACCAGCCCGTCGCTCTATCGGCTGCTCGGCATCTTCCTGCCGCTGATCACCACTAACTGCGCGGTGCTCGGCGTGCCGCTGCTCAGCGTCAACCTGAACCATACCTTTCTGCAGGCGGCGCTTTACGGCTTTAGCGCCTCGCTCGGCTTCTCGCTGGTGATGGTGCTGTTCGCCGGCATGCGCGAGCGTCTGGTGCTGGCTAACGTGCCCGCGCCTTTTAAAGGCTCCTCTATTGCGCTGGTGACCGCTGGCCTGATGGCGCTGGCGTTTATGGGCTTTACCGGTCTGGTGAAATTCTGATGACTGCGATCTGGATTGCCATTATCGTTCTGAGCGCGCTGAGCCTGGTGTTTGGCGCCCTGCTGGGCTACGCCTCACGCCGCTTTGAGGTTGAAGAAGATCCCATCGTCGAGCAGATTGACGAGCTGCTGCCGCAAAGCCAGTGCGGCCAGTGCGGCTATCCCGGCTGCCGTCCCTATGCGGACGCGGTGGGCAACAACGGCGAGGCGATCAACAAGTGCGCGCCAGGCGGCGAGCAGACGATGCTCAAGCTGGCGGCGCTGCTGAACGTCGAGCCTCAGCCGATCGACGGCGATGAAACGGCGAAAGAGCCGGTGCGCACCGTCGCCTGGATCGATGAAGCGAACTGCATCGGCTGCACCAAATGTATCCAGGCCTGTCCGGTCGACGCCATTGTCGGCGCGACGCGCGCCATGCACACCGTGCTGAGCGACGTCTGCACCGGCTGCGATCTCTGCGTCGCGCCCTGTCCTACCGACTGCATCGAGATGCGTCCAGTGGCCACGACCACCGCCAACTGGAAGTGGGATCTTGAAACCATTCCTGTACGGGTGATCCCGGTAGAAAGTCATGCTTAATCTGTTGAATATTTTTCGTAAAGAGAAGCTCTGGGATTTCGAGGGCGGCATTCATCCGCCGGAGATGAAAACCCAGTCGAACGGCACGCCGCTGAGCCAGCTGCCGCTGCCGAACCATTTTATTATTCCGCTGAAGCAGCATATCGGTCATGAAGGCGAGATTTGCGTTGCGCCGGGCGATCGCGTGCTGCGTGGCCAGCCGCTGACCTTCGGCACCGGCCGCATGCTGCCGGTGCATGCGCCGACCTCCGGCACCATCGACGCTATTGGCGAGCATATGACCGCGCATCCCTCTGGGCTGTCGGAGCTGTGCATTTTTATGTCGCCGGACGGCGAGGATCGTTGGGCACGTCTGGAGCCGATGGCGGACTACCGCCAGCGCGAACGCGCCGCTATTGTGCAGCGCATTCATGACGCGGGCGTCGCCGGTCTTGGCGGCGCGGGCTTCCCCACCGGCACTAAACTGCGCGGCGGGCTGCGCGGCGTAAAGACCCTGATTATCAACGCCGCCGAGTGCGAGCCCTATATCACCGCCGACGATCGCCTGATGCAGGACTACGCCGCCGAGGTGCTGGAAGGCTGCCGTATCCTCGCCTGGGTGTTGCAGGCCGAGCGCGTGCTGATCGGCATTGAAGATAACAAGCCGGAAGCGATCGCCGCACTCAAACAGGCGCTGGGCGGCGAGCGCGATCTGCACATCCGCGTGATCCCCACCAAATATCCCTCCGGTGGTGCGAAGCAGCTGACCAAAATTCTTACCGGGATGGAAGTGCCGCACGGCGGACGCTCTACCGATATCGGCGTGCTGATGCAGAACGTCGGCACCGCCTGGGCGGTGAAGCGCGCGGTGATTGACGGCGAGCCGCTGACCGAGCGCGTTGTAACCCTGACCGGCGAGGCGATTGCGCAGCCGCGCAACGTCTGGAGCCGCATCGGCACCCCGATCAGCCATCTGCTGCACCAGGTCGGCTTTACCCCCGCGCCGCGTCAGATGGTGATTATGGGTGGTCCGCTGATGGGCTTTACCCTGCCGTCCCTTGGCGTGCCGGTGGTGAAGATCACCAACTGCATTCTCGCCCCATCCGCCAGCGAAATGGGCAACAACGACGAGGAGCAGTCCTGTATTCGCTGCTCCGCGTGCGCCGACGCCTGCCCGGCCAATCTGCTGCCGCAGCAGCTCTACTGGTACAGCCAGGGCGGCGATCACGATAAAGCGCGCGCCCACCATATTGACGACTGCATTGAGTGCGGCGCCTGCGCCTGGGTCTGCCCGAGCAATATTCCGCTGGTGCAGTACTATCGCCAGGAGAAGGCGGAACTGCGCGCCATCGATCTTGAGGCGAAGCGCACCGCCGAGGCGAAAGCGCGCTTCGAGGCGCGCCAGGCGCGACTGGAACGTGAGAAGCTGGCGCGCGAAGCGAAGCATGAACAGGCGAAGCAGCGCGTTGCGCGCAGCGACGAAGGCGAACTGGCCGCTGCCCGCGAACGCGTTATGGCTAAGCGGCAGGCGGCAGGCGAAGTCGATCCGGCGGTAGAAGAAGCGCAGCGTCAGGCGCGTCATGCACAGGCGCGTCTGCGCCAGGCAGAAGCACAGGCGGAAACCCAGCCGGTGACGCGTCAGACCGACGACCCGCGCAAGGCGGTGGTGGAAGCCGCTATCGCCCGCGCCAAAGCGAAGAAAGCTGCCGAGGCGCAGGTATCAGCGGGCACGCCAACCGAGGAAACTAAGTCGGTCGACGATGCACCCTCGGCTGACCCGCGCAAGGCGGCGGTAGAGGCCGCTATCGCCCGCGCCAAAGCGAAGAAAGCCGCTGCGGCACAGGCATCAGCGGGCACGCCGACTGAGGAAACTAAGTCGGTCGACGATGCACCCTCAGTCGACCCGCGCAAGGCGGCGGTCGAAGCCGCTATCGCCCGCGCTAAAGCGAAGAAAGCCGCTGCGGCACAGGCATCAGCGGGCACGCCGACTGAGGAATCTAAGTCGGTCGACGATGCACCCTCAGTCGACCCGCGCAAGGCGGCGGTCGAAGCCGCCATCGCCCGTGCCAAAGCGAAGAAAGCTGCCGCGGCGCAGGCATCAGCGGGCACGCCGACTGAGGAAACTAAGTCGGTCGAAGATACACCCTCAGTCGACCCGCGCAAGGCGGCTGTAGAAGCTGCCATCGCCCGCGCCAAAGCGAAGAAAGCTGAGGCAGCACAGGCGGCAGCCGGCACGCCCACCGAAGAGGTTCAGCCGGTCGACGATGCACCGCCGGCTGATCCGCGCAAGGCGGCGGTAGAGGCCGCTATCGCCCGCGCCAAAGCGAAGAAAGCCGCTGCGGCGCAGGCATCAGAAAAGGACGTCGTGACCCTCGACGTTGCAAACAGTGATGCGCGTCCGTCGGAAGACGCGCGCAAGGCAGCCGTCGCTGCCGCTATCGCCCGGGCAAAAGCGCGTAAAGCGCAGCCGCCGTCGACGTTTGAGGAATAAATGGCTTTTCGTATCGCAAGTTCTCCTTATACCCATAACCACCGCAGCACCGGCAATATTATGTTGCTGGTGGTGCTGGCGGCCGTACCCGGCTTCGCCGCGCAGTGGTATTTCTTCGGCTACGGCAGCGTACTGCAGGTGCTGCTGGCGGTGCTGACCGCATGGCTGGCGGAAGCGGCCATTCTGCGCCTGCGCAAGGCGCCAGTCGTTCCCAGCCTCGCGGATAACTCTGCGCTGCTTACCGCCGTGCTGATCGGCATCAGCCTGCCGCCGCTCGCCCCCTGGTGGCTGGTGGTAATCGGCACCCTGTTCGCTATTGTGATCGCCAAGCAGCTTTACGGCGGTTTGGGACAGAACCCCTTTAATCCGGCGATGGTCGGCTATGTGGTGCTGCTGATCTCCTTCCCGGTGCAGATGACCAGCTGGCTGCCGCCCGACGCGCTTCAGGTGGTGAAACCCGGCCTGCTCGATTCCCTGAGCATGATCTTTACCGGCCATACCCTGGCGGGCGATACCATGCAGCAGCTGCAGCTCGGCGTCGACGGCGTCAGCCAGGCGACGCCGCTGGATAACTTTAAAACTGGCCTGCGCGCCGGGCACAGCGCAGAGCAGCTGCTGGCGCAGCCGATCTATAGCGGCGTGCTGGCGGGTCTCGGCTGGCAGTGGATTAACCTCGGCTATCTGGCTGGCGGCCTGTTTCTGCTGTGGAAGAACGCCATTCGCTGGCATATTCCGGCGGCGATGCTGCTGTCGCTGGCGTTCTGCGCCACCCTGGGCTGGCTCATCTCGCCTGAGAGCCTGAACACGCCGCTGATTCACCTCTTTTCCGGCGCGACCATGCTCGGGGCGTTTTTTATCGCCACCGACCCGGTTACCGCCTCCACCACCAACCGCGGGCGCCTGCTCTACGGCGCGCTGATTGGTCTGCTGGTGTGGCTGATCCGCAGCTTTGGCGGCTATCCCGACGGCGTCGCCTTTGCCGTGCTGCTGGCGAATATCTGCGTGCCGCTGATCGATTACTACACGCAGCCGCGCGTTTACGGCCATCGCAAGGAGTGATCGATGCTTGAGACTATCCGTAAAAACGCCGTCACCCTGGCACTCTTCGCGGTGTTTACTACCGGCCTGACCGCCGTGGTGAACTACGTTACCAAACCGACCATTAGCCATCAGACGGCGCTGAACCAGAAAAACCTGCTGGATCAGGTGGTGCCGGTGGATTTGTACGATAATCAGATCCAGCGCGAATGTTACCTTGTCACCGACCCCGCACTGGGCAGCACCGCCCCGCACCATCTCTATCTGGCGCGCAAAGGCGATACGCCGGTGGCGGCTGCGCTTGAGACCACCGCGCCGGACGGCTATTCTGGCGCGATACAGATGCTGGTCGGCGCCGATTTTCACGGCAAGGTGCTGGGCGTGCGCGTTATTGAACATCACGAAACCCCCGGCCTGGGCGACAAGATCGAGCTGCGGATTTCAGACTGGATCAACAGCTTTAACGGCAAAGTGGTGCACGGCGCCGATGACAAAGCCTTTGCGGTGAAGAAAGATGGCGGCGAGTTCGACCAGTTTACCGGCGCCACCATTACGCCACGCGCGGTGGTCAACGCCACTAAGCGCACCGCGCTACTGATTGAAACGCTGAGCGGCAAGGTCTCGTCGCTGCCCGAATGTGGAGACGCAAATGAGTGAAGCCAAAAACCTGCTGGTAGGCGGCCTGTGGAAAAACAACTCGGCGCTGGTGCAGCTGCTGGGGCTCTGTCCACTACTGGCCGTCACCTCGACGGCGACCAACGCGCTGGGCCTCGGTCTGGCGACCACGCTGGTGCTGACCATTACCAACAGCGCCATTTCCGCCTCGCGCCGCTGGGTGCCGTCAGAAATCCGCATCCCAATCTACGTCATGATTATCGCCTCGGTGGTGAGCTGCGTGCAGATGCTGATCAACGCCTACGCCTATGGCCTTTATGAGTCGCTCGGCATCTTTATTCCGCTGATCGTCACCAACTGTATCGTGGTCGGCCGCGCCGAGGCGGTCGCCTCGAAGAGCAGCATTCCCCTTGCCGCGCTGGATGGCTTCGCGATTGGCATGGGTGCCACCTGCGCCATGGTCACGCTCGGCTCGATTCGCGAGCTGATCGGCAGCGGCACGCTGTTTAACGGCGCGGATCAGCTGCTCGGCCCCTGGGCCAGGGCGCTGCGCATTGAGGTGGTACACTTCGACTCGCCGATGCTGCTGGCGATGCTGCCGCCGGGCGCCTTTATCGGACTCGGTATGCTGCTGGCCGCAAAATACCTGATCGATCAGAAAATGAAACAGCGCGCCGCGCGCCGCGCCGCTGAAGCCGCGGCCGCCGAGCCGCACGCGCCAGCCGGGAAAGCAGTGTGAATCAGGCGAAGCGCAGAGAGATCCTCAGCCGGCTGCGGGACAATAACCCGCACCCCACCACCGAGCTCAATTTCACCTCGCCGTTTGAGCTGCTGATCGCCGTGCTGCTGTCGGCGCAGGCGACTGACGTCAGCGTCAACAAGGCGACCGCGAAGCTCTATCCGGTCGCCAGTACGCCCGCCGCGATGCTGGCGCTGGGCGTAGAGGGGGTGAAGGAACATATCAAAACCATCGGCCTCTATAACAGTAAAGCTGAGAATGTGATTAAGACCTGCCGCATTCTGCTGGAGCAGCACGGCGGCGAGGTGCCAGAAGATCGCGCCGCGCTGGAGGCGCTGCCCGGTGTCGGGCGTAAGACCGCCAACGTGGTGCTGAACACCGCCTTCGGCTGGCCGACCATCGCCGTGGACACCCATATTTTCCGCGTCAGCAACCGCACCCGCTTCGCGCCAGGGAAAAACGTGGAAGAGGTCGAGGCGAAGCTGCTGAAGGTGGTGCCCGCCGAATTTAAGGTGGATTGCCATCACTGGCTGATCCTGCATGGCCGCTACACCTGCGTTGCGCGCAAGCCGCGCTGCGGTGCCTGCCTGATTGAAGATCTGTGCGAGTTTCCTGAGAAGACGGAAATTTAGCGGGCGCGGGCGCGTCCCATGATAAAGCTGCCAGAAGACGAACGCTTTGCCGGTGATTTAACGGGCGCGCCCGTGATAAATCTGTCAGAAGGCGAACGCTCTGCCGACGGTGTAACGGGCGCGAACGCGCCCGTAATGCCTTAGCGCCCTGCCAGCGCCGCCTGCAGCCAGGCGATCGCCAGCGGCGATTCTTTTTTCTGCAGCGCGGCTCGCTCCGACTGAAACAGGGTTGCGACAAAGAAAGGATGATCGATCAGCTCTATGCCGCGCACATCCCCTGCAGCATCCCATGAGGTAATACGCAAATTCTGCCCTTCCAGCGCCTCGCTAAATGCCGGATTGACGCCGAAATTACAGTGGTAGCCCTCATCGCTTGACTGCGCGCCATAGGCTTCGGCGATGCGCGATCCCGGCGCAAACCTGACTTCGCCCCGCTGCTCTACCAGCGAACAGCTAAGCGGCGCGATCACCATGCGGCCGCCCTCGTCGGTCTCGGCGTGGTTCGCATCCTGCCAGCCCAGCACGTTGCGGGCATACTCGATCACCGCATACTGAAATCCCCCACAGGATCCGAGAAACGGCTGACGCTGCTCCCGCGCCCAGCGAATGGTTTCAAAGACCTTCTCATCGTTTTGATAGGGGCTTCCCGGTACGACCCAGACGGCGTCGCAGCGGCGCACGGCGCTCAGATCGCCGAGCCGATCGGTAGCAAGCCAGCGAAAGCTGACCTCAGTGCCCAGACGGGCGGCGGCGCGTTCAATAGCCAGAGGAATGGCCTGATGCGCTACGGCGCTGGCGCGATAGTCACCCACCAGCGCCAGCTGTAAAGAAGCTGCCATATTTACGTCCTGTAGATGGAAATTTCGAGGTTAGCGGATCGTTAAATTGATGTCGAGACGGTAAAATTCGCATTTTTATCTTCGCCGTTGCCGCCGGCAAAAACCCTTTCTTCTTTTACCTTATGAATTAATTGGCGATTCTGTGCGGAGGATCAACTTTTGCCCGTCCACTTTCATTAATGTAAGCCCTGGTGGTGGTTTGTTGCTCCAGTTAGCTGATAAATAGACCGTATCCAACATAATAAGCTGGTTGATTATCGAACTGCGGCACCTTAGCCTGTGAAATCATCCGCAAGCAGCTTATACGGTTATTGTGGTCCCCTGCCGGTGAATAACAAACGTTTATTCTGGTAGAATTAACGCAGCTGAAATTAAAACCCAACTAACCACGGTCAATCGGTTTTTAAAGCTCACATAGCCCGGGCTTTTCAGCATTCAAAAAATTCTTGCCCTGATGCGCGTTATCAGCCACATTAGGCGCCGCTTTTCCCTACTAATAACAATGTCGCGCATGGAATCCTGACATGACGCGGACTTATTTCCTGTCGTAAAACAGGGTACGCGAAAAACTGAGGTACACGTGTCAACTGCAAACAAACACACCGATGAGGCCGTTAGCCTCAATGCGTTCAAACAGCCGAAGGCCTTCTACCTGATCTTCTCGATTGAGTTATGGGAGCGCTTCGGTTTCTACGGCCTGCAGGCCATCATGGCTGTTTATCTGGTTAAACAGCTGGGCATGACGGAAGCGGATTCCATTACCCTCTTCGCCTCGTTTAGCGCGCTGGTTTATGGCCTGGTGGCTATCGGCGGCTGGCTGGGGGACAAGGTGCTGGGCACCAAGCGCGTTATCGTGCTGGGGGTTATTGTGCTGGCGCTGGGCTACGCGCTGGTGGCCTTCTCCGGCCATCACGTCGGCATGGTCTATGTCGGCATGGCTACCATCGCGGTGGGCAGCGGGCTGTTTAAAGCGAACCCGTCTTCGCTGCTCTCTACCTGCTATGAGAAAGATGACCCGCGCCTCGACGGCGCCTTCACCATGTTTTACATGTCAATCAACGTCGGCTCGCTTTTCTCCATGATGCTGACCCCCTGGCTGGCGGCGAAATATGGCTGGAGCGTGGCGTTTTCCCTGTCGGTTATCGGCCTGGTGATCACCCTGCTTAACTTCCTGTTCTGCAAAGGCCTGGTTAAAAACTACGGCTCAAAGCCGGACTTCGCGCCCCTTAACGTCAGCAAGCTGCTGATGACGCTGGTGGGCGTCGTGGTGCTGGTCGCCATCGCTACCTGGCTGCTGCACCACCAGACAATCGCGCGCATCACCCTGGGCGTGGTCGCACTGGGCATTATCCTGATCTTCGCCAAAGAAGCCTTCTCGCTGCAGGGTGCGGCGCGTCGCAAAATGATCGTGGCGTTTCTGCTGATGGTCGAGGCGATCGTCTTCTTTGTGCTCTATATGCAGATGCCGACCTCGCTTAACTTCTTTGCGATCCGTAACGTTGAGCACACCATTCTGGGCATCACCTTCGAACCAGAGCAGTTCCAGGCGCTTAACCCGTTCTGGATTATGCTGGCGAGTCCGCTGCTGGCGGCGGTCTACAACAAACTGGGCGACCGACTGCCAATGCCGTTTAAGTTCGCTATCGGTATGGTGCTCTGCTCGGCCGCCTTCCTGGTGCTGCCGCTGGGCGCGAAATTCGCCTCAGACGCCGGTATCGTCTCGGTTAACTGGCTGATCCTCAGCTATGCGCTGCAGAGCATCGGCGAGCTGATGATCTCGGGTCTCGGCCTGGCGATGGTGGCGCAGCTGGTGCCGCAGCGTCTGATGGGCTTTATCATGGGCTCCTGGTTCCTTACCACCGCCGGCGCGGCGATGATCGCCGGTAAAGTGGCGGGCATGATGGCGGTGCCGAAAGATGTCACCAATCCGCTCGCCTCGCTGGATATCTACAGCAGCGTCTTCCAGCAGATCGGCATCGTCACCGGCGTCATCGCCGTGCTGATGCTGCTGACCGCACCACTGCTGAACCGTATGGTGCAGACGCCGCAGGCGGAGCTGAAAAAAGCGCAGGCCTGATCGTTCAGGTGATTTGCAGCCGGGCCATGCGCCCGGCTTTTTTTTATCCCTGTTCGGGCCGGGCGCAACGCTTGATCGCGGTCACTGGCAATTCGGTGACGAGGCATTAAGCTGCAATGATCCTGTCGCAATCCGGAGGTCCGAGATGAAACTGTTCTGTAAGGCTGGCGCCTGCTCGCTCTCGCCGCATATCGTGCTGCGCGAGTGCGGGCTCGACTTCACGCAGGTTAATGTCGATCTGGTAAAAAAAGTCACCGAATGCAGCGAAGATTACTGGCAAATCAATCCCAAAGGCCAGGTACCGGCGCTGGAGCTGGATGACGGCACCCTGCTGACCGAAGGCGTGGCGATTGTGCAATACCTGGCGGACCTGAAGCCCGATCGCCAGCTGCTGGCCCCGGTCGGCAGCCTGACGCGCTATCACACGCTGGGGTGGCTCAGCTTTATCAGCAGCGAGCTGCATAAAACCTTTACGCCGCTGTTTAAGCCCGATACGCCCGACGGCTACAAGCCCTTGCTGCGCGCCCGGCTGGAGCAGCAGTTTCGCTTCGTCGACAAGGCGCTGCAGGACAAGCAGTGGCTGATGGGGCTGCGCTTCAGCGTGGCGGACGCTTATCTGTATGTGATGGTGCGCTGGGCGCGCGCGCTGAAGCTGGAGCTGGATGGGCTGTCGGCGCTGGAAGCCTGGTTTGAGCGGGCGTCTCAGCGGCCTGCGGTGCAGGCGGCACTGAAGGCGGAAGGCCTGGCGTAACTGTCGGGGCCGATGCGATATCGGCCCCGCGCGTTTAGAGCGCCTCGGCGGCGAAATGGTGGGTCGGCTGGGCGATAGCGTCCTGCGCCGCCACCAGCTGCAGCTCATATTCGCCCATCGCGTGCGTGGTCAGCATCACCTCATACACCGCGGCGGTCACGTGCTCCAGCGCCTGCTTCAGATCCTTGCCGTGCAGCAGATTGACCAGCAGCAGGCCGCTGGTCAGGTCGCCGACGCCGACCGGCTGACGCACGCCGAAGTCCACCAGCGGACGGCTGATATGCCAGGCCTCTTCCGCGGTGACCAGCAGCATTTCAAAGCGGTCGCTGCGGCGTCCGGCGCGCGCCAGATGTTTCACCAGCACCACGCGCGGGCCCTGCGCAATCAGCGCGCGCGCCGCCGCAATCGCCTCTTCTACGCTGGTCACGCTGCGCTCGCTGAGCATCTCCAGCTCCAGCAGATTCGGCGCGATAATGTCGCTGGCGGGCATGGCGTATTTACAGTGATACTCCGCCACGCCGGGCGCGACGATGCACCCTTTCTCAGGATGTCCCATCACCGGATCGCAAAAGAACCAGGCGTCCGGGTTGGCCGCTTTCACCATGCGCACGATCTCCAGGATCTGTTCGCCCTGCTCAGCCGAGCCCAGATAGCCGCTCAGCACCGCGTCGCAGGTTTTTAGCCGGTCAATATCGCTGATGCCTTTGACGATCTCCGTCAGGTGCGTCGCGGGCATTACCGTGCCCGTCCAGTGACCATACTGGGTGTGGTTAGAGAACTGTACGGTGTTGAGCGGCCAGACGTTGGCCCCCATGCGCCGCATCGGAAATTCGGCGGCGGCGTTGCCGGCGTGGCCGAATACCACATGCGACTGAATTGCGAGAATGTTTTTCATTATGTTCTGAACTGCCTTGCCCTTGCCTGCCATAAAAAAGGGCCGGAGACCGGCCCTGAAGCGCTTACTGCCAGACGATCAGGCAGTAGTGTTTTTTCCCGCGACGCAGCAGCGTATAGCGGCCAAACAGCTTGTCGCTGTCGCTGAAGCGGTATTCCGCGTTTGACTGCTTCTCGCCGTTAATGGTCACGGCGTTGGAGCCGATCATGGTGCGTGCCTGACCGCGTGACGGCACCAGCTCGGCATTCACCAGCGCCTGCTGCAGGTCATCTTCTGCGCTCAGCTGCACGGTCGGCATGCCGTCCTGCGCCAGCTGCTCAAAGTCCGCTTCGGTCATATCGCTCAGCGCGCCCGAGAAGAGGCTTTCGGTAATGCGCTTCGCTGCCGCCAGACCCGCTTCGCCATGCACCATACGGGTGACGTTTTCCGCAAGCACATACTGCGCACGCGGCGCTTTACCGCTGTTTTTGTCTTCTTCTTCCAGCGCGTTGATCTCGTCAAGGCTGAGGAAGGTGAAGAACTTCAGGAAGCGGTAGACGTCGGCGTCCGCCGTATTGATCCAGAACTGGTAGAACTTGTAAGGGCTGGTTTTCTTAGCATCGAGCCACACCGCGCCGCCTTCGGTTTTACCAAACTTGGTGCCGTCCGATTTGGTGATCAGCGGCACCGTCAGGCCGAAGACCTGGTTCTGATAGAGACGACGCGTCAGGTCGATACCGGAGGTGATATTGCCCCACTGATCGGACCCGCCAATCTGCAGCGACACGCCGTAACGCTTGTTCAGCTCGGCGAAGTCGTAGCCCTGCAGCAGGTTGTAGGAGAACTCGGTAAAGGAGATCCCCTGGTCGTCGCGGTTCAGGCGCTGTTTGACCGCTTCTTTGTTAATCATCTGATTGACAGAGAAGTGCTTGCCGATATCGCGCAGGAAGGTCAGCACGTTCATGCCGCCGAACCAGTCGTAGTTGTTTGCGGCGATAGCGCTGTTGTCACCGCAGTCAAAATCCAGGAAGGGCGCGACCTGCCTGCGGATCTTCTCCACCCACTCGCCCACGGTTTCGCTGGTGTTGAGTTTACGTTCTGCTGCTTTAAAGCTGGGATCGCCGATCAGACCGGTGGCACCACCCACCAGCGCGACCGGCTTGTGTCCGGCATCCTGAAAACGTTTCAGGCAGAGCAGCGGCACCAGATGGCCCAAATGCAAGCTGTCCGCGGTCGGATCGAAGCCGCAATAGAGGGAGACAGGCCCTTGCGCCAGTCGCTCTGCTAACGCTTCCTCATCCGTTACCTGGGCGATTAAGCCCCGTTCCTGCAATTGTTGTATCAGGTTACTGCTGGTCATCACTGACTCCAAATTGATCAGACTGCACCTATGCTGGTACACAGCTTTCCGCTGAGTGCGGAAGAAAAAAAAGAGGGCTATAGCATAAAGCGCTGGCGACTTCTGTGCCAGCGCTGAGAGAGGAGAAAAACGCTGTTTTACGGGGCTAAGCGGTCGATTTTCCAGCCGTTGTCGTCGCGCTGGTAGAGGAAACGGTCGTGCAGGCGATGCTCGCCGCCCTGCCAGAACTCCATGGTGTCAAATTTTACCCGGTAGCCGCCCCAGAAGCTCGGCAGCGGCACCTCGCCCTGCTGGAACTTCTGCTTCAGCTCGAGGAATTTCCCCTCCAGCACGCCGCGCGCCGAAATCCGGCTCGACTGGCGCGAAACCCAGGCGCCAATCTGGCTGTCGCGCGGACGGCTGTGAAAATATTTCAGTACCTCCAGCGACGACAGCTTTTCAACTTCGCCCAGCACCATCACCTGACGCTCAAGGAAGTGCCACGGGAAGTGCAGCGAAATGCGCGGGTTGTTGGCCAGCTGCTGCGCCTTGCGGCTGCCGAGATTGGTATAGAACACCAGGCCGCTGCTGTCGTAGTGTTTGAGCAGCACAATGCGCTGGTAAGGCTGCCCCTGCTCGTCCACCGTCGCCACCGTCATGGCGGTGGGATCGGGCAGCTGCGCCTCACACGCCTGGCGCAGCCAGGTTTCAAACAGCGCCAGCGGCTGGTCTGGCAGATCTTTGCGACGCAGCCCACCGCGCGTATATTCGCGGCGCAGGCTGGCGATATCTTGCAGAGTAAAAGGAGTGCTCATAGCGGTTACTCAACATGTACAGGCTGGCTGGCAGGCTGCAATTCACAGTCGTTAACGACGATTTTATCGTCGCGTTCGATAAAGGCGGTGTCGCCTTTGCTCCAGAATACATATTTTCCGTCGCTATAGCGCGCGCCCGAGGCGGAGCTTGCCTGCTTCAGCGTTAAAGGCTGCCCGTCCATGATAAAGCTGACCTGCTCGCTGGCGTTGTCGAGCGTGACGGTCAGCGGCAGGGTGCCGCAGCGGTAGTGCAGCGTTTGCGGCGCTTCTGCCTGTTTGTGCAGCAGGCCGCAGCCGCTCAGCAGCAGCGCGGCGGCCAGCGTTAACCCCTGTTTCATCGTAATTCTCCTTACTGTCAGTAAAACGGATTAGCCGGATAGATAGCGCCGAGCACGCTTTTTTCAGCCGCGCCGGTTACGGCGGGCAGATTACCGGGCAGGCCGGAGAGCGTGCGGCTGGCAAGCCAGGCGAATGCCAGCGCCTCCATATCGTCGCCGCGAATGCCCGCGGCGTCGGTGGTGGTCACTTCGGTTCCCGCCAGCAGCGCGGCGAGGCGTGCCATCAGCAGCGGATTGCGGCCGCCGCCGCCGCACACCAGCAGCCGGTCGCAGCCGTCGTTGAGCTGCACCTGATGGGCGATGGTCACGGCGCTCAGCTCGGTCAGGGTCGCCTGCACATCCTGCGGCGCCAGGCCGGGGAACCTTTGTAGCTGACGCTCAACCCAGCCGAGATTGAAATATTCACGGCCGGTGCTTTTCGGCGGCGGCAGCGCAAACCAGGGATCGCGCAGCATCTGCTCCAGCAGCGCGGGCACCACTTTGCCACTGCGCGCCCAGCACGCATCCTGGTCGAACGGCTTGCCCTGATGGCGCCAGATCCAGGCGTCGATCAGCATGTTGCCGGGACCGGTATCGAAGCCGCGCACCGGCTGTCCGGGGATCAGCAGCGACAGATTAGCGATGCCGCCGATATTGAGCACCATGCGACGCTCGACCGCATCCATCAGCAGCGCCTGATGAAACGCGGGTACCAGCGGCGCGCCCTGCCCGCCCAGCGCCATATCGCGGCGGCGGAAATCGCCGACCACGGTAATGCCGGTCGCTGCGACTATCTGATTATTATCGCCGATTTGCAGCGTGTTCGGCGCCTCGCTTTGCGGTTCATGCCAGACGGTCTGCCCGTGACAGCCGATGGCGACGATATCGCTCGGCTCCAGCGCTTCGCGCCGCATCAGGGTATTGACCGCGTCGGCGAACAGCCGGCCAAGGCGCGTATCGAGCTGGCCGAGCTGCGACAGCGTCAGCGACTGCCCCTGGCAGATCGCCAGGATCTGCTGACGCAGCTCGCCCGGCATCGGATGGCAGTAGCTCGCCTGCTGCGCCACCATGTGCTCGTCGATGGCGGCCAGCACCACGTCTACGCCGTCAAGGCTGGTACCTGACATAACGCCGATATAACGTCCTGATTTCATTCCTGGTCCTTACTGAGTGGCGGAAGTGCGATTCTACGCCCTTCAGTCTGGCAAATTCTCGCGTCTGATTCGACGACTACCTGCTATTTCCACCGACTTTAGGCAACAAATAACATTGCGCAACTTTTTTTGCCGTCAGGTTGAATTTTTGTTGATCGCCAATAGTCTATGCTTGGCTTCACCAGGTTTTACTCAGACTAAGATTAATTTGCTTTGTGTCTTATACTGTTTGCAGGATTTCGCGATACACATGGCGCATTGCTTAAGAAAGGAGTTACAAATGATCAAGCGTTTCGTTGCGGTCGCACTGGCTGGCATTACGCTGGCTGGCTGCACAAATACCAGTTCTCTGTCAGGCGATACCTACAGTGCCAGTGAGGCCAAACAGGTTCAGAGCGTGTCTTACGGCACGCTGGTGTCGGTCCGTCCGGTCAAGATTCAGGGCGGCGATGACAACAACGTGATCGGCGCTATCGGCGGCGCGGTGCTGGGCGGCTTTCTTGGCAATACCATTGGCGGCGGCACCGGACGCAGCCTGGCCACCGCAGGCGGCGCTATCGCCGGCGGCCTGGCGGGCCAGGGCGTTCAGGGTGCAGTGAATAAAACCGACGGCGTCGAGCTGGAAATTCGTAAGGACGATGGCAATACCATCATGGTGGTGCAGAAGCAGGCGGCCAGCCGCTACTCTGTTGGTCAGCGCGTGGCGCTGGCGTCCAACGGCAGCCAGATCACCGTTTCGCCGCGCTGATCGCTGCAGCCAAAAAAAACCGACGCCGCGGCGTCGGTTTTTTTATTTTTCCCGATGCTGCAGCTCGAGAATGTTTTTCTCCAGGCGGGCGATAAGCGTCACCACCTGGTTAATCTCTTCGCGGCTGATGCCGGCAAGAATATCATCGCGCGTCGCGTCGATAACGCTCTCTACCTGTTCGATAATCGGCTCCGCCTGACGCGTCAGCTTGATGCGCTTCGCGCGACGGTCGTTTGCGCAGGTCGAACGGGTAATCAATCCTTTCTCTTCCAGCTGATCCAGCGTACGCACCAGCGACGGCTGCTCAATGCCGATCGCCTTCGCCAGCTGAATCTGCGACTGTTCCGGGGGCAGCTGATGAATGTTATGTAGCGTGACCCAGTGCGTCTGCGTCAGTTCAAGCGGCTTCAGGCGCTGATCGATCAACGCGCGCCAGATGCGCACCAGGCGAGACAAATCCGTTCCAAGGGTCGTATCCATTTCATCTCCTTATAATTAGCTTGCTAGCTATCAAGCCTGATTTTACACTATTCTGCGAGTTTAAAGGACAAATTACAAACCCCAGGCGAAGCGGCAGCGCTTCATCGCCGTTTTTTGAGACCGGTATCTGGGTGATATCAGAAGGACGATGCGTGGCTATTTCTCTCTTTCATGCGGCTGGCCCCCTGACCGATCTGGTGTTCGGCGCCTCGCTGTTTTTTCCGCCGCTGTTTAAAGCGGTCCTGCTCGGCTTCTTCTTCTGGCTGATTCTTCATCCGCTGCTGCGCGGCTGGATTTACTCGGGCGAAATCTGGCACCCGACGCTGCTGGATCTCTCGCTTTTCGTGCTGTGCGTCGCCGCCGCGCTTTTTCTGCTGGGACAGGGATAATCCTATGAAATTCAATGCATTGAAATACTTTTCCACGCTGTTCGTCTTCGCGGCCGCCCTGCTGGCGGGCTGGTGGATGTGGAACTACTACATGCAGTCGCCCTGGACGCGAGACGGCAAAGTTCGCGCCGAGCTGGCGCAGGTCACCCCGCAGATATCGGCGCGCATCGTCTCGCTGGCGGTAAAAGATAATCAGTTTGTGCATCAGGGGCAGACGCTACTGACGCTGGATACCGTGCCCTGGCAGATCGCGCTGGACAACGCCGAGGCGCAGCTGGCGAAAGCCCAGGCCGATCTGGCGAAGGCGCAGCACGAGGCCCGCCGCCGCGCCAGCCTGCCGCGCAATATTATTTCGGCCGAAGATCTCGACGCCGCGCAGCTGAACGCCACCGCGATGGCGGCCAGCGCCAAAGCGGCGCAGGCGGCGCTGGATCAGGCGCGCTGGAACCTGCAGCAGACCACCGTAACGGCGCCGACCGACGGCTGGGTCAGCAACCTGACGCTGCGCGTCGGCGACTACGCCACCGCAGGAACGCCGCTCTTCGCGCTGGTGGACAGCCACTCCTACTACGTGATGGGCTATTTCGAAGAGACCAAGCTGCGCCATATTCGTCCCGGCGCGCCGGTGCAGATCGTGCTCTACAGCAACGGCGCGCGGCTGCAGGGCGAGGTAGAAAGCATCGGCCGCGCTATTTACGACCAGAGTATCGACAGCGACAGCGGGCTGGTGCCCGATATCAAACCAAATGTGCCCTGGGTGCGGCTGGCGCAGCGCGTGCCGGTGCGCATCCGCCTGGCGCAGATACCGGATAACCTGCCGCTGGTGGCGGGCACCACCTGCTCGGTCTCCATTCAGCCGTGAGCGCGTCATGAATCTGCACTGGCTGGCGTGGGACCAGCTGCCCTGGCTCAGGGCGAACGCCAACCAGTGGCGCTACGCGCTGCGTAACGCCATCGCGATGTGCCTGGCGCTCAGCATCGCCTACGCGCTCGATCTGGATGAGCCTTACTGGGCGATGACCTCGGCGGCGGTGGTCGGCTTCCCCACCGTCGGCAGCGCGATAAGCAAGAGCCTGGGTCGCATCGTCGGCAGCCTGATGGGCGCCGGCGCCGCGCTGCTGATCGCCGGCCATACCCTTAACGACCCCTGGCTGTTCACCTTTTTTATCGCCGGCTGGCTGGCGTTCTGCACCGGCATCGCCAACCACTATCAGAACAACGTGGCCTACGCCTTTTCGCTGGCGGGCTACACCGCGGCGATTATTGTCTTCAGCAGCGTCAACCTTACCGATGCGACGGATCTCTGGAACCTGACGCAGGCGCGCGTCTGCGAGGTGATTTCAGGCATTCTGTGCGCTGGCTTTATGATGATGGTGCTGCCGAGCACCTCAGACGGCGAGGCGCTGATCGACTCGCTGCAAAAAATGCATACGCGCCTGCTGGAGCACGCCGGCCTGCTGCTGCAGCCTGCCGAAATGGACAACGTGCGCGCCGCCCATGAAGCGGTTATCAGCCAGATTCTCACCATGAACCTGCTGCGCATTCAGGCGTTCTGGAGCCACTACCGCTTTCGTCGCCAGAACAATGTGTTGAACTACGTGCTGCACCAGCAGCTGCGCCTGACCAGCGTGCTCTCCAGCCTGCGGCGCATGCTGCTTAACTGGCCTGACGCGCCGCAGCCGCTTTACGACGCCATCGAGGCGCTGATGCAGGAGCTGGCCAGCGCACAGTGCGATAAGTACCGGCTGGCGCAGATTCTGCGCAGTATCACGCCCGCTGCCGACGGCGATTACCGCCAGCGTGCCTTTTGCCAGCGCCTGCGCGGCTTCTGCTGGATCTATCTCGACGTCAGCCGCTGGATCCGCCTGCTCGCTCGCGCCGACGCCGATACCCGCTTTCAGCCGCCGCGCGTGCCCTCGCTGGCGCGGGAGAGCGACAGCGCCGAAGCGGGCTGGAGCGCGCTGCGCACCTTTTGCGCCATCGTGACGGGCTGCGCTTTCTGGATCGCTACCCAGTGGTCAGCCGGCGCGGCGGCGCTGACGCTGACCGCCATCGCCTGCGTGCTCTACTCCTCTGCGCCGTCGCCCAGCGGTAGCGTCACGCTGCTGCTGAAGACGCTGCTCTGGCTGTCGCTGTTCAGCTTTGTGATGAAGTTCGGGCTGATGGTGCAGATCTCCCAGCTGTGGCAGTTTCTGCTGTTTCTGTTCCCGCTGCTGCTGACGCTGCAGCTGTTTAAGCTGCAGCAAAAGCAGCGTGCCGCGCTCTGGGGCCAGTTTATCGTTTTTATGGGCTCATTTATCGCGGTGACCAATCCGCCGGTCTGGGACTACGCCGACTTCCTTAACGACAATATCGCCAGGGTATGCGGCGTGATACTCGCCTGGCTGGCGTTTCAGCTCCTGCGTCCCAGCTCCGACGCGCGCCGCAGCCGCCGCCATATCCGGGCGCTGCGCATGGCCTTTCTCGACCAGCTGCGCCGCCGTCCCCGCCTGAGCGAAAGCCGTTTTGAATCGCAAATCTATCACCGCATCAGCCAGCTGAGCAGCAGCCGCGACGAGCAGGCGCGCGTCTGGCTGCTGCGCTGGGGCGTGGTGCTGCTGAACTGTTCGCATATCGTCTGGCAGCTGCGCGACTGGCAGCCCGCCTCGGCCACGCTGGCGCAGATGCGTGAGGCGAGCCTGCAGGATTTGCAGCGCATTATGAGCGCGCGCGGCGTGCGGCACAGCTCGCTCGATCAAACGCTGACGACGCTGGAGGAGATGATCCGCCAGCTGGTGGCGGAGGGCGACGTGGAGGCCAGTACGCTGGCGGGGATATTATGGCGCCTGCGCTGTTCGCTGGCGCAGCTGCAACAGGCGGTGCCGGAATAGCTATTTGCAGTACTGCAGCTGCTGGCGTTCGAAATCAGCCTGCAGCTGCGCCAGAGTCTTACGCTGCTCAAAGCGGGTTTTATCGTTGGCAGACATCGGCTCAATGACCAGCTCGCGCTCTTCCGGCGAGTAGATAAAACGCCGCCGGATTTCGCTGCCGGTAAAGCTTTTGCCGATAATGCTGCCGCACACCATGGTCATGCTGGTGCGGTAGACCGCCGTTTGCTCGAAGTTGGTTTCGGTGGCGCTGCGCAAGATATACTCACAGCCCTTCTCTTCAAGCCGTTTCCGCGTGCTGCGGCTCAGCCACTCGCGTCCTTTCGCGATATCTTCGCACTCGGCGCGCGCCGGACTGGCGTCGATGGTGCGCTGAAGCTGACGTCCTGCTTCAGTCCTGAGCTGGGTTTCATTGGGTTGATCGCAGCCCCCCAGCAGCAGACAGAGCAGCAGTGCGCCCGTTTTCTTCATTCCTTTTCTCCTTTGATCGCGCCAGATGAAAGTGTCCAGAATCAGTATCATAGGCGGTAAATCATCAGGAGAACATAGCCGGGAACTAAACTAAATGATAATAAAACGGCTCCCGTCAGGAGCCGTGGGTGAACGGGCGATCAGATCACGCCGCAGGCGTAGCGCCCGCCGCCGCCGCCAAGCGGCTGTGGATGGTCGCTGTGGTTGTCGCCGCCGACATGCACCATTAACGCCTTGCCCTTGATCTCATCCAGAGATTTCAGCCGCGGCGCCAGCACTGGCCAGGCGGCGCTGCCTTTCTCATCGACGTAGATCGCCGGCAGATCGCCGAGATGGCCCTCGCCGTAGGGACCGAGATGCTTGCCGGTTTTTTGCGGATCGAGATGGCCGCCCGCCGCGCCCGCCGCGACCTTTTTGCCTTCAGATTCGCCCGGCTCGCAGCTACCGTTGGCGTGTACGTGAAAGCCGTGCACGCCGGGTGCCAGGCCGCTCAGCTTCGGCGTAAACAGCAGGCCATATTTCGTCTGCTCAATATCGACCGTGCCGATCGCCTCGCCGATGCCCTCGGCGCTCACTTTATGCAGGGTGACCTCTTGCGCCAGCGCACTGCCGGCCAGGCCGCCGCTTATCGCTAACAGCCACGCTAAGACCGATTTTTTCATTATCGCTTGCCTCTTATCTCCCACAGGGTGTGATAAGCCTGGCCGCAATTCTCCATTCCCGCTTCTGTTTGACACAGCTTTACGCTTCAGGGCACATCGTAACCCAGCGCCGCTTTGCGGATGCGGAACCACTGCTGGCGATCCAGCGTGACGCCGAGCGCCGCCACCGCTTCGCTGACGCGTTCAGGGTTGCCGGAGCCGATAATCGGCAGCGGCTGGCTCGGCAGCGCCAGCACCCAGGCGTAAACCACCTGCGCCAGGCTGGCGGCACCGGTTTCGCGGCGCACCTGTTCCAGTTCGTCGCGCAGCGGCTGATAGTGCGGATCCTGAAACAGCTCGCCACCGCCCAGACAGGACCACGCCATCGGCCGCAGGCGCAGCTGCTGACACTGATCGAGCGTACCGTCCAGCAGAACGTTTTGCTGAATCGGCGAAATCTCCACCTGATTGGTGACCAGCGTAAAGGGCAGCCGCGACTGCAGCAGCGCGAACTGCGATGGCGTAAAGTTTGAGACGCCAAAGTGCAGCACCTTGCCGCTCTGGTGCAGCGCCAGAAACGCCTCGGCCACCGCGTCGGCGTTCATCAGCGGATCGGGGCGATGGATCAGCAGCAGATCGAGCCGGTCGGTGGCGAAATGGCGCAGCGAGTTCTCCGTGCTCTGCACGATATGGGCTTTGTCGGTGATGTAGTGTCCGATCTGATGCTCTGGCTTCGCGCGCGTGGCGATGCCGCATTTAGTGACGATCTGCAGGCGATCGCGCAAGCCGGGCGATAGCCGCAGCGCCTCGCCAAAGGCGGCTTCGCAGCGGTAATCGCCATAGATATCGGCGTGATCCACCGTGGTAATGCCTAGCGAGAGGTGATGTTCGATAAAGCTGACGCGCTGCTGCGGGCTCATTCCCCACTCCATCAGGCGCCAGTAGCCCATTATCAGCGGAGAGAAAGCGGGCCCCTGCGGCGAAATCTGTTGCGCTTGTAGCATAGTGAATCCCTGTGTTTACCCTTTCAGTCAGTGTCAGGGAGTATAACGAAAAGCGGTCAGAACAGGGATGGCTGCTGCGGTTCGGCATCATCCTCCGGCTTCTGCTGGCGCAGCAGACGCAGGCGACGCTGATAGCAGAGGCGCAGCACGTCGCGCTTCTGGGCGTCGCTAAATTTCATCCAGTTAAAACGTTCATCGCGGCTGCGCAGGCAGCCGATGCAGTAGCCGCGCGCATCCACCTGGCAGATGCCGCGACAGGGACTGGGTACCGGGAAAAACTCAAGTTGCTCCGCCACAGGATCTCCGCATCGCTCAATCTCTCTGTTAAAGATAGCTCAAGACGCCGGCGTTTCTCACTGTCGTCAGCGCCGCAGGTCACTAAATGTAACTAATTAGTTTGGTTAATATTGAAATACCGCGCATAGTGTTGAGCCTTTGTTAAGGTTTCCCCAGGTTATTACCTTTAACCTGTGTTAGCGATCATTTGTTTTTTACTGGAAGCTCATACGGTTGAAAAAGTTACGCTGTCACGAAAGCACCTTTAATCTGGCTATTTCCCTTTTCTTTGCACTGGTCCTGAACGGCTTATTTCTGTTCCGCGCCTGGGAACGTATTCCTTATACATCTCTTCACGATTACTTTTTTGCCGCCAGCCTGCCTGTGGTGCTGACGGCAGCGTTCGGCCTGATCTTTAACCTGATCGCCTGGCCCTATATGCGCAAGCCGCTGCTCGCCCTGCTGATCCTGACGAGCGCGGCGGCTAACTATTTTATGTTTAGCTTCGGCACCGTTATCGATACCAATATGGTACAGAACGTTTTCGAAACCGATCTGCAGGAGTCCACCGCGCTGCTCAGCCGCAACGCCGTTATCTGGGTGCTGCTGATGGGCGTCGTGCCGACCATCATCATGCTTATGACGCGTTTCAAGCGCCGCGACTGCTGGTGGATGAATCTCGCCTGGCGCGCGCTGTTTATGGCGATGTCGCTCGGGATCATCTTGCTGATGGCGCTGCTTTTTTATAAAGATTACGCCTCGCTGATCCGCAACAACAAAGGGCTGATCAAAATGGTGACGCCAGCCAATATCGTCAGCGGCACCGGTCACTACGTTAATAATCGCTGGATGAAAGGGAGTCAGGCCTGGGTGCATATCGGGCAGGACGCGCATAAAGGGCCGACCATCTCGGCCGGGCAGAAAAAAACGCTGGTGGTGCTGGTGGTGGGCGAAACCGCCCGCGCCGAGAACTTTTCGCTCGGCGGCTACGCGCGCGAAACCAACCCGCAGCTGAAAAAGCAGAAGGTCATTTACTATCCGCAGGCGACCTCCTGCGGCACGGAAACGGCTATCTCCGTGCCCTGCATGTTCTCTAATATGCCGCGCGCCCACTACGACGCGAATCTGGCGCACCACCAGGATGGCGTGCTGGATATCCTGGGTCACGCGGGCGTCAGCGTGCTGTGGCGCGAAAATGACGGCGGCTGCAAAGGCGCCTGCGATCGCGTGCCGCACAGCGATATGACGCTGTGGAAGCTGAACGCCTGGTGTCAGGACAACGCCTGCCTGGACGAGGTGCTGCTGCACCGGCTGGATAACTACGCCCACGGCCTGAATAACGACGGTATCATCGTGCTGCATCAGATGGGCAGCCACGGCCCCGCCTACTATCGTCGCTATCCGCCGCAGTTCCGCCAGTTTACCCCGACCTGCGACAGCAAACAGATTCAGGACTGCGACCCTCAGGCGCTGATAAATACCTACGATAACTCCCTGCTCTACAGCGACGATATGCTCAGCCGCACCATCGATATGCTGAAGGGGCTGAGCGACCGCTTTAACGTGGCGCTGGTCTATCTCTCCGATCACGGCGAATCGCTCGGCGAGCACGGCATGTATCTGCACGGTGCGCCCTATCTGTTTGCGCCCTCTCAGCAGACGCATATTCCTCTGCTGCTGTGGATGTCGGACGATTACGCCAAAACCTACCGCATTAATCAGGCCTGTTTGCGCCAGCAGGCGCCGACGGCGGCGGTGTCGCAGGACAACCTGTTTCATACGCTGCTGGGGATGTTCGACGTGCAGACCCGCGAATATCAGCCGCAGCTCGACATGATCAGAACGTGCCGAAACGCGGCTTAAGCGTTGCATCTGACCGACTGGTCTACTACCTTAAGCGCCATGAACAAGACGCTGCAACGCAATGAAACCCGTGAACATCTGCTCGCTACCGGCGAGCAGCTCTGTCTGCAGCGCGGTTTCACCGGAATGGGACTCAGCGAGCTGCTGACGCTGGCGGAGGTGCCGAAAGGCTCTTTCTACTACTATTTCCGCTCGAAAGAGGCGTTTGGCGTGGCGCTGCTGGAGCGCTACTTTATCCAGCTGCATCAGCAGGTGGAGGCGCAGCTGCAGCACGGCGAAGGTACGCCGCGCGAGCGGCTGCTGGCACATTTCCGTCAAGCTGAGCAGCTCTTCAGCCAACAGGGGCATATCGTCGGCTGCCTGGCGGTAAAGCTCTCTGCTGAAGTCTGCGATCTCTCTGAGCCGATGCGCAACGCCCTGCAGCACGGCGCCAGCCGCATTATTGCGGCTTATGCGCAAACGCTGGAAGCAGCGCTGCAGCAGGAGACAATGAAGCTGCCCCACAAGCCGCAAGAGATGGCGGAAGTGATCTATATTCTCTGGCTGGGCGCCAGCCTGCAAAGCAAGCTTTCACGCGAGCCGCAGCCGCTACGCCTGGCGTTAAGCACCCTTGAACAGTGGCTGCAAACCCACTGATTTTAAAAACGCCGTTTTATAGCAGACCGGTCTACTACAGGAGTTGTTATGGCAAGTACCCAGCTGTTTAGCCCGCTTAAAGTGGGTGCGATTACCGTACCGAACCGCGTATTTATGGCCCCGTTGACGCGCCTGCGCAGTATTGAACCCGGCGATATTCCTACGCCGCTGATGGGCGAATATTATCGTCAGCGCGCCAGCGCCGGCCTGATCATCACCGAGGCGACGCAGGTCTCTTTCCAGGCGAAAGGCTACGCCGGCGCGCCGGGGCTGCACACCCAGCCGCAGATTGCCGCCTGGAAAGCGATTAACGCAGGCATTCACCAGGCGGGCGGCCACAGCGCCGTTCAGCTGTGGCACACCGGCCGTATTTCTCACAACAGCGTGCAGCCTGATGGCAAAGCGCCTGTGGCGCCCTCCGCTATCGCCGCCGGCACGCGCACCTCGCTGCGCGCAGAAGATGGCAGCGTCTATCGCGAAGAGACCTCGACGCCGCGCGAGCTCACCGTTGCCGAAATCAGGCAGATTGTGGCGGATTTCGGCCAGGCGGCCGCCAACGCGCGCGAGGCGGATTTCGATCTGCTGGAGCTGCACTCGGCGCACGGCTACCTGATGCATCAGTTCCTTGCGCCCGACTCCAACCGTCGCACCGACGAATATGGCGGCAGCATTGAAAAACGCGGCCGCTTCGCGCTGGAAGTGGTCGACGCCGCCATCGCTAACTGGTCCGCCGACCGCATCGGCATTCGCATTTCGCCGATCGGCAGCTTCCAGAATCTGGACAATGGCCCTGAAGAAGAGAAAGCGGCGCTGTGGTATATCGGCGAGCTGGCGAAGCGCAATATCGCCTACCTGCACCTTTCCGAGCCGGACTGGGCAGGCGGCAAACCCTACAGCGACGCCTTCCGCGAAAAAGTGCGCGCGCGCTTCCCCGGCGTCATCATCGGCGCGGGCGCCTATACCGTGGAGAAAGCGGACGATCTGATCGCCCGCGGCCTGATCGATGCCGTGGCCTTTGGCCGCGACTTTATCGCTAACCCCGATCTGGTGGCACGTCTGCAGCAGGACGCTCCGCTCAACCCGCAGCGCCCGGAGAGCTTCTACGGCGGCGGCGCGGAAGGCTATACCGACTACCCGACGCTATAAGCGCGCCGCTGGCGTGACGGCGGTTATGCCAGCGGCCGTTTTTTGCTATTTTCACCGCTATACTTAGCGTTTGAGTCATCAGAAGATGACGATTTAATAAAAGAGGATGTTATGCGTTTACTTCACACCATGCTGCGCGTTGGCGATCTGCAACGTTCTATCGACTTCTACACCCGCGTTCTCGGCATGCGCGTGCTGCGTCAGAGTGAGAACACGGAATATAAATATACGCTGGCATTCGTTGGCTATACCGAAGAGAGCGAAGGCGCGGTTATCGAACTGACCTACAACTGGGGCGTAGAGAGCTACGATCTCGGCAACGCCTACGGCCATATCGCGCTGGGCGTGGATGATGTGGCAGCGACCTGCGACCGCATCCGCAACGCGGGCGGCAAGGTGACGCGCGAAGCGGGCCCGGTAAAAGGCGGCTCCACCATTATCGCTTTCGTCGAAGATCCAGACGGCTACAAAATTGAGCTGATCGAAAATAAACACGCCGGTAACGGCCTGGGCAACTAAGTTTGCCGCTTCAGCCTGCGCAGTGCGGCGGGCTGAAGCTTTCCCTTCTGCTGCACCCTCCTCTTTTTTTTGCCATAATGCGCGCTGCCTATTTTCTGCTATGAGATGCTGATGTCTGAAACGAACTCCCTGAACGCGCTAAATCAACGTTTCCGAGGTTTCTATCCTGTGGTGATCGATGTCGAAACCGCAGGCTTTAACGCGCAGACCGATGCGCTGCTGGAGATCGCCGCCACCACGCTGAAAATGGACGAAGATGGCTGGCTGCACCGCGACCAGACGCTGCATTTCCACGTCGAGCCTTTTGAAGGTGCGCTGCTGCATCCAGAGGCGCTGGCCTTTACCGGCATCGACCCCAGCAACCCGCTGCGCGGCGCAATTAGCGAATATGAGGCGCTGCACGCCATCTTCAAGATGGTGCGCAAAGGCATCAAGGATCACCACTGCAATCGCGCCATTATGGTGGCGCACAACGCAACCTTCGATCTCAATTTTATGATGGCCGCCGCGGGACGCGCCGGGCTGAAGCGCAACCCGTTCCATCCGTTCGCCACCTTCGACACCGCCGCGCTGAGCGGGCTGGTGCTGGGGCAGACGGTGCTGGCGAAAGCCTGTAAAGCGGCGGGCATGGATTTTGACAGCACGCAGGCGCACTCCGCCCTCTACGATACCGAACAGACGGCCACGCTGTTTTGCGAGCTGGTAAACCGCTGGAAACGGCTGGGGGGCTGGCCGCTGCCGATGGCGGCGAGCGACGACGCTGACGCAACGCCGGAACAGGCGTAAAAAAAAGGCCGACTTGCGTCGGCCTTTTCTATTCTGCTGCTGTTATTCCGCTTCTTTGTGCTTCTCTGCCGTCTCTTTGATCAGGGACTGCAGTTCGCCGCGCTGGAACATCTCCACGATAATATCGCAGCCGCCGACCAGCTCGCCGTCAACCCACAGCTGCGGGAAGGTCGGCCAGTTGGCGTATTTCGGCAGCTCGGCGCGAATATCTGGGTTCTGCAGAATATCCACGTAAGCAAAGCGCTCACCGCAGGCAGAAAGCGCCTGCACCGCCTGCGCAGAGAAACCGCAGCTTGGCAGTTTCGGCGAGCCTTTCATATACAGCAGGACCGGGTTTTCTGCGATCTGGCGCTGAATTTTTTCTACAGTACTCATAATTGCCTTCCTTAATTCCTTACTTCGTGTTTGTTTATTGTAGCGACTTCGCCCCATCCCTGAAAACGACATTTTCTCGCTTGCCGGACGAAACCGCCATGTTTGTTAAGTTCTTGCGTAAAGTTCTGACTTTTTCTGACGATAATCAAAACTTAAGCCATTCATAACTGGTAATAACTTTGCTGCTATAACCTGCTGAAATCGCTCATTTATGAGTCAGATGCAACCCTGTAACAGTTTAATAGAAAAATGGCTTAACTTTTGAAAAAAACCTGGCTTAGAATGGCCCCGGCGCTGATCTCCGATCAGATTTTTCTAACCTCGTTACGGCCTGTTGTCGTAACCGCTAACCCTGTAACCGGACTATGCGATTACTGATTACGCTCTTGATATTAGCTTTCGCGCAGCTTTTCATGAACATCGCTTCGGCCTCGCCGCAAGCGCCGGTTAAAGCCAGCCTGCATAAGGCAGAGAAAAAAAGCGCGCGCGAAGATGAGCGACGCAAACGGCGACCGGTTAAAACCAGCGCGAAAAAAACGCGCCCTTCTACTGCGCAAAAACTCAAACTGAAAAAGCAGAAGAAAATCGAAACGGCCGCCCTTTCTCATTCCGCCGGCGAAACGAAAAAATCCCTGAAGTCTTCCCGTAAGCAGCGCTATGGCCACCAGCGCACGCTGAGCAGCGCCAAAGTTGCAACTTCTTCGCTGCTGGACGCCGATGACGGCGGCACCATCAAAATGAGCAAGTCCCACCGCCTGCGCTACCAGAAAGCGCGCGAAACGGCGATGACCAAGCTGATGGGTCAGCTGGGCAAGCCTTATCAATGGGGCGGCACGTCGCCGCACACCGGTTTCGACTGCAGCGGCCTTGTCTGGTACGCCTATAAAGATCTGGTGAAGTTCAGAATTCCGCGCACTGCCAACGAAATGTATCACCTGCGTGACGCCGCGCCGGTGAAGCGCGAGTCGCTGGAGAAAGGCGATCTGGTCTTTTTCCGTATCAACGGTCGCGGCACCGCCGATCACGTGGGGGTCTACCTCGGCAACGGTAAATTTATTCAGTCGCCGCGCACCGGAAAAGATATCCAGATCAGCGGGCTTTCAGACGATTACTGGCAGCGTCACTATATCGGCGCGCGCCGCATGATGACGCCGAAAACCATTCGCTAAACGCCATAAAAAAACCGGGATTTTCCCGGTTTTTTTATCGCTGTCGTTAGTGCATGACGGCGGTAAAGCTAAAGGCCACAATCATCAGCAGCGCCGCGCCCGTGGTCACCAATGCCAGTTTCAAATCAGTGCTCATTACCTCTCCTTATCCACACAGTTTTCAGGGTCTTCAGGGATTTTCCCATAGTTACCGGTAAAAATCTCGTTTTATCCCGCAAGCCTTGTTAGAATCCCCGGCTTTGTTGCGCAACTGACGCAACGCTGATGCCGTTCGCACGCAACAGCCCCTGTTTTGTCCTGCCCAGTGAGTATTTCACCGACAAAAACTGTAGCGAATTAACAGAAATCTCGCTTAGCGGACGCAAACGTTTAACATTATGCTTATCAGTGAGTTATTGGTAAGCCTGGAGTCTCTTTTTAATGGCAACAATTAAAGATGTCGCGAAGCGCGCGGGTGTCTCCACCACCACCGTTTCCCACGTGATCAACAAAACGCGCTTCGTTGCGGAAGAGACGCGCAACGCCGTCTGGCAGGCGATTCAGGAATTACACTATTCGCCCAGCGCCGTGGCGCGCAGCCTGAAGGTCAATCACACTAAAACGCTGGGGCTGCTCGCCACCTCCAGCGAAGCGCCCTATTTTGCGGAAATCATCGAAGCGGTCGAGCATCACTGCTTCGAACGCGGCTACACCCTGATCCTCGGTAACGCCCATAACGATCTGCAGAAGCAGCGCGCCTACCTGTCAATGATGGCGCAGAAGCGCGTCGACGGCCTGCTGGTGATGTGCTCCGAGTATCCGGACGATCTGCTGAAGATGCTGGAAGAGAACCGCAATATTCCGATGGTGGTGATGGACTGGGGCGAATCGCGCGGCGACTTTACCGATACCGTGCTCGATAACGCCTTCCAGGGCGGCTATCTGGCGGGCCGCTATCTGATCGAACGCGGCCATCGTGATATCGGCGCGATCCCCGGCCAGCTGGAGCGTAACACCGGCGGCGGCCGCCATGCGGGATTTTTGAAAGCGCTGGAGGAAGCGGGCATCTCGGTGCGTCCCGAGTGGATCGTGCAGGGCGATTTCGAGCCGGAATCGGGCTATCAGGCGATGCAGCAAATCCTGCAGCAGAAGCAGCGCCCGACGGCGATCTTCTGCGGCGGCGATATTATGGCGATGGGCGCGATCTGCGCTGCCGACGAGATGGGGCTGCGCGTGCCGCAGGATATTTCGGTGATCGGCTATGACAACGTGCGCAACGCGCGCTACTTTACCCCGGCGCTCACCACCGTGCATCAGCCGAAAGCCCAGCTCGGCGAAAAAGCGCTGGAGATGCTGCTGGATCGCATCACCAGCAAACGCGAAGTGTCGCAGACCATTGAAGTGCATCCCACGCTGATTGAGCGTCGTTCAGTCGGCGACGGTCCGTTCCGCGACTACCGCCGTTAATCTTCGCTTAACCACTCCTGATTGAGCGTTTGCGCATCGCCGAGATAGCTGAGCAGCCAGCTGAGCGCCGGCGATGCGCCCGCTTCCGACCAGCTCACGCAGCAGGGACTTTCCGGAAAGGCGGTTGGCAGCGTCAGCTCAACCAGCTCCCCCTTATCCAGCAGCGGGCGCGCCACATGGCCCGGCATCATCGCCACGCATAACCCATCCAGCACGCAGGCCAGCCCCGCCTGCCAGTCCGGCACCACCAGACGCCGCTGGTTATCCAGCGTCCAGGTCATGCGGCGCGGCAGCGCGCGCGAGGTATCCTCCAGCACCAGCGAGGGCCAGGCGCGCAGTGCGTCATCGTCGAGCTGCGGCTGCTGCGTCAGCGGATGCTGGCGCGCCACCACGCAGCGCCAGTTCAGCGCGCCCATATCGCGAAAGGAAAAGCGCCCGCCCACCGGGATCGCCTGGGTGGCACCGATCGCCACATCGACGCGCCCGTCCGCCAGCGCGTCCCAGACGCCGTTAAATACCTCATAGCTGATATGCAGCTCCATATCGGGAAAGTGGCGATAGAAGTCAGTAACCAGCTGGCGGCTGCGCGGCAGCTTCACGATACAATCAACCGCGATGCTGAGCTTGCCGCGCCAGCCGTTCGCCAGCTGCTGACACTGCCTGCGGGTGGCGAGCATTTTTTTGATAACCTCGCGTCCTTCACGCACGAAATGCTCGCCTGCAGGGGTGAGGGCCACGTCGCGATGCTGCCGTTCGAACAGCGGCACCGCCAGCCAGCTTTCCAGCTGGCGCACCGTATAGCTGACGGCAGAGGGCACGCGGTGCAGCTCCTGCGCGGCGGCGCTGAAACTGCCGGTGCGCGCGACGGCATCAACAACTTCAAGCGCATATTCAGACCACATGCTTTTTCCTTTCAAAAATTTTCACAGCACTCTGCAAATATTAACGTTTCACAGCGGCGGGCGCACCCTTTTACACTTTGCCGCGTTCAACCTGCCTGACGAAAGATGAGATAAACACCATGCTGTCCTCAAAAGGATTTATGCCCTACCTCGCCCTGCTCAGTATGCTGGGCTTTCTGGCGACCGATATGTACCTGCCCGCCTTTGGCGCGATGCAGATGAGCTTCAATACCTCGCCCGGCATCATCAGCGCCAGTATGAGCCTGTTCCTGGCAGGCTTTGCCATCGGCCAGCTCTTCTGGGGCCCGCTCTCTGACCGCATCGGTCGAAAACCGGTGCTGCTGATGGGGCTGGGGCTGTTCGCGCTCGGCTGCGCCGGCATGCTGTTGGTGGAAAACGCGGCGCTGATGCTGGCGCTGCGCTTTATTCAGGCGATCGGCGTCTGCGCCGCGGCGGTGAGCTGGCAGGCGCTGGTGGTGGATCGCTATCCGCGCGCGCGCGCCAATAAGGTGTTCGCCACCATTATGCCGCTGGTAGCGCTTTCCCCGGCGCTGGCACCGCTGCTGGGCGCCTGGCTGGTTAGCCATTTTCACTGGCGTTCAATTTTTCTGGTGCTGACGCTGACCGGCGTCGCGCTGATGCTGGTGACGCTGCGTCTGCCCACCACCCGTCCGACGGCGAAGGCGACGGGGGATCAGCCGGGCTTTTTCTCGCTGCTGCGCTCCGGCGTCTATAGCGGCAACGTATTGATCTACGCCGCCTGCTCCGCCAGCTTTTTCGCCTGGCTGACCGGATCGCCCTTTATTCTCGCCGATGCGGGCCTGACGCCGGCGGACATCGGCCTGAGCTATATTCCGCAAACTATCGCCTTCCTGCTGGGCGGATTCGGCTGCCGCGCGCTGCTTAACCGCTATGCCGGTGCGCAACTGCTCCCCTGGCTGCTGGCCCTCTACAGCCTGAGCGTGGCGTCACTGTTCGGCGTGGCGCTCAGCGGCAGCCATAACCTGATCGCCCTGCTGCTGCCCTTCTGCGGCATGGCGCTGGCGAACGGCGCGATCTACCCGGTGGTGGTGTCAAACGCGCTGCTGCCTTTCCCCCACGCCACCGGTAAAGCCGCCGCGCTGCAAAATACGCTGCAGCTCGGCCTCTGCTTCCTCGCCAGCCTGGCGGTCTCTGCAGGTTTACAACAGCCGCTGCTGATGACTACGCTCATTATGGTGACCACTATTGCTCTGGCGCTAGCGGGCTACGTCTGGCAGCGACGCGCCAGCGCACAAACGGATATTGTCCACGCGACGACTCCCTGCCAGGATAATCACTAAGACAACTTTTATAGTTAGCGCCCTAACAATAAGTCGTTGAATACTGACCTGGTTGAGCATATACTCGATCAGGTCAATAAATCTGCAACAAATCAATAACATAATTGTTCTATTATTAGGCGAAGCTTATCGCCCGGATGGTGTCTGCGCGCGCGCTTTCTGCTGCGTCAGACAACGGTTTTCAGATCCAATCCTCTGTAAAACGTCGGATATCAGGCGCACGGAGCAATCCGTGACATTTCTCACAGGCCTTGAGAAATTGACTATTCTTTTTCTCAGGTTCAACGCGGACAGGTGATGGAGTAGCTATGAGTTCATCGTTAATAGAAGAAGTGAGCCTTGAAGAAAACCACTGGTATCGCATTGTCCATGAAATGCTGGAAAAGGCGGACATCGAAATCAACGGCAGTCGCTCCTGGGATATTCAGGTTAAGCATCCTGACTTTTTTAAGCGGGTGATTCAGGAAGGCTCACTTGGTCTTGGCGAAGCTTATATGGATGGCTGGTGGGAGTGCGAACGGCTGGATATGTTTTTTCACCGCGTGCTAAAGCACAAGCTGGACCAGCAGTTGCCGCACCACTTCAAAGATACGCTGCGCGTCGCCGCCGCGCGCCTCACCAACCTGCAGTCAAAAAAACGCGCATGGATCGTCGGTAAAGAGCACTACGATCTGGGGAACGACCTCTTCTCGCTGATGCTCGATCCCTATATGCAATACTCCTGCGCCTACTGGAAAGAGGCCGCGACCCTGGAGCAGGCGCAGGAAGCGAAGCTGGATATGATCTGCCGCAAACTGCAGCTGGAACCCGGTATGACGCTGCTGGATATCGGCTGCGGCTGGGGCGGGCTGGCCGAGTATGCTGCCCGCCACTACGGCGCGGTGGTGCACGGCGTGACCATCTCGGCAGAGCAGCAGAAGCTGGCGCAGCAGCGCTGCGAAGGACTCGACGTCACTATCCTGCTGCAGGATTATCGCGATCTTAACCAGCAGTTTGACCGCATCGTTTCGGTGGGTATGTTTGAACACGTTGGCCCGAAAAACTACGCCACCTACTTCGACGTGGTGGACCGCAACCTCAAGCCGGACGGCCTGTTCCTGCTGCATACCATCGGCGCAATCCGCACCGATATGAATGTCGATCCCTGGATTGATAAGTATATTTTCCCCAACGGCTGCCTGCCGTCGGTGCGCCATATCGCCGACGCCAGCGAGTCTCACTTTATCCTCGAAGACTGGCATAATTTCGGCGCAGATTACGACACCACGCTGATGGCCTGGTATGCGCGTTTTCTTGAGGCCTGGCCGCAGCTGGCCGAGAAGTACGGCGAACGCTTTAAGCGCATGTTTAGCTACTACCTTAACGCCTGCGCCGGCGCCTTTCGCGCCCGCGATATTCAGCTGTGGCAGGTGGTCTTTAGCCGTGGCGTAGAGGGCGGCCTGCGCGTCGCGCGCTAAACCGCAAAAATGAATAAGGCGCATGAAGCGCCTTTTTTATGCTTATTCGACGTCGGGCCGCAGGGCGGCGGCTTCGCGCTGCGCCAGTACGCGCTCGACGGTATCGACGATCGCCTGGGTGTGCGGATCGATCTCAATATTGACGCGGTGTCCCAGCTTCTTCGCGCCAAGCGTGGTGCGCTCGAGGGTTTCCGGGATTAAATAGACGCAAAATTTGCTTTTGGTCACTTCGCCCACGGTCAGGCTAATGCCGTCAATACCGACAAAACCTTTATGCAGAATATATTTCATCTGCGCCGGGTCCTGAATTTTAAACCAGACTTCGCGGTTATTTTCTGACTGGATAATTTTGCAGATTTCCGCAGTGGTCATAATATGGCCAGACATCAGGTGGCCGCCGATCTCATCGCTGAATTTCGCCGCGCGCTCAATATTGACCACGTCGCCTTCCTGCAGATCGCCTAAATTGGTAACGCGCAGCGTTTCTTTAATCAGATCGAAACTGACGCGGTTACCCTCAATCGCGGTAACGGTCAGGCAGCAGCCATTGTGCGCCACCGATGCGCCCAGCGCCAGCCCCGGCAGCAGCTCTTCCGGCAGCTCTGCGATATGGGTGCGAAACAGATCTTTTTCTTCAATGGACACAATCTTTGCGGTGCCCTGCACAATTCCGGTAAACATAGTTTTGGCCTCTGCGAAGTTTGCCCTAGCTTATCACAGCTTAGCGCGCGGATATTATTTCCGCGTCGCGTCCGCTTTACAGCCGCAATATAACGCACAGCGTGACAAAACTTGGTGAATCTTGTTAATGCCGCTACACTAACCGCGCATTTCTCTGGGATCACTCCCCTTTTCTTATTAAACAGGTGTTAACGTGCAGAAGTATTTAACAGAAGCGCGTCAATTGCTTGCCCTTGCGATTCCGGTCATCCTTGCTCAGGTGGCGCAGACCGCAATGGGATTTGTAGATACCATCATGGCCGGCGCGGTTAGCGCCACGGATATGGCCGCCGTTGCAGTCGGCACCTCTATCTGGCTTCCCGCCATTTTATTCGGCCATGGTCTTCTGCTTGCATTGACGCCAACCGTTGCGCAACTCAACGGCTCCGGCCGCCGCGAACGTATTGCTGAACAGGTGCGTCAGGCCTACTGGCTGGCCTTTTTCGTCGCCATTCTGATTATGGTGTTGCTGTGGAACGCCGGTTACCTGATTCGCGCCATGCAGGATATTGACGAACAGCTGGCGCTAAAGGCGGAAGGCTATCTCCACGCCCTGCTGTGGGGGGCGCCCGGCTATCTCTTCTTCCAGGTGATGCGCAACCAGTGCGAAGGCCTGTCGAAAACCAAACCCGGCATGGTGATGGGCTTTATCGGCCTGCTGGTCAATATCCCGCTGAACTGGATCTTTATCTACGGCCACTTCGGTATGCCGGCGCTGGGCGGCGTCGGCTGCGGCGTGGCGACCGGGTCGGTTTACTGGGTGATGTTCCTGGTGATGCGCCTGTGGGTGCGCCGCATGGGCGCCATGCGCGATATTCGCATGGCCTCTCGCTGGTCGCCGCCGTCGCGCGCCGTGCTGCAGCGCCTCTTTTCGCTCGGCCTGCCGGTGGCGCTGGCGCTCTTTTTTGAGGTCACGCTGTTCGCGGTGGTCGCGCTGATGGTGTCGCCGCTGGGCATTGTGGACGTGGCGGGCCACCAGATCGCGCTGAACTTTAGCTCGCTGATGTTCGTGCTGCCGCTGTCGCTGGGGGTCGCCACCACGATCCGCGTCGGCTACCGGCTGGGCCAGGGCTCGGCGGAGCAGGCGCGCGTCGCGGCCTGGACCGCGCAGGGCGTCGGCGTTTGCATGGTGGCGATAACCGCGCTGTTCACCGTGATCTTCCGCCATCAGATCGCCCTGCTCTATAACGACAATCCGGAAGTGGTCGCACTGGCGGCGCAGCTGATGCTGCTGGCGGCGATCTATCAGTTCTCCGATTCGATTCAGGTGATCGGCAGCGGCATTCTGCGCGGCTATAAAGATACGCGTTCTATCTTCTTTATTACCTTTATCGCCTACTGGCTGCTGGGGCTGCCCAGCGGCTATACGCTGGCGATGACCGACTGGGTGGTGCCGCGCATGGGCCCGGCAGGCTTCTGGTGCGGGTTTATTATCGGCCTGACCTCGGCGGCGGTCATGATGCTGTGGCGCATTCGCCGTCTGCAACAGCTGCCTGCGCAGGTCATCCTTGCGCGCGCGGCGCGCTGAGGCGTGTCGCCAGGAGAGACGAGCGGGCTGCGGCCCGTCGCTCTTCTGCGGGGTACCTGGCCCTGGAAAGCGCCTGTAACGTCCCGCCGCGCCTAAAAAAACGACGCATAGCGCAGTTGCTGGTCAGTCAGCACGAAAAAAGCGTTTTTCCCCTTGCCAGCGTTGCGGCGTGTCGTTAATATTCGTCCCCGCTGTCGCCCTGACAGCGTGTTGCGCTCTTAGCTCAGTTGGTTAGAGCACCACCTTGACATGGTGGGGGTCGATGGTTCGAGTCCATTAGAGCGCACCAAGTGCGTCCGTAGCTCAGTTGGTTAGAGCACCACCTTGACATGGTGGGGGTCGGTGGTTCGAGTCCACTCGGACGCACCAGTTTTTCTTAATGCGTTCTTAGCTCAGTTGGTTAGAGCACCACCTTGACATGGTGGGGGTCGATGGTTCGAGTCCATTAGAACGCACCACTCTTGCTTTTTTCCTCCCTTGCGCAACTTCACTTTTTCTTGATCTCCATCGTTTCCTTCTCTGCTTTTTAATTGGTTTTCGTATACTTAGCGACTATACTATCCCGCGTTGTTCCACTTGAAAGGTTTCAGCGCGGCGTGCCTATGGCGATAACTCTTACTCTTTGCGCAACACGCTCTTGTCGGTTTCCTGACGTAACCGCACAACTTCCCTGCACGCTCAGCCTTCGTCACCTATTCTTACGTTGTACTGTCCGTTTCGTTATCAACCAGAATTCTCATTTCGATGCGTCGTCATCGAATCCCAACCTTCATTATCCATCACAACTTACAGATAACCTGTCATGAAAAAGACCAAGATCGTTTGTACTATCGGCCCGAAAACCGAATCAGAAGAGATGCTGACCCAGCTGCTTGAAGCCGGCATGAACGTTATGCGCCTCAACTTCTCCCACGGCGATTACGCCGAGCACGGTCAGCGCATCGCCAACATGCGCGCGGTTATGCAGAAAACCGGCCGCAAGGCCGCTATCCTGCTCGACACCAAAGGGCCGGAAATCCGCACCATGAAACTGGAAGGCGGTAACGACGTCTCGCTGAAAGCGGGACAGACCTTTACCTTTACCACCGACCAGAGCGTGATCGGTAACAGCGAGCGCGTCGCCGTCACCTACGCTGGTTTCACTGAAGATCTGAAAATCGGCAACACCGTGCTGGTAGACGATGGTTTGATCGGCATGGAAGTAAAAGAAGTGACGGAAAACACCGTGGTGTGCACCGTGCTGAACAACGGCGACCTGGGTGAGAACAAAGGCGTTAACCTGCCGGGCGTCTCTATCCAGCTGCCTGCGCTGGCGGAAAAAGACAAGCGCGACCTGATTTTCGGCTGCGAGCAAGGCGTTGACTTCGTTGCCGCCTCCTTTATCCGTAAGCGTTCCGACGTGCTGGAGATCCGCGAGCATCTGAAAGCCCACGGCGGCGAACACATTCAGATCATCTCCAAGATCGAAAACCAGGAAGGCCTGAACAACTTCGACGAAATCCTGGACGCCTCTGACGGCATCATGGTGGCGCGTGGCGACCTGGGCGTAGAGATCCCGGTAGAAGAAGTTATCTTCGCGCAGAAGATGATGATCAAAAAGTGCAACAAGGCGCGCAAGGTCGTTATCACTGCAACCCAGATGCTCGACTCTATGATCAAAAACCCGCGCCCTACCCGTGCGGAAGCGGGCGACGTGGCGAACGCCATCCTCGACGGCACCGATGCGGTTATGCTCTCCGGCGAGAGCGCCAAAGGGAAATACCCGCTGGAGTCAGTGACCATCATGGCCACCATCTGCGAACGTACCGACCGCGTGATGAAATCGCGCATCGACTCGCTGGAAGACTCACGCAAGCTGCGCATCACGGAAGCGGTGTGTCGCGGTGCGGTAGAAACCGCTGAGAAACTGGAAGCGCCGCTGATTGTCGTGGCGACCGAAGGCGGCAAATCGGCCAAGTCAGTGCGCAAATACTTCCCGGACGCCACTATCCTTGCGCTGACCACCAACGAGACCACCGCGCGCCAGCTGATCCTGAGCAAAGGCGTTGAAACGCGTCTGGTGACCGAGATCGCTTCTACCGATGATTTCTACCGCATCGGCAAAGAAGCCGCTCTGGAAAGCGGCTACGCGCAGAAAGGCGACGTCGTGGTAATGGTTTCCGGCGCATTAGTACCAAGCGGTACCACAAATACGGCATCTGTACACGTCATTTAATGTTCGTGAGCATTTATTTTAAAGCGCCTTTAGGGGCGCTTTTTTTATTCCGTCACTAATACAAAACCGGGAAATTTCCAATCGATAATAACTATTCAATATCCTCCGAAATTAAGGTTAATCCGATTAAATCTCTCTGTTTTCGCTAAATATTTTTATCATGTGCGGTCAGGCGCTGCTTCTTTGAGCGAACGATCAAGTTTAAGCATGTTCTCATCAAAAATTTATTCTCAACTTAAAAAGCTTTGTGTAATACTTGTAACGCTACATGGAGATTAACTCAATCTAGAGGGTATAAAGAATGAATCGTACTAAACTGGTACTGGGCGCGGTAATCCTGGGTTCAACTCTGCTGGCTGGCTGCTCAAGCAACGCTAAAATCGACCAGCTGTCTTCAGACGTTCAGACTCTGAACGCTAAAGTTGACCAGCTGAGCAACGACGTGAACGCAATCCGTTCTGACGTGCAGGCTGCTAAAGATGACGCAGCTCGCGCTAACCAGCGTCTGGACAACCAGGCTCACTCTTACCGTAAGTAAGAGTTCTGGTATTAAAAATGGCGCCCATGTGGCGCCATTTTTTTTGCTCTGATTTTGCCGCCACAGCGTGGCGGCGTCTGTCTGATTCAGGGATTCGCCTGCGCGCTCTGCGTCTGCTCTGACGCTGCCTCAGACGGCTGCGTTACCGCCTCACCGCTCGATACCAGCACCGGCATACCAGAACGACGCTCCAGGGCCGCTTTAATCAGCGCGCTGTCGCTCTGCGGACTCTTTATAAACTTCTTCAGCGCAGGGCTAAGCGCTATCGGCATCGTCTGCGGGTCGTCTTTATCGCTGTGCGACAGCGGCTGGTGTACCTCGATGTAGCGCTTTCCGTCCGGCTCGACGGCATACTTCACCGGCTGATTGATTACCTGCACGCGCGTCCCCTTCGGCACGCTGTTAAACAGCGCCTCGATATCCTGCGGACGCAGACGAATGCAGCCGGAGCTGACGCGCATCCCGATGCCGAAATCGGCGTTGGTGCCGTGGATCAGATAATTGCCGCTACCGCGCGCCAGACGCAGCGCAAACAGCCCCATGGGGTTTTCCGGGCCGGCTGGCACCACTGCCGGCAGCGTCACGCCCTCTTTGGCGTAGCGCTTGCGAATATTAGGGGTGGGTGTCCAGGTGGGATTAGGGATCTTCTGGCTGATACTGGTCACCATTACCGGCGTCGCCGCGCCCAGCTGGCCGATGCCGATGGGGTAGACAATGACCTTATCCTCGCCTTTGGGGTAGTAATAGAGGCGCAGCTCGGCGAGATTCACCACAATCCCCTCGCGTGGCGTATCTGGCAGCAGCATCTGCTGCGGCACCACCAGCTGCGTGCCAGCCTTTGGCAGCCAGGGATCGGTGCCGGGATTGGCCTCCAGCATGCTCAGCAGCCCAATCTGGTACTTTGCCGCAATCGCTTCAAGGGGACGCTTATCGTCGGGAACGGTGGTTAACTGGTTTTCGCCGATAAGGCGGCTGTCGGCGGAAGGAAGCGGATATTCCGTGGAGAAAGCCGGGGCAGCGAGTCCAACGCTTAGCAGCAGCGCACCGGCAAAACGTAAGGCTGATTTCATGCAATCTTCTCTTTCAGATAAAAAAACAGACGCCTGTTGGCGTCTGCTAGTTTAACTCAGAGGAGATTTTGAGCGTTATGGCGAATTGCCCGAATCATCGCCTCAAGGCCCTGCGACCGCGAAGGCGTCAGATGCTGGGTCAGCGCCAGCTCGGCGAACCAGTGGCGCACGTCCAGCGCGACGATATCGGCCGCCGTCAGGTTTTGATAGAGGCTAAACACCACTGCAATCAAGCCCTTAACGATAGCCGCGTCGCTGTCCCCTTCAAACGCCAGGGTGCCGTCGGGCTGCGGCGTCATCTTGATCCACACCTGGCTCTGACAGCCGGAGATGACGTTTTCCGGCTGATGCAGGCTTTCAGATGATTCTGGAAGTTTCCCGCCCAGCTCAATGATGTAGAGGTACTTCTCTTCCCAGTTGGCGCAACGGTTAAAGTTGCGCACCAGTTTCTCTTTATCTGGCAACGTAGCCATCACTTACTCCTGAACTCTGCTCAACCGCCCAGCAGACGATGAATACGGGTCAAACCAGCCGCCAGACGATCCGCCTCTTCTTCGCTGTTATAGAAGGCGAAGGAGGCGCGGCACATGGCCGGTACGGCGTAATGGCGCATCAGCGGCATAGCGCAGTGATGGCCGGTGCGAATAGCGATACCGTATTGATCGAGGAAGCTGCCGACGTCGTAGGCGTGATGCTTGCCGAGGTTAAAGGCGATTACCCCTGCGCGCGCCTGCGGGCCATAAATGACCAGATCGGGCACCGAGGCGAGCTTGTCGAGGGCGTAGCGCATCAGCGCCTGCTCGCGCTGCTGGATAGCGTCAAGACCGATCTCTTCTACATAGCGCAGCGCCGCGCCGAAGCCGATAATGCCGCCGGTGTTGGGCGTGCCCGCTTCGAAACGCCAGGGCGCTTTGTTCCAGGTGGTGCCGACGGGCAGCACTACCTGATCGATCATTGAGCCACCGCCTTCCCAGGGCGGCATCTCGTCGAGCAGCGCTTTGCGCCCGTAGAGAATGCCGACGCCGTTAGGGCCGTAGATTTTATGGCTGGAGAAGACGTAGAAATCGCAGTCGATATCCTGCACGTCGACCTTGCCATGCATCACCGCCTGGGCGCCATCCACCAGCGTCACCAGCCCGGCGGCTTTCGCCTGCGCCACCAGCGCTTTGACCGGGTTAACGGTGCCGAGCACGTTGGAGACGTGCGTAACCGCCAGCAGCCGCGTACGGCTGTCAATCAGCCCCGCCAGCGCGTCGATCGCCAGCTCACCGCTGCTGTTAAGCGGCAGTACGCGGATCTCCGCGCCGGTGCGCTGCGCCACCATCTGCCAGGGCACGATATTGGCGTGGTGCTCCATCTCGGTCACGATCAGGTTATCGCCGGCCTGCAGCTGGCTTGCGCCCCAGCTGTTCGCCACCAGGTTAATCCCCTCGGTGGTGCCTTTAACAAATACGATCTCTTCCGGCGAGGAGGCGTTAAGAAAACGCGCCGCCTGCAGGCGGACGCTTTCCATATCGGTGGTGGCCTGCGCGCTCAGGCTGTGAATGCCGCGATGCACGGCCGCGTAGCCGTGCTGATAGAAATGGCTTTCGGCGTTAATCACCGCCAGCGGACGCTGGGCGCTGGCCGCGCTGTCAAGGTAGGCCAGCGGATGACCGTTGACCTCACGCTTCAGGATCGGGAAGTCGGCCCTGATACGTTCGAGATCGAAGTTCATCATGAGGCATCTCCAGGGAAACGCGCCGCGATGCGTTGCAGAACCGCCTGACGCAGCGTCTCATCATCCAGCGCTTCGGTCAGTTCGGCCGCGAAGGCGTGAATAATCATCTGCTGCGCCGCCTCTTCTGCGATGCCGCGCGAGCGCAGGTAGAACATCTGCTCATCATCAATGCGACCGATGGTGGCGCCGTGGCTGCACTTCACGTCGTCAGCGTAGATTTCCAGCTGCGGCTTGGTGTCCACTTCCGCCAGACGACCGAGCAACAGGTTGTTGTTGGTCATCTGCCCGTCGGTTTTCAGCGCGTGCTGCGCCACTTTGATGTGGCCGTTAAACACCGCGCGCCCTTTGTCACGCGAGATAGTCTTATGCAGCTGACGGCTCAGGCAGTAGCCTTTGTTATGCTCCAGATAGCTACGGGTATCCGCGACCTCTGAATTCATCGGCAGCACCAGGCTGTTCAGCGACAGCTGGGTGTTTTCGCCGTTGAGCTGCACGCTGGTGTTGTGACGAGAGAGGCCTGCGCCCAGCAGGAAGCTGGTGCTGCTCACCTGCGCATCGCGACCAATAACGATGTCGTTATGGGCGAAGTGGTAGCTGCTGCTCTCTTCAAACGCCAGCTTGATATGGTTCAGTTGGGCATTGTCGCCGACTGCAAAGGTAAAGCGCGCGCCGGTAAAGTGCTGAGCCCCGTCCAGCGTGACGTAGTGCTCGATAACCTGCGCCTGCGCGCTCTCTTCCAGCTCAAGATGGTGGCGATGATGCACGGTGTTGAGCGCATCCGCCTGGCCGCTGGTGATATGCAGCAGGTAGAGCGGACGCGCCGCCGCCTTGCCGCGCGCCAGGCGAATCGAAGTCACCTCTTCCGCCAGGCTTTCGGTCAGGTGCAGAAACACTTCTGGCTGAACCGGTGCCGGCAGCGGGCGGCGCTCGGCGGCGCGGCTGTGCTGAACGGTATAGAGTTCGGTATCGGCCGCGCTCAGCGCTGGCTGAAACTGACCATCAACGAATACCAGCCGAATCGCATCCAGCGGCAGCGCCAGCGCGTCGACCTGCGCCTGATCCAGGCTCTTCGCCTGCGGCAGCGCGAACTGGTGGGCAAACAGCCCGTCCAGCGCGGTATATTTCCAGTTTTCATGCTTACGCGTCGGCAGACCGACGCGCATCAGCTGTTGCCAGTGCTGCTGAGCCTGCAGCGAGCGTGACTCGCCGCGCGATTCGAACAGATGATGCCACTGCTGCAGGGCGTTATCACTCTTCGTCGGTAAGCCAGCCATAGCCTTGCTCCTCCAGCTGTTTCACCAGCGTAAAGTCGCCCGATTTGACGATCTTACCTTTGTACAGCACGTGCACGAAGTCTGGCTTGATGTAGTCCAGAATACGCTGATAGTGGGTGACGATGATAAAGGCGCGCTTCTCGTCGCGCAGGCTGTTGACGCCTTCCGCAACGATTTTCAGCGCATCGATATCGAGGCCGGAATCGGTTTCATCAAGGATGCACAGCTCAGGCTCCAGCGCCGCCATCTGCAGGATGTCGTTGCGTTTCTTTTCGCCGCCGGAGAAGCCGACGTTGACCGAACGGGTCAGCAGATCTTCCGGCATCTTCAGCAGATGGATTTTGTCTTCGATAAAGTCCTGGAAGTCAAAACGGTCCAGCTCTTCTTTGCCGCGATACTTGCGCACCGCGTTAACCGCGGTCTGCAGGAAGAACTGGTTGCTGACGCCCGGGATCTCAACCGGATACTGAAACGCCATAAAGATGCCTTCGCCCGCGCGATCTTCCGGGTCAAGCTCCAGCAGATCTTTGCCTTTGAAGCTCACGGAACCGCCGGTGATTTCGTAATCTTCGCGGCCAGCCAGCGTTGCAGAGAGCGTACTTTTGCCTGAGCCGTTCGGGCCCATAATGGCGTGTACTTCGCCCGGTTTCACTTCGAGGTTAAGACCGCGCAGAATCTCTTTGTCTTCAACGCTAACCTGTAAATCTTTAATGCTTAACATACTTATTCCTTCACATTGCTTCCGGCAACGCGTGTGACGGCATCAGCCCACACTGTGCTCAAGGCTGATGGCTAACAGTTTTTGCGCTTCCACGGCGAATTCCAGTGGCAGCTCAGAGAACACGTCTTTACAGAAGCCGTTGACGATCATTGAGATCGCATCTTCTTCGCTGATACCGCGCTGCAGGCAGTAGAACAGCTGGTCTTCGCCGATGCGCGAGGTGGTCGCCTCATGCTCCAGCTGAGCGGTATTGTTGCGGGTTTCCACATACGGGAAGGTATGCGCGCCGCAATCGGGGCCGATCAGCATCGAGTCGCACTGGGTAAAGTTACGCGCGTTAGTCGCGGTCGGCATGATTTTTACCAGGCCGCGATAGGTATTCTGGCTCTTACCGGCGGAGATACCTTTAGAGATGATGGTCGATTTGGTGTTTTTACCAATGTGGATCATCTTGGTGCCGGTATCTGCCTGCTGGCGACCGCTGGTCAGCGCCACCGAGTAGAACTCACCGATGGAGTTGTCGCCGCGCAGAATGCAGCTCGGGTATTTCCAGGTAATAGCGGAGCCGGTCTCGGACTGGGTCCAGGACATTTTGCTGTTCTCGCCTTCGCACAGCGCACGCTTGGTAACGAAGTTCAGAATGCCGCCTTCGCCTTCACCGCCCGGGAACCAGTTCTGTACGGTGGAGTACTTCACTTCCGCGTTTTTGTGGATGATAACTTCCACAACCGCGGCGTGCAGCTGATAGGTATCGCGCACCGGCGCGGAACAGCCTTCGATGTAGCTGACGTAGCTGTCTTCGTCCGCAATCAGGATGGTGCGTTCAAACTGACCGGTTTTCGCCGCGTTAATACGGAAATAGGTCGACAGCTCCATCGGGCAGCGCACCCCTTTCGGGATATAAACGAAGGTGCCGTCAGAGGCGACCGCCGAGTTCAGCGCCGCAAAGAAGTTATCGTTGGCCGGCACCACGGTGCCGAGATACTTCTGCACCAGCTCAGGGTGTTCCTGAATCGCTTCGCCGAACGAGCAGAAGATAATGCCCTGCTCCGCCAGCTTGCCGCGGTAGGTTGTGGCGACGGAGACCGAGTCGAAAATCGCATCGACCGCCACTTCGCGGCCTTCACGCACCGGCACGCCAAGCTGATCGAACGCCTTCTCAACTTCCTGCGTCAGGTAGTTGTTGGTCTCTTCGATACCCGAAGACTGCAGCGCGCCCGGCTCAGAAGCGCAGCTGTCGTCGCAGTTGCCGCATGAGGGTGCCGAGTAGTAGCTGTAATCCTGATAATCCAGTTTATCGTAATGCGCTTTCAGCCAGTGCGGCTCTTCCATTTCAAGCCAGGCGCGAAAGGCTTTAAGACGAAACTCCAGCATCCACTCTGGCTCGTTACGTTTAGCCGAGATCGCGCGCACCACATCTTCGTTGATGCCGTGCGCCATTTCGTCGGTTTGCAACTGGGTAAAGAAGCCCTCTTTGTAGTTGAGCTTGCCTTCCCACATTTGTACATCGTCAGATGTTTCGCTGTGTCGTGACATATTTCACTTACTCGACGCCAAAGCTTTCACCGCACCCGCAGGCGTGTTGAGCTTTAGGGTTATTGAATTTAAAAATCTGATTCAGGCCTTCGCGGACATAATCCACTTCCGTGCCGTCGATAAACGGCATCGCCTGAAGCGGCACGTAGAGCGTTGCGCCGTTATGGGTAAACTGCAGATCGTCATCGGCAGGCTCTTTCACCAGATCCATGACGTAGCCGAAACCGGCGCAGCCGGATTGTTTCACGCCCAGATGGAGACCTTTAACCTCAGGATCTTGTGCCACCAGGCTAAGAATTTGCTTTGCCGCGGAATCAGTCAGCGTGACCCCTTTCCAGACGAAATCATCAGGAGAGAACGTTGCTGCATTTACAGATGCCATGTTGTTACCTCGTAAGTCCGGACCTTTTCAGGCTATCCCCCTATGGTAAGGATCTGGACGATCACTTCAACCTCTTGTTTTGCAGGGATAATCATCTTGTGCTCTTTTTAATCGCTGCTTTATTAAGCATAGCTGCTTCGCAGGTCTTTGCGGCGAGAGCCCACGCGCCTAAATCAGCGGCCTAACCTGTTAAAATTACGTAAAATTTTTTTCAGCTAGTTATTAATAATTTCTTATTGATAGGTTACGCCTTTATCGCTTACACAAAAATTGTTCTTGCCGATTTTATTAACAGGCTAAGTAAATCGTGAAAATTTTCGCGCTGCGCAATTGCAATCTGCCCCGAGTTGAATATGATAATTATTATCATTCAACCTTTGAGGTGGTGCCATGACGCCTTCCGTCTCTGCCTGGCTGCAGGGCAAAATCGACGATTATCAGTTCGCCATGCGCGATATTACCGTTGACTTCTACCTGGCACAGGCAAAGCTTAACCGGGCCGACTGTACCATTCATCAGCTTCGTCAGTTCAACGATACCTGTCTCGATATGGCCGAAATCTGCCAAATCAACGGAGACGATCAAAGCTATCTGCACGCTCTGGGCAAACTGCACCATCGGCTGGTGCAGGAGATGGGCAACAGCGAGCGCGACAGGCTGTTCCGCATCCAGGCCTGGCAGCTGGCGCGCTTCTCCCTTACCCGGCTGTGCCATCAGCTGGCGCTGGTCGGTGAATGGGAGAAAGCCACTGCGCTGCAGAGCGACTTCGTGCGTCACGCGGGCTGGATATTCTAATCCAGCCGCGTCGTGACGTCGCGCACAATTTCGTTACATCAATGCCAGAAGTGCCTGCAGCGGATGGCGCATGCCGTTGCCTTCCAGCCTTTTCACCTGGCTGCGGCAGGAGAAGCCGGTCGCCAGGCAGCGCTGGCGCGGCAGCTTCTGCAACTGCGGATGCCATGACAGGCCATAGATCCCCAGCGAGTTGTCGAGGTTTTTGGTTTCGTGACCGTAGGTGCCCGCCATGCCGCAGCAGCCGACGTTGATATTCTCCAGCCGCGCGCCGAAGCGCGAGAAGATCTCCCGCCACTGATTCGGCGTATTGGGCAGCGCCGTGACTTCGGTGCAGTGCGCAAACAGGTACCAGCTTTCGCCGCTGCCCGGCACCGCTTCGCGCGTGCTGACCACCTCACTCAGCCACTCATGCACCAGCTGGACATGAAAGTCGCCGCGCTTTTCGCCCAGCGTCTGCTTATATTCATCGCGATAGCAGAGCACCGTCGCCGGATCGACGCCAACCATCGGCATGCCGAGCATCGCTACCCGATTCAGGAAGTCAGCGGTTTTGCTGGCAGTGCGCGCAAAGCGCTGCAGAAAGCCCTTAACGTGCTGCGCCTTGCCGTTCGGCATAAAGGGCAGCAGCACCGGCCGCAGACCCAGCTTCTCGATCAGGCGAATAAAGTCGGCAATCAGCTGCGCCTCGTAGAAGCTGGTAAAGGGGTCTTGCACCACCAGCACCGTCTCGGCACGCTGCTCGGGGCTTAGCGCCTCCAGCTTCTCCAGCGTCATGCTCATCGCTGGATGGCCGCTCAGCTCCTGCTTCAGCGAAGGGGACGAGAGCAGCGGCAGATCCACCATGCCGATATGGTTTTTGCTCAGCTCGCGCATCCAGGGCTGACGCAGAAAGAAGTTAAACGCCTTCGGCGCTTTCGCCATTAGCGGCGCATAGCTCTCGACCGCCGACACCAGATGGTCGCTTACCGGACGCAGGTAGCGCGTATGGTAGAGCTGCAAAAAGCGGGCGCGGAAATCGGGCACGTCGATTTTGATCGGACACTGAGTCGAGCAGGCTTTACAGGCGAGGCAGCCCGACATCGCCTCATGAACCTCATGGGAGAAGTCATACTCGCCCTTGCTGGCGTGCCAGCTGTTGCGCACGCGGCCAATCAGGGCGCGAAGCGACAGGCTGCTTTCCGGCAGCTGCTTCTCGAGCTGCTGCGGATCGACCCCCTGCTCCGCCAGCAGGCGCAGCCATTCGCGCGTCAGGGTGGCGCGCCCTTTCGGCGAGTGGATGCGGTTGCGGGTGATCTTCATCGAGGGGCACATCGGGCTGCGCGCATCAAAGTTAAAGCAGAGGCCGTTGCCGTTGCACTCCATCGCGCCGCGCCAGTCGCTGCGCACCGTCAGCGGGATCTGGCGGTCATAGCTGCCGCGCTTGATCGCGTCGACCTGCATCATCGGCTCGTTGCTGTCGATGGGGGTACAGATCTTGCCGGGGTTCATGCGGTTATCGGGATCGAACGCCGCCTTGATGCGGCGCAGCTCGTTAAACAGCGTTTCGCCGAAAAACGCCGGGCTGTACTGCGCGCGGAACCCTTTGCCGTGCTCGCCCCACAGCAGTCCGCCGTAGCGCGCGGTCAGCGCCACCACCTCGTCCGACAGGGTTTTCATCAGCATCTCCTGCTGCGGGTCGCACATGTCCAGCGCCGGACGCACGTGCAGCACGCCTGCGTCGACGTGGCCGAACATGCCGTAGCTCAGGCCGTGGCTGTCGAGCAGCGCGCGGAACTCAACGATATAGTCAGCGAGGTGCTCCGGCGGCACGGCGGTATCTTCCACAAAGGGGATAGGCTTGGCGCGCCCTTTGGCATTGCCCAGCAGCCCCACCGCCTTTTTGCGCATGTTATAGATACGCTCGATACCCTCAAGATCCTCGCAGAGCTGATAGCCGATAACGCCGCCCTCGCGCTGCGCCATCAGGCGATCCAGCCGGGCGCAGAGCGAAGAGACCTGCTGATCGATCAGCGCGCCGTCGTCGCCGGCGAACTCGACGATATTGAGGCCAAGCATCTCTTTGTCCGGCACGTCGGTAATCAGCTCGCGCACCGAATGCCAGACGATATCTTCTCGCGCCAGGTTAAGCACTTTGGAGTCCACGGTCTCCACCGACAGCGCCTTCGCCTCAACCATAAAGGGGGCGTTGCGCAGCGCGGAGTCGAAAGAGTCATATTTAATATTCACCAGCCGACGCACTTTGGGAATCGGCGTAATATCGAGCCGCGCCTCGGTGATAAAGGCCAGCGTGCCCTCGGCGCCGCACAGAATGCGCGTCAGGTCGAAGGTCTGCATGTCGTCGCTAAAGACGTGGCGCAGATCGTAGCCGGTGAGGAAGCGGTTCAGCTTCGGAAACTTCTCCAGAATCAGCGCGCGCTGTTCGCGGCATCGCGTCAGCACCTGCTGATAGATGCGCCCTTCTGGCGTCGCGGTCTGCGCCAGCGTCTCCGCCAGCGCGGCGGCCATCGGCCGGGTATCGAGAATATCGCCGCCGAGCAGCACCGCGCGCAGCCCCAGCACATGATCGGAGGTTTTACCGTAGACCAGCGATCCCTGGCCTGAGGCGTCAGTATTGATCATGCCGCCCAGCGTCGCGCGGTTGCTGGTAGAGAGCTCCGGCGAGAAGAAAAAGCCGTAGGGCTTAAGCCAGGCGTTAAGCTGATCCTTGACCACGCCCGCTTCGACGCGCACCCAGCCCTGCTCAGGATTGATCTCCAGAATGCGGTTCATATGGCGCGACATGTCGACCACGATGCCCTGATTCAGCGACTGCCCGTTGGTACCGGTGCCGCCACCGCGCGGCGTAAAGGTGAGATCGTTAAAGCGCGCCTCGCCCGCCACGCGCGCAATCAGAGCCACGTCGGCGGTAGAGCGCGGAAAAAGCACCGCGTCCGGCAGCAGCTGGTAGATGCTGTTGTCGGTGGACATTAACAGACGATCGGCGTAGCTGGTGGCGGTATCGCCGGTGAAGCCCTGCGCCTTCAGCGCGTCGAGGAATGTCAGCACCCGTTGAACGAGGCCGGGCGCCTGAGAAATCTGTGGGATCATTATTGAGAGACCAGATGTTGTAATCGTGTGTGTTGCTTGTTTTGTCTGAACGCTCCGTTTTAACACATTTTTTTCGCGCTCGCCTTTTTTTCCGGCGCGGGTAAAAGCCGCGCTTTCGCCTCTGTTTAAAGCCGCCAAAATAGCTCATCATTAAGCCGGGCCTGATTGCCCCCTAATGAAGGATTATTTGAGGTCGTTGTCTCTTATGAAAAACCTGCACCGCACCACGGATATGCCGCAGAGGCTCTTTACGCTGCTCTTTATCCTGCTGATGATCGTCGCCTGTATCTGGATAGTTCAGCCTTTTATACTGGGTTTCGCCTGGGCAAGCATGGTGGTGATCGCCACCTGGCCGCTGATGCTGCGCGTGCAGCGGCTGCTGTGGAACCGGCGTTCGCTGGCGGTCATCGTGATGACGCTGCTCTTGCTGCTGCTGTTTATTATTCCCATTGCGCTGCTGGTCAACAGCCTGATCGACAACAGCGCGCCCGTTATCGCCTGGGCGACGCAGGGTCATATGGAGATGCCGTCGCTGCTGTGGCTGAATGATATCCCGGCCATCGGCGAAAAACTCTTTTCCAGCTACCACAAGCTGGTGGCGGGCGGCGGCTCGGCCATTATGGCGAAACTGCAGCCCTACGTCGGTCGCACCACCGGCTTCTTTGTCGCTCAGGCGGGTCATTTTGGCCGGCTGATGATCCATCTCGGCGTGATGCTGCTGTTCAGCGCCCTGCTGTTCTGGCGCGGCGAACAGGCGGCGCAGGGCATTCGTCACTTCGCGTTTCGTATGGCAGGCCGTCGCGGCGACGCCACGGTGCTGCTGGCGGGTCAGGCGATCCGCGCCGTGGCGCTCGGCGTGGTGGTGACCGCGCTGGTGCAGGGCGTGCTGGGCGGCATCGGCCTCGCGCTCTCCGGCATCCCCTACGCCACGCTGCTTACCGTGCTGATGATCCTCTGCTGTCTGGTGCAGATCGGCCCGCTGCTGGTGCTGGTGCCCGCCATTATCTGGCTTTACTGGAGCGGCGACACCACCTGGGGCACGGTGCTGCTGATCTGGAGCTGCGTAGTCGGCACGCTGGATAACGTGCTGCGCCCGGTGCTGATCCGTATGGGCGCCGATTTACCGATGATCCTTATCCTCTCCGGCGTTATCGGCGGGCTGGTGGCCTTCGGCCTGATTGGTCTGTTTATCGGTCCGGTGGTGCTGGCGGTCTCCTACCGGCTGGTGTCCGTATGGATGCATGAGGCACCGCCGCCGCCAGAGGGCGACCTCGCCAGCGTGGTCGAGATCCTGTCCGATCATGAAGAAGAGCATCTGCCCTCCTGAGACCGGGCTCAGGGCGGTTAACCGCCCTGACTCATTTGCGTCACGTTAACATTTTTTTCCATTAGCGGTTTTTAAGAAAAAACGCAGTTTTCGGCCATGAGGCCGCATATCAGCGTTGAATAGTTTATTTTTCGCACTGGTTCACCCCAATTTCGCCCCTAAACAGGTGACAAAAGTTTATTGGCTTTAAACTAATAAGAGGATTCTTAAAGACTCAGAAGCGCGCGATGAATAACATGATTCCTAAGTTTGAAATCAACCTACTGATTTTTAAACAACCTTTTTCCCCTGAGTAAAGTGAAGAATTGCTGTGTGTAGTCTTTGCCCATCCCCTGTGATGGGCTTTTTTTTGGCCCAAAGAAAGCAAAAAGGCCAGCAAAGCTGGCCTTTTTACGGCAAATTAGCCTATCTAATCATGTACTTTTGCCTAACTCAGCCAGCGACAGCCAGGTTTCCACCACAGTGTCTGGATTGAGCGACAGGCTGTCGATACCCTCTTCCATTAGCCAGGCCGCAAAGTCCTGATGGTCGGACGGCCCCTGCCCGCAGATGCCGACATATTTGCCCTGCTTTTTCGCCGCCTGAATCGCCATCGACAGCAGCGCTTTCACCGCCTCATTGCGCTCGTCAAACAGCGCCGACACCACGCCCGAATCGCGATCCAGCCCCAGCGCCAGCTGCGTCATATCGTTCGAGCCGATAGAGAAGCCGTCGAAGTGCTCAAGGAACTGCTCGGCCAGCAGGGCGTTGGAGGGGATTTCGCACATCATAATGATTTTCAGGCCGTTCTCGCCGCGCTTCAGGCCCTGACGGCCCAGCTCCTCCACCACCGCCTGCGCCTGCGCGACGGTGCGCACAAAGGGCACCATGATTTCGACGTTGGTCAGGCCCATCTCATTACGCACGCGCTTCACCGCCTCGCACTCCAGCGCGAAACAGTCGCGGAAGCTGTCCGCCACGTAGCGTCCGGCGCCGCGGAAGCCCAGCATCGGATTCTCCTCTTCCGGCTCGTAGCGCTCGCCGCCCACCAGGTTGGCGTACTCATTCGATTTAAAGTCCGACAGGCGCACAATCACCCGCTTCGGCGCAAACGCGGCTCCCAGCGTGGCGATCCCTTCGGTCAGGCGAGCAATATAGAACTCAACCGGGCTGTCGAAACCTTTCATCATGCCGCGAATCTGCTGCTGGAGTTCCGGCGTCTGCTGGTCAAACTCCAGCAGCGCTTTCGGGTGCACGCCAATCATGCGGTTGATAATGAACTCCAGACGCGCAAGACCTACCCCTTCATTCGGCAGGCAGGCAAAGTCAAAGGCGCGATCGGGGTTACCGACGTTCATCATGATCTTCAGCGGCAGCGCCGGCATCTCGTCTACCTGCGAACTGGTGACTTCGAAATCGATCAGATCGCTATAGACATAGCCGGTGTCACCTTCAGCGCAGGAGACGGTGACTTTGTTGCCGTCCTGCAGGCGGTCGGTGGCGTCGCCGCAGCCCACTACCGCCGGGATGCCCAGCTCGCGCGCGATAATCGCCGCGTGACAGGTGCGCCCGCCGCGGTTGGTGACGATCGCTGAGGCTTTCTTCATGATCGGCTCCCAGTCCGGGTCGGTCATATCGGTGACCAGCACATCGCCTTTTTCTATGCGGTTCATCTCGCTGATGTCGTGGATCACTTTAACTTCGCCAGCGCCGATGCGATGGCCGATGGCGCGGCCTTCCACCACCACGCTGCCGGTGCCCTGCAGGTTATAGCGCTCCATCACCTGACCGTTGGAGCGCACGGTTTCCGGGCGCGCCTGCACGATAAAGAGCTTGCCGGTATGGCCATCTTTCGCCCACTCGATATCCATCGGACGCTTGTAGTGCTGCTCGATCTGCACCGCCTGACGCGCCAGCGCCTGCACCTCTTCATCGGTAAGGGAGAAGCGGTCGCGCTCGCTTTCCGGCACCTCTTCGATGCGCACCTGCTCGCCGTGCGACTGCGAATCGGCATAGACCATACGCACCTTTTTCGAGCCCATATTGCGGCGCACGATGGCGGGACGGTTGGCGGCCAGCGTCGGCTTGTGCACATAGAACTCATCTGGATTGACCGCGCCCTGCACCACCATCTCGCCCAGGCCGAAAGCGGAGGTAATAAACACCACCTGATCGAAGCCCGATTCGGTATCGATGGTAAACATCACGCCCGATGAGGCGAGATCGGAGCGCACCATACGCTGCACGCCCGCCGACAGCGCCACGCCGCGATGGTCGTAGCCCTGATGCACGCGATAGGAGATGGCGCGATCGTTAAACAGCGAGGCGTAAACGTGCTTCACGGCGATGATTACCGCGTCATAGCCCTGCACGTTAAGGAAAGTCTCCTGCTGGCCGGCGAAGGAGGCGTCCGGCATATCTTCTGCCGTAGCGGAAGAGCGCACGGCGAACGACGCCTCGGCATCGTCTGCGGAGAGCTGCTCGTATGCCTCGCGAATAGCCGTTTCCAGTTCAGGCTGAAACGGGGTATCCACGACCCACTGACGGATCTGCTTACCGGCTTTCGCCAGCTCGTCGATATCGTCGATATCGGTCTTGTCCAGTAAATCGTAAATGCGCTGGTTGAGGCCACTCTGATCGAGGAACTGATTAAACGCGTAAGATGTGGTCGCATATCCGTTGGGCACGGAGACGCCCAGCGACGACAGGTTCGTAATCATTTCACCCAGAGAGGCGTTTTTGCCTCCCACGCGATCGACATCATGCATGCCAAGCTGGTTATACCAGAGCACTAACGGCTGTTCGCCTGTAATGGACATCGAGATTATCCTTTTAAGAATGAATGGGCACATGGAAAATTTAGCTATTCGCAAAATTAGCCTGGCACAATGCGCAATTAATGACTAAGTGTTGAATCGTTAAAGCGCGCAAGATTAAGTAATTTAGGAATTATTCCGATAATTGCGTCACGTTGCGCAAACCGGTTATTTTTCGCTAAGGCTATGATGTTAATGGTTTTCGCTATTTTTCATCGGCTTAGCGCCGCTTTCCGTTGCGCAACCGCGTCCCGCTTTATTTCCCGGTAGCCCGCTTTTATGGCGAGATCGGGAAAGTTAAAACATCATTTCAATATTTAGCCCCGTCCGCTTCGACGCGCTCAGGCGAGAAAAAACGAAAAGTTCACAAATTTTAAACATGGATTTTTTATTTTGTTCTGACCGCTATTTAAAGCTGCTAACCTGACCCTATCTCTCTACGCATAAGGTAAAGGCCATGAGCAGCGAAAGAAGCGTTTTCTATATTTCCGACGGCACCGCGATTACCGCAGAGGTGCTGGGCCACGCGGTGCTGTCGCAGTTTCCGGTGGGCTTTAACAGCCTGACGCTGCCCTTTGTTGAAAACGTGCAGCGCGCCCAGGCGGTGAAGGCGCAGATCAACGCGCTCTATCAGAAAAGCGGCGTGCGCCCGCTGGTGTTTTTCTCTATCGTCACGCCGGAAGTGCGCGACATCATCACGCAGAGCGAAGGCTTCTGCCAGGATATCGTGCAGGCGCTGGTGGCGCCGCTGCAGGAAGAGCTGGGCATGGCTCCCGCGCCGGTGGCACATCGCACCCACGGCCTTGACGCCAGCAACCTCGGCAAGTACGACGCGCGCATCGCCGCGATCGACTACACCCTGGCGCACGACGACGGCATCTCGCTGCGCGGCCTGGAAGATGCGCAGGTGATCCTGCTGGGCGTGTCGCGCTGCGGCAAAACGCCCACCAGCCTCTATCTGGCGATGCAGTTCGGCATCCGTGCCGCCAACTACCCCTTTATCGCCGACGATATGGACAACCTTAAGCTGCCGGCCGCCCTGCGTCCGTTTCAGAACAAGCTGTTTGGTCTGACTATCGATCCCGAGCGGCTCGCCGCCATTCGCCAGGAGCGGGCAGAAAATACCCGCTACGCCTCGATGCGCCAGTGCCGGCTTGAAGTCGGCGAGGTGGAGGCGCTGTTTCGCACCCACCAGATCCGCTACCTCAACAGCACCAACTATTCGGTAGAAGAGATCGCGACCAAAATCCTCGACATTATGGGTCTGACGCGCCGCATGTACTGAGACGCCAGCGGCGACGCCTTGTAAAGCGCCGCTGCCGTCCTGTAAAAAATCATTTCAGTTTATAGGCTTGCATTCGCAAACTAATAATTTATTGTGATCATCATCACTTCCCGGTATGTCACCGCTGCGAAGAAAAAGCTTTCGAGATACTCATGAATAAAACTGATGAACTGCGTACGGCACGCATCGGCAGCCTGATCACGCCTGCCGCGTTAGCCGCTCAACACCCTCTTTCCGCCGACGTGGCGGATAGCGTCACGCGCGCGCGCCAGCGCATCGCCCGCATTCTGACCGGCGAGGATCCCCGCCTGCTGGTGATTATCGGGCCCTGCTCGCTGCACGACCCGCGTGCGGCGCTCGACTACGCCCAGCGGCTGAATGCGCTGCGTGACCGCTATGCCGACCGCCTGGAAATCGTGATGCGCACCTACTTTGAAAAACCGCGCACCGTGGTGGGCTGGAAAGGGTTGATCTCCGATCCCGATCTCGACGGCAGCTTCAACGTCAACCGCGGCATCGGCCTGGCGCGTCAGATCCTGCTCGACATTAATCGCCTGGGGCTGCCTACCGCGACGGAATTTCTCGATATGGTCACGGGCCAGTTTATCGCCGACCTGATTAGCTGGGGCGCCATTGGCGCGCGCACCACCGAGAGTCAAATCCACCGCGAAATGGCCTCCGCGCTCTCCTGTCCGGTAGGCTTCAAGAACGGCACCGACGGCAACGTGCGCATCGCGGTGGACGCCATCCGCGCCTCGCGCGCCAGCCATATGTTTCTGTCGCCCGATAAAGATGGGCAGATGACGATTTACCAGACCAGCGGCAATCCGCACGGCCACGTAATTTTGCGCGGCGGTAAAGTGCCGAACTATCACGCCGACGACGTGGCCGCCGCGGCCGCTAGCCTGCGCGAGTTCAGCCTGCCGGAGCAGCTGGTGATCGATTTCAGCCACGGCAACTGCCTGAAGCAGCATCGCCGTCAGAAAGAGGTGGCGGCCGAGGTGGCGCAGCAGATCCGCGCCGGCTCGCGCGCGGTTGCCGGCGTAATGATTGAAAGCTTTATCGAAGAGGGAAATCAGAAAGTCACGGGCGAACCGCTGGTTTACGGCCAGTCGATTACCGATCCCTGCCTCGGCTGGCAGGACAGCGAAGCGGTGCTGTCGCTGCTGGCCGAGGCGGTGAACAGCCGCTTCTGAGCCGTTAGCTGGAGCAGCTTACCTCCAGCGATTTTCCCCAGTCCGGCGGCCGCTGACGATATTCAGCGGCCGTTGCGTCACTAAAGGGCTGCTGCAGCGCCTGATGCAGCCGCACCAGCGCCTCGCTCTCGCCCTTCTCTGCTCCGTCGATCGCCTGCTGCGCCAGGTAGTTGCGTAAAACCAGCGCCGGATTCGCGGCCTTCATCTGCTGCTGGCGCGTCGCATCGTCTACCCCTTCCTGCAGCAGACGTGCGCGATAGCGCTGATACCAGCGGTCAAAAGCGTCGCGATCCATAAATTCGTCGCGCAGCGGCGAGCGCGCCTCCTGCTGCTGCGTTTCGCTCAGCAGGCGGAACGTCAGGGTGTAATCGCTGCGCTCCTGCGCCATTAGCGACAGCAGCTCCACCAGCAGCGCGTTATCGCCGTCGTCAGCCTGGGTAAAGCCCAGTTTCGCCCGCATCCGTTCGCCCCAGACGCGCATCAGCTCCGGCTCGTAGCGGCTCAGCGCCTGCTTAAGCTGCTCGACGCTCAGCAGCCCGGAAAGCGCATGCGCCAGCCGGTTAAGATTCCACAGGCCGATCGTCGGCTGATTTTCAAAGCTGTAGCGCCCCTGGTAATCGCTGTGGTTGCAGATAAAGCCGGGCTGATAGTCATCAAGGAAACCGTAAGGGCCATAGTCGATGGTCAGCCCCAGCAGCGACATGTTATCGGTGTTCATCACGCCGTGCGCAAAACCTACGCTTTGCCACTGGGCGATCAGGCGCGCGGTGCGCTCGACGACGTCGGTAAACCACAGCAGGTATTTATCCGCTTCGTCGACCAGCTGCGGCCAGTGGTGGCGCAGCGCATAGTCCGCCAGCTGCTCGACCTTGTCCTGCTGCTGGCTGTAGAAGAAGTGCTCAAAGTGGCCGAAGCGCAGATGGCTTTCCGCAATGCGCATCAGGGTCGCGCCGCGCTCGGGGGATTCGCGATAGACCGGCTCGTCGCTGATGGCGATAGCGAGCGCGCGCGTGGTGGGAATGCCCAGATGGTGCAGCGCTTCCGAGGCGAGAAATTCACGCACCGTGGAGCGGACCACCGCGCGTCCGTCGCCCATACGCGAATAAGGAGTAAGCCCGGCCCCTTTCAGGTGCCAGTCAACCTTGCCGCCCGCGTCGAGGCGCTGCTCGCCCAGCAGAATGCCGCGCCCGTCGCCAAGCTGTCCAGCCCAGACGCCGAACTGATGTCCGCTGTAGACCTGCGCCAGCGGCTGCATGCCCGGCAGCAGCGCGGCGCCGTGCCAGACGCCATGGCCTTCGCCAGCGAAAAGCGCGGCATCCACGCCCAGCTCCTGCGCCAGCGGCGCATTGTGATAAAACAGGCGTCCGCCCCTGAGCGGCGTCGGTGCCTGAGCGGTATAGAAACCCGGCAGCTCGCGCTGCCAGCTGTTATCAAACAACATAGACTCTCCCGAGCGGCAGCCCGGCAGAGCCAGAGCCGCCGTCGCTGTGAATAACCGGATATCGGGCCGTCTCGCCGTGGACGCGGCCGCGCGAGACACCGCAAGTATAGTGGCGGGAAATCAAATACAACAGGCGGGCTTAATCAGGCGCGCAGTACTGACTGGTAATAAGCCGCGGCAGCGCCTCCGCTTTAACCGGCGGGAACAGCGCGCCCTGCAGCACGGCGTCCTGCAGCGTGGCGGTTTTGTCGAGCAGCGTTCTGTCATCGATGCCGCAAATAATCATCATCTGCGCGTGGCTGCGGAAGTTATCGATAATGCTCTGAATAAACGGCAGGAATGAGGCGCGTTTCGCCAGCGACTGAATAAATTGTTTATCCAGTTTGATGCAGTCGAACAGATTATCATAGACCGCGCGGGTCGAAGATTTACCCGCACCGAAATGGGATAATGATAAACGGAACTGTTGTTTTAGCGCAAAAATAAGAGGGTCATTAATTCCGTTTAAAAGCTGCTGAAACGTTTCGCTGATGTCGAGTAATAAAAACGGAAGCTGTTTAATTTTACGGATCAGCAATTCACTCGCCAGCAGCGTGCGCGCCATGTTTTCATCAATACGCATTAATGCCAGTACATGATTTTTAACGAAGAAGTCGCGGTACTGTTCCAGCACGGCTACCTGCCGCTGCAGCAGGCGCAGCCTCTGCATCTCATCGAGCTGCGGCAACAGCAGATCCTGCGGCAGAGTAACAGGCGCACTGCTGTGGACGAACTGACTTACCAGCTCGACGGCCGCCAGCTGCCCGCTAATTGTGCAGGCAGGATAAAACCAAATTTCCGACTGATAGTCGGCAGATAAATGAACTTTCATTTTTACAGCCAGATAAAGTGGCGACTGGCGCATCGTATATCATCGAAATCGGGCAGGCAATAGTACCAAACGTGGGAAGAGATGGACATCTTTGCCGTTAAATTTCGCTTTGCCCGCTGCGCCAGATCCCTAAGCCAAATAACGGTAGCGTTTAATACCCTTTACCAGAAAATTAACTCTCTGCCTTATTGATATAATTATTTCCCGGCAGCGTAAAGTGCCATTTAAAATAAGAGTTATAAAATGACCGTTTCCCCGGCGCTATTTTTTCTGCAATTCGCGCGCGCGCCGATTGGCGCGATTATTAATTTGCCTTAAATGCGGCGCGCCTGCCAGAAGGCTTTGCGCCAGTAGACGTTGTCGAGCGAGGAGCGGATCACCCCCTGGCTGGTAGAGGCGTGAATAAAGGCGTTGTCGCTGTCGTAGATGCCGACGTGCAGGCCGTTTTCACCGCGGCCGGTTTTGAAAAATACCAGGTCGCCCGGCTGCAGCTCATCCTTGCTGATGCGCGTGCCGATATCGCTCTGCGCCCGCGTGCTGCGCGGCAGCTGCAGATCGAACCGGTCGCGCATGGTGAGATAGACGAAGCCCGAGCAGTCGACGCCGCCGCGGCTCATGCCGCCGTAGCGATAGGGCGTGCCGCGCCACTCTCCCAGCTGCTCGTTGAGCTGCGCCACTACCATAATTGAATCCGCCAGCCGGCCGTTCACCGGCGGCGCGCGATGGCTGCTGCATCCCGCCAGTATCAGCACCAGTAAAATCACCCCCATCCGCATTCGCGCGCATCTCCTTTAATCGCAACGGCCTCACTCTAGCGTCAGGCGCGCAGCGTGGCAAGATGCGGCGCTCAGGGCTGAACGGTCAGCAGGGGCAGCCCGTCCAGCTCCAGCTGGCGAAACGGAATCGCATAGAGCTCGCTGAGGCGCTCAGGAGTGAGGATTGCCGCAGCCGCACCCTGTGCCACCACGCTGCCCTGCGTCATCAGCCAGACGCGGTCGGCATGGCGCAGCGTATGGTTAAGATCGTGGCTGCTGGCGATAACGCAGACCCCGGCGCGCTGCAGCCCGACAATCAGGTTATGTACGGCATTTTGCTGGGCGATATCCAGCCCGGTCATCGGCTCGTCCAGCAGCAGCAGGCGCCCCTGTGGATTAAGCGCGGGATCGATCTGAGCGAAGGCGGCCGCCAGCCTGACGCGCTGCCACTCGCCGCCCGACAGCTGCGTCAGCGGCCGCGCCAGCTTATCCTGCAGCCGCAGCGTCTCCAGCAGGCCGCTCAGGGCCGCTGGCGACCGCGCGTCGCTCAGGTGCAGGCGCAAATAGTGATAGACCGGCATCAGGCCCGGCGCTGTCTGCTGCGGCAGCCAGGCGCGCACCCGCGCCAGCGCCGGCGCGCGCCATTCGCGCAGCGGGCGCTGCAGAAGCTGGATCTCCCCTTCGCCCGACAGCATGCCCGCCATCAGCGCCAGCAGGCTGCTTTTGCCCGCGCCGTTAGGCCCGACCAGGTGCAGCAGCGTGCCTTTTTCCACCTCGGCGGAAAAAGGCGCCAGCCGGCCAGGCACGGCGGCACCTTTCAGGCTCAGAACCATTTACTGCGCCAGCGCCTGCTGAATGCTCTGCTGGATAACGGCGTCGTCCGGCGTCATATCCGGCGCGAAACGCTTCACTACCTCGCCCTGACGGTTAATCAGGAATTTTTCGAAGTTCCACAGAATATCGCCAGGCGCTTTGGGCGCACGGCCTTTGCTCGCCATGCGCTCGTAGAAGCCGCTGCCTTCCGGGCGCACCGCCTCCGGCTGCGCCGCGATCAGCTGTGTATAGAGCGGATGGCGCGCCGGACCGTTGACCTCCCCTTTGGCCAGCATGGGAAAGGTGACGCCGTAGGTGGTGCTGCAAAACGTTTTGATCTCTTCGTTGCTGCCCGGCTCCTGCTCAAGAAACTGGTTGCAGGGAAAGCCGAGCACGCTGAAGCCCTGCGCCTGATACTGCTGCTGCAGCGCTTCCAGCTGCTCATACTGCGGCGTAAGGCCGCACTTCGACGCCACGTTAACCACCAGCAGCACCTTGCCCTGCCACTTTTCCAGCGTGGTTTTCTCACCGTCGATGGTCATCAGTTCAGTTTGATAAAGGCTCATAAAAGTCTCCTGTAGAGGAAGCAGAAAGCCAGCCGAAGCTAGCGCGAAGATTTGACTAACAGCGCGATAAACAGCGGCGCGCCGAGCGTGGCGGTCACGACCCCTATCGGCAGCTCCGCCGCGGTAAGCGCCAGGCGCGCAATAATGTCGGCGGCGAGCAGCACCGCCGCGCCCGCCAGCGCTGACGCAGGCAGCAGATAGCGATGGTCGCTGATGCCGCTAAGGCGCAGCAGGTGCGGGATCACCAGGCCGACAAAGCCGATAGCGCCCGCCATCGCGACGCTGACGCCCACCAGCCACCCCATCGCCAGCACCAGCGCATTGCGCCAGAAAAAGAGCGACAGGCCCAGCTGCTGCGCCGAGGTTTCGCCAAGCGCCAGCAAATTAAGCACGCGCGCCGTGGCGAGCAGCCCAGCGGTAACCGGCAGCAGCGCCAGCATCATCCAGCCGTAGCGCCAGTCGATGCCGCTAAAGCCGCCCATCATCCAGTACATCAGCTGACGCAGATCGAGGCTGGTGCTGAAGTAGACCGCCCAGGTCATAATGGCGCTGCAGATAATGCCGAGCGCCACGCCGGTAAGCAGCAGCCGGGTGACGGAGAGCTGTCGGTGCGCGAAATGCAGCAGGATCAGGGTAATAAGCAGCGCGCCCGCCATCGCCGCCAGGCTCAGGCTCCAGAGTGAGCCGCTGCCGAACAGCACGCCCAGCACCAGCCCGATGCCGGCGCCGTTAGAGACGCCGAGCAGGCCCGGCTCCGCCAGCGGATTGGTAAACAGCGCCTGCATCACTACGCCGCAGACCGCCAGCGCCGCGCCGACCAGCACCACCGCCAGGGTGCGCGGCAGGCGCAGCTGCCAGACGAACAGCCGGCCGCTGTCGCCTGACCACTGGGCTGGCGCGATCCAGCTGTCGCCCGCACAGAGGCTAAGCACCATTAACGCCAGAAGAACCAGACCGAGCGCCGTAAGCACGCGACGACTGCGGCGATCCGCCTGATAAGCAAGCTGATCCAGCAGGGACATAATTTGGGGATTCGCTGAGAAAACAGAGATTTGATTGTAGAGAGATTGGCGGAAAAAGAAAGGCTGACGTAGGCGGCGCCCACGGGCGCCGCAGAGAGGGTTAGCTGTGGTCCGGACGCGGCGGCAGCGGCTCGCCGTGCGGCTGACGGCTGTTGTGCGACGCATTATCGCGCTTTGCCGTCGCCCTGCCGTGCCCGGGGCGCTGCGCCTGCCAGCCGTTACCGTTCCAGTAGCCGTGCGGCCCTTTTAGTCCGACGCTGCGGCCGTGGTGCGCCTGCCACCATTTCGCGGTACGCCAGCTGTAGCCGTCCCAGTAGTTGCCACGATGGTCGCGCTCGCCAATATGGGCGCTGACGCCCGGCGCAGTATCAGGGTGCGGCGCATTCGCGCTCGCCAGCAGCGGCATCCCCAGCAGGAGGCTTAAAAGCAGTGCGGTTTTTTTCATTACGGGACTCTCTTGTTGTCTGTCGCCGCAGTTATAGCAAAAGCGTCCTGGGTGTCACTATCGGCGCAGGCGGATTTTCAGCTTATTTCCCATAAGCTTACAGAATGCTGACACAGTGAAGGGATTCGGCAGAAAGAGGAGAAGACGCGCGGCGCAGCGGTGAAAGGCAATGAAAAAGGCCGCATAAGCGGCCTTTTTAGAACACTGAAATCGGTCAGTCGTTATCTTTCGGAGAAGCGTTTTCGACGCGGCTTTTCAGCTTCTGACCCGGGCGGAACGTTACCACGCGGCGCGCGGTAATTGGAATATCTTCCCCCGTTTTTGGATTCCTGCCTGGACGCTGATTTTTATCGCGCAGGTCGAAATTACCAAACCCAGACAGTTTTACCTGTTCACCATTCTCCAGAGCGCGGCGAACCTCTTCAAAAAACAGCTCCACTAGCTCTTTTGCGTCGCGTTTGCTCAGCCCAAGCTTCTCAAACAGGTACTCTGACATTTCAGCTTTTGTAAGCGCCATAGGTTCAATCCCTCAAGGTTGCCTGGAATCGCTCTTTTAATGCCGCAACGCATTTGCCAACGGTCGCGGCAATCTCCTCTTCTTCGAGTGTCCGGCTGGTATCCTGCAAAATCAGGCTGATGGCGAGGCTCTTGAAACCCTCTTCAACGCCCTTACCGCGGTACACGTCAAACAAGTTTACGCCAACTACCTGATTTACGCCAACTTTCTTACACTCGGCGATGATATCTGCTGCAGGGACGTTTTCAGCCACGACCACAGCGATATCGCGACGGTTCGCCGGGAAGCGTGAAATCTCGCGCGCTTCAGGCAGGACGCGGTCTGCGACCTTATTCCAAAGCAGTTCAAAGACTAAGGTGCGGCCGTTGAGATCCAGCTTACGTTCCAGCTCGGGATGAACTACTCCGATAAATCCGATTCGTTCATCATGCAAATAAATCGCCGCGCTCTGCCCCGGATGCAGCGCCGGATTCGCTTCGGCACGGAAGCGAATCTCGTCCAGCTTGCCGGTTAAATCGAGCAGCGATTCTAAATCGCCTTTCAAATCATAGAAGTCAACCGCCTGACGCGCCAGATCCCAGTGTTCTTCATTGCGGTTACCGCTCAGCACGCCCGCCAGCATAAGATCCTGACGGATACCTAAATTCGCCTGGGTATCAGGCACAAAGCGTAAACCGCTCTCAAACAGGCGCACGCGGCCCTGCTGGCGGTTCTGGTTGTAGACCACCGCGCTCAGCAGGCCGGTCCACAGCGACAGGCGCATCGCCGACATATCGCTGGAGATCGGGCTTGGCAGGATCAGCGCCTCTTCGCCCGGATGCAGCAGCTGCTGGATTTTCGGGTCGACAAAGCTGTAGGTGATCGCTTCCTGGTAGCCTTTATCCACCAGCAGGGTTTTGGCACGCTTCAGCGACAGATCCGCCTCGCGGTGCTGCGTCATCACCAGAGCTGCCTGCACCGGCACGTCCGGGATATTGTTATAGCCGTAGACGCGCGCGACCTCTTCAATCAGATCCTCTTCGATCGCCATGTCGAAGCGCCAGCCTGGTGCCACCGCTTTCCACTCCCCCTGACCTGCCGTCACGTCACAGCCAAGACGCGTCAGGATGTCGGTGACCTGCTCATCGGCAACGGCGTGGCCAATCAGGCGATCCAGCTTCTCGCGGCGCAGCGTGATGGTGGCACGCTGCGGCAGCGCGGCCTCGTGCGTCTGGTCGATAACCGGGCCAGCCTCACCGCCACAAATTTCCAGCAGCAGCTGGGTCGCGCGCTCGATAGCCTGATACTGCATCGTCGGATCAACGCCGCGCTCGTAGCGGTGTGAGGCGTCGGTGTGCAGGCCGTGACGGCGCGCGCGGCCGACAATCGCCAGCGGATCGAACCAGGCGCACTCAAACAGAATGTTCTGCGTCTCTTCGTTCACGCCGGAATGCTCGCCGCCGAAGATACCGCCCATCGCCAGCGCTTTATGGTGATCGGCGATCACCAGCGTGTCGCTGCTGAGTTTTGCTTCGCTACCGTCGAGCAGCGTCAGGGTTTCACCCTCTTCCGCCATGCGCACCACGATGCCGCCGTCGATGCGGTCGAGGTCGAAGGCGTGCATCGGCTGGCCCAGCTCAAGCAGCACGTAGTTGGTGATATCCACCACCGGATCGATAGAGCGAATGCCGCAGCGGCGCAGCTTTTCACGCATCCAGAGCGGCGTAGCGGCTTTGACGTTGATGCCTTTCACCACGCGGCCCAGGTAGCGCGGGCAGGCGTTGGTCGCGTCAACGCGGATCGGGAAGGTGTCGCCAATGGTGGCGGCTACCGGGTCGATCGTCGGCGCGGTGAGCGGCAGGCTGTTCAGCACCGCTACATCACGCGCGATGCCGATAATGCCCAGGCAGTCGGCGCGGTTCGGCGTGACGCTGATCTCAATGGTGTTGTCGTTCAGCTTCAGGTAGTCGCGGATATCGCTGCCTACCGGCGCATCGCCCGGCAGCTCGATAATGCCGTTGTGATCGTCGGAAATGCCCAGCTCGGAGAAAGAGCAGAGCATGCCCTCCGACGGCTCGCCGCGCAGCTTAGCCGCTTTGATCTTAAAGTCGCCCGGCAGCACCGCGCCCACGGTGGCGACCGCCACCTTGAGACCCTGACGGCAGTTCGGCGCGCCGCAGACGATATCCAGCAGGCGATCGCCGCCGACGTTGACCTTGGTGACGCGCAGCTTGTCGGCGTTAGGGTGCTGACCGCACTCCACAACTTCGCCGACCACTACGCCGTGAAACGCGCCGGCAACCGGCTCAACGCCGTCCACTTCCAGACCGGCCATGGTGATCTGTTCAGAAAGGGCAGCGCTGTCCAGAGCCGGGTTTACCCATTCGCGTAACCAGAGTTCACTGAATTTCATTGGATAACCTGCCCTTATTTAAATTGTTTGAGGAAACGTAAGTCATTTTCGAAGAAGGCGCGCAAGTCGGTGACGCCGTAGCGCAGCATGGTGAGACGCTCCATGCCCATGCCGAAGGCGAAGCCAGAGTAGATTTCCGGATCGATGCCGACGTTGCGTAATACGTTCGGATGCACCATGCCGCAGCCCAGCACTTCCAGCCATTTGCCGTTTTTACCCATCACGTCCACTTCCGCCGAAGGTTCGGTGAACGGGAAGTAGGAAGGACGGAAACGGATCTGCAAATCTTCCTCAAAGAAGTTGCGCAGGAAGTCGTGCAGCGTGCCCTTCAGGTTGGTGAAGCTGATGTTCTTGTCGACGATCAGCCCTTCCATCTGATGGAACATCGGGGTATGCGTCTGGTCGTAGTCGTTGCGATAGACGCGGCCCGGCGCAATGATGCGAATCGGCGGCTGCTGGTTTTTCATGGTGCGGATCTGCACGCCAGAGGTCTGAGTGCGCAGCAGGCGCGTGGCGTCGAACCAGAAGGTGTCGTGATCGGCGCGCGCCGGGTGGTGGCCCGGAATATTCAGCGCGTCGAAGTTGTGATAGTCATCCTCGATCTCCGGGCCGGTCACCACCGCAAAGCCCAGTTCGCCGAAGAAGGTTTCGATGCGATCGATGGTGCGCGTGACCGGATGCAGCCCACCGTTTTCCATGCGGCGTCCCGGTAGCGAAACGTCGATAGTCTCAGCGGCCAGGCGGGCGTTGAGCGCGGCGGACTCCAGCGACTCTTTGCGCGCGTTAAGGCGCTCCTGCACCTGCTGCTTGGCCTCATTGATCACTGCGCCCGCAGCCGGACGCTCTTCCGGCGGCAGCTCGCGCAGCGTCGTCATCAGCTGCGTCAGGTGGCCTTTTTTACCGGTATATTCGACGCGCACCGCGTCAAGGGTGGCGATATCTGTCGCCTCGTCGATAGCGGCTGTGGCGCGAGCCACCAGTTCTGCGAGTTGGGACATGGTTTCCTCTTCTTCCAGGCGGGCTGGTCTGTTCTCGTTGGGACGTTGCCGTCATGCTTCGCCAGAAACACGAAAGCCTCCACGAGGGAGGCTTTCGGCGCGATTTTTCGTTTCTTTTCTATGCGCAAAAGCCCCTGAGTTTCAGGTGCTAAAGTAAAAAAAGAAACGGAAAATAGCAGCGTTCATGCTTGCGTTACCTTGCTGTGACTCTGAGGGCACTATTGAAAAGCCCTGCGGTGAAAATGTCAATCTTTTGCTTGAGTTACAGGCAATAAAAAAGGGAGCAAGCTCCCTTTTTCATCTGACTTACGCCAGAGCTGATTTTGCTTTTTCGACCAGTGCGGTGAACGCCACTTTGTCGAATACAGCGATGTCAGCCAGGATTTTACGGTCAATTTCAATGGACGCTTTTTTCAGGCCATTGATGAAACGGCTGTAAGAGATGCCGTTCTGACGCGCTGCAGCGTTGATACGCGCAATCCACAGTTGACGGAACTGACGCTTACGTTGACGACGGTCGCGGTAAGCATACTGACCAGCTTTGATAACAGCCTGGAAGGCAACGCGGTAAACACGTGAACGTGCACCATAGTAGCCTTTAGCTTGTTTTAAGATTTTTTTGTGACGTGCGCGAGCAATTACACCACGTTTTACGCGAGCCATGTGAGCTCTCCTGTATCAATATTCTGTGATGCCTGTATTTCCTGCCGGCCTGGGGCCGTAATGCAGAAACGTCGAGGCAGATTTATAAAAAAGTTAACTTATGCGTACGGCAGGCAGGCAACAACCAGACCCAGATCGCCTTTAGACACCATGCCTTTCGGGCGCAGGTGACGTTTACGCTTAGTTGATTTTTTAGTCAGAATATGACGCAGGTTTGCGTGCTTACGCTTGAAGCCGCCAGAAGCGGTCTTCTTGAAGCGCTTAGCCGCGCCACGTACAGTTTTAATCTTTGGCATTTTAAAAATATCCACTTCGCATTGTTAATAAAACGAATCAGACAGGCGAACAAAGATCCGCACAGCGCGAACGCTGCGCGGTCAATGTTACTTGAAAGCCTACTGTTTCTTCTTGGGAGCGAGCACCATAATCATCTGGCGGCCTTCGATCTTCGATGGGAAGGATTCGACTACTGCCAGTTCTGTCAGATCTTCTTTCACGCGGTTAAGCACTTCAATACCGATCTGTTGGTGCGCCATCTCACGACCGCGGAAACGCAGCGTGATTTTGGCTTTATCGCCTTCTTCCAGAAAACGAATCAGGCTGCGGAGTTTTACCTGATAGTCGCCTTCATCTGTGCCAGGACGGAATTTGATTTCCTTAACCTGGATAACTTTCTGCTTCTTCTTCTGTTCCTTAGAAGATTTGCTTTTTTCATAAAGGAACTTGCCGTAATCCATAATACGGCACACCGGCGGTTCGGCGTTGGGGCTGATTTCTACTAAATCAACGCCCGCTTCTTCAGCTTTTTCAATAGCTTCGCGAAGGCTGACAATACCAATCTGTTCGCCATCCACGCCAGTCAAGCGTACTTCAGTGGCACGGATTTCACCGTTGATTCGATTCGGACGCGTCGGTTGTACTCGTTTTCCGCCTTTAATAACCTTATTCCTCTAATTGGTGAAGATTGCGGCTGCGAATCTCTTGTTGCAGCTTCTCAACAAACACATCGACATCCATCGTCCCGAGGTCTTTACCGCGGCGGGTGCGAACGGCTACTTTGCCTGCTTCCACCTCTTTGTCACCGCAAACCAGCATATAAGGGACGCGACGTAATGTGTGCTCGCGGATTTTAAAGCCTATCTTCTCGTTTCTCAAGTCTGCTTTCACACGAATGCCAGCATTCTGCAATTTGCGTGTCAACATGTCGACATATTCTGCCTGCGCATCGGTGATATTCATTACCACCGCCTGCATTGGCGCCAGCCAGGTCGGGAAGAACCCAGCGAACTCTTCGGTCAGAATACCGATAAAGCGCTCCATCGAGCCAAGAATGGCGCGATGAATCATTACCGGCGTCTGACGGTCGTTGTTTTCGCCCACATAGGTGGCGTCCAGACGTTTTGGCAGGGAAAAGTCTAGCTGAACTGTGCCGCACTGCCAGGCGCGATCGAGACAGTCATACAACGTAAATTCGATTTTCGGACCGTAGAATGCCCCTTCTCCGGGCTGGAATTCAAACGGAATGTCGTTTTCATTCAGCGCAGCGGCTAAATCTTCTTCCGCGCGGTCCCACATTTCATCAGTGCCGATACGCTTCTCAGGACGCGTGGAGAGCTTCACCACGATCTTTTCAAAGCCGAAGGTGCTGTACATGTCATAGACCATGCGAATACAGCTGTTCACTTCGTCGCGCACCTGATCTTCAGTACAGAAGACGTGGGCGTCATCCTGAGTGAAGCCGCGAACGCGCATCAGGCCATGCAGCGCGCCAGACGGCTCGTTGCGGTGACAGCTGCCGAACTCCGCCATGCGCAGCGGCAAATCGCGGTAGGACTTCAGACCCTGATTAAAGATCTGCACGTGCCCCGGACAGTTCATCGGTTTGATGCAGTATTCACGGTTTTCTGAAGAGGTCGTAAACATCGCCTCTTTGTAGTTTTCCCAGTGCCCGGTTTTTTCCCACAGCACGCGGTCCATCATAAAGGGACCTTTCACTTCCTGGTACTGGTACTCTTTCAGCTTGCTGCGCACGAACACTTCCAGCTCGCGGAAGATGGTCCAGCCGTCATTATGCCAGAAAACCATACCCGGCGCCTCTTCCTGCATATGGTAGAGGTCGAGCTGCTTGCCGATCTTACGGTGGTCGCGCTTCGCCGCCTCTTCCAGACGCTGCAGGTAGGCGTTGAGCTGCTTCTTGTCTGCCCAGGCGGTGCCGTAGATGCGCTGCAGCATTTTATTGTTGCTGTCGCCGCGCCAGTAGGCACCCGCAATTTTCTGCAGCTTGAAGTGGTGGCAAAAACGCATATTCGGCACGTGCGGACCGCGGCACATGTCGATATATTCTTCGTGATGATAGAGGCCCGGCTGGTCGTCGTGGCTGATGTTCTCATCCAGAATAGCCATCTTATAGCTCTCGCCGCGCTCGGCGAACACGTCGCGCGCCTGCTGCCAGCTAACGACCTTTTTCACCACGTCGTAGTTGGTTTCAGCCAGCTGGTGCATGCGTTTTTCCAGCGCGTCGATATCTTCCTGCGTCAGGGTATGATCGAGATCAACGTCATAGTAGAAGCCGTTGTCGATAACCGGACCGATCGCCATTTTCGTATTGGGCCACAGCTGTTTGATAGCGTGCCCCAGCAGATGCGCGCAGGAGTGGCGAATAATTTCCAGACCCGCTTCATCTTTAGCGGTAATGATGGCGACGGAGGCATCTTCGGTGATGGGATCGACCGCATCCACCAGCTGCCCGTTGACGCGTCCGGCAATGCAGGCTTTCGCCAGGCCAGGACCGATGTCCAGCGCAATATCCATCACGCTTACCGCGCGGTCATAGCTGCGCTGGCTGCCATCAGGAAGAGTAATTACAGGCATTTAATATCCTTAATTGCAGTGGTAAGCCACACGAAAGCTTACATACAACATTGAGTAGAAGTGATTGCCCGGCGCGATGTCAGACCCACATTGTCGGAATGACGCCGGGAATTGTAGTGCGCCGCAGATGATAACAGCTTTGCGCGGTGAGCAAAACCCGTCCCCCTGCGGCTAAGTTGAGGAACAGACGAAAAAAAACCGCAGCCAGGCTGCGGTCAGGAAGCGATGACGCCGCGAATTACATCGCGTAGGTCAGCATAATGCTGGTTTTGGTATCGGTGCGATCGGGCGCGGACTCTGGCGGGTTGTTATTCCAGGTCACGTTGTACGCCAGCTTCAGCGCGAAGTGATCGTTGATGCCAACCTGCAGGCCGGTTTCCGAGTTGACGGTGGTGTCTTCGCCGAAGCTGCTCAGCACCGACACGCCCTGAATAAATTTGGTGTTGTCGGTGAGCTGCCACTGGTAGCTCAGCGCGCCGTAGCCCAGCGCTTTGGTTTCGCTGCCGCCGTCGTGGAAATCGTCATAGCGCACGCCCGGACCAAATTCCGCACGCAGCGAATGGATCGGCCCGCTCAGGATCTGACGACCGTAACCGGCGGTAAGCACATCGCGCGAATCGTAGCCGTTAAAGCGGTCGCTCAGCCAGCTCGCCTGACCAAACAGGTAGTCGAAGCTGTTGAGGTTGTAGCGCGAACGGCCGCCGATGCTGTAGGTTTCAGATGAGCGCTCGTCGTTAGAGGAGGTGTTCGCCGCGTTGCCCCACAGGCTGTAAGCCATGGCGCTCTGATACCACGTCATATTGGTTTGCGCCGTCAGCGAGGAGCTGGTGGTGTTACCAGTCTGCGCCAGATAGCCTGCGGAGGCGCTGCCGTCGAACGGCTTTTTCGCCGTTGAAGGATCGTCCATCGCGGTAAAAACGGTGTTGTCAGCCAATGCCTGATGGCAAAACGCGCCGGCTGAAAGCAAAAGAACAGCTGAGAGCTTATGAAGCACTTTCATTTATATGTGACCCGTACGACAGTTTAAAAAAGAGTGAGTGTGAAGCGTTTTGCCGGCCAATCAATGCAATTTACGGTAAGTATTGTAAAAAAGTATTAACCAGCCCGAAACATGCATTTTCCGCGCGATCCCGCCTGATTATTGGGACTTTTCCGATTAACGAGGCGCATTACAGATCGGGATCGAACAAAACGCAGCGGAGATACTACAAGATTTTTCTGAACGGCGCGTCTGCGGCTTTACCCAGGTTTACTTTTATGTCTGTCCTGAATAACGGCTTTATCCTGTTCATTATTCGCGCAATTTTTCACTATGGTCTACGCTGTGCACAGTCATGCCGCACAGAGGTGAAACATGAGCGACGATCTCAAGCGTTACATTGTCACATTTCACTATCAGGAATCGGGCCTGGGCGATATTCAGGCGCTTAACAGCGCCATGATCGCCGCGGGCTTTAGCACCACGCTTAACGATGACCAGGGCCACCCGCACGAGCTGGGCACCAACAGCTTTGGCCTGGTCAGCGCCCTGTCGCCAGAGGATCTGCAGCGTCAGGCCGTCGCCGCAGGCGAAAGCGTGCTGCACCAGCAGCCCGAGGTCGCTGTCACGACGCTGGAGGCGTTTTTAGGCGACGCAACGCCCTGACCGCGCTCGCCATCCGTTCCGGTAAGCTGTGCGCAAGCGCGGGTTTTCAGCGATAAAGAGACGGTACAATCGTTTTTATGTCGCAGACCACTCTGACTGACATCGCAGCCTGACAGGTTAAAAGAGGATCGCCCAATGTGGAACGCTATTAGTCGTTTGTTAAGCGAACAGTTTGGCCATGCCGAAATTACCGAACGCCATGAACTCCCCGGCGGAGATGTGCATCCCGCCTGGCGTCTTCGCTATGGCGAGCATGACGTCTTTATGAAGTGCAACAGCCGTGACATGCTCACCCTTTTCACCTGGGAAGCCGATCAGCTGGCGCTGCTGGCGCGCACCCAAAGCGTCCGCGTGCCGGCGGTTTACGGCGTCGGGCACCATCGCGATCAGAGCTTTCTGCTACTGGAATATATTGCGCCGCAGCCGCTGGATGCGGAGAACGCCTTCCAGCTGGGCCAGCAGCTGGCGCGGCTGCACCAGTGGAGCGAACAGGCGCAGTTCGGCCTCGACTTCGATAACAATATTACCACCACGCCGCAGCCCAACAGCTGGCTGCGCCGCTGGTCGTTTTTCTTTGCGGAACAGCGCATCGGCTGGCAGCTTCAGCTGGCAGAAGAGAAAGGCATCGCCTACGGCAATACGGAAGAGATTGTTAACTGCGTGCAGCGCGCGCTGGCCACGCACCAGCCGCAGCCTTCCCTGCTGCATGGCGATCTCTGGCCGGCCAACTGCGCCGGCAGCGCCAGCGGCCCGTGGCTGTTCGATCCCGCCTGTTACTGGGGCGACCGCGAATGCGATCTGGCGATGCTCGGCTGGTTTCCCGATCTGCCGCGTCAAATTTATGAAGGCTATCAGTCGGTCTGGCCGCTGCCCGACGGCTTCTCACAGCGCCAGCCGGTCTATCAGCTCTACTACCTGCTTAACCGCGCCAACGTTTTTGGCGGCAGCTGGCTCAGCGAGGCGCGGTTTGCGGTTGCGCGCCTGCTGGAAGAGGACGCGCTGGCGCAGCGTCAGGCCAGACCGGCCTGACCCGTTACAGAAAGCCGAGCAGCGACAGCGCGAAATAGCCGGCGACGGCGATCACCACCGGCAGGATATAGAGCGGAAAAATCTGCAGGAAAATCGTGTGGTGCGGCACGCGGATTTTCTCTTCCAGCTGCTGGCGCGTACGGGCGGCGTCGCCGCGCGCCTGCTCCAGAATCAGCTGATCTTCGATTCCTTCTTTAATATGACGCACCTGACGCGCCATGCGCGAACCGGACGCTTCCAGCGCCAGACCAACGAATATCAGAATATAGATAATCCAGAAGCCGATATTCATCTGGCCGTTAAACTCCGGCACCGGCGAGTTACGCCAGAAGAAGCCGAGGAACGGCGTATTAAAGCGGATCATATCGACAATCACATGGACAAAGTCGAGCATAACGGCGTCGATGCCCGGCTGTTTTTCACTGTGCCTGAACATAAAGCCCAGCACTGAAATCACGGTCGACAACAGCGCGAGCAAAAAAATCGCCCAGCCAGCCACTCGCTTAAGGATGGCGATGCGGCCAGCCTGTTGATAAGTCATGGTATCTCCTGTACCTGAATCCAGTTTGCAGCCAGTCTACCTGCCTGTGGTTTTTATTTCCCGTAAAAAGCGCCGCCTGCACCACTTTCGCGGCGGGCGCCGCCCCATGATAAGGTAGCGCAAATTCGCTAAGGAGCCAGCCGATGAGTTATACCCGCCCCGTTTATGCCGCCCTGTTCGATATGGATGGCCTGATAATCGACTCCGAACCGCTGTGGGATCGGGCAGAACTGGATATTTTCGCCACACTGAACGTCGACCTGTCGCGCCGCAGCGAGCTGCCTGACACGCTGGGCCTGCGCATCGATCAGGTGGTGCGCATGTGGTATGAAATTCTGCCCTGGTCAGGCCCGGATCGGCAGACGGTCACGGCGCGCATTATCGCCCGCGCGCTGGCGCTGATTGAGGAGCAGCGGCCGCTGCTGCCCGGGGTGAAGCAGGCGCTGCAGCTCTGTCGGGAGCGCGGCCTGAAAACCGGTCTGGTCTCCGCCTCGCCGCTGATGATGCTGGAGCGCGTGCTGGCGCTGTTTGACCTGCGCGACTATTTTGACGTGCTGGTCTCCGCTGAAGCGCTGCCCTACAGCAAGCCCCATCCGCAGGTCTATCTCGACGCTGCCGCACAGCTAGGCATCGATCCCCTTAACTGCGTCACGCTGGAGGATTCGGTTAACGGTATGATCGCCACCAAAGCGGCGCGGATGCGCTCCGTAGTGGTGCCGCCCGCTGCGCTGCGTGAGGATGCGCGCTGGTCGCTGGCAGACGTCAAGCTGGACGACCTGACCCAGTTAACCGCCGCGCACCTGCTGGGCGACGTTGCCCACTAGCGGACGCGCGCCGACAGGCCGATGCCCCCTCTCTACTCTGACCCGCCTTCGGCGGGTTTTTTCTGACGGCATGATCCCCATCGCAATAAATAAAACAGCGTTTCATTTTTATTGAATTGCTTGCCCACTCCTCATAAGATGCCCTGAGACGCCCTGCGGGGCACATCGACCTGTTTCGCCAGAGGGGACCAGAATGGACGTTCGTCAAAGTATTCATAGCGAGCATGCCCGCCAGCTCGACACCGCCGCGCTGCGCCGCGAATTTTTAATTGAGAAAATTTTTGAAGCCGACCGCTATACGCTCACCTACAGCCATATCGACCGCATTATTATCGGCGGCGTGATGCCGGTCGCCGACGGCGTTACCTTCGGCAACGAGATGGGCAAGCAGCTCGGCGTCAGCTATTTTCTGGAGCGCCGCGAGCTGGGCGTCATCAATATCGGCGGGCCGGGCACCATCGAGGTAGACGGCAAACTCTGGGAGATTGGCCCGGAAGAGGCGCTTTACGTCGGCAAAGGCGCCCAGACGCTGCGCTTTTGCAGCAGCGACGCCTCCCGACCGGCCAAATTTTATTTCAACAGCGCGCCCGCCCACAGCCGCTTTCCCGATAAAAAAGTCGGCAAAGAGGAGGCGGTTCGCACCACGCTGGGCGATGCGGCCACCTCAAACCGCCGCACCATCAATAAATATCTGGTGCCGGACGTGCTGCCGACCTGCCAGCTCACCATGGGGCTGACCCGCCTGGACGAAGGCAACCTGTGGAACACCATGCCGTGCCACACTCACGAACGCCGGATGGAGGTCTATTTCTACTTCGATATGAACCCGGACAGCGCGGTGTTTCATATGATGGGCCAGCCGCAGGAGACGCGTCATCTGCTGGTGCATAACGAACAGGCGGTTATCTCTCCCAGCTGGTCGATTCACGCCGGCGTCGGCACCGAACGCTACACCTTTATCTGGGGCATGGTCGGCGAGAACCAGGTATTCGACGACATGGATCATGTCAACATCCGCGATCTGCGCTGATAAAGGAGGCGCTCATATGATACTCAACGCATTTAATCTGGAAGGTAAAATCGCGCTGGTTACCGGCTGCAACACCGGGCTCGGCCAGGGCATGGCGCTGGGGCTGGCGCAGGCCGGCTGCGACATCATTGGCGTCAACCGCGAAGACCCGATGGACACCCAGCAGCGCGTTGAAGCGCTTGGCCGCCGCTTCTGGTCGCTGCAGGCGGATCTTATCCGCAGCGAGCAGGTGGCAGGCGTGGTGGAAAAAGCGGTCGCCGCCGCGGGTAGAATCGACATTCTGGTCAATAACGCCGGCATTATCCGGCGCGAAGATGCGCTGAACTTTAGCGAGCAGGACTGGGACGACGTTATGAACATCAACAGCAAAAGCGTCTTTTTTCTGTCGCAGCAGGTGGCGCGCCAGTTTATCGCGCAGGGCCAGGGCGGCAAGATTATTAATATCGCCTCAATGCTCTCGTTCCAGGGCGGCATTCGCGTTCCCTCCTACACGGCATCGAAAAGCGCGGTGATGGGGCTGACGCGGCTGCTGGCGAACGAGTGGGCGAAACACGGCATCAACGTTAACGCTATTGCGCCGGGCTATATGGCGACCAACAATACCGAGCAGCTGCGCAGCGACGAAGGCCGCAGCGCCGAGATCCTCGGGCGTATCCCTGCCGCGCGCTGGGGCGTGCCGGACGATATGATGGGCCCGGTGGTTTTCCTCGCCTCTTCAGCTTCTGACTATGTTAACGGCTATACGCTGGCGGTCGACGGCGGCTGGCTGGCGCGCTAGTTCCGGCTGGCGCAGAAGAGGTTAACCAGGAGCGATCTCCCCCTGTCGGGGAGAAAACCGACGAAACGGCGGCGCGAAGCCGCCGTCTCGCTAAAAAATTCACGCTTCGTTACAGCGTCACAACTTCTCATTCACTGGATAAATCCCTATACTGGATGCATCGACAGTTTGCAGCCAGGTTTTATCATGACGGGCGAAGGCCACGTAATTTTTGCTATTGCCACCGCTATTTTTGCCAAGCGCGCGGAGCTGACGCCCGTGCTGGCGCAGGCCGACTGGTGGCACCTTATTTCCGCCTCGCTGCTCACCTGTCTGCTGCCCGATATCGATCACCCAAAATCATTGCTCGGCCAGCGGCTGAAATGGCTCTCCTACCCGATCGCCCGCGCCTTTGGCCACCGCGGCTTCACCCATAGCCTGCTGGCGGTGGCCGCCAGCCTCTGGCTGTTTCAGATAAACGTACCTGACGACTGGCTGCTGCCCGCCGACGTGCTGCAGGGCATGACGCTGGGCTATCTCAGCCATATCGTCGCGGATATGCTGACCCCCGCCGGCGTGCCGCTGCTGTGGCCGTGCCGCTGGCGCTTTCGTCTGCCGATCCTCAGAAGCCAGAAAGGCAATCAGCTGGAGCGCACCCTTTGCCTGGTGCTGGTAGGCTACGCGCTCTGGTTCCCCCCCGGATCGCCCTCTTTTGGTGCGAACGGCTGGCCAACTCAGCTGTTTGATACGCTACAAAATGGCGTCTCTCGCCTGATTTCTACGCAAAAAGCGCATTAAAGCAGCAGAAAACGCTGTCTGGTTATAAGGCATTCCATTTGGATATAAGTCGACGCTCAGGTCAGCTGGTAACATACCGCCACTTAATTCGTGCGTCACATTATCTGGCGCGCCGGCGTCATGCTGACGCCGGATGTGTCTTTCGGGAGCCAACATGGATCTACCTCTGATTCTTAATCTTGCAGCCTTCGTCGCGCTGCTGCTGCTGCTGTCGCGCCTCGGCCGTGATAGCTGGAGCCTGTCGAAAAAGGTACTGGTCGGTCTGGTGATCGGCGTGCTGTTCGGCCTGGCGCTGCAGACCATTTACGGCGCGCAGAGCGAGGTGCTGAAAACCTCAATCAGCTGGTTCAATATCGTGGGCAACGGCTACGTGCAGCTGCTGCAAATGATTGTGATGCCGCTGGTGTTCGCCTCGATCCTCAGCGCCGTCGCGCGCCTGCACAACGCCTCTTCGCTGGGCAAAATCAGCCTGCTGACCATCGGCGTGCTGCTGTTTACCACCGCGATCTCCGCGCTGGTCGGCGTGCTGGTCACCGGCCTGTTCCACCTCAGCGCCGAGGGTCTGGTTCAGGGCGCGCAGGAGAGCGCGCGTCTTGCCGCGATTCAGAGCAACTACGCGGGCAAAGTAGCGGACCTCACCGTGCCGCAGCTGCTGCTCTCTTTTGTGCCGAAAAATCCGTTCGCCGATCTGACCGGCGCCAGCCCGACCTCAATCATCAGCGTCGTTATCTTCGCCGCCTTCCTCGGCGTAGCGGCACTGCAGCTGCTGAAAGATGACCAGGCCAAAGGCCAGCGCGTGCTGGTGGCGATCGATACCCTGCAGTCCTGGGTGATGAAGCTGGTTCGTCTGATCATGAAGCTGACGCCCTACGGCGTGCTGGCGCTGATGACCAAAGTGGTCGCCGGCTCCAACCTGCAGGATATTCTTAAGCTGGGCGGCTTCGTCGTCGCCTCCTACCTGGGCCTGGCGATTATGTTCGGCGTGCACGCGCTGCTGCTGTCGATCAACGGCATCAACCCAATGCGCTTCTTCCGCAAGGTCTGGCCGGTCATCACCTTCGCCTTTACCAGCCGCTCCAGCGCCGCGAGTATTCCGCTTAACGTGGAAACCCAGACTCGTCGCCTGGGCGTGCCGGAGTCGATCGCCAGCTTCTCCGCCTCTTTCGGCGCGACTATCGGCCAGAATGGCTGCGCAGGCCTCTATCCGACCATGCTGGCGGTAATGGTTGCGCCGACCGTGGGCATCAACCCGTTCGATCCGGTCTGGATCGCCACGCTGGTCGGTATCGTCACGCTGAGCTCGGCTGGCGTGGCGGGCGTAGGCGGCGGCGCCACTTTCGCCGCGCTGATCGTGCTGCCGGCGATGGGCCTGCCGGTCACGCTGGTCGCCCTGCTGATTTCGATCGAACCGCTGATCGATATGGGCCGCACCGCGCTAAACGTTAACGGCTCAATGACTGCGGGCTCCCTTACCAGCCGCTGGCTCGGTATGACCGATAAAGCGGTGCTGGAGAGCGACGAACAGGCAGAGCTGGCGCACCGCTAAGCGCAGATTCTGCGGCATAAAACCGGGCCATCGCGCCCGGTTTTTTTATGCCTGCGCTTCACAATCCGCCGCCTTTATGGCGACGTCGTTAAGAAAGCGTTAAGCGTAGTAAAGAGAGGCAAAAGTCACGCCCCGGCGCTTGTTTTCGCAGCGGAAAAGGAGAATGCTTCAGGCAATTATCGCAGGAGAAAATCCATGAAAAAAGTTATCGCCTCACTGCTGGCGTTAACGCTGTTATCGCCAGCGCTCGTCTCTGCTCACCCCGGCGGCTGGGGCCCCGGCCCGCACTGGGACGGCCACGGTCGCGGCTGGGGCGGTCCAGGCCCGCTGCGCTTTCTGCCTGAAGCGGCAACCGCCGTGCTGATCGGCGGCCTGACCTACTACATGCTCAACGGCGCATACTATCAGCGTCAGGGCGAAAATTACGTGGTGGTGCAGCCGCCAGCCGAACCAGACGGTGGGATGCGCGTGCTCGACTTTAACGGCCGTCGTTTTTACGTGCAGGCGGGTCACTACTACCAGCGCGAGATCAACGGCGACTATATTGAGGTGCCGCGCCCTGCGGGACTTTAATCCGACCAAACGAAAAACGGCCCGTCACTGACGGGCCGTTTGCTTTGCTAATCTGTTGTGCGCGGCTTATTTAGCAGCCTGCGGATCGGTATCGTACTCTTCACAGCTCTGGAAGCCGTAGTTCATCACGCGGCCGGTATCGCTGTAGCTCACAAAGTAGGTCTGCGGCTTGCCGTTACGCTCGCCCAGCACATAGGTCTGACAGGTGCCGCGCGCGTGGACCATGGTGATCTCAGTAGAGGCCGGACCCGCAATCTGGCGTACCTGATCGCGCGTCATCCCTTTTTTCACATCCTTAACTACGGGCTTGCTTACGTAGCTCTCAGCACGATCGTAAGCCGTACAACCAGACAGTGCGGCCAGCGTCAGCGCCGCAGCGATACATCCCATTGCTTTATTCATCTTGTTGTTCCTCGTTGTATTGTCCATGTAAGCTTAAGCCTGGAACAGAAATGCAGATTAATCAACTTTATGGCGCGTTTTTAAGTTGAGTCTGAATCGTCAGGTTAGCGTAAAAAAACTGTTCTTAAGGCGATCCCCCCGTATAATCCGCCGCGAGAATAAGCACTCTCAAAACTACTTTGCGGAGGCAGGATGAACAAACAGCGAGAAGCGCGCGACGCGCGACATCGCACGCGCCAGGATGAGATCATCGCGGCGGCGCGCCGCTGTTTTCGCTCGTCAGGCTTCCACGGCGCCAGCATGGCGCAGATCGCCAGCGCCGCCAGCCTGAGCGTCGGGCAAATCTATCGCTACTTTCCCAGCAAAGATGCGCTGATTGAAGAGATGGTGAAGCGCATCGTCGATGGCCGCGTGGCGGCGATGAGCGCGCAGAGCGACGCCAGCCATATCGCCGATATGATCGCCCGCCGCGACAGCCTGAACGACGAGGATGAGATGCTGATGCTGGAGGTCGCCGCCGAGGCGAGCCGCAATGCGCGCGTCAGCGATATCCTGCAAAACGCCGAGGCGCGCCTGTTTCACAACGCCTGTGAAAAAATGCGCGCGAACTACCCTCACCTTACCGAGCCGCAGCGCGCCGCCTGCGTCGAGGTGCTGGCGGTGCTGATAGAAGGCACCGCTTTTCGCCGCCTGACGACGCAGAAAGCGTCGGCGGAACTGCTCTATACCCTCTATACGCAAATGATCCATAACTTAGTCAACCCCTCAGAGGACAAATGACACCTGCACGCAATAACCGACTGGTCTACGCCATCACGCTGGGCCTGCTGGCGGCGCTCGGCCCGCTCTGTATCGATCTCTACCTGCCTGCGCTGCCTGAACTGGCGCGCGATCTGCAAACTTCAACCGCGACGGCGCAGCTCAGCCTCACCGCCGGCCTGCTCGGCCTGGGTGCCGGACAGCTGCTGTTTGGGCCGATGAGCGATAAGTTCGGCCGCCTGCGCCCGCTTACCCTGTCGCTGGTGCTGCTGTTTATCGCCTCTGTCGGCTGCGCGCTGGCGCAGGATATCCACCAGCTGCTGCTGGCCCGCCTGTTCGAAGGGCTGGCGGGCGCGGGCGGCGCGGTGCTGTCGCGTGCGGTGGCGCGCGATATGTACAGCGGGCATGAGCTGACGCGCTTCTTTGCGCTGCTGATGCTGGTAAACGGCCTGGCGCCGATTGGCGCGCCGGTGCTGGGGGGCGCGCTAATGACGCTGCTTAACTGGCGCGGCATCTTCCTGGTGCTGGGCGCGACGGCGCTGCTGCTGATCCTGCTGGCGCGCTGGAAGCTGCACGAAACCCTGCCGCCCGAGCGCCGCAGCCAGGGCTCGGTCTTCTCCGCCTGGGCGGCGCTGGGCCAGGTGGTCACTCATCGTCCCTTTATGGGCTTCTGCCTGACGCAGGCGTTTATGATGTCCGGCATGTTCGCCTATATCGGCGCGTCGCCTTTCGTGCTGCAGCAGATTTACGGCCTGTCGCCGCAGGCGTTCAGCTTCTGCTTCGCCGCTAACGGCATCGGGCTGGTGATCGCCTCCCAGACCAGCGCGCGTCTCTGTCCGCTCTGGGGCGAATACCGGGTGCTGAAGGGCGGCCTGACGCTGGCGTTTGTCGCCTCCAGCCTGCTGCTGCTGGCGGGTCTCACCGCCGCGCCGCTGCCGCTGGTGCTGGTCGCGCTCTTTTTCACCATTGCGAGCAACGGGGTGATCGCCACCACCGCCTCGTCGCTGGCGATGCAGAGCCAGGGCCATCGCGCCGGCAGCGCTTCGGCGGTGATCGGCGTCTGCATGTTCTCCTTCGGCGCGGTGTCGGTGCCGATCACCGGGCTGGGCGGCACCTCGCTGCTCAGCATGACCGGCACCATCTTCGGCTGCTTTATGCTGGCGATTCTGATGTTTATATTCCTGGCGCAGAAACCGGCGCCGCGAGGGTAAACTGCCTGATATCGCAACAGTTAACCGGAAACAACTGGCGCTTTGGCTTGTTGTTTTCGCCGATGCGCGTTAGCTTTAATAGATGGTTCGCACGGGCCGACAGGCCACTGTCTTGAGGAGAGATTCATGTCACTGCAGCAGGAAATCATCACAGCACTTGGCGTTAGCCCGGTTATCGACCCACAGCAGGAAATCCGCCGCAGCGTCGATTTCCTCAAAAGCTACCTGAAGCGCAATCCGTTTCTGAAGACGCTGGTGCTGGGCATTAGCGGCGGTCAGGACTCGACGCTGGCGGGCAAACTGTCGCAGCTGGCCATCAGCGAACTGCGCGAAGAGAGCGGCGACAGCGCCTATGCCTTTATCGCCGTGCGCCTGCCCTACGGCGTGCAGGCGGACGAGCAGGATTGTCAGGACGCGCTGGCGTTTATCCAGCCCGATCGCTCGCTGGTGGTCAATATCAAAGAGTCGGTGCTGGCCAGCGAACGCGCCCTGAGAGAGGCGGGCGTCGAGCTTTCTGACTTCGTGCGCGGCAACGAGAAGGCGCGCGAACGCATGAAGGCGCAGTACAGCATCGCCGGCATGACAAAAGGCCTGGTGGTGGGCACCGACCACGCGGCAGAGGCGGTTACCGGCTTCTTCACCAAATATGGCGACGGCGGCACCGACATCAACCCGCTGTTCCGCCTGAACAAGCGTCAGGGCAAACTGCTGCTGAAAACCCTGGGCTGTCCAGAGCACCTCTACCTGAAACGCCCGACGGCGGATCTGGAAGACGATCGTCCCGGCCTGGAGGATGAAGTGGCGCTTGGCGTTACCTACGAGATGATCGACGACTATCTGGAAGGCAAAAGCGTCGCCCCGGAAACGGCGAAGATTATCGAAAACTGGTATCTGAAGACCGAGCACAAGCGTCGTCCGCCGATTACGGTGTTTGACGACTTCTGGAAATAACGCCCTTTTCCCCTGCTGCCCGGCAGGGGAAATTTTTCCCGCCCCGATGTTCACCGATTAACCCGCTGGCGAAAGCCTGTACAGACTGATATGCTGTATGAATACACAGTTACAGGAGTCTGTCTTGGTTCGACGTGCCGCCACGCACCGCCTCGAGTTCGACGCGGCTGCCATCTACGAATATCCCGAACACCTGCGCGAATGGCTGGAAGGATTGCCCAATCAGCCGGGCGTCTATACCTTTCACGGTGAGAGCGAGACGCTGCCGCTCTATATCGGGAAAAGCATCAATCTGCGCTCGCGCGTAATGTCCCATTTCCGCACGCCGGAAGAGGCGCGCATGCTGCGCCAGGCGCGCCGCGTCAGCTGGATCCCCACCGCGGGCGATCTCGGCGCGCTGCTGCTCGAGGCGCAGATGATTAAGACCCAGCAGCCGCTGTTTAACAAGCGCCTGCGCAAAAATCGTCAGCTCTGCTCGATTCGGATCGCCGAAGGCAAGCCTGAGGTGGTCTACGCGCGCGACGTTGACTTTTCGCACTCGCCCAACCTGTTCGGCCTCTATCGCAGCCGCCATAAGGCGCTGGAGACGCTGAAGTATCTCGCCGACGAGCATCAGCTCTGTCACGGGCTGCTGGGGCTGGAGAAGCTGAGCGCTAACCGCGCCTGTTTCCGCGCCGCCCTGCGCCGCTGCGCCGGTGCCTGCTGCGGCCGCGAGACGCTGGATGACCATCAGGCGCGGCTGCTGGAAGCGCTGGAGAGCGTGCGGGTGATCTGCTGGCCGTGGCAGGGCCCGGTGGCGCTGATCGAGGAAGGGAAGCTGATGACGCAGATCCACGTGATTGACCACTGGTTCTATCTGGGATCGGTCAACGATATGGACGAGGCGCGTCGGCTGAAGCGCGCGCCGAGCGGCTTCGACCATGACGGCTATAAAATTTTGTGTCGGCCGCTGCTCTCTGGACACTACCCCATCGAACCGCTATAAAAAAACCGCCGACGCTGCCCAGACTTTCTGCTTATCTGGACAACGTCGGCGGTCTTACTGCCTTATCTCAGCCGATTATTCAGCGTCTGGGGCGGGTGCCGGAGCGGGCGCTGCTTCCGGGGCCGGAGCTGCTGCCGGGGCCGGGGCTGCGGCTGGTGCCGGCGGCGCTGGCGGCGCCATTCTCTCTTCGCGCGGACCTTTCTCGGTCAGACGTTTTTCAAAGTTAGCGTTGTACTGCTTTTTCTGCTCTGGAGTCAGTACGTTATAAAGTTTGTTCTCCGTTTCCAGCATCGTCAGCGCACGCGCTTTCGCATCGGCGGCCATTTTCTCCGCCTGCGCTTCTGCTTTTGCACGGTCGAATGTGTCAGAGGCGATAATGTCGTGGCCGGCGCGACGCTCTTCCAGCGACGGACGTTTAAAGTCTTTATGGCTCTCTTTCATGATGTCGCGAATCTGAGTTTTCTGCGCCTCGGTCAGATCCAGGCCTCTGAACATCATGTGCATGCCGTGGGGCATTGGCGGCTTAGGCATCGCTTTTTCACCACCGGCCGGCGGCGGCGTCAGGTTGTCAGCCGCTGCATGGACCACGCTAGCTGCACCAAATGCCAGGGAAGAAGCCAGAAACAGAGAAGTCAGTTTACGCATAATGGTTGTCCTTATCATTCAGTTAATAACGACAGCAACCTGTCGCGTCTTCGAGAACAAGATTACGCTGCTGAATGTCAAGCTCTCAGAGCGTGAGTAAAGCCCTGCAAGCATAAAAGACGAAAATCAAGCGATCATGAAGAGAATAAGAAGAAGCAGGTGAGAAATTGCAAAAGAATATGAATTCAAAGCGGATTTAGCAGGAATCATGGAGGAGTGTAAGGGTTCCGGCAGCAAAGCGGAAGGAAAATTATCCGCTCAGCCGCCGGACAGGCTGTCAGGCGGGCACCTCCTCCTCTACCAGCATCAGACCGGCGCGCAGCCCCAGCGCCACGGCGGGATTAGGGAACAGCACATATTCGCGCGCCTGCTGCACCACGTAGCGCGTTGCGCCATCCTCGGCCAGCAGCGCCCCCTGCGGAAAGGGGGTGAAGTTAAGGGTTCCGTCGTCCATATGCAGCCGGAACTGCTCGCTAAGGCGGGTTATCTGCTGGGTGACCCGGAAGCGACGCGGCGTGTCGCGCGCCACCGGCAGCGGCTCACCGCTCAGCAGCGCCGCCAGCGCCTGTTGCGCGGCGGCGAACTGCGTCAGGTCGTTGTCGCCGAACGGCAGAGCCTTGCCCAGCTCCAGCGTGCAGCTGGCGGCGTGAAAGTTCGCGCAGCTGAAGTGGGTAAAGGTGCCCCCCGGCGCGGTGTGGAACACCAGCGCCTCTAGGCCCGCCGCCGCCAGCCAGTCGAGGAACGGCGCTGGCCAAGGCTGCGGGTTGAGCGGCAGCACGCCAAAGCGGGTATGCCAGGAGCCGCGGATCGCCGTATGTAAATCAAGATGCCAGCGCGGCCGATCCGCTTTACACGCCTGTAGCCAGAAAGCCTCTGTTGCCTGCTCCAGCCGCAGCGCGCGCCGCGCCTCGTCGCAGTCGTCGATCTGCTGCCAGCGGCCACCGAACAGGCGATTGAGGTCATGGCGCAGATAGCGCTTTCCGGCGCGCAGGGCCGCCGGGTTACCAAGAATTGCCAGCACGCGATGCCGCAGCGGCATCTCGCCGCGCAGCAGCGCGCTGATAAGCGTATTCATCATCTCTACCGGCGCGGTTTCATTACCATGAATACCGGCGGAGATCACCAGCGCCTGCTGCGGTTCGCCGAGCGGGTCGAGCTGTAAAATACCCTGATCGATCCAGCGCCAGCGCAGCCAGAGCGTTTCGCCGCACAGCCTCTGCGGCGCCTCGCCTGACAGCGTCTGCTGAAGAAAATCGTGCATGCTTACTCCTTTCTGAAACAGAAAAGCCCTTCCCGCTACTGCTGAAACGCGTAGACGTTGCCTAAGTCCAGCAGCCGGGTCAGCTCGTCCAGCGCGTCGCGTCCCTCTCTTAACAGCTGCGGATCGGCCAGATCCGCCTGCGTCAGGCGATCGCGATAGTGGCGATCCACCCAGGCGTTAAGGGTGACGAACAGCCGATCGTTCATTATCACCGCCGGATTCAACGCCTGCCGCTCCTGCGGCGTCAGCACGACGCGCAGCCGCAGGCAGGCGGGGCCGCCGCCGTTTTGCATGCTTTCACGCAGGTCGAAGCTCACCAGCTCGCGCACCGGGCCGCCCTGCTCCACCAGCTCGCTCAGGTAGCCCCAGACCCCGGGATGCTGGCGCGACTCTTCCGGCAGCACCAGCAGCATCGTGCCATCTTCGCGGCTCAGTAGCTGGCTGTTGAACAGATAGGTGCTGACCGCGTCCGCCACCGAAACGCGGGTGTCGGGCACCTCGATGGCGGTGAAGCCAGGCACGCGGCGCTGCAGCGTCTCCAGCAGCGCCGGCTGATCGACAAACGCCCGCTGGTGGCAGAACAGCACTTCACGGTTGCTTACCGCGATGACGTCGTTATGAAACACCCCCTGATCGATCACCTGCGGGTTCTGCTGGACAAAGATCCTGTGGTGCTCGTCGAGCTGATGCAGTCTGGCCACCGCCTGGCTCGCCTGTAGCGTCTGGCGTGCGGGATAGCGTCCCGGCGCGATACCGCCGTTGTCGTCGCGTCCGTAAACGAAGAGCTGCAGGCTGCGTTCGCCATACTGCGCGCCGAGGCGGTTATGGTTCGCGGCCCCTTCGTCACCGAACAGCGCCACCTGCGGCAGCGCGTCGTGCACCTCGAAGTGCTGCGGATCGCGGAAAATGGCGCGCAGCAGCCGGGTGGTCTGCGGCGCCTCCATGGCGCGATGGAATTTATTGTTCAGGTTGGCGACGGTGAAGTGTACGCGCCCGTCGGCGCTGTCGGCCGAGGGCGACACCGTTGCCGCGTTGGCGACCCACATCGCCGAGGCGGAGCTGACCGCCGACAGCAGCCCCGGCGAGGCCTTCGCCGCCTGCGCCAGCACCTGTTCGTCGCTGCCGCGAAAGCCGAGCTGTCGCAGCAGCGGCAGGTTCGGCCGCTCGTGCGGCGGGATCACGCCCTGCACAAAGCCCCTGTCCGCCAGCACCTTCATCTTCAGCAGCCCCTGCTTCGCCGCCAGGCGCGGATTCGACGGCTGATGCTGGTGGCGCGTCGAGGCTTCGTTGCCGAAGGAGAGTCCGGCATAGTGGTGCGTCAGGCCGACCAGCCCGTCAAAGTTCGCTTCTGTTGCTTTCATGCCTGCTCCTCCTGGGCGGAGAAATCGAGTCCCGGCGAGAGCGCGGCGGGCAGCGTCAGGTCGGGCGTCTCCAGCGACGCCATCGGCCAGGCGCAGTAGTCCGCCGCATACCAGGCGCTGGCGCGGTGGTTACCCGACGCACCGATACCGCCAAACGGCGCGCTGCTCGCCGCCCCGGTCAGCGGCTTGTTCCAGTTAACGATCCCGGCGCGTGCCTCCAGCAGCAGCTGGTCAAACTGCGCGCGCGACGGCGAGATCAAGCCGCACGACAGGCCGTAGCGCGTGTCGTTGGCGAGGCGGATCGCCTCATCGAAGCTCTCATAGCGAATAACGTTAAGCAGCGGGCCGAACACCTCTTCGTCCGGCAGCCCGCTCACCTGCGTGACGTCGATAATGCCTGGCGTCAGCAGCGCGCTGCTGCGCTGCGGCCAGCGCATCTCCAGCAGCGGCGTGCCGCCGAGCGCGACGCGCTGCTGCCACGCCTGATAGATCTTTTCCGCCGCGTCGATGGAGATAACGCTGCCCATAAAGGGCTGCGGCTCGGCGTTCCACGCGCCCGGCTGCAGCCGCGCACTCACCGCCAGCAGCCGCTGCAGGAAGGCGTCTCCCGCCGCGCCGCGCTTCACCAGCAGACGGCGCGCGCAGGTGCAGCGCTGTCCGGCGGTAATAAAGGCGGACTGAATAGCGATATGCACCGCCGCGTCGATATCGGCTGGATCCTCAACGATCAGCGCATTGTTGCCGCCCATCTCCAGCGCCAGCATTTTCTCCGGCTGGCCGGCGAACTGGCGGTGCAGCTGGTAGCCGGTTCCCGCGCTGCCGGTAAAGAGTACGCCGTCGATCTGCGCCTCCGCCGCCAGCGCCTGCCCGGTGGCGCGCGCCCCCTGCAGCAGCGCCAGCACGCCGCGCGGCAGCCCCGCCTCCAGCCAGAGGCGCACGGTTTTTTCCGCCGTCAGCGGCGTCAGCTCGCTCGGCTTGAACAGCACGCAGTTGCCCGCCAGCAGCGCCGGCACGATATGGCCGTTAGGCAGATGGCCGGGAAAGTTATAGGGGCCAAACACCGCCAGCACGCCGTGCGGCCGATGGCGCAGCGAGCTTTCGCCCTCATGCTGTTCGCCGGTGCGCGCGTGAAAGGCTTTTACCGAGATAGCGATTTTATTGATCATCGCCTGCACTTCGGTCAGCGCCTCCCAGCGCGGCTTGCCGGTTTCGGCGGCGATGGTTTCCGCCAGCTCGATTTTATGGCTTTCCAGCAGCGCGGCGAAACGTTCGGCCAGCGCCTGACGCTCGGCAAATGGCCGACGCGCCCAGCCGGGAAACGCCGCGCGGGCGGCGGCGGCGGCCTGGGCGATCTGCTCCGCCGTGGCGGCCTCGCCCTGCCACAGCGTCTCGCCGAACACCGGGTCGACTTTACGCAAGGCGTCGCCGCGGCCCGGCTGCCACTCGCCGTTAATCATCTGCGTCATGCTTTTTTCTCCTCACCGCCCAGCGTTACCACGCGCAGGCTGTCGCCTGGCTCAACGTGCAACGCCCTGAGCTGATTTTCGTTAAGTACCACGTCGTGCTGCTCGATGCGCGCAGGCAGCAGCGCGACGCGGAAACGGTGATAGTCCAGATTTGCCACCAGGCAGAGCGGCGCATGCTCGTCCGGCTCGCCGAGCGCGGCGCTGCGCACATGGCTTTTGCGGATGGCGCGAATGTCGTCGATTTCGCACTCCAGCGTCGGGCCGCCGTCAAAGATGTCGATATAGTTGCGGTAGCGGAACCCTTCCGCCTCCAGCACCGCACGCGCGGGGGCGGTCTTCTCATGCACCTGGCCGATCACCGCCCGCGCCTCTGGCGACAGGTAGTCGATATAGAGCGGATGCTTCGGCATCAGCTCGGCGATAAACGCCTTCTGGCCGGTGCCGCTGAGGAAGTCAGCCTTGCGAAACTCCATAGAGAAAAAGCGGCTGCCGACGCTCTCCCAGAAGGGGGAATGGCCCGCGTCATCGCTGACGCCGCGCATCTCCGCCACCACGCGATCCATAAACTGATGGCGAAAGTTGGCCATAAACAGAAAGCGCGACTTCGAGAGCAGATAGCCGTTTTTACCGTCGCGGTAGTCAGGGTCGAGAAACAGCGTGCAGAGTTCGCTGCTGCCGGTGTGGTCATTGCTCAGCGAGAGCGTCGGCAGCGCCGCATAGACATTCAGCTCTTTCGAGGCGTGCACCTGGGTGCCGACGCGAAAGTTATACCAGGGCTCCTGCAGCCCCACCGCCACCTCAATGGCGCAGATGCCCACGGCGCGATTATCGTCGCTGTCCGCCAGCACAAATACGTAGCCCTGTTCGGCGCGCGGCAGCGCGCCCTGCCAGGTTTGCAGCGAGCGCTCGATGCGCGCCTGCAAGGTGGGGCTGTCAACCGGCAGCGAGGTCAGCCCGCCGCCGGTTTTGCCCGCCAGCGCCAGCAGCTGCGGCAGGTCGTCATGTTCAACAGGGCGAATCACCATCATGATGTCGATCCTCGCGCCAGATGTTCGCAAGCGACGGCGAAGCGTGCCATGCCGGTTTTCACTTCCTCTTCGCTGATATTGAGCGCCGGCGCGAAGCGCACCACGTTAGCGCCAGCGATCAGCACCATAACGCCCTGCTCGGCGGCCGCCAGGTTAAACTGCTTCGCTTTTCCGGCATAGTCTTCGTTCAGCACCGCGCCGATGAGCAGGCCCAGGCCGCGCACCTCTTTAAACAGATGCAGCCGCTGGTTAATCGCCTCCAGCGCTTCGACAATCCATTGATGACGCGCCGCGACGCCCGCCATGGTTTCAGGCTGGTTGATCAGCTCCAGCACCTTGCCCGCCACCGCGCCCGCCAGCGGATTGCCGCCGTAGGTGGTGCCGTGGGTGCCAACATTCATCACCTGCGCCAGATCTTCGCGCGTCAGCATCGCGCCGATAGGGAAACCGCCGCCCAGCGCCTTGGCGGTGGTGAGCACGTCCGGCGTCACGCCGTAGTGCATATAGGCGTAGAGCGAACCGGTGCGGCCCACGCCGCTCTGCACTTCGTCAAAAATCAGCAGCGCCTGATGCTGGTCGCACAGCGCGCGCAGGCCGCGCAAAAAGGCGGGATCGGCGGGCAGCACGCCGCCTTCGCCCTGAATGGGCTCGACGATTACCGCGCAGGTGTTGTCATCGATCAGCTGCGCTGCCGCTTCCAGATCGTTAAACGGCGTATGGCGGATATCAGGCGGCAGCGGCGCGAAATCTTTTGAATAGGCGGGCTGACCGCCTGCAGAAACGGTAAACAGCGTGCGGCCGTGAAAGGCGTTATTAAAGGCGACAATGCCGCTTTTATGGCTGCCGAAGCGATCGTGCGCCACTTTACGCGCCAGCTTCAGCGCCGCCTCGTTGGCTTCAGCGCCGGAGTTGCAGAAGAAGACGCGGTCAGCGAAGGTGGCGTCGATCAGCTGCTTCGCCAGGCGCAAAATCGGCTCGTTGGTATAGCCGTTGCCGGTATGCCACAGGCGTGACGCCTGCTCAGTCAGCGCCTGCTGCAGCGCCGGATGCGCATGTCCCAGCGCGTTGACCGCAATGCCGCCGGCAAAGTCGATATACTCTTTGCCGTTTTGATCCCAGAGGGTCGAACCCGATGCGCGTACCGGTACAAAGTTCGCTGGCGCATAAACCGGCACCATCCATTGATCGAAATCGTGACGCGAAACCTGCAGTGACATAACTGTTTCTCCTGCTTCCCCTGCCCGGCGCGCCGGTCAGTAAAGCGAATGTTTTAAATTTGTGAAATTCGGGTAAACACAGCCCTACTGTAAAGTGCAGCTTGCGTGCCAGCCAGAGGAATAAATGCATAAAATCAGCATGACAACGAAATATCAATAACTTAAGCAATGCCGCTATTCACTTAAATTGCATATATAGTGAATAATTTTGAACGCGCCGCGCCTGCGCCGCATAATCGGTAGCGGATTTATGCAGTTACCGGAGTAAATGTTGCTTTTGTGATCCCTCCTGACTTTTATGTTCAAATTCAGGCAAAACGCGCACCTTATCGGTGCTTCGCGCCCCGTTTCAGGGCAGATCGGCAGAGGAAAACAGGCCGCTGCAAGGGGCCGCCATGGAGAATAAGCCTGGGGAGACTAAGGAAATAGTAGTGAGCGCAAATAACAACGGTTATTTATTAGGCTGCTGCTGATAATTAAATCATGAGAGATACAATAATTATTGCTGACGTTATTATTAATGCAGAAATAAGAATAAATGATAGCAGGGAAATATGTAAGCAAGCTAATTATTAGAGATTTACCTTCAACCCTCTATTTGCACTTTTCCGGCGAAGCTTAATTTTTATTTGGGATTAGCTGGCTAATCAGCGCGCCGTAGGTGTACGTAAGCAGGTCGTCGAAAAATGAATAAAAACAGTTTAAAATCATATAAATAACAAAAGAACTCTCCTTTTGTAATTCGACCAGAAATTAATTCCTGCCAGCCTGAAAAGAACAAAAAACAGACAGTCAAAATATCAAAATCGCATCAGAAAAATTTAGTTACACTTATTACACTAGGTCAATTTATCCTTTTGTGTCATTTTCCTTTCACCCCAGATAACGGGGGAATAATAACTTACAAAGACAGGGTAAATATAAATGATGAAGCGCGCTTTAGCGGCGGCAGTGGTGTCGTCTCTGCTCGGAATATCTGCCGGTCAGGCAGCGGAAATTTATAATAAAGATGGCAATAAACTCGACTTAGTGGGAAAAATTAACGTCTCGCACCTCTTTTCCAGCGACAGCAGTAACGACGGCGATACCTCTTCCTACACCCGCCTGGGCTTTAAGGGCGAAACCAAAATCACCGACCAGCTTACCGGCTATGGCTTCTGGCAGTATCAGTACAGCCTGCGCAATTCGGAAGGCAGCGATGCGCAGAACGGCAACCGCACCCGTCTCGGCTATGCCGGTCTGAAGTTTGGCAACGCCGGTTCGCTGGACTACGGCCGCAATTACGGTCTGGTTTACGACGCGCTCGCCTATACCGATATGCTGCCCTTCTTCGGCGGTGATTCAGGCTATACCGACGCCTTCCTGGCGGGACGCTCTACCGGCCTGCTCACCTGGCGCAATAAAGATTTCTTCGGCCTGGTCAAGGGGCTGAACCTGGCGGCGCAGTATGAAGGCAAAAACGATCGCGCCGGCAACACCGACGGCGTGCGCCGCTCCAACGGCGACGGCTACGCTCTTTCCGCCAGCTACGCCTTCGATTTCGGCCTGAGCTTCACCGGCGCATTCGCCAGCCTCGACCGCACCGAGACGCAAAACGCGGCGGCGCGCGGCGACGGCGACAAGGCGCAAAACTGGGCGACGGCGGTGAAATATGACGCCAACCAGATCTATCTGGCGGCGATGTATGGCGAAACCCTGAACGCCACGCCGATCAGCGGCGGCTTTGCCAACAAAGCGCAGAACTTCGAAGCGGTGGCGCAGTATCAGTTCCTGAACGGCCTGCGTCCGTCGATTGGCTACGTCTCCTCGAAGGGCAAAGAGATCGAGAACATTGGCGACGCCGACATCGTCAAATATGTTTCAGTGGGCACCACCTACTACTTCAACAAGAACATGTCCACCTACGTGGAGTACAAGATCAACCTGCTCGACGACAATAACCCGCTCGGTCTGAAGACCGACGATATCACCGCCGTTGGCCTGATCTACCAGTTCTGATCGGCTTTACCCTCAGGCTGCGCCCGGTCTGTGTCAGCCGGGCGCGCAGGGCCGCGCAGGCGGCCTTTTTCTTTGCTGTCTGCTGAGCTCTGCGCGCCGCCAGTGCTAGGTTAACCGGTAGTAAGCGTCCGGGCGCAGCGGCGTCGGCAGCGTCTCCTCTTCCCCGGCCATTTCCCGCAGGCTGATCTCGATATTGGTGCAAATCGCATCCATCGGCAGATGGTTGTTTTGATAGCCGAAAGGCATCTCCAGCTCTTCCGCCAGCGTATCGAGCGACAAAAAGGTGTAGGCGATAAACATCGATACCAGCGGCGTCATATAGTGCAGATCGGGCGCCAGCGCGAACGGCAGCAGCGTGCAGAAGAGATAGACGGTGCGGTGCAGCAGCAGCCCATAGGCGAAGGGCACCGGCATGCTCGCCAGCCGCTCGCAGCCGCCGAGCACCGCCGCCAGCTGATTCAGGCTTTCGTCGATATTGCCCCACACCAGGTCGCTGATTTTCCCCTGACGACGCTGATCTGCCAGCCAGTGCGACAGCTGAAGGTGCAGCATATTGGTTGGCGAGCGGCGCGACAGCACCCACTCGGCATCTTCGCCCAGCAGCCGCTGCAGATCGGCGCGCGCGTCGCTGCGGCGCAGCTGATGCTTCAGGCTGTAGCAGAAGGCGAGCAGCAGCGCCTGAATACGCGGCGCATCCTCAGGAAAGAGCGCCAGCACCTGACGCTGCAGGGTGCGGCAGGCGATAAGCAGCGCGCCAAAAAAATGGCGCGCCTCGCTGAAGCGGGCAAAGCAGACGCTGTTGCGGAAGCCGAGAAACACCGCGATAGAGACACCGAGCAGGCTGAATGGCGCCAGCGTCAGCTTAATGCCCAGCGTCTCATACCAGTTGAGCAGCGCGAGCGCGAGCAGCGACATCAGCAAATTGAGCAATAAACGAAACGAAATATCAGGCAGCACGGAGCCGTGCCAGGCGAACAAACGAACGAACCAGTGGCGATGGGGACGAACGATCATGATAAGCAGGTGACAAGGGATTTTGCGGCGATTCTGCGACTTTCCCGGCCGGCTGACCAGCGATAAATTGTGACAATTGTCACAATTTAATCCTGACCCCGCCCCTGCTGTCAGGGTGCCATAATATCGAAGCGATCTGACCCCTGCGCGGCATCGGCCTGCATCGGCGGCTGCACCGTCAGGGTGATCCAGTTCGAGGTAACGCGCTGCTGCTTATCATCCTCCAGCGTCACCGACAGATGATACTCGTTGCTGGCACCCGGCGAGTCGTCCCAGGCGGGCACAATCAGGCTCCAGCCCTGCGGCTGGCTGTTATCCGCCGGCGGCGTCAGGCTCAGCGCCTGGGTATCGCCCTGCCAGCTCACCGCCTTGATCGGGTTGCTGTGGCGGATCTGCAGCTTCAGCGGCAGGCTTTCGCCCGGCGTCAGCTGCCACGGCGGCGTGGCGAGAAACACCGACAGGGTTTTGCGCTGGCGGAAATTGAGCACCGGCGTGTCGGAACGGGTGACGCGATCGTAGCGGCTGCCGCGCAGCGAACGCGCCTCGGCGACGTTGCCTGGCTCCAGCTGCTTGCTCAGCGCCACGCCGAAGCGATAGTTAAGCTTCAGTCCCAGCTGATCCTGCGTTTCGCCCGCGCTGCTTGTTTTGTGGCTGGCTGAAAGGGTTACCAGCGGCACCGGCGTATAGGAGAGACCAAGCGACAGCGCGTAGGGATTATGATAGCGGTTGCCGCTGTGAAACAGATCGACGTTGTCACCAAAATATTGCTCCCAGCTCAGGGAAACGCCGAGCTGGCGATAGAATGGCAGATAGCTCTGGGTGGTGATGTCATAGCCGCGCGCCATGCGCTGCTGCTGGGTTTCGCCGCTGTTCTTCCAGCCGTCCAGCGGGTGATAGTAGTTGGCGGAGAAGCGCAGATTCTCATTCCAGGCTTCGGTGCCGAGCGAGGCGCGCTGCTGGCCGATATCAAAGCTGCGATCGAGAAAGGCGTTATAGCCTAGCAGCCAGTTCGGCGTCACCCAGCGCTGGCCCAGCCCGACGTTGCCCACCAGCCCGTCGCTGGTATCGCGCACCCCGACCTGGCTAAAGGTAAGATAGCTGCGCTCGTCCGCCAGCGCGCTGAAGAGATCGCCGCCGGTGCCGGTAAAGTTGCCCTGCATATCCACCATCAGATCGAGCTGGGCGTTGCCGTAGGGCGAGAGCAGCGACTGCCCTTCGCTCTCAACGCGGCTCGCCACCTCGTCGCGGAAATGGTTAAAGGCCCAGACGCCCGCCTGCTGGCCGAAACTGGTATCGCTGTCGCCGTTCTGGCTCGCTTCGCCGATATCTTTGGCGATAGCGGCGAGCCGCTTATTCCACTCGTCGTCGTTCTGCGCGTTGCCCAGCGACGGCAGCGCCGCCAGCTGCTGGTTAAAGCGCGCCGGGTCCTCGAAGGGCGTCTCCGCTACCGAGGCGGAAGAGGTGAAAGCCTGAGCAGCAGGCACAGCGGAAAGGATCGCCACGGCGAGAGGCGAAGAGGCAAAAAACAAGCGGGCAAAGCGATGAAAAAACATAGCGTCTTATCGGATTTTTCGGCTAATTAACGAGACCTGTCTCACAAAATGGACTAAGTCTACTTTAACACATCATGATGAATTTGCAGAGAAAGGCGGGGAAAAGCGGGTAAACCAGGGGAAAAGCTGGATAAACTCAGATTTATCCAGCCTGTAATCGCCGTCAGGAGAAGATTAGCCCGCCATCGACGTTGATGGTCTGGCCGGTAATGTAGCGCGCGTCGTCAGAGGCGAGAAAGGCCACCAGCCCGGCGACATCTTCCGGCTGGCCAGCGCGCTTCAGCGGAATATTCTCTACCCACTCCGCCATCAGCTCGCCCTTGCCATAGGTTTTCTGCTCGCTGCTGAGGATCTCGCCCCAGACGCGATCGTTGTAGTCCCACATCTCGCTTTCGATAATGCCGGGACAGAAGGCGTTGACGGTGATATGCCAGGGCGCAAGCTCCAGCGCCAGGCTCTGGGTAATGCCGATCACCCCCATCTTGCTCGCCGCGTAGTGCGGCGTGTAGATAAACCCCTGCCGCCCCTGACCCGATGAGGTATTGATCAGGCTGCCGCCGTTCTGCCGCACCATATACTTCGCCGCCTCGCGGCAGCAGAGCCAGACGCCGGTGGTGTTCACCGCCAGCACCTTGTCAAAATCCGCTTTCGGCATGGCGTCGAAGCGGTCGATGGTGATGACGCCCGCATTCTGGATCGACACGTCGATGCGGCCAAAGCGGTCGGACGCCTGCTGATAGAGCTGCTGAACCGCGGCTTCGTCGGTAACGTCCACCTGCAGCGCCAGAATATCGCTGCCGTACGCCTGCTTCAGCGCCTCGGCGGTGCTAAACACCCGCTCGGCGTTGGAAACCATCACCAGATTTGCGCCGTCGCGCGCGAAGCGCGCCGCGATGCCTTCCCCAATGCCGCGGCAGGCGCCGGTGATCACCACGGTTTGTCCCTGGAAATTACGCGTCATATTGCCCTCCCCTTATCCATGACTGACTTCAGATACCGATGTCGACTGCTGCTTTTTTTCATGGCGACGCAGCAGCACCACTTTGCTTTGCAACCGCTGCTGGAACTGGTCGATCACCACGGCGGTAACGATCACCAGCCCCTTGATCACCATCTGCCAGAAGTCGCTGACGCCCATCATCACCATGCCGTCGGCGAGGAAGACGATCACGAACGCGCCGATAATCGAGCCGGATACGCGCCCGCGACCGCCTGCCAGCGCCGTACCGCCCAGCACCGTGGCGCCGATGGCGTCCATCTCAAACATATTGCCGGTCATGGGATGAGCGGTTTGCAGCTGCGACGCTACCACCAGCCCCACCAGCCCGGCGCAGAGGCCAGAGAAGGCGTAGACGAAAATCTTCACCTTTACGATCGGCACCCCCGCCAGCCGCGCGGCCGACTCATTGCCGCCGGTGGCGTAGATATAGCGTCCCAGCGGCGTTTTGCGCGTCAGATAGAGGCCGAGCAGCAGAAAGCCCACCATCAGCCAGATTGGCAGATAGACGCCAAGCAGGGTGCCGGAGCCGAGAAAGGCGAAGCCGGTATTGCCGAGCGCCGGCAGGCCCACCAGGTTGGCGTAGGTGCTGCCGTCGTTAAACAGCAGCGCCGCGCCACGCGCCACGTACATCATGCCGAGAGTGCAGATAAAGGGCGCGACGCCCAGCCGGGTAATTACCGCGCCGTTGATCAGCCCGATCAGCACGCCAAACAGCGCCACAGTGAGGATCACCTCCGGCACGTTAAGGAACAGGGTATTGCCGTGCCACAGCGGCACGCCGCTGGTGAGCAGCGCCCCCGCCACCATGCCGCAGATGCCCGCCACCGCGCCCACCGAGAGATCGATGCCGCCGGTAAGGATCACCAGCGTCATGCCGATCGCCAGCAGCCCGGTAATGGCGACGTGCTGGGTCATAATCAGCAGGTTTGACGGCGTGAGAAAGTTGGGCACCATCACGCTGAAAAAGCCGATAACGATCAGCAGCGCGATAAAGGTGCGCGCCTTCAGCAGGTACATATAGAGCAGGTATTTTTGGTTCATCATCTCTCCTGCGGGCGATCGGACTCGCCCGTCATGCCCGGTAAACCGGCGGCTTAGTCATGCGGCGTCGAGGCCGTAATCAGTTTCTCGCGCGTCGCGTCGGCGCGGGGTAAATCGGCGGTGATACGCCCGTCGGCCATCACCAGCACGCGGTCCGCCAGCGCCATTACCTCGTCCAGTTCGGATGAGGAGAACATCACCGCCAGTCCCTGCTGCGCCAGCGTGCCGATCAGGTGATAGACGTCAGTTTTCGCGCCGACGTCGATGCCGCGCGTCGGCTCATCCAGCAGCACCACCTGCGGCCCGGTCATCAGCGCCTTGCCCAGCACCACCTTCTGCTGGTTGCCGCCGCTCAGCGAGGTGATCGGCAGCTCGGGATCGCTGACCTTAATCGCCAGATGCTGGATCATCTCGTCGACGCGCCGCTTCTCTTTTGCCGGGTGCAGCAGACGCAGCGCGCGGCGGAAGCCGCGCAGGCTGAGGTCGGTGAGCGTCATATTGGCGGCGATCGACATCAGCTGCACCACGCCTTCGCCCTGGCGATCCTCCGGCACCAGCGTAATGCCGCGCTTTAGCCGCTGCTGAAAGCTGCTGCGCTCCAGCGCGCTGCCCGCCAGCCGCACCCTGCCCGACTGGCACGCCATCAGGCCGATCAGCCCCTTGAACAGCTCGGTGCGCCCGGCCCCCAGCAGGCCGTAGATGCCGATCACTTCCCCTTTGCGCAGCGAGAAGCTGACGTCGTTAAGCCGGTAGCCGCCGTTCTGATGCAGGGCGGTCAGCCCCTCCACCTCCAGCACGGTTTCGCCCTGCGGCGCCGCCTGATAGTCAAAATGCTTTTTCTTGTCGCCGACCATCTGTTCGATAATCCAGGGCACGCTGGCATCGCGCACCTCGCGCTCGCTGATAAAGCGGCCGTCGCGGAAAATGGTGATGTGATCGCCAATCTCCATCAGCTCCTCCAGCCGGTGCGAGATATAGATAATGGTGACGCCGCGCCGCTTCAGCTGCTCGATGACGTTGAACAGCACCCTGACCTCTGACTGGCTGAGCGCGCTGGTCGGCTCATCCATAATCAGCACCCGCGTATCTTTGGAAAGCGCCCGCGCAATCTCCACCAGCTGCTGATGGCCAATACCCAGCTCGCCCAGCGGCGCCCAGGGATCCACATCCAGCTCCAGCCGCTCCAGCAGCGACTTCGCCAGCGCATACTGATACTTTTCGTTAATCACCCCGCGCTGAAAGAACTCGTTGGCGATAAAGATGTTGTCCATCACGTTCATATTGGGAAAAAGGTTCAGCTCCTGAAAGATAATGCTGATGCCCTGTTTTTCCGCCTGCTGCGTCGAGGAGAGCGATACCGGCTGGCCGTCGAGCAGGATTTCGCCGCTGGAGGGGGTCTCAACCCCCGCCAGCATCTTCATCATGGTGGATTTGCCCGCGCCGTTTTCGCCGATCAGCACGTTGACCTTATTGCGATAGACGCGGTAGTTGACCTGATCGAGGGCGGTGACGCCGGGATAGATGCGCGACAGGCCGCGCGTCTCGATAATCACCTCGCTGGCCGCCTCTGCTTGTGAATGCTGCATAGCCGCTCCTTACTGCCGCGCGATGGCGACAGGCGTCACGTTCGGGATCTGCTGCGGTACATCCCAGCTGCTGAATACGCCCGTCAGCTGCACCTTGTCGCCCACTTTCGGCTTAAAGGCGGTCATCATGCTGGAGGCCTGCTGATTGATGGCGCGGCCGTAGTCGCCAAACAGCACCTGGTCGTTAAAGTCCTGATAGCTCGCCCCTTTATAGGCGTCGCGCAGCGCGGTGCCGGGAATAATCGGCCCGGTTTGCACCGTGACGGTGGTGCCAGAAGCCTGTTTCACCGTCATACGGCCGCTGCGCGAGGTGGTATTGACCGCCGTTACCTCGCCGCTGAGGCTGACGCTGAACACGCAGGGGTTCTCCGCCTGGCTGCGGTAGCCCAGCGTGCTGCAGGCGCTGTCGAAATCTTTCGCCGCCTGCAGCGCCTTCAGCAGTTCGTCTGCCGGTTTCGCGTCGCGCTGCACCTGTGGCACCAGCTGTTCGCGCCAGGTCCGGTCGATATTGGCCATCTTCGGATTAGGCGGATTTTTCAGATCCGCCAGCTCCTGCTGCGACACAATGCGGCACCCGCTGAGCACAACCAGAGGAAGCAGAAGCCAGAGTCGTCTTTCCATGGGGTTCTCCTGACGCCCGTCTGCAACGGGCGCCGCTGCGAGGGGTTACGACTTAAAGTTGAAGTCCTGCACGCCGCTGGCGTTGTCCGGCGTAATCAGGATGCCGCGGAACATCACGCGCTGCTTCGCCGGCTTAACGCCCTTCTGAATAAAGTTATCCAGATCGGTGACGCCCTGCGCGGCGATCGCCTGCGCCTGCAGCATCACCGTGGCTTTCAGCGTGCCCGCCTTCACCGCATCGCGCTCGTCGTTGCTGCCGTCGATGCCCACCACGGTCACGTCGTCGCGGCCCGCCGCCTTCAGGGCGGCGATGGCGCCCAGCGCCACCGGCCCGTTGCCGCAGATCACCCCTTTCACATCGGGATGCGCCTGCAGAATGCTGTCCATAATGCGCTTGCCGTCGATCAGGGTACCTTTCGCATCCTGGCGCGCCACGCTCTGCATATCGGGATACTGGTCCAGCACCTGATGGAAGGATTTCGATCGCGTTACGCAGTTGTTGTCAGCCAGGTTACAGGTCAGCTCGGCATATTTGCCCTTCTCGCCCATCTTCTCGACGAACACGGTGGCCACGTCGGAACCGGCCTGGAAGTTGTTATGGGTGATCTGCTCCAGCGCCACGTCGTCCACCGGGATTTCACGGTTGATCAGCACCACCGGAATACCGGCGTCTTTGGCCTTTTTAATCGCCGCGACGCTGGCGGTGGAGTCGGCGTTATCGAGAATGATGCCCTGCACTTTTTTGCCGATGGCAGCGTCGATCAGCTCGCTCTGCTTCTTCACATCTTCGCCGTGCGACAGCACCGAGGTTTTGTAGCCCAGCGCTTGCGCCTTGAGGTTGGCGCCTTTGGCTTCCGAGGCGTAATAGGGGTTATCCAGCGAGTTAACGAGGATCATAATGGTGCCTTTCTCTGCCGCGAAGCCGGCGCTGGAGAAGAGGCCGGCGGCGATAGCGCTGCACAGCAGGGAGCGGATTTTCATGGCGATATTCTCTCTTCTGTTTATAGGGTGGTGAGGCGTCAGGCTGGTGCTGCATTACCAGATAGTGAAACCGCCATCGATCATCAGATCGGCGCCGGTAATCATGTCGCTGCCGTTGCTGGCGAAAAAGAGCACGGCGGCGGCGATTTCGTCGGTATAGGCGAAGCGGCCTAAGGGGATCAGCTTTTTCATCTGTTCGCCCTTTTCGCCGCGCCAGGCCTTTTCGCCCATCGGCGTCAGCACCACGGTGGGCGACAGGGTATTGACGTTGATGCGGTGCGGTGCGAACTCCTTCGCCATCACTTTGGTCATGCCGAGCAGCCCCGCCTTCGCGGAGGTGTAGGCGACGTGGTTGTCGATGGCGATGGAGGCGGCCTGCGAGGCGATATTGATAATCTTGCCGCCGTTGCCTGCGGCGATCATCCGCCGTCCCGCCGCCTGGGCGCAGAGAAACGGCCCGGTCAGGTTGACGGCAATCTGCTTCTGCCATTCGGCAAAATCGGTTTCCAGCACCGGCTGCAGCATCACGTAGCCAGCGCAGTTAACCAGAATATCGATCTGGCCATAGTGCTGCGCCACCTCGTTAAACGCCCTCTCCACCGAGCCAGGATCGGTGACGTCGCACTGCACAAACTGCACGCTGTCGGCGTCGAAGGCGTCGCGCAGGCTGGCGACCTTGTCCGCTTCGAAAGGAGGATAGAGCAGCGCCAGCCGCGCCCCTTTCGCCAGCAGCATCTCGTTGCTCGCCATGGCGATGCCGCCAAGCCCGCCGGTCACCACCGCCACCTTGCCGCCAAGATCCATCGTGCTGTCGACGCCGTAGCGCAGATTTACGTCATATTCGCTGCTCATCTGTTCCTCACTTGTATCGTTGCCGGCGGCCGCTCCAGTTAAAAACGGATTTTTTCCGGGCTTACGGGATAATTGATTTTCGAACAAAAATATAAGCTATCGAAACGCAATGGTATGTGGGTGAGATCAAATTTCATACACCTGACAGAAATTATTTTTATCCCCTTGTTTTCCCGTGATATAGCGTAAACAGCCGCTAACAGGCATGGATAAAGGCGCTAAGCGAACCCTGCACTTTCAAAGAGATGGGCGAAATACATTTTCGTTCGAAAACAAATGGCGCAGCAGGCTACCTCGCATTCGCCAAAAGTGCGGGGTAAACTCAGCGACAGGCATCAGTTCGCCGGATATAACCGTGATTGAGAAGAGGGAGCGTTTCGATTGAAAAGCAAAAGTGAGCAGCTTGCCGATATGCAGCAGCGCCGCGAAAAGATTCTGGAGATGATCCGCGAAGACGGCACGGTGACGGTAAAGGCGCTGACGGAGGCGTTCGGCCTGACGGAGGCGACCATCCGCACCGACCTGAGAATGCTGCAAAAGCAGGGCCTTGTGCAGCGCTATCACGGCGGCGCGACCCTGATGACCGGCAAGCAGAACACCGGCGCGCTGCTGCTGGAGCGGCAGACCCATCTGGAGGAAAAAGAGGCGATTGGCCGGCTGGCGGCGCAGCATATCGAAAACGGCGACACGGTGATTTTCGATTCGGGCACCACCACCACCGCCATCGCCGAGGCGATCGGTCATATCCGCCGCCTGTCGGTGGTGACCACGGCAGTGAATATCGCCCTCAAGCTGGGCGGCGAGCCGGGCATCAACATTCTGCTTACCGGAGGCACCTTTAAATTCCCGACGCTCTCTACCTCCGGCGAAAAGGCGGCGAGCTTCTTTGAAAACGTGCTGGCGCAGAAGCTGTTTCTCGCCACCGCCTGCATCTCACCGCGCCTCGGCCTCAGCTTTCCCAGCGAAACCGATATCAAGGTGAAGATGGCGATGATCAACTCCGCCAGCACGGTTTATGTGGTGGCGGACTCAAGCAAAATCGACAAGGTGTCGATGTTCGCGCTGCCCTGCGACTGGAGCCATATTCACTATCTGATCACCGATGACGGCATCAGCGCGGCGCAGATTGCCGCCTTTGAGGCGCTCGGCGTTAACGTGCTGGTAGCCTCGCTGCCGCAGGCGCAGCGGCGTGCGGTTTAAGCCTGCGCGGCGGCGGCCTGCTGCGCCGCCGTCGCGTAGCGCACCACCTCACCAACGATCAGCAGCGAGGGTGAAACCGGCTGCTGCTGCGCCACCGTCTGCGCCAGCCCGGCCAGCGACGTGATCAGCACCCGCTGATCCGCGCGCGTGCCGTTCTCGACGATCGCCACCGGCGTCTCCCCTGCGCGGCCCTGCGCCTGCAGCTGGGCGGCGATCGAGGCGCTCCAGCGCAGCCCCATATAGAACACCAGGGTTTCGCGCGGGTCGCCATAGCTGCGATCCGCCAGCTGCGGCTCGCCCAGCCTGCCGTGGCCGGTGATAAGGCGCAGCGACTGCGCGCAGTCGCGGTGCGTCAGCGGAATGTTGCTGGCGGCGGCGCAGCCCACGGCGGCGGTTATCCCTGGCACCACCTCGCAGCGCACCTGCGCCTGCTGCAGAAACGCCAGCTCTTCGCCGCCGCGCCCGAAAATAAAGGGATCGCCACCCTTCAGCCGCACCACCTCGCGGCCGCCGCGCGCCAGATCCGCCAGCAGCTGGTTGATCTCGCCCTGCTTCAGGCCGTGGCGGCCGGGCTGCTTGCCAACGTCGATGCAGAGCGCCGAGGCCGGCACCTCCGCCATGACCGCTTCGCTCACCAGCCGGTCATACACCACCACCTCCGCCTGATGCAGCAGCCGCAGCGCTTTGACCGTCAGTAGCTCAACGTCGCCCGGGCCTGCGCCAACCAGCCAGACGCGGCCCTCCCGGTCGCCGGTGGACAGCAGTTTGTTCAGTGAATCAATTGCGTGGGTCACAGGCCTCTCCGTTACGCCGTTGCAGGCGTGAGTAGCAGTTGTTTAAGTTCAGGAATGCAGGAGCCGCAGTTGGTGCCGCACTTCAGCGCGGCCCCCAGCGCCGCAGGCGAGTCGCTGCCCTCCTCTATCGCCCGGCGGATCGCCGTTTCGCCGACGCCGAAACAGCTGCAGATGATGCGCCCCGCGTCGTTGCCCTGTGCGCTGCAGCCCGCCAGCAGCGCAAAGCGTCCGGCGGCGTCGGCGGGCGGCGCGCAGAAAGCAGCGCTAATCAGCCCCTGGTCAAGCGTCGGCAGACGCGGCGCGGCGTAGAACGCCAGCTGCAGCTCGCCTTCGCGCCACGCCAGCAGCCGGTACTCACCCGCAGCACCCGTCGCCTGCTGCAGCTGCATGTTCTGCGTCGCCAGCTGCGCCTGCGCCCAGTCGCTGGCGGCACCATCGCCCGCCAGCGTCAGCCGCTGCGCGCCTGCCTGCGGCGCGCGTGCCCAGTAGCGCAGCCCGGCAGGTGGGTGGATATCGCGCTGCCACAGCCAGCCCTGCCAGTCGGTGCGCAGCGGCTGGAGACGCACCGCCGTCTGCTTCAGCGCCGGCTGGCCCGACGCGGGACAGCAGCGGGCCGTCACCAGCGCGCCGACGCTGCTCTGCAGGGCGAACTGGCGGTTCCAGTGCATCGGCGCAAACAGCTCGTCAGGCCGCATGCCGCTGTCGATCCGCACCCGCGCCACCATCCAGCCGCGCATCGACTGCACCCGCGCCAGGTCGCCGTCGGCGAGGCCCCAGCGCTGCGCCGTCACCGGATGCAGCGCGATATAGGGCTCGTCGATATGCTGCATCAGACGCGGCACCGCGCCAGTGCGCGTCATGGTGTGCCACTGATCGCGGATGCGTCCGCTGTTCATCAGCAGCGGACAGGCTTCGTCAGCCGCCAGCGCCAGCGGCGCGGCGCAGGGCAGCAGCCGCGCCTTGCCGTCGGCATGGAAAAAGCGGCGATCGCCAAACAGCCGGGCACAGCCGTGGGGAAAGCGCGCGTTGACCGGCCACTGTACCGGCTTCAGCCGATCCCAGCTCTCATCGCTGAGCTGCGCCAGGGCGCTGATGTCGAAAGCGCGCTGGCCCTGGTTTTCAAAGCCGGAGAGCGCAGCGTGCTCGCGAAAAATCTCCGCCGGATGCTGCCAGGCGAAGGCGTCGCCAAAGCCGAGCCGCTGCGCCACCTGCGCCAGCAGCCACCAGTCTGGCTTCGCCTCGCCGGGCGGCGGCACAAAGGCGCGCTGGCGCGAGATGCGCCGCTCGGAGTTGGTAACGGTGCCGTTTTTTTCGCCCCAGCCGAGCGCGGGCAGCAGAATATCGGCGAACGCCGTGGTGTCGGTCTGCGCCATCACGTCGGAGACGATCACCAGCGGACAGCTCGCCAGCGCCTGCGCCACGCGGTTGCCTTCCGGCATTGACGCCGCCGGATTGGTGCCGAGGATCCACACCGCCTTTACCTCGCCGCGCGCCACCGCCTCGAACAGCGCCACGGCGGTAAGGCCGGGCCGCCGCGCCACCGTCGGGCTGCGCCAGAAGCGCTGCAGCCGGTCGCACTCGGCGTCGCTGAAGCCCATATGCGCCGCCAGCTGGTTCGCCAGTCCGCCCACTTCGCGTCCGCCCATGGCGTTAGGCTGCCCGGTCAGCGAAAAGGGGCCGCAGCCCGCGCGGCCCAGCTTGCCGCTCAGCAGATGGACGTTAAGAATGGCGTTATTATGGTCGCTGCCGGCGACCGACTGGTTAATGCCCATGCACCAGAGCGTCAGTACGCGATCGCTGCCGCTAAAGAGCTGGTAGAACTGCGTCAGCAGATCGCTATCCAGCTCGCAGGCCGCCGCCGTGCGCGCCAGCGTCCAGGGCTGCGCCGCCGCCAGCGTCTCCTCTACGCCGTTCAGGTGGGGCAGCATGCTGCTGTCGATGCCGCTATGCTGCGCCAGCCAGTTGAGCAGGCCAGCGTACAGCGCGCCGTCGCTGCCCGGCCGCAGCGGCAGATGCAGATCCGCCAGATCGGTGCTCGCGGTGCGGCGCGGATCGATCACCACCACCCGCATCGCCGGGCGCTGCTGCTTCGCCTGCACCAGCTGCTGATAAGCCACCGGATGCGTCCAGGCGGCGTTGGACCCCACCAGCACTACCAGATCCGCCTCGGCGAAATCGGCATAGCAGCAGGGCACCGCGTCGGCGCCAAAGGCGCGCTTGTAGCCCACCACCGCCGAGGCCATGCAGAGCCGCGAATTGGTATCGATATTGGCCGCGCCGATATATCCCTTCATCAGCTTATTGGCGACGTAATAGTCCTCGGTGAGCAGCTGGCCGGAGGCGTAGATCGCCACCGCCTCCGGGCCGTGCCGGTCAATAATGGCGCGCAGTCGCGCGGCGGCACTCTCCAGCGCCCTCTCCAGCGCCACCGGTTCGCCGTCGACCCGCGCCCGCAACAGCCGCCCGCTGGCATGCAGGGTGTCGCCCAGCGCCGCGCCTTTCACGCACAGGCGACCGTGGCTGGCCGGATGGCTGGGGTCGCCGGTGACGACGCTGCTGGCGCTCACGCTGACGCCGCAGCCGACGCCGCAGTAGGGACAGGTGCTCTTCATGAGGCTTCCGCCATCAGGTTCAGCGGCCGGTTCGCCACCCAGATCTGCCCCGCTTCCAGCTTCACCGGCCAGCAGCGCAGCCGCTGCTGTGGATCGTCGAGGCTCTGCCCGTCGCGCAGCCGCACGCGCTGTTTATAGAGCGGCGAGATCACCACCGGCTCCCCCGCCACGTCGCCGAGGATGCCGCGCGACAGCACGCTGACCTCGCTGCCCGGCTCGCGATCCTCCAGCGCATAGAGGGCGTCGCCGAAGCGGAACAGCGCAATGCGCTCGCTGCCGAGACGCGCGCCGATGCCCGCCTGCGGCGGCACCGCCGCAAGATCGCACAGCGCGCTCCAGGGCTCGGCGGGCAGCTCGCGCAGCGGGATGCGCGCCTGCGTTGCGGGCTGACGCTGGTCGCGCACCCGATGGTAAGGCGGCGCCTCGTCCGGCCCGTCGCCGTTAACGGCGGTGGTAAAGAGCGCGCGCCGCGAGGGATCCGCCAGCGTGGTTCGCCATTCGCACTGGTAGCTGTCGACCACGCGCTGCATCTCCGCCTCCAGCGTCGCCGCAATGTCGAGGCTATCCTCGATTACCACCTGGCGCAGGTAGTCAAGCCCCCCTTCAAGGTTATCCATCCAGACGCTGGTGCGCTGCAGCCGGTCGGCGGTGCGCACGTAGAACATCAGGATGCGGTCGACGTAGCGGATCAGCGTTTCGTCGTCGAGGTCGCTGGCGAAGAGATCGGCGTGGCGCGGCTTCATGCCGCCGTTGCCGCAGACGTAGAGATTCCAGCCTTTCTCGGTGGCGATAACGCCGATATCTTTGCTCTGCGCCTCGGCGCACTCGCGGGTGCAGCCCGACACCGCCATTTTGATCTTGTGCGGCGCGCGCAGCCCTTTGTAGCGGTGCTCCAGCGCGATGGCGAAGGCGGTCGAATCCTGCACGCCGTAGCGGCACCAGCTGGAGCCGACGCAGGACTTCACCGTGCGCAGCGATTTGCCGTAGGCGTGGCCGGTCTCAAAGCCTGCTGCCAGCAGCGCCTCCCAGATAGCGGGCAGCTGATCGAGCCGCGCGCCGAAAAGATCGATACGCTGGCCGCCCGTAATTTTGGTGTAGAGATCGTAGCGCGCCGCCACCTCGCCGATGGCGATCAGCCCCTGCGGGGTGATCTCACCGCCCGCCACGCGCGGCACCACCGAGTAGCTGCCATCTTTCTGGATATTGGCGAAATAGCGATCGTTGGTCTCCTGCAGCGGCAGGTGCGCCGGCTTCAGCAGGTAGTCGTTCCAGCAGGAGGCGAGCAGCGACGCCGCCAGCGGTTTGCACACCTCGCAGCCGTGGCCGCGCCCGTGCGCCGCCAGCAGCGCCTCCCAGCTTTTCAGCTCGCCGACGCGCATCAGGTGATAAAGCTCCTGGCGTGACCAGGGGAAGTGCTCGCAGATATCTTTTTTTACCACGACGCCCAGATTCGCCAGCTGGTGCTCCATCACCTGCTTTACCAGCGCCGAACAGCCGCCGCAGCCGGTGGCCGCGCGGGTACACTGCTTCACCGCCGCCATATCGCCGCAGCCCGCCTGCACCGCGGCGCAGATATCGCCCTTGCTGACGCTGTGGCAGGAGCAGACCTGCGCGCTTTCCGGCAGGGCCGCCACGCCCGATGCCCGGCCCGGCGATGCCGCCAGTGCGGGCAGGATCAGGCTCTCCGGCGCGGCGGGCAGCGCCATCTGGTTAAGCATCATCTGCAGCAGCGTGCTGTAGTCGCTGCTGTCTCCCACCAGCACGCCCCCCAGCAGGGTTTTGCCCTCGCCGCACACCACGATCTTTCTGTAAATCCCCTTCGGCTCGTCGGTCCAGTAGAGGCTCTGGCTGCCCGGCGTGCGGCCGTGCGCGTCGCCGAACGAGGCGACCTCAACGCCGAGCAGCTTGAGTTTCGTGCTCATATCCGCGCCGCTGAAGGTGCTGGCCTCGCCGGCGAGCTGCCCGGCCAGCACCCGCGCCATCTGATAGCCGGGCGCCACCAGGCCGAAGATCTGCCCGTTCCACAGCGCGCATTCGCCGATGGCAAACACCGCCTCGTCGCTGGTCTGGCAGCGATCGTTAATAGCGATGCCGCCGCGCGCCCCCAGGCTCAGCCCCGCCTCCCGTGCCAGCTCGTCGCGCGGACGAATGCCCACCGAAAAGAGCACCATATCGGTGTTGAGCCTCTCGCCGTCGGCAAACTGCAGCGTCAGGCTGCCGTCCGCTTCGCGCGCGAGGGTTTGCGTCTCCTTCGCAGTATGTACCTGCACGCCGAGCGCCTCGATTTTACGCCGCAGCATCTGCGCGCCGCCCTCGTCGAGCTGTACCCCCATCAGGCGCGGCGCGAACTCAACCACATGGGTCTCCAGCCCGAGCTGACGCAGCGCATTGGCCGCCTCCAGCCCCAGCAGGCCGCCGCCGATCACCACCCCGCGCTGGCTGCGGCGCGCGCAGGCGGCGATGGCGTCGAGATCGTCCAGCGTGCGGTAGACGAAGCAGCGGGCGTCGTCATGGCCGGGAATGGGCGGCACAAAAGGACGCGAGCCGGTGGCGAGCACCAGCTTATCCCACGCCAGCTCGTCGCCGCGGCTGTCGCGCAGGCTGCGCTGCTGGCGATCGATGGCGACCACCCGACAGCTGCTGCGCAGCTCGATGCCGTGCGCCGCAAAGAAATCCTCGCCGACCAGCGACAGATCGGCGGCGCTTTTGCCCTCGAACCAGGATGAGAGATGGACGCGATCATAGGCGGGCAGCCGCTCTTCGCCGTAGACCACGATGTGATAGCGCTGGTGCAGCGCGCGCGCCACCAGCTGTTCGAGGAAATAGTGGCTAACCATGCCGTGACCGACCACGGCTAATACCGGTTTACTCATCATCGGGCTTCCTGCAGCCTGCGGCTGCGATTCGGGTGGAGTGTCAAAAAGGGTGTGCAGCGCGGCGGGTTCGCCCGCCTGCAGCTTTGCCAGTAGCGGCGCGGCCTGCCGACAGTCGCCGTAGAGCAGCACCCCTGTCAGGCGGCCGTCGCGCAAAAACAGACGGCGGTAGTCGCCAGAGAGCGGGTCGAAGCTGATGCAGCTCTCCGCCTCGCGAATATCCCCGCAGCTGAACAGCGAAATGCCGCTGACCTTGAGGCGGGTGCCGCTTTCCTGATGGTGAAAATCCGCAGCCGGCTGCCCGGCCAGCTGCGCCGCCAGCACCGCCGCCTGCGCCTGACCTGGCGCCGCCAGGCCGAAGGTTTCGCCGTCGATTTCGCAGCACTCGCCGAGCGCGTAGACGCCGGGCACTGCGCTACGCAGCTGGCGATTCACCAGGATGCCGCGCCCACAGGGGACGCCCGCCGCCGCCGCAACGGCGATCTCCGGCTCAATACCGATGGCGATCACCACCTGCGCGGCCGGCAGCGCACGGCCGTCGGCGAGCAGTACGCCGCTTTCCGTCACTGCCGCCAGCCCGCTGTTAAGCGCTACCCGTAGCCCGCGTGAACGCAGCTGCGCCTCCAGCAGCGCGCCCGCCTGGGCATCCAGCTGGCGATCCAGCAGCCAGCGCTTAGGGTGCAGCAGCGTGACCTCGCGCCCCCTGGCGCACAGCGCGGCGGCGGCCTCAATGCCGAGGAAGCCGCCGCCCAGCACCACCACCGGCCCCTTCCCGGCCAGCAGCGCGTCGACGTCCGCCCTGGTGCGAAAGCCACAGACCTGCGGCCGGTCAACGCCGGGTATAGCGGGCAGCCGCGGGCGCGATCCGGTGGCGAACACCAGCCGATCCCACTGCAGCACGCGGCGGTCGGTTTCCAGCCGCCGCGCCGCAAGGTCGACGCGCTGCACCGTTTCGCCCGCCAGCAGCGTGACGCCCTGTTGCTGATACCACGCCGGCGTGTGGATCAGCGTTTCTTCAAAGGATGTCTCGCCCGCCAGCACCGGCGACAGCAGCACGCGGTTATAATTGCCGTGCGGCTCACGCCCGATCACCGTAATGGCGTAGCGATCCGGGGCGAGCCGCAGCAGGCACTCAACCATGCGCATCCCCGCCATACCGTTGCCCACCACCAGCAGCCGTTGCTTCATATGCCGCTCCTCAGGCTGCGGTCTGTTTTTCATACAGAAAGTGCAGGATCTGCTGGCGTAGCTGGTGATAGCGCGCGTCGTCCGCCAGCGCCACCCGCGATCGCGGCCTGGGGAGATCGACGGCGAGGATCTCGCCCACTTTCGCCGCCGGGCCGTTGGTCATCATCAGCACCCGGTCGGAGAGCAGCACCGCCTCGTCGACGTCGTGGGTGATCAGCACGATGGTGGTGTTCAGCTCCTGCTGGATGCGCATCACGCTATCCTGCAAGTGGGCGCGCGTCAGCGCATCGAGCGCGCCGAACGGCTCGTCGAGCAGCAGCACGCGCGGCTTCATCGCCAGCGCGCGCGCAATGCCGACGCGCTGCTTCATGCCGCCCGATATCTCGCCGGGACGCTTGTGCATCGCATGGCTCATCTGCACGCGATTGAGGTTGTGCTCCACCCACTCGCCCATCTCCGCCTTGCTCATGCGTCCCTTAAAGACCTGGCGCACCGCCAGCTCGACGTTCTGCCAGGCGGTCAGCCAGGGCAGCAGCGAGTGGTTCTGAAACACCACCGCGCGTTCCGGGCCTGGCCCGGCGATTTCGCGGTTGTCGCACAGCAGCACGCCGCTGCTCGGCGCGCTCAGCCCGGCGATCAGGTTGAGCAGCGTCGATTTGCCGCAGCCGGAGTGGCCAATCAGGCTAAGGGTTTCCCCTTCGTGAATATCGAACGAGACGTTGTCCAGGGCGAGAAAGTCGCCGCCCGCCGTGGTGAAACGCTGGCTGACCTGCTGAACGCGAATAATCGGTGACATAGCGACTCCTTATTTATCCCAGCTAAAACGGCGCGCCAGCAGCATCAGCCCCTGCTCCAGCAGCAGGCCCACCACGCCGATAAGCAGAATGGCGATGAGGATGTTCTCGACGTTAAGGTTGTTCCACTCGTTCCAGATCCAGAAGCCGATGCCGAGCCCGCCGGTAAGCATTTCGGCGGCGACAATCACCAGCCAGGCGATGCCGATAGAGAGCCGCACGCCGGTAAGCACCGCCGGCAGCACGGCGGGAAACAGGATGCGGCGCAGGATCGTCCACTCGGAAAGCTGCAGCACGCGCGCCACGTTGAGGTAGTCCTGTGGGATGCGCTGCACCCCTTCGGCGGTGTTGATTACCATCGGCCAGACAGAGCAGATAAAAATGGTCCAGCTGGAGGCGGGTTCGGCGCGCTGAAACAGCAGCAGGCCGATAGGCAGCCAGGCGAGCGGGCTGACCGGGCGCAGCAGCGCGATAATCGGGCTGAACATGCGCGACACAAAGGTAAAGCGCCCGATCAGAAAGCCAGCGGGAATGCCCACCAGCGCCGCCAGGCCGAAGCCGACGGCGACGCGCTGCAGCGAGGCGAGCACGTTCCAGCCGATGCCCTGATCGTTTGGTCCGGCGTTATAGAAGGGATCGGCGAACAGCGTCAGCGCCGCCTGCCAGGTGGCGTAGGGCGTGGGAAAGCCGCTGCTCCACAGCGCGGCGATCTGCCACACCAGCAGCATCAGCAGCAGGCCGCACAGCGCCGGAATAAGGCGCTGCATCAGCGGACGCAGGCGCGCCGGGCGGGCCGCGCTTTTCGGTTTCAGATTCAGGGTGATAACGGTGCCGGGTTCGACCGCCGCCGGGGCGCTGATCTGCGCGACTTTTTTCATTTCTGCCTCTCTTAACGTTTCAGGGCGAAGCTGGCGGCGTAAGCGGCGGGATGCGTGCCGTCCCATACCTTGCCGTCCATCAGGGTGCTGCTGCGCAGCTCGCTTTGCGGCAGCGCAACGTTGCCGACGGCGCTGGCCGCCTGTTTGTAGATATCGATGCGGTTAACCTGGCGCGCCACCGCCAGATAGTCGGGATCGGCGCTGAGCATGCCCCAGCGCTTCAGCTGCGTCAGGAACCACATGCCGTCGGAGAGCCAGGGAAAGCTCACCGCGCCGTCGCGGAAAAAGCGCATCGGATGCGCGTCCTGCCAGCTTTTGCCGAGGCCGTTCTGGTACTGACCGAGCATGCGCCCTTCCAGCGTCTCGACTCTGGTATTAATCCAGGCGCGCTGCGCCAGCACCGCCGCGGTTTCACGGCGGTTATCGTCAGAGGCGTCGATCCAGCGCGCCGCCTCCAGCACCGCGGCGGTAAGCGCGCGGGCGCTGTTGGGATTGCTTTTCACCCACTCGGCGCGGGTGGCGAGGATCTTCTCCGGGTGATCGGGCCAGATCTGCTGCGAGGTCGCGGCGGTAAAGCCGATGTTGTCGCTGATGGCGCGCTGGTTCCACGGCTCGCCGACGCAGAAGCCGCTCATATTGCCGATCTTCATATTCATCACCATCTGCGGCGGCGGCACGACAAGGGTGCGAACGTCGTTAAACGGATGAATGCCCGCCTCGGCGAGCCAGTAGTAGAGCCACATCGCGTGGGTGCTGGTTGGAAAGGTGTGGGCGAAGCTAAAGGTGCCTTTTGGCTGCGCCGCGACCGCCTGCTTCAGGCTGGCGGCGTCGGTGACGCCCTGCGCTTTCAGCTGGCTGGAGAGCGTAATCGCCTGGCCGTTGTTGTTAAGGGTCATCAGGTTGGCCATGTCGTGCTGCGGCCCCGCCACGCCCAGCTGCAGGCCGTAGATCATGCCGTAGAGCGCATGGGCGGCGTCCAGCTCCCCGGCGGTGAGCTTGTCGCGTACTGCCGCCCAGCTCGCCTCTTTGCTCGGCTGCAGCGTCAGGCCGTACTTTTTATCGAAGCCCTTGACCGCCGCCATCACCACCGGCGCGCAGTCGGTCAGCGGAATAAACCCGACGCGCAGGCTCGCCTTCTCCGGCGCGTCGGAACCGGCGGCCCAGACGGCGTTACGCAGCCCCGGCAGCAGATATGCGCCGCCGACAGCGGCGCCGGCGAGTAACAACTTGCGCCGTGAGGCGGAAAAAGAGGAGTGGCTCATCGCTCGCTTCCTGAAAAAAGGGAATAAAAAAAGGCGTCCGACCGACATGCCTGCGCATGCGGATGGACGCCTTTATCCAAAGCACTGTTTCGCCGCCGTTGGCGAAAGAAGTGCGAATACCCTGTAAGTCCAGCAAGGAGCGTGCCAGGTTAATGAACCCGCCGCGCCGCGGCTCCCGGCGCGGCCAGGCCAGAGGGATGCACTTTGTTAACGCGGCCTGCGCACAGCGGTTGTGCATCTACCTCTGCAGAGGTAGCTGCCCCTTACGGCTGCGCGGGGGGCTGCGCTATCGCGGCCACCGCCAGTACCGCCTGGGCGATATCAATAATGCGTTTATTCTGGTTCATGGCGCTTTTGCGCAGCGCCTGCCACGCCGCCGGCTCGTCGTAGCCGTGCTGCTGCATCAGCCAGGCCTTCGCCTGATCGATAGTTCGCCGCTCCTCTAAGGTGGCGCGCATGGTCGCCAGCTCATCCGCCTGGCGCTGCAGACGCTGCGCCTGCTCGCGCACCAGCGACAGCACCGAGCGGCCAAGCTGATGCGCCAGCCCGTCGCTGTGCAGGCGGGTCTGATCCTCCGGCAGCCAGTCGGCGCCGGCGATATAGAGGCTAAAGCTCTGGTCCGCCGCCGGGACCGGCTGGGCGGCTTCGCTCTGCGCGGTCTGAATCGCCTGGCGACAGCGCGTCATCAGCGTGGCGGTAAGGTGATCCTCCAGCGTTTTCATCTGATCGATGCGGGCGCTGAGCAGCGAGAACCAGCGCAGGGTGCCTGACTCTTCCGCCTGGCCGAGGGTGCAGGCGATGCGACGCAGCCGCTCTACCTCGCGGCTGGCGGAGGCCAGCGGACGCCAGCGGGCCAGCGCGTCGGCGTCGGCGAACTGGCTGAAGGTGGCAAAACTCTGCTCCTGCGCCGCGATCAGCGCCACCATACGCTGACGCTGCTCTTCGCTGAAGCGGCCGGCGGCGAAGCCGGCCGATCCGGTGGCGCGCTCCTGCCCTGCCAGCTCTTTGCCCTGCATAAAGCTGAACAGCGCAATCAGCGCGCGGGAGATATCGGGATGGCTGGCGGTATCCGCCGCCTCAAATACCAGGGTCAGCAGGGTGCGGATCACCTCGTTGAACGCCTGCATCGCCTGCGCCTGATCGCGCTCGCCCGCCAGCATCTGCGTGCGCAGCCCCGGCAGCGCCGCCAGCGCCTGCAGCGCGGCGGCGATCAAATTGCAGAAGCGGCTGTCGCCGGGATGGGCCGCCGCGGGCGGCAGCGCCCGGGTAAAGCGCTGGATCGCCTCGCCTACCTCACCCTCGCGCGCCAGGCGCTCCTGGCTAAACAGCCGCCCCTGCGAACAGATCCAGATATTGCTGGCGCCGCGCTCGCGCTGCAGCTGGTGGATCAGCTCGCTCAGTGCCGCAATCAGCTGGCCGGTGTGCAGCAGCCGTTGCAGGCTGGCGATGTCGCTGTCGCGCGATGCCTGGAGGTATGCCAGCGCGTCGGTCATAGGGGTCACCTTTTACTCAGAGTCGCCTTGTCTGGACAGTACGAAGCAAAAGCCATGCCGCTTTACAAAAAAAAGGCGATCCCCCTCACCCGGATATTCTGAAAATAGCGGGCGTCCAGCCGAGCCTGGCGACGTGGCAGAAAGTGGAAGCAATTAAAAAAATTTAATAATTTCCTATTCCTGGTGGCCCATGACAAAATAAGCTGCTTCATAATTCATCGCGTTACGTCATTCATTAGTTAAACGGGTTTAACTGAACTGCCCAGCGACGTTTTTCGGCATTTTTGCGCGCCGCGCGCCTGCCCGGCTAGCATGACTTTAGCGACAGCGCAATAGTTTGAAATCTCAAAAGTCTTAGGTAGACTGGTCGCAGTACTATCCTGATGTAATTTGTCTGTTTTTTTAGCTGATGCTGTGAAGGCATGATGCAGCGCGCAGGTCGTCACCAGGATGACGATGGCGGCGTATTATGCAGTTACTCTGATGAAATCGAGGAACATGGTGAAAAAGAGTCTTGCGTTAATGCTGCTGGCGACGTTGACCCTGGCGGGCTGCAAAGCGCCGCCCCCGCCGGTCACTGATGACACGCTGGTCACCAGCGAAGTCAATGGCGTTAAGTTAGTGCATCGTCATGCGGTGGTCGCGCCTGCCGAATTTACCCCGGTGAATGAGACCTGGCGTGCGCTCTATGCCGCCTCGGTGATGACCACGCCCGACTACGGCGGCAAAGTGGTACGTTACCTTGAAACCGGCAAGCCGTTTGAGGTGCTGGGCAGCGTCGAAAACCACTGGCTGGCGATCGCCGACCAGGCCGACGGCCCGCTGATCGGCTATGTTCCGCTGAAAGCGGGCGTAGAGAGCAGCCGCTACGACGCGACGCTGCGCAGCGATCGCCCGCGCCCGCGCGGTAAGAATAAGCAGGTCTGCGTCGATGTTGGCGGCGCCAGCAAGGCGTGTCGCACCAACGATACCGCGACCTGGATCTTAGACTGATAATGAAATCCGGCGCATATTGCCAGTTTGTTATCCCTGAGCTCGCCACTCAGGGATCTGTTCTTGTCTGGAAGAATCCCCGTTAATGACACAAGAATCGCAGGCCGCAGAGGCAAACGCCTCGGGCAACGATAATCTTTTACTTCAGGCTGCGGCGCCGCTGCTGAACGCCGTGGTGCAGCTACGCCAGGCGGTCACGCACGACGACCCCGCCGGCCTGCGTCAGTCGCTGATCGATGAAATTCGCCAGTTCGAGCAGCGCTGCAAACAGGCCGGGCTGCCGTTCGAGATGATTATCGGCGCGCGCTACTGCCTGTGCAGCGCGCTGGACGAGGCGGCGGCGCAAACCCCGTGGGGCACGCGCGGCGTCTGGTCCGGCAACGGCATGCTGGTCACTTTCCACAACGAAAGCTGGGGCGGCGAAAAATTTTTCCAGCTGCTGTCGCGCATTTCGCAGAGTCCGGCCCAGCACCTCTGGCTGCTGGAGGTGGTGCACTACTGCCTGCTGCTCGGCTACGAAGGCCGCTACCGCGGCAGCGACAGCGGACGGGTGCAGTGCGACGCCATTCGCAAGCGCCTTGCGAAGCTGATCGAAGAAACGCGCCAGCCGCAAAGCGAGAGCGCCAGGCCGCTGGTCGAGGTACATCCGCTGGTCAGCAGCATCTCGCGCCCGATGATCCCGCTCTGGGCCTGCGCCACCGTCGCCGCGCTGCTCGCCTGCCTGCTCTACAGCGCCCTTAACTGGCGGCTCGGCAACGACGCCGAACCGCTGCTGCGCGCGATTTATCAGACGCCGCTGCCGCAGATCACCGTCGGCCGCCGCCCCTCTTCGCCGCAGGCGCTGCTCGATCTGCGCCAGCGCCTCAACGACGTTATCGCCGCCGGTCAGCTCGAAGTCAGCGACGGCGCGTTCGGCAGCAAGGTGATTATCCCCGCTGACAAGCTGTTCGCCGAACAGGGCACCGCCATCAATCCGGTGGGTCGCGCGCTGCTGGCCCGCGTCGCCACGGCGATGAAGAACGTTAAAGGCACGGTGCTGGTGTCGGTCTTTACCGACAATCGTCCGGTGGATAACAGCCGCTTCGCCTCCAGCTATGAATTCTCTTTCGCCCGCGCCCGCGCCGTGACCCAGCTGCTGCAGTCGCAGCTCGCCGACGGCCATGCGATCCGCTCTGAAGGGCGCGGCGACAGCGATCCGCTGCTGCCCAACGACAGCAACGAAAACCGCACGCGCAACCGCCGCGTCGAAATTACGCTGTTCGCCGCGCCGGAAACGCTCAGTAATCATCAGGAAACCCAGTAATGCGCGCATCATTACGCCCTGCTCTCACCCATCGTCTGCTGTGGAGCTTTATTGGCGTGACGGCGCTGAGCTGTCTCGTCTGGATCCTCGGCCCCTTCTGGAGCTGGGGAGAAACCCGGCCGCTGGAGCCGGCGCTGCCGCGCCAGCTGACGGTGGGCCTGCTCTTTTTCATCTGGATTTTGTTTCAGTTTATCCCCTCGCTCTATCGCGCCTGGTTCAACAGCAAGCTGCTCACTAATTTGCAGCAGGCGGGCGCGGAGGATCTCTCCGACCGTCAGGCGACCGAAGAGCTGCTCACCCAGCGCTTCAGCGAAGCGGTGATGCAGCTAAAACGCATGCCCTTCAGCCGCAAAAGCAACAGCCGCTGGCTGGCGCGCATGCAGTCGGGCTATCTCTACCAGCTGCCGTGGTATCTGGTGATCGGCGCGCCCGGCGCGGGCAAAACCACCGCGCTGCTCAACGCCGGTCTCGACTTTCCGCTGACCGACAGCGTCGGCAAGACCGCCATCCGCGGCGTAGGCGGCACCCGCCACTGCGACTGGTGGTTTACCGACCAGGCGGTGCTGATCGACACCGCCGGGCGCTATACCCTGCAGGAGAGCCAGCGCGCGCGCGACGCCAGCGAGTGGAACAGCTTTATCAATTTGCTGAAGCGCTACCGCACCCGCCAGCCGATCAACGGCGTGATCATGACGCTCAGCGTGGCGGATCTGCTGAGCGAGTCGGCCGAGACGCGCTATGCCCAGGCGAGCGCCATGCGCAACCGCCTGAGGGAGCTGCACCAGCAGACCGGCATTCACTTCCCGGTCTATGTGATGGTAACCAAAACCGATCTGCTGAAAGGCTTTATGGGCTATTTCGGCGCGCTGGAGAAGCGCCAGCGCGACGCCGTCTGGGGCTTTACCTTCCCCTGGGAGCCGGGCAAGCCGCATAAAGATGACTGGCACCGCAGCTTTCATCAGCAGTTCCACCGTCTCGAACAGCAGCTGCTGCAGCAGCTGGGTCACAAGATGGCGCAGGAGCGCGATCTCAGCCAGCGCGCCGACTGTTTCCTCTTTCCGCAGGAGTTCGCCTCGCTGCGCCCGCTGCTGAGCGAATACCTTGACGTGGTTTTCTCCGACCAGCAGGAGTCGATCGCCTGGAGCGCCCGCGGGCTCTTCTTTACCAGCGGCACGCAGGAAGGCCTGCCCTTCGACCGCATTATGGGCGAGCTGAGCCGCAAGCTGCAGCTGCCGCAGGCGGGCGGTCAGACCATCGCCGCCTGGGATAGCGTCAACCGCAACAGCCCTATTCCCGGCAACAAGGGACAGAGCTTTTTTATTCGCGATCTGCTTAGCGACCTGGTGTTCCGCGAGAGCGGTCTCGCCGGCAGTAACCGCCACTGGGAGCACCGCAACCAGCTGTTCCACTGGATTGGCTACGGCGTGCTGGCGGGCGCGCTCACTATCGCTTCGGGGCTCTGGATGATTAGCTTTTTCCAGAACCAGCGCTATCTCAGCCAGGTGGCGGAGCGCGTGCCGGTTATCGCCACCCAGAGCCAGCAGGTGATCCATCAGCCGGCGGATAATATTTTTGATCTGCTTCCCTTTTTGAACAACCTGGTTAAACTGCCGCTTTCGGACCACTTTTCTCTGGATAATCCGCCAGTTACCATGCGCGCCGGGCTTTATCGCGGCACCCAGGTGAGCGATGCCGCCTGGGCGCTTTATCAAAATGCGCTAAAGTCTTTGCTATTACCGCGCGTCGCGCAGCAGATCACCAACCTGCTGCGAAACGACAAGGGCGACGACAATGAATACAGCCGCAACGCGCTGCGCGCCTATCAGATGCTCTATCAGCCGCGCAACTACGACGGCGAATTTTTACGCGCCTGGCTGATGCAGAATTTGCAGCGCTCGCTGCCTGAGAACGTCAGCGCGCGCGATCTGCAGCAGCTTGACTGGCACCTCAGCCAGCTGCTGGATCAGCAGATTCAGTCTTCGCCCTATGCGCGCGACAATGCGCTGATGATGCGCAAGCTTGCGGAAAATCTTAAAAATGCGGGTCGCGAAGGCAGCGCGCTGGCCGTTACGCCAGCGGCGGACGCGCAGCGATTGACCACGCATAGCGAGTAATGATGAGGTGAGTATGGCTGCGATCGTCGCCCCCGGCTGGTACGGGAAGCTCCCTTCAACCGGCGATTTTCTGCGCCACCGGTTGAGCGAGAAACATATCGCGCCCTGGACCCACTGGTTTCAGCAAGGGCTGATGCACTGGCACAATCAGGAGCAGGCGGCCACCAGCTGGTTTTTACGGGCGCCGGTGTGGAACTTCGTTCTGCCGATCACGCCGGGCGTGCAGCAGGTGCAGATGGGCTGCCTGATGCCCTCTTGCGATCGCGTGGGCCGCGCCTGGCCGCTGCTGGCCCTGCGCACCTTCCCGCTCAGCCAGTGGCATCCGGCGCAGCTCGCAATTTCCGGCGACTGGTTTCAGGATTTAGGCGCCACGCTCTACCAGGCGGTGCAGGTTCAAATCCCCCCGGCGCAGCTGGAGCAGCAGATGCAGGCGCTGCCGCCGCTGCTGGTGCCGGAGAAGCAGCGTTCCGATATTATGGATGTTATCGGCTTCAGCGACCTGCCCTGTACGCTGAGCTGGCGCGAGGTGGCGGACCGCTTCGATCCCCAGCAGCATATCAGCTACTGGTGGACCAACCGCTGCGACGGCTTCGCTCATGCGACCCACAAGCACAGCGGCAACCTGACGGCGCAACTGTTTTTACTTCTTTTTAACCCGGCGGCAGGTACTCAGCCGGGACGTAACGGCCTCTATCCGCCAATGTTCGAATAACGGCCTTGCGTTTGCCCATCAGACACGGGATGACTCATGCAATTTACCATTGTGCAGTGCAATACGGATGTTCCGGTAAAAACCGTGGCGTTTCAGCCGCCCGGCGGCACCATCGGCCGTAGCCAGGATAACGATCTGGTGCTGCCGGACGAATCGCGCGCCATTTCGCGTTTGCAGGCGGTGGTGCACCTTTCCGCCGACGGGGAGTGCCGCCTCACCAGCCAGGGCAGCGTAACCGCAGTGGTACACAACGGCGTCGCGCTGGAGCGGGGAATGCAGGTGCAGCTGCGCCATGGCGACGCGCTGCAGATTGGCGAATACCAGCTTGCCGTAGAGGATCCGGCGCGTGCCGACGCGGCGAAAGATGACCCGCTGGCGCTGTTTGTCAGCGAGCTGCAGCTGGAGGGGGATCCGCTGGGCATGCTTGAGGTCGAACCGGCGGGAAGCGTCCTCTCCGCGCCCCCTCCGCTGTCGCGCCACAGCGACGCACGGCTGGCGATCGATCCGCAGCAGAGCGAGTCGCCGCGTGCGACGGGCGTCGCGATGCAGGATCAGGAGAAGCTGATCGCCGCGCTGCTGGAGGGCATGGGGCTGAACAACGGGCACGCCACGCCGATTGATGAAGAGCAGATGCGCGTCACGGGACGGATGCTGAGCCTCTTCTCACAGGGCACCGTGGCGCTGCTGTCGTCGCGCCAGATCCTCAAGCGCGGCGTCAAGGCGGACATGACGATGATCCTCAACGAGGCGAACAACCCCTTTAAGATCCTCCCCTCTGGCAAAACCGTGCTGATGCAGATGTATCAGAGCCAGATGCCCGGCTTTATGCCGCCGGAGCAGGCGGTGCGCGACGCGCTGGTGGATCTGCAGGCGCATCAGCTCGGCATGATCGCCGGCATTCGCGCCATTATCGCCGCCATGCTGCAGTCGTTTAACCCGCAGCGCCTGGAAGAGCAGGCGCGCAGCGAGGGCGTACTGCCTAAACTCCCCTTCTCCGTCGCCCGAAAAGCCGCGCTCTGGGACTATTTTACGCGTAGCTATCAGCGCACCGCCGGCGAGATTGAAGATGACTTCCACACCCTGTTCGGCGAAGCCTTTCTGCACGCTTATGATGTGGAAGTGAACCAGTATAAAGATTCGCAGACCCGGACGGACGACGCATGAAGATTGTATTTGCCAGCCGCTGCCAGCAGGGGCTGCGCGATGAGAACCAGGACCGCACCGGCGCGGAGATCACCGACGAGAAGGCCTGCTTTGTGGTCTGCGACGGCGTGGCGGGCCTCGCCGGCGGCGATCGCGCCGCGCAGCTGGTGCGCGACACCCTGCTGGCCGATCTGCGCGACCAGCCGCGACTCACGCCGGAGAACACGCACGCAGCGATTGAGCGCTGCCGCGCGGCGCTGCGCGAGGCGCAGGCGCAGCAGCCCGGCTTCGCCCGCATGAGCACCACGCTGGCGGCCTTGTTTATCGATCGCCCGCAGCGGCGCGCCTGGTGGGCGCACGCCGGTGACAGCCGGGTATATCACTTTCGCCACGGCACGCTGTTCGACGTCACGCGCGATCACAGTCTGGCGCAGCAGTTGAAGGATGCGGGCTATGAAAATACCGGCATTAACAGTAATTTACTCTATAATGCGCTCGGCGCGGATCCGGCGCGTCCGGTGACCTTCTCCGCCGAGCTGGCGCTGGAAGATGGTGACGCCTTTCTGGTCTGCACCGACGGATTCTGGCTGAACCTGACGGCCAGAGAGATGGAGCAGGCGCTGCGCATGGTGAACGCCTGCGAAGAGTGGCTGGCGCTGATGGAAAAAGCGGTCAGCCGCAGCGTGAAAAAGGATAATCTCAGCGCGCTCTCTGTGTGGATCGGCGAACCTCAGGACGCCACGTTGCTTTATTCTGCGGCGGATTCGGCACGTTTTCTGCCGCCCCGCGACTGATATCAAGGATCCTTATGAAATTGTGGTTGTCCGGCATTGCGACCTTGCTTATCGCTTTCAGCGCGCAGGCCGAAGATTATCGCGTGGTTTACTCCCCCAGCCTGGCGCTGGAGGTCTTTATCGACGGCGTGAAAAGCAAAGCCCCCGACGACTGGTGCAGAGAGTCGCTGCCGCTGCGCATCGTGTCGGGCAAAAGCACCGATTCCGCCGTGCTGACCACCTTTCTGCCGCGCGTCGGCACGCTGCTGGCGAACCAGTGCGGCACGCTGGATGAGCTGCCCTGGCAGATGACCAACAAAGAGGGCGGCGTGCTGGCCAGCGGCAGCGCCAGCAAGCTGCAAAACTGGCGGCCGATTGTGATGGCTGACGCCACCGCCAGCGCCAGCGCCGCTAACGCCGCGCCGCTCGACCTGTCGCGTCCGGCCAGTAACGCGCCGCTACAGCATTTTGATCTGCCTGGCGGCTGCCGCTTCCGCACCTCGTGGGACGCCGACGGCGCGTCGCTGTTTATTCCCGATGTTGCGCAGGCGAAGTGTCCGCACGACGGCTGGCTGGAAGGTAAAAGCGAGTTAGTGCTGGCCAGCATGGGCAAAAGCACACCTCTGCCGGTGACGTTCTATCAGGGCTACCCCATTGCGAATCTGCTGATTACCGGCAACTCGCTGCAGGTGGTGGCCGCAAATAAAGAGCGCATGATCGTGACGCGCGCCGATGCCGCGGAGAGCTGGCTGGTGCTGCCTTTCGACGAGGCGACCCACGTCTGGCGCTTTAACGGCGCCCTGCTGGTGAAAATGGACAAGAATACGGCGCAGCAGGATCCGGACGCCGTGAAATCGCGGGTGGAAACGTTGCGTGGTCTTTGGGGACCGCAGTTTATGCCACAGCAAAAAGTGAATGTGTTACTGATCGACACCCTGCACGCCGATCTGGTTGATCCGGCGATAGGTGCGTGGCGTAACATCAATTAATTACAGCGCAGCCTGGCTGCCAGGCGGTGTTCAGAGAGTTCACTATGTCGGCAAATGATAATCAAAAAGCGGTGCCCAACGCGCTCCCTGCGGGATACCGTTTTAACGAGTTTGAAATCAAGGAAGTGATTGGCGGCGGCGGGTTTGGCATCGTTTATCGCGCCTGGGATCATCAGCTTGAACGCACCATCGCCATTAAAGAGTATATGCCGGTGTCGCTGGCGGTACGCGCAGAAGATCTGTCGCTGGAGCTGCGCGGCGAACGCTATCAAAAGCTGTTTAACGCCGGCCTGACCAGCTTTATGCAGGAGGCGCGTCTGCTGGCGCGCTTCAACCATCCCGGCCTGCTGCACGTGCTGCGCTTCTGGGAACAGAACGGCACCGCCTATATGGGCACGCTCTACTACCCCGGCATGACGCTGAAAGAGTGGCAGCAGACCAGCCCCGAGGCGGTGAGCGAAGCCTGGATCCGCCGCCTGCTGCCGCCGCTGTTTGGCGCCATCAACACTATCCATCAGGCGGGCTATTTGCATCGCGATATTTCGCTGGATAATATTCAGATTCAGGAAAACCAGCTGCCGGTACTGCTCGACTTCGGCTCGGCGCGCAAAGAGATCGGCAACCTGTCGGATGAAACCGAGATTATGCTCAAGCCGGGCTTCGCACCGATTGAGCAGTACAGCGAAGAGGGTGAAAACGAACAGGGGCCGTGGACCGATATTTATGCGCTCGGCGCGGTGCTGCACAGCCTGATCACCGGCAATGCGCCGCCGGTAAGCGTGGTGCGCTGCATCGAGGATAACTACCAGCCGCTGGTCGAGCGCCAGCCGCCCGGCTATTCGCTGCCGCTGCTGCACGCGGTGGACTGCGCGCTGGCAATGAAGCCCGCCGATCGTCCGCAGTCAATTGACGCCTTTGCGGCGCTGATCGACCTGCCCGTCAGCGACGTGGAGGCGGTGGTCAACAGCCTGCAGCCTGCGCCGGAGCCGCCGGTCGCAGCACCTGCGCCTGCGCCCGTGGTCGAGGAGGAGGAGACGGTAACGCCCGCGCCGGTGGTGATGGCGGTCAATCACGCCTCGGCCAGCGTTGAGCCGGTGACGCCGCGCAACGTGCGCCGCCTCTCGCCGGGGTTGATCGCCCTGGCGGCCGCGGCGCTGCTGGCGGTTGTGGTGGTGGCCTGGCTGGCTAACCGTCACGACGCCGCGCCGGAAAACGCCTCACCCGCCGTGGCGGAGAATCCTGTAGTGAACAGCGCGCCGCAGGCCACTGCGCCCGCCGCGCTGGCGACGGTCTACCTCAAGCTGGAGCGCGACGCCAGTGTGGTGCTTAACGGTCAGCCGGTAGAGGTGAAAACCGGCAGCAACGGGTTCGCCACGCTCAATCTGGCCGCGGGTCAGTATCGTATCGAAGTGCATTCAGGTACCAGCATGCGCGCGCAGTCGCTGGTGATTGACAAGCCAGGCACCTGGCTGCTGAATCCGGGAAATTAATGGGTTTTCGCGGCGTGGATCGTCACGCCGCCAGCCTTGATGTTTATCCCTGCGCGCAGCGCACGCCCGCCTGCAGCGCGCGCACCTGATGCGCCAGGCGACTCAGACTCTCCTCTTCCATCCCGCGCTTCGCCAGCTCCTGCTCAAGGGAAAAGAGATACTGCGCGTTGCTGCCCAGCGGCCCGCTCGCCGCCGCAATCAGCGGCGCGATCGCCTCGGGACAGGAGTCCGACTCATAGAGCGGATGGCGCGGATCCATAATAAAGGCCAGCGCGGTGACGCTGCGCCCATCCTCCAGCGTTAATTCGCACCAGGTTGGCAGATAGCAGCCGGTGATCATTTCGCGCTTCCACAGCAGCTCCAGCTCTTCATGCAGGCGCGTCTCCGGCAGGCGAAACGCCAGACCGCTGGTTGACCCGCCCTCTTTCAGCGCCAGCATACGGCCAGGATGGGACGAGGTGCCGCGCCCGGCGATCAGGCGCAGGCAGAAGGCGCGATGCCAGCCCTCCAGCGTGCCGGAAGCGACCTCGTCCGCCTCAAAAACCGGGTTCCACATCAGCGATCCATAGCCAAAGACCCAGACCGGACTCTGGTCGGGGCGGCAGGCCAGCGTGGCCGCCAGCGACGCGGCGCGCTGCTCGCAGCTCCAGAGCAGGGACTCCTCAATATCGCCGAATGACGTTTTGCAGTCAGCTTTTAATAAAAATTCTCGGGTTAACAATGCGACCTCCTGACTTCTTTAACGTCCTGTCCGACGGGCTCCCTTATAAAATCGGCTGGCGGGCGGCATACTTGAGCCGCAACATTCACTGACAGTATGCATTTTCCACACCGCTTTCAAGGCCGCGCTCCGCTGAGAAATTAAAAAATCGCCGCGTCAGGCCAGCCCCGCTGGCCCGTTCTGCAGGTGGCTACTTTTTCGGATGCCACTTGTCGTCATCCCCTTTTTCATACTCTTTTTTCACCGCCGACCAGGCGACTTTGTGCGCTACCTCTTCCTGAGACTCATCGCCGCGGCGCTCATCTTTGTCTTTATACTGATCCCAGGCGCTGTTAAACGCCTTCTGATAGATCTCCTGCGCGTGGGGCGGCAGCACATGTTTTACGCTATCCGGCAGCGCTTCACGATTCTTGTAAGGCATTGCATTTCCTCCATTATGGGCCTGCTTTAAGCCTGGCGTATGGATAAAAAATTACAACCTTGCTATTCAGCCTCCCCTTTTGCACAAAACCGGCAAGGCGAATAAAAACAGGCCTTATCTCGCGATAAACAGGCGTTTAACCGCCGGATGAATGGGTAGCTGATGTGGCTAACACAATGAACAAGAAGATATAAAATCTGCTTGCTTGCACTTTTGGCGCTGTCGCGCATTAAATGATAAAAAGTAAAAACCGGTAAATTTTCCGTCGGATAAACGGTGAAAAGTTACACTGTCGGATGTAATAAAAGTTCTACTCTTTTGTGAGGCCCCGTTGGGCTTCGCCGACGCATTTCTCTGGAGAGGATGGTGAATGACTACGCATGAAAAAACACGTCACAAAGAGTTCTCGCTGATACTTCCCCTCGCCGCCCTGGGCGTGCTGTTTTTCTTCGGCGGACAAAACTCCCTGCCGGTGGTTATCGGCATCAACCTGCTGGCGCTGGTGGCGATCCTCAGCAGCGCCTTTAGCGTGGTGCGGCACGCCGACGTGCTGGCGCACCGGCTGGGCGAACCCTACGGCTCGCTGATCCTCAGCCTGTCAGTGGTGATTCTTGAGGTGAGCCTGATCTCGGCGCTGATGGCAACCGGCGACGCGGCGCCCGCGCTGATGCGCGACACGCTCTACTCTATCATTATGATTGTTACCGGCGGCCTGGTGGGCTTTTCGCTGCTGCTGGGCGGACGCAAATTCGCCACCCAGTATGTCAATCTTGCCGGGGTTAAGCAGTATCTGATCGCTATCTTTCCGCTGGCGATTCTGGTGCTGGTGTTCCCTAATGCGCTGCCGGGCGGCAATTTTACCCCCACCCAGGCGCTGCTGATCGCGGCAATTTCGGCGGCGATGTACGGCGTTTTTCTGCTGATCCAGACGCGCACCCACCAGAGCCTGTTTGTTTACGAACATGAAGATGACAGCGACGATGGCGACCCGCACCACGGCAAGCCCTCGGCGCACAGCAGCGTCTGGCACACCGTCTGGCTGCTTGTGCATCTGATTGCGGTGATCAGCGTCACCAAGATGAACGCTAACACGCTGGAGCATCTGCTGACGGAGTTTAATGCGCCTGCGCAGTTCACCGGCTTTCTGGTGGCGCTCTTGATCCTCTCGCCGGAAGGCCTGGGCGCCCTGAAGGCGGTGCTGATGAATCAGGTGCAGCGCGCCATGAATCTCTTTTTCGGCTCCGTGCTGGCGACCATCTCGCTGACCGTGCCTGCGGTGACCATTATCGCCACCCTGACCGATCAGCAGCTGGTCTTCGGCCTTGAGCCGCCGCAGATGGTGATGATGTCAGCGGCGCTGATTCTGTGTCATATCTCGTTTTCAACCGGGCGTACCAACGTGCTGAACGGCGCTGCACACCTGGCGATTTTTGCCGGCTATCTGATGACGATTATGCTGTGAATTAAAGGCTACAAAATCTAAAAGGCAAAGCGCCCCCGTCACGACCTGTCCGGCAGGCGAAAAAAAAGAGCGATCGAGGTCGCTCTTTTTTATTTCGCCCGCTAAGGCACCCGTTACTTGCTGGTATCCAGCTCCGGGAAGCTCTTCACCAGATCGTCAATCGCCTTCATCTGCACCAGGAACGGCTCCAGCTTATCCAGCGGCAGCGCGGAGGGGCCGTCACACTTAGCGTGATCCGGGTCCGGATGCGCTTCAATAAACAGACCGGCAATGCCGACCGCCATACCGGCGCGCGCCAGCTCGCCCACCTGGGCGCGACGACCGCCGGAAGCGGCGCCGAACGGATCGCGCGTCTGCAGCGCGTGGGTCACGTCGAAAATCACCGGGCTGTTGTTGCTGACTTTCTTCATCACGTTAAAGCCGAGCATATCAACAACCAGATTGTCATAGCCGAAGTTGCTGCCGCGATCGCACAGAATCACCTTATCGTTGCCGCCTTCAGCGAACTTATCCACGATATTGCCCATCTGGCCAGGGCTAACGAACTGCGGCTTCTTGACGTTGATCACCGCTCCGGTCTTCGCCATCGCTTCCACCAGGTCGGTCTGACGCGCCAGGAAGGCGGGCAGCTGAATAACGTCGACCACGTCGGCCACCGGCTGCGCCTGTGACGCCTCGTGCACGTCGGTAATGATCTTCACGCCGAACGCCTGCTTCAGCTCCTGGAAAATCTTCATGCCCTCTTCGAGGCCGGGACCGCGATAGGATTTAATGGAAGAGCGGTTCGCCTTGTCAAAAGAGGCCTTGAACACGTACGGAATGCCGAGCTTGTCGGTGATCCTGACGTAGTGTTCGCAAATACGCATGGCAAGATCGCGCGACTCCAGCACGTTCATGCCGCCAAACAGCACAAATGGCAGATCGTTAGCGACCTTGATATCACCAATAGTGACGACTTTCTGAGTCATGCCCTTTCCTTAATGGTGTGGTGCGCTTAGTGCAGCGTCACCTGTTTCTGTTCAATTGCGTGAATTTGTACTTTGATCATCTCGCTGACCGGATCCTCAGGACACTGCTCAACGAAATAGGTTAAATCGTTTAGCGCAATATGATCGCACTCCAGCTGCGCGTAGATCAAACCGCGGTCGCGGATCTCATAAGGGTCATCGGGATCGATCTGCAGCAGCACCTGGCTTACGCCCAGCGCCAGCTCCATCTGCTTCTCCTCCATCAGCGCCGCCTTCATGGTGTCGAGCATCTTGCGCATCACGCTAATGGTCTTCGCCTCTTCCAGATCGTCGTCGTAGAGCTTTGCCGTCGGGCTGATATTGCCCTTCAGCCACACTTCCAGCGTATGGGTATCCAGCGTCTCACCGTTAAACGGGTTAATCAGCCACATATCGCCATCGATCCAGTCGGCGCGCAAAATCAGCTGCGTAGGGAAAATAACCGGCATCAGCGGGATGTCGAGCGCCTGAGCGATATGCAGCAGGATCACGCCCAGCGACACCGCGGTGCCCTGACGCGTCTTGAGGACTTTATCGAGCCACAGCGCGTCGGAGAGGTTATAGACGCCGCTGGCGCCGCCGAAGCCCCACTGGCGATAGAAAAGCTCCAGCAGCTTCTCCAGCTGCATATCGGCGTCCTGTTCGCTACTCACGTAGCGGCGGGCTTCCGCCACCAGGGCCGCCAGCTGCTCCTGCACGGATGAGGCGGGAAAATCGGCGCGGATCGCGCGGGTGGCGCCAATCACCGCTTCACACAGCGGCGTCTGGCTAAAATCTAATTGTTCTGTGGAGGTCATACTATCCCCAATAACGGCATTTTGGTCACCGCCAGCTTAATCACTGTCACCAGCGCGACCAGCGCGACCAGGAAAGCGATCCAGCGGGTACGGCTGGTACGCGGGCGACGACTCAACGCCACGGAACCTAAGGCGATGTAGATAATAACGCCTAAAAGCTTCTCCGTCAGCCAGCTTCCTTGTGGCGAGAACGGGTAAAAGTGGGTGATCGTCACCAGCAGCACGCCGGTAAGCAGTAAAAAGGTGTCGTTAACGTGCGGCGCAATGCGCACCCAGCGGCGCTGCAGCAGCGCCGAGCCGCTGCGCAGCCAGTAGAAGCGCACGACGAAAAGCGCGATGCTGATAAACACCGTCAGCAGATGCAGTTGCTTGATAAGCGGGTAGAAAGCGGCCATGGAACGTCCTTTTTAAGAGGGAATGCGACCGAGCGTGACGCGCGGATTGCCGCCGTAGTCATTTACGGTCGCGACCTGAAGAAAACCTTGCTGCTGCATTAGCGCGCGCACTGCCGCATCCTGCTGCCAGCCATGCTCCAGCAGCAGCCAGCCGCCGGGCGCGAGCCACTGCGGCGCCTGAGCGATAAGCAGGCGCAGATCCGCCAGCCCCGCCTCATCGGCCACCAGCGCGCTGCGCGGCTCAAACCGCACGTCGCCCTGCGACAGATGCTGGTCGCACGCGTCGATATAGGGAGGATTGCTGACGATAAGGTCGAAGCGCCCGGCGGGCAGCGCGTCGAACCAGTGGCTCAGGAGGAAGGCGGCATTGGCAATCGCCAGCCGTTCGGCGTTGCTTTGCGCCAGCGCCACGGCGGCTTCGATGCGGTCGACGCCCAGCACCTCGCAGTCGGGACGCTCGCTCGCCAGCGCCAGCGCGATGGCGCCGGTGCCGGTACCGAGGTCGAGAATGCGCGACGGCGCGGCCGGCAGGCGCGCCAGCGCCTGTTCCACCAGCACTTCGGTGTCGGGGCGCGGGATGAGCGTCGCGTCGGAAACGCGCAGCGGCAGCGACCAGAACTCGCGTTCGCCGATAAGATGCGCCACCGGCTCGCCGCGCACGCGCCGCGCCAGCAGCGCGTCGAGGCGCGCCTGCTGCTCGGGCAGCAGTTCAGTCTCGCCGAACGCCACCAGCCAGCTGCGCGATTTGCCGGTGACATGCCCCAGCAGGATCTCCGCGTCGCGCTTCGGGCTATCCCCGCCCTGCAGGGCGGCGACAGCCTGTTTCAGCCACTCCTGAAACTCCATTACTCCTGGCCAGCCAGCGCGGCCAGCTGATCGGCCTGATATTCCTGCACGATCGGCTCAATCAGGCTGTCCAGCTTGCCTTCCATGGTTTCGTCAAGGCGGTAGATGGTCAGGTTGATGCGGTGATCGGTGACGCGCCCCTGCGGGAAGTTGTAGGTGCGAATACGATCGGAACGGTCGCCGCTGCCCAGCAGGTTGCGGCGCGTGCTCGCCTCCGCCTCCTGGCGTTTTGCCATCTCCGCGGCGCGGATGCGCGCGCCGAGTACCGCCAGCGCTTTGGCTTTGTTTTTGTGCTGCGAACGCTCATCCTGACACTCCACCACAATGCCGGTCGGCAGGTGGGTGATGCGGATGGCGGAGTCGGTGGTGTTGACGTGCTGACCGCCCGCGCCGGAGGAGCGGAAGGTATCGATTTTCAGGTCCGACGGATTGATCTCCGGCAGCTCCGCTTCCGGCACCTCCGGCATTACCGCCACGGTACAGGCGGACGTATGGATACGCCCCTGGGATTCGGTTTCCGGCACGCGCTGCACGCGGTGGCCGCCCGATTCGAACTTCAGACGGCCATAGGCGCCCTCGCCGGTGACGCGGGCGATCACCTCTTTATAGCCGCCATGCTCGCCCTCGTTGGCGCTGACGATCTCGACGCGCCAGCGGCGGCCTTCAGCGTAGCGGCTGTACATGCGGAACAGGTCGCCGGCGAAAATCGCCGCCTCGTCGCCGCCGGTGCCGGCGCGCACTTCGATAAAGCAGGCGCGTTCGTCGTCAGGATCTTTCGGCAGCAGCAACAGCTGCAGCTGCTGCTCCAGATGCTCACTCTGCTGGCGCGCCTGCTGCAGTTCTTCCTGCGCCATATCGCGCATTTCGGCATCGTCCAGCATCATCTGGGCGGTTTCGATATCTTCCTGCGTCTGCTGCCACGCGCGGAAACATTGGGTCACGTCGGTTAACTGCGCATATTCGCGCGAGAGCGCGCGGAAGCGGTCCTGATCGGCAATAACGCTGGCGTCGCCGAGCATCGCTTCCACTTCTTCGTGGCGCTCCTGCAGCGCTTCCAGTTTGGCAACAATAGAGGTTTTCATGTCGTGATGGGATTCTCGTCACAGAGGGCAACAGCCCGAAAGTCTACTCGAGACCGAGGCTGTCGCGAAGCAATTGCAGGCGTTCAGTGTCGCCGTCGCGGGCGGCCTGCTGCAGGGATTTGGTTGGTGCGTGAATTAAACGGTTGGTCAGCTTGTGCGCCAGCTCCTGCAGTACTTTCTGCGGATCGGCGCCCTGCTGCAGCGCGGCCAGCGCGCGCGATTCAAGATCGGCGCGTACGCTTTCCGCCTGAGAGCGGTATTCGCGAATGGTCTCGACCGCGCTCTGGGCGCGCAGCCAGGACATAAATTCGCTGCTCTCCTGCATCACGATGCTTTCGGCTTCGACGGCGGCGGCTTTGCGCTGCGCCATATTCTGCTCGATGATCGCCTGCAGGTCGTCGACGCTGTAGAGATAGGCGTTAGGCAACTTGCCCACTTCCGGCTCAACGTCGCGCGGCACGGCGATATCCACCAGCAGCACCGGCTTGTTGCGGCGCGCTTTCAGCGCGCGCTCCATCATTCCCTTGCCGATGATCGGCAGCGGGCTGGCGGTGGAGGAGATAACGATATCGGCGTCGGCCAGGCGCGCGTCGATGTCGGCCAGGCCGATCACTTCCGCGCCCACCTCTTCCGCCAGGCGCTCGGCGCGCTCGCGCGTGCGGTTGGCGATAAGCAGCTTCTGCACCTTATGCTCGCGCAGATGGCGCGCCACCAGCTCAATGGTTTCGCCCGCGCCGACCAGCAGCACATTGACCGTTGAAAGCGATTCAAAGATCTGGCGCGCCAGCGTACAGGCAGCAAAGGCGACCGACACTGCGCTGGCGCCGATTTCCGTCTCGGTGCGCACGCGTTTGGCGACCGAGAAGGTTTTCTGGAACATGCGCTCCAGTTCGCTGCTCAGCGCATGGCCGCGCTGCGAATCGGCGAAGGCTTTTTTCACCTGGCCGAGAATTTGCGGTTCGCCCAGCACCAGCGAGTCGAGACCGCTCGCGACGCGCATTAAATGGCTGACCGCTGCGTTGTCCTGATGCCAGTAAAGACTTTGACGCACGTCCTCTTCATTGAGATGGTGATAATCACACAGCCAGCGCACCAGACGCTCCTGCAGATCCGCCTGCTGTTCTACGCTAAGGTAGAGTTCAGTACGGTTACAGGTAGAGAGAACGACGCCGCTCTGCACCATTGGCTGGGAAAGCAGGCTGTCGAGCGCCTGTTCCAGCACGTCCGGCCCGAACGCAACGCGTTCGCGCAGCGCAACAGGTGCAGTTTTATGATTGATTCCGAGTGCGAGCAGCGTCATGGCGATAAAAGTTGGGATGTCCCAATAATGTCAGGGTTTTGTGATGCGCATTCTACAAGATGCGGCAGATCATGAAAAGCCATACAAAGGCTATGACAGTAATAAGATTAAACTGATCGTGCGCAATTTTGCGCTAATCAGCATTGACGGTTTATAAGCGGATCGCTAGCGTTATCCGTTACGAATTAAAAACGTGTCCGAGGAGATGACCACGTGATGACCTATTCACCACGCACTATGTTGCGCCTTTTGCCGCTGGCGAGCGTTCTGCTCACCGCCTGCGCCGTTAATCAACCTCAGGGCCCTGGCCCGAGCACGACCGCGCCGCAGTGGCAGCAGCATCAGCAGGAAGTGGCGAAAGTCACGCACTACCAGACACGCGGCGCCTTCGCCTATCTTTCCGACAAGCAGAAAGTCTACGCGCGCTTTAACTGGCAGCAGACCGCCCCGGACCGCTATCGCCTGCTGCTGACCAATCCGCTGGGCAGCACCGAGCTGCAGCTTGATGCCCAGGGCGACACCGTGCAGCTGGTGGACAACAAAGGCAAACGCTACGTCAGCAACGACGCGGAGAAGATGATCTCTCAGCTGACCGGCATGGATATTCCGCTCGCCAACCTGCGCCAGTGGATGATGGGCCTGCCGGGGGACGCCAGCGACTACCAGCTGAACAGCCGTTACCAGCTCAAGAGCCTGAACTACAGCAGCAACGGTCAGACGTGGCAGGTCACCATTCAGGATTACGACAGCAAAACCACCCCGCCGCTGCCGGCGAATCTGGAGCTGCGCGAAGGCGACCAGCGCATCAAACTGCGTATGGATAGCTGGACCCTGCAATGATCACCACCTGGCCCGCTCCGGCAAAGCTCAACCTGTTTCTCTATATCACCGGCCGTCGCGCAGACGGTTACCATAATCTGCAGACGCTGTTTCAGTTTCTCGACTACGGCGACAGCCTGCATATCACCCCGGACAGCAGCGGTCGCGTCAGCCTGACCACGCCGGTCGAGGGGGTTGCCCATGACGACAACCTGATCGTCCGCGCGGCGACGGCGCTGCGCCAGGCCGCGCAGGCGCAGAACCGACTGCCGGCCGACGCCGGCGCGCAGATCGCCATTGAGAAGCGGCTGCCGATGGGCGGCGGACTGGGCGGCGGCTCCTCCAACGCCGCCACCGTGCTGGTGGCGCTCAATCACCTGTGGGGCGTCGGTTTCTCTCTGGAAACCCTGGCGGAGCTGGGCATTAAGCTGGGTGCGGACGTGCCGGTGTTCGTCAGAGGTTTCGCCGCTTTTGCAGAGGGCGTCGGTGAGCAGCTACAGCCTGCCGATCCGGCGGAAAAGTGGTACCTGGTGGCGCATCCTGGCGTGAGCGTGCCAACGCCGCTGGTGTTTAACGATCCGCAACTTACGCGCGATACGCCGGTGCGTTCGCTGGCGGCGCTTTTATCGACACCTTTTCACAATGATTGTGAGGCAGTGGTAAGAAAACGTTTTCGCGAGGTTGATGAGCTTGTTTCCTGGCTGCTAGAATACGCGCCGTCGCGCCTGACTGGCACTGGCGCTTGCGTGTTTGCCGAATTTGACACCGAGTCAGCCGCTCGTCAGGTGCTGGAACTCGCCCCGAAATGGGTATGCGGATTTGTCGCGCGAGGCGTTAACGTCTCGCCTTTGCATCGCACCCTTTCCGGGCTGTAAGCGCATGTGTGACAGTGTCACCCCGTTCCAGACGCTGCACGCTGTGCATTAACACACCCGTATGAACATGCGTTGCGGTATGCGCCGGTTACCGTAACGCCGTTCATTCTCTGGACGCCAAGCCTGAGGTTCTTCTCGTGCCTGATATGAAGCTATTTGCTGGTAACGCCACCCCGGAACTAGCACAACGTATTGCCAACCGCCTTTACACCAGCCTCGGAGACGCCGCAGTGGGCCGTTTCAGCGATGGCGAAGTGAGTGTACAAATTAATGAAAATGTACGCGGTGGTGATATTTTCATCATCCAGTCCACCTGTGCTCCCACCAACGATAATCTGATGGAACTGGTTGTGATGGTCGACGCGCTGCGTCGAGCTTCTGCTGGTCGTATTACCGCGGTTATTCCCTATTTCGGCTATGCCCGTCAGGACCGCCGCGTGCGCTCCGCTCGCGTACCGATTACCGCTAAAGTGGTCGCGGATTTCCTTTCCAGCGTTGGCGTCGATCGCGTTCTGACGGTCGATCTTCACGCCGAGCAAATCCAGGGCTTCTTTGACGTCCCGGTTGATAACGTTTTCGGCAGCCCAATCCTGCTGGAAGATATGCTGCAAATTGGTCTGGAAAACCCGATTGTGGTTTCCCCGGACATCGGCGGCGTTGTGCGTGCCCGCGCCATCGCCAAACTGCTTAACGATACCGATATGGCTATCATCGATAAACGTCGTCCGCGCGCGAACGTTTCTCAGGTGATGCATATCATCGGCGACGTGGCAGGCCGCGACTGCGTGCTGGTCGACGATATGATCGACACCGGCGGCACGCTGTGCAAAGCGGCGGAAGCGCTGAAAGAGCGCGGCGCGAAACGCGTCTTCGCCTACGCTACTCACCCGATTTTCTCCGGCAACGCGGTTGAGAACCTGCGTAAATCGGTTATCGATCAGGTGATTGTCTGCGACACCATCCCGCTGTCTGAAGAGATGAAGTCGCTGCCGAACGTGCGTACCCTGACCCTGTCGGGCATGCTGGCTGAAGCGATCCGTCGCATCAGCAACGAAGAGTCTATCTCGGCGATGTTCGAGCACTAAGGATTCGCTAACTAAAAAACCGGGCCATGCGCCCGGTTTTTTTATGGCTGGAACAACAGGTTAGTGATGCGGCGTGCGGCGGCAGCGCTTGTCGTAGTGACGGTGCCAGAAGTAGCGGTCTTCGATCTTTTCGCGCCCGCTAACGCGCGCGCCGGCCAGCCACAACAGCGCGCCGATAAAGATACCGAGGATAGCGCCCTGCGCCAGCAGCGCCGGCATCTGAATGCTTGGCAGCTGGTTGAGCACTGAGAAGAAGATGCTGGAGACCATCACAATCAGCCCCACGATCATCAGGGCGTTTCCTGCGTGTCGACAATGTTGATGTTTCATAACTCACCTCTGTCCATATGAACAAGCCAAACAAACCGCACATAATGTTAACTTGTCATAAGTTTAGGCAATGACCTGCTTACAATTTGCGTCCAGGATCACAATCACTAATAAAGGCTGACCTAAATTTACGCGTAGCAGCTTGATTTAAAGAATAAAATAGTTAGTCACGCGACGTAATCACTCGCTTTTTGCGATGTTTGTTCTCTGCTCTGCCGCGAAGTACACTAACGCCTTTTCACCACCTGAGCAGGATAATCATCGTGAGCAGCATTAAACTGATTGTGGGCCTGGCCAATCCCGGCGCGGAGTACGCCGCTACGCGGCATAACGCGGGCGCCTGGTATCTCGATTTACTGGCGGAGCGTCATAATCAGTCGCTAAAGGAAGAGGCGAAATTCTTCGGCTATACCGCGCGTATCAGCCTGGCGGGCGAAGATGTGCGTCTGCTGGTGCCGACCACCTTTATGAACCTCAGCGGCAAGGCCGTGGCGGCGATGGCGACCTTTTTCCGCATCGCGCCGGAGGAGATTCTGGTGGCGCACGATGAGCTCGATCTGCCGCCTGGCGTCGCGAAATTTAAACAGGGCGGCGGGCATGGCGGCCATAACGGCCTGAAGGACATTATCAGCAAGCTGGGCAACAACAATAACTTTCACCGCCTGCGCATCGGCATCGGCCATCCGGGCGACCGTAATAAGGTGACGGGATTTGTGCTGGGCAAGCCGCCCGCCAGCGAGCAGAAGCTGATCGACGACGCGATTGATGAAGCAGCGCGCTGTACCGAAGTGTGGCTCAAGGAGGATCGCCTGAAGGCGATGAACCGGCTGCACGCGTTCAAGGCGAGCTAAACGCCCTGCCCGCGCGATTTCTGTGTATAATGCGCCAACTTTTTTTCGTTTCCGGCAATGCCTGCAGCAGGCGTTGCACCTCAAGTTAGAAGGGTAATCAACCATGGGATTCAAATGCGGTATCGTGGGCCTGCCGAACGTCGGTAAATCCACCCTGTTCAACGCGCTGACTAAAGCGGGCATCGAAGCGGCTAACTTCCCCTTCTGCACCATTGAGCCCAACACCGGCGTGGTGCCGATGCCGGATCCGCGCCTTGATCAGCTGGCGGAGATCGTCAAACCGCAGCGCCTGGTGCCGACCACCATGGAGTTTGTCGATATCGCAGGTCTGGTGAAAGGCGCGTCGAAAGGTGAAGGCCTGGGCAACCAGTTCCTGACCAATATCCGCGAAACCGAAGCGATCGGCCACGTGGTGCGCTGCTTCGAGAACGAGAATATCATTCACGTCGCGGGCAAAGTCGATCCGGCGGAAGATATCGACGTGATCAACACCGAGCTGGCGCTCTCCGATCTGGAAACCTGCGAGCGCGCCATTCAGCGCGTGCAGAAGAAAGCTAAAGGCGGCGACAAAGATGCGAAGGTCGAGCTGGCCGCGCTGGAGAAGTGCCTGCCCCATCTGGAAAACGCCGGTATGCTGCGCGCGCTGAAGCTGGACGCCGATGAGAAAGCGGCGATCCGCTATCTGAGCTTCCTGACGCTGAAGCCGACCATGTATATCGCCAACGTCAACGAAGACGGTTTCGAGAATAACCCGTACCTCGATCAGGTGCGCGCCATCGCCGAAGCGGAAGGCTCCGTCGTAGTGCCGGTCTGCGCCGCCGTTGAGTCAGATATCGCCGAGCTGGACGATGAAGATCGCGCCGAGTTTATGGCCGAGCTGGGTCTGGAAGAGCCGGGCCTGAACCGCGTGATCCGCGCTGGCTACGCCCTGCTGAACCTGCAGACCTACTTCACTGCAGGCGTGAAAGAAGTGCGCGCCTGGACTATCCCGGTTGGCGCCACCGCGCCACAGGCGGCAGGCAAGATCCATACTGACTTCGAGAAAGGCTTTATCCGCGCGCAGACCATCGCGTTTGAGGACTTTATCGCTTACAAGGGCGAGCAAGGCGCGAAAGAAGCGGGCAAGATGCGTTCAGAAGGTAAAGAGTACATTGTCAAAGATGGCGATGTGATGAACTTTTTGTTTAACGTCTAAATAAGTTTTGTTTTCGCATGAGGTGTCAGAGCACCTCATGAAGTTCAAAAAAAACCACAAAATCCACGCGCCTGCGTGGATTTTTTACTCCACATTATCTCATATGATCTCATGTAAAAGCAGTCTAAGATGAGTACAATTCGTTTCCATTATCATTTTAGGTGAGAACAATAACGGTCTAAGAAATAAACAAGGAGCCGCTATACTCACTGATATGCAATGCCGTAATGCCAGGCAGAAAAAAATTTTATGTTCGTCGGAATAACGTTTCTTCACAGTGATGCTCCCATGTTGCTAATGAAGACATTACTCACATCGCGGTGTATTAATCAACAGGGAGCAGGTCACATCTAAGATTACCAGAATGCTAGCATTACTTCTGTAGTATTTAGACTAGAGCTGTGCAATTAATTTTATTTTTCGATGAAAATGTGCGTTCCCCGTTCAGAGTGGATATAGCTAACAACTGTCTTTCATTTATTTCATGACCCGCCTGCAGACTATAAATTTTCCTGATACCCCTTACCGATGAACATTAATATCACTCCGTAGTTGATGCGAAAAAAAATAGAAGCTAAGTGGTTAACAGGCGAAAATGTTAATATTTAACCCTCCATATATAATGCTATCTGAGTCGTCATATCTTGATCCCTGTCAATATTGATCTTGTCATCAGTAAAATCCAGCACAAAGAAATGATGATTTTGCGGCGGGACAACTTTAGAGTAAAAACAGAAGTACTCATTGTTCATTTCATATTGTAAATTTACAGATATTTTTCTAATTTTTTTATTCTTCACTAAATCCATAAACATTTTATTTAAATCTGACTTTTTGCTTTCCTTGTCATCATCTTGAATTTTAGGGTCAAAGTAACGTATGAAACAGTTTTCAATGATTCTACCTTCATTATCAACTTCAATCTCATCCAGTTGAGAATTTGAAATATTAAACATCACATTGTAGTTATTATTCAGAGATATAACTCTTGGGTTGAATAAGCTAAAATAAACAAAAAAATCATTATCATCATTTGAAACACTATACAGCATCTTCGATAAGCCACGATGAATAAAATCAACAGGACGTTTATGCGGATTACGTGTATATCCTACGTAATGCACTTCCGTATGAATTCCTAAATCAATGTGATTTTCTTTCACGAAATCATGGACTGAAATCACAAATGAATTTCCATCTTCATGTTGAATGTAGAGAAACTTCTCAGTCACTCTAACATTTGGCATTATTTTTACTTCCCCATCCTGCGTAAACTTGCGAAAGAAATATTTTACCCGAAACTTTCGCTCTTCTTTGCCAATCAATAGAGTGAATACTATATTTTTTGTGAAAGGGTTATACCTAGGCTTCCTCTTAATTGAAAATCTCACTTTCTTTCTTGAACCTAAGAAATAAACAAATCTCTTTTCACAGTTTTCCCTCACATGTTTCTCGATGGCGACGAGATAGTTTTTTATTATCTTATTTGTTCTGATATCATCGGGAGGATTAATTATCATATCATACCAGATGCAATCGGTTTTTATGAGATCTATCCACCATGATTTATCGGATTGTGAATATGCCACATTAGATTTTATAAAATTAAAGTTTCCGCGAGTCATAAAACGCCTTATCACGTATAAAGTCACCCAACCATAGATTCAGTAGCAGACGGTTCGCATACTATTGCTTCCGTTTGTGCCCTAATATTTTCATAATTCATTAGTTGGCATCCCTACATCTTTAGTCTCACATGTATGCCATCAAGCCATCAGATCCCTTTCGACAGCCCAAAGGCAGAAAGGAGCATATCGAAGCTGCCGGTTAGCGCAGCAGGCTAAAAACCTGGTCTACAGGATGTCCGCAGATCGCTCAGAGCAGATGTTCCTTGTATCTGGCTATGTTGATCCCTGGGCAAGATTTCATCCCCCCTGATTTTATCAACCGGTGATGAGTCCCAGCTAACTAAATGGCCCTTCGATATTTTTTCTCTATTAACAGATATGGATGAGCCCAGTCAGTTACCTCTTCATATGAACAAACCCATCATGATCCAATGCGCAAATGGCCTTATGGCTGACAGCGTAACCATAAACCGCCCAACTTTCCAGACCCTGTAACATGTGCGACAAAAATTTTCGACGCATTAAATCCGACTTCCAGCGTTTACTAGTTGCCACATTTTTGTAGGTAATATTGGATAGTTGCCCTACTTCATTGGTTATATATTTATCGTAACGATTGGTTCTAGCTGTGCTCCTTAATGATCCAGCAATAAAGCCAAATCTCGCCGTAAAGGTTTCAGAAGATGTTTCTAGCGTTTCAGTACTTGTATAGCCTGCCTCTACCTCACCTAATTCACGGTTCAACAAGCGTCTTATGCTGGATTTAAGTAATAGGGTAACAAACATGGCATTGAATATGCAGGAAAACCTGAATTACCTCATCAGCTCTTCAGCAACAAGCAACACCCGGCAGATATAGCTCGTTTCCAGTACTACAAGGGACTTTGCGGAAATGCCAATACCCAACAGCCCATGCCGTATTATCACGAGCTGGCATCCCTAGATGTCATAATTGACGCCACGTGCCAAACACGCTCACCTAATGCAAGATGGCAGACTTTGTAAGCTAATACCAGTCTCAAAGAGCTTTATACGATTGCATGTAAGCCACCGTAACGGTGACTCTTTCACCAGCTCCGCACCTGTTTCAGCCAGTCGCGACAGGAAATTGAAAATGAATACTTTATTCTTCGTTGTGGGACTATCGTTATAGTAATCTAGTAATGCATCCAGATTGATTTCAAGCGGCTTAAAATTGTTCCAGCCCCCCTACTATCAACTTCCTGAAGGCAGCGTTAGGTATATCACGTTTAGACTTCTCATGTTTGGCACGCTGCCCATGACCTATGGCAATCTCAATCAGTTCATCAAATGAGTAACGTTTACGCTTGCTGAAAATGTCCGTCAAATAACGGTAGCAATCCTTACAGCTAAGGTATGCCTCGCTGTCGGTGCAAAATAATTTACGAAAAAATCGCTGAGAAACAACATATTCCCGGCATGAGCGCCGAGCATTGGAATAACCGATTAGTTTGATAATTCCCGCGCTTGCCAGCGCCTCCATTGCACGCTCATACGTCGGCCCACTTTCCTTGAATATGTCAAGACATTTCTCCCTAACCAACTCAAAGGTAAGCGTTTTCCCCAGATTTAATTCTTTCCTTCACTTTGCCAGTGAAACTGAAACGCCGATCTTCTCGTATCCTGCATGTTGATGACATAGAAGTTGCGGGGAAAATACTCTGTTGATGTCTCACTGAAGGTGTTTAATCCGTACAATGCAATTTTTTTTCCTGTTATTTCCGTTGGTTCTGGAATGGTGCTGGAAGGCACACGAAAGACCTTAACAACTGAATTATCGGGTAGCAGGATCTTCAGCGTAAGAAGATGATCGTCACTTTCCGCTTCAAGTAATTTTCCGCTGATATCGATTCCGCCATGCTGAAGATCAGAAAGAGACGGTTGCATCTGCTTGCGTAGCTTTTCTGTCCAAGCCGGGCACGAGCAACGGCAGGAACAATGGGAGCAGTACGTGCCAGGACAAGCCAGCTCATATACTGAAAGTGGGATATTCCGGGGCAAAAGTCGATTAATATTTTTGATAATCGTAGTGACCCGTTCAATCAGGTCTGTATCCAGTGTCCCTTCCCAGCTATCACGGCTCCCCGTCAGAACTAACCCAATGTTCATGTCAGGTGCTCGCTCTTTTAACATTATGCCATAGGCCGCGATCTGTAACAGGTTAGCTTCTTTCGGCTGGTTTTGTTCGTCTGTTACCTTTCCAGTTTTCAAATCAACTACGTTTAACCGATCGGGTCGCTCCTGATATATGAGGTCGGCCCGCCCATGCATATCGAAATCATTGCTGGTCAGCATAACCTCCCGGCCAACGGGTAATGTTTTTTCGTGTGCAGGAACCCCTTTTACGAAAACAGGCGGCAGAAGCGATCTGACGTAGCGGATCTGGGTAACAAGCATTTGGCGCGACACCAGCCCGGCAACGCCGTGACGGTCATATATCCAGTTTGCTACCGGCCCGGCGCGTCGATTGGCTGTCAGCGCGATTGTAAAATCATTTTCCAGTTGCCTGAGGGTATAATTCCCGAAAGCGGCCTCCCTGTGTATCACTGAATTGACGCGTTGATGTATTACCTGGCCCAGAATCACTCCCGGATGCAGCGGTAAACGAGCGTAAGAATGAGCTTCACTTTCCAGCAGGTATTTCGCCGGGCAAACGGCGAAATACCCCAACAGGGAAGGAAGCACCGGACGAGTACGCGATAGCGTCATTTCATTCATTGCATTATCACTCCTGAGATGAGGACGCCTGAGTCCGTAATTTCGCCATTTCAGTCCCCATGCGGCGGGACAATGCAAAAGTATTCGTCGCGTCTACATCCACCTCATATGAAAATGCCTCAAGTTCGGGGTTTGCAGCAAATGCAGCATCGGGATCCCAGAATGGATGTAGTACGGCGGCCCAGCGCCCGTCCCCGGTGCGAATCACGGGTATATTCCCCATCACTTTTACGTCACTGTCGCTGTATAGCGAAGCGGCCTCTTTGGCTAATCGTAGGGCATTTTCCGGCCAGTCCGACACGCCCGGAGATGTAAAATCACCGTTCAGCCCGGCGTTATAGGTTTGATCCAGAAGAAGTTGAATAACATCCAGTCCCAGACGCCAGTCCAGCAATCCGTGATATGGCTGGTTTCCGTATCGGTGGAGGCAGTGATAACACCCCTGAAAGCAGCGTTCGCGATGTTCGGGTTGCAGGAACTCAGCCAGCGGGTAGGCCTTTTTGTTATTTAAAATATTCTTCATGACCTCAAGGATAATGAGAGAACCGGATGCCCCCTTCTGCTGTAGCCGTTCACATAATCCTGAACCATTAACCAGGCGATCGGCCATTTGCAGAATCGGTACCGATTTACCGTTTTTCAACATTTGAACGCGGGGTTCCAGAATTTCGATTTCTTCAGGATCAATATCCAGCAGCTCTTTTGATGCATAGTTAACAATGATAAAAGACGCCGAGAGCGCAGCAGCCCTGAATGCCGGAGTAAGCGTGGAATACTGTAGCCGGAGACCCGGCGGGGTTTGGGCAACCCTCAGCGCCAGTAGATCAGTCACTTTAGGCGCGGCAAGATAAAATGTGTTTCGATTTTCCCCTCGATCGGTAAAGCGGTTTTTAACTAACAGATCGGTCTCAATGATTTGGCTATCCATCCAAACCCGGTTCGCCCACAGCGACTGGTAAGTCCCTTGCTTTCTGAAAGGGACCGATAGGCTTCCCTGTGTTGCGCTGAAACCACGCCATTTTTTATCGGTGTAAACTCCCCGATTCAGGCGGTGCAGACATGTCTGCGGCTGAAGCTGTATCGCCACATTAACGCCAGGCTGTGGCATTGCAGAAAAAGTATAGGCTTCTGCTATTGATACACGACTGGCCGTAGTCAGGATCTGATCAAAATCCTCTTTGGCCGATTTTGGTTCCAGCGTGGTGATAAATCCATAAGGAACATAGCATTGATAGCGTTCCGCGTTATCCATAACGGCGCCGCAGATAGTACATTCTGTAGCCAGTGTGTTTGCAGGGGCCCAGACGTTGCACACCGGACAGGCGGTCATTGTTCTGAGTTCACCCGGTTCGCAGGCATTTGAATAAAATGATCGTGGATTTTTTCTGCTTTGCTTAAGCATTCCACTATAACCTGCCGTAAAGTAGCGTCGTTTGTCCTGAACCAGAATTTTTCCGGGGGCAAATTCCTGTATCGCAATATCCAGATCGCGATCCATGCTGGCAAATTCGATTTCTTTTTCGCCTGTGCTGACGGGCCTTGTCAGCAACAGGCGTGATCGGGTCGGCATGCCATACATTGGAAATTTACCGTGTTCCGCCAGCGCTTCTGCCAGTCCTTTCGCCTCCATTGCACTGTCGTTCAGTACGGCGTTAATATCCTGAATCAGTTGTTCCGGCGTCAAAGGCTGAATAATTTTCTGGAATAAATGTTGGTCTTGCTGCGTGCAAGTCCGGGCAAATTCATCGCGTGCCAGGATGGTTGCTTCGATGGCCCGCCGGATTTTTGGCAGCCATTCTGCCTGGTTTTCTTTCAGCCAGTGTACCGGGAAAAACTCACCGTGGTTATCAGGGGTGTACGCGTATTCGTCAACCGGCCATGGGTGATCTGCTTTTTCCGTTTGCTGCCTTAACCATTTGAATGCCGACACCAGCCAGATTTTTCGTACCAGTCTCTGGCAGATCATCTCCAGCTTTGTGGTCAAAAACGGTGGCGGAGGGAGATCACCGGTAATTTTTTCCGGATAGCGGAAGTAAAACAGATCGTGACTCTTGCTGCGACACGCGGTTAATACGAATGAAAACGCCTGTCCGCGTCGTCCGGCACGTCCCACACGCTGTTGATAATTAAAGCGTTGTGGAGGCATGTTAGCCTGAAAGACCGCGCGTAAATCACCGATATCCACTCCCACTTCCATGGTTGTGGTTACGGAAAGCACATCGACCACGCGAGCTGCCCGGTCAAGGTCTCGATCGGGCGCAAAATCTTTCATTCCCTCCGGTAAAATATCATCGTCGTCGGCAATCAGAATACCTTTAAACCGGCGTAGCCTTGCCGCCGGGTTTTCGGTCATTCCAGTCAGTTCCTCTGAGCGCATCCGGTGAATACCAGAAGAATGTGAGAGACGTTTGCCAAGATAATGTTGCATCTGGAGCGTTTTTGCCTCGCTGCACGGCGTTTCTGGTAAAGGAGAGTAGCAGCGAGTACAGATTCCCGCGCCGGTGTGCATGTGTATACGCCCACAACGGGAGCAGCGCCAGACGCGATCGGTAGGTTCCGCCAGGCGAAAGTGCATTTTGCCAATATCAATAATACCGCCCTGATGACCCGCCAGCTCCAGTCGCCGGAGAAAATTATCAATTAAAGATAAAGGCTCGCCTCCTGAACGCTGGCATATCTCCTGCGTAAAGCGGTACAGGCGGTTTCTACGATTGACATCGCGCGCTGAACTCCATGGGGTTTCTGGCTTTGTATATTGTGAAGGGGTAACCCGGTACGCGTCAGCCAACACACGAAACATTGCGTCATAAATCGCGAGATGTTCCCGTGAGTCGTTTCCGGTAATTGGAAGGCAGGGATAACCCCAACCGGACTCTTCCAGCGCGAAGTAGGTTTTACTGAATACGCTTTCCCCCACCAGCCGTTTCAGATCGCGTGAAATCTCCTGTCGTGCCACAAGCAGGTTGTCTTCATAGGATGGAAGCGCCTTCCAGCACCACGCCCCCTGCGCGTTCTTTTCAAAGAGTTGTTACCATGCAAAGGTCAGCGTGCCTTCTTCATGTTTTTCAGGATCGGGAACAGGCGCGATGCCAGTACGATCGGAAGGGTGAATACCTGCATCTACCTGCGCCCTTAACAGCAGGCCAAGCGGTTGACCTGCATCCGGTGATTCAGGTTCGAGGATTTCACGCAGAGGTATGCTGTCAGCTTCAGGCTTTGATAATAACCCTCTGATTTTCTTTCGTTCATCAGCAAGTTGATCCAATTCATCCTCTTCCTCATCCGACCTTACGTTGAGGTTAATCAGTGTTTTGTTCCGGTTCTCTATCTCTGCCTGGCGTATTTTTAGTTGGTTATGGGACGGTTTATCAGCCGCAATGGACTGTAGCGAATGGACAACAATTTCTCGTCTGACGTCGTCATGATGACCCGATTCCAGATCGAGCGCCGCCCTTGCGGCATCTTGACGACTATCTGAAAACGTTACAAGTTGCTCACGGTTACCCGATCGCTGTAGTTCCGCCATTAGCGAGCTGGTCAGTAGCTGTGTCGTTTTCGAAAAACCGACGCGAAAGCTACGGATTGGGGAAAGCTTACCTTTGCCGTATTTGTAGGATGTACCACATGCCGGACACTGAAAAGGTAGCGCCGTTCCCGGTGACTGGCTGGATGACTGGCCTCTTTCCGGGGTAGAAAATTCACCGGGTTTGACATCATAGAACCAGCCCGCAATATAGTTTTCTGACAACTGTTTTAATAACGGAACAGGATGCTTAATGGTGGCGGTATACGGATCGTAACTGGCTTTTACCCATGTACCGAAAGTATTGTCATTGTCGCTTTTTAGCTCCTCATTTCCTTTCGGCCAGAAACGTTCGACGACAGGCATAAATAACGCGTATTCTTCAGCAGATCGGCGTTCTACCATGACTGATTTTGCGTGTTCGGGCAGTTGTTCCGTATCCGGGTCGTTGGGTAAAAGTTCAATTCGATTTTCTGCACCAGAAAAGACTGAAGGTTTACCGCCCAAGAAGAGATTGCCGCAGCATTCACAATAAAGTAATTCGACACGTCGCGATTTTTTATCTTTGCCGTAACGTAAGCCGGACTCTATGGTAAGATCGCCAAAATAGCGGTGATTGATTTCTTGCGCAGATGCAGCGCTGGGGACGGAAATTGGCGCGGCATATAACCCTTCTAGTGCACGCAAAAAAGCATGCGCGCGGAAACGCGGCGCACCGATATCATCAGGAAAGGCATGTGAAAACCATTGCGGCCAGTCTCCCTCAGTCGAGCGTAACCAGATTAATGCCCGGAGCGCTTTTTCACTATTGGGTTGAGCGCTAAATATGCGTGAACTAAGCATTTTAATTGATGTGGCTCTCGGAGAATGATCGTCCGTATAGCAGCCACTTTCAAGCAGGTTGGCTGCCTGTAAGACGACACGTTGCGCCAGTTGTTCTGTAGAGGCTTCACTGGCTGTCATTCCCATGCTGCGGGCGACATTCTGCCAATATTGTAATGAGGTAAGTGGTGCTTGCTGTAACTTAAGCACTGCGTGATAAAACGCCTCCAGATCCCCTTGGAAAAGAGACATATTGCCCGGGGGAAGGGTGTCACCTTTGATAATACATTCTCTCCAGTCGCTGGAAGAGGCACCTGCGGGTAATCCCCGCTGACCGAACATTCCCCATAAATATTCGACGCTTTGATCACCTTCAGACCCTTCAACGGGTAAAGAGGCGCTGGAGGCCAGAATACGCAATTTGTGTCGGTGTTTTTCCTGATCCAGCCCCAGCCGGTTGATCAAATGTTTAAGCAAGTAGCTGACTTCAGTACCAGCGGTTCCTCGCTGTAGATGAAGTTCGTCAAGAATAAGATAAAAATAGGCATCAGGATCGCGCTCAATCCACTGTCGGGTTTGCTCAAAAATAGGATCGTCCACCTCGCGAACCAGCATCGTTGAGAGCATGCTGGTGTTGGTGATCAAAATATCGGGCGGTGTCTTTTGCATTTCCCAGCGGCTGAGAACCTCTCCGCCAGCGGTTCGGGGGAAATTAAACGATAATTCGTTATCCTTGTCCTGCTGCGCTTGTCGTACCGCCTCCTGATGGGTCTCTTCCGTTAATTGCATATATTCACGCAGCTCAGTGATTTTTTTAGCTACGCGCTTTTTCTCATTTTTTTCTTTACTGAGTCGGGGATGTTTAAGCCAGCCAGTTACTTTAGTTGCGCTGGTATAACGGCCAAAGAAGATCCGGTTGCCGCCGAAATGCGTATCCATGACATCATGAGCTTCGCTGGAATCCAGCGCTCGTCGCATACGTACCAGTTGATCTTCTACCAAGGCATTCATCGGGTAGAGGATCAGCGCGCGTACCGCTTTCGGACGAGCAGCGGCTTCATGCTCGCGCATGAAGCTGGGCTGTTTATCCGCTTCCTTATGCCACCACGGTTGCCAGCGCTTCAACGCCGGGCTTTGCGGCCAGCCGGTAGCTTCTTTTGCGATCTGTGCCAGAACCGGCAGTAAAAATGATTCGGTTTTACCGGAACCGGTCCCGGAGGTGACAATGCCCGGTTTCCCTTGCTGTACCCCTCTTTTCAGCATGTCCAGTTGATGGGTATAAAGATTAAAACGTCCCTTAGTTGAATCCGTTTTATTGCGGGGCAGAAGTCCACCTAAACAGAGGTCGATGAATGCCGCCCTTTGTTGCGCATTAAACCCTGGCAACCATGTCTGACCATGAGCATCATTTCGTAATTCACTGATAGTTAAGCCATAGTTCTGATATCGGGACATCGGCTCAAGAAATAGATCGGCGCATAATGTCCCTTGCTGTTCCAGTAACGCTCGCCGTTCAGTCTGTATGTCTGATGAACCAATACGGAAGGCCGTTTCAAGGTACGAAATATAAAAATCTCTTATTGATTCAAATGTTTCCAGTGGGTTATTCATTATTAATCCTTTGCTTATAACTGGAAAAGGGTCTCAAGTACGCTTGCAGATTCACCGATAGTCATTTCCTGAACATATGGCCCTAACTCCGGGGCAAGAGCGTCAATCGTGGTCGAAATATCTTGTGCCGTACTACGGCCTAGGCTATAAGCCAGACGGGCAACAGCTTGTGCTTGTTCATCAGGAAGTAAAGAGAGTAGCGCTGCTTCTAGCACTTCCCTTGGCGCACAAGCTTGGTACTCTGGCTGGGGGTTGTCCACATTGATTGTCTGCCATAGTTCAAGGGTAATACGAGAAGGCGTGATGTCAGTATTTTGCTCAAATAGCCGTTCATCCGACCATATATTTTCTGCAAGAAACAGGGGTAACTGGTAAGCAAGAGGAGCCTGTAATGGAAACGTGCTTTTCCCGGTGGTGAATGTGAGTAAAAAAAGTATCGGGTGTCGGATGGGCAAATGTCGTAGAGCCTGCCGCCGATCCGTCCAACTGCATGCGGCAGGATGGCGAGTTCTGAATAAGCACTCTTGGAGTTCAGGGAGCAGCGTTTCTGGAGGAGTGCGGTTAAAACCACGCAATTCAACGATGCTCGCCAGCCCTGCCTCTTGTTGATGGGTCAAAAAATCGCCTAGCGTCATGGTATTAGTATCGCCGGATAAACGGATCAATGTGGGGGAGTTCATTAAATCACTGAAGCTAAAATGGTCGCTATGTACCGATACTTCCCCCCAAACATTCCCAGCTAAGAGATTCGCTAGTGAGGCGATAGTCTCTTTCGTCTGTTTTCCCATCAATCCGACTGCGGGTGTAACACTCGCAGCGGCAATCAGGCTGGATAATAAAGATTCACTTAGTCCCGTCGCCAGAGCCTGTTTTTCGATAGCCGATGATAGTTGATGTTTGCGAGTCAGGGCATTCGTCTCTGCTAATGGAAAATTAGAATTTACTGATTCGGCTACAGATTCTGGTGCTATTCGTCGTTGGGCAGGTTGTTCCTGCACTGTTTCATTTTTAATTATCGCCCGCAGTAACGCTGTCTGGGCCAGCGTTTCAATTCCCGCTTGAGATGCAGCTTCGAAGGTCTTTTTAATCCGTTGTTCCAGTTCATTTTCTTGCTGACGTAGCGCTTTATTAATACGATCGGTCTCTTTTTTCAGTTTTTTCTTCTGGTCGTCGATTTCATTTTCAAGCTGTATTTTCTTTTCAGATAATACCTTTATTGATTGTTTAATCTGGTACTGTTCTTCTTCGTAACGAGTCAGTATTTCTTGTTTCTCAATATTAATTTGCGCTTCAACCTCAGGTAAAGCCAATAACTGTTGAGTCGTATCGTTAAGAAAGGATTTTGTATCTGCTATCTGTTCCAGGTGAGATACTGCACGAAGATAGGATGCCTCATTATCAGACTCATGTTCAGCAATAAAATGGGTTAAATTTTGTAGCTGTCCTTTACTGAATTGAGGGAAATCTTTTGCTGAATCAGTGCGTTTAAGCAGGCGTTTGATCCACGTGCTAGCTTCAGCGCAATCATATTTTTTACTCACCTGAGGGAGTTCAGTGATCACCCTGAGGGCATGAGAACCAAGTAGTGTCTGAGAAACCTGACGATAACTCTCTAGCGGCATATCAAAGTCATATTTTTTAGGATCAGACAAGTCACCCGGTAATCTTAGGGATACGCCATCACTTAGATGAAAAATGACCGCCGTATCGTTTTGCGGCTGGTAGCGGGTCAGTAACCACTCTCTGACAGCATCAGGCTCATCAGAGGCATGAGGCAGCGCAACGACAGGATAAACGCGCGACAGGTAGTCAGTAATAACATACTGCGCGGGTTTATCAGACGGCTGATATCGGGCTTTCCATATTGCTATTTCACCCCGAGTAATTTTTTTGCTGAAATGGCTTTCAAAACCAATGGCTTCACCTCCATGGGGGAAAAGATCTTTTACCAGTTCCTCCGGGAGGTCTCGTAGGTTGCCATTAATTAACAGACTAATCGGCATAACAAAAAAAGCGCCGGTTGCGGTTAACGCTAACACTTTTCCAATGAACATAACTTCGTCCATCGAACTGTCGATTTCTTTGGAAACAACGGGAGGAGCCTGTATTACACTGGTACCATCTATTGTTTTAAGGTCGTAACTGGCTTCAAACTGATCGATAAGCTCACCCAATTTTCGCGCCATCGGTAAAGAATGTTCTGATAGCTTTGTCCGCCATCGATTATCGGCTGTTCGCGTTCCCCTGAGTGCATCAACCAATCCCCCAACAAACAGCGGTATAGTGCGCTCTGGCTTAGGAATTTCTCTACCCTGACTAATTAAGGCACAATGTTCAATGTCTTCATCCATGAAATTAATTGTCGAAGAGTCAGAAACACCATGTTGGGGTAAATCTATTTCTTCACCATTCAGGAATTTCGTTATAATTTCAGGGCAGTCAGAAGAAATATAGAATCCCAGAATAGTGCGCCATAACGGTTTACAGAGTTCAATATCTTCCGCATTACTTTCTGCTTCTAACAGATCTCTAAGAACATTTTCTGGGTCATTTTGTTCAGAAAACGTTAAATTTTCACGAAGCCAATCAGACACAACAAGTTTGGCCTTAGGTGGTAACGTACGGAGAAAATGTAACCTTTTCTCTGGTCCTTTAGGTAAATTATCTGCTTTAGCGCCATTTCTGGTGAGCCTTTGCTTGCACTCTTGCAAGCATCTGATCAATTCATGAGCTTCTGTACCGAAGCTGTACATTTGGCCCAGCCGGTCGCTGATAATACTTTTCTTTTTAGCCATGTTAAACGTTCTCCTTACCACCTGATTCTGTAAAATTACTGGAAGGTTCTACGCAGCTTGCGTGTTGTCAGCGCTCTGTTCCGTCGTTCCAACGCGCGTTGGCACGAAGGGGAAACCATTACATTGTCCCAGAGTGGAAATTTCCCCCCTGCAAATAAGTAACCACCATTATCTGTTATCGACAAGCATCCATGGGCAACATGGATCCACCACTGTAAAACGGAGGGCGGTAACGCAAAGATTTTCTTTGGCCAGCACCAGTCAGTATCGCCTTTTTGCACGCCAACCGTTTCTCCTGAACATATCATCTGAGCCATTAATGCCCAGGAGAAGCTATCAGTTTGCCAGTATCCGGTGTTCTGCCGAATAAAATAACGATAACGCTGCTTTTCCTGACACCGTATCAATAGATTATTAGCCGTTTGAGTAAGCCGCTGTTCTTCTGACCATTTGTATTTTTCAGCTTGCCATAGCGACACATGGAGTTCCGGGGGTAAAGCCGGGATAAACTGCATTTGAGACAGTGGTAGCAATACTCCGCTCAAAGCATTTACGGGGAAATCGTCGTGACTAACCAAACGTAACCCAAACTTTTCAATGAAAGCATGAATACGCTCTTTGGCTGATAGATGCAATTCAATACAACCCATTGAACAACCTTTATCCTCAACCAACCGACGCCCTATTCGCTCACCGTTATTAAGTGCTTCTTGGAGAAGATTACGTTCACTTCTTGTAAACATCCCCAGAATTCGGGCAACAATTCCCTGCTCAGTGACATCAACGGAAATGGTTCTTTCAGCCAATGAGACTAACGAATATGGCGCATGACGTCGTTGTACTACACAAAGCCAGCCAGCAGCAAAGAGCATGCGACGCAATTGCCACTCGGGTATCCTCGTTACCTGTGATACGGGGTCAATATGTTGTTTTAATTCACCAAAAGGCAATGTGCTACGACGTTGAAAACGCAATGCCAGCGCCTCAGCGAGCCAGTCAAATGCTGCGGGTATATTATGTAACTCGGTATATTGGCATGTTACAGGAAGGCAATTTTTATACTGCCATAACATCTGAGCACCACTCAATGGTGTTATTTTTTCGCGTTTCAGTGGGGGGATCACTGCCGTATCCCCTAACGCCATTAATACTCCCGATGGTCCATCAATAAGCCATTCATGTGGCTCTGTAATTTTACAATAAGTGGCGTAAGGCGCGTGATCTAACACGTGTACATCAAAATTTACTGGGATATCTGAATGCGCTAACGTAAGTTCGTAGCGACAAAATGCCTGACCAGATATTTCCATCAACTCCTCTGGTGGAATGAATAATCCTTCAGCTCCCTGAGATAGCGAGCCATGAGTTAATACTTCTCCGTCTTTATTGCTGATGACATAGCATCCTCTTAGTACTTCAGGCATATGAATTATTGGTGTACTGGCAGGGTTAAGCAGTATAGCCTGTCCAAATCGCGCTGCACCTGACATACGAGGTCGAGCAGGCTGCCATCCCTGTATTAGAAAACGACGGGCTTCTTCTGGTAACAAACGGGCAATCTTATCCAGCGTTTGCCTGCCAACTTTATCGGAAGAAACTATCGACCATTTGGTAGATTTAATATCCCGACGTTGTACTCTTTCGCCAACCTTCTTCAAGACAGCGTAAATACTGTCTGCATATGTATGATGAAGTATTAAATAGGTTGGAGAATCTTCATAATATTCTCCTTCTGAACTAATATGACAAAAATCATCACGAAAAAGCGGCAAACACCCAGACCGCAGTGCGACTCCCACTCGTGATTTATAGAAATAACCCTTCCCTTTTTTTAATAATAAATCCAAGGAATTTAATGTGGTGCCTATGTCTCGTTCGTAATATATATTATTATAGTTCTCTATTTCATTAGGCAAGGAGTAATAACGCTGGATTTCTGAGGCTTTAGCAGCAGCGTCATCCATAAGAAGATAAATCTCCGGATTACCTGAATCATTAAACTCCATGTGAATACAATACTTACCATTCTCTTTGAGTTGTTCTCTTTCTGTGTGTACAGTGATATCACGGACAGCGCCCCAAAAAGGAGAGTCATAAGCCTGCTGCATAGCAGCCTTTGAAAGTAATGTTCTGAACTCAATAAACTCTTGGTTAAAAACTTCGCTAAAATAAGATATATATTGATGTACTACCTTATTAACTGATTCAAAAGTTGAATGGTTATCTAATTTATTATCGATGAGAATATTCCGTAAAAAGACCTCATCTTTGTAGCAGGGAAAAGCAATTCTCTTGGAATACCCAATCAATCTTTCATGCTTTGATGGCCTTGGCAAGATTAAACGGGTACAGTTTTGTCTTTTACTACTCCATCTTTCTAACCTTTCCCATAAGTTGGGTAATTCAGTAAAAACAAATTTTTTATTTTTATCAAAGCCAAGCAGCACAGAAAATCGAACCCGAAAATCCCTTTCGTCATGTGTTTCATCATCAGCACTGGCAGCAAGTAATGTTAAATATAAAACGGCAAAATAAGTAGGGTATCCTTTTATTTGCGCTAAAATGTCTAATCGCGACTCATCCCTGAGAGCATCCTGGATTTTAGACGCTTTTTTTCCGAACGAAATCAGGAAACTTCGCTTAGCATCCTCTTTGCTACGTGGACCTGCAAGTTGCTCAAAAATGCGTCCCGTAGTATCAATTCGGCTTAAAGTCGAGCCTGTATGCGAAGACTCAAAAAAGACGATCTTTACTAGTTCAGCATTCCATTCTTCTAAAGTAACCGGGAAAGAATTATCCATACTCACCGCCTAATTACCGTTCGCTGTCATCTTTTTCAAACCAGCACCAGAAAATAAATGCCGAAAAAGTACCTCAGCCAGCAGTGGGGGAACAGCATTACCAATTTGGGTAAATTTTGACTCGACGTCTCCTACAGGCTCAAAATCCTGTGGAAAAGTTTGTATTCGTGCACATTCCCGCCATGATAACCGCCTTGCCTGTTCCAGTTTGGGACGAGAAGTATCAACAATTAGATGCTCATATTCATCAGAAAAGTCCCAGCGCTGCTTCCAGCCATCCTCCAGGTTTGACCATGTTAACTTCATCACCGGGCTGGCAGGATGTAATGTCACATGACGCCAGTTAGCTACGACGGTGTAAGCAGGGCTGTCCCATAGAGCTTTACGATTTCGGGACATGAAATACCATGAGAAATGCCCTTCAGGATCATGTGGTCGTTCGTAAAACTCACCTTCAGGCCATAGTGGTAAATCCCTAATAGCCTCACCATGTGAAACATAGGGTTTTAAATGAGGATTCTTTTTTGTCGCTTTCCCATGTGTTTCAGCAGGAAATTCAAAGTATTGCCCCAGATCGTTTCTGACGCCAATAATAAACAAACGCTTGCGCGACTGAGGCACGCCGTAAGCCCTCGCGTTTACCATATGATAGCTGACTTGGTACCCGGCAGCTTTATATGCCGTGAGCTGTTGTTCCAGAAAGCTACCTGCCCCTAAATGTTTCAAGCCCGAAACATTTTCAGCAACAAAATACTTCGGCTGAACAGTCTCTAATACCCGTAGAAAGTGTTTATAAAGGTTTGTTCTGTCGTCATTGTTAGGTTTTCTGTTACCTGCCATTGAAAATGACTGGCAGGGATAGCCTCCAACAACAATATCAACATCTGGAAAAGACAGAATTTGAGAGATATCACTATGCCTGATATCACTATCGGGGAAATAGTTCCCTAATGTTTTGCAGGCATTCTCTACAACATCGTTGGCAAAGACGATGTCTCCACCAGCTGAGGTAATTCCAAAATCCATACCACCACAACCGGAGAAAAGTGAAAGTACCCGAATATTATCGTTCTCTCTCTCAAAAACACTGCTCATACGCCCATACCAAATATCTTCTTCTAACAAACCGTAACTGGTTTTTATTTGCCATAAAATCATAGAGAAAGATTATACACCTGTGTAAAGAATCTTACATCAATATACTTAGCCTTTGAGGGGCAAGTGATGTTTTTGTTGTTAAGGTCTTACTAAAATGGCCGTTCTTCAGATAGCGCTTCCCACCAAATCCCCTATCAGCAACATCGTATCCATCGGCAACGGCTCAAACCCCACTCGCAGATAAAATTCCCGCGCTTCGTCAGACAACGCATCAACCAGCGTCCCGTGAATACAGATGCGTTCCGCTACCTATATTACCCGCAACTCGGCGTCACGTATCAGTGCCAGCCCCATACCTTGCCCATGTAGCGATTTATCCACCTCCAGGCGTCCCAGCACCAGAAGGGGATTTGGTAAGACATATTGCGGCAAAAGCGCACGGGGGCAGTATTTATTGTTACAGAGATGGAAGCCAGCGAGTAGGAAGCCATCACCTTAGCATCATCAGAAACAGACAAACGTGCGGGATGCGACGGAAAGTTGGTTCTTCATCGTCCACTGTTTTAGCCAGTTATCCATAGAATCCTCTCCACAACAGAACGAGGTAAGAATATACCCTGTATGAAGGGGAAAATGTATTTATTGAAAGCCTCCAGAATGTCAGAGGCATATCCTTCAGACCGTCGACCAACTCTCGTCGCATGCCACTCAAGCGCCACAGTCTGGAACGTGTTGTTGAGTTGTACATCGCAAACCAGTTTCTCTTATTTCTTTGCTGTTGATGGATCGATCCCTTCGGCCAACTTTTTCTTGGCCTCATCACGCAATGCCCTCGCCTGCGCGAGAGTCACTGTAGGGTACACGCCAAAGGCCATGGCGCTTCTCTTTCCCGTTGAAGCGATATTTCATGCGGCAGTATTGGAACCAGAGGGAACAAACCTCAAGTTACAAACCAGCGCTATCCGACTGTTTGTAGGCTTTCTCTCTGGATTTAGCGCTATCGACTTGTCAAGCATCAAGCTTCATGGGGGCATCTCCCAAAGCCAAACACAGAATATCCCTACTTATGCCCCCAACTATGATTTGACTTCGGTTGAGTCGAGTTGATAACAGAGATAAGGTACGGGCCAAAAATCGCATCATACGGGCTTTTAGTTGATTTCAATTGATTGAAATGAGTTTGAAATAGTACCGATAATTGGCGACGAATCCACCACCTTCGCATTACGAATGTGAGCCAACTCAAAAATGAGTACAAATAAAAATTAAATAAAACAATAAAAATCAACCTCATAAAAAAATCACAATTCAACGTCTAAATAAGTTTTGTTGTTTCATGGGGTTTCACAGCACCTCATGAAGTTCACAAAAAATCTATAAAATCCACGCAACTGCGTGGGTTTTTCATTTCTTAGTGTTCCAACTCATCTCGTCACGACGCGGTGAAAAATGAGAACAAAGATGGGTACAACATGCTTCCATCTTCATTTTAAGTGAGTCCTGTAACAAAAGAATAAATAAACAGGTGTCCTTCAGGCCCACTGACACACAAAGCCGCATGGCCAGGCCAAAAGAAAAACTCTATCGGCTCAATGACTTTAATGGCCTCTACCTCGAAGTGGAACCCAATGGCGAAAAGGCCTGGCGCTATCGGTTTAAACTCAAGGGTAAATCCAGCATGTTTGCGTTGGGTGAGTATGCAGCGATAAAGCTCGCCGAAGCGCGAGAGAAATGCGAGCAAGCGCGTAAGCAGGTCGCAGATGGAGTTAGTCCGACACAGGCTCGTCAGTTAGATAAGATCCGCAAGGTCAATGACGCTTCTAACACCTTTGAGCTGATCGCTAAAGAGTGGTTGCAAATGAAAGACTGGGCCGAAATATTCAAACACGCCGACTGGATATGTTTTAACGTGTGTTTTTCCGCAATATTGGCAAACTCCCTATCAGGCAAATCACACTGCATCATATTTTCAAAATACTTTAGATAGCCTCTAAATGCGGCGCACCGACCGTTGCAGCTGAAGCCCTTGGATTATTCAATCGATTTTCGATCTGGCGATAGCGACACTTAATTTAATTTTTTCTTCTTACGAATACGCGGAAATGCTTGAGAAAAATACGGATGGCCATTTATACAGTTCATCCTTCTGGATAAGTTTTGCCTTAACAGCCGTCAGGCGAGCGTTCCTGCATCAGACCGAAGAGTCCCGTGTTTTTTCCTGATGAAGAGTTTAATGGCTATAGCTGAAGCAGAGATATTCACCGTGTAAAAAAATAGCCGCCTCAAAAGCCATTAGATGTGGTTGATCACATCCTGGCTTCTGGCCATGCTGCGGAATGCTCAGCATCAGGCAACATCATTGTCGTTGTCTGCTGCAAAGTTATCGCCAGTCTGGCTATAACAGCGTATTTTTTAAGTCAGTACATTGCTTTATGTTTAGAGCGATACCATGAGATATACAAATTTAGCGTACCGCCCCAGAATATACCATCCAGAACGCCGCTTAACAGACCGAAAAGTAGATTGTAATGCAACGAATGGAAGAGCACTGGCCATAGAGCCAATGAAGCCGTTAGGGCAAATTTCGCGATAAATAGCAGCACAATCAACACTAACGTCAGCGGTGTTCCCGCCCGGATAATTACGTTTTCTTCTGCACCGTTTCGCAGTCTGGGTTGGGAACTCCACAGTGCCCATCCAATTCCGATGCCTAAAATTACCCCGACTAGCATCAACGCCAAAGATGCGTCTGTTTCCACTGTTTCATGGACAACGCTATAGACGCCCCAGACAAGGAATATTAGCGGCAATATAAATAGACGTTCTATGCGCATTTCACGGTCGGATAGTGCGGTAATCCCACGCTTAATGAGAAAAACAAGTAACACCCAGACCCAAACAGGAGTATCTTTAACAAAATGAGTAACAGTCATATTATTTTCCTCGGTTAACGTGGTGTGGAAAGGAAGTAGCAGCCGATTGAAAATCGTTTTCTATAGTGATCTCGAATCATCTCAGGAAAATAATATGAAGCCAAAAGTGCCAGCACGATTAAAGACAAAGATACAAGCCTAAGAGTTAGCGACCAGCTGAAGGGAACATGCTTTCCATATCGTCACCTATAGCCAGTGTTTTGGCAGCGCTTTGTATTTGTCCCGTAAATCGCTGAAACTGTCAATGACGTATTCAACACCTTTGAGCTAATCACCATAGAGGGGTTGCGAGCGGATCATGCTTTCACGCAGCCCCTGATACATTGATTCGCAAAAACCGCTAATTTGCTAAAGAACCTTTAGCCCTGTACCAGGACAACATGCTGATGCGTAATAAAAACCGCTTATAGCTCGCGTTTTGTTTCGATAATCACTACAACGAGCCGGTGTATACTGGCCAGCATAAATTGCACATCAACCAGTACAGCCTCGTTTTCCCCTGTAGGGATGGCAGAGCAAACGCTCACCCCATCATACATGTCGCTACTGGCAAAACTTTTGCTGCGTTCACGCTCGCTCTGGCGCGCCGCCCCCCCTGCGCCCTGCTCACCGTTAAAAAGGTTTTCAATTCGCGCCGGAAAGGGATAATACCCCACCGCTTTCCGATAAAGGACCGACGATGCGCGACACACCGCAAGGCAACCTGACCCGCAAAAAACATATGAAGCTCAGCACGCTGGTCACGCTGATGATCGGCGCGGTAGTGACCTTCGTGCTGCTCAGCGTGCATCTGCTCTACTTCTTCCAGATCGGCAACGCCACGCAGAACCAGCTGGAAGACAAGGCGATGGCCGTGGCGCGCACGCTGGCGGACGTGCCCGCCATTCAACAGGCGCTGAGCGGGCCGCCGGACGCCGGCATTATCCAGCCTATCGCCCGCGCGGCACAGCAGCACAACAATCTGCTGTTTGTGGTGGTGACCAATATGCAGGGCATCCGCTACTCCCATCTGAATCCGGCGCTTATCGGCAAGCATTTTATCGGCGACGACATCAACCCGGCGCTGCAGGGCAAAGAGAACGTCTCGGTCAATCGCGGCTCGCTGGCAGAGGCGCTGCGCGTCTTTACGCCGGTCTATAACGCGCAGCAGCAGCAGATCGGCGTGGTGTCGATAGGTATCTCGCTGGAGGCGGTCAGCGTGCAGATCAACCAGAGCCGCTGGAGCATTATCTGGACCATCCTGATCGGCGCGCTGGCGGGCACGCTGGGCACGCTGGCGCTGGTAAAAACCCTGAAGCGCATCCTCTTTGGGCTTGAGCCCTGGGAGATCTCCTCGCTGTTCGAACAGCGCCAGGCGATCCTGCACTCGGTAAAAGAGGGGGTTATCGCCGTGGACGCCCACGCCGAGGTGTCGCTGATCAACGAGGCGGCGCAAAAGCTGCTAACGGAGGAAGGCTCCGGCAGCATGGATGACGCCAGCGTGATCCACGCGCAGCTGCGGGATACGCTGGCTACCGGCCGCGCGCGGCGCGATGAAGAGCTGAATATCAACGGCCAGGTGCTGCTGAGCAATACCGTGCCGGTCTACAGTCAGCAGCGGCTTATCGGCGCGGTCTGCACCTTCAGGGATAAAACCGAAATCACGCGGCTGCTGCAGCGCCTGAGCGGCATGGTAAACTACGTCGACGCGCTGCGTGAGCGCTCGCATGAGTTTATGAATAAGCTGCACGTTATTCTTGGCCTGCTGCATATGAAAAACTATGAGCAGGTCGAAGCCTATATTTTAAAGACGGCGAACAACTACCAGACCGAAATCGGTTCGCTGCTCGATAAGATCAAGTCGCCGGTGATCGCCGGCTTCCTGCTGAGTAAAATCAATCGCGCCTCGGACAGCGGCCATCGCCTGACGCTGAGCGACGCCAGCTTCCTGCCCGATATCGGCAACGAGCAGCAGATCGCCGTGCTGATCACCGTGCTCGGCAACCTGATCGAGAACGCCCTCGACGCGCTGGGCAGTGAACACAACGGCGATATCCACGTGATGCTGCACTACCAGAACGGCTGGCTGGCGTGCGAGGTCAGCGATGACGGACCAGGCATACCGACCGACAAGCTGGATGCTATCTTTGACAAAGGCTTTTCGACTAAAGGCGAGGATCGCGGCGTCGGGCTGTATCTGCTGAAGCAGCAGACGGAAAGCCTGGGCGGCAGCGTCAGCGTGGAGTCGGAACCGGGCGTGTTTACCCAATTTTTTGTACAACTTCCCTGGGATGGAGGCAACAAAACCGCATGATCAATGTGTTAGTGGTCGATGATGACGCTATGGTCGCCGAGCTGAATCGCGTTTACGTCGGGCAGGTGCCGGGCTTTCACTGCGTCGGCACGGCGTCGACGCTGCAGCAGGCGAAAGAGATGATCCTCCACAGCGAGCCCGCCGTGGATCTGGTGCTGCTCGATATCTATCTGCAGCATGAGAACGGGCTGGATCTGCTGCCGGAGCTGCGCGAGGCAAAGCAGCCTGTCGAGGTGATCATTATCTCATCCGCTGCCGACGCCGCCACCATCAAAACCTCCCTGCACTACGGGGTGGTGGATTACCTGATCAAACCCTTCCAGTTCCCGCGTTTTGAAGAGGCGCTCACCAACTGGCGACAGAAGAAGTCGCTGATGGATAACCACCTCTACTATCAGCAGGCGGAAGTCGACCAGCTGATCCACGGCAACCCGCCCACCAGCAACGACAGCAAACGGCTGCCGAAGGGTCTGACGCCGCAGACGCTGCGCACCCTCTGCCAGTGGATTGATGCCAATCCCGGCAGCGAGTTCTCTACCGACGAGCTGGCGGCGGAGGTGAATATCTCGCGCGTCTCCTGCCGCAAATACCTGATCTGGCTGGCGCAGATCAATATTCTTTTCACCAGCATCCACTACGGCGCAACCGGCCGGCCGGTCTATCGCTACCGCCTGCAGCCGGAATACCATTCGCTGCTCAGGCAGTACTGTCAGTAATCAGCCGGTAGCGGCGGTCATGCAGGCGAAACGCGAACTGGCGCGACGAAGAGCAGATCACCTGCTGGTCGCGGGTCACGAATATCGCCTCGATGTGCGGCGCGTCGTGCAGCGCCTCGAGGCTCTGCTCCACCCCCAGCCCGTAAAGCAGCGTGGTGTAGATATCGCCGTCTATCGAGCGGTCGGAAATCACCGTGACGCTCAGCAGCTCGTTGTCGAGCGGATAGCCGCTGCGCGCGTCGAGAATATGGTGATAGAGGCGCCCGTCCAGCTCGAAATAGCGTTCGTAGATCCCCGAGGTCACCACCGATTTACCCGCCACCTCAATCACGCCGATAAGCGCGTCGGCCGCCCCGAAGGGGGTTTTCAGCCCCACCGACCAGCCGGCAGCCTGCGGCGGCGCGCCGAGCGTCTGCACATTGCCGCCCAGGTTAATCAGCGCCCTTTCCACGCCGTGCTGGCGCAGAAAGCTGCGTACCAGATCGGCGATATAGCCTTTCGCGATAGCGCCTAAATCGATCTCCATGCCCGGCTGGCGCAGAAACACGCTGCGCCGCGCGGGATCCAGCTCCACCTGGCGCGGATCGGTCAGCGCCATCAGCCTCTCCAGCTCGGCGTGCGGCGGCACGCTGCGGCCCTGAAAGCCAATCTTCCAGCGCTTGACCAGCGGGCCGATGGTGAAATTAAACAGGCTCTGCGGCAATAAACTCACCTGGTGCGCGCACTGGATCAGATCGAACACCTCGCGGCTGACGCAGACCGCCTCTTTGCCTGCGGCGTGGTTGATCGCCATCACTTCGGAGTGGGCGCGGTTGACGGTGAGGATATTCTCCTGATGGCGAATAAGACGGAAGACCTGCGCGGCCAGCGCCGCATTATCGTCAAAGAGTTTAAGAAGGATGGGCGAACCCATAAGCACTGCGGAATAGGCGTAAACGCCTTCGTCGGCTGACATACTCGCCTCGGCTGTCTAAGTGGATCCGGGCGCGGCGGTAACGGCGCGCCGGGCGTTGCTGCCCTGCGCGCCGTGCGCCATCCCTGGCGCGGCGCTCGTAGCCGCCAGCGGCGGGCTAGCCGCGCGCCAGGGCCGCCGCGTTACGTCCGGCAAGGATACCAAAGATAATGATATCCGCTACAGCGTTGCCGCCAATGCGGTTGGCGCCGTGGATGCCGCCGACCACTTCCCCCGCCGCCCAGGCACCACGGATCACCTGTTTGTTGCTGTCGAGCACCGCAGTGTCGGTGTTGATGGTGACACCGCCCATGGTGTGATGCACCCCTGGCGCGATGCGGATGGCGTAAAACGGTCCCTGATTAAGCGGATGACGCAGCGCGGTGGTACGGCCGAAATCCTCATCCTTCTGGTCCACCACAAACTGGTTGTAGCGCGCCAGCGTCTCTTCAAGCGTGGTGTGCTCCATATTGAGCTTCACTGCCAGCTCGCCCACGGTGGGCGCGCTGATAACAAAGCCTTTGGCGATATACTCATCCGCCGCTTTGTTGTTTGCGCGAACCTGCTCATCGAAGACCACCCAGGCGCTTTTCTCCGGCAGCGCGATAATCTGCGCGGAAACTTTGTCGCGCGTCTCCATCTCGTTAAAGAAGCGTTTGCCCGCCTGTGAAACCAGGATAGCACCGCCGCCGCGAATCGACTCGGAGATCAGATAGGAGGTGGTCTGTTCCACCGTCGGGTGGATCTGGATTTCGCCCATATCCACGGTATCCGCGCCCAGCTTCTGCAGCATAGCGATGCCGCTGCCGGTAGCGCCTTTGTGGTTAGTGGTGACAAAGCCGTCCAGCTCAGGGCGGTATTTCACCACCATCTCGCGGTTGGCGCTGAAGCCACCGGTGGCGACGATAACGCTTTTCGCATAGAGGATGCGGCTGTCGTAATACTCATCCACCACCTTCACGCCGGTCACCGCGCCATTCTCGGTGAGAATTTCCGCGACCGAGGTATCGAGCAGCACTTCAATATTGCGCTTGTTGATGTTTTTCACCAGGCCGCTGATCAGGTAGCCGCCGACCGCCGAGCGGTCCGCAGGACGGTGCGTACGGTCGATACTCATACCGCCGGTGATGGTGATATCGTTCAGCTCAATGCCGTGATCCGCCAGCCAGTCGATCGCCTCCGGTGCCAGATCGACAAACTCACGCAGCAGCGCCGGGTTGTTTTTGTGCTGGCCGCCCTTCAGCGTCTCCTGATAGAAAAGCTCTTTGCTGTCTTTGATGCCCTTCATCGCCTGGAAGCGGGTTTCCGCCGCGTTCATGCCCACGGAGGCTTTGATGGTGTTGCCGCCGATGGTCGGCATCTTCTCGATGATCACCACGCGCGCGCCTTCGTCGTGCGCCTGAATCGCCGCCGCCAGGCCTGCGCCGCCGCTGCCGATCACCACTACGTCGTAGTTCTGCGGCGCGGAAGGATTACCGCCCTCTTCAATCACATACTCTTTGCTGGAGGTAGAGAGCGCGCGCGATACTGCTTTTTTCAGCGCCTCGCTCTGGGTTGTGGCGCCGCTGATGGCGTCAACGTGCGGGCTGTTAGCCACCAGAATACGGCTACGCAGGCTCTCAAAGGTCTCGGTGAAATCGACGTCCAGCGTATCGTCCGGCACCAGCGAGATATCGGTGATGCGGTCGGTATCGAGGGTGACGTTGATTTTCAGCTTCAGCGCTTCCGCCTCGACTTTTTCCTGATAGACGCCCGCTTTATATTTGCGGCCCGGCGCGCTGACTTCGCGGATCATCGCGTCCACCAGCGAGAAGCGCCACAGCGGCTCCGGGATCATCAGCGCTTCGCGCTGGGTGCTGTCAATGTAGAGGTCGAGATGCTCGTTGTTGAGCACGCGATCCGCCCAGTTCGGGTAGGCGATACAGGCTTTGCCGATCGCCACCAGATCGTAGCCGTGCTCCAGCGCCATCTCGGCGTCAGCTTTATTCACCACGCCGCCCACGCCGATGACCGGCACTTTCGCCAGGCGTTCGGAGCGCTGTGCAATATATTTGTCGATCAGCGGCGTTGGGTCGCGGGTATCGACGATAGAGGGACGCAGCAGCTGGCCCACGGAGAAGTGCACGTAGTCAAGGCCGCGCTCCGCCAGTTTCTCCAGCAGATAGAGCGTGTCGTCAAAGCGAATGCCGGGTACTTCAATCTCTTCCGGCGAGAAGCGATAGCCGATAATAAAGGTGTTATCTGCGATGCGCTCCGCCATTTTATGGGCGATATCCAGCACCGCCAGCGGGAAGCGGGCGCGGTTTTCACGGCTGCCGCCCCACTTGTCGTCGCGCTGGTTAGAGTTAGGCGAATAGAACTGCTGAATCAGGTAGGTATTGGCGCCGTGCAGCTCTACGCCGTCGAAGCCCGCCTTGATGGCGCGGTTCACCGCGTCACCGAATTTAGTGATCATCACTTCAACTTCATCGGCGGTCAGCGCCTGCGGTTTGGTCGCGCCTTCGCGCGGCGCGGCGATGGCGCTCGGGCCGACCGGCGTTTTACCGCCAATCAGCTCCGGCTCCACCATACGGCCGCCGTGATAGATCTGCAGGATAGCGGTCGAACCCTGGGATTTAATCGCGTCGGCGATGCGCGCCAGTCCCGCGATTTTGTTGTCGTTGTCGATGGCGATAGCGCCGGGAAAGGCGGGCCCTTTGGCGTCAATAAAGCAGCACTCGACGATGACGGTACCCAGCGTGCCTGCGCGCGCGCGATAGTACTCAACCAGCTCGCTGGTCACGGTGCCGTCATAAAATCCCGTACAGGTGGTCATCGGCGCCATGACCAGTCGATTTTTTAATACCGCGCCGTTAGGTAAAGTCAGCGGATTTAAAAGCGGGGTGCGAGTATTCATTTAGATTAACTCCGGAAATTAAAAGCTGAGAAATTCTGCGGACGAGGCACTCTGGTGAATTATTAAAAAGTCCGGCTTGATGCAACTAATATACCAGCAACTTTAGTTACGAAAGAAATGAATATAGTTATAAAACTTTTAAAGCAGCGGAGTTATTTATTTTGCAAAGCCAGAGAATTTGGTTATAGTAATGTTAACGAAAGCGCTAAAAAAATCAAATTATTGTTATAAGTAAAAATTTTTTCAATACTTTTCAATAAGGTAAAAGAGATGAAATTTATACCAAAAAGCGCCGATAACCTCATTTCCCAGCATAAAATCCTTTTATGCGTGCCGCACGCATTTTAAAGCAGCTGATTCAAATTAACGCCGCACTCACTCTTTGATCTAGATCAAAATTTACAATTATGGCAGGCGCATCATATAGGCACGGAGCAAAAGTTTATTTAATAAAGTTGTCATGTGAAGACGTTATTCAATAAGGTTTTGCTGAAGGCGTTCTACGCGCACGAATAAATAAAGGGCGCATCAACAAAGCCGACACTCTCTTCTTTATAACTTGCAGACCCTTACTATGAATATGAAAACGACGCTGAACAACGCCGCGCAACCTGCGGCTGTCCCGCCGCCGGGACAACATAAACGCTGGATCATGCTCGCTCTGCCCATCGTAGTCGCCATCCTGCTACTGCTGGTGCCGACACCCGCCGGACTGGAGCCCTACGCCTGGCACTTTTTCGCCATTTTCGTCGGCGTTATCGTCGGCCTGATTTTCGAACCGCTGCCGGGGGCAGTTATCGGCCTGACCGGGGTTGTGGTTATCGCCCTTTTCAGCCAGTTTGTGCTGTTTAGCCCCGCCGAGCTGGCGAAGCCCGGTTTTAAAGTCGCCACTGAGGCCTTTAAGTGGGGCGTTAGCGGCTTCGGCAACTCCACCGTCTGGCTGATTTTCGGCGCCTTTATGTTCGCTGCCGGCTACGATAAGACCCAGTTCGGCCGCCGCCTGGCGCTGATTCTGGTGAAATATCTCGGCCGTCGCAGCCTGACGCTCGGCTACGCCATTACCTTCGCCGATCTGCTGCTGGCTCCTTTTACGCCGTCAAATACCGCGCGCAGCGGCGGCACCATCTACCCGATTATCGCCAACCTGCCGCCGCTCTACGGCTCTAAACCCAACGACCCGAGCGCGCGCCGCATCGGCTCTTACCTGATGTGGGTGGCGATTACCGCCGCCTGTATCACCAGCTCGATGTTCCTGTCGGCGCTGGCACCGAACCTGCTGGCGCTGGCGCTGGTGAAAAGCGTCGTCGGCTTCGATATCTCCTGGGGCATGTGGTTTATCGCCTTCCTGCCGCTCGGCGTGCTGCTGATCCTGACCATGCCACTGCTGGCCTACTGGCTCTATCCGCCGGAAGTGAAGGTTAACGACGAAGTGCCGCGCTGGGCTACCGCCGAGCTGCAGAAGCTGGGCAAACTGTCACGCAATGAGATTCTGCTGCTGATTTTCGTGGTCTGTGCGCTGCTGATGTGGATTTTCGCCACCGCCTGGATTGAGCCTGCGATGGCCGCGCTGCTGATTATCATCCTGATGCTCTGGACCGGCGTGCTGAACTGGAGCGACATCACCAGCAACAAGGCGGCGTGGAACACCTTCGCCTGGTTCGCCACGCTGGTGGCGCTGGCGGATGGTCTGGCACGCGTTGGCTTTATCGCCTGGCTGGGCAAAGAGGGCGGCCTGCTGCTGCAGGGTTATGACCCGCAGATCTCCGCGGTGGTGCTGCTTATCGCCTTCTATCTGCTGCACTACCTGTTCGCCAGCACCACGGCGCATACCACCGCGCTGCTTCCCGCGATGCTGACCATCGCCGCGGCGATCCCTGGCATCAATATGCCGGTGTTCTGCCTGATGCTCTGTACCTCCCTTGGCGTGATGGGCATTATCACCCCTTACGGCACCGGCCCCAGCCCGATTTACTACGGCAGCGGCTATCTGCCGACCAAAGACTACTGGCGTCTGGGCACCATTTTCGGCCTGCTCTTCCTGGTGCTGCTGATGCTGATCGCCTATCCGTGGATGGTAATGATGTTCTAAACCAGGCGACGAGACAGGTTAATAAAGTGTAAAATCTTTTCCCTTCAGCTTACGCCAGCCGCGTCCTGCACGGCTGGCGAAATAAAAACCAACAATATTTGCGGCTGTTTGTTTCGCCCTGAGCGAGCCGTCGCCGCATAAGTGAGCCGAGATGTCGAACAAACCTTTCTACTATCAAGATCCCTTTCCGCTGTCCCACGATGAGACCCAGTACTACCTGCTGACGCGCGAGCACGTTTCCGTCGCCAGCTTCGAGGGTCAAGAAGTGCTGAAGGTCGATCCGAAAGCGCTGACCCTGCTGGCGCAGCAGGCGTTTCACGACGCCTCTTTTATGCTGCGTCCGGCGCACCAGCAGCAGGTTGCCTCTATCCTCGCGGACGATGAGGCGAGCGAGAACGATAAATATGTCGCGCTGCAGTTCCTGCGCAACTCGGAGATTGCCGCCAAAGGCGTACTGCCCACCTGCCAGGATACCGGCACGGCGATTATCATGGGCAAGAAAGGCCAGCGCGTCTGGACCGGCGGTGGCGACGAAGCGGCGCTGTCGCAGGGCGTCTATAACACCTTTATTGAAGATAACCTGCGCTACTCGCAGAACGCCGCCCTCGATATGTATAACGAGGTGAACACCGGCACCAACCTGCCGGCGCAGATCGACATCTACAGCACTGACGGCGACGAATATAAGTTCCTCTGCATCGCCAAAGGCGGCGGCTCAGCCAATAAAACCTACCTCTATCAGGAAACCAAAGCGCTGCTTTCTCCGGGCAAGCTGAAGAACTATCTGGTGGATAAGATGATGTCGCTCGGCACCGCCGCCTGCCCGCCCTATCACATCGCCTTTGTGATTGGCGGCACCTCGGCAGAGGCCACGCTGAAGACGGTGAAGCTCGCCTCGACCCACTACTACGATAGCCTGCCCACCAGCGGTAACGAGCATGGTCAGGCGTTTCGTGACCTGGCGCTGGAGCAGGAACTGCTGGAGGCGGCGCAGCAGCTCGGCCTCGGCGCACAGTTCGGCGGCAAATATTTCGCGCACGATATCCGCGTGATCCGCCTGCCGCGCCACGGCGCCTCCTGTCCGGTGGGCATGGGCGTCTCCTGCTCGGCCGACCGCAATATCAAAGCGAAGATTAACCGCGACGGCATCTGGATCGAGAAGCTGGAGGATAACCCGGCGCAGTATATTCCAGAGGCGCTGCGTCAGCAGGGCGAAGGCGACGTCGTCAGCGTCGATCTGAACCGGCCGATGAAAGAGATTCTGGCACAGCTTTCCGCTTATCCGGTCTCTACGCGCCTGTCGCTGAGCGGCACCATTATCGTGGCGCGCGATATCGCACACGCCAAACTGAAAGAGCGCATCGACAGCGGTGAAGGTCTGCCGCAGTACGTGAAAGATCACCCGATCTACTACGCCGGTCCGGCGAAGACCCCGGCAGGCTACGCCTCCGGCTCGCTTGGCCCGACCACGGCTGGCCGCATGGATTCCTACGTCGATCTGCTGCAGTCGCACGGCGGCAGCATGATTATGCTGGCGAAGGGCAACCGCAGCCAGCAGGTTACAGATGCCTGCCACAAGCATGGCGGCTTCTACCTCGGCAGCATCGGCGGCCCGGCGGCGGTGCTGGCGCAGCAGAGCATCAAGAAGCTGGAGTGCGTGGAGTATGCCGAACTGGGAATGGAGGCGATCTGGAAGATTGAGGTTGAGAACTTCCCGGCGTTTATCCTGGTGGATGACAAAGGCAACGACTTCTTTAAGCAGATTCAGGACAGCACCTGCGCGCGCTGCGTGAAGTAAAGCTTAACTACCTCATAGAAGGCGTGACATTTGTGCTCACGCGGCTGGCAGGGCGCTTTACGCATCCCTGCTCGCTCGACCCGCGACATCCACGTCGCGGGTCGCTTTGCTCCCCGAACCCTTTCAGCCGCGTATTAAGCCTCTGCGCTGCCTGCCGGAATCTGTTTCAGGCGCATTGTGCTTGTCTGATACGCCGACAGCTTACCAGAAGCGCGGCACTTCAGCCGCCTCGCCCGCCTCTGCTGTCAGCCGCCGTGCGGCGTCGCCGCTATCGCGCAGAGAGACCGCCTGCCGGGTCGGCAGGTTAACAGCAATAATGCTGTACTCCAGCCCATCCAGCACCTCATCATGTTCGGTCAGCACATTATATAATTCGTTCATCAACATTCCTTATTCAGTTCGGCCTCAGGCCCGGCGGGAACGCCTCTCCAGACCATGCCATAGCAATCTTACGCGGTTATGACAGTTAACAATGGGTCGAAAAAACGCGAAATGCGTTGAGATGAATATGGAACAAAAACGGCGCGTTGCCCAGAGAGCAGCGCGCCGCAGGCCGCGAAATCAGAAGAAACCGAGCGGCTGTACGCTGTAGCTCACCAGCAGGTTTTTGGTCTGCTGATAGTGATCCAGCATCATCTTGTGCGTCTCGCGCCCGATGCCCGATTTTTTATAGCCGCCAAAGGCGGCGTGTGCCGGGTAGAGGTGGTAGCAGTTGGTCCAGACGCGCCCCGCCTTGATGGCGCGGCCGACGCGGTAGGCGCGGTTGATATCGCGCGTCCAGACGCCGGCGCCCAGCCCGTAAATCGAGTCGTTGGCGATAGCGATCGCTTCCGCCTCATCCTTAAAGGTGGTGATGCCGACCACCGGCCCGAAGATCTCCTCCTGGAAGACGCGCATACTGTTGTCACCCTTCAGCAGCGTCGGCTGAATGTAGTAGCCGCTGGCGAGCGAGCCTTCCAGCTTCTCTACGCCGCCGCCGGTGAGCACCTCTGCCCCCTCCTGACGAGCAATCTCCAGATAGGAGAGGATCTTGTCGAACTGCTGCTGCGACGCCTGCGCGCCGACCATGGTTTCGCTATCCATTGGGTCGCCGCGCTTGATGGTTTTGATGCGCTTCATCACCGCCGCCATAAAGGGCTCATAGATCGACTCCTGCACCAGCGCGCGCGACGGACAGGTGCAGACCTCGCCCTGGTTAAGGAAGCCGAGTACCACCCCTTCAGCCGCCTTCTCAATAAAGCTCTCTTCCGCCTGCATGATATCTTCGAAGAAAATATTCGGCGATTTGCCGCCCAGCTCAACGGTAGAGGGGATCATGCTTTTCGCCGCCAGCTCGAGAATATGGCCGCCGGTCGCCGTCGAGCCGGTAAAGGCCACTTTAGCGATATCGGGATGGGAAGCCAGCGCCTCGCCCGCCAATTTGCCGTAGCCGTGTACGACGTTAAGCACGCCGGGCGGCAGCAGATCTTTGATCAGCTCGACAAACAGCGTAATGCTCAGCGGCGTCTGCTCGGCCGGCTTTAGCACCACGCAGTTGCCCGCGCCCAGCGCCGGGGCCAGCTTCCACGCCGCCATCAGCAGCGGGAAGTTCCAGGGGATAATCTGCGCCACCACGCCGAGCGGCTCATGGAAATGGTAGGCGGCGGTAAACTCGTCGATCTCGGCGGCGGTGCCCTCCTGCGCCCGCACGCAGCCGGCGAAATAGCGGAAGTGATCCACCGCCAGCGGCATATCGGCGGCCAGGGTTTCGCGCACCGGCTTGCCGTTATCCCAGGTCTCGTTCACCGCCATATATTCCAGATTTTGCTCCAGCCGATCGGCAATTTTTAGCAGCGCCAGCGAACGCTGCTGCGGCGAGGTTTTGCCCCAGGCCTCGGCGGCAGCCTGCGCCGCGGCGACGGCGTTATCCACATCCGCCTTGTCCGAACGCGGGAACTCCCCTGCAACCGAGCCGTTTACCGGCGAGGTATTGGTGAAATAGTTGCCGTTCACCGGCGTCACAAATTCGCCGTTAATAAAGTTGCCGTACGTTTTCTGCAGCTGAATCAGAGAACCCTGTTCCCCGGGAGAGGCGTAACGCATGGTAAATCTCCTTAACATGGCTGGGATTTAAACAACATTGAAACTTGTTGTTAACAATGGATGAACAAACCCAGCCTGTCAGATGTTGCCTTCGGAAACTGTGACCGCCGCAAAGGAAAAGCGCGCCGACCGGGCACACAGAAAATTCTGAGAATAAGCCGAAGCGGCAAAAAAAAGCGAAACCCGGGGTCGAAACAGGGTCAACAGATAAGGTTAATCACAGGAGAGAGTGACATGCTGGCTTCGGCTTTTACCCTTATGCGCGCAAAAGCAGAATTTATTCATCAGTTTATTCGCAATCCGCGCAAGATGGGCAGCATTACGCCTTCCTCGGCGGCGCTGTGCCGCACCATGAGCGACAGCGTCTGCTGGCACAGCGCGCTGCGCGTCGCCGAACTCGGCGCGGGCGACGGCGTGCTGACGCGTTATCTGCTGGCGCGCATGCAGCCGCAGGCGACGCTGGATGCGTTTGAGATTAGCGCGCCGCTGGCGGATAAACTGCGCGCGCTGGGGGATGCGCGTTTGCAGGTGCGCACCTGTTCGGCGGAGTATCTGAGCGGCGAGTATGACGCGATCTTTTCCGGCCTGCCGTTGCTGTCGCTGCCGCCCGCGCTGCGCAACAACATCCTGCGCGCGGCCTTCGAGGCGCTCGGGCCGGGGGGCGTTTTCGTGCAGTTTCAGTACACCTCGCTCACCCAGCCCGATCTGTCGCGCTACTTTATCTGGCAGCGTCAGCGGGTGCTGAAAAACGTGCCGCCCGCCTGGGTTTATCGCTGCCGTCGCAGCTACGCGCCCTGAGCCTGGCTCGCCTGCGGGCGCGTCTGCTGCCAGAACGCCATCAGCAGCTGCCGCGCCCAGTCCGCGCCGTCGATATCCGCGCCGCTGTCGCTGATCCCCGCCGGCAGGCAGGCGCTCATAATCTGGCGTGAAAATTCCGGGTGAAACTGCACCGACAGCGCCTGCGGCGAGTAGCGCAGGATCTGACAGGCATCTTTCTGCGATGTCGCCAGCACCTGTGCCTGCGGCGGCGGCACAATCACCGACTGGCGGTGCGACAGCCAGACGCTGAAGCGTCCCGGCAGCACCGAGAGCAGCGCGTCGCGCTGCGCCGCCGCGTCGCACGTCAGCGGCAGCAGCCCGCGCTCCCAGCCGTTGGGGTTGTCCGCCACCTTGCCGCCCAGCGCGTAGGCCATCAGCTGGTGGCCGTAGCAGACGCCCAGCAGCGGCAGCTCTGCGTCGATCGCCGCCCGCACCCACGCCGCGCTGCGCTCGCTCCACTCGGCGTGGTCGGTCACCATCGCCCAGGAGCCGCTGAGGATCGCGCCGCTGATGCGATCGAACTGCGGCAGCGACTCGCCCAGATGGGGACGCACAATAAGATAATCGTCGGGCTGCAGGCCAAGCGCATCAATAAACCAGCGCGGCTGTTCGCCGATACGCGCCGCAACCTCGGCAGGGGGAACCTCTAACTGAATCAGGGCAAGGGGCAAAGCGGAAGTGGATAGCATACCGAACCGGATCCTCTACGGGTGAGCGTCTCGGTGAATCAGTCTGACAGCAAAGCGGCGGCGTGTCTTATGATTTTCCTGCACGGGTCATAACAGAAAAATATTTGTCATCGCCTGTCGGCCTCTCCCCGCTTCGTGCCATCATTAGGGCGTAACGAAAAATAACAGCGAAGGACGGGATTGTGGCACTGCGGCATTTTTTTCTGATTTTGATGGTGGTCTCTATCTGGGCGTTCAATAACGTAGCGGTGAAGTGGGGCCTGCTGGAGCTGCCGCCGCTGTTTCTCACCTGGATGCGCTTTGTGGTGGTGGCGATTGTGTTGATCCCCTTCTGCCGCATCACGCGTCAGCAGCTTCCCTGGCTGCTGGCGCTCGCCTTTACCTTCGGCTTTATGCACTTTTCGCTGCTGTTCGTCGGCATGCGCTATACCGACGCCGGCACCGGCGCGATTGTGGTACAGCTCGGCACGCCGATCGCCATGCTGCTGGCGATGGTGGTGCTGAAAGAGCGGCTGCGCGCGATCCAGCTGGTGGGCATCGCCATCTCCCTGTGCGGCGTGGCGGTGCTCTCCGGCAGTCCAACCATCCCCGCCTGGTGGGTGCTGGCGATCCTGCTCTGCAGCGCCACCGGCTGGGCGGTGAGCAACCTGATCGTGAAAAAATCGCCGCCGATCCAGCCGCTGACCATGACCGGCTGGATCGCCTTTCTGGCGGTGCCCATCGTTGGCCTGTCGAGCTTTGTGATGGAGTCGAACCAGTTTTATGCGCTGAGCCAGGCGGGATGGCGCGGCTGGTTTGGCATTCTCTACAGCGCGATCGCCTCGTCGATTGTCGCCTATACCCTCTGGTACGGATTGCTGAAGAAGTACAACGTCAATCTGATTATGCCCTACTCGCTGCTGACGCCGGTGCTGTCGGTACTGATGGGTATTGTGGTGCTGGGCGACAGCCTCAACCGCTTTAAAATCATCGGTGCCTCGCTGGTGGTGTGCGGCACGGCGATAGCGGTGATCAATCTGCGCAGCCTGCGCATGCACGCGCGCTTCCCGCGTTTGCGCCGCCGCTGAAAAGCGGTGCTATGCTCTGGATACCGTCTGTTTCTGGAGAACGATTATGGATCATCAGCTTGCCGCGTCCCTGTGGCAGCAGCTGTGGCAAGGATTGCGTGGCCCCGGCGACGCAACCGCCCCGCCCACCTTTCTTGATACCGCGACCTTCTCATCCGCTTTCGCCGTCAGCGAGCTGGCGGCCACCAGCATCGGGCTGGCGACTCAGGCGACGGCCGCTTTTATCGGTTCCCGGCAGCCGGTCAGCGTAAACGTCCGCCTCGCCTCGCGCTGGTTTCAGACCAGCTTCTTTCCCCGCAATCGCCCTTCGCCTGCGCTGTGGGACGCCTTTGCCGGTGATTACCCCTGCGCCGACGGCTGGATCCGCCTGCACACCAATGCGCCGCAGCATCGCGCGGCGATGGAGCGCGTGCTGGGCAGGCATCCCGACCGCGACGCGCTGGCGCAGCAGGTGGCGCGCTGGCAGGCTGACGCGCTGGAGCAGGCGGTGGTCGACGCCGGCGGCTGCGCCGCGCGTATGCGCAGCGAACAGCAGTGGCACCAGCATCCGCAGGGCCAGGCAGTGCGCGAGGAGCCGCTGATCGCCTGGCAACAGGGTGATGCCGCCCCCGCGCGCAGCTGGCCGATGCCCGCCGCGCGACCGCTGCTCGGCGTTCGGGTACTGGATTTGACGCGCGTTATCGCCGGGCCGGTAGCAACTCGCTTTCTCGCCAGCCTCGGCGCGCAGGTGCTGCGTCTCGATCCGCCTGGCTGGGGCGAGCCGACGCTCGACGAAGAGATCGCCTGTGGCAAACGGCGCGCGGTGGTCGATTTCAAAACAGCGGCGGGCAGCAACAGGCTGCGCGCGCTGCTGCACCAGGCGGACGTGCTGATACACGGCTATCGCGCCGACGCGCTGGAGCAGCTGGGATTTGACGCTGAGACGCGCGCCCGGCTGGCGCCGGGCCTGGTGGACGTCAGCCTGAACGCCTGGGGCTGGCGCGGGCCGTGGCGCAACCGGCGCGGCTTCGACAGTCTGGTACAGATGGCGAGCGGTATCGCTGAGAGCGGCATGCGCTGGGCAGAAGCGGAGAAGCCGACGCCGCTGCCGGTACAGGCGCTGGATCACGCCACCGGCTATCTGATGGCCGCCGCGGCGCTGGAGGGGCTGCGCCAGCGCCACACCACCGGCTACGGCGTCAGGGCGCGGCTGTCGCTGGCCCGCACCGCCCTGCTGCTGCAGCAGCATCCCTCTCGGGACGCAAGCCTGGCCGCAGGCATTAAAGCGCATGCGCACGACACGCTGCCGACCACAGAGCTGACGCCCTGGGGCATCGGCGAACGGCTGCGCGCCGCTGCCCGGCTGCCCGGCACGCCTCAGATCTGTGCAACGCCAGGCTGCGAGCCGGGTACGCACCCGGCGCGCTGGTAGAGCTGCGCGCCGGAGTGCTTCATCACGCTTCGCCGTCGTCTTCGGCGGCCTCGTTCAGCTCGTCCCACATCGCCTGGATCGCCTCACGGCTCAGCATCGCCAGCGTGCGGTAAAAGGCGGTGGTGGCGTGCGCCTCGACCTTGCCGAGAAACGCGCCGCACCAGGGCAGCAGGTAGCTGTCAAACAGGGCGCACTGCGCCGCGCTCTCATCTTCCGCCGACTGATCTTCCAGCCAGGAGGCCGCCAGCATCAGCACGCCGAAGTGGTCAGCGGGGGCGTCGCTGAGCGGCATACCGCGCGAGGCGAGAAAGGCGCGCACTTCCGGCTCCGGCTTGCCTTCCGGCCACTGCGACGCGTAAGGCGGTACCTTACAGTCGGGGCCGACGAACAGCGCATTGTAATCCGCCGCCAGCGCCTGCGGATCGCTGTTCTGCTGCAGACGCTGCAGCAGCTCGTCCTGCTCCAGTGGCCACTGTGCGCCAAGTTTGCCCTCGCGCAGCAGGGTAAACAGCGGGACCAGCAGCGGATCCTGCGGCTGACGGTTAAACAGGGAGCCGATAACGCGGCAGAGGATGGAAAACTCGTTCATGCACTATTCCAGAGGCTAAAGGGTTAGAAATCTGCCAGTTCGGCAATCTGTTTGCCGGTGCGCTGTTCAGGAAAATCGAGCAGGCGGCGCGGCGTGACATTTAACACGCGATCTTCAGGAAAATCCACTGCGCGCGTGATGCGCAGACAGTGCTCGAACTGCCCCAGCGTAAAGGCGGTGTGGAAATCGGCGCCAAACGCCAGCTTGCCGCCGGCGTCGCGCACCGCTTCAGCGATGGCACGGCAGTTCGGCGACCGCGCGGATATCCATCGAAAACTCAGGGTTAGCGAAAGTTACTGGTGAACCCATCATATTCCACTGTTAAACCCTCTGACAATCAAGCAATTAAGGTACTTACAGGTTAGTCATTAACCCTAAGATATCATGCAGATCTTTACCAACCTCCAGGTATATACACTTTCATATTGCATAAGAAAATAACATTAGATAATTAGAAAAATTATCTTGATGCAATTAAATACCAACCCTATTATCTAATCACCCCAGCGGGATATGTTCTTCAGGATTTGGAGGCATAATGGTTGAAGTGGTTTGGTCTAAGCGTGCATTGAAGCACCTGACTAAGATCGATAGCCGCTATCGGAAATTCATTAACGAGAAGACCCAGCAGTTAGTCACCTTCCCTCTTGTGACTTTAGACATAAAGAAGTTACAGGATACCGATAACCCGTACCGGTTACGAGTTGGTGACTACCGGGTAATCTTTGAGTTGATAGAGGGTGAGCCGGTAGTACTTAGAATCGAAGAAGTGACACGCAGAACATCAAGGACTTACTGATACAAGGCGGGGCGCCCAGCCATTATGCTCCATGACATTAACCGCGACGCTAAGACACCCGGATAAACTATGTCAAAACAGTATATTTATGATGAAGCAGGTAAACCGCAATTTGTGGTACTTCCTGTAGCAGAGTATGAAAAGCTTCTCTTAGACGCTGAAGGCGAATGGGAGAGCATACCGGTTGAAGCTGGCCCAGATGATGACGAAACTGTACCTGGTGCCGTCGTAAACATCATGGTTGAACAGGATGTAAGTTTACAGGCTGCCTGGCGTATCTATCGTGGCTTAAGCCAGTATGATGTCGCTGAAAAGTTGGGTACGACTCAGAGCGCTATCTCTCAGTTAGAACGCGCAGAGAGTAAGCCACAGAAGAAGACGCGTGAACGGCTTGCGAAGCTCTATGATTGCCGTCCAGAACAGTTAGTACTTTAAAAGATACAGGCCACCTCTGCGGTGGCCTTTGTATGAATATAATTACTATTATCTAAAGACATATATTCTCCTTGCGTGATTTTTGAGAATCCATCTTATTTAAGTACTGGCAACTTAATGCCAGTACTTTTTTATTTTATTTTGTTATTAATTCGTACATATCCTGTTTTGGATTCAGTTGTTTGTAGAGCAGATACGTGCCTAAACCTCTCATGATCTCGCCACTCCAGATTCCAAAAAACATACCATTATTCTCTACACCATTGCCGGTATCCAGACGTACAGCAGGACTCCATGAGCCATTCATTATGTGCCCAGGGATTCCGGTATCAATGAAATTCCGCTCAAGTTCCCCTACCACATCCTCAATAAACTCAGGCAGTACAGAGAGTGTTGAGCCTGCCAGTACTGCGAAGCATGAACCGGCTAACCATAAACCTGACATATGCCCTGTGAAGTCTGTGGTATCGAATACGCTACTCCCATCAGTGTTCCAGTCAGTAGGCGTACACCCATGCTCTTTGAATTTCTGAGCTAACCAGGTAGCCCAGTTCTCAACATACTGTTGCAACTTAGGCGGCACTGGTTTGTTCTGGATCGCCAGCTCGTACCAGGCACGTGCAGCATTGCAGTAAGCACGAGGCTGATAGCCTGGCCACGCATGACCATCCCCCCAATGGTACATAGTCCAGGTATCAGGTTCGCCGTACTTAAGGTTGTCCCAACGGTTCCAGATGTATGCACTCATACCAGGCCCCAACTCACCAAAATTATCAAAATAACTTTGTTGGGAAGCCCATAAAAATTCGACCATATTATTAAGGTGAGTAGTCCATTCATTGGGTACTCGATCATGAGTATAAATGAACGGATGCATGTACCCTGGATAAGGCATCCCACGCCATCCATCGAACCGAACGTTGCCTGGTACAGAAATATTACTGAACGGAATAACGCCTGGCGTAAATGCTAAATTATTTGGCTTGTAGTCGAGAATAGTACAGTCACCGAGGCGGGCAGTATATGCAGCATCCCCTGAGATCGTTACGCTGTACTTTATGGTGTAGCCATCATCCAGTGAGAACGTTGGCGGTACATCATTCACGCAGTACCAGTAGAAGTGTGTTTCAGTACTATCTACAGGCGTAATTGAGAACTCTTCTAGTACTGAGTATACCGGCGTGGACGGCCTTTCTTCAGTATCAGCATGGTTAGGTTGATAATCTCTGAGTACTAACTGGCTTGAGACCAGATTTTGAGTAACGTATGTCTCTGTTGGCTGTAATGTCCACTGCCAACGCCAGCCGTTATCATCTTCAATACCAATCTCTACCTGCCTGGTAGCTTTGTACGTAATGCTGTTCAGTACCGATGTACCTGCATCCAGTAACCAGAAACCAATACCCATACCTGCACTGTCTGATGTGAATACCGTATGGTTCACTGAACCCTGACGTGATCCAAGGATGTTGTAATCTGTCATCATCGACGTACTTACGTCTGGCTCACCATACGTATAGACGCTTCTCAGATCAGCCATGAAGTATTCTTTCCCGTTAAGGTCAGTTACCGGAGTGAGAGAGCTAAGAGGTAGATCATACGTCTGCACAGCAGTACTGGTACTTGGCGGTAACTCGTACTGGTACTCGCGTGCTGATGGATCGTTATCTGTCTTCTGCTGTGAGAGGGTTAGTCTGATACGAGCACGGAGCGGATTACCGGCGTTGTCTACCCCGCCAAATTGAGTACGTACTTTGGAATCTTTCGAGATCCTGAACCAGACAGCCTGTTGTTCTAGTGTGGTTTGTGCGGCTGCACTTTGTTCTATAACTATGTAGCCTTCTGCATCACGGCTGTAAGACGCTTCCTGTTCACCCGGATAGAAATAGTTGAATCGCCACGGGTTTAACAGACACCTCCGAGTCATTTAAGATGGCTTAAAGAGAGGTGCCCATGAGCGGTAAGCGTTATCCCGAAGAGTTTAAAATTGAAGCAGTCAAACAGGTTGTTGATCGTGGTCATTCTGTTTCCAGCGTTGCAACACGTCTCGATATCACCACCCACAGCCTTTACGCCTGGATAAAGAAGTACGGTCCGGAATCTTCCACTAATAAAGAACAGTCAGATGCTCAGGCCGAGATCCGCCGTCTCCAGAAAGAGCTGAAGCGGGTTACCGACGAACGGGACATATTAAAAAAAGCCGCGGCGTACTTCGCAAAGCTGTCCGACTGAGGTACGCCTTTATCCGTGACAACACCTGTTGCTGGCCTGTTCGCCTGCTCTGTCGGGTGCTGGATGTTCATCCCAGTGGCTTTTACGCCTGGCTTCAGCAGCCGCATTCACAACGCCATCAGGCAGACCTGAGACTGACAGGACAGATTAAACAGTTCTGGCTGGAATCGGGATGCGTCTATGGTTATCGCAAGATCCATCTGGATCTGCGGGACAGCGGGCAACAGTGCGGAGTGAACCGGGTCTGGCGGCTGATGAAACGTGTCGGGATAAAGGCTCAGGTCGGATACCGGAGCCCGCGGGCACGTAAAGGCGAGGCCAGTATCGTGTCGCCCAACAGGCTCCAGCGGCAGTTCAATCCGGATGCTCCGGATGAGCGTTGGGTAACGGACATAACCTACATCAGGACCCACGAAGGCTGGCTGTATCTTGCCGTGGTTGTTGATCTGTTCTCACGCAAAATTATCGGCTGGTCCATGCAATCCCGGATGACAAAGGACATTGTCCTGAACGCACTGCTGATGGCTGTATGGCGGCGTAATCCCCAAAAACAGGTGCTGGTTCACTCGGATCAGGGCAGTCAGTACACAAGCCATGAGTGGCAGTCGTTCCTGAAATCACACGGCCTGGAGGGCAGCATGAGCCGTCGTGGTAACTGCCACGATAATGCGGTTGCAGAAAGCTTTTTCCAGTTATTGAAACGCGAGCGGATAAAGAAAAAGATCTACGGAACGCGGGAAGAAGCCCGCAGCGATATTTTTGATTACATCGAAATGTTTTATAACAGTAAGCGTCGGCATGGTTCGAGCGAGCAAATGCCTCCGGCTGAATATGAAAACCAGTATTATCAACGGCTCAGAAGTGTCTAGATTATCCGTGGCGATTCAAGTCATAGGAGATGCCATCAGTAAAAGGCGATTTGTCGATAGTACTTTTACGGAAGAAGCGATCATACAAATCGATTTCTGAATATGACTTACAGGTTTCCAGAGAACACTGCCATGCACGGTAATAAAGATCATCACCAGTAAGCTTCCATAACAGATAAGCACCATCACAAAACCATTGTTCGGCATCAGCCGCATTACCAAAGTTGCCTTTAGTTACCGGCACATTGAGAGGTCTGTTATGCCATGCAGAGTTAGTCGGCATCAGATAACCACCAAACTCTACCGGTACTTTACCGGCAAAGTTAGTCTTATAGTCGCCAGTGATAGAAGTATCTTTCAACTGCATAGTACCCTTCTCATCTTCTGAGTGACCGGTACTCAGAACATTGCCATCCCAGTCAATTTTTTTACCTTCCCAGTTGATAATCCAGTCAATGTCATACTGTTGGCCGTCATTACTCCAGTCAATACTGCCATCTGCTTTCACTGCCTGGACTGAAGCGTTGATAGCGTCCCATGTAAGTTCACCAACATAGGCAAAAGTGGCTTTATCAAGATACTCACCAAAGTATGGTGAACCGTGAGGTACTTTTGTTAATCCATTAGTATAAGGAAGTATTACCCGCTTAAATCCTGAGTGAGTCGGTGATTCCCAATCGATAGGGTAATTCGCAAGTACCGGTTCTTTACCATTCACAAGCCAGTTGCTGATATACATTCGTGGCGTGTCTGGTACTGGCTCCTGATAGAAGTAATCAACAAACGCCTGGAATATTTTTTTTGCCATATTTAAATGCCACTCATCACGAGTTGCCATATAGACATAGCAATGACCAAGTATCTGCAAAGAACCTGATTCGCTTGGAGCATCTCCGTTTGGTTGTGCTTCTTGCATACTGGCAGCAATGAAATGGCGGTTATTGCTTAATACCATTTGCTCGTTGAAAACATAATGTTGCTTTGAAGCATCAATCGTTTCCCCGGTATTCCTTTCAAGGAAGCATCTGTGCCCATTTAAAAGTTTTAATACGTTATCAGATAAATCTTTTTCATTATCCCATGTGCTATGTATCATATAATCCTCTCTATTAGTTCATGTTAAACCATCCACCATTGAAGAATCCTGAAAATGTATTCCCCCCTTATTACTGGCGAGAGTAAGCCCATCCATTATGTTTGCTTCCAATGACAGTTGTGGTTTTCTGTCCTGTGACCATTTCACGTTTAAAGGCCAGTTAATGGCACGATCGCCAAAAACATCTTGCACTACTAACAATATAAGCTGTCGAAATGCAGACTCACTGCCATAGGGTATTAGTACTGGCACGCTCTAACGTAATGTGAAATACGGATGCAGTACTTGCGTCAATTTTGATCGAATCTGCCCCGGCCAACGTTGGTGATTTTTAGCTGGAAGCGACTGGAAACGGGTTCGCTTCTGTATAGTAACGGTACTTAATGCCAGTACTGGTTTTTGCGAAGATTACGCTATCCTCCTGTAGTCCTAATATAGCCTTAGAGTTACCGTGCATGATCTCTAAATCTGTTGTGAGGTTGTTCATACGCATTTCATTCGTAGTTTTCTTGCGTCAGGATTTTTCCAAATCCGTTTTGAGACTGGATACATGTTCGGATATTTTGCATTGGGGTGATGACAAACGCTCTATACTGCTGTTCCAGCAATTAACGGGAATGCTCAGTAGCCGCGCAGGCGGTTAACGCAGCCCGACGGTTGCTCGCCCGCCTCGATGAGTTGGGTACGACTCAGAGTGCTATCTCTCAGTGAGTACTTTAAAGGATAGAGGCCACCTCTGTGGTGGCCCGTTTATTTAAGATTGCTTTATATTTCTTCTTTGTCAGTCAGAGTACCGGCGAGGCGTTCACTCTCCCTCAAACGCCTTGTACTGAGGCACCGCTTGTCAGGCCTGACTGGATGCTGCTGAGAACACTCACAGTAGCCCTTACCTCCTGCATTCCCATCGACCTTATGCGCGCTCTTGCTTCTGCGAAACGTCACGCCACTGCAGTAAGGGTCAGAAATCTGCCAGTTCGGCAATCTGTTTGCCGGTGCGCTGTTCAAGAAAATCGAGCAGGCGGCGCGGCGTGACATTTAACACGCGATCTTCGGGAAAATCCACTGCGCGCGTGATGCGCAGGCAGTGCTCGAACTGCCCCAGCGTAAAGGCGGTGTGGGAATCGGAGCCAAACGCCAGCTTGCCGCCGGCGTCGCGCACCGCTTCGGCGATGGCGCGGCAGTTCGGCTCGCTGCCGGGGCGCGAGGTGGTAAAAGAGGAGTTGTTGATCTCCAGCGCCACATTGTAATGCGCGGCCGCTTCGGCGACGGCGCGGATATCGATCGGAAACTTCGGGTTGCCCGGATGGCTGATGATATGCGCCACGCCGTTCGCCATGGTGGCGATCATCGCGTCAGTGTGATGGCTCTTGTCGCGCGGCGCGTAAACCGGCTCGTGAAAACCAGCGATAATCAGATCCAGCGAGCCGAGCATCGGCCCGGTGCAGTCGATTTCACCCTGCTGGTTTTTAATATTGGCTTCGATGCCGCGCAAAATGCCGACGCCGTCGATCACGCGCGGCCAGATTTTCATATTCACAAAGTGCCAGTAGTGTGGCGCGTCGGCCATATCGGGGCCGTGATCGGTAATGGCAAAGAGTCGGATGCCGTTGTTTTTCGCCTGTGCGACATAGTCGTGCAGCGTGCTGTAGGCGTGGGTACTGGCGACGGTATGCATATGCAAATCAACGGGGTACATTATTTTCTCCTTTCAGCCGCCCGCCCGGGCGGTCAATAAATTAACGGGAATGCTCAGTAGCCGCGCTGGCGGTCGACGCAGCCCGACGGTTGCTCGCCCGCCTCGATGGCACCGATGCCGCGCGTAATGGCGTCCATCGCCTCGTCCGTCAGCGTCAATGCCGCAATATGCGGCGTGACGGTGACGCGCGGATGACGCCACAGCGGATTCTCCTGCGGCAGCGGCTCCTGCTGGAACACATCAAGCGCGGCGGCGCGCAGCTGCCCGCTCTCCAGCGCCGCCAGCAGATCCGCCTCCACCACCTGCGCGCCGCGCGCCATATTGAGAAAACAGGCGTGCGGCGGTAGCTGGCTCAGCGTATGCGCGTTAAACAGGTTAAGGGTTTCCGGCGTAGTGGGCAGCAGGTTGATCGCCACCTGCGTGCCGCGCAGAAAGTCGTCGAGGCTCTCACGTCCGGCAAAGCTCTCGACGCCGGCGATGCGCTTCGGCGTGCGGCTCCAGACCCGCAGCGGAAAACCCCAGGGCCTGAGCGCCTCAATGACGCTCTGCCCCAGCACGCCTGCGCCGAGCACGCCGACGCTGAACGCCTCGCGCGCCACCGGCGGCAAAGGCTGCCACTGCGCCTGCCGCTGCTGCCTGGCGTAGTCGTCGAAGCGGCGGAACCAGCCAAGCACGCAGCAGAGCGCATACTCCTGCATCTGGCGCGCCATACCGCTATCCTCCAGGCGGACCAGCGGCACCGACGGCGGCAGCATATCGGGGTAGCGCGCCAGCCGGGAGAGAATATCGTCGACGCCCGCCCCCATAACGAATACGCCGCGCAGGCCGGAACGGTGCGCCAGCATCTCGCGCGGCGGCTGCCACAGAATAGCGTAATCGGCGGGCGCGTCGTCGCCCGGCTGCCAGCGCCGCACCCGCGCCTGGGGCAACCGCCGCTGCATGCCCGTCAGCCAGACGTCGCCATCCTGCGTCGGGTGATACCAGATAATATCCATCTCGCTCCTCGTTTTTTGCCCTCAGCCTCCGGTAAAAGCGGCGTCAGGGCAAGCAAAAACCACCGCCCCGCCGCCAGCTTCTGTTCCGGTCTGCTTCACATTTCCGCAGTCTCGTTGCGCCACGTTGTCAGTTTACGACTAAAGTTGTTTGAGTGGTCAATGCGTTACGCGCGGCCGCCTTTCGGACAAGGAGAAAAACCGATGAAGAAAACTGTGGTAACCGCGCCTGTCGGGCGTCATGGAGTCGCGCCAGTGCTGCTGACTCTGCTGCTGGGGTTGCCTGCGCTGACGGCGCAGGCAGAGGACAATTCACGCATGCTCAGCAGCCAGCCGCAGCCGCCCGATGTCCGGCTGGGGCCGTTGTTTAGCGCGGTACAGCAGGCGAAATTCTATCCCGACCAGAAAACCTTCGCCGACGCGGTGCCTAAGTTCGATCCCGCGTCGATTCTGGCAGACTGGCAGATGCAGAAAAATCAGCGCAACTTCGATCTGAAGCGTTTCGTCGCCAGCAACTTTACCCTGCCCGCCGCGGGCGAAAAGTATGTGCCGCCCGCCGGACAGAGCCTGCGCGCCCATATCGACGGCCTGTGGCCGGTGCTGACGCGCACCGCCAAAAGCGCCGGCCGCTACGATTCACTGCTGCCGCTGCCGAAGCCCTACGTGGTGCCGGGCGGCCGCTTCCGCGAGGTCTACTACTGGGACAGCTATTTCACCATGCTCGGCCTGGCGGAGAGCGGCCACTGGGATCGCGTGCAGGATATGGTGGATAACTTTGCGTGGGAGCTGGACACGTACGGCCATATTCCCAACGGCAACCGCAGCTACTACCTCAGCCGCTCGCAGCCGCCTTTCTTTAGCCTGATGGTCGATCTGCTGGCGACCCACGAGGGCGACGCGGCCTACAGCAAATATCTGCCGCAGCTGCAGAAAGAGTATGACTACTGGATGGCGGACAGCGATAGCGTCGCCGCTGGCCAGGCGAGCAAGCGCGTCATCAAGCTGGCGGACGGCACCCTGCTTAACCGCTACTGGGACGCGCGCGACGTGCCGCGCACCGAATCCTGGCTGGATGACGTTAATACCGCGAAAAAAGCGCCACAGCGCGACAAAGGCGAACTTTACCGCGACCTGCGTGCCGGTGCCGCCTCCGGCTGGGACTTCAGCTCGCGCTGGTTCAGCGACGCGCACAATCTCGCCTCGATCCGCACCACCCAGCTGGCGCCGGTCGATCTCAACAGCCTGATGTTCCATCTGGAGCAGACGCTGGCCAAAGCTTATCGCCTCGACAAGCAGCAGGATAAAGCGAAGCAGTTTGCCGATCTGGCAGAGAAGCGTCAGGCGGCGGTAAACCGCTATCTGTGGGATGAGAAGCAGGGCTGGTACGCTGACTACGACACGAAAACGCGTCAGGCCAGCCCGCAGCTCACCGCCGCGGCGCTCTTCCCGCTCTATATGCAGCTGGCCAGCGACCGGCAGGCGGATCGCACCGCCTCGGCGGTTGAGAAACAGCTGCTGAAAGCGGGCGGCCTGCTTACCACCACGGTAAATAATGGCCAGCAGTGGGACGCCCCCAACGGCTGGGCGCCGCTGCAGTGGGTGGCGGTGGAAGGTCTGGAGCACTACAACAAGCCGCAGCTGGCGCAGCAGGTTGGCATGCGCTTCCTGCAGAACGTACAGACCACCTACGACAAAGAGCATAAGCTGGTCGAGAAGTACGTGGTCGACGGGCCGAACCTCGGCGGCGGCGGCGGCGGTGAATATCCGCTGCAGGACGGCTTTGGCTGGACCAACGGCGTGACGCTGATGCTGCTCGACAAGTACTGTCCGAAAGAGAAAACCTGCAACAGCGTGCAGGATCTTCCCCAGGCCGCAGCGACGGCGAAGTAATCCTCTCAGGCGAAGGGCCGCTCCCGGCTCTTCGCTTCCTTTTTTTAACGCCTCCCCTCTAACAATCCTTGAAACATTTTTGACATATTGATAATAATTCTCACTCTGATTTTAAGAATCTTTATCAATAATGTGCCGCCTGCCAGGGGCGGACCGAACAAGGACAGGACATGACGCTGCCGTTTCCCCCTCATCGCTGCGCCCTGCTGTGCGCGCTGGCGATGACTCTGCCCGCCGCCAGCCTGGCGGCCGACACGCTAATGGTGACCGCCTCCCCCCAGGAGAGCGCCGACGCCCCGACCCAGGGCTATCTCGCCACCACCAGCGCGGGCGCCACCAAAAGCGATCGCCCGCTGGTGAAGACGCCGCAGTCGGTGTCGGTGATCACCCGCCAGCAGATAGACGATCAGGGCGCCATCGATCTCAACCAGGTGCTGAACTATACGCCCGGGGTGTTCACCAACTTTGGCGGCGCGGCAACGCGCTATGACACCATTTCGCTGCGCGGCTTCCACGGCGGCGACGTGGATAACACCTTCCTTGACGGCCTGCGCCTGATGAGCGACGGCGGCAGCTATAACGTTTTGCAGGTCGATCCCTGGTTTCTGGAGCGCGTCGACGTCATTAAAGGCCCCTCTTCTGCCCTTTACGGCCAGACGGTGCCGGGCGGGCTGGTGAACCAGACCACGCGCCGCCCGCAGTTCAGCGAAGCGGGCCATTTTCGGCTGACGGCGGGCACGCAGAATACGCGCGGCGCAGCCTTCGACTACACCAACGCCATCAGCAACGAGTGGGCGTTTCGCCTGACCGGGATGACGCGCAACAGCGATACCCAGTATGACCATACGCGCGAGGAGAAGTATGCGCTGATGCCGCAGCTGATGTGGCAGCCCACGGAAGATACGCAGCTGCTGCTGCGCGCTTATCTGCAAAAAGATCCGTCGGGCGGCTATCACGGCTCGGTGCCGGGCGACGGCGCGCTGAGTGCCCATAACGGCGCGAAGCTCAGCACCGGCTTTTACGACGGCGATCCGTCGCTGGACCAGTTCAAGCGCCGCGAGCAGATCTACAGCTATGACTTCCAGCATCACTTCAGCGACGTCTGGTCATTTACCTCTACCGGCAGCTACAGCCACGCTAATGTCGATCTCGACCAGGTTTATCAGATCGGCTGGCAGGCGCCCGGCAGCAACATCCTTAACCGCTACTACTCCGGCGAGCGCTCGTCGCTTTCCGCCTGGGCGACGGATAACCGCGTCACGGCGGAGTTCGACACTGGCGAGCTGTCGCATCGCCTGTCGATCGGCGCGGAGTATCACCGCTATAAAAACGATTTAAGCGAGGCGAGCGACGCAGCCAGCGCGCTCAACGCCGCCACCGGCGAGGCGCTCGGCCCGATGCCGGACTACAGCTGGACGCGCGAGACGCGCCGCTACTACCAGACCGGCCTCTATCTGCAGGATGAGATGACGTGGGATCGCTGGCATCTCGATCTCTCCGGCCGCTACGACCGCATCGTCGCCGACAACAGCGGCACGGCGCGCCGTCAGGATGACCACATCAGCGGGCGGGCGGCGCTGCTCTACGCCTTCGATAATGGCCTCTCCCCTTATCTGAGCTACAGCCAGGCCATTACGCCGACCGCGCTTACCGGATCCGACGGCAATCTGCTGCAGCCCACCACCTCTGAACAGTATGAGGCGGGCCTGAAATATCAGCCGCCGGGCACGCGCGATCTCTACAGCCTGGCGATCTACGATCTGACGCAGAAAGATGTCGCGACGCGTAATATTGTTGACTCCACCTATACGCCGACCGGCAAGGTGCATTCGCAGGGCATCGAGCTGGAGGCGCACAATCAGCTGACGCCGCGCCTGAGCACGGTGGCGGGTTATACCCTTAACCACCTGCGCTATAAAGAGACGGTGGACGGCAACGACGGCCACACGCCTTACGTGACGCCGAACAGCATGGCGTCGCTGTGGGGACACTATCAGTTCGACGCCGGCATCAGCGCGGGGGCCGGGGTGCGCTATATCGGCAAGCAGTGGGCGGATAACGGGAACAGCCGGCGCGTGCCGTCGGTAACGCTGTTTGACGCCTCGGTGCGCGCCGATCTCGGCGTCTGGAACAGCGCGCTGCGCGGCGCATGGCTACAGCTTAACGCCAGCAACCTGACCGATCGCCACTATGTGGCGGCCTGTTACGGCACCGGCTACTGCTACTGGGGCGCGGAGCGTTCGCTGCTGGTGTCGGTGGGATACGATTTCTGACGGGGAAAGTAAAACGGGACGACAAAGTCGTCCCGTTGCAGTTCTTACGCTAAGCGTGTCAGCTGCGGACTTTACGGTAGATAAACAGCACCACGATAGCGCCAATTACCGCAACCACAAAGCTGCCGAAGTTAAAGCCGTCTACTCGGCCGAAGCCAAACAGGGTGCTGATCCAGCCGCCGACAACCGCACCGACGATCCCCAGGATCACCGTAACGATAAAACCACCGCCATCTTTGCCCGGCATGATCCATTTAGCGAGAATACCGGCGATTAAACCAAAGATGATCCATGAAATGATACCCATCGACTACTCCTTCCTTTCTGTTTAGGTTGTGACCGCCTGATTAATCAGGAGAATTACAGAGGTAAGTATAGACAGGAAATTCTCTTGTGCAGGATAAACCGCGACAAAAATTGACTTAAGATCTAAAGCTTCCGCGCCCGTCGCCGATAACGGAGAGTGCATAAAGCCTCTGTTAACAGCAAATTTGCCCTCTTTTGGAGCCCGTAAGTGAAAGAAGCCGACAAAGAACAGTATCTCAAACGTGGCACGCTGGCCGTTCTGGGCGTGATAAAGGATTTGCTGCGTTTACAGACGCCCTTAATGGTCACTTTTTCACGCGGTCAGTTTATCAGCCGTATGCTGGACGCCGACGAAGATCGCATTATTTTCGACTTCGGCAGCAACAATCTGGACAACGAGTACGTTCTTTCCTGCGATCAGGTGAGCATCTTCGCTGAAACCTACGGCGCGAAAGTCGAGTTCAGCCTGGCGTCGCTGGAGAGAACCACCTTCGAGGGCCTGCCCGCCTTTAGCGCACCGCTGCCTGAGCTGCTGTGGCAGATCCAGCGCCGCGAGTTTTTCCGTATCTCCGTGCCGCTGGAGCCGACCTTTTACTGCCACAGCGAGTGGCCTGGCGGCAAAAAGGTGCGTTTCCGCCTGCAGGATCTGTCGCTGGGCGGCATCGGCGTGCTGGTGGACGAGCCGCTGCCGGAGGGCCTGAGCAGCGGCGACAAGTTTAAAAAACTGCACGTCGAGCTGGGCGAATATGGTCAGTTCGAGGTTGGCGCGCAGCTGCTGCATATTGGCGAGCGCAGCGTGGTGACCAGCAAAAACGAAACGCGCGTCACGCCGCGTCTTAGCTTTCGCTTTACCGCTATCGAGCCGCTGCAGGAGCGTCAGCTGCAGCAGGTCATTTTCGCCCTTGAGCGCCTGGCGCGCGACAAAGCGAACCGATTTCAGTAATTATTCAGTGATTTGCGCCGCCACCCGGCGCATCCAGGCTATGCTTCTCCTTGCTCTTTTTTTTAAACCGGCTCCCAGCAAGGAGAAATTCCCCAATGGAAAACTGGCTCTCATCCGGCTATTTTCAACGCCTTTTTCTTAATCAGGCTTTCTGGATCAACAGCGCTATCGTGACGGCAGGTACGCTGGTGATCTACTGGCTGCTGCGCAGCGCTATCCGCTTTATCTCCAGCCGCATTGCCCGCTACAGCGAGCAGCGCCATGTGCGCTTCACCTCGATTCTGGTGGAGATCCTGCGCAGCACCAGCCAGCTGCTGCTGCTGATTTTTTCGCTGCTTATCGCCCTGCGCTTCGTTGACGTTCCCGCCAGCTGGGACGGCTTTATTTCCCACGGCTGGTTCCTGGCGTTCGCCGTGCAGCTGGCCATGTGGATCGACTGCGGCATCCGGCTGTGGCTGCATAACCTGCTGCGCGATCCGGTCCACGTGCGCAACCCGGTGACCACGGTGATCCTGGGCATTCTGCTGCGCATGGTGGTGTGGGTGATGATGCTGCTCGCCATTCTGTCGAATATGGGCATCAATATTACCGCGCTGGTGGCGAGCCTCGGCGTCGGCGGTATCGCTATCGCGCTGGCGATTCAGACCGTGCTGAGCGACGTTTTCGCCTCGCTGGCGATCGGCTTCGATAAGCCTTTCGAGCACGGCGATTTTATCGTGTTTGGCGATATCGCCGGCTCTATCGAGCATATCGGCCTGAAGACCACCCGCCTGCGCAGCCTGAGCGGCGAGCAGATCGTCTGTTCCAATACCATTCTGCTGCAGCAGACCATCCACAACTACAAGCGTATGGAGCAGCGACGCATCCTGTTTCGCTTCGGCCTGAGTTATGGCACGCCTTCGGCGCAGGTGCGCGAGGTGAGCGAACTGGTGAAGACGATTATTCAGGGCATTGAGCTGACCCGCTTCGACCGCGCCCATTTTTTCGCCTTTGAGGATTCGAAGCTGACCTTCGAGGTGGTCTACTTCGTGCTCGACGCCGACTACAACAAATATATGGATATTCAGCAGGAGATTAACCTGCAGCTGATGGCGGCGCTGGAGCAGCGCGATGTGCGCTTCGCCTTCCCGATCCGTCAGGTGGAGTTCAGCGGCGGCCGCATTCCGCCGGTGGAGATGCTGCGCGCGGAGAACGACGAGGAAGAGGCGCGACGGGCGTAGTCTGCCTGGCCCCGTCGCTTTGCGTTTCGCGCCGGTTCAAGGGCGTTTCGCCCTTTCCCCTTAGCATGGGTGCGGCTGTTTATAAGCCCTGGGTTAGTATTGGTCATCCCAGGCTTTTTCAGGCGGTTAAGAAACGCATAACGTCGGTGACAAGGGGCGAAGAGCAAAGCGTCCCGCGACAAGGACAAAACGCCGGAAGCGTTTTTGAACAACGCAACGCGCTGGCGCGGTGACGGGCGCCCCTCAGGGATAAGGGGCGTAAACGCGCGGGTCGAGCCGCCCGGGATAACGCTTTTTGCGTCTTAGCCATCGGGCCTTGTCACCTACTTCTGCACCCTGCCCCTATTTTGCCAGCCATCACGCCGGCTGAAAGCGGCAGCGCGCCACCGCCTCTGTCCATCCCTGATAACACTCCCGCATCGCCTGCGCCTGCTCGCTGCGCGGCTCCACGCGCGTGCCCCCCTGCAGCGCCTGCATCTCGTCCCCCTGCTGCCACCAGCCCAGCACCTTGCCCGCCAGCAGCGCCGCGCCGAGCGCGGAGACCTCCGCCGTGGGGGCGCGCAGCAGCGGGCGCTGCAGCACATCCGCCTGCAGCTGCATCAGCCAGTCGTTGGCGGTGGCGCTGCCGTCAACGCAGAGCGCCGACAGCCGCTGGCCGCTCGCCTGCTCCATCGCCAGAAAGACGTCCGCGATCTGATAGACGATCGACTCCAGCGCTACGCGCGCCAGCACCGCAGGCGTGGCGGCGTCGGTCAGGCCACAGACCATGCCGCGCGCCCGCAGATCCCACCAGGGGGCGCCCAGCCCGGAGAGCGCGGGCACAAAATAGATCCCCTGACTGCTGTCGGTGGTGCGCGCCAGCGCGGTCAGCTCGTGCGGGTCCTGGATGCCGAGCATGCTGCCCAGCCAGGCCGCGCCGGAGCCGGTATGGGTAATATTGCCCTCGAAGGCGAAGCGCAGCGCGCCGTCGTGCCAGGCGACGGTGGTGCTCAGGCCGTTGTCGGTCAGCAGCGGCGTCGCCATCGACATCATCAGCGAAGAGCCGGTGCCGTAGGTCGCCTTCACCACCTCTTCGTCGCCGCGCCGCTGCGCCTGCAGCGCCGCATGGGAATCGCCGATGCGCGCCAGAATCGGCGTGCCCGGTGTCAGGCCGGGAATATCGCTGACCGCTACCGCGCCCTGCGCGCTGGCCGACGGCACGATAGTCGGCAACGCGGCGCGCGGCAGCTGGAACAGCCGCAGCAGCTCATCGTCCCAGCCGCTGCTATGCAGACTGTAGAGCTGGGTGCGCGCGGCGTTGGCGTGATCGGTGACGAACATCTCCCCCGCGCTGAGCTGCCAGCCGAGCCAGCTGTCTACCGTGCCGATGCAGAGCTCGCCCGCCGCCGCACGCGCCGCGCCGTCCGGGATCGCCGCCAGCATGCCGGTGAGCTTCGCCGCCGGGAACATCGGGTCCACCGCCAGCCCGGTCAGCCCGGTAATACGCGAGGCGCTGCCCGCGGCGCGCAGATCGCGGCAAAAGGCTTCCGACCGCCGGTCCTGCCAGCTCACCAGCGGCGTCAGCGGCCTGCCGTCGCGCCGCTGCCAGATTAGCACCGACTCGCGCTGATTGCTGATCGCCACCGCCGCCACCGGCGCGCCGCCGCACTGCGCCAGGCAGGCGGTCACCGCCTGTTTCACCGCCAGCCAGATCGCCAGCGCATCCTGCTCCGCCAGCCCCGGCTGCGGATGGGAGAGCGTCAGCGGCTGGCTGCCGCGCGCCACGACGCGACCCTGGCGATTGACGGCGATCGCCTTGGCATTGGTCGTGCCTTCATCTATCGCCAGAATAAGGGGGTCTTGCATGGTCAGGCTCCTGCGCAAATGCGCACTGCGCTTTTAACGACGCTCGCGGCGTCGATGCCGTGATACGCGCGCGTAGAGGCGCGATCGCCCGCGATAGCGTACTGCCCGTCCGGGATGCCCAGCCGCAGCAGCGGAATAGCGCAGCCCCCTTCCGCCAGCACCTCAGCCACCAGGCTGCCGACGCCGCCGTTGACGTTGTGCTCTTCCACGCTGATCGCGGCTGGATAGTGATTTAGCAGGTTGCGCAGCTGTTGGGTATCGCAGGGTCTGATGGATGGAACGCTGATCACACCCGCCGAGATCCCTTTCTCTGCCAGCAGCTCCGCCGCGCGTACAATCTCATGCACCGTCGACCCCATCGCCACCAGCGCGATATCAGTGCCGGCGCGCAGCTGATCGATTCTGCCCGGCTCGAAGCGGTAATCGTCATCGTGCAGCTGCGGCAGATCTTTGCCGTCGAGGCGGATATAGACCGGGCCGACGTGCTCAAGCGCATAGTCGATAATCTGACGGCACTCCAGCGGACAGGCGGGCGCGTAGATTTCGATGTTGCCGAAGCCGCGCATCACCGCAATATCGTCGATGCTGTGGTGGGTGCTGGCGAGCGGGCCGTAGCTGGCACCGGCGTTGAGGCCGAACAGCTTTACGTTGGTGTTGTTGTAGCAGACGTCGACCTTGACCTGCTCGTTGGCGCGCGATACCAGAAAAGGCGCGGCGTTGCAGGTCACGGCGATCTTGCCGCCCAGCGCCAGCCCGGCAGCGGCACCGACCAGGGTCTGCTCGGCGATGCCGACGTTCACCAGCCGATCGGGAAAGGCTTTGATAAAGGGCGCGATTTTTGCGGTTGAGGTGGAGTCCGCCACCACCGGCACCAGATCCACGCCGCGATTCACCGCGTCGATAAAGGCCGTCACCATGACGCTGGCTAAATGCTGTGCATTACTCATCTTTCAGTTCCTCCAGTGCCAGTTCGATCTCTTCGCCTTTCGGCACGCGGTGATGCCACTCCGCCTTACTCTGAATAAAGGAGATGCCGTAGCCTTTTTCGGTATGCGCCACGATGACCTGCGGCTTGCCGTTCTGCGGCAGGCTTTCAAGGGTCTCGACCAGCTGCGCCATATCGTTGCCGTTGCACTCCGTCACCGCCAGCCCGAAGGCGCGCCATTTTTCCGGCAGCGGATCGGTATTCATAATGTCGCGCGTTGTGCCCGCCAGCTGCAGCTTGTTCTTGTCGTTGATAATAATCAGGTTGTCGAGGCCGTAGTGGGCCGCCACCAGCGCGGCCTCCCAGTTGCTGCCCTCCGCCAGCTCGCCGTCGCCGGTCACCACGAAGATGCGCCGCTTGCTGCCATCTTTTTTCGCCGCCAGCGCCAGCCCCACCGCCACCGGCAGGCCGTGGCCGAGCGCGCCGGTATTCAGCTCGACGCCGGGGGTCTTCTGCCGCACCGGATGGCCCGGCAAGGGCGAATCAGCGTGCTGATAGAGAGGCAGCCAGTCGACGGGGAAATAGCCCGCCTCCGCCAGCACGCAGTAGTAACCGCCAACCGCATGGCCTTTGGACTGGATATAGATGTCGCGCTGCGGATCGTCAGTGCGATCCGGCGCGCAGTCGAGAATGCGAAAGTAGAGCGCGGTCAGAATATCCGCCTGCGACAGATCCGCGCCGGTATGGCCACCGGCCGGGCTGCCCGCGTTAAGCTGGATAATGCGGCGGCGTACGGCGCGCGCCTTGCGCTGCAGTTCATCAACCGGAAGTTTGAAAGGATTCATACATCACCTCTGAATTAAAAACCACACACGAATATATATTCATAACGGGTAAAAAAAGGGGGTGCAGCAAAAGGAGAGGCCTGCACCGCCACCGATTAACTTTTTGCCTCCTCGCCCTCCTCGATCAGCGCCTTCTGCGCCACCACCGCCGCTTTCTGCTGCATGCGGTTTTGCATCTGGTCGATGATGACGGCGATGATAATGACGATGCCCTTGATCACCATCTGCCAGAATTCGCTCACCCCCATCATGATCAGGCCGTCAGCGAGAAAGCCGATAACAAAGGCGCCAACCAGGGTGCCGAGAATGGTGCCGCGCCCACCCGCCAGCGAGGTGCCGCCCAGCACCACCGCCGCAATGGCGTTCATCTCAAACGAGGTGCCGTTGGCCGGATGGCTGGCCACCAGCTGCGACGAGACGACGATGCCCGCAATCGCCGCGCAGAAGCCGGAGAGGGTATAAACCCAGATTTTCACCTGCTTTACTTTGACGCCGGAAAGCTCCGCCGCGCGCTCGTTATCGCCGATAGCGTAGACCTGGCGGCCGAACGGCAGGCGACGGGCGATATAGGCGATAACCAGCGCCAGCACGATCATCATCCAGATGGCGTACGGCAGCCCGAGCAGCGTTCCGGCGCCGATGCGGTCAAAGCCGGTATTGCCGAGCAGCGGATTGCCCTGCAGTCCGGGGAAGGTTTCACCGCCCGAGGTCAGCATCGCCGCACCGCGCAGGATATACATGGTGCCGAGCGTGCAGATAAAGGGAGCCACGTTGTAGCGGGTGATAATCCAGCCGTTGGCCGCGCCGATCAGGCCGCCTGTTAGCAGCACCAGCGGCACAATCACCCAGACGCTGGGAAAGATGGCGATGCCGAACATCGGCAGCACGATCCCTTTGGTGATCAGCCAGCCGGCGAGCATGCCGCACAGCCCCAGGGTGGCGCCGATAGAGAGATCGATGCCGGCGGTGATAATGACGAAGGTGATGCCCAGCGCCAGAAAGGCGTTGATGGCGATATGCTTCACCATAATCACCAGGCTGCCGGGGGCGAGAAAGTCCGGCACGGCGATCGCAAAGAAGCCAACAATCAAAAAGAGCGCGATAAAGGTGCGCAGCTTCAGCAGCAGCAGAATAATGCTTTCGCGCGAGTTAAACGCCTTCGCCGGTTGCCCTGCCATTGTCATCGCGTTATTGCCTTTCATGCTCAGAACCCCTGTGCGCTTGCCTTCACCAGCGCTGACTCTTCCGCGTCGCTGCGCGGCATATCAGCCGTAAGTTTGCCGCCCGACATCACCAGGATGCGATCGGCCACCGCCATAATCTCTTTCAGGTCGGAGGTGGAGAAGAGTACCGCGATGCCCTGCTCCGACAGCTGCACCATCATGCGAAAGACTTCCACCCGGGCGCCGACGTCGATGCCGCGGCTCGGCTCGTCCAGCAGCAGCAGGCGCGGGTTAGTCAGCAGCGAACGGCCGATCACCACCTTCTGCTGATTGCCGCCGCTCAGCGCGCTGATCGCCACCTCCGGCGAGGAGACTTTGATCGCCAGATTGCCGACGGTGCTGGCCACCGCCGCCCGCTCCTCTTGTTGGGCGATAGCAAAGCGGTGCGTCAGGCGACGCCACAGGCTGGCGATGGTGAGATTGCTCGTTACCGACGATCCCGGGAAAATGCCGGCGCGCTTGCGATCTTCCGGCACCAGGCTCATGCCCATGCGGATACGTTCGGCGGGGGCCAGCCGCGTCGGTACCGGCTTGCTGTCGAGCCAGATCTTGCCGAGGTAGTTGCGTTCGCTGCCGAGCAGGCATTCAAACAGTTCGGTGCGCCCCGCGCCCATCAGCCCGTAGATGCCGACAATCTCCCCGGCGCGCACGTTAAAGGTGACGTCGTCCACTAGGGTGTTGCCGTTGGGGCTGACGCAGGTAATGTGCTCTGCCTCCAGCACCGCCGCGCCAAAGGTGCGACCAGCCGGCAGAAAGTTGCTCATCGGCTCGCTGCCGAGCATTTCGCGCACGATCCAGGCGACGTCAATATCCCTGACCTGCGCTTCCGCCTGAAAGCGGCCGTCGCGCAGAATGGTGATCCTGTCGCCGATCGCCATCAGCTCTTCGAGGCGATGCGAGATATAGATCAGCGTGACGCCCTGCCGCGTCAGCTCGCGGATCACGCGGAACAAAATCTCCACTTCGGTTTTGCTCAGCGCCGACGTCGGCTCGTCGAGGATCAGAATATCGGCGTCCTCCGCCAGCGCCCTGGCGATCTCCACCAGCTGCTGCTGCCCAACCTTGAGATTGCCGACCGGCTCGTTTGGTGAAATCGGCTGGTCAAGGCGCGCCATCAGCGCGGCGGCGCGGCGCGCCTGCTCAGCCTCGTTGATCGGCCTGATGCCGCTTTGCAGTTCGCGGCCCAGAAAGATGTTTTCCGCCACCGACAGGTTTTCAAACAGGTTCAGCTCCTGATGCACCATGCCGATGCCGAGCGCCGCGGCGGCGCGCGTGCTGCTCAGCACCACCTTTTCCCCGTTGAGGAACAGCTCGCCGCTGGTGGGCTGCTGCACCCCGGCGAGGATTTTCATCAGCGTCGATTTGCCCGCGCCGTTTTCGCCGATAATTACGTTGACCTTGCCGCGCCAGACGCGATAGTCGACGCGGTCCAGCGCCAGAGTGCCGGGAAAAAGCATGGAGATATTGCTGGCCTTCAGGATGATATCGTCGCTCATGGCGCCTCTCCCGGCTTCAGCTCCACCGCCATCACGTTGTTAACTACGCCGTGGCCCATCTCCACCGCCAGCAGCGCCTGCGCCGGTTTGCCCACCCAGCTGGCATCGACCTTCGGCAACTGCTGCACCGCATGACGGTTAAGCGCACGGGTAAGCTGCGCGTACTGCACCTGATTAGTGAACTCCTCGAAGCGGAAACCCGCCGCATCGCGCAGCGCGTTGCTGCGGATCACCGGGCCGAGGCTCACCCTGACCGGCCTGCCGTTTAGCGTCAGCGTCAGGATGCGCTCGCGGCTGTTGCTCTCGTCCAGCGCGGCGACCGTGCCGCTGGCGCGCACAAAGACGCTTTCGCTGCTGCCCGCCTTCACCGTCTCGCTTTTGGTCTGCATATCTGCCCAGCTCATGGCGCGCTGCTGCGCGGCGTCGAGCACCCGGCTCTGCCAGCTCGCCTCGGCGATCTGCTGCGGCGTCTGGCTGCTGTAGCCTGGTTTCGCATGGGGATCTTTCGGCATGATCGGATTGCCGCTGGCGTCGAGATCCACCACGGTACAGCCGCTTATCGCCAGCGCCAGCGTCACCACCAGCATCGCTCCGCTCCGTTTCATGCCGCCTCCGGTCACTTCGCCAGGCTAAAATTTTTCAGCTTTGAGGCGTTGCTGTCGTCAATCAGCACGCAGTCCATCAGCTGCTTCTCTTCTTTCTGCGCTTTGCCGTTTTTCAGGTAGTAGTCCGCCTGCTCGACCGCCATCTGCACCTGCGCCCAGCCCGGCTGCAGCACCGTCGCCTTGATATTGCCTTTGTTCAGAATGGAGTCGCGGGTGTAGTCGCTGCCGTCGAAGCCCACCACGATGACGTTGGTTTTGCCCGCCGCCTTCAGCGCCGCCTCCGCGCCCAGCGCCATGGTATCGTTGCCGGAAATCACGCCGACGATATCGGGGTTCTTCTGCAGGATGGTTTCCATGCGGCTGAACGCCTCGGTCTGGCTCCAGTTGGCGCTCTGCTGCGCCACCATCTTCATCTCGCCATAGTCGTCCAGCACGTCGTGGTAGCCCTGGGAACGCACCCCCGCGTTGGTGTCAGACTCTTTACCCAGCAGCTCAACGTAGTTGCCTTTGCCGTTCAGCAGCCTGGCGAACTTCTCTGCGCCCAGCTGCGCGCCCTGATAGTTGTTGGAGACGATCTGCGCCACCGCGATGCCGGTTTTATTGATTTCGCGGTCGATAAGAAAGGTGGGGATGCCGGCCTCTTTGGCTTTCTGCACCGGACCGACGGTGGCGTCCGCCCCGGCGTTATCGAGGATTATCGCCTTCGCTTTGCGCGCGATGGCGGTTTCGATCAGCTGGTTCTGCTTGCTGACGTCGTCATCATGCGACGCCACCAGCGTGGCGTAGCCGAGCGCTTTAGCCTTTTCCAGCGCGCCGTCCGCTTCCGCTTTAAAGAAGAGGTTGTCGTGGGAAGGGGTAATGATCGCCAGCAGCCCTTTATCAGCGGCGAACGCGGCGGACGAGAAGGCGATCAGTGAAGCCAGTAGGGTAATTTTGACGAGAGGTGCGTTCATCGGCTATTCTCCGCTTGAATAAATATTCAATTGCGATTTTATATTCAAGATGACTATGCACCCGCTCCTGTCGGGCGCGCAACCCCGAGTGTTTAAAAAGCGAAAAGGATCACAAAATGTCCCGCGTTGTGATTTCCCGCATCCTGGTTAACAATACCAGGCCGACACAGAGAGGAAGGATGAATGGCGAAACAGGATGAGCAACGGCTGATGGTGAAGATTGCCACGCTTTACTACAGCGAAGGGATGAAGCAGTCAGATATCGCGCAGATGCTGAAGTTGTCGCAATCTTTTGTCTCGCGCATTCTCAACCGCAGCGTGAAAGAGGGCGTGGTAAAGATCAGCGTCGTGCCGCCCGCCAATATCTTTCCGGCGCTGGAGAAGGCGATTGAGCAGAGCTATGGGCTGCCGCAGGCGATTGTGGTCGACGTGCCGGAAAACGCCTCCTCGCAGCAGATCAAGCAGGCGATTGGCTCGGCGGCGGCGCACTATCTGGAAACGCGGCTGCGCGCCGACGAGCTGATCGGCATCTCCTCCTGGAGCGGCACCATCCGCGCCATGGTGGATGCGCTGCACCCCTTTAACGCCGCCTGCAAAGGGGTGATCCAGCTGCTGGGCGGCGTCGGCGCCAACGGCAACGTGCAGGCGACGATTCTGACGCAGAACCTCGCGGCGCTGCTCAACTGCCCCTCCTGGCTGCTGCCCTCGCAGTCGATCGAGCATTCGGTGCAGGATCGCCAGCGGCTGGCGGCTAACGCTGATGTCGCAGAGGTGCTGGAGAAGTTTGATCAGGTGGATCTGGCTATCGTCGGCATCGGCGATCTGGAGCCGTCGGCGCTGCTGCGCAACTCCGGCAACTATTACGACGAAGAGATGCTGCGCACCCTTGCGCAGCGCGGCGCGGTAGGCGATATCTGCCTGCACTACTTCGACGCACAGGGCGAGCCGGTGCTGAGCGAGGAGGAGGATCCGGTGATCGGCATGGAGCTGGAACAGGTGCGCAACTGCCCGCAGGTGGTGGCGCTGGCGGGCGGCAAAGAGAAGGCGCACGCCATCCGCGGCGCGCTGCGCGGCGGCTACGTTAACGTGCTCATCGTCGATTACCCCACCGCGCGGCTGCTGGTGGAGTAAGAGGTCAGATGGTGCGGTACGCCGTGGTGACCTTCCACAGGTAGCGCGGCGCCTGCGCGGCGGGATGCTTGTTCTGGACGTGCTGGTAGAACTCGTCCGGCGACATGGCGTTGATCATGGCAATTGCCCGATCGCGGTCGCGGGAAAAAGTGCGCAGCAGCGCGCCGGCGCCGTTGGCGTAGGAGACGATAGTGGCGTAGCGCAGCGTCAGCGGGTCGCGAATGCCCGAGAGCGCCGACTGCTGCAGGATTTTGATATAGGCAGCGCCAATATCGATATTTTTCGCCGGATCGCGCAGTTCGGCGTTCGACGGCTGACCGCGGCGCCCCTGCACGCGATAGACCTCCCTGCCCGCCGTCGAGGCTTTAATCTGCATCAGCCCCACCGCGTTAGAGCGGCTGACGACGCCGGGATTGCCGCCCGATTCGACAGTGATAATGGCGCTGAGCAGTTTCTCATCAACGCCATAATGACTGGCAGCATCTTCGGTGAACATCGCCCAGTTCGCGTTAATTCTGGACGGCGGCGCCTGGGTTAACGGCGTATTGGGTTGCCTGACAATCTGTTTTGACGGTTCGCTGGCGCAGCCCGCCAGCAGCAGCGCGGAGAGAGCAAGGTATCGAAATTTCACCAATTTTTCATCCTGATGCAATGTGGTCGCAGGCTATCATACCTGGCGCGCGCCGCAGCAAAATTACCGTTTATCCTAATTGCGTTAAAAAGCGTGTCGCCCAGTGACTTCCGTCGCGCTTTTCGTCATCATCGGCCCGTTAATTGCCCGTTAACCGCAGGAATAGCCTTATGATTTCTCGTTCCGTCCATCTTGTTTCCCCCTCTGGATATTGTCACAACCAGCCAGCCGCCTGGCGCGGCGTCGAGCGGCTGCGCGCGGCGGGCCACCAGGTCGATAATCTGGAAACTATCGGCCGCCGCTTTCAGCGCTTCGCCGGCACCGACGCTGAACGCCTCGCCGAATTTAACCGGCTGGCGCAGCTCGACGCGCTGCCCGATATTGTGCTGGCGGTGCGCGGCGGCTACGGTGCCAGCCGTCTGCTGGCGCAGATCGATTACGTCGGGCTGCAGCGCCGCCTGCTGAATCAGCCGCTGGCGCTATGCGGCCACAGCGACTTTACCGCCCTGCAGCTCGCCCTGCTGGCGCAGACCGGCCTGATCACCTTTAGCGCGCCGATGCTGGCCGGCAACTTCGGCGCAGAGGTTTTATCTGAATTTACCCTGGCGCACTTCTGGCAGGCGCTGACTTCGCCTACAGTCAATGTTGGCTGGCGCAGCGAGACGCCGGACGCCGGCGAGTGGCAGGGCACGCTGTGGGGCGGCAATCTGGCGATGATCTGCTCGCTGATCGGCACCCCCTGGCTGCCGCAGTTCGACGATGGGATTCTGGTGATCGAGGATGTTAATGAGCATCCGTTCCGCATCGAGCGCATGCTGATCCAGCTGCAGCAGAGCGGCATCCTCGCGCGGCAGCGCGCCATTATCACCGGCAGCTTTACCAGCAGCGCGCTCAGCGACTATGACAATGGGTTTGATTTCGCCAGCGTCTGGCAATATCTGCGCGACCTCACCGGCCTGCCGGTGATCAGCGATCTGGCCTTTGGCCACGATGCAGATACCGTGACGCTGCCGCTGGGAGCACGCGCGCGCCTGCGCGTGGCGAACCATCAGGCCGAACTGCAGGCCACTGGCCATCCCGTTTTACCCGAGCATTAAGCCGTTCTCAGGGAGATCGCCATTGAAGCCGCTGTACGACGATTTGTGGATCTCCACGCCGGAATTCCCGGAAGAAGATGCCGCCAGTGATGTGATGATGCACGGCTTTCTGCTGCGTCATCCGCGCGGCAACCTGCTGATTGGCCGCGTGACGCACCCGCTCGATCATGAAGTGCTGGCCGACGAGGGCGGCGTGATCCGCCACTATCTGACCCACTGGCACGAGGCGTCACCCGCCGCCGCCGTTATTCAGCTGCGCTTTAACAGCGCGCTCTACTGCCATAGCCGCTCGCTTGGCCCCATCAGCCGGGTGGTGGAGCCGGACGACACTTTCAGCCAGCAGGAGACGCACTTCGGTGATTTCCACCTGCTGCCGACGCCGGGCCATACGCCGGGCAGCAGCAGCTTTCTTTACCGTTCGCCGCAGGATCGCACCTACCTGTTCGTCGGCGATACCCTGACGCGCGATCACCATCGCTGGATCACCGTACTGGTGGCGGACAGCAATCCGCACGAGCTGAAACAGTCGCTGGAGTTCTACCGCACGCTGCGGCCCGATGTGGTGCTGATGAGCACCACGCGCGGCCATCTCTCCTGGGTCGAGGTGACGCTGCAAAGCTGGCTGGCGGCGATTGATGAGGCGGAACAGCAGCCGCTGGATGTGCGCCAGCAGCCGCTTTTTTGATTAGAGCGCCTTGCTGAGGTAGTGGCGCTGATGATGACGCGGGTAGTTATCCAGGCTGAAACGCAGGCTGTAGCCTAACTTCTCATAGAACGGGCGCGCCTGAAAGCTGGCGGTATCGACCTGCGCATAGCGGCAGCCGCGCCGGCGCGCCTCCTCTTCCGCCGCTCTGATCAGCTGCGTGCCGACCCCCTGCCCGCGCAGCGCGTCGCTGACCCACAGCATATCGATACGCAGCCAGTTACCGGTGGTCGAGCCAGTCAGCCCCGCCCGCTTTTTACCCTGCTCGTCGGTGACGAACACGCCGATAGCCTTGATCTCATCGATGTTGATAAAACGGCTGTTGAAAGCATTCAGGCCGAGGCGTACCTCATCCAGATCCTGATGCGTGACCGCATCGGTAACATTCAGTTGCATAGATCCTCCAGCGTAAGCGAGTCAGGAGTGCGGATGGGCGCGATCGTCGTACGGCTCCAGCGACAGCTGATCGACATCGCGCGTTTCGCTGCGGCTACAGGGTAGCAGCCGGTTACTGTCGCGGTAAACGAAGAATGTCTCCTCGCTCGCTTTATTGACGATCAGCTGGTCGCCATTGCGGAAGCGGGTAATGGCTACGCTGTCGCCGTCCTTCAGCCGGGTATGCTGCTGGCCAGCGGCAATCTGAAAATGGTGCTGCGGCCAGGTAAGCGTGCTCAGGCCATAGGCCGCGCGTGAAATGGTCATGGTGGGTCGGCCGGGACAGTTGATCTGAAACTGGGTTTCGCTCCAGGCGGGCGCAATGGCGCAGCTCAGCAGCCCAAGGGTGAGCAGAGTCGCTTTCATTTTCAGGTTCCCTCGCAGTTATGCTCTGATTTAGTTGACTATTTTCAGGATAACATATCTGCCAGCGCCGAAAAGCGAAACGGCCCGCGCGTGGCGGGCCGAGATGTAACAAAAGTGCGCTTTAGTTCCCAACCTGCGACATATCTTTGATGCTGTCGCGATTGATTTGCTGCTCTTTACCGTAGACGTCTTTGTAGGTGATCATACCGGTGTCGTCATCTACCTTCGGCTTGCCCTGTGCCACAATAGTGCGGCCGTCGTTGGTGTGCAGCACGTGATCGTTCGCGCAGCCGGCCAGCATCAGGCCCGCGCACAACATACCGAGCGCTATAGCGGTTTTTTTCATATTTCCTCCTTCCTGGGTTCGCTTTTAGGTTTAGCACAGCCTCGCCAAAGCGAAACCAGGAAGAGGTTTAAAACGCATTGATTCCTAAAGGAGATCCTATGGACCGGCAAGATGCCCTGTTTCAGCGGCTGGCGCAGTCGCCGTTTCGCCGTCGCTTTCATCTGGGCGTTAAAGAGCGTGCCTACTGCCTGGCGAAAGGGCCTGAGGTGATCGATCAACATGCGGCGGATTTTGTCGCGCAGCGGCTGGCGCAGGCAGAGCCGAAGAATGACGGTAAGCAGACGCCGATGCGCGGCCATCCGGTCTTTATCGCCCAGCACGCCACGGCGACCTGCTGTCGCGGCTGTCTGGCGAAGTGGCACGGTGTTGCAGCCCATCAGCCGCTGAGCAGCGCGCAGCAGGCGTGGATTGTCAGCGTAATCCACCGCTGGCTGGTGGGTGAGATGAACCGCTAAAAGCCCGGCGCCGCATAATGCAACGCCGGGTTAATATTTTTATTCCGCCGCAACCTCGGCGGCGACCAGCATTAACGCCAGCGAGGCGTTCTCCTCGTCGTACCCCTGCATAACATCGCGGATTGCCGCTGCGCAGGTCATCACCTGCTGCTTCTTTTCCGCTTCAAGCCTCTCGATCGCATGACGGATAATCATTAGACTGGCTTCTTCTTCTTTCATTCAATTTCCCTTAAATCGCCCAACTGGTGCGCAAAGAGGGCAAGAATACCTTTAATGTGCTACTCAAGTCACCCTTTGGCACGTTTTACGCTTAACAATTAATCGAAGTACAAATGGGATGCCGCGCCAGACCTGCTATGATCACAATAGCCGGGACGCAACGCGTCAAAATCAGCGCCACGGGTTTCCCAGGGATTGAAGCAGGTACAGGATATGTTGCGACTCACGGTTTTCACTTTAATTACGCTGCTTGCCGGCTGCGCTTCCGGCCCGAAAGGGGTGGAGTGTCCAGGCGAAGTCAGCACTATTTACGGCCAGCCAATGGGGCAGACCCAGGCGACTATTTTCGACCTGGTCAGCGCCTTCACCATCAGCCGCGACGGCGTTAACGTGCAGAGTGGGACACTGCAATCGCTGGATCGTTTCAAATATGTTCCCTCCGCCGTCACCGCCGAAGGCTACTACGCCCAGCGGCTGTCGGATAAGCAGTTCCGCCTGATTAATCCGCACGAAGACACCATGATCACCTGGACGTGCCCTTAGGCGTGCGTCCGGGGGCCAGATGGTTTATTGTCGTGGCTCGTCAGGCTGCAGGCTCACCCTTCATGGAAAAGCGACTGGACAATAACGGCTATATCGATTTCCCCTTCCCCGCCACGCGCAACGAAGACGGTTCGCTGAACCCGTGCGGCATCGATCTTACGCTGCAGACGGAGCGTATTGATGAGATTGCGGTGCTGACTCAGTCGGCCAATCTGCGTCGCCTGCTGGAGGAGGTCAATCTGCAGGAGGGGCTGTTTATGACGCTGGCCTGCGACTGGCAGCAGCGCGCCGACGCGGTGTGCGGCTTTATCGATTTTGCCTTTCGTCCCGAGCTGCCGGCCGCCAGCCAGGAGACGCTGACGCTCGATCAGGCTTTCTGGCGCTACCTGCGCGAGCAGGCGACGCAGCACGCTATGGCACCGGACGCCTTGCTTAACTTCGCCCGCTGCGTGCTGGAGTGGGGCTGGTCGCCGCTGCGCCAGCGCGCGCGGGAATATGAAAAGGTGACGGTGATGTACTACTGCCAGCAGCGTGACGAGGCGGAGTGGTGCCTCGATCACCTGCGGCATTTTCTGGTGAGCTGGTATCCCGCCAGCCGTCCGGGGCTGCTGGCGCAGCAGGCATAGCGCTGGGCGCCTGGCGGCACGACCGAAAGCGGGTTTATGCCCGCCGCGCCTCCTCCCAGCTTAAATCAAAACGCTTTAAGTACTTGCGCAAGCGATCCGCATCGTTTGGCTGCTTTTTTTGCTGGCGGGAAATGGCGAAAAGCTCACGTCCGGCTTCGGAGAGTGAGGCTGAGCGCCGGCACACCGCAAGAACGGTTTCCAGCTGCGCGCGGTCGAACAGGTCGATCGCCTGCTTCACCGGCAGAGAGGCTTGCGGTTGCTCGGGCGTCTGCCAGGTCTCCTGTAGTCGGCCAAGCTCCTCCTCCACCAGCGCGGCGGTAATGCGGCCATTTTCAGCAAGCGTGGCCATCCGCGCAACGCTCGCCCCGAGTTCGCGAAAGTTGCCGTGCCAGGCGGCGGCCTCTGAGCTGGCAAAACTCAGGTAGCGGGCGCGCGCCTCTTTGTCGAAGCGTATCTGGCTGCGATTGTCGCGAATAAAGCGCTGTAGTTCATAATCGACGTTAGGCTCGATATCCTCCCGCCGCTCAGCGAGGCCCGGCAGCCTGAACGTCCACATGTTGATACGCGCGTAAAGATCCTCCCGGAAGCGCCCTTCCCTGACCCACTGACGCATATCCCGGTGCGTACCGGCGATCAGTTGAAAATCGCTGCTCACTTCGCGGTCTGCGCCAAAGGGAAAAAAGCATTTATCTTCTATCGCACGCAGCAGCATAGCTTGTTCATCCAGGCCCAGCTCGGCAATTTCGTCCAGAAACAGAATGCCGCCGTCAGCCTCGCGCAGCAGACCCACGCGCGCTGCCTGCGCGCCGGTAAAGGCCCCTTTCACATGGCCAAACAGCGTTGACATCGCGTTATCGCCGCGCAACGTCGCACAGTTTACCGCCACAAACTTTCCCTGCACCTGATGACGTGCCTGCCGCAGCTGGAAAATGCGCTCGGCCAGAAAAGATTTACCCGCGCCCGTTGGCCCGGTTAGCAGCACCGGGGCGCTTGACCGTTGCGCGACGCGTTCAATCTGTTCGATAAGCGCGTTAAAGGTCGGGTTGCGGGTTTCAATGCCCGATTTCAGAAAGGAGACCGAGCTTTGCTGCTCGCGCTGAAAACGGCTGGTTAACGTCGCATAGCGGCTTAAATCGAGGTCGATAACCGAATAGACGCCCTGCGGCGTTGCTTCCCCCTGCTGTCCTGGGCCAGTCTGTAACAGGCTGGCCGGCAGATAGCGTGCTTCAGTGAGCAAAAACCAGCAAATCTGCGCCACATGCGTTCCGGTCGTAATGTGCACCAGATACTCTTCGTTTTCGGTGTCGAAAGGATAACGTTCGGCGAAATCGAGAAACGCGCTATACACCTCTTCAAAATCCCAGGGATCATTGAGGCTTACCTCATGGGGGATCACCGTCGTGTGCGGTGAGACGGCGGCAATGTCCTCCGTCAGCCGCTGCGCCAGGCTGAGGTCGCGCGGCTGGTACAGCAGCTCAAAGCGGTCGATCGGCAGGTCATGGTGCTGGCACAGCGCCACGCTGGGACGCCATTTGGTCCAGCGATGCTCGCGCTTGCCGCGTCTGTCGAGCTGTGTGCCCAGAACGCCGATAACGACGCGCTTTTTCATGCTTTATCCTTTTATATAAAAGCCTATCCAAAAGAATAAGAATATCTCTCTCGACCTTGCCTGGCAAACTCTCCCTTCCAAATTAAACCATTTAAATACAGATAGTTATTTCTATTCCTCGCTAATTCCCGATTCTGGCACGCTATTCGCTATGTATAACGTCATGTATAGATCCAATGACGAAAAAATGATGAAACCTCAATTTGACCTGCTCCAGTCTGGCGCCGGCGCGCCGATAAAAATGTGGACACAAGGTGTCCCCGTCGAGCCAGAAGCCAGACTGCAGCTGCTGAATACGGGCAGCATGCCGTTTATTTTTAAACACATGGCCGTTATGCCCGATGTGCACCTGGGTAAAGGCTCCACGATTGGCAGCGTGATCCCGACGCTAGGCGCCATTATTCCGGCGGCCGTCGGCGTCGATATCGGCTGCGGTATGATTGCAGTACGCACCTCTCTGGTCGCCGCCGATTTACCTGACAGCCTGCTGGGCCTGCGCAGCGCCATCGAGCAAGCCGTGCCGCACGGGCGCAGCAGCAGCCGCGGTAAACGGGATAAGGGAGCATGGCACGAGACGCCGCCTGATGTTGATGCGCACTGGTCGCAGCTGGCCGGACGGTTTAAGCGCCTGACGGAGCGCTATCCGCAGCTGCTGAAAACCAATAACCACCAGCATCTGGGGACGCTCGGCACAGGCAACCACTTTATCGAGATCTGCCTCGACCAGGCCGATCGGGTCTGGGTGATGCTGCACAGCGGCTCGCGCGGCGTGGGCAATGCGATCGGCACGCTGTTTATTACGCTGGCGCAGAAAGATATGCAGCAGCATATTGCCCATCTTCCCGATCGCAATCTCGCCTATTTCCGGGAAGGCAGCCGTCATTATGACGACTATCTGGAAGCGGTAGGCTGGGCGCAGGATTATGCGCACCACAACCGCGAGGTGATGATGAATCGGGTGCTGGCAGCGCTGTCCGCCACCATTACCAAACCCTTCGCCACCCATCAGGAGGCGGTGAACTGCCATCACAACTATGTGCAGAAAGAGAAGCACTTCAATCAGCAGGTATTGATTACGCGCAAGGGAGCGGTGTCGGCACAGCAGGGCGAGATGGGCATTATTCCCGGCTCGATGGGCGCCAAAAGCTTTATCGTTCGCGGACTGGGCAATGAAGAGAGCTTCTGCTCATGCAGCCACGGCGCGGGACGCACCATGAGCCGCACCGCCGCTAAAAATCGTTTCACCCTCGACGATCAGATCCGCGCCACGGCCCACGTTGAGTGCCGTAAAGATCGTGACGTCATAGATGAAATACCCATGGCTTACAAAGACATTGATGCCGTTATGGCTGCGCAGTCCTCGCTGGTAGAGATCGTTCACACGCTGCGCCAGGTGGTCTGCGTTAAAGGATAAAAGGGAGAGCAGGATGAAGATAGAAACGGGATTACATGGGGTCGATGAGTCAATGCGCGCCCGCGTTCGTGCGGTTCTGGCGCAGACGGAAGCCGAGCACGATGTCCGGATAGTGTTCGCCTGCGAATCAGGCAGCCGGGGCTGGGGATTCGCCTCGCCGGACAGCGATTATGACGTGCGTTTTCTCTACGTGCATAAACCTGAGTGGTACCTGCGCGTTGAGTCGCCGCGCGACGTTATCGAAAAGCCTGTCGATGCCGAACTCGACGTATGCGGCTGGGAGTGGCGCAAGGCGCTGGGTCTGTTAAAGCGTGCCAACCCGACGCTGATCGACTGGCTCGATTCGCCTGTTATCTATCAGCAGGATGAGGAGCTTATGGCTGACTTGCGGACGATGGGCGATCGTTTCTTTTCGCCCGAGCGGGCGCGCTGGCACTACCGCTCGATGGCCCACAAGAACTTCCATCACTATTTGCAGAGCGATGAAGTCAGGCTGAAAAAGTACTTTTATGTGCTGCGTCCGCTGCTGGCGGTACGCTGGATAGAAGCGGGCAAAGGCGCGCCGCCTATGCGCTTCGATCGGCTGCTAGAGGGAACCGTGCAGGCGGGACCGCTACTCGAGGATATTGCTGAACTGCTTAGCGCCAAACAGCGCGCCGGCGAGGCGCAGTTTGGGCCACGCCGCCCGGTGCTGCATGCCTTTATCGAGCATGAGCTGTTGCGTGCTGAAGTGACGCTCGCTCCGCCGCCACACAAAAATGATGATGCGCTGCTGGATGCGCTGCTGTTTAAAACCGTGATGGGCAAGGCTGCTTAAAAGGGAATACACGTCTCGAACAGACTGATGGGCAGGCACACCCCCTGCCCTGGGATAATAACCTGCTGCCATCTCAGCCTTTGGGCGAGTCGGACGCACTATTCCGGGCATCTGGTGCGCCTGAAGGCACGATGATTTATCACTTCAGAGGGCCTTTACTTAAAGCAGCACTTCGGCGTCCAGTAATAAGAAACCGGCAAATGGCGCTCAATGCTCTTGAAGCATGGCCCCTGCGAAGAAGTGCAGCAAAAACTGCAGGGGCTGCAGGATCCCCTGCGCCTGAACGGCTCACCAACAGGTAAAGCCCGCTTTCTGCGGGCTTTTATTTAAGCGTGGGGTGCAGCTGCGCAGCCCGCGTTTAAGGCTTAACCAGACGGATCGCGTGCTCCAGCATCCGCTGCTCATCGCGTTCGCTGTGGGAACGGTGCTGCCGCGCACGTTTCAGCAGCGCGGAAATCTCTTCCCGTTTGGTCTCATGGCCCGATTCGGCCAGCACCACCACCGCATCGCCAATAACCCGGCAGACTTCGTCGTAATCCTCTTCATTTAATGCATCGCGCTTCATCGTTCCTCCTGCCGGCCCAGCCGCTCGTGAAAAAGAGTACTCAGAAACAGTAGTCAGGATCGTGGCGCGCCGCAAACCTGCCGCTGGCGCAACAGCATCGGAGGCTCAGGGCTTTATTTGCCGCCGGCGCGGCCACTCTGCAGAGCGCTGCGCCGGCGGTGCCTTACCGGCGGGTGGAGAGCGTTTGCAGCACCTTCAGCTCCGCCACGGCCTCCTGCATGGCGTCCATGCCGGCGGTCAGGGTGCGCAGGCTATCCAGCTGTTTCGTCATGTCTGCGCGCTCCTCGCGCGTACGATGGCTCATTGCCGCGATGGTATCGGCAGCCTGAATGCTGCGCTCCGCCATATCGGTGGCGGTTTGCACCGTGTTGGTCGCCACGTCGCGAATGCGTGAAATGGTGCTCACCGCATCGCTGATATTGCTCGCCGTCGCTTCCGCCTGCTCTTTGGATGAGTGGGCCAGACGGCGCACTTCGCCCGCCACCACGGCAAATCCCCTGCCCGCCTCGCCCGCGCGCGCCGCTTCAACCGCCGCATTAAGCGCCAGAATATTGGTCTGGAAGGCGATGTTGCTGATGCCATGGGTGATGACGTTGATGCCGTTTGAGATCTCTTCCAGATCGTCCAGCCCCTCGCCTAAACGGCCCTGCGCCTGCTGGCTCTCTTTGGCGATATCGCTGATGGCGCGGATGGTGCTTTCGGCCATGGTGAGCGCTTCGCTCTGGCTCTGGGTCGCCGCTTCCAGCACCGGCAGCGCCTGCACGATAGGCGCCAGCTCCTGCTGATAGTTCACCACGCGCGCCAGCACGCCTGACTGCACGCGGTTCAACGCCTCCCAGCGACGCAGGGCGCGCTGGGCGTAGTGTGCCGCATAGCTGGCATACTCCACGGGAAATTGCGCCATCGCATTGGCGTCGTGATTAAAGAACACCAGCGCAGAAAGGGTCTGGTTAATCGGCACGCCAAGGATCTCGCCGAAGCTGGAGAAGCCGGCAGCGGGAATGCCTTTAAAAAAGTGGGCGTCATGCAGCCGATCGGCGTTGCCTACGCGACGCAGTATGCAGTCGTTCATCAGGATCGCCGCCGGTTTGCCGTGACGCCCGGTAAATGCCTGCCAGTCGCGCAGTGTAGCCTGCTTGAAATCGGTTTCGCGCATCAGGTAGAGCCGGTCGCCAAATTCCAGGTCGCAGAAAAACTGCACGCTGCCGCTCGCTATTTTCGCGACGGAGCGAATAAAAAATGCCTCCCCCACTTTCACGGCGAAGGTCAGCCCTTTCAGCCGCTCGGTAAGCTGCTGTTCGTTGCACTCCAGATATTGCGCCAGCGCCTGCGTAAACGGCTGCTGCTGCCCCTGCTGATTAAACACCGAGGTCAGGGTGCGGGTCACCGGATCGGCTTCCGCAATAAGCCAGCTCTTATTCAGCGGCTCAAAGTTCTGGCTTTTAAAGGGCGCAAAGGATTTGCCCGCCGCCATACGGCAGAAAACGATAACCGCTTTCCCCTGCAGCACGCGACCGCCGACGCCAATCCAGGTGCCGTCGAAGGTGACTCGCCCGCCCGCAGAGCCGCCGATGGCCAGGCAGGGAAAGCGGCCGCTGTTGTACCAGGCCTGCATCAAAAATCCCTCCGACGCCGAAAGCCCGTCGCAGTAGATCATGGCGAAGGTGCGATCGGCAGAGAGCGGCATACGCAGCTTCAGCGCGGCCAGCTCCTGCTCAATCGCGCTGATGCGATCGGTCGCCGTGTGGGTGTCATTGAGGTGCAGGTCGACGATATGGGTTTCATGTTCCGCAATCAGGCTGCGGGGCAACCAGAGCCAGCTCCCTTCCTGACCATCCCCTTTGCAGTAGGTTGTCTCTCTGCCGCTGGCGCTGAGGGCGCCGTTAGAGGAGAGCGTAATGACGGTTAAATCCGCTGAGGTAAAGCGTTGCCACGCCTGACTGACTTTCTGGAAATCAGCCTCTGGCGGCACGAACGTCAGCAGTACCCCCGCCGCGCGCGGGCTGAGACCTGCCGCAGAGAGCGAGGCCGGCAGACTCTCACAGTTAAAAATGCCGTTAGCGGGCTGAGAGGCGCCGGCAAAACGTGAACCGAGTAGACTTTTACCCATTGTCTTAAAAGCAGACATATTATTATTTCCACTGTAATTAAAAAGCGTGCATAGGCTGGTGTTGTAAAAAAGAGGGCTAAAAGCAGGTCCGTTCGCAATCAGTACTCATGATCCCTGGTCAGCATCAAAAGATGAGCTGAGCAGGGGTTATCGACTCATCTAGCCAGAGCTTCAGCAATTACTGTGATTGGTCTCACTGATAAGAGGAGTTAAATGTGCACAGGGAGAGCAGGCCGTGCGTTATTTCAGCACTAACTTCCGCATTTAATTGTCTGCGTTGCGCTTTCCCTTATATTTCGCTGCAACAAAGAGTCTTCACATCATAAGCTGACGAATTAAACAGTCTGGCTACATTTATCTTGCCGCAGCCAAATAATAAATTTATTACTATTTAATCACTTATATTCAACAGCGTTTCAGGGTGTTAATAAAAACCATTACAGGGATAAAGTATGCCGACTAAACACGCCGCTGCCGCACGGCCAGAACCCGGTCTGTTCCAGACGCTAAAATCCTTTCCGGCGGCTGTCCATGCGCTGCTTTTTTTTACGCTGGTTATACGATTTAGCTATTTTATGGCATGGCCGTTTATCGCCGTGATCATGACGCAAAATTATCACCTGTCGCCAGTCGCCATTGGCGTGGCGATGACCGGCAGCGCGCTGTTTTCGGTAGTGCTGGGCATGTATGGCGGGCAGATATCGGACCGGCTCGGCCGGCGCGTGATCCTTCTGCTGGGCTGCGCCTTTTCCGCGCTGGGATATATTATCCTGGCGCAGGCCGCCGGGCTGGGGCTGTTTATCGTCGGCCTTATGATTACGGGCGTCTCCTTTGCGTGGGTCGATCCCCCTTTGCGCGCGCTGATGAGTGATTTGCTGGGCGATCGTCGTCGCCGTGCGCTGGCGCTGCAAATGCGCTACTACCTGATCAACGTCGCGGCGGTATTTGGTCCGCTGGTGGGGATCGCCTTTGGCCTGACCTCTCAGAAGGGAACCTTTCTGCTAACCGGGCTGAGCTACCTGCCTTTTTTCGCTTACGTGCTGCTGTTTATCCCGTCCGGTAAATTGCTGAGCGAGCAGCAGGCTGGCAGCGAGCCGTCGGTTAAGCTGACCGAGATGATGGGTATTATCGCCGGGGATAAGACCTTTATTGCGGCGCTGCTGTGCAGCATTTTATGCAGCGTGGTGTTTATCCATTACGAAGCCATACTGCCCCAGTACCTGCTGCTGCTTGACGGCAACGGGGCAGTGAAACTCATCACCATGATACTGGTGACAAATGCCTGTACCGTGCTGGTGTTTCAGACATTTATCGTGCGCTTTATGGCACAGATGAACCTGCCGAAACGCATTCTTCTGGGCGGCATGATTTTTGCCCTGTCGCAGCTCTGCTTTTTTGCCCTGCGCTCAACGGAAATCTGGCTGTGGCTGACGGTCACTGGCATCTTCAGCCTGGGAGAAGCGATTCTTATGCCGAACCTGAACATTCTGCTCGATCAGCTGGCGCCGGCCAGGCATCGCGGCGCTTACCTGGGCGCCTCGATGCTGACGACGCTGGGGATCGCTGCCGGCCCCTTGATCGGCGGCGTGATGCTGGCGCTGACCGGCGCGGGCGTCTTTATCTGCACCGCCCTACTCAGCCTGATGCTGTGCGCCATTATTTTCGCCTTCAGGCGCACTATTCTGAGCCGTCTGCGGGATATATAACATCCGCAGGTGAAAAGAAGCGGCCAAGCATAAAACCGGTCGCCGTCACCGTCAGCGTAATAAGTAAGGCGCTGGCGGATGACGCTGACGGCTTATCTCAGGGCAGGCAAGCTGCGGTAAAGCTGAAACGATTTAATCCTGCCCCCTCATCTCCCTGCGCTTTGTCTCTTTTTCCTGCACAAACCATTAGTGCCTGAGCAAAAACCTGTGACAAAGATCTGATTTATTTCACTCCTTTAACAGAAAATTGCGCCAGGTGAAGCGCATCACGTTTTCCTGCGGCGGCTATTTATACTCTTGCGCGGCATAAGCTAAATCAATTCAGCAACAGGATGCGTAAAAATGAAATTAGCACTTTTAGCAGGTATGGTAATGGCGGCAATAAGCGGTCAGGCAGCAGCACAAACGTGGGTGCTGACCGATGCTGAAGCGGGTACCGACAAGGGAAACTGGCAGATTGACAGCAAACAGCTGAAGCTTTCTGGCGATGCCTTCAGCCTGCAGCAGAAAGTCCTGCATGGCGGCAAGCAGGAAGGCTCTAAGGTACTGACTATTACCAGCAAGAATGGCCTGACTATCGCCCTTAGCCCGACGCGCGGCATGGATCTGCTGCATGTGAACGGCGATGGCATCCGTCTGGGCTGGGATTCGCCGGTAGATGAGGTGGTTAACCCCGCCTATATCAATCTCGAAAGCCGCAATGGATTAGGCTGGCTGGAAGGATTCAACGAAATGATGGTGCGCTGCGGCTACGAGTGGACCGGGCACCCGGTGGTCAAAGACGGCAGGATTTATACCCTGCACGGCAAAGCAGGCAATACGCCAGCGTCACGCGTTGAGGTCACCATCGACGATAAGGCGCCCCATGAAATCCGCGTGCGCGGTCTGTTAAAAGAGCACACCTTTAAAAAAGCCAACCTGGAAACCTGGACCGAGCTACGTTACGTGCCCGGTGCGAAATCCTTTACCCTGCACGACGTGCTGACCAACCGCGGCGACTATCCGCACGATTATCAGATTATTTATCACAGCAACTTCGGCACGCCGATTCTGGAAAAAGATGCGCGCTTTATCGCGCCGTTAAAATCGGTTTCGCCTTTTAACGACTATGCGAAAACCGGCCTGAAAACGTGGAACACCTACGGCGCACCTGCCAGAGATTTCGATGAGATGGTCTTTAACCTGGTGCCTAAGGCGGACAGCAGCGGCAAAACCCTGGCGGCAGTGATCAACAGCAAAGGCGACAAGGGTGCCTCGATTGAGTTTGATACCCACCAGCTGCCCCTGCTGACGATGTGGAAGAATACCGACACGCTGAAACAGGGCTATGTTACCGGCATTGAGCCAGGCACCAACTACGCCTATCCGGTGACGATTGAAAAAGAGCAGGGTCGCGTCAGACAGCTCCAGCCCGGACAAAGCACCACGTTTGAGCTGACCTATACCCTGCTGAGCAGCGCCAGCGCGGTTAACGCCACCGAGCAGCGCATCAAACAGATTCAGGGGGATGAACAACCGGCGGTGGAGGAGAAACCGATCGCCGTAGAGTAAGGCCGACGGGCGGGCCGCGATTGCCTCGGCCTGCCCTTCTCTGCTGGCCGATCTTATCCCCCAGCGTCTGGCGAATCTCCGCCTTCGCTTTAACAAATTGCGCCTGTGACTTATGGTAATTAATCCCTTATGCGATAAATTTACGCGCTCACAGGAGATGCACAATGAAAGCAGTTACGCTCAAGGCACCCGGCGGCCTGGAAAACATTACCCTGTCAGATATTGCCGATCCCGGCAGGCCCGGCAAAGGCGAGATTCGGGTGGCGATTAAAGCCAGCTCGCTAAACTTCCATGATTTGATTGTGGCCAGCGGGCAGTTCCCCACCCAGGATGGCCGCATCCTGCTGTCAGATGGCGCAGGCATTGTGGAAGAAGTGGGAGAAGGCGTTGAAGCCTTCAAGGCCGGCGATGCTGTGGTCTCCACCTTTTTCCCGAACTGGCCGGCAGGCAAGCCGGTGCCCGCAGCCGGCAGCTTTGCCCATACCCCCGGCGACGGCGTTGATGGCATGGCGAGCGAATATGTCGTTCGTTCGGAAAATGCTTTTACCCACGCGCCGCAAGGCTGGAGCCATACCGAGTCGGCGACCATCACCACCTCAGCCCTGACGGCCTGGCGCGCGCTGGTCACGGATGGCCAGCTGAAAGCGGGTGAAACGGTGCTGGTGCAGGGAACCGGCGGCGTCTCTGTCGCGGCCCTGCAGATTGCTAAAGCGATGGGCGCCAGGGTGATTGCCACCTCTTCCTCCGATGAAAAGCTCGCCGCCGTGCGGGCGCTGGGTGCCGATGAAACCATTAACTACAAAACCACGCCGCAGTGGGGCGATAAAGCGCTCGCACTGACGCAGGGATTCGGGGTCGATCACGTGGTGGAGGTAGGCGGTCCGGCCACCCTGAACGAATCCCTGAAAGCGGTCAAAGTCGGCGGCCATATTGCGCAGATAGGCATTCTTTCCGGCGACAAGGCGGACATCTCGGTGCTCGCTCTTCTGGCGAAGCAGGTGCAGCTTAAAGGCCTGATTGTGGCCAGCCGCCAGGATCAGATCGATTTTGTTAAGGCGCTGGAGATGATGGGCAAGAAGCCGGTGATTGACCGCACCTTTAACTATGCCGAGCTTAGCGAAGCCTTTCGTTACCAGCAGAGCGGCGCCCATCTGGGCAAAATCTGCGTCACCTGGTGATGAGGTGGCGATAGGGAGACTTCCGCTTATCGCCCCTCTGTAACGGCGCCAGCACGAGCCTTTTGTCGGGTCGTGCTGGCGATGATTATTCGCCTGCCCGCACGTATCTACCTTATCCCGCGCCATTAACCCGCTTCGCCGCGGGCCACGTCAGACTGACAGGTTATCTACGCAGAGAAAATCAGGAATAGTGAAAAGGAAAAGAGATGAGCGACTTCGATCTTGATAAATTTCTTATTAATGACCTGCCTTATACCTTTCTTCTTGAAGTCGTTATTCGCGTTTTTATTGCCTATAGCGTTGTGTTTATTTTTCTCAAAATTTCAGGCAGGCGAGGCGTTCAACAGCTGTCGCTTTTCGAGGTGGTGATTATATTAACGCTGGGTTCAGCTTCCGGCGACGTGACATTTTATGACGATGTGCCGGTGCTGCCAGTCATCATGGTTTTTGTCGTCCTTCTTACGCTTTATCGGCTGACTACCTGGGCTATGTCGCGCTCCACCGCGCTGTCGACATTAATTGAGGGGGAAGTGGTTACGCTTATTTCGGAAGGGAAATATGTCTCCAGCAATCTCGACAAACTTAATATTTCTGAAGATGAATTCTTAATGGAACTGCGGCATGCCGGCGCAGAACATCTTGGTCAAATCCGCCTGGGGCTGGTTGAGGTCGATGGCCAGCTCAGCCTCTATTTCTTTAAGGATGAGGATGTCATTCCTGGCCTTTCCGTTCTGCCAGCCGCGCATCGCCCCTGCTTCACGTTAATTCCCCAGGATGGACTCTATGCCTGTAAGCGCTGCGGCCTGACCCAGGAGATGCGTGCCGGCGCCAGATGCAGCTGTCCCGAATGTGGCCGGAATATCTGGTCGCTGGCGCTGCATTCGCGTCGAACCTAAACAGCGTATCGTCCGTCGTCTCGTTTGCCCGCTGGCGACTCTCCCGCTACGCTTTTACCAGTTGTTTTTTTGAGCAGGAGATGGGTATGAAACAGCTGGTAATGATTTTTTTACTCGGGAGTGCCGCGCTCGCCCTGACCGCCTGCACGCCACCGCCGCCTGTCGCCCCAGCGCCGCCTCATGCGCCAGGCGGCCCTCAACCGCCAGGGTCGCCATGCGGCTGCGGCCCGGTGGGTCAGCCAGCGCCATAAGATGAAAAAGCGTAACAAAAGCGTAAACATGCAGCATAACCGCCGGGCTTTGCTACGCTTTGAGTGAATGCCAACCCTAAGGAGACGAACAATGTCAGGAAAAATCGAAGATACCGTAAAAGAAGTTGCTGGCGCCGCTGAGCAGCAATGGGGCGAAGCCACCGATTCACCGCGTCATCGCGTTCGCGGTGCGGCGCGTCGTTATTCTAACCAGGCGACCTACGCTGCGCGCGACGCGGCTGACACCATTAAAGACCAGGTTCAGGCCAACCCGCTTGCCGGTCTGGCGGTCGCTGCTGGCGTCGGCGTTTTTATCGGCTTCCTGCTGGGTCGTAAATAATCCAGCGCGACTTTCCGCCTGATGCGGAAAGAACGGGAAGAGACGTCTGTCTCTTCCCGTCAGCGCCCCGCCCCGATCTCTGTCCGCACCGCCTCACTTCTCCCTCTTCCCGTCGAGCCTGAAAGCTGTCACTCTCCTGGCTGACGATCCCCTTCACCCCATTGTCGACTGGCTGCCGCTCGCCGTCAGCTTTGCGTCGGGTCAGTAACGGAAGAAATTATGCTCTGGCTTATCTCAAAATATGCGATTACCGCTTTTATGGTGGTGCTGATATCCGAAACGGCGAAACGCAGCGATCGCCTCGGCGGCCTGCTGGCCGCCCTGCCGCTGGTTACCGTGCTGGTGCTGATCTGGATGAAGCTGGAGGGACAGGCGCAGGAGAAGATCGCCGCTCACGCCTGGTACACCTTCTGGTATGTGGTGCCGACCCTGCCGATGTTTATCCTGTTTCCGTTTCTCTACCAGCGCACCGGTTTCTGGCCCACGCTGGGGATCTCCTGCATCGTCACCATCGCGCTTTTCGCTCTGTGGGCGCTGCTGTTAAAACGGTTTGGCATTGCGCTGCTCTAGCGGCCAGAGCCGCTGCTGCGCCTCGCTGTTATCCCGCGTCAGCAGCTGAGGATTTTCCACAGGCCTGTCCTGGTGACGGGGCCGTTGATGGCTCACGTACAGGATTGCGCCGCGCGTTCAGCCTCAGCGCGGCGCAAAGCGGCGCGGTTTTTCCATGCGAACCCCCATGCCGAGCAGCCGCCCGAAGACAAAGCGCAGGAACGGCCATTTGCGCAGCATGCCCGGCATCGGGTTTTTCCCGCTTCCGCCCGCTCGTTTACGGCTCATCTTGATCTGCAGAAACTGGGTGGCGACGGTGGGAAACTGACGCCGCTTCTGCACCCGCGCCAGATCGCGCAGCGTGACTCTGCCGCGCTGTAGCGGCCGCGTCAGCAGATTGGCGGCGGCTACCGCGTCCTGGATCGCCAGATTGACGCCGACGCCGCCAATGGGCGACATGGCGTGCGCCGCATCGCCAATGCAGAGCAGCCCGGGCCTCATCCATTTATCCAGCCGGTCGATGCGAATCGACAGCAGCCGGATCTGCGACCAGTCGTCGATGGCCTGCAGTCGTCCGGCGTCGAACGGCGACACCGCGGCGATGCGCTGCTTCAGCGCCGCCAGCCCGTCGCGCTGCAGCGCCTCGAACTCCCCTTTCTCAATAGTGAAGCCGCACTGCCAGTAGTCGCCGCGATCGATCACGATAACGTTATTGCGCGGACCGCTGTGGCCGGTGCCCATCGCCGGATCCGTCGGCTGCTTGTCGAGCCGGAACCAGATAACGTCGCGCGGCGTGCCGAACGCGCGGCTGGTCAGCCCCGCCAGCGCCCTGACCGCTGAATGCCGCCCGTCGGCGCCGATCACCAGCCGGGCGCGGATGGTCAGCGGCTGGCCGTCGCGCAGCGCGGTGACGCCGCACACCCGATCCTGCTCGATAATCAGCTCGCTGAGCCTGGTCGAGGTCAACAGCCTGAAGCCGGGAAAAGCGGCGCACTGGTCGGCAAGGAAGTTAAGAAAGTCCCACTGCGGCATAAAGGCGATAAAGCGGCAGCGCACCGGCAGGCGCGAGAAGTCGGCCATGGTGACCTCTTCCCCACCCATCTCCGCCCGCAGCTTTTCGGCGCGCTGGTGCGGCAGCGCCAGCAGCTTCTCCAGCAGGCCGAGGTGGTGCATCACCTCCAGCGTGGAGGGATGAATGGTGTCGCCGCGAAAATCGCGCAGAAAATCGGCGTGTTTTTCAATAACGACCACCTGCAGGCCCGCGCGCGCCAGCAGATAGCCGGTCATCAGGCCCGCCGGGCCGCCGCCAACGATGCAGCAGTCGGCGGAAAGCGTCTGTGATGGCATGGTTACTCCTCGGTTAGTGCCTGACAGTGTAGGCCAGCTGTCAGCCATAAAGTACAGACTTATTGCAGGGATATTGCCGTCTGGCTTGAACGATCTCGTCTGGCTGCCAGGCTTAAAGGTAATGTCATTCACCCCACCATAAGGAGAGAACATGTCGAGATTTACCGGAAAAGTGGTCGTTGTCACCGGGGCGGGTTCGGGTATTGGCCAGGCTACGGCGCAACAGTTTTCCCGTGAAGGCGCCGCCGTGGTGCTGGTGGGCAGAACCGAGGAGAAGCTGCAGAAGACGCTGGGGCTGCTGTCGGCGGGGGATCATCTGGTCGCGCCGTGCGACGTGGCGGAGGTTGACCAGGTTAAAGCGCTGCGCGATCGCGTGGCGGAGAAGTATGGACGCGTCGACGTGCTTATTAACAACGCGGGCAGCGTGGTGCAGGGCCGCATTCATGAGGTGCAGCCGGACGACTGGCACAAGCTGATGAAGGTCGATCTTGACGGCGTTTACTACTGTATCCACCACTTTATGCCCGACCTGCTTAAAACCCGCGGCAACGTGGTGAATATCTCCTCGGTTTCCGGCCTCGGCGGCGACTGGGGCATGAGCGTCTATAACGCGGCGAAAGGCGCAGTCACCAACTTTACCCGCTCGCTGGCGATGGACTACGGCGCCGACGGCGTGCGCGTTAACGCCATCTGCCCCGGCCTGACCTTCACCGATCTGACCGAAGAGATGAAAAACGACGAGGCGCTGATGGAGCGCTTCTACGATCGCATCGCCCTGCGTCGCGCCGGCGAGCCGGACGATATCGCCAGCGCGGTGCTGTTTATCGCCAGCGACGACGCGCGCTATATCACCGGCGTTAATCTGCCGGTCGACGGCGGCATTACCGCCTCGAACGGCCAGCCGAAACAGGCATAACGCGTCACCATCGGCATCGCGCGGTGCGATGCCGTTCACGCTCAGGAGAGACTATGAACCAGGATTATCTGATTTTCGGCGCCGGCTATCACGGCGAAGTCAAAAGCTTTGCAGCGGGTCAGGTCGAAGTTGAGGTGGAGATCAAAGCGCCTGAAGAAACCGAGAGCAGCACCTCGCCAGACCGCGACGTGCTGCAGCGCTACGTGCTGCCGGTTACGGTAATCGCGGTAGACGGCAAACGCTACAACGTGGCGACGGAAGAGAACCCCAGCGAAGATGAGGTTAAACAGGCGGTCGAACGCTGGCATCCGCAGCCGATTCAGGCCGACGAACTGCTGTAGCCGCCTGAGGCGCGGCGTAACAGGCTCCTAAACGCCCGCCTCGGCCTTTTGCATCTCCACCAGCACCAGCGGACACTTCCTCACCTTGCAGGCGTGGCTATAGGCCAGCGCACAGACCGAACAGAGATCGCCCTCCGACTCATATTCATACTCCGTGAAATAACGAACGCCGGCGCGCTGTGACTGCGCGGCGCGGAATGACGCTTCAGCCAGAATCAGATCCAGCTCCCGGAAGGTCAGCGCGGAGGGATTATGAAATCCCACTTTGATTCGATAAGTAGCCATGGTGAGATTATTCATGGGCGGCGCATCGGCCGCCAGACGGTAATAGTATTTGGTGTGATAGCTGCGGATTATCAGCGGGATAATCCGCAGCCTGCGCCTCAGGCCGCGCCGCTGGCGGCGGGATCCTCCGCTTCGCCGAAGCGCTCGCGCATCAGGGTTTCGATCTGCTCCAGCGACTTGCCGCGCGTCTCCGGCAGCATCAGGGCGACAAACGCCAGCGACGCCACGTTAATTGCCGCGAAGATAAAGAAGGTGCTGTTGCCTGCCAGCGCCAGCAGCGGTGGAAAGGCGAAGGCGACCGCCGCGTTGCAGATCCACTGGAAAGAGACGGCGGTGCCGGTCAGCACGCCGCGCACCTTCATCGGGAATAGCTCCGACATCAGCAGCCAGTAGACCGGCGAAATGCACATCTGCATAAAGAACAGGAACAGCATAATGCAGGCGAGCGCCAGCAGGCTCTGGGTCAGATTCTGCGGCATAAAGACCAGCACCGAGCCGAGCGCCAGCTGCGCGGCGATCACGACGCACAGTCCGGTTATCAGCATCGGGCGGCGGCCAAAGCGCCCTACCGCGCGGATACCGGCCATTACCGCCAGCACCGACACCACGCCGTTGCCGATGGTCGCGGCGATAGAGGCGCTGGTGCCCATGCCGGTGGTTTTCAGAATAATCGGCGTGTAGTACATAAAGGCGTTCACGCCGGTGAACTGAATAACGATGCCCATGCCCGCGCCGAGCAGCAGCAGACGCACCACCCACTTCTCGCGCAGCAGCTCGCCAGCCGACGGGCCACGCTCCGCTTCGCGTGCCTGTTTGCGCATCGCCACCATCTCTTTACGCACCTCGCGCGGCGTTTCGCGCAGCTTCCTCATCACGCGCATCGCCTCTTTGATGCGCCCTTCTGCCACCAGCCAGTGCGGCGAGGCGGGCACAAAAAAGGTGCCGATAAACAGCAGCGCGCCGGGGATCATCGCCAGCGCCAGCATATAGCGCCACATTTTCGCATCGTGCAGCAGATAGCTCATCAGCGCGCTGACCACATAGGCGAGCAGCTGCCCGGAGACGATCATCAGCTCGTTGCGGCTGACCAGCGGCGCGCGATGGCGCGGCCCGGCGATCTCGGCGATAAACACCGGCACGGTGGAGGAGCCGCCGCCCACCGCCACACCCAGCAGCAGGCGCATCGCCACCATCACCTCGACGTTGGGCGCAACGGCGGTGCCGATAGCGCCAGCGACAAAGATCAGCGCCAGGCTGCGCAGCGTGATGCGGCGGCCGAAGCGATCTGAGACATAGCCGCTAAGAAAGGCGCCAACCGCAGCGCCGAAGATCAGGGATGAGGTCACCAGCCCTTCGGTAAAGGGGGTGAGATCGAGGCCGCCCTGCGCAGGCGGCAGCGTCATATAGGGCAGCGCGCCGGAAATAATGCCGGTGTCGTAGCCAAAGGCGAGCGCGCCCATTGTCGCCACCAGCACCACAAAAAAGAGTCGCTGGCGAACGGTATCGGCCGACGGCGCGCCGTTGTCGTTTGATTCAGGTTTATTCTGATCCACATTTACTCCATGAGTTTCAACACCCTGAATTTGCTTATAATTTCACCAAATCAGGCAAGAGTAACAAGTATAGATGCACTTTTTAATTTGTGACGACCGTCACCTGTTTTTCCCGCCCCGCGCCGCGTAAGCCCCATTCTGCGCCGTGCCCCGCTCCGGCAACTCCTCCAGCGTGGACTATGATTGATTTTCGTATGGCGTCGTAAAGAGCCGGTTGCGCCGTCACCGCGTTCCGGCGCGGCGGACGCGTCCTCTGCACCGACGGCGCGCCACATACGTTTCCGTCTTACCCTTTGCAGCCTGCATCGCCGGAAGTGAGCCGCGCGGTGTGGTTTATCGATCACATTTGATTCAGACGAGGTTATTGAATGGAGTCAGCATCATTTACCAAAAGCTGGGGCGCGGAGTATGTCGCCAACGATGCGGTCCGCTTCTCTCTCTGGGCCCCCGGTCAACACAGCGTCAACCTGCGTCTTAACGGCAAAGATACGCAAATGAGTCCTGCGGAGGATGGCTGGTTCGAACTGCTCTCGACCGGCGTCGCGCCCGGTAGCGAATATAACTTTGTGCTGGCTGACGGCACGGTGGTGCCCGATCCCGCCTCGCGTGCGCAAAAAGATGAGGTTAACGGCCCGTCGCTGGTCGTGGATCCCACGCGCTACGTCTGGCAGCATCAGGCGTGGCAGGGCCGCCCCTGGGAAGAGAGCGTGGTGTATGAGCTGCATATCGGCACCTTTACCCCGGAAGGCACCTTCCAGGCAGCAATCGAAAAACTCCCCTGTCTGGCAGAGCTGGGCATCACTATGATCGAAGTGCTGCCGGTGTCGCAGTTCGGCGGCAACCGCGGCTGGGGCTACGACGGCGTGCTGCTCTATGCGCCGCACGCCGCCTACGGCACCCCTGACGACTTTAAAGCCTTTATCGACGCCGCGCACGGTCACGGCCTGTCGGTGGTGCTGGATATCGTGCTGAACCACTTTGGCCCGGAAGGCAACTACCTGCCGCTGCTGGCGCCGGACTTTTTCCATAAAGAGCGCGTAACGCCCTGGGGCGCTGGCATCGCCTATGATGTTGACGCCGCGCGCCGCTATATCGTCGAGGCGCCGCTCTACTGGCTGCAGGAGTATCGCCTCGACGGGCTGCGCTTCGACGCCATCGATCAGATCGAAGATAGCTCAGAGAAACATGCGCTGATCGAGATCGCCGAGCGCATCCGCGCGGAGATTTCCGACCGCCCGATCCATCTCACCACCGAAGACAGCCGCAACGTGGTTTTCCTGCATCCGCGCGATGAGCAGGGCAACGCGCCGCTGTTCAGCGGCGAATGGAACGACGACTTCCACAACGCGGTACACGTCTTTGCCACCGGCGAAACCCACGCCTATTACCAGGATTTCACCCCGCACCCGGAACAGCATGTCGCCCGCGTGCTGGCGGAAGGCTTCGCTTATCAGGGCGAAGTTTCGCCCCACAGCGGTGAGGCGCGCGGCGTCGACAGCCGCGGCCAGCCCCCTGCGGCCTTTGTCGACTTTATCCAGAATCATGACCAGGTGGGCAACCGCGCGCAGGGCGACAGGCTGATTAGCCTGATCGGCCCAGCGCGCAACCAGGTGCTGCTCGCCACCCTGCTGCTCTCACCGCATATTCCGCTGCTGTTTATGGGCGAAGAGTATGGCGAGAGCAACCCCTTCCTCTTTTTCACCGATTTTCACGGCGACCTCGCCAAAGCGGTGCGCGAGGGACGCGCGAAGGAGTTTGCTGGTCACGCCGGCCATGAGGGCGAAAGCGTGCCGGATCCCAACGCCGAAGAGACCTTTCTCCGCTCGAAGCTCGACTGGCGCAAGCCGCAGAGCGAAGAAGGCAAGGCCTGGCTTATGCTGTCGCGCCGCCTGCTGGCGCTGCGCCAGCAGCATATCGTGCCGCTGCTCGCCACGGCGGGCGGCCATGCCGGTCGCGTGGAGCGCAGCGAAGAGGGCTTTATTCAGGTGAGCTGGCGCTTCCCCGCCGGCACGCTGTCGCTGGCGCTGAATATCGGCGAAACAGCGCAGCCGCTGCCTGAGCAGCCCGGCGAGACGATTTTCGCCTGGCCGGAGAATAGCCGCGATCTGCCGCAGAACGCCATCGTCGTGCGCCTGGCCAAAGGAGACGCCCAATGACTATTCCCGCCTCAACCTACCGTATTCAGTTTCGCAACGGCATGACCTTCGATCGCGCGGCGGCGCTGGTGCCCTATATCAAACGGCTCGGCATCACTCACCTTTACGCGTCACCGATCTTTACCGCCACCAGCGGCTCGACCCACGGCTACGACGTGACCGACGCCAATGCGATCGATCCCGCTATCGGCGGCCGCGCCGGTTTCGACCGGCTGGTGGAGACGCTGAAGCAGGCGGGCCTTGAGCTGATTATCGATATCGTGCCAAACCATATGGCCGCCTCGCTGGAAAACGCCTGGTGGCGCGATGTGATTGAGCACGGCGAGCAGAGCCGCTATGCGCGCTACTTCGATATCGACTGGACGCGCCGTCTGACGCTGCCCTTCCTGGGCGACAGCTTCGAGGCGGTGCTGGAAAAGGGTGAAATTGCCATCAAGGCGGACCCCGCCAGCGGCAAACCGGCGTTCGCCTATTACGAAAGCTTTTATCCGCTCTCCCCGGCGAGCTGGCAGGGCCGCGAAGCGGAGGTGCTGGCGCTGACCGATAAGGCGCAGATCGCGGCGCTGCACGATCGCCAGCCCTACCGGCTGATGTCGTGGCGCGATGCGCCGCGCGACCTCTCCTACCGGCGCTTTTTCGAAATCACCGGCCTGGCGGGCGTGCGCGTGGAAGATCCGCAGGTCTTCGACGACAGCCACCGGCTGATTCTGGAGCTGGTGCATTCGGGCGCGGTCAGCGGGCTGCGCGTCGATCACGTCGACGGGCTGGCCGATCCCAGGGGCTATCTGGAGCAGCTGCGCCAGCATGCCGGTCCGGAGTGCTATATCACGGTGGAGAAAATCCTCGGCGAAGGCGAGCAGCTTCCGGCGGACTGGCCGGTTTCCGGCACCACCGGCTATGAATTTATCGCCGCGCTCTCCGACGCGCTGGTGGATGGGCGCCAGATCGCCGCGCTGCGCCAGGCCTACGATCAGACGGTGGGCGAGCCGGTCGATATGCGCGCCCAGCTGCGCGCCGCCAAGCTGCTGATGGCGGATAAGAATTTTGAAGGAGAATTTACCACCCTGCTGAAGCTGGCAGGCGCGATCGCCAGCGCTGCCGGGACGCCGCTGGCGGAGAAGGATCTGCGCGCCGCGCTGCGCGAGCTGCTGGTGGCGTTTCCGGTCTATCGCAGCTACGGCACCCCGGCCGGCATGCCGCCGGAGGGCGCGGCCCTGCTGCGACGCGTGGCTGACGCGGTGCGCCGCGACGCGCCCGACCTTTCGCCTGCGGCGCTCGACCTGCTGCTGCACATTATGACCGGCGAACTCGACGACGCCGTCGCGCACGACGCCGCCACCTTCCGCACCCGCTTCCAGCAGCTGACCGGCCCGCTGATGGCGAAATCGGTCGAGGATACGCTCTTTTTCCGCCAGCACACGGCGCTGGCGCTTAACGAAGTGGGCGCGGAACCGCTGCCGCGCCCCTTCTCGCTGGCGCGCTTTCACGACGAAATGCAGCTGCGCCGCGAACGTCAGCCCGACGGCCTTACCGGCACCTCGACGCACGACACCAAGCGCGGCGAAGATGCGCGCGCGCGCCTCTATACCCTGACGGAGTCGCCGCAGCGCTGGGCGCAGCATGTGGCGCGCTGGCGCCAGATGAACCGCAGCGCGGTGGTTGCGCTCGACGGCGGCCCCGCGCCGGAACCGGCGGTAGAGTGGATGCTCTATCAGGCGCTGGCAGGCGTCTGGCCCGCCTCTGGCGCGGCGGACGCCGCCCAGCTGGCGGCTATCGAACCGCGCTTTATCGCCTTCGTTGAAAAAGCGCTGCGCGAGGCCAAGCTGCGCACCAACTGGGCGGACGGCGACGAGGCCTACGAAAAGGCGGTGCTCGACTATGCGCGCCGTCTGCTCTCGCCGGATAACGCCGAGTTCCTCGCCGACTTCAGCCAGGGACTGCTGCCCTTTATCGCCGCGGGCCTGATCAACTCCCTCAGCCAGACGGTGATTAAGCTTACCGCGCCCGGCGTGCCCGATATCTATCAGGGCAGCGAAGCGCTGAACTTCAGCCTGGTGGATCCCGATAACCGGCTGGAGCCTGACTTCGACGCGCTGCAGCGCATGCTGGGCGAGCGCGGCGATTTCTCCGCGCCCGAAGGATGGCAAAGCGGCCAGCTCAAGCAGCAGACCATCGCTACCCTGCTGCCGCTGCGCCAGCAGTATCACGCCCTGTTCCGCCACGGCGACTATCTGCCGCTGGTGGTCAACGGTACGGAAGCCTCGCATGCGGTCGCCTTCGCCCGCGCCGATGCCCAGCAGGCGCTGATTGTGGTGGTGCCGCGCCTCGCGTTCGCCCGCCAGCGCTTCAGCGACGCGACGTCGATTACCCTGAAGGAGCCGCTGGCGCAGCGCCGTTACCGCAACGTTTTCACAGATGAAACCTGTGACCTGACCGACCGGCTCAGCCTTGAGGCACTCAACAGCGGCGCGCCGCTGGTGCTGATTAGCGTCTGACAGAATGAAAAACGATGTCATTCATCGCGGTTTTTGTGGATAGCATGTTACTGAATGGAGAGGGATAAATGTCTGAGGCTACAGAGTTTACTATTACATCAGGTTCGGGACAGCAGCTGGGGGCCAACTACGACGGCGAAGGCGTGAATTTTGCCATCTTTTCCGCCCACGCCGAGCGCATTGAGCTCTGTCTGTTCGATGAGAGCGGCAAGAATGAGATCGCGCGCCTCGAGCTGCCGGAGTTTACCCATGAGGTGTGGCACGGCTACGTGCCGGGCCTGAAGCCCGGCGCGCTTTATGGCTATCGCGTTTACGGCCCTTACGACCCGGAGAACGGCCATCGCTTTAACCCCAACAAGCTGCTCATCGATCCTTACGCGCGCGAACTGGCGGGCGATATCGAGTGGAACGAGGCGCACTTCGCCTATGAGCTGCTGCATGAGGATAAAGATCTGACGTTCGACACGCGCGACAGCGCGCCTTTTATGCCCAAGTGTCGGGTCATCGATCCCAACGAGTTTGACTGGCAGGACGATAACCGTCCGAGCATTCCCTGGTCGAACACGGTGATCTACGAGACGCACGTAAAGGGGTTCACCCAGCTTAATCCGGCGCTGCCGGAGACGCTGCGCGGCACCTACGAAGGCATGGGGCATCAGGCCACGGTTGACTACATTAAAAGCCTGGGCATCACCTCGGTTGAGCTGCTGCCGGTACACTGGTTCCCGGACGATCAGCACCTGCTGGACCGGGGGCTGAAAAATTTCTGGGGCTACAACTCCATCGGCTTTTTCGCCCCCGCGCCGCGCTACTACGGCCCGCGCGGCATTCAGGGCTTCCGCGATATGGTGCGCGCCTTCCACGACGCCGGCGTCGAAGTGATCCTCGACGTGGTCTACAACCACACGGCGGAAGGCAACGAGCTTGGCCCGACGCTCTCCTTTAAGGGCATCGACAACTTCTCCTACTACCGCACCCTGCCCGATCAGCACCGCTACTACATCAACGATACCGGCACCGGCAACACGGTGAATACCTCTCATCCGCGCGTGCTGCAGATGGTGCTGGACTCCCTGCGCTACTGGGCGGAATCGATGCATATCGACGGGTTTCGTTTCGACCTCGGCACCATCCTCGGCCGCGAGCCGGAAGGCTTCGACCAGCGCGGCGGGTTCTTCGACGCCATTATGCAGGACCCGGTGCTGTCGAAGCTGAAGCTGATCGGCGAACCCTGGGATATCGGCCCCGGCGGCTATCAGGTCGGTGGCTTCCCGCCGGGCTGGGCGGAGTGGAACGATAAATACCGCGATACGGTGCGCGAATACTGGAAAGGCGACAACGTCTCCACCGACTTCGCCGCGCGCCTGCTCGGCTCCGGCGATCTCTACGATCAGCGCGGCCGTCGTCCCTGGGCAAGCGTCAACTTTATCACCGCCCATGACGGCTTTACGCTGAACGATCTGGTCTCCTACAACGAGAAGCACAACGACGACAACGGCGAGGATAACAACGACGGGCACAACGATAACCGCTCTTATAACTACGGCGCGGAGGGGGCGACCGAGGATGAAGGGATTAACGCGGTGCGCGAGCGCCAGAAGCGTAACTTCCTCGCCACCCTCTTCTTCTCCCACGGCACGCCGATGCTGCTGGCGGGCGATGAGTTCGGACGCAGCCAGCTGGGCAACAACAACGGCTACTGTCAGGACAGCGAGATCTCCTGGGTACACTGGGAGAACCTCCCTGCCAGCGCAGAGGCGCTGCGCGAGTTTACGCGCCACGTTATCCGCCTGCGCGCCGAGCAGCCGCTGCTGCGCCGCGAGAGCTGGCGTGACGGCATGGAGATCAAGTGGTTTAACGCCGGCGGCGGCTTCCAGCAGGAGGAGCAGTGGGAGGAAGGCTCGACGCTGGGCGTCTATATCGGCCGTCCTGATCTGCAAACCGAAGAGGGTATCTGGCACGACGTGCTGATGCTGATCAACCCGTTTGAGGGCACGGTGCCGTTCCGCATTCCGCAGTTTGGCGAAGGCGGCTGGGTGCTGGAGCTTACCACCTCCGACAACGACAACAAGGGGCTGGTGATTACCAAAGAGAAGGACTTTGAGCTGGAGGGGCGCAGTCTTGCGCTGTTCCGTCGGCCGTAACCCCGTGGTAGCCACCTGACCCCGCGTCCTGTGTAAACAGCGCCCCGATCCCCGGGCGCTGTTTTTTTAAGCTGGAGATAAAAAACCGCCTTTTTTAATGTGATCAACATCACATTTCCGCACAATGGGACAAATTGTACAACTCATTTCACAGTTGTACAAAATGCGAAAAAATCTCTTTCTGAGATAGATGATTAGAAACCTCACTATTAGGAAACGATTACTCACCCCCTCCTCCACGCCTTAAGTTTCATCCATTATGCTACATTGCTAAATTGCTCTTCACCTTACATAGTTAAAACGCATTGAAACTCTTTTTTAATTATTATTTTATACAGAGAGGAATTGATATGACTCAGCGACGTGGTGGAGCAGGTAACTTTGCTGAAAATCCCGACAGAGCGCGTGAAGCGGGAAAAAAAGGCGGGCAGATGAGCAGCGGTAATTTTAAATATAACCGCGAGCGCGCGGTCGAGGCGGGACGCGTCGGCGGCAAACTCAGCCGCCGTACTGCGGCGGATAAAAGCGCCAGTTAAAAATAAAAGGCCGGGCGTTATCCTCCCGGCCTTTTATTTCCGGCTGACCGCACTCAGCCGCTATTTATTTTTTCTTACTCTCTTCTTTTATTCAGGCCGTCCATTTAATAAATAATTAGCCGCGCTCGGTCTGGCAGGCATGATTATTTTTCCGCACGCGCTCCGCAACCCGGTCCCGACCCTTATTACCCCCCAGCTGAGACGCCAGCACCCGGCGCAGCACCTGAACATAATCCATGACCAGACCCGGCGTCCACGTCATCCCCTCCGCCCGGCTGCGGATCAGGCTCAGCAGCCAGAAGTCAGGATCGAGCAGCGCCGCGTAGCCGCGCACGCCGCGCAGCCCCAGCAGGCCTTCGGTGGCGACGTCCAGCGCCTGCATTACGCTGGTGGAGCAGTTGCGCGACGTCAGGTTGTAGCGACAATCCTGGCCCTGGCTCGCCCAGTAGTTGATCAGCGCCTGCTGGTTATAGTGCGGCAGCGAAAGGCGCTTATCGGGCAGGCACCACTCTTTGATCTCCCGCTCAAGCGAGCGCTGGTGAAAGCCGGCAACGTCGTTCTCTTCACGCGCGTGCAGCATCTGTAGCACGCCGCCCAGCGTGCCGGTTATATCCTCCACCGGATAGAGGCTGACGTAGAGCCTGTCGCCCATCGCCAGCGAGGTATGACCGGTAGAAACCTGGCCGCGGTGATCGATAGCGGCGACCCAGCGATCAAACCAGGGACGACGACCGGCAACGCTGCCCGATCCCAGCGGCGTCCAGATATAGATGGTCAGCGGCTCGCTGGCGGGCGTACCGTCGCAGGGAACGTGGCGGTAATCGAGCCCGTGCGGATTACGCACCCCTTTACGGGTAAACAGCGGCAGCGCCGCTACGCTGGTCTCCGGCGGCAAGGCGCGGATTTGCCAGGCGATCTGCAGCAGCGAGAGCGCCCAGCCCAGCAGCACCACGGCGAATCCAGCCGGGATCAGCACGCGATGGGGCAGCGGCCAGTCCGTGACGATCATCAGGCTGAGCAGCCATTCGCCGCCGCCGATCGCCAGCTTGCAGTGCCAGCGGCGACAGCGCATCAGCGCGCAGGCGATAATGCGAAAACCGCCGTCCAGCAAAAAGGCGAGCGCAAACAGCCAGGCGCCACAGCTCCCTTTCTCGTGCGGCGCAGCCAGCAGCGCCGCGCCCAGCAGCAGCAGCGTCAGCGCTTTGCTCTGCGCCGCCCAGCCGCGCTCAAACCCGGCGCACGCACGCCAGGCCTGGATAAGTCCTTCGGCGAGGAGAAAAAGGCTCAGCAGGCAGAGCGGTACGGAGAGGGTGGCGTGATAAAAACTCTCCAGCACAATGGCCGCGCTGGCACTGAGGCACAGCGTGCCGGCCGCCAGCAGAGCTGGCCAGCTGGCGCGCAGCACTGGCGCGCCGATTAACAAAAAAAGCAGTCGCAGCAAAAAGGTAGGCTCCGGTCAAAACAATCAGCATCTGGTTTGACTGACAAAGTGCGCTACGGCACCAGGCGTTCCCTCTCTCCTGAGCAGGCGCCTGACCTGCCGTTATCAGCTGCTGCAGCCTACGTAATAAAGATTAGTTTTCGCTTAATTTCGCCGCGTTGCGCGCCGGTCCGCGATTGATCTGTTACCCGGCCCGGTAAAAAAAAGGCCTGAGCGCTATCCCGCGTCAGGCTGTTTTTTATCTGATGCCGCTTAGTTGCCGCGACAGGTCTTAGTTGCCGCGATAGGTAGAGTAGCCGTAAGGGCTGAGCAGCAGCGGGATATGGTAGTGCTGGCTGGTGTTCTCCAGGGTAAAGATCACCGGGATTTCCGGGAAGAAAGTCTTCTGCTTCACGCCAGCGTAGTAGTCGCCGGTTTTGAACACCACCTTATAGGTGCCCTGTTCCGCCTGCTTGCCCGCAGGATAGAGCGCGCTGATGCGGCCGTTGGCGTCGGTGACCCCCTCGGCGAGCTTAACCCAGCTGCCGTTGCGGTTTTGATCCAGCTCCACCGCCACGCCAGCGGTAGGAATACCGGTTTGCAAATTCAGCACGTGAACGCTGATGGGGTTTTTCATCGTGGCAGGTTCAGCCGCCGTGGCAGAGAAAGTGAATGCCACAAGCGCTGCGGCACCAAACGTTGAGAGAGATTTCATAAGTCATCCTTTTTTATGTTGACGTCCACAGGTTAGGCCAGCGCGCCGGCAGCGTAAAAATTATCGCTGCATATCTGAAATTTCTGAGCGCGCGCGTCCGCCATAGCGCTGCCCGTTCTGGTTAATAAAAGTAATTATTTAGCCTGCTTATTTCTCTCGCTGTCGCCTGTGACGCATTTGTTTTAACCCACGCACCGCACCGCCAGACTTTTATTTTTTTCCTGAGGCTTGCGATTGTGGTAATTTGGCAGCAAATACCTTTTCAAACTGAGCAATGACGACATCCCGGACATCCGCCGCGCCGGTCAGAGAGCGCGGCAGGCCCAGAGCCTTCGATACCGATACCGCCCTCGATAACGCAATGATTGTCTTCCGGCAAAAAGGCTTCCACGCCTCGTCGGTGGCCGATCTCAGCGAAGCGATGAACCTGACGGCAGGCAGTATCTATAAGGCTTTTAAAGACAAGCGTACCCTGTTCCTGCGCGTATTTGAGCGCTATATCAGCGTGCGCGGTGCCGACCTGCGCGCGCGTCTTCAGCCGCATACCACCGGCAGAGCGCGCATTGCCGAGCTGCTGCAGTTTTACCTCGACTCCGCGCGTGAAATCGAAGGTCGCCGCGGCTGCCTGGTGGTCGGCAGCACCGTCGAGCTGCAGAGCCTGGATACTGAACTCTCCGACCTGGTGCGTCAGGCGGTGCTGCGCAACCGCAACTTTTTAATCTCCCTGATTCGCGAAGGGCAAGAGGATGGATCGGTCTCTGCTGCGCTGGATGCGGAGACGGCAGCGGGCCTGCTGCTGTGCGTGGCGTTCGGCATGCGCGTGGTTGGCAAAGTTCAGGATGTGACTAATGGAGCAGAAACGATTAATATGCTGCTTGGCATTCTGGATTAATTCATTTGGCCTATTAGGAAATAATTATTTCCTAAATATATTGCGCGCCGCATCTTTTTTTCACACGGCCGATTTTCGATAAAGCAGTAAAAAAGTTAATGTACCAGAGATTACCTATTTGCTATCGCCTTCCAGGAGACAGAGTGAACCACAATGAAACTGCTGACAACCAGGAAGTTTATGCTCTGCTAGGCCGCGTGGTGGCGCAACTTCTGCAACCTGGCGAAGCGCTTCCGCTACAGGAAATTATTGGCGCGCTTTACCGCGCAGGCGCGCGGGCGCAGGATGAAGAGACCAAAGCCGCCTGCGAGCGCGCCATTCGCCTGCTGGCCAGTAAATTAAACTGACGCCAGGCCGTGCCCGCTCTCAGCTAACCCGTTGTTAATATTGCTATAGCGATAAAGCACAAAAAATAAACGCCCGCCAGTGCAGGTAATTCTGTACAAGCTTGCATAAGTTGTATAACTTTAAGCATCGCTTAGCTGATTACATTTTAACCATACGGATATTTAAGGGTTGCTTATGCGCCAGACTGGAAACAGGTCAACCGCAGCCAGTGATATTGCTCACTACTTCAATCAGGCCGTGCTGCCGTGCCAGCAGGAAACCTTAGGTGAAATTGTGGTCGAGATTCTGCGCGCCGGTAAACAGCTCAATCGGAAAATGCTCTGCACAAAGCTGCTTGCGCGTCTTGAGCTGGCATCCACTCCGGAAGAAGAGCAGCACTATCAAAAACTTATTGGCCTGCTATTTAAGCGTGAATGATAAATTGCAGGCTGCCATTGCGTTCGTCCCCCGCCCGCAGCATGATTCACAGTGGAACGTGTCAGGGAGAGCATGTTGACGGACACTGGCCACAGGCGAAGTTGCACACAGCCAGCGCGCCTTCCGTCTCTCTCCCGTTAACGGGCAACACTGTAATAAGAGATGCGGCTATGCAAAGAAGTAAGATTGAAAAACTCACTGATTACCTGATTGGCGAAGCGGTCACCGCGCTGCTTGAACAAAATGCCTCAATTTCAGGCGCCTCGCTGGCGAATCGCCTGAAAGCGATGGCGATGACGGAGCGCGACAGCGACAGGAAACAGGCGCTGACGCTGGCGCTGGCGGAGATACGCCAGGAGTTCCCCTCGGCGCGCGCCGTCACCGAACCCCCGCGCGGCTATAGCGAACCGCTCCCCTCCAGCGTGAAGAAACACTGAGACATCAGGCCGCTCGCTTATTTGACGATCGGCAAATCTGAAAAGCGCGTGGTATAAGCTGGCGACAGCATCTCTCGCTTCATGGCCCAGCTCTTTTCGATGCCCTGCCCGGCAAACCAGAGCGTTCCCCTGCCCGCCTGATTAATTCTGTCGATCACCTGCATCAGCGCCTCGCTGTTGGCTCGCGGCCCGTAAGCGTCAAATAGCTGGAGCTGCGCCACGCCCTGGCTGAAAAAATCCCCCAGCATAACGCCCGCCTTCATATAGCGGTAGCCGTCCAGCCAGATGCGATCCAGCGCCTCTGTTGCAATGCGGACGATATCGCGGGTGTCGTTTGACGGCGTCAGCAGCTGCCCCATAGCCTGATTGCCATAGTAGGCTTCGTTTTCCGCGTGCGGGCTGGTCTTCAGGAATACCGCGATCTGCCGGCAATACTGGTTTTCCTGCCGCAGCTTTTCCGCTGCCCGCTCGGCGTACTGACAAACCGCCTGCCGCACGTCACCGTACTCGGTAAGGCGCGTGCCAAACGAACGTGAGCAGACGATTTGCTGTTTGGTCGGCACCATCTCCTCCAGGTCCAGGCAGGCTTCCCCGCGCAGCTCGCGCACCGTGCGCTCCAGCACCACGTTGAAGTGCTTGCGTATGACCCAGGTAGAGCTGTCAGCCAGCTGCAGCGCGTTTTCGATGCCCATCTGCTGCAGCTTTTTCCCGATGCGCGCGCCGACGCCCCACACCTCTTCTACCGGCACCAGCGCCATCAGCTTACGCTGCCGCTCGGCGTGCGACAGGTCGACCACGCCTTGCGTAGCGCGATATTTTTTCGCCGCGTAGTTGGCCAGCTTCGCCAGCGTCTTGGTGGGCGCAATTCCAACGCCCACCTGCAGATGCAGCTCCCGCTTCACGCGCGCCTGCACCGCCCGGCCAAAGGCCTCCAGCGGCTGGCAAAAGCTGACGCCGCTCAGGTCGAGAAAGGCCTCATCGATGCTGTACATCTCCACCGCTGGTGCCATCTCCTCCAGCGTGGTCATGACCCGCAGGCTCATATCGGCATAGAGCGCATAGTTAGAGCTGAAAACCTGCACCCTGTGCTGGCGCAGCGCCTCTTTCAGCTTAAAAAAGGGGGCGCCCATGCTGATGCCGAGCGCTTTGGCCTCTGCGCTGCGGGCAATAACGCAGCCGTCGTTGTTGGAGAGCACCACGACGGGAACCCCCTGTAAATCGGGGCGAAAGACGGTTTCACAGCTGGCGTAAAAGCTGTTCACGTCCACCAGCGCGTACATATCAGTGCGTCGATTTAATGACGTAGGTGACGACGCCGAATACCTGCAGACCTTCGGGCGTATTGATGGGGATGGGGCTGTGTTTGCTGTTGGCGGGCATCAGCAGCACCGAGGGGTGGATGCGAAGCTGCTTGATGGTAAATTCACCGTCAATGGCGGCGACGATAATATCGCCATGTTTTGCCGTCAGCGAGGAGTCGACGACAATCATATCCCCTTCGCAGATGCCCGCGTCGATCATTGAATCGCCGCTGACGCGGAGAAAGTAGGTTGCGCTGGGGTGCTGCACCATCAGATCATTCAGGTCGATACGTTTTTCGATGTAATCCTGCGCCGGCGACGGGAAACCACAGGGCACGCGCTCAATATAAAGCGGCAAAGGCAACAGGTCGCGGACTTCCGCGGGGCGATATAACTTCATGAGAAAGACTCCTTCTGCTGGATACTGTATATAAATACAGTAATATCAAACTCATGGTTTAGGCAAGGCGCAGCGACAGCAAAAATGTTGAAGCCACTGACGCCGAAGGGATTATTTTTTGTAAGCCTGGAGCCTGCGGCGCCGTCCTGAACAAAATATCGACTTAATTCAAACTGATATGGCGATAATATGCGCGACGCCTGCTCAACTCACGCTCAGCTTTATCTGCTGGCGACGCCGCGATGCCGTTGCCTGTTCCTCTGCCGTATCGCCTCCCCTCTCTTTCTGTCGTCCGGTCAAAATGGATTGGGTCGTTGTTGCAGATAAAAGAGAGGTACGCTATCGCCAGAGGTATTAACCCCCCCTTTCTTTACTGGAAAAGGCTAAAATCGCTATATTAATAGCAGCCATATAATAACATCACCTTGAAAGGTAGAAGCCAGATCGTTAGAGGCTAAAACAATTATTTATTTTTAAATCAATAGCGGCCTTTATTAACTGTGTTATGCTTAAAATTAATTCTGAGCCGAAGCCTCCACCAGAGATATTGCTCGACGAGTCCGTTTTATATCTGCTATGACTCCCCCCTGCTTTGCGGGGGTATTTTTTATTTTCTTTGCTCACCTCTGATGCTTTTTTATCTCTTTTTTCCACGACAGCGCGCGTCACCTCTGCTGCAACTGCTGCTCAGCAGGAAAGCGTGGCCCATCCAGCACGCTCCAGTTATCTTGCTGTCAGAGGCGACTTGCGGAGCATTCTTAGTAATCGTTTTCAGAATTAAAAAAGCAATATATTTCAACCACTCCATTTCTACAGAAACCTAATGGTTAGACCTCTACATATATATATCGCCCTTCTTACAGGCAATTATCCCAGGGGTTGGCTATATTTAAGCGGCTCGGTAATGAAATCCACGAACCTTACTGAGCGGCTGTTACTCCAACCCCTTGCCCCCTTTTGGGGGCTTTTTTTTTGCTGGCGTAAGGCGCTGACGTCATCAGGCGTGCCGCTGTTCCTGCGGCAATAAAAAAGGCATCCCGGAGGATGCCTTAACAGGCGGATGCGCGGCTTTTACTCTCTCTTCTGCAAGAGAGCGGCAAAACCCTTAACGTTCGGAGATGTCGGCAAGAATCATAGCGCTTTTGCAAAAAATGCATGTCGCGCCATAAGGATTGCTATTGCACCGTTCGAACGCAGAGACAGGATGCTGTACCCGGTCACCGGAAGCGTCTGGCTGCAAGGCTAATCTTAAAGCCCCACAACGTTTACGGCTGACGGCCCCTTTGGCCCCTGCTCAACAGAAAACTCAACGCGCTGACCTTCGTCAAGCGAGCGATAATCCGTGCCCTGAATAGCAGAAAAGTGGACGAAAACGTCTTTACCGCCATCTTCCGGAGAGATAAAACCAAAACCTTTCTCTGCGTTAAACCACTTCACGGTTCCGAAAATTTTATTCGACATAATATAAAACCTTTTTAGTTAGCCTTACGGCATAAGAGGCTGAATGGCAGAAATAAATCAGAACCTGAGGTAGACTCAAAAAGAAAGGCTTGTTGTGGCGCCCACTGAGATGAGAAATACAATATAAACTAACTCTGAAATTGTCTGCTAATCAGACTGACAAACGATTAACGCACGCGCGCCACAGATAAGCAAGCTAAACGTCAATCTGTCTTCCCAGAAAATATTAGCGCACCGCGGGCTGTTGGCTACGCAGAGAGGCAGCCTCAGCCGCCTCTTTCGCGCGTCGTCTCGCTTGTGCTGCCGCTACTCCTGCTGCATCAGCGCGCTCTTCATCGCCTGTTCGCTGCTGAGGCGTTTGCGTGCAAGACTATTGAATTTCGCCAGCCATACAGAATATTGATCGACAAGCCTTTGCGCTTCCGCCTCATTTTCGGCGTAGCAGAGAAAGATGCGGCTTTTAGTATTGCTGTGTTCATCAATGGCATACACTTCAAAATCCGCGCCATACTGGCTGTATATAATGGCGGTAAAAGAGATTTTCTCCCAGGACTCTATTTTATTTTGAAACTGCTTATAGTTCACTTTATTCACCTGATAATAATTAATGCGCGCATCCGGGTATAAGCCGGGCCTGAGCATTATAATGCAGGGAGATAAAAGATAATTGTTCAAAAAAGTCATTTCCCGCTTACGCTTTCACAGGGCATGCATAGCCCAGGCTGTAAACGGAATAAAGCATCTTTCTTAAAGATATTTAGCGTTGTGCCGCTGCGTTGCGCCAGATGCAGCGGTATTTTTACCGTTTCGTTTTAAACGATCACAAGATACATTTTTCTGCGTCAACAGAGGAGGGAGGCACCAGTCTGTCGCCAATTATTTCAAAGGCCATTTGTCGAAAATAAGCGGCAGTAATGGGAATTGCCGTTTGTGGCCGATACCAGCCGTATTGCGATAAATAGTACCAGACCTGCAAAGGCTCGCTGCCCGATCGCACCCAGTAGAAACCCTCTTTCATCAGTGACTCGCTCAGCTAACGCTGTTTTAAAGACACTCATGTATGTCTAATAGTGAGCAGCGTCTTATAGCGACGCCGCAAAGGGTTTTCCTGCGCTCATGACAACGTACCCAGAAAGCAAAGAATAGCACCTTTTATGCTGAATCACCTACGCTATTACAAATATATATTTATAACGCAGCGCTTATTTTGCTGTTAGCTGGCGCTCAGCCGTTACGCTTAACGTCATTTTCCCATAGAAATAATAAGGCCTTTTTGATCAAATAATGCGGATAAAAAAACCTCGCCAGATAGCGAGGTTTTTAAACGACCGACAGCGCGCGTGATAATTAATCTTTAGATTGCAGCAGGAAGCGGTAAATAAGGCCGCCGATACAGCCGCCGACAATCGGCACCAGCCAGAAAAGCCAGAGCTGCTGCAGCGCCCAGGTTCCCTGGAAAAGCGCAACCGCCGTACTGCGCGCCGGATTGACCGAGGTATTGGTTACCGGAATGCTGATCAGGTGGATCAGGGTCAGCGCCAGACCGATCGCGACGGGTGCCAGGCCTGCTGGCGCTTTTTTGTCGGTTGCGCCATGAATAACGATCAGGAAGAACATGGTCAGCACCAGCTCGATAATAACGGCTGCCTGTAAGGAGTAGCCGCCCGGCGAATGCTCGCCAAAGCCGTTAGAGGCGAAGCCGCTGGCGGTCGCATCAAAGCCCGCTTTGCCGCTGGCGATAAGATAGAGAACGCCCGCTGCGGCGATACCGCCAGCAACCTGCGCGATAATATAAGGAACGACGCCTTTCACGCTAAAGCGACCGCCCGCCCACAGGCCCAGCGTCACGGCAGGATTGAAATGGCCGCCGGAGATATGCCCAACCGCACAGGCCATGGTCAGGACCGTCAGGCCGAAGGCGAGCGCCACCCCGGCGAAGCCAATGCCTGATTGCGGAAAGGTGGCAGCGAGCAGCGCGCTTCCGCAACCACCAAATACCAGCCAGAACGTGCCGAAAAATTCAGCCGCAGTTTTTTTTAACATCATATACCCCTGGTTTTTTACAACAATAATGGCGCGCGTTAATTACCCGCACGCCAGTCTGAACAAAACGGTTAATTTTTATTGGCCCTCGCGTTGAAATAACGCCTACCGATGCTTATCACGCCTGTTTTTTGCCGGTCTGAAAATCGGCAAAAAAATACCCTGAATAAACAGGGTAAATTTAAAAAAGCCAAAAACACAAAGATTACATTTTGATGAGGTTGTGTGATTCGGGTCACATAACAACACTCGCCGCTGATTATAACTTTTCCGCCGCTCTCTTTTATGATCTTCGTCAATTCTGACTGGCGCGGATTTTCGCCGCCCTTCTCCAGTGAAAACATGAGTTGCAAATAAGTAATTAAATATGCCTGACGGAAAGCACCTGGCTGCGCCTGTAATAGCGTGACGGTCGTTTTTATCACCAGCCAGCGCCGCCCTTCTCTGCAGGGCGGCGTCGCCAGCGAGCCGATAACGCGATAGCAGGAAGGAGCGAAGAAGATTCACCCGACTGTCAGTAACAACGGCGTAAGTTATTTGCGGCGCTATCGCGACTTAATTATTTATCTGCCGTTATGGCAGCTGTGCTCATCCGTCGCCACTCTTTCTATCGAAGCGCTCTTCACGGTTAAACTTTATTCTTGCCCGCGAGATTATTTCCTGCCCACTTTGCGTAAAAAGCGGCCGCGCTCAGGCGCGTGCAGAATAACACGTGCGGCGGGATAATAAGCAGCCTGAAGCAGGCTCAGCGCAGCGGGCCTGACTTAATCACATTGCGTAAGGCAGAGTATTAATTAAGGTGCGACGCAGCAGCCTGCGCCTGGATTAGCGCGCGCTTCGCCGACGCAACCTTTACTTTTTTCTCCTCTACCTTGTGCATTTTTTCAGAAATCTTATCCAGCCGTCCGTCTGCCTGCGCCTCTTTCAGCTCCTGCCGCGCATCCTGCAGCTCGAACTCTGCCTTTTTCACTTTTCGCTGCTGCTCGCTGATAGCCTTATTAGCCCGCTGCGCCTGTCGATCGTCGGTGCAATAGGTTTTCACCTTATGCCGGGCGATATTAAGCCGGGAAAGTTCGGCACGGTTATTATATTTTTTGGCCTGCGCCATTTTTTTCTCCAGCGCAGTAATCTTATCGCTGCAGGAGCGGGTCGCAGCAAAAGAGAAGAGCGGCGCTGCAGCAAGAAAAAGTATAAGCACTTTCTTTTTCATATATAAGTTAACTCCTTGTTAAATTACCTGTCGCGGCGGGTCCGCCGTCACTATAACCTGGCCCACAGGGTAAAAAACAACCCTTATAAATAAGGAGAAAGCGCGCAGAATAAAAAAAATTAAACGATAACAGCGGCGATTATTCCTGCGGTACGCCGCAAATAAGGGTGCGCCTTTTCAGGCGGGCAGAGGCAAAGAAAAGAAATCTTAATTAAACAGCAGGGAAACAAGCGCGGAAAAAGCACGGCGGGGAAAAACTCCGATCGCCGCAAGGGCGATCGGAGCGACAGGCGTATTACATATTTTCGATGATAGCGTCGCCAAACTCTGAACATTTCAGCAGTTTAGCGCCTTCCATCAGACGCTCGAAGTCATAGGTCACGGTCTTGTTAGCGATTGCGCCTTCAACACCTTTAACAATCAGGTCAGCGGCTTCGAACCACTGCAGGTGACGCAGCATCATTTCTGCCGAAAGGATAACGGAACCGGGGTTCACTTTATCCTGACCTGCATATTTCGGTGCGGTGCCGTGGGTCGCTTCGAACAGCGCGCACTCGTCGCCGATGTTCGCGCCCGGTGCGATACCGATACCGCCAACCTGCGCCGCCAGAGCGTCAGAGATGTAGTCACCGTTCAGGTTCATACAGGCGATAACGTCATACTCTGCCGGACGCAGCAGGATCTGCTGCAGGAACGCATCGGCGATGACATCTTTAACGATGATATCTTTGCCGGTGTTCGGGTTTTTAATCTTCATCCACGGGCCGCCGTCTACCAGCTCAGCGCCAAACTCTTCTTTCGCCAGCTGATAGCCCCAGTCCTTGAACGCACCTTCGGTGAACTTCATGATGTTGCCTTTGTGCACCAGCGTCAGCGAGTCGCGGTCGTTAGTGATCGCATACTCAATCGCTGCGCGCACCAGACGTTTGGTGCCCTCTTCCGAACACGGCTTCACGCCGATGCCGCAATCCTGCGGGAAGCGGATTTTCTTCACGCCCATTTCTTCGCGCAGGAACTTGATCACTTTGTCCGCTTCGGCAGAACCAGCTTTCCACTCGATACCGGCGTAGATATCTTCGGAGTTTTCACGGAAGATCACCATGTCGGTATCTTCAGGACGTTTTACCGGGCTCGGGGTGCCTTTGTAGTAACGAACCGGACGCAGGCAAACATAGAGGTCGAGCTCCTGACGCAGCGCCACGTTCAGAGAACGGATGCCGCCGCCAACCGGCGTCGTCAGCGGGCCTTTAATGGCGACGCGGTACTCTTTGATCAGGTCGAGGGTTTCCTGCGGCAGCCAGACATCCTGGCCGTAGAGTTCTACCGATTTCTCGCCGGTGTAGATCTCCATCCAGGAGATTTTGCGCTCGCCGTTGTAGGCTTTCTTCACAGCGGCATCAACCACCTTCAGCATCACCGGAGAAACGTCAACGCCGATGCCGTCACCTTCGATGTAAGGAATGATCGGGTTATTTGGTACGTTGAGCTTGCCCTGATCCAGGGTGATTTTCTGACCTTCCGCCGGAACAACTACTTTGCTTTCCATTAACCTCTCCTGGGCGTTTTGTTAATAAATTGTAAGATGTGGGGTCATGATACTTGAATATTTACGCCGCGCCAATCGTCACTGTTTCGCGTTATAATGCGCCGATTGTCACCGACTGCAAAGCTCATGCGAAAAAGTTCTCAGCAAATTCACCAGCATAAACGCCCTGACCGCGCGCCGCGCGGCGCTCAGCGCAAACCGTCACGCCCGCGCGGACCGCGACGCGTCATATTATTTAACAAACCATTCGATGTTCTGCCACAGTTTAGCGACGAAGCCGGCCGCCAGACGCTGAAGGATTTTATCCCTGTTACCGATGTCTACGCCGCAGGGCGTCTGGACCGCGACAGCGAAGGCCTGATGGTGCTCACCAACGACGGCGCGCTGCAGGCGGCGCTGACGCAGCCCGGCAAGCGCACCGGCAAAATCTACTATGTTCAGGTTGAGGGCGAACCGCAGGAGGCGGATCTCGCGGCGCTGCGCAGTGGCGTTAATCTGAAAGATGGCCCTACGCTGCCGGCAGGCGTGGAAAAGGTCGACGAGCCGGCCTGGCTGTGGCCGCGCCAGCCGCCGATCCGCGAACGTAAAGCGATCCCTACCAGCTGGCTGAAAATTACGCTCTACGAGGGCCGTAACCGCCAGGTGCGCCGCATGACGGCGCATATCGGCTATCCAACGCTGCGTCTGATCCGCTATGCGATGGGCGACTATCGGCTCGACGCCTTGGCGCCAGGCGAGTGGCGCGAAATAACCGATTCGGCGTAAGCAGCGCCGCGTTTTTCGATAACGTCAGGTTAACAATCCCGGAGGATCGATGTTTAAACCTCATGTCACCGTCGCCTGTATCGTGCAGGCCGAGGGCGAACTGTTAGTGGTGGAGGAGCGGGTAAAAGGCCGCGCCACCTGGAACCAGCCCGCCGGTCATCTGGAAGCGGACGAAACCCTGCTGGAGGCGGCGCGGCGCGAGCTGCATGAAGAGACCGGCCTTGACTGCGCGCTCGACTATTTTCTCGGCGTCCAGCAGTGGATCGCGCCGGACAATACGCCTTTTGTGCGTTTTCTGTTTGGCGTCGACCTGGCGGAAAAGCGCCCTACCGCGCCGCAGGACAGCGATATCGATTGCTGCCGGTGGCGCGCGCCTGAGCAGATTATCGCCGCAGATAACCTGCGTTCGCCGCTGGTCGCCGAAAGCGTCCGGCTGTGGCAACAGGGCGCACGCTATCCGCTGCATCTGATCGCGCCGTTCCAGTGGCCGTTTCACGAGGGTGCGCGCCACGCCGACGCGTGATAGACTATGCCGCCTGTTTTTTTATCGTAATCAAGAGTGCGTCATGTCTGACAACAGCCAGAAAAAAGTGATCGTCGGTATGTCCGGCGGCGTCGATTCTTCCGTATCCGCCTGGCTACTGCAGCAGCAGGGCTATCAGGTAGAAGGCCTGTTCATGAAGAACTGGGAGGAAGACGACGGCGAGGAGTATTGCACTGCCGCGGACGATCTGGCGGACGCGCAGGCGGTGTGCGATAAACTCGGCATCAAGCTGCATAAAATCAACTTTGCCGCAGAGTACTGGGACAACGTCTTCGAACACTTCCTCGAAGAGTACAAAGCGGGCCGCACCCCCAATCCCGATATTCTCTGCAACAAAGAGATCAAATTTAAAGCCTTCCTGGAGTTCGCGGCGGAGGATCTCGGCGCGGACTACATCGCCACCGGCCACTACGTGCGCCGCGCGGACGTCGACGGCAAAAGCCAGCTGCTGCGCGGCCTCGACGGCAACAAAGATCAGAGCTACTTCCTCTATACGCTGAGCCACGAGCAGATCGCCCAGAGCCTCTTCCCGGTAGGCGAACTGGAGAAGCCGGAAGTGCGCCGCATCGCCGAGCAGCTCGATCTCGTTACCGCGAAGAAAAAAGACTCCACCGGCATCTGCTTTATCGGCGAACGCAAATTCCGCGACTTCCTTGGCCGCTATCTGCCGGCCCAGCCTGGCGTGATTGAAACCGTGGATGGCCAGGTGGTCGGCGAGCACCAGGGCCTGATGTATCACACCCTGGGCCAGCGCAAAGGGCTGGGCATCGGCGGGCTGAAAGAGAGCAGCGACGATCCCTGGTACGTGGTGGATAAAGACGTGGCGCGCAACCGCCTGATCGTGGCGCAGGGTGCCGACCATCCGCGCCTGATGTCGGTGGGCCTGGTGGCCCAGCAGCTGCACTGGGTCGATCGCCAGCCAGTCGTCGCTCCGCTGCGCTGTACGGTGAAAACGCGCTATCGCCAGACCGATATTCCGTGTGAAATCGTGCCGCGCGGCGAAGACCGCATTGAGGTGCGCTTCGACGCGCCGGTTGCGGCGGTGACGCCGGGCCAGTCCGCCGTGTTCTATCTCGGCGACGTCTGCCTCGGCGGCGGCATTATCGAAGAGCGCCTGCCGCTGATCGCAGACTAAGTCGGCATGGCTGACGCGTAGACAGGAGTAACCGTGGCTAAAAATTATTATGAGATCACGCTGGCGCTGGCGGGCATCTGCCAGGCGGCGCATCTGGTACAGCAGCTGGCGCATCAGGGCCAGTGCCAGCCGGAGGCGCTCAACGTCTCGCTGCGCAGCGTCATTGACCTGAACCCCGGCTCGACGCTGGCGGTGTTCGGCAATGATGAAGCCAATCTGCGCCTCGGACTGGAAACGCTGATGGCGGTGCTTAACAGCAGCAGCCGCCAGGGCATGGGCGCTGAGCTGACGCGCTATACGCTGAGCCTGATGGTGCTGGAGCGCAAGCTGAGCGGCAATAAAAGCGCGCTCGACACGCTGGCGCAGCGCATCAGCCAGCTCGATCGCCAGCTGGCGCACTACGAACTCGGTTCGGAAACCATTACCAGCGCCATGGCGGCAATCTATGTCGACGTGGTCAGCCCGCTCGGGCCGCGCATTCAGGTTACCGGCTCGCCCGCGGTGCTGCAGAATCCACTGCTGCAGAGCCGCGTGCGCGCCACGCTGCTGGCGGGCATCCGCGCCGCCGTGCTGTGGCAGCAGGTGGGCGGCGGCCGCTTTCAGCTAATGCTGTCGCGCCAGCGCCTGCTGCGCGAAGCAAAAACCATTTTATCCCGGCTCTCTCCGGCTTATTAAGCCGGCGAAGTCTATTCTGTTAAACGATTCAGGAGTTGCACTGATGGAATTATCCTCTCTGACCGCCGTCTCACCCGTCGATGGTCGTTACGGCGATAAAGTCAGCCCGCTGCGCGCTATCTTCAGCGAATTCGGTTTGCTGAAGTTCCGCGTTGAGGTTGAAGTACGCTGGTTACAGAAACTGGCGTCTACCGCAGAGATCAAGGAAGTTCCTGCATTTGACGCCGACGCAAACGCTTTCCTCGACGCAATCGTCGCTAATTTCAGCGAAGAGGATGCGGCGCGCATCAAAACCATCGAGCGCACCACCAACCACGACGTAAAAGCGGTCGAATATTTCCTCAAAGAGAAAGTGGAGAGCGTACCGGCGCTGCACGCGGTGTCAGAATTTATCCACTTCGCCTGCACCTCCGAAGATATCAACAACCTGTCACACGCGCTGATGCTGGAAAGCGCACGCCGCGACGTGATCCTGCCCTACTGGCAGCAGCTTATCGACGCGGTTAAGGGCCTGGCGCACGAATATCGCGATATCCCCCTGCTGTCGCGCACCCACGGCCAGCCGGCCACGCCTTCAACCATGGGCAAAGAGATGGCGAACGTCGCCTACCGTATGGAGCGTCAGCAGCGCCAGCTGAGCAAAATCGAGATTCTGGGCAAGATCAACGGTGCGGTCGGCAACTACAACGCCCATATCGCCGCCTATCCGGAAGTGGACTGGCACCAGCTGAGCGAGCAGTTCGTCACCTCGCTGGGCATTACCTGGAACCCCTACACCACCCAGATCGAGCCGCACGACTATATCGCCGAGCTGTTTGACTGCATTGCGCGCTTCAACACTATCCTGATCGACTTCGATCGCGATATCTGGGGCTATGTGGCGCTCAACCACTTCAAACAGAAAACCATCGCGGGCGAAATCGGCTCTTCCACCATGCCGCACAAGGTCAACCCGATCGATTTCGAAAACTCCGAAGGTAACCTGGGCCTGGCGAACGCGGTGATGCAGCACCTGGCGAGCAAGCTGCCGGTGTCGCGCTGGCAGCGTGACCTCACCGACTCAACGGTGCTGCGCAACCTCGGCGTGGGCGTCGGCTATGCGCTGATCGCCTATCAGGCAACGCTGAAAGGCATTTCCAAGCTGGAAGTGAACCGCGAGCGTCTGCTGGACGAGCTGGATCATAACTGGGAAGTGCTGGCGGAGCCGATCCAGACCGTGATGCGCCGCTACGGCATCGAGAAGCCGTATGAGAAGCTGAAAGAGCTGACGCGCGGCAAGCGCGTCGACGCGGCGGGAATGCAGGCCTTTATCGATAGCCTCGCGCTGCCGGAAGAGGAAAAAGTGCGCCTGAAACAGATGACGCCAGCTAACTATCTCGGCCGCGCCGTTCAGATGGTCGACGATCTGAAATAAGCGTGGACGCAGGCGGGACGGTCCCGCCTGCGTTGTGCTGTTGTTTAGATGTTTTTGCGTATACTTTACCTTTACTTAAATGCTCCGAGAGTAAGGAAAAGGCATGCGTGTTTTAGTTGTGGAAGATAATGCTCTGCTGCGCCATCATCTTGCAGTTCAACTGCGTGAAATGGGCCATCAGGTAGACGCCGCAGAGGACGCAAAGGAAGCCGACTATTTTTTACAGGAGCATCTGCCCGATATTGCGCTGGTCGACCTGGGGCTGCCGGATGAAGACGGCATGTCGCTGATCCGCCGCTGGCGCGGTCAGTCGGTGCGGCAGCCGATTCTGGTGCTCACCGCGCGCGAAGGCTGGCAGGCCAAAGTCGAAGCGCTGGAAGCGGGTGCCGACGACTACGTCACCAAACCTTTCCATATTGAAGAAGTGGCCGCGCGCCTGCAGGCGCTGATGCGTCGCAACAGCGGACACGCCTCGCAAATTATCGCCATGGCGCCGTTTCAGGTTGACCTCTCGCGCCGCGAGCTGACCATCCACGACCAGCCGGTCAAGCTGACCGCCTTTGAATACACCATTGTCGAAACGCTGATCCGCAACGCGGGCAGAGTGGTGAGCAAAGACTCCCTGATGCTGCAGCTCTACCCCGACGCCGAACTGCGCGAAAGTCATACCATCGACGTGCTGATGGGCCGCCTGCGCAAAAAAATTCAGGCGCTGCACGCGGATGAGGTGATCACCACCGTACGCGGTCAGGGATACCGCTTCGATCTCTGATGAGCTGGCTGCAACGTTATCGTCCCCTCTCGCTGCGCGCCCGCTTTTTGCTGGCCTGTTCGGCTATTGTGCTGTTTCTCTCGCTCTCCTACGGCATGGTGGCGGTGATCGGCTACGTGGTCAGCTTCGACAAGAACACCTATCGCGTGATGCGCGGCGAAAGCAATCTCTTCTTTACGCTGGCGCAGTGGCAAAATAATCGCCTGACCATCGCGCAGCCGGAGCGCATGACGCTCAACTTCCCGACCCTGGTGTTTATCTATGATGAACAGGGCAAGCTGCTGTGGCAGCAGCGCGACGTGCCGGAGATCCGCACTAAAATCCGCCACGAGTGGCTGCTGAAGCCCGACTTTTACGAAATCGACACCAGCAATCGCACCAGCGCCGTGGCGATAGGCAACGATCTGTCGGCGCAGAAGCGGCTGCACGCTATCGATAACGACAACAACGATACGTTCACCCACTCCGTTGCGGTCAACCGCTATGACGCCACCACCAATCTGCCCGCGCTGACCATCGTGGTGGTGGACTCGATACCGCAGGAGCTACAGCACTCGGACGTGGTCTGGTCATGGTTCAGCTACGTGCTGGCCGCCAACCTTATTCTGGTGATCCCGCTGCTCTGGCTGGCAGCGCACTGGAGCCTGCGCCCGATTGGCCATCTCGCCACCCAGATACGCGAACTGGAAACCAGCCAGCGTGAAAATCTCGACGATGCGCCACCGCAGGAGCTGCGCAGCCTGGTGCGCAACCTCAATCTGCTGCTGAGCAACGAGCGCCAGCGCTATACGCGCTACCGCACCACCCTCTCCGATCTGACGCACAGCCTGAAAACGCCGCTGGCGGTGCTGCAAAGCACGCTGCGCTCGCTGCGCAACGGCAAGGATCTGACCATCGAGCAGGCCGAGCCGGTGATGCTGGAGCAGATCAGCCGTATCTCGCAGCAGATCGGCTACTACCTGCACCGCGCCAGCATGCAGGCGGATCACAACCCGCTGCTGCGCGACCTTCATCCGGTATCGGCGCTGCTCGACAGCCTCTGCTCGGCGCTTAACAAGGTTTATCAGCACAAAGGCGTCGAGATTACGCTGGACGTTTCGCCGGAGGTGATCTTTATCGGCGACAAAAACGACTTTATGGAGGTGCTGGGCAACGTGCTGGACAACGCCTGCAAATATTGCCTGGAGTTTATCGAGGTAAGCGCGCGTCAGACCGATCAGGCGCTGCATCTGTTTATCGACGACGACGGCCCCGGCATTCCCGAAAGCAAGCGCAACCTCGTCTTTGTGCGCGGCCAGCGCGCCGATACGCTGCGTCCCGGCCAGGGGCTGGGGCTGGCGGTCGCGCTCGATATTCTGGAGCAGTATGAGGGCCAGATTATCGCTACATCCAGCCCGCTGGGCGGCGCGCGGATGGAAGTGATCTTCCGGCGTCAGGAAGTCGAACATCGCCGCGAGTAGAAAGGTGCGCGGGCTGTTATACTTGGCTGCATTTACAGCCCTGCATGGAACCACTCTATGGACTATCAGCTCGATCTTAACTGGCCCGACTTTATTCAGCGCTACTGGCAAAAACGTCCGGTGCTGCTTAAGCGCGGTTTTAAAAACTTTATTGACCCCATTTCTCCTGACGAGCTGGCCGGACTGGCGATGGAAAACGAGGTGGACAGCCGTCTGGTCAGCCATAACGACGGCAAGTGGCAGGTGAGCCACGGTCCTTTCGAGAGCTACGATCATCTGGGCGAAAACAACTGGTCGCTGCTGGTGCAGGCGGTGAACCACTGGCATGAACCCTCGGCGGCGCTGATGCGCCCGTTCCGCTTTTTGCCCGACTGGCGCATCGACGATCTGATGATCTCTTTCGCCGTGCCGGGCGGCGGCGTTGGCCCGCACTTCGATCAGTACGACGTGTTTATTATTCAGGGCACCGGCCGTCGCCGCTGGCGCGTCGGCGAGAAAGTGCCGATGAAGCAGCACTGCCCCCATCCCGACCTGCTGCAGGTCGAGCCGTTCGACGCCATTATCGATGAAGAGATGGAGCCGGGTGATATTCTCTATATCCCGCCGGGATTCCCGCACGAAGGCTATTCGCTGGAGAACGCCATCAACTACTCTGTCGGCTTCCGCGCGCCGAACGGCCGCGAGCTGATCAGCGGCTTCGCCGACTATGTGCTGGCGCGCGAGCTGGGCAGCTACCGCTACAGCGATCCTGAGGTGCCGACGCGCGACTGCCCGTCACAGATCCTGCCGCAGGAGATCGAAGGTATTCGCCAGGTGATGCTCGACGTCATCGACCAGCCGGAGCATTTCGCCAGCTGGTTCGGGGAGTTTATCTCCCAGTCGCGTCACGAACTGGATGTGGCACCGCCGGAGCCGCCCTATCAGCCCGATGAGATCTACGATGCCCTGCAGCAGGGCGATACGCTGTCGCGCCTGGGCGGCCTGCGCGTGCTGACCATCGGCGATGCGGTGTTTGTCAACGGCGAGCGCGTCGAGTGTTCACAGCCAGAGGTGCTGAAGGCGCTGGCGCGCCGTCAGACGCTGAGCCTGGAGGATTTCGGCGACGCGCTGGACGATCCGTCGCTGCTGGCGCAGCTTGCCGCGCTGGTTAACGCCGGCTACTGGTATTTCGGCGACGCTGAGTAACACCATCAGACGACTCAAAGGCTAAAACGCGCGTGGCGTGGGGCGAAGTGCAACGCGTCCCGCGCCAGGGATAAAACGCCGGGCGGTTTCAAACAACGCAGCGCGCTGGCCCGGTAACAGGCGCACCTCAGGGATGAGGTGCGTCGCTACGCGGGACGAGCGAGCAGGGATGCGTTTAGCGATTTTGCGATCGCACCACGCCACCCCCATAAGCGCTGCGCCTCCTGACGGAGAGGTTTTTTACCCTTTTTTCTCCGCCGCCAGCTCTGCCAGCCGGACAATCACATCCACCGCCTGCGCCATAATATTGAGCGAGGCGAACTCGTGCTTGCCGTGGTAGTTATAGCCGCCGGTAAAGATATTCGGGCACGGCAGCCCCTTCCAGGAAAGCGCGGAACCGTCGGTGCCGCCGCGAATCGGCTTCACCTTCGGCTCGATGCCGCAGTCGCGCATCGCCTGCAGCGCCAGCTCGATAATATGCGGATGCGGCTCAACCTTCTCGCGCATATTGCGATAGCTGTTGCTGATCTCCACCGTGACGGAGCAGTCTTTATGCAGCCCGGCGTTAATGCGCTCGGCAATCGCCGTCAGTACCTGCTTGCGCTGTTCAAACGCTTCTGTATCGAAATCGCGAATAATATATTGCAGCTCGGCGTGCTCTACCGTGCCTTTTATCTGGTGCAGATGATAAAAGCCTTCGTAGCCGTCGGTGAACTGCGGACGCTCTTTTGCCGGTACTTCGGCATGAAACGCCGTCGCCACGTCCAGCGCGTTCACCATCACCCCTTTCGCCGAGCCGGGATGCACATTATTGCCGACGATCTTCACCACCGCTGAGGCGGCGTTGAAGTTCTCATATTCAAACTCGCCGAGATCGCTGCCGTCGATGGTGTAGGCCCAGTCGGCGGCGAAGCCCTCTACGTCGAAATGGGAGGTGCCGCGGCCAATCTCCTCATCTGGCGTAAAGGCGACGCGAATGGCGCCGTGCGGAATATCGCTGCTGGCGAGGCGCGCCATTGCGGTCATGATCTCGGCGATGCCCGCCTTATCGTCGGCGCCGAGCAGCGTCTTGCCGTCGGTGGTGATCAGGGTATGGCCGATTAGCTTATGCAGGATCGGGAACATCACCGGCGACAGCACCTCTTCGCCCATACCGAGCGCGATATCGCCGCCGCGGTAGTTCTCAATAATCTGCGGCTTCACATTCCTGGCGGTAAAATCGGGCGAGGTATCCATATGCGAGATAAAACCGATCACCGGCGTCGGCCAGTCGACGTTGGCGGGCAGCGTGCCCATCACGCAGCAGTGATCGCTGAGCGTGACGTCGATAAAACCGAGCGCAATCAGCTCTTCCTGCAGCTTGCGCGCCAGCGTCCACTGCCCTTCGCTGCTGGGCACCTGACGCGCCTGGGGTTTTGCCTGCGTCTCTATCGCCACGTAACTTAAAAAACGTTCAAGTAACTGATCCATATGCCATCCTTCAAAAGAAGCCGACTATCATTATCAACAGCCGAGTCCGACGCATGTTGCGTCATATCATTATCTGACAGGTTAACCTGCGCTGCGCGTTTGCAGAAGGATCTTTTAACCCGGCTGTAAACATCGTTATTCAGGGTAGCGGATAACGGCCTGATCGTCTCTTTTCTCCAGCAAAACATGGCATTGCCCTCTTTTTGAGGTATCATCGCGCCCTCTCGCTGGCTGGCCGACGCAAACGGCTATGCTTAAACCTGTTCGACCCTATTACCGACTGAGTGACTAAAATGACGCAAACACGCGCGCAGCAGGCGCTGGTTACGCTTTCTGGCATCAGTAAAGCTTTTGATGGCAAGTCAATTATCAGCGACTTCAACCTGACCATCGATCACGGCGAATTTATTACCCTGCTCGGTCCGTCGGGCTGCGGCAAAACCACTATTCTGCGGCTGATCGCCGGGCTGGAAGCGGTCGACAGCGGTCGGGTGATGCTGGATGACAGCGATATCACCGATACCCCCGCCGAGCATCGCCACGTCAATACGGTGTTTCAGAGCTACGCCCTCTTCCCGCATATGTCGGTGTTTGAAAATGTCGCCTTCGGCCTGCGCATGCAGAAAACGCCCAATGCGGAGATCGCCGCGCGCGTCAGCGAGGCGCTGGCGATGGTGCAGCTGGAACGTTTCGCCGATCGCCGCCCGCATCAGCTCTCTGGCGGCCAGCAGCAGCGCGTCGCCATTGCGCGCGCGGTGGTGAACCGCCCGAAGGTGCTGCTGCTTGATGAGTCGCTCTCGGCGCTCGACTATAAGCTGCGCAAGCAGATGCAGAACGAGCTGAAGGCGCTGCAGCGCAAGCTCGGCATTACCTTTGTTTTCGTGACGCACGATCAGGAAGAGGCGCTTACCATGTCCGACCGCATCGTGGTGATGCGCGACGGCAAGATCGAGCAGGACGGCACGCCGCGCGAAATCTACGAAGAGCCGAAGAATCTCTTTGTGGCGCGCTTTATCGGCGAAATTAACGTCTTTGACGCCGACGTCCTCGACGCCCGCGACGCGCCGCGCGTGCGCGCCCGCGTGGAGGGCCGTGAATGCGATATTCACTGCGCCTTCCCGGTCAGCGCTGGCGATCGCCTGCATGTGTTGCTGCGCCCGGAAGATCTGCGCGTCGACGAGGTGCATAGCGACCAGGCGGTAGAAGGCCTGATCGGCTACGTGCGCGAGCGTAACTACAAAGGCATGACGCTGGAATCGACCGTCGAGCTGGAGAATGGCAAGCTGGTGACGGTCAGTGAATTCTTCAACGAGGATGACCCCGACTTCGATCACTCCCTGAATCAAAAGATGGCGGTGAACTGGGTGCCGAGCTGGGAGGTGGTACTGCCCTATGAAGCTGATGCGTAACCGTTTTCAGAAAGGGGTAACGGCGCTGATCGTCGGCTGGCTGGCGCTGTTCGTGCTGCTGCCCAATCTGATGATCGTCGTCACCAGCTTTCTGACGCGCGACGACGCGCACTTCGTGCGTATGGCGTTCACCCTCAGCAACTATACGCGGCTGCTCGATCCGCTTTATGGCGACGTGCTGCTGCACTCGCTCAATATGGCGCTTATCGCCACGCTCTGCTGCCTGCTGCTGGGTTATCCCTTCGCCTGGTGCCTGACGAAACTGCCGGCGCGCCTGCGGCCGCTGATGCTGTTTCTGCTGATAGTACCCTTCTGGACCAACTCGCTGATCCGCATCTACGGGCTGAAAATCTTCCTCAGCCCGCGCGGCTGGCTAAACGACTTTCTGCTGTGGCTGGGGGTCATCGAGACGCCGTTTCGCATTATGTATACGCCGCAGGCGGTGATCCTCGGTCTGGTCTATATTCTGCTGCCCTTTATGGTGCTGCCGCTCTACTCCAGCCTGGAGAAGCTGGATCGCGCCTGTCTGGAGGCGGCGCGCGATCTCGGCGCCAGCAAAGCGCAGACCTTTTTCCGCATTATTTTGCCGCTGACCATGCCGGGCATCGTCGCGGGCTGTTTGCTGGTGCTGATCCCGGCGATGGGGCTGTTCTACGTGGCGGACCTGATGGGCGGCGCGAAGAACCTGCTGATCGGTAACGTTATCAAGAGCCAGTTTTTGAATATCCGCGACTGGCCGTTCGGCGCGGCGACCAGCATCGTAATGACGCTGCTGATGGGCCTGATGCTGCTGTTTTACTGGCGCGCCGCGCGCCTGCTGAATAAAAAGGTTAGCGAAATCGATGATTAATTATTATAAATCAAAAAGTTAAGTTGCGTTTTTAGACATAAAATCATTGCTAATAAACAATCTCAAAAAACTACCAAACTCAAGCACTTACGCTTGAGTTTTGGTGAACGATTTTCGTTGATTCTAGCCCCACCATGAATAACCCCAAAAGTATTTAACTCCCCTTTCTTTCAGGGTTATTACAACCCCATCAAGACAACTCAGAAAGCCAGAGGATGGATAGCAGGAATGCAATAGCAATGATTGAAGCTGATGGGTGGTATCTGGTGAGAGTTAAAGGCAGTCATCACCAGTTTAAGCACCCAACGAAAAAGGGGCTGGTACGGTAAAGCATCCACAGAAATACATACCGTTACCAACACTGAAAAGCATTAAAAAACAGGCGGGGCTCTAAGCCCCCTACTGGTGGAGGTTTGCATGTTGTACCCTGTTGCTATTGATAAAGGCGCTTCATCCTTCGGCGTTCGCGTACCTGATATTCCTGGCTGCTTCCCTGGTGGTGATGATTATCAGGGCGCGATGGAAAGCGTACGTGAAGCGATCGAAGCACATATTGAGTTGCTGGCTGAAGATGGCGAGGCCGTGCCCGAAGCAACGACAGTCGAAAACTGGCTTTCCGATCCTGAATATGCCGGTGTGGTATGGGCACTGGTTGGCGTGGATATAACACGCCTGATGGGAAAAGCGGAAAAAATCAATGTGACGCTTCCCTCATTGCTGATCCGCCGTATCGATCAGTTTGTGACCGCGCATTCAGAGTATGGCAGTCGGTCTGGCTTCCTCTCCCGCGTCGCAGCAGATAAAGTAATCGGACTGCAAAAACGATAAGCCTCGAAAGAGGCTTTTGATAACAGGTTTGTTATGAACATTTTTATTGTAAATCTTAAAATTTCAGTAGAAAGACGGCAGAAAATGGAAGAACAGCTGCACGCACTGGGGCTTTCAGCTGAGTTTATCGAGGCCGTAGATGGCAGATTTATGTCTGATGATGAGAGGAAGCGTGTTACTGCAGATGTAAATTACGCATTTCTTCCTGGTGAGATCGGATGCGCGCTAAGCCATCAAAAGTTATACAAAAGAATCGTCGATGAAAATATCGCTCAAGCATTGATCCTTGAAGATGACGTTCTTATTGATAACATCTTACCCGAACTCCTTAAGGGAATAAAACTAAGCACTAGCACCCCTGAAATTATTTTATTAAGTAGAGTTAATAAATTTCGTAAGAAGGCTGTGCGAAGCATAACTACAATTCATAAAATACATAAAACAGAGCAAGCCACTACCGCACACGCCTATATTATCAATAATAAAGCAGCAGCATCATTTCTAAATAATTTATATCCTGTGTGGATGACATCAGACAAATGGAGTTTGTTTGAAGACTTATCCATGGCGAAAATTTACTCTGTAATTCCTTACCCTGTTCGCCTTTCCGAAGAGGCTGAAACATCAACAATAAATCAATCAAAAGGTGATTCTGAAATCAACATAAAAAAGAAACACATATGGGAGTTACTTATGCAGAAACGACCACTACGAGCAAAAATTCGCCACAGATATCGTCGAGCTATTACTCCGCTATTCCATAAAATTGTCAATCAGGGTAAGGGTTAACGCTTCAGGTTAATTATTTTATGCTCACAGGCCATTCGATCAAGGGTGCATCGAATGGTACTATTCTGGACAATAACACACGGTATTTTTTCCATTCAACAAGTAAAGCTGTTTCTTCATCAGTTGCCATATCCATATCAACGGCATCCTGTAACGTTTGAATGGTTAGCGTAGCTTCCTGTATCAGCCGCTTTTTCTCACTTTCTGCGAACGCCACCGCGGCGGCGCGCTCTGCTTTCGTGTCTTTTACCCAGCCTTCGCCATTCCAGCGCATGTAGTTTCCGTCAGGAGCGATGGTCGTTACGTCAGCAGGCAAAGCACCGGGCCTGGTGATATAAACACGTTCGCCCGTTTCTTTGCTATAGACCGTTTGGTTTCGGTAATCCTCTGCCCGCTCCCACACTGTCCCGTTAAATATGGCGACCTTTCCCTCTGGCACGTCTGGCACGTCTGGCACGTCTGGCACGTCTGGCACGTCTGGCACGTCTGGCGGTGCGATGTTGGCACAGTCAGCCGGGAGTCCAGTATTAGCCGGTATATAAGCATCATCCGCGCCAATAAACTCTCGGGTGTCTGCAAGAGGTTATAAATTCGGATAGTGCGGTCTTTACCTGAAAATTTAAAAGCTATTATGCTAGCCTCACAATGTAGTTATAAGCGATGTTTTTAACGGTGTTACCGGCAACGGTAACGGTGTGGATATGCGCCCCGGCATTAACAGCTGATAAGGAGGTATCTACATTGCCATTGGTATTAAATACGTTTCGGTCAATATAAACACCGTTACCCCCACCACCATTGCGCCATGCTCGCCGGCACTTGCCGCCGTTCCTGAAATGCTGTGCGTATGTGCGCCGGTGCTGTTTGATGACTTAGTCACGTAATCAAATGCGCTGGTATTTTTCGTCCCGAGATCGGTTGATGAAGCTGATGCCCCGTGCGTGTGCGACTTAATACCGTCCTGTTCCTGTGACAGCACCGCCCGATCGCTTGAGGGTTTCCCTTTTTAACGTCCATCCGCGCAAATCTGGGATAACACCTGAGGGATAGGCCGCAGCCAGAAGAGGATAATCTGCTTAGTCAAAGCTTTGCCCCGCCATAAGGCATACCCGGCTGGTGCCGAGTCTGACGGCCACGCAATCGGCGCGCCAACAGGAAACGCATCGTCAGACGTCCATACAGTCCATACCCCTGTCGAATACTGAAGAGAAGACATTGTCAGAATGAAATTCTCTGATGTGTGGGATGATCACTTACATCTTATCCAGGGGAAAACAGGGATGAGACTGGCGTTACCGCTCTCGCTTTACTGCTAAGCGGTCGGGATGACTCTCAAGGAGGTGCAGAAGAAAGGGCAGCCAATGAGCTAAGACAATCTTAGTGATTATTTTGCGGACGCGCGCGAGCTGGCAGGCATAAAGCCGCCGGAGGGGAAAACACCAATCACATTCCACGAACAACGCTCTTTGTCAGCGTGTCTGTACCGGGCACAGGGGATCGACACTAAAACTCTGCTGGGTCATAAGGTACAGACAACCCCCGATAAATATAATGACACTCGTGGGCAGGAATGGATCAAGCTGGTCATTTGAATGGCCGTTTTTTCCCGATCACAAGAAAAATTATTGTAAAATGCGCGGCCTTAGTGATGGTTGCTCTGTTCTACATCGGTCATTGGTTTTGGTGAAAAGTTTTGGAGATATTTTGGAGAAGAGAAAAAATTGAATATTTTCAAGGCTCTGAAAACATCACGCCTGCTGAATAAAAAGGTGGACCTGGAATGATCGCGCGCCTGCTACGCGGCGGCTTTATGGCCGCGATTTACGCCTGGTTCTATATCCCTGTCGCCATCCTGATGGTTAACTCGTTCAACGCCTCGCGCTTCGGCATCAACTGGCAGGGGTTCAGCACCCGCTGGTACAGCCTACTGATGAATAACGACAGCCTGATCCAGGCGGCGCAGCATTCGCTGATCATGGGCGTGATCTCCGCCAGCTGCGCGACGCTAATCGGCTCGCTCACCGCCGTGGCGCTCTACCGCTACCGCTTTCGCGGCAAACCCTTTGTCAGCGGCATGCTGTTCGTGGTGATGATGTCGCCCGATATCGTGATGGCGATCTCCCTGCTGGTGCTGTTTATGCTGCTCGGCATCTCGCTCGGCTTCTGGTCGCTGCTCTTTTCGCATATCACTTTCTGTCTGCCCTTTGTGGTGATTACCGTCTATTCGCGGCTAAAGGGCTTTGACGTGCGCATGCTGGAAGCGGCGAAAGATCTGGGCGCCAGCGAAACCACCATCCTGCGTAAAATTATTCTGCCGCTGGCGATGCCGGCGGTAGCGGCGGGCTGGCTGCTGAGCTTTACCCTGTCGATGGATGACGTGGTGGTCTCCTCCTTTGTGACCGGGCCGACGTTTGAGATCCTGCCGCTGAAGATCTATTCAATGGTGAAAGTCGGCGTCTCGCCGGAAGTGAACGCGCTGGCGACAATTCTGCTGCTGCTGTCGCTGCTGCTGGTCGGCGTCAGCCAGCTGTTGCTCCGTGATAAAACCAAATAGAGGATAAATAATGAAGAGATGGTCTCACTGGCTGGCGGCTGGGGCGCTGGCGCTGGGCATGCAGAGCGCGCAGGCTGACGACGCCAGTACGCTCTACTTCTATAACTGGACCGAATATGTGCCGCCGGGGCTGCTGGAGCAGTTCACTAAAGAGACCGGCATCAAGGTGATCTACTCCACCTACGAGTCCAACGAGAGCATGTATGCCAGGCTGAAGACCTGGAAAGATGGCGCCTACGATCTGGTGGTGCCTTCCACCTATTTCGTGGCGAAGATGCGCAACGAGGGCATGCTGCAGAAGATCGACAAGGCGCAGCTGAGCAACTTTAAAAATCTCGATCCGAATCTGCTGAATAAGCCGTTCGATCCCGGTAACGACTATTCGATCCCCTATATCTGGGGCGCAACGGCGATCGGCGTTAATACCGACGCGCTGGACGCGAAGTCTGTGCAGAGCTGGGCCGATCTGTGGAAGCCGGAGTATAAGCAGAGTCTGCTGCTTACCGACGATGCGCGCGAGGTGTTCCAGATGGCGCTGCGCAAGCTGGGGCTTTCCGGCAATACCCGCGATCCAGAAGAGATTAACGCCGCTTATGAAGAGCTAAAGAAGCTGATGCCCAACGTGCTCGCCTTTAACTCCGACAACCCAGGCAATCCGTTTATGGAAGGCGAAGTGAATCTCGGCATGATCTGGAACGGCTCCGCCTACGTGGCGCGCCAGGCGGGCACGCCGCTGGAGGTGGTCTGGCCGAAAGAGGGCGGCATTTTCTGGATGGATAATCTGGCGATCCCGGCCAACGCAAAAAACAAGGCGGGGGCGCTGAAGCTGATTAACTTCCTGCTGCGTCCCGATGTGGCGGCGAAAGTGGCGGAAACCATCGGCTACCCGACGCCGAACCTGGCCGCGAAGGCGCTGCTGCCGAAGGCGGTGGCGAGCGATCCGTCGCTCTATCCCCCCGCCGAGGTGATCAACAAGGGGGAATGGCAGGATGATGTCGGCGACGCCAGCGTGCAGTATGAGACGCTGTTCCAGAAGCTAAAGGCGGGACGGTAACAAAAAGGCGGCTTTGCCGCCTTTTTGTTGAACAGGTGCCAACGCGGATAGCATTTGTGCGGCCTGACTGGTGGAAGTGAAAGTGTCACGCTCTGACTTTCTGCGGGATAAGCATAAGCCGCATCGGCAGCGCGGCGGCTTGGGCGATTACCGTTATTACCTATGCCCTTAAGGGTTTATTAATATCAGCGATCTCCCCAACCGGTGAGGGCTGCTGTGGGTAAATAAGCCCGGCCACGTCAAACTGATGGCCGGGCATATCTGCTGCCTTGTGGGTAGCAGTTGGGGCGATAATCAAGATCTGATTTACGCCTGGCAGCACGAAGCCGATAGGGATGCAGTTCGCGGGCTGCTGGCCTACATGCTGCACCGAGTCTGAGATCCGGATGCGCTATCCACACACGGCATTGAAGACCTCACCAGCAAGCGATTCCGCGACGAATCCAGTATTCTCGTTAACCTATGAAACATGCCCGCTGCGGCGGACGTAATTCCATTCACACCAGCATAGTAATCCCTGTTGCAGCCAGGCCTATTGTGCGTTACAGTGTTTACATAATGTGAACGCCTGAGCGAAATCACTTAATGCACGTCATTTCAAAAGAGCCATTTGAGCAAGCGGCGCGGTTATTTCCTAACGATGCCAGGGCCATCAAGGCGCTGTATCGTCTGGTACGCGAAACAGACTTCAAAACGCCCGAAGAACTGCGCGCTGCCGTACCGAGCCTGGACCATTTTAAATACCGTGACAAATGGTGGGTTTTAGATGTAGGGGGCAACAATTTGCGAGTAATCGCCTACATAAACTTCGTGAATAAGCGCTTCTACGTTAAGCACATCGCTACCCACGCTGAATACGATAAGCTGACTCGCTACTATCGGGAGAATAAAGAATGATCGCCGACACCATTAAAGCTATCGAAGCGACCAAACAACTGGTCGCGGCTGTTCCCCTGCTGGGGGGCAGCAACTCAGAGAAAGACTACCGTGACGCACTGGCTCTAGTGGACTACCTGATTGACCACGACGATGAAAACCCGCTGATCGACTTTCTTGCGGCAAAAATTGCACACTACGAGGACAATAGCGAGCGCTTTGCAGAGTTCAACAAAGAGGTTGACGAAATGCCAGTTGGCGTTGCGCTGCTGCGCACGTTGATTGACCAGCATAGATTGTCTTACTCCGACCTGAGCGAGGAAATCGGCTCTAAATCGCTTGTTAGCCAAATCCTGTCCGGTCAGCGCTCTCTGACGATCTCACATATCAAGGCTCTTTCCGCTCGCTTCGGGGTAAAACCTCAATGGTTCCTGTGATATAACCACTTCCAGCCCGTATAATTGCGGGCTTCGTATTGTCACCAGCAAAAGACATTGACACGCCAGAAGCGACTTTATGCAGAATCCTCTCAGCCCGGCGCTGATGGGACTCTTTTCACTTTTCTACGGACGGCACAAGCCAGGGCGCCGGTTTGATCAACACATCATCTTTAGTAAGCCGCCTGCATGCGCCGACCGTGATAAAAAAGCGAGGAGTTCTATAACATCAACTGGCAGGAGCTTGAGACGGAACACGTTCTGACGCTGCTGTGCCACGGAATATAACAACGCCGCCACAGGCGACTTTATCAGGGCAATGACCGGCAAGCTGTACCGCCACCAGGAAAAATCATTGCTTGATCCGATGGTGAATATCATACGCGGCGTGCAGCGTCCTGGAGAAAAGCGCGTACCACACGGCAGGCTCTCCGGGAAAGGCAACATCCTCTGACTCTCCCGACAAATCACCTGCCATATAATCTGACCATATTTACACAGGAAGTAGGTATGGCCAAATCAACCACCAGCACGAATAGCATCGGAGAATATCCGCTATCGCGGTACAACGATCGCAACATCACAGCCCCATCCTGCGCGCGGAGCTGCGCAAGCAAGTGATGGCTATGTGCCAGTCGAAGGATCAGAAGCTGACCTCGCATGAGGTAAAAAGTTACTTATACAAACTCCGCAAGAAACCATCCACAAAGCGCGGCACTTCCTCGCTCGCCAGCCCGTAGTGACGCTCGGCGAACTCGTTGCCCACCAGGCTCGGCTCCAGATTCAGCTCCACGGTATGGGCGCCCTGCAGTTTCGCCTCATGCACAAAGCCCGCCGCCGGATAGACATGGCCGGAAGTGCCGATGGCGATAAAGAGATCCGCCTGCTCCAGCGCCTGATAAATCTCCTCCATGCCGACAGGCATCTCGCCAAACCACACCACATGCGGACGCAGCGGCGCGGGAAACTGACAGCAGGTGCAGCGATCGTCGGTGGTCAGATCCCCGTTCCAGGCGATCACCTGGCCGCTGCTGGTGCAGCGCACCTTCAGCAGTTCGCCGTGCATATGCAGCACGCGGCTGTTGCCCGCGCGCTCGTGCAGATTGTCGATATTCTGCGTCACCAGCAAAAAGTTATCGCCCAGCACCTGCTCCAGCTCGGCCAGCGCCCTGTGCGCGGCGTTGGGCTGGATCTCGCTGGCGTGCAGGGCGCGGCGGCGCGCGTTGTAAAAACGCTGCACCAGCTCAGGATCGCGGCGGTAGCCTTCCGGCGTCGCCACATCCTCCACGCGATGCTCTTCCCAGAGGCCGTCGGCGGCGCGAAAGGTCTGAATGCCCGACTCAGCTGAAATACCCGCGCCGGTCAGCACCACCACGAACGGCTGCGGATGGGCCGCCAGCTCCGCCTGACGATCGCGCTCAAAAATACGCTGGCGAAAACGCTGATGCACCTTGCGGCGGGTCTTCTTATAGCGGGCGAGCCGCAAGCGTCGACGCGGTGTGCGCATAAAAACTCCTTGTGGGCGACGTCGGGTCGCCGCCAGAAAATCTCAAGTGTAGCGGCCGCGTATGACAGCGCAATGCCGCCGTTTTCGCCGGATTACTGACCGCTCAGCACCCGCGCCGGATCGATGCGGCTGGCGCGCCGCGCCGGATACCAGCTCGCCAGCAGGCTAAGCACAATCGCCGTCAGCAGCACCGAGCCAACGTCGAGCCAGTGCAGCTCAGAGGGCAGAAAATCGATAAAGTAGATATCGCCCGCCAGCAAATGATGGCCGGTCAGCGATTCCAGCCCGCGCACCAGCGTGGTGAGATTCAGCGCCACCAGCACGCCGATCACCACGCCGCTGACGCTGCCGAGCAGCCCAGCCAGCAGGCCGTACCAGATAAAGATGGCGCGGATCAGCCCATCTTTAGCGCCCAGGGTGCGCAGCACCGCAATATCGCTGCTCTTGTCCTTCACCGCCATCACCAGCGTCGAGACGATATTAAAACAGGCTACGCCAATCACCAGCACCATCGCCAGATACATAATGGCGCGGATCATCTGAATATCGCGATACATATAGCCGAAGGTGCCGATCCAGCTGCGGATATAGACGTCACTGTGGGTCGCCTCGCCCGCGTCGCGCACCAGCTTCACCGCCTGGAAGGGGTCCTGCATCTTCAGGGCGATACCCGTGACACTGTCACCCATATCGAGATAGCTTTGGGCATCCGCCAGCGGCACCAGCGCCAGACTGTGGTCCAGCATGCCGCTCAGCTGCAGGATGCCGCTCACCTGCAGGCGAATACGCTTCGGCTGCAGCAGTTTCGTGCCGCCGTCGTTGTTGGGGATCAGGATAGTAATCCAGCTGCCCTGCTTTACGTTCAGGGTGCGGGCGATGCCGCCGCCTAAAATAATCTGCTGTTTGCCCGCGGCGAAGGTTTTCCAGCCGTCCCCCTCCACAAACTGCGGCAGCGCGCTGAGGCGCGGCTCCTGCGCCGGATCGACCCCTTTCACCTGCAGCGCCTGCAGCTTCGCGCCGCTCTCGATCAGGCCGGTAAAGTTAACGTAGGGCGCGGCGGCGGCGATGCCGGGCACCTGCTCCACGGGGGCTATCAGCGCCTGCCAGTTGCGGAACGGCTGATTGACCGCCTCGATCTCACCGTGCGGCACCACCGCCAGAATACGGTTGTTCAGCTCGCGCTCGAAGCCGTTCATGGCGCTCAGGCCGATGATCAGCACCGCCACGCCCAGCGCGATGCCGAGGGTAGAGATAATCGAGATCAGCGACACCATGCCGCCGCCGCGGCGGCCGCGGCTAAAACGCAGCCCTAACAACAGGGATAACGACGAACCCATCAGAGCGCTCCTGCTAAGGTCACCTGCTCGCTTAGCTGACCGTCGCGCATCTCCATCTGGCGCGACAGGCGCTTCGCCAGATGCAGATCGTGCGTCACCACCAGAAAGGCGGTGCCCTGACGGACATTCAGCTCGCCCAGCAGTTCAAAAATGGCGTCGGCGTTGCGCGCGTCGAGGTTGCCTGTTGGCTCATCCGCCATCACCAGACGCGGGCGGTTCACCAGCGCGCGGGCGATAGAGACGCGCTGGCGCTCGCCGCCCGACAGCTCCGACGGTCGGTGATGCGCCCGCTTCTCCAGGCCTACCGCCGCCAGCATCTCGCGCGCGCGCTGCTGCGCCTCCGCCTTGCCGGTTTTGCCGATCAGCAGCGGCATCGCCACGTTTTCCAGCGCGTTAAAGTCGGGCAGCAGATGATGGAACTGGTAGATAAAGCCCAGCTCGCGGTTGCGCAGCGAGGCTTTGGCAGAGGATGACATGGCGTTCAGCGACTGGCCGTCAAATACCACATCGCCAGAGGTGGGCGCGTCCAGCCCGCCCAGCAGATGCAGCAGCGTACTTTTGCCGGAGCCGGAGCTGCCGACAATCGCCACCAGCTCACCGGGCTGCAGGCTAAAGGTGACGTTGCGCAGCACGTCAGTCTGCACGCTGCCTTCCTGATAGCGTTTGCACAGTTCGCGGCACTGCAACAAAGGGGTGTTACTCATAACGTAAAGCCTCAGCGGGTTGAACGGCGGCGGCGCGCCAGGAGGGATAGAGCGTCGACAGCAGCGCGACAGCCATCGCCGTTACGGCGATAGTGATCACCTGCCAGAGATTGATGTCGACCGGCAGCGCCGCGCCATCTAAAAACAGGCCGATAACCGGCATCAGATTATTGAGCTGGCTGGCCAGCAGCACGCCCAGCAGGGTGCCGAGCAGCGCGCCGATAATCCCGGCGCTGGCGCCCTGCACCATAAACACCGCGACAATCTGACGGCGCGTCAGCCCCTGCGTTTGCAGGATCGCCACCTCGCCCTGCTTCTCCATAATCAGCAGGCCGAGCGAGGTAATGATATTAAAGGCGGCGACGGCGACGATCAGGCTCAGCAGCAGCCCCATCATATTCTTCTCCATGCGCACCGCCTGGAACAGGTCGCCTTTGCGCTCGCGCCAGTCTTTCCATACCAGACCGGCCGGCAGCGGCTGCTGGCTTAGCGCATCCACCGCCAGCGGCTTATCCAGCCAGAGACGCCAGCCGGTGACGTTGCCCGCCGGATAGCGCATCAGGCGCGAGGCGTCCTGCTGGTTGACCAGGATCTGGTAGCCGTCCACCTCGCTGTTGGCCGCATAGGTTCCCGCTACGGTAAACAGACGCTGGCTCGGCACGCGGCCCATCGGGGTAAACTGGCTGACCGACGGCACCATCAGGCGCAGCTCGTCGCCGCGCTTCACGCCAAGCTGCGTCGCCAGCTGTTCGCCAAGGATGACATTGTACTGGCCCGACTGCAGCACGCTTTGCGGCGTGTTGACCAGATAAGGCGTCAGGGGATCTTTTTCGTCGGGCTGAATGCCGAGCATCACGCCAACCGACACGTTATGCGCGCTCTGCAGTACCACGTCAGCGGTGGTGAGCGGCGCCATGCGGCTGACGCCCGCCAGCTTAAGGCTCGCGGCGGGCTGCTGCTGCGGGTTGATGCTGCCTTTGTCGCTGGTGACCAGCGCCTGCGGCATCAGCCCGAGAATATTGCCCTCCAGCTCGCGTTCAAAGCCGTTCATCACCGACAGTACGGTGACCAGGGCCAGCACACCGAGCGTAATGCCGATAGTGGAGAGCCAGGAAACGAAGCGACCAAAGCGATCCGATGCTCGCCCGCGCATATAGCGCAGGCCGATAAATAGCGCGACAGGTTGATACATGTATTCCGTCTTGGCAGTTGCCTGAAAGTAGACCAGTGATGATAAAGGAGGCGTCTGGTTTATGAAACCTCTAACCCTCTGAGTACGCGGCAAAGTGTGGCCGATTTTCGCTAAAAAGATATGCTGCTGGCCTCAACTGTACGTTTAATCGCCTGCCGTCCGGGTAGGCTACACTATAAGGTGAAGTCAGCAACGTGCTCCCTGGGCGCTGGAGTAAACACCATGTTCAAATATCCCAAAGGCAGTATTGTGAAACACAAATCGGGAGAGATAAAAGGCGAGATTGTTAACGTTTTTGAACAGGGAGACGCACCCACCGGCTATTACGTCAAGTGGGACGACGGCAACCACAGCTACCACCTGGAAATGGAGCTGAGCTGGGCGAATATCGATCGTCCGCGCATGCACTATACCCAACCATCCGCTAAATAACCGGCCACCGCGCAAAGGAAAAACCGCCGCAGCAGGTGATCGCCAGGGCGTAATGTGGAATCATGACGCCCTGGAAAAAATGGAGAGAACCACAAGATCCCATGTCCGAACAGATTCGCTATGCCCTGCCCGTAAAATCTGGCGATCGCCGCCAGCTTGGTGAGCTAATCGGTGCCGCGCACGCGGTGGAGTGCGCCAGCATTACCGAGCGCCACGCCGGTCCGGTGCTGATGATTACCCCCGATATGCAAACCGCGCTGCGCCTGCTGGAGGAAATCCGCCAGTTTACCGATCTCCCCGTCAGCCATCTCGCCGACTGGGAAACGCTGCCCTATGACAGCTTCTCACCGCATCAGGACATTATTTCGGCGCGTCTGTCGACGCTTTACCAGCTGCCAACCATGACGCGCGGCATGCTGATTATGCCGGTAAACACCCTGATGCAGCGCGTCTGTCCCCATACTTTTTTGCACGGCCACGCTCTGGTGATGAAGCAGGGACAGAAGCTGTCGCGCGATCGCCTGCGCGATCAGCTGGAACAGGCGGGCTATCGCCACGTCGATCAGGTGATGGAGCACGGCGAATACGCCACGCGCGGCGCGCTGCTCGATCTCTTTCCCATGGGCAGCGATCAGCCCTACCGCATCGACTTTTTCGACGATGAGATCGACAGCCTGCGGCTGTTCGACGTTGACAGCCAGCGCACGCTGGAAGCGGTGCCGGCGATTAACCTGCTGCCGGCCCATGAGTTTCCGACCGACAAAGCGGCGATCGAGCTGTTCCGCACCCGCTGGCGCGAGCAGTTCGACGTGCGCCGCGAGCCGGAGCATATCTATCAGCAGGTGAGCAAAGGCACCCTGCCCGCCGGCATCGAATACTGGCAGCCGCTCTTCTTCGAGCAGGCGCTGCCGACGCTGTTCAGCTATCTGCCCGACAATACGCTGGTGGTGAACTGCGGCGATCTTAACGGCAGCGCAGAGCGCTTCTGGCAGGACGTCGAGGCGCGCTATGAGAATCGCCGCGTCGACCCGATGCGCCCGCTGCTGACGCCAGCCACGCTCTGGCTGCGGCCCGACGCGCTGCTGGGCGAGCTGAACCGCTGGCCGCGCATGCAGATGACCAATGAATCACTGCCGGAGAAAGCGGGCAATACCAATCTTGGCTACCGGCCGCTGCCGGATATCGCCGTGCAGGCGCAGGCCAAAGCGCCGCTCGATCCGCTGCGCCAGTTCCTCGACGACTTCAGCGGCCAGGTCACCTTCTCGGTGGAGAGCGAAGGCCGCCGCGAAAGCCTGCAGGAGCTGCTGGCGCGCATTAAGCTGCGTCCGCAGACGGTGCGGCGCTTCGATGAGGCACAGAGCGAACGCTATACCCTGATGATCGGTGCCAGCGAGCGCGGCTTTATCGATACGCTGCGCGACCGCGCCCTGATCTGCGAAAGCGATCTGCTGGGCGAACGCGTCAGCCGTCGCCGCCAGGATACGCGCCGCACCATCAACCCGGATATTCTGATCCGCAACCTGGCCGAGCTGACGCCCGGTCAGCCGGTGGTGCATCTGGAGCACGGCGTTGGCCGCTATATCGGCCTGACCACGCTGGAGGCGGGCGGCATTATGGCGGAGTATCTGATGCTCTCCTACGCCAACGACGCCAAACTCTATGTGCCGGTCTCGTCGCTGCATCTGATCAGCCGCTACGCCGGCGGCGCGGATGAAAACGCGCCGCTGCACAAGCTGGGCAGCGACGCCTGGTCGCGCGCGCGGCAGAAAGCGGCGGAGAAGGTGCGCGACGTTGCCGCCGAGCTGCTGGATATTTACGCCCAGCGCGCGGCGAAAGCGGGCTACGCCTTTAAGCACGACCGCGAGCAGTATCAGCTCTTCTGCGAAAGCTTCCCGTTTGAAACCACGGCGGATCAGGCGCAGGCGATCAACGCGGTGCTGAGCGATATGTGTCAGCCGCTGGCGATGGATCGACTGGTGTGCGGCGACGTTGGCTTCGGCAAGACCGAAGTGGCGATGCGCGCCGCCTTCCTGGCGGTCGAGAACCATAAACAGGTGGCGGTGCTGGTGCCGACCACGCTGCTGGCGCAGCAGCACTACGATAACTTCCGCGATCGCTTCGCCAACTGGCCGGTGCGCATTGAGATGCTGTCGCGCTTCCGCAGCGCCAAAGAGCAGACGCAGGTGCTGCAGGCGGCGAGCGAGGGCAAGATCGATATTCTGATCGGTACCCATAAGCTGCTGATGAGCGATCTAAAGTGGCACGACTTAGGGCTGCTGATCGTCGATGAAGAGCACCGCTTCGGCGTGCGCCACAAAGAGCGCATCAAGGCGATGCGCGCCGACGTCGATATTCTGACGCTTACCGCGACGCCGATCCCGCGCACCCTGAATATGGCGATGAGCGGCATGCGCGATCTGTCGATTATCGCCACGCCGCCCGCGCGCCGCCTGGCGGTGAAGACCTTTGTGCGCGAGTATGACGCGCTGGTGGTGCGTGAGGCGATCCTGCGTGAAGTGCTGCGCGGCGGCCAGGTCTACTACCTCTATAACGACGTTGAGAATATTGAGAAGGCGGCGCAGCGGCTGACGGAGCTGGTGCCGGAGGCGCGTATCGCCATCGGCCACGGCCAGATGCGCGAGCGCGACCTTGAACGGGTGATGAATGACTTCCATCATCAGCGCTTCAACGTGCTGGTCTGCACCACCATTATCGAGACCGGCATCGATATCCCGACCGCCAACACCATTATTATTGAGCGCGCCGATCATTTCGGCCTGGCGCAGCTGCATCAGCTGCGCGGCCGCGTCGGACGTTCGCACCATCAGGCGTACGCCTGGCTGCTGACGCCGCCGCCTAAAGCGATGACCAGCGACGCGCAGAAGCGTCTGGAGGCGATCGCCTCGCTGGAGGATCTGGGCGCGGGCTTTGCGCTGGCAACGCACGATCTGGAGATCCGCGGCGCAGGCGAGCTGCTGGGCGAAGAGCAGAGCGGCCAGATGGAGACGCTGGGCTTCTCGCTCTATATGGAGCTGCTGGAGAACGCGGTTGAGGCGCTGAAGGCGGGCCGCGAGCCGTCGCTGGAGGATCTCACCAGCAATCAGACCGAGATTGAGCTGCGCATGCCCGCTCTGCTGCCGGAGGAGTTTATCCCCGACGTCAATACCCGCCTTTCGCTCTATAAGCGCATCGCCAGCGCCGACAGCGAAGAGGAGCTGCAGGAGCTGAAGGTTGAGATGATCGATCGCTTCGGCATCCTGCCGGACGCGGCGCGCAATCTGCTGGATATCGCTGCGCTGCGGCTGGTGGCGCGCAGCCTCGGCATCCGCAAGATCGAGGTCAGCGATAAAGGCGGCTTCTTTGATTTTGCGCCGCAGAACAGCGTCGATCCCGGCTGGCTGATTAGCCTGCTGCAGAAGGATCCGCAGCAGTGGAAGCTTGATGGCCCGACCCGACTGCGCTTTACGCGCGATCTGACCGAGCGCAAGCTGCGCATGGAGTGGGTGCAGAGCTTTATGGCACAGCTGCGCGAAAACCGCGTTTAGTGACATAGTCACGTCTCCCGCCAGCGGGAGACGTGACTTAATTTACTTCAGCGCCATCGCGTCGCGCAGCGTAAAGAAGAGATCGGTCTGATCGGTCAGACCCACCACATTCGCCGCCCAGGGGCCGTAGGCCGCGACGCGCAGCTGGGTGCCGGTATGGCCCTGCGAATCGGTATCGGAGTTGCCGTAGCTGATGGTCATCACCGCGCCATCTTTGGTGTTCAACGCCTGCGTCAGGCCGGGCGCTTTGGTCTCATTGGCGATAATCTGGCTGCTGTGCGCATGATCTGCCGTCACCACCACCAGCGTATTCCCCTCTTCGCGCGCAAACGCGAGCGCCTGCTGCACCGCTTCGTCGAGATCCACCGTTTCGCCAATCTGGCCGCACGGATTCGCCGCGTGATCCTCTTTATCAATCGACGCGCCCTCTACCTGCAGGAAAAAGCCGTTCGGGTTGGCCTTGAGCAGATCTATCGCTTTGGCGGTCATCTGCGACAGCGTCGGGGTAGTGGCCGGACGATCTTTATTGACCTCGCAGGTTACCGCTGGCTGGTCGATATTGCCGTGATAGCTCGCCTTCGGCCCTTTCCAGCGCACCGGCATATTGCCGTCGGCAAACAGGCCGAGCAGCGGTTTGTCCTTACTGGCCGCCGTTACGGCGTTCAGCCCCTGCCAGTCGCTTACCAGCTGGAACCCCAGCGCCTGCGCCTGGTCGCGCAGAGTTTTGCCCTGATAGTCGCCCGCTTTCGCCACCTCGTTAAAAGATTTCGCGCCGCCGCCCAGTACCACGTCGGCACGGGTTTTCAGGATCTGTTCGCTGATGGAGCCTTTTCCGCCCTGCTCCAGCGCATTGCTGGCGCACAGCTCGCTGGTTTTCTCCGGGCCGTAGCATTTGCGGCTGGTGACGTGCGCCATCAGCGCGGCGGGCGTGGCATCCTGCAGCTCCGCGGTTGAGACGTTGCCGGTCGCTTTGCCTGCCGCTTTGGCGATCTCCAGCAGGGTTTGCTGATCTTTGCCGTTGACGTCGACGCCGATAGCGCCGTTATAGCTTTTGGTGCCGGTAGCCCACGCGGTGGCGGACGCGGCAGAATCAGTCACGTAATCCGGCTTGTGGCTCTTTTTGTCGAGCGAGTAGTGGGTGTACTGGCCGGTAAGCGGCAGCGCGTCCAGTCCTTTAAAAAAGCCGCCTGCCCCTTCCGCCAGGTTGCGCGCGGCGGTGATTTCCGAGTCGCCCATGCCGTCGCCGATCAGCAGGATGACATTTTTCGCCGTGCTGTTGCGCAGCGACGCTTTCAGCGCCGCGGTCTGATCGCCGGTCAGGCGGCGCGCGCCGCCGTGCAGGGTAATATCACCGGTCGCGGCGCGGAGATAGGCGGCGTCCGCCGGCGCGCTGCTGTTTTCGGCGTGTGCGGAGAGGCTGACCAGCGAAGCGAGCAGTGAGAAAGTAAAAATGCGCATCTGTTTCATCTTGTATTCCCTTATAAGTAAAATTTACCAGAAGTATCAGGCGTTAAGTCTGTGATGCTTTGGTGACATTTTTGTGGCTGCGGGATTTCTTTTTGATGACAATCTGGCCGGAATGCGCAGGGATAAAACGATTCGAACAGAGCTTAAGCGGATAGAAAAAAAGAGAAAAATAGTGCTTGACCCTTTTGGGCCGACTCCCTATAGTAGCGCCCCGTTGACCCAGCAAGGTCAGCGGAAAAAATGTGGTGAGGTGTCCGAGTGGCTGAAGGAGCACGCCTGGAAAGTGTGTATACGGCAACGTATCGGGGGTTCGAATCCCCCTCTCACCGCCATAATTAGTAGGACGTTGAGCGGACAAAGCCGCGTGTAGACTGAATCCAAAGACTACATCGAGACAACGGAACTACAAAAGCAGTACAAAAAAGTGCACGTGAAATGCACGCGCATCTCAGATGCAAAGAAAAAGCCTTTGGTTAACGCCAGAGGCTTTTCTGTTTGTGTCTAATTGCAACGCGATATTTCAAGGTGCTGCAATCCCATCACAACACGCTTCTCCTTTATATGTGCTTTTACTGACGCTCAGATCGTCGGCCGGTACTCGTCGTCATCTTCCAGAATCGTGGCAGTAACTTTACCCAGCACGATGATGCCCTCCAGCCCTTCCCCGTCTATCGTCTCCCCGTCTTGCGTTATCAGCCCGGAGGCGAACAGCTTGCCCACCATCGGATAGCCATCGTACTGAAACGCCACCTCATCCCCAGGCTTCATTTTTACGCTGCGGTCGACGATGACAAACCCGTCAGGCGTCTCGATGCGGAACGCGCTGCACAATGGAGGCTCGAAGCTTTCTTCTATATATGACGCGCTCATCTAACATACCCCATGTTGCGCAGGGCCCACGTCTTGTTCTCTCCGCCGTCCGTGACGAGCTCGAAAAAGAACGTCTGATACCGCTTAATCCAGCGGTTGCACTCCTCCAGAGGCCAGTGATGGTTGTACTTTACGAGCGCTAACCGAAAGTCGTTCGTTGTCACTAACCGCCGATTTTTAGCGTCCAGCTTGATCGCATCTTTGAAAGCCGCGGTGATTTCATAATCGCGTGGCATAAAACTACCCTGCAAATTTACTGTATATAAACACAGTAATGTTGAGGTGTGTTTTTGGCAAGCCGCTGCGGTTTGGATTTTTGTAAAGCTGGCTCTGGCACGGAGTTAGGTCTGGATAAGCCAGACGTGGGTGGTTAAGCTTTAGTCACCCTACCCCGTAGCCTGCTCAGATCGGCGCGGTACGCCTCTGCCCCGTCGCCGGGGCTTTTTTATGAGGTATGAGCATTTTGATATTGTCTGCGGGAAGAATTTCGATTAGCTTGCGTCGCATAAATACTAATTATGGATTTTATATGGAACGTCTTAAAGGCTTGGATGGTATGAGAGGGGGTCTGGCTTTGATTGTTGCTTCAAGCCATGCATTTTCTCACTTTACAGGATGGGGAACAGGTTTCAACATTGTAAGAAATTCAACTTTTGCTGTGGATGTTTTTTTTATTCTTTCCGGTATGGTTTTATATTATAACCATAAGGACAGTCTTACGTTTGAAGGTCGAGAAGTCTTTACATTTTTCAAGTCAAGATTCTTACGACTTTATCCCCTACATATTTTCGCCTCTGCTTTGATACCTCTTTGCCTCTACATTTCCAATGGGCTATTTTTTCCTGACTGGATAGGTAAGTTCTCACTTGGGAAAATAATTACAGATATACTTTTGCTTAGCAATTTTGGTTCGTTAACTCCATATCTTAACCCCCCAACATGGTCTATATCATCTGAACTTTACGTAGCATCAATAGTAATCATTGCATGCTGTTATCGGCCTCTCATTTCTTTTGTTATCTTTATCGTTTCTGTTTTAATGATGATAGCAGTTAGCATGAAATCAAATGAAATACATACACCGCATTATTTAATCCTCAGCGGGGGGATGTTAAGATGTATGTTATGCGTATCAATTGGCGTCATCGCCATGCTTGCACTGGAGAATAAGAAATTAAAATGCATCCTTGAGACATATTCATCATGGATTATTGGCTCCTCAGTCATTACGATGCTGTTAATCATGTCAGGCGTGATCCCATCGATTGCGACCTACACTTTAGTAATAATACTTATATCTATAGGCTTAGTTACTTTAACCCAGTCAAGTGGTCCGTTCATTTCTCTATTAGAAAACAAGCCTTTTATATATCTGGGAAGGAGCTCATATTCTATTTACTTAATGCACACTCCGATCATTTATCTCATGCTGTACTTTAAAAGTAACGACATTAATTTTAATATTCTATTCGCGGCGATGTCTGTCTTGGCTACCGTAATCGTGTCATCCCTGACGTTCAGATTTATAGAAAGACCACTTACTAAAATAGGTAAGCGTTAGGACAGAAATCAATTGTCTCCAAGGGGTGTTTGGGATGGGTCATTAACAGGATTCGTCGACAATTTAAACCCCTTATCAAAATAAAAGAGCCCATCCTTTTTATTATAAAACATTCCTATTTCGCACTGTTTATTTAAAATTGGCACAAACACAAACCCTTCCATTTTGAAATCTTCACTTTCCGCAACAATAGTATTAAGCACTTCAATGTCGCCGTCTGCAATCATGGCTAAGTTAACCGTCATTATGCATACTCCTCAATGATCATAATTCCTGAAACCCCAGAATTTCCCTGTACGGCAGACGTCGTCGCAGGAACACCAATTCCGCCTGAGCCGTAATACCCCCCCTCAATAGGAGATGGCAACGGCATCTGCCCAAGGTTAGTGCCCGGAACAACTTGAATAGTCGTGCTGGCCTTAGTGATGCCACCAGAGGAATTGATTGGCGTAATAGTTGATGTTATTGGCCTGCTGGAGAGACTAGCCCCTGCCGCGGCTGCCCCCGTTGAAATCGGCATTGATACTCCTCCCGGCCCGCCTGGAAGAGTGAAAATAGCCCCAAAAGATGTTGCTCCACCTGTCCCCCCCGTATTCTGCCCCGCAGCAGCAGGGGTTCCTCCAGAACCAATGACTATTGATACCGGTGCATTAAATGCAGAGACCGGGATTAAAACGTCAATATACTGACCGTAATATCCCCCTTGTGACATCCCTCCATTTCCTCCACTAGTTGCAGCCTCGCTTCCACTAGCTCCACCGCCAGCAACTGCCTTGACTCGGATAAAATTTGTACCAGCTCCTGGAGTGTAATTACCAGAGGCGAGGAAAGTAACGACATTTAACAGTCTACCTGGAGTGAACTTTTTCACACCTGACTTTAAATTCGAAAGAATTGTTGCTGGCGCCCCGTTATCAAGAACGTCCACATTTGCTGAGTCTGAAATGAATTGAGCCAAAACATAGGCCATTGCCGATGACTGGCGAAGAACCTTATTGATTTGCGCTGAAGACGCCTTGCCACTTTGAAAACCGCTGAGTAATGCAGCCAGCGCCTCATAATCAGCCTGGCTGGTTACGTTTGCGCTATTTGTGTTTGCAAACGCCTTAAAGTTATTTGTAGCCATTAAAGTGTCACTCCCCATGCGCCGTCATCAAAGCCGGCAATATATTCATTGTCCATATCGAAGCCGAAGAATTTCGACCCAACTGATGGTGTTAAAATAGAAGGCGTTTGAACATCGCCGGCCCATACTCCGGCAGCTTTAACTGTCAGGTAACCTTGTTTGATAGCAGCCAGAAGCTCGAGTGACACCTGGCTGATATCCTCTTCCGGAAATACCCAGACTGAGATGGTCATGTCCTGGTTGTCGACGATTTGCATCCGCAAACCGGAACCTTCAAGCGCTGTTTCCAGAATCGCCGGCAGCGAGTCGTTTTGGCCATCCCAGCTGTTGATGGCTATCTTCGCCTTCAGGACAATGCGATAAGTGTCATCACTCAGGCTAGTGAAGCCTGCGTCCGGGTCATACGGTCCTTGCCAGACGCCCTGATCCCAGCCAACCCCATCGGTATCAAATGAGAAGTAGACGCCGCTGATTGGCTGGCTGACGATTCGCGTTCGCCCAATCCACTCACCCAGAACATCAAGCTGCACGCCTATCGCGCTGTCTATATCGAAGGCAGTGAGCAAATTCTGCAGGGTTGTGGAAGTATCAGTAAGCGGACGCGTTGACAGGTCGACATGGTCGACAAACAGAGGCTTTCCCCTGTGGTAGTTGGTAATCAGGTCGGTATATTTGCTCATGACGTCACCGTGAGAGCTATATTTGCTGTACTGCAGGATGCTGATTCGTTGAAGGCTATGACGATATTTGCTGCCGCCTGAGAGCCGGCCGACTTGCCAATGGTCAGGGCGTTGATGTCGTAGTATTTCGCGTTGCCGCCGCTCACGACACCGAGGTTTGCCGGCGAATAGATGCGGCTTTAGAGGACGTCATCGCCAATTGTCAGGCTGTTGATGTAATCGGCAATCGCCTGTTTAATCTGCTCGCCGATCTGAGTGGTGTAACCGGTGAAGACCTTCAGAGTTATGGCGACATATATCGGAACATCAGTTGATCGCGAGAAGCTGATTGCGTGCGGATTATCGTATTTATCCGGCACAGTGACGGTCGTCGAGCCGAACGTGGCAACACCCTGGCCTTTTTTGCCACGGATAGTCTGTGCGATCTCCGTAACGTCCCCACCGTCCACAATCGCCGCTATTGAGTGGGCAGGAATGCCGTCACTATTCACTGCTCCGCTATCGTTCTCGTAAAGCTTATGACGGGTTACGCCTGCTACGTTGGCGATCGCGCCGTCGACAGCATCAAACGGCGTCAGCGCGGGTATTGCCACGCTCTGTGACTGTCGCACTCGAAGCTGAGCATCAGTTTCCGCGGCAGAGCCTACAGTCGCTGCGTTAGCGTTGGATACGGCCGTCCAGCCGCGTGTTGGCGTATTGATTTTGGTGATACTTCCAGCAACTGCTGCTACTGCGCCTGAATTAGCGCAAGTAGCCGTCACGGTTACAGAACCGCCCACATCGATTGTCACGCTGGCTGGCAGGTTCCAGATGATGCCATTGGCATCCTTTACCGAGCCGTTTGTGATCGTCGTTCCTGCGGTGCCGGTCAGCGTCACGTCAACCGTGGAATTGGTGGCCGCCTTACGAGCGATGCCGTTGATCTTGACGTTTCGCGTAAGGGCGTCGGTCATGCCGGAGGATGGCGAAAAGGAACTGTAAACCTGAATCGCCGTATTGTTGGCATCATGTACCGCCAGCGCTACAAGCGCGACCATCTGCCCATCTTTACTGTCAGGCTCCAGATAAGCGTCGGTGCCGTAAATCTGCTGAAAATATTCGGTGATAGTGCTCAGGATTGTCTGGTAATCAGGCGCACTTATCCCTGAGGCGGTCACCGTAGCGGAGAGCCCCAGCGTATCTAAATTGAGAGCCATTACGCCTCGCTTGTGACTGTCGTCGTTCCGTAGATAGTGTCGATCGTCGCGGTAAACACTACGCGTCGGGATGATGTATTCAGCGTCGTATCGAACGACTTGATAGAGTTAACGCCTCGCGTCTCAAGGATGCGCTGGCGAATGGCGAGGTTGTAGGTTTCCGGCTTCTGCTTACCCAGTACGGACTGGATCCACGGCGTTCCCTCTGTCGTGTCGAGGAACCACTGCCCATACCACAGCAGAAAGCGCGTCTTCACCGCCTGCGCCACCGTTTCCGGTGAGTTAATCAGCCAGGTATCATCGCCCTGCCCGAAGGTGTAGTCACCATTGGCATCTTCGCGTCTGTATCGCATCAGTTCACCTTGCCAGAATTGCCAGTGCCGGTCTGCACGCCGCTGTGCGTGTGACTGTCGCTGATATCTTTGCCGTTGGACTTCAGGCTACCGATAAACTCGATGGCGCCCGTAATTTTCGCCGCGGTTCCAGTTGCAAGGCTGCCGACCATTCCGCCCATCCATGTCAGCAATCCGGTAATGGTCACCGCCTGGCTGAATTTGGCGAGAGGAGTCGTCACGTTCAGGCCGCCCGGCGCCACGATATTCACGGCATGGCTGTTTGGGTCGAGCTCAATATAAGCCGCACCGTCATCCGTTCGCATCTGCAGCGTAGAGGTGCTGATATTCCCTATAACTTCCGCCTGCGACTGCGGGCCAATGAACGCAAAGGCGTCTGACAAATCATGCTGCCGAGGGTCGACAGGCTCCTGCACGCCGCCGTTCTGCCACCAGAAGTCGATGCAGCGATCGGAAAACACCACCAGGCACTCGTCGCCAGCTTTCACAGGGAAAGTAATGGTGCAGCCACCACCGCGTGGAAATACCACCGGAACGTCGACCAGCAGTGGTAGGGGCGCAGATTTAAACGCGCCTGCCTCATCTGCAACCTGACCTGATATGGCCGGCTGAACAGTGCAGGTACATGCTATAGGGTCGAACGACTGGATGATTCCAGGCATAGAGACGCGCAGCATGGAGAAGATGGTGTCAGACAGCACCTTCATCGCCTGCAGTTCGCCGCCTGCCAGCGACTGAGGATTGACTGACATGTTTACTCCGGGCAATAAAAAACCCGCCGAAGCGGGTTGGTTGCTATTTATTCATCCATTTGCAGTCTATTTTTTCGACCATCCGAGGATGTCCGCCATCAGGATAATCGTACACGTATAACCGCTGTCGCTTTGGAAGCTTCTCCCACTGCAGCATTAAATTGCGGGAGAAAGGAAGCGTCACCAGCATGGCTGAGGAATCACCTTGAGCTCCGAGGTACTTTACCGTTTGGTTTAGTGGTTGATTGCCGTTCACCTGAATAAATGATCGCTCATCTTTCGGGTAAAAGAGGACGTAATCTCCTTTCCCACAGTCCATAAAAGGCTTGCCCGCGTCGCTTGCTGCCAGCGCATAAAACGGGAACAGCAACAACAATAGAACCGCCCTCATGAAGCACCTCTGTTTATAGCTGAAGTGGATAGCAAATCTGCTGATCCGCGAGCGAAACACATCATATCCATATACCAAGGCTGCCCGCGTGTGTCGCCATTATAATCGATGGACTTGACGATATATAAGCCATCTGCCGCAATACTTGCAGGTTGTTGCAGTGTGCCGTTTACCGACAGGTTGCCATTCACATTTTCCTCTCTGGCGCGGCCAGGCAATGCCTTCACCTCGTCGGCTGACAGGCTGGCGCGATACACTGAAGCCTGATCAATCTGTACCAGACCATTTAGCCGAATATTCGGGTTTATCAGGCAGCGCAAGTTAACGCCTGCCCCCATCGTCTGCTGAGGCATTCCAATCAGGCCGGTATCGCTGTTCAATACGATAGCTTCCTGCACGTATTTATCGGTCGGCACCATCTGAGCCTGACCATCAACCAGTTGCCAGGTGGCGTCACACTGCACCGCAACGTTATCCATAACATCGCGCGTTGACTGATAAAGCACGCGACCGCGCGGGAATACCGTAGCTGGCGTGTCGCCCGTGATTCCTTTCGTCACGCCAAAAGGGTTGAAGCTGTCCATAGCTGCGGCGTGAACATCAGCAACGGTGTAGCCAGCCGCGAGCGTTGTGGTCACACTGGCGTTCATGAATGCCTGATGGCCGTCGATCGCCTGAATCAAAACCCAGGTATCGGTAGGGTTGTCGCGTCCGGTGACGGTGAAGCGTATTTCACCGCTGAAAATTTCCCCGAAGTTCGTGCCATTCGTCTGGCCGACTTGTGACGGGTCAATTTCCGTTGCTACGCCGACCTGGCTACTGTCTACAGCCGCCGGCATACCGTCATAGCCTGCGATGATTTTAATCTTCGCGAACTCTTTTCCCAGAATGCGGCTGCAGGTGTCTTTGGAGAGGTTATAAATCTTCACCATTGCAACGCGCGGCCAGCGGGTATCTGTCCACTCAATGCGGAACGTCACCTTGAAGTCACTCAGGCTAATGCCTTCACCACTTTCTGACAGGATTTGCAGCTCGAAGTGGCGCATCCAGTTCTGTGACATGTTTACTCCGTTACGGCCCAGAGGTGGCTGCTGATGCCCAGGTCGGTTTTTGTGGGGTAATCCTGCGTCGGATCATCGCAAAGCACCACGAGCCCGAAGCCGAGTTCAAGATAAGAAAATGACGCCAGCAGGTTGGCGCCCGTAACCAGAGGAATGCCGGTCACAATACCTGCGCCGCTGCTGTCTAGCAGGTCTATCACCCAGCCCGCGGCGTCACGCCAAACCGTCCTTATCGAGTAATTAACCCTATTTATCGCTAAGGAAAATTGCTGGTTATCCGGTGACAGGGGTATTTCACTGGCCTGCATCGTATCTCCTTAAAACAGGTCGGACAGCTTCGATAAAATCGACTGGCTGCCGGTGGGCTTTGTCGACTTAACGCCGGAGTTTTGCACTGCTGAAGTGCTTACGCCCTGCGACATGTCGCCCTTATCCGCTACAGATATCGTCTGCGTAGAAGAGATGATCACCCCGCGCAGCGTCAGCGTCGCCATAAGCACGTTTTCCGATGTACGGTCAGTCGTTACATCCAGCACGCGGATCAGCATGTTGGTGTAGAGGCGCTTGCCGGTTACCACGTCAAACGGCACGCGGCTTTCCTGCAGGTCGATCAGCTGCTGATACACCTCTTTCGGGCTAAGGCCGAGGCTAAGCCCTATTGATGACGTATCGAGCAAGTCCAGCAACGAACCTCCGCCAGAAAAGCCTACTTCCATCACCAGTTCGGGTGGCCTTTTAAACGCATGGTCAGCAACAGGAGCATCCTTTTCTACGGGATGCTCTGTGATTTCCAGTGTGTCGCTGTGTTTTTCGGTAATCACCACGTCTGGCACTATCAGCCCGATTTTCCGGCTCTGCTGTGAAAACAACGTAGAAAGAATGTCCATCAGCGCGGCCCCGTTCCGAGTGCTTGTGAAAAGCGTGAGTTCACCGCCATTTGTTTGTCGGCGACTTCGCTGGCGGCCCTGCTGGGGTCGTTAACTCCGTGGATATGGATATTAGTTTCCTGGCTGATCTGTGCGCCGCTGGCCGGCATATTGCTGAGAACGCGCGGGATATAATTCCGGGTTTCTTGCGGCATTAGCGCCATGCCATGCTTCTGCACGTTACCGATGCCCCAGTTATAAGAAGCGAGCGCTTTAGGAAGGTCGCCGTTATTGGCCTTTAAGAGCTGGGCGAGATATTTTGCTGCAGCCTGTGCGGACTTAACCGGGTCAAATGCCTCGTTACCGCGCAGCCCCAAATCCTTAGCCGTGCCGGGCATTAGCTGAAACAGCCCCTGCGCGCCGGCGCCAGACATCGCATTGGGGTTGCCTGCAGACTCGGTGATCGCAACGCTTTTCAGCAATCCCACAGGTAGCTGATATAGCTGCTCGAGCTTACTGAACATCGGTTGCAGCCACCCCAGCAACTGACTGCCTTCCTTACTCGCCTGAGGCCGCCTGATAGACTGCCCGTATTGTTCAACCGGGCCATCTACCGGATAGATTCGCTCTGGTCCAGGGTCTTCCGCCGCTATCGGCTGGGCAGAGCTATCACCAAACCATCTTTTCATGGCCGCCCCGATGCTGCGCGGGTCGAATCCGGTTTTATCCTTGATATAGTCTGCGGCACTGTCCGCGCTGGCGGATACGGCAGGCAATGCATCGGGGTTACCCTGCCCCTGATTTATCAGCTCGCGCCCGATCGCGTAGGCATCTTTCCATCGTCCGTCTTTAATGGCGTTGAGCAGCCGCGCTATCCCGTCCAGCATTTTGGACAGCTCGCCAAGGTTTTCCATGAGGTTGCTCATGTCCCATTTGGCTGTCCATGTCTGCGGGTCGATGCCTAGTAGTCGCATAACGGCATCTTTCAGATCGTCGACGCCTTTGATGGCGCCCTTTATCTGAGGCTCCCACTTTTTCCAGTCGATGAGTGACTGGCCGCCTTCCTTCCACGTTTTGTAATCGTCGTAGAGCGCCAGAATGGCAAGTCCAAGGGCGGTTATCATCCCTATCGGCGACATCACGAACGCACCGTTCAGGATGCGCCAGGCAATAACGAGCGCGCCGAACACCTCGATAAGGCGCTGCGTTGACTTATCCAGCGATGACCACCACTGCATGATGTCGCCGCCGGCCTGTATCAGCCGGTACACGACGCGGCCGATGACCTCAGCGAGCCACAGGATGCCTTTAACGCCGCTGATAATCGTCTGTTCAATCTTCGGGAAGTTGTCGACGATTTGCTTGCGCAGGGTATCGATAGAACCTGACAACCCCTCCGCCAGGTTAGAGCCGATCTTGTCGCGTGCCATCCCCGCCATCTGGCCGAACGCACGCAGAGACGTCATGAAGCGGTTAGAGCTGGCGGCAGCCTGGTCAGCATTAAAGCCGATAGCTTTCGCCATTTGCGTATACTGCGCGCCAAACTGGCCCATCCCGCGGCGCATTGCCATCAGGGTGTTTTCATCAATGCCCAGCATCTGCGCGTACTGATTCGCGCGGTAGTAAGGCATTTTGTTCAATTGCTGGCCGACGCCTGTGAAGATGGACGCCATATCCCGCATGTTGCCGCTGGCGTCACGCGTCTGCACACCCAGGCGATTCAGAAATCCTTCGGCGCCCGGGTTGTTACGCATGAAGCGTGAAAGGCTTTCCAGCGAACCGCGCGCAGCTTCTGCACTCGACCCGGCCTGAGCCGCAGCATAGCCGATCGCCTGAATGCCCGCGACCGTTGCGCCCGTACGCTGAGACGCCCAGTAGAGCTGGTCAAGGCCGCTGGCGATTTTGGCAGTAAAGGCAACCACGGAAATAGCTGCAGCTTCAACGGCAACACCCAGTTTCATCGCCTGCGCGGTTGTGCCGGCGATAACCGTATCAAATTTGCGAGCACCGGCCTCATCAACCTGAAAGCCGAGGCTTACCAGAAAATCCTTGATAGTCTGAGCGTTCATTTGCCTTTCTCCAGCGCTCTATGCGGTTATTGTTGTCAGCCTTCAGGTCGAGCCAGTCATTCATTCTGGCAATGTCTGCCAGATCTACCGAACCATCCTTCAGGGCTGAATAGCTGATGTACCCGGCATCAACCGGGCGCATCAGAAAATCTTCGCCATCAGGAAGTGATTCCAGCGTCAGGCCACTTACTGGGGCGCAGTCTCGCTGGCGGGGAGTGCGGGCAAAAAATTTCCCAGGCTGTCGCCTACCACCCGACCAACCATCTGCAGCATGCTCATCAGATCGATGTCATCAAACATCAGTTGCTCTTGCGACATGACCGGCGCCCAGGTTTTTCCGTTCTGGCGGGAAACCACTGACAGGCAGGGGAAGATGATGGCGTTCGTGTCTTCTTCAGACATGCCCGCCAGTGCATCGGCGATTTTCGGCAAGGCAGTTTCCATCGCCTTATACATATCGCCGCCCTGAGATGCTGCCTTGATGCCCTGAAAATCGGCCAGCACCCCGGCAAGAACCGGGAGCAGCTTGCGAGAAACTTTCAGCTGGTCGAAGACGCTGAGCTTCGCGGTGCGGTACTGGACGCCCTTGATTTCAAATTCCATGAATTAATACTCCCCTAGAACTTCGTCGATTTTACCGGCATCAAATACCCACGCTACGGTTCCGGCCACCTTTGGGTTGTTCCAGTCAGGCTGGCGCTGGAAAGCCACTGCGCGCGCGGTAACGGTGTCACCGGACTGCTTGTTCCGCAGGACAATGACGTTATTGCCCCAAAGGGAAGATGACAGGCTCTGCGCGTTGTACATCAGAGAGAGCTTTTTATTTTGCGGAGAGGTCTTTAGCAGGTTGACGGTGATCGTCCCTGACTTGCCTGCGTGCAGGCTATGCATCACTTCGCCATCGGCACCAGTTGTCATGGTGTTTTTAGCTTCCGTCATCGTGACGGTGATGCCCTCTTCCGAGTTGGCTGAACCGTATCCAAGGTCAATGATCCCGGACGGGCCTGCCAGACTGGCGCTGACATCCATGAATGAATAAGTAGACATTGATTACCCCTTAGCGCACTACAGTGATTGCAACGGAGCCATAGTGCACAGCTCCGGCCAGTTTTCCGGCAACCTGAATGGGTACGCCTTTACGCGCTTCTCGATCTGCCTGAAGCTGACTGTCAACGCTGGGAGCGTAGATGTAATAGCCCTTGGTCAGCGTGTCACCCTTAGCCAGCTGGCCTATCGGTCCACCTGACCATACGCCGGGAGCAAAGAGGCCGTTTCCAACTGCTTGCTGCAGAACAAGCTCAATGTTGGAAATGCGCATAGTGGTCCCTGAGTCGGTCTGGGGGATCTTCGTGTCACTGGTGTAGAGGGTGTTATAATCGGCTGTCTGTACCGCATTTTGCAGCCAATCGAGACCATGACGCTCATCGAAAAAGTCACCATTCGACATCACGCCCTGCTCAAGAATGGCTGTGTCATTGTCATAGAGGACATAGACGTTGCAATTTTTGGCCTCCAGAGCGTTCGCCTGAGGGGCGCTCAGGGTTTCATACGTTACGCCAGGCTCTGACTTAAACTTGAGGGTGATAGTCGTATTACTTCCCGTATAATCGACCGTGAAAGCCCGGCCAAACGCTGACAACGCTGCATAACGACTGGTAGAGGAATATTGCAGGAAGGTTCGACCATAACCTGCCGCTTTTAAGGCAGCTGCAATATCGGTTGTGGAGGACGAATCCATTACTGCAGCGTCCTGCGTGGTATAAGCAAATACACGCGAAACAGTTGCCGCTTGGATAGCCGCTGCAATACTGGTTACGTCAGCGAGCGTTGGGTCAGTTTCAACCGCCAGGTGCAGGCCGTACCAGGCGTTATAGCCCAGCAGCGTATTAACGGCCTCAGGCAAGGTTTCTGTGTTACCAGTTTCGCCAGTTGCTAATGATTCCACCCAGCGACCGACATACACCTCCGAAGGCTGGGGCGACTGGGAAAACCAGATCAGCGCCGCTTTATATTCTTCGCTGTTAATGCCGAAATCGTCACCAATATCATCAGCGCTTTCATAAATGCGCAGGCGCTCCTTGATCGGGATGACTGTCGATGCGCCAAGGATAAGCATCGAACCAAAATTTCGCCCTTGGGCTGCTTTAGCCGAAAGGGTAACCGTCACATCTGAGATGCGACTAACGGATAATCCCGCCATTTATTAATCTCCAGTAATGGTGACGTTGGGAGTGATGATGGAACGGACCCCGTACGTGCGAATGATTTTGCGGCGCAGGCGCACAGTGATGTCGTACCGGCGCACCCACTGATTGTTGATAAGCTCAGGGAAAGCAGTCAGTTCACTGTAATCAGCGAGTGACAGCTCATTCTGTTTGAGGGTTTCGTTGTTTTGCTCGATGGTCAGCCCGTCACGGAACAGCGTCGCTATAGACTGGCTCTGCGGGCCATAAAACGAGGCGAGCGTTTCGATCACCTCATGACGCCACAGCTGATTACTGTCATCGGTCTGCCGCACAAATGCGGGACCATCGTCAGCAATGAAGCCGATAATGCCTAATCCGCACCAGTCTACGTCCGCTGCAGGTATTGCCGCCTGAGTCGCTGTCCAGCGCGGGCGAACCATCCCAGCCGGCAGGCCCGATAATGCCCGCACCCACTGGCTGAGTTCACGCTCCAGCGTTTCGTCATATGCCTGCGGCGCGCTGACGGGCGTCAGATATCCGGCTGATGTGCTGCTGTTACTCACGCGGGCCTCCATCAAACGGCTGCAGCTCACAGTGCGCCTGGACGAAACCGGCGCCGTAAGCCGTGTACGGATCGACAAAGGTCACGCGATAGTCGCGGCCGCGATAAGTCACGATGTCGGCATCAATGCCGGTGTTGCCGCTGCTCAGGCGGTAGGTGGTGATAATCAGGATTGCGCCATTAATCACCTGGCCGGCCTGCATGCGCCGGGTTTCCAGTGAACGGTCAACCGTCACCACGCCACCGAAAGGGGTCTCAGTGGTGATGTTTTTGGGAAAGCCATCATCATCGACCGTCTGCTCATTGCGCTTTACCACGAGCGTCGTATCGAGAAATTCAGGCGACAGCAGAACGTCAGTTACATCAAGTGTCGGCATCTTTATCCCTCACAACGTGCGTGATTGAGCGGCGGTATTCGCCGGTGTCGATGAGTGGCTTATTACCAGTGCGGCCCCGGCGCAGACGGTTGGCGATCGTGGCGTCAGCCAGGGGAGTGAATCCAGTAATGGTGATGTACCGCTTCACCCCGTTGGCTGCCACCGTTCCGGCGCGGTCGAGGGACGTCACTGCCCCTTCCGCATTACCTTCCAGCGCCTTCTGCGCGGCCGCCTTCAGGTGAGGCATGAAATCCTGCTCGACCGACTTCACGCCGGGCTTGAGATGGGGCCGCGGCGGAATGTTCTGCGCCGGCGACCCGTTCTCGTTGATGTAGCCGATCGCCGCATTCCCGATGTCGCCATCATCGCGCTCGTCTTTCGACTCCGGGATGCCCACCAGAACATCCTTGTTAGCGAGGGTTTTAAGGGCGTCCAGAATGCTTTGCGCCGTGTCGGCGCGAATGGTCAGGCCTGATTTCATAGCTGAACACCGCCATACCCGAAGAGCATCAGCAGCTGCCAGAACTCCGCGCCGTAACGGGAGAAGTTCCAGAAGCCCGCATCAGCATTGAGCGTCGCGCTGTTGTCGTAGCTCACGCTGACTTTATCCACCGACTTGGACGCAACCACACCGCTCGTTGTGCCACCAGCACCACCCAGCGCGCCGGCCGCCGTATCTGCGGCATTCAGCACCATGTAATGCGCGACAAACAGCTCTGCCAGATAAGGGAACATGTTCCCCATGGCGGAGCCGTCAATCAGCATGTCTGCGAGGTTAAGTCGGAACTCGATTACTGCGTCGGGATATTTGGTGTCGTCACTGAACTGCGGGAAGTCGCGGCGAAAATCACTTACTGTCGGCAGATTTCGGTTTCTTGCCATCAGCATTACCTTCCGTTACCGGTTCAGTTACGGGCACCTGCAGGGCTGCCAGCTGCGCGGTCAGGTCGGCAATGATTTGGTCTTTCTCCGCTACCGACTGCTGCAGATCGCCGTGCGCTTTGGTTTTCTCTTCCAGCTGCGCGGTCAGGCTGTTGATTTGTGCCTGAAACTCTTTCGTGTCAGCGCTGGCTTTCGCCTTGCCGGTAACGTCAGAGTGCGCGGTGACAAACCAGTGATCGGCAACCTTGTCATCAACGGTATGCTCGCCGGCCTCAAAGCGCTGGCTGGTGCCATCTTCAGAGGTGAAGTTAAACGGGGTATGGACGCGAATCGTCTTCTTAGCCATTTGCTGCTCCTGTTGGCCCCTTGCGGGGTCGGATTGGTTAGATGCCGTCCAGATACGCCATGGTTTCCGGGTACGGAGACTCAACTGCGCCCAGCTTGCCGTAGTAGGTGGTCAGCTGGTAAATGCCGCGATACTGCACCGGCACGCTCAGCAGCGGAACCATCGGGAAGCGCACAAACTTTTTGTCGTTGGTGTAAGCCATCATGCGGTCAGTGCCGCCGGTGCCAGCACCTTTCAGCCATTTCACCGCGCGGATGTTCAGCGGCACGCCGTTCTGATGGAAGGCGATCGTGTTCTCGCGCAGGTAGGTCAGCAGCGACTGGTTACCGGCTGAGGATACGATGATGCTGGACAGCAGAGCGAACTGCTCAGGCGGCAGCAGCAGGTCACGCGGGACGATGGTGTAACCAGATGCAGCCCAGGCATTGGAGAGCAGCAGGTTGATTGACGCCCGGATTTCGTCAGGCGTAGATGTTGCCCACGTCTTCGGGGCGTTAGTGAATGCCACTCCGCTGTAGTTGAGGAGACCTTTCACGCCCAGCTGGCTGTCACCGCGATAAACCTGCTCGTCGGTGTCCATGTTCCATTTCAGCTGCATAGCGTCGTACTTCTGCGTGTCGATCGGGCGACCGACTTTTGCAGCGGCGGCCAGCTCGACAACGGTCCAGCCCAGTTCCATGCCCCACAGGGTCAGCGGGAAGCCGGTTTTTGCGATGTCGACGTTCGGGCCAGCAATGGCGGTGGAGTCTTTGCCGATCCAGTTTTTACCGTTCGGGTTCGGCGTGCCGGCAGCGGCAAAGGTGGAGTTGGTGAAAGAACTGATGTCATCGGCGATCGACACATCTTCGCGCAGCTGGATATCGCGCGACCACGTGTAACCGACCAGCGGCATGTTCAGTTCCTGATCGAGGCGCTCAAGTTCGCCAACCAGGAAAGCGCCAGTGCCGTCGAGAGTGGCTTGGTCAAAAGTGTACATATTTAGCGTTTCCCTTAGATGTTGTATGCGATTTCAGCGTTGCCAGCGGCATCGCCTGCGCCAGTGAAAACGGCGTTCGGCAGCACGACGGTTTCGTCTGTGACAGCCGCGCCCAGAATTGCACCCAGCGGGCTGGCGTCGGTCGGGTTGGCGTTGCGCACATAAACCGGCGCGTCTTTGGTCAGGCCAACTGCGGTGCTGCCGATGTTCACGGTCATGTAACCGCGCTTCATCACATCACCAGTGAAATTGGCATTTGCGCCAACCTGTCGCGCCATGTCAGGCGTAGAGGTGGTCGGGTAAGGACGCACGTACAGGCCGGTGATGACCGTAGCTTCGTCCGATGCCGCCAGCGGGATGAATTTGCCATCCGCACTGTATTTACCGGCGAGGCCGTACTGGCTAAAAGTGTTCGCGGCATTGAGAATCACCGGCTCGGTGGTCAGGTCTTGCGGGCGTGAGATAGCCCCGGCGATGCCGACTGGCATCCGGTACAGGTATGCAACCATGGGTTTTCCCTTATTTATTCCAGTGGGCGGCGAATGCCTTGTTCAGAGCAGCCGGAGAGTTTTTGTTCGATGAGTCGTAAAACGAAGCACGCGACGCAGAAGCTGGCGCGCTGTTACGCGCTTTGGCGATTTCGCTGGCGGATACAAATACCGCGTCCAGCGTTGCCTTAGGCATTTTGCTGAAGTCCGGTGATGCGCCAACCAGAGGAGCTAGCAGCGCCTGACCTTCCGGCGTTTTAAATGCTGCATCCATGGTGGAGCGCTTAAACGCCGCCAGCTTGCCGCCTTCCGGCAGTTTCACGCCCGGCAGGATGAGCTCTGCGCGCGCCACGATGCCCTGATGGTAAGCAGCATCGGTAGTTGCGCGAGTTTTCTCTTCCTTCTCCTCCGGATCGTCACTGTCGACGGTTGCCGTAGAGGTCGGATTGATCAGCTGCTGAACCAGAAGCGCCAGTGCATCGACTTTCGCTTCAAGCTCGCTGTTAGTCTGCGAGCCGCCTTCACCATCTTCATCAGTGGTCAGGCCGCCAAGCTCTTTATTCGGCGGCAACGGCTGCGCGGGGTTGATAGTGATGTTTACTGCCCGCGCCAAATCAAGGCTTGGCTCGACCAGTTCTGATGGCGCATTATCAACCAGATCAGCCAGGCTATCGGCATCCTTGGTTTTAATCGCCCGCTTCAGCTGGCTAAACCAGCCCTGATTTTTGGTAGTCATGAATGAGCTATCTCCAATTGAACAACGAATACCCGCACGGCCGTTAGGAACGCCCGCACAGTGGTTACCGATAATTGAGTGCTGTCGCGCCTGACCCGGCCCCTTCTGCTCGTAGTCAGCGTCGTAGCCCATAGAAATCTGCTCGAGGCCGTTCATTACCTGCTGGATGGCTTCGGCGGTTTTGATGTGAATGTCGCCCAGCATCAGATCGGACTGGTCGCCGGTGCCGCGGCGAACGTTTTGAATATGCCCGTGGGCGTAGTCTTTCCAGTTGCCCGGATTGACCATGTCTTTCGGGTGGCCCAGCGTGAAGGCCATGCCTTCGAAGGAGGCGAGCGTTTCAGGCCGGAACACTTCGTCAGCGTCGCGGGTGACGACGATCTCGCCATCCTCATCGCCGATTAGCCCTTCAAGTTCGCTTTCGTCGTAGACCTGCGCGCCGGTGCGTGCGATCGGCACGTCTTTGCACAACAGCGAGCCATCGGCCATCTCAAAACGAGTGTTGCCGAGGCGCGTAGTAAAGAAATATTGCATCGTTAGGCCTTAAATTTGACCCTCACAGATTTACCTTTAACAGATGCAATATTGAATCCATCAAGAGTCTGTCGAGAGTTAGACGCAAATACATTCGAGTGAGGGAATACAACTTCAGGGTAACAGCGGCAGTTCGGGAACTGCCCGGCATGACCGGTCATACCGTCGATTGTTGGTGGCGAATCCCAGCGAACATATTTCCCATTCATCCTGTCATGCGAATCACGAACATCTCCATCCTCAGCAGTTCGCCAGATATAACCCTCAGAACCGATTGCTACAGAGCGCGCTTGGGTGATTGCAGTTGATGCCCGGCCAACCTCAGTGCGGGCAATCGTTCGGGCCCGCGCTTCAGTCACTTCGCCGGTGCGCATGATTTCCTGCTTCAGCGTGCTGGAGCGCTTACCGGACTCCACGGCCTCAATCGCCTGATTGTGGATGTCGTAAACGCGGTCGGCAGCCTGCAGGGGAAGCGATTTGAACAGCTTAACCTGTTCGTCGATGATGCTGCGCGTTACCGCGCCGGTGCCGGAGTTCATCAGGTCACGCAGTCCGGCAGAAATACGCTGTGACCTGTCACGCCACATTGCATCGTCTGCGACTTCCAGCGTGCCTATCAGGCGGCTCGATACTGCCTCAGCCCATGGCTCAATCAGATCGGCATAGCGCTCCAGCCGGTCCATGATGTCGGTGACGCTATCGTTTGAACCATCGTACGAACCCTCGACGATTGCCCCCACCGTACGCGCTATCTGTCGTAGCTGTGTTCGCAGCTGCGTCTCGGCGCGCTTCAGGTTCGGCGGTTTCGACGTTATCGAGGTCGGCCTCCGTCGGCGCCGGGATGTCACTGGCATTATCAATATCCTCGTCGCTGATGGTGCCGCCCAGGCCGGTTACGCGGGCCGTTTCCTGCAAGTGCTGCGCGCCAGCTTTCTCGGTCATCAGGCCAGCATCGACGGCTTTCACCGTGGCGTCGACGACCTTGTTAGCCGTATCCGCACGCTCGCTGTCCGGCGTTTGCCAGAGCTCGTTAAATTCGAACGTGAAGTCATCCGGCAGCGGCTGAGCAAACAGACTCATGTGGAGCACTTCGAACAGTTTGCGGATCGGGCGCCGTAGTTTGCGCTCCTGCTGTGTCGACACGTTGTCGTAGTAGTTCGACAGGTCAGTGTCACCCGTTGAGAAACCAGCTGGAGACTGGCCGAACAGGCGGACCAGCGGGATACCAAACGCACCGGACACTTGCTGACCGAACTGCGCTAACACATCGCTTAGCCCTGCATACGAATAGGTGTGCGCCTCGAACTTGTCCTCGGCGTCCATAATCGTCATGCCTTCGTTGCTCTGGTACTGGCGGATCATATCCATGTGCGACATCAGCCCTTTGAAGGCCGGATTGTCTTTGCCCATAGCCAGCAGGGAGCGAAGCCCTTTGATGCTGTAGGTGCGCAGGTGAGCTTTGTAGATGAGCTGAGCAACGCCCTGAGTGGTGCTGTCGAATGCCAGCAGGCGATCGAAACAGCGCTCAATCACCGACATGCCCCAGTCGTTTTCGGTCAGACGCTGTTGATAAGGTAGCGGGATGCCGTCGAAGCGGATCAGCCTGGAGTGATGAATACGCCACGGCGGGATGCCGGTTGCCGAAGTTACGACACGGTAGAATTCAGGCATGCCGAAATCCGGCCCCAGCTCAGTTACGCGCCGCTCAGTGGTTGCGTTAAGCATCCAGCGGTCCATCACCATCACGCCTTTAAATGCGCCCGGTGCGATAGCGTCGATGCGAAGTGGCGTCGAGTAGTTCTGACCGTCAATCAGGATGACGCCTACAGCGCCGCCATAGAGGCGCGCCCACTTCAGCGTGTCGTTGAGCGCTTCCCAAAGCGCCATCTCATCCCAGGCGTTATCGAGCTGCTTCTTGCGGCCGTCTTCCAGCTTGGAGGTAATGGTGACGCCCTTGCGGGTCATGTCATCGGGAATGGCATCGACGCCTGCACCCACCAGCCAGGACGACCGGTAAGCCTGCTCGATCAGCAGCCGGTTACGTGACGTCCAGTTGTTGCGGTAAGTGCCAGCGCCGGACTGGTTCGATTCGTTAACGCCCATGCGGGCGACAAAGTTTTCATAGCTGTCACGCGTCGGTACAGGCTGCGACACGTTTTGTGTTTCGGACATGTTCAGCCTCTGCCAAGTTGCGCCCAAGTGCCAAGGCTGTCTGAGCTGGTGATGTAACCGTCCAGCCCGTAGCGTATGGCGTCTATGCAGTGGTTATGTGCATCGACAATGACCGGGAGAATCTCGTTGGTCTTCTTGTCGACTTTGTAGGAGTAGAGCCGGAACTCGTCGGCGGTGTGCTTGCAACGCTCGTGAATGATGATTTCCTCAAACCCTTTCAGGTAGGTGATGCCATCCTCCACATTGCCTTTCCACTTCGCCGCGGCGTCAATGCTGAAACCCTGCCGGCCGATGTGGCTGATTGTCTCCGGTCGCGCGCTGTCGGCTTTGATCGGCCAGCGGCGCGCCTCGGGGACTGAATCGTAAAACTGCGCCATTTCGTCGAGCTCTACGCCGACGCCATAGGCCTCATATTCGATGTATAGCTTTGTGCCCAGCATGAACATGCGGATCAGCGTGCTCGGGTCGTTGGCGAAACCGAAGTCAGCGCCGAAGAACAACCGATCGGCCTGCTGCCAGAGGTCATCAGGGAACGCTTCAACGCGATAACGCTGCTTGAAGATAACCGCCTCAGATATCGACTTAGGTTTGCCCAGCCAGACGTGTTCGTACGCCTCGTAATCTACCCGTTTGCAGTACTCCATCTCTTTGCGAAGCGTCTCGGGCAGATACGGGTTGTCGTAGTAGTTCACCTCAACCGTGATGCTGTCGTCAGGTGGGTTAACCACGAATCGCTGGTAGGTCGGGTCTTTCTCTTCGCCGGGGTTAAACGATACCCAGATTTCCGAACCCTCTTTACGGATGGTCGGCACCAATATATCCCACGAATCGGCGGAGACAGACTGAGCCTCTTCCACCCAGCAGATGTCCACGCCCTCAGTCGATTTGATGCCCAGTGGATCGAATCGCAGCCCCTTAAACAGGAACTCGCTGCCGCAGGCGCTGGTGATCGTCTCGTTGGTGATGCGGAACCACGGGTTTAGCCCGAGCATCTCAATCTGGTCTTTTAGCAGCTTGTGCACTGAATCCTTGATCGAGTTCTGCACCTCGCGGGTACAGAGAACACGGAGCTTTTTGGAGGCGGCCATGACGACCAGCGCGCGGGCAATCCCCCATGATTTAGCGCCGCCGCGACCACCGTGGAATACCTTGTAGCGAATGGGCTTAAAGAGAGGTTTGAATTTGGGCGCGAAGCTAAGTCTCTTCTCCGCTGTCGTCATCATCCGCTCCGAAGCTAACAACGAACGTAGGCGCAGCCAGCGGCAACCCGTTAGGGCCGACCAGTTCGTTTTTAACGTTGTCTTTGAATGCCTGCACTGTGACGTGCTTGCCAAGCAGTTCGAGGTTCTTGACCTTATCCGGCCATTTGATTTTCTTCAGCAGCCCGGCTGCGTCACCGGCCATCTCGATGACGTCCATGCCCGACAGGGTCGTGCGCCAGACTTTGGGCCATTGTGCGATCGGCTTTAGTTCGCCGTTAGCGAGGAGAATGTCGAGAACGTCCATCTCATCAATCTCGATGAGGCGACGCAGCACGTAATCTGCGTTTACCTCTATCCTTTCGTTTCGCTCGGCTTTGAGTTCAATGATGCGTTGCGCGATACTAAGTTTCGCTAAGTTTTGCGCGCCCTGTTCGTTGGCGGTCTTTTCGCTGTACCCCGCCCGAATGGCCGCTTGCGTGGCGTTCAAATCGATGAGGTACTCGCGACAGAACATCTCTTGTTTGTCGGTGAGTGCCATTGAAATCTTACCCTTTAGGTGGTGTCGATGAACTTTGAAATCTTCCAAACGTTGTTTGGCCGTCAGTCTGTTGCTAATGCGCTTATATCGTCTTCAGAGAGTAGTGACGAAATAGGCGTTGTTTTGCGTATGCACTTGGTTACGGAAAGCTTTCTTGAGGCTTTCATATCTGCAGCGGTAAACAACATCGATATGTTCTCAGCAGAACCGACTGACAAAGTGATTTTGAGGCTAAATTATCAATCAAAGTTGGGTCTAGCGCTGAAATTAGGCCTACCACTACCAGCATATAAAGCTATGGATCGGCTTAATACGATGCGCAATAAGCTAGCCCATAGAATCGATAATGAGCTAATTGACGAGTCCGTTCTTGAATCACTTTCCACTCACGTGAAAAGCATTCAATGTGGAGAGAGTCATCATTTATCTGAAGAAGGTGCGGAATTTTTTAATACCGATGGTTCAAGTCGTAGCGTTCATAAACTTAGTGATCCAGCAACACCTAACCGTATTAAGTTAATGATTATAATTTCCGCCTTAATCCGTCGAGCCACAAAGGTTAGCTTTGGCGTCTAATGACTTTGATTAACTTAAGCATCATCGGGCGCACTCGCAAATGCGCCCTGTGGTGATCACTTCAGGCATTGCTCATTAATGTACTGCTGCAAACCGGCTATTTGCTTGCCAGCGAGCTCGATTCGACTTCTGAGGGTGAAATAATCCCGTTCAGCGGAGTCAGTAAGTCCGGGGCTGGCTGCATCATCCATGCCGGCGGCGCCGGAGGTGGATTGCTTCGTACAGGTGGCGTTGAGCTGCAGCCGACGCTTGCCAGAAGCAACGTCATCATGCAGCTGATCGATAGTTGCCTGAGCATCGGCTAGCTCCTTCGTGTATTTCGCATCAAGCGCGGCTACGTCACGCTGGCGCACCTGCATGTCATCAATGGTCTGCTGACGTTCAGTCGCCAGGTTGTCTGCGGCAGCGTATTTACCGTGGTAGAAATAAGCCACCCGACAAACTGCTATCAATGCCACCAACAGCAGGCCGATAATCAGCGTTCGCCAGCTAAATGTCATTTGGACCGTCCGCAAGGCACATTGAGCGCTCCATGTCGCGCCGGTTCATCAGACCACGGAACTTCATGCCACCCGCATACACCCAGCGACGCAGCTCTTCGCATGCACCATCCTGATCGCCTGCGTTGAGTTTCTTCAGCAGCGTCGATTTAGAAAACGCACCGGAGCCAACGTTGTAGGTGAAGCTGTAAAGCGCGGCACGCTGATATTCATTCAGCGGCACTTTGACCAGGCTATCAACCGTCTTCTTTACCGGCTGCAGGTCATTCCAAAGAAGGCGATCGCATTCGCGGTCGGTGTACTTCTTGCCTTTGATGATGTCGGTGCCGGTGTGGCCATCACAGACCGTCCAGACTCCGGCAACATCTTTGTAGGGCTCGTACACCCGCCCCTCTACACCGTCCTTACCGCCAAGGAATACCGTAGCGATAAGCATGGCTCCGCCACCTGCAGCAGCGATCAGCTTGTTCCGCAGTGAGTTTGACATTGCCATGGGTTATTCCTCGGTGAGGCCAGGCGCGGTGGGCCAGCGCTGGAGCGCCTTAATCTGCGCCAGTGTGGCTTTGCGTTTGTAATACCAGTTGATGCCGAGCGTTAGCAGGGCGACCAGAATACCGGCCAGGACGCCTACAGCGCTCCACTCATCGGGACTAAGCCGGGTCAGAAGACCGTTGGCAATCGTCCCGGCTGACGCGCCATACGCTGCGCCCGAAGCCAGTTTGCTCATATCGATACTCATGTGACCCCCTCGGTTTTTGAGGGAGCTGGCTCAATTAGGAATTGTCTACTTTCTGAACTGAGCAAGCCCGGTTAGCTTTAATCTTGTCGAGAGAAAAAAGCACCGCCCTGCCGTTGCGTAGCCAACGTTGAAGAATCCGCCTGAGTGCGGATTTTTTTATGGATAAAAATCGCCCGCGAAAGCGCAGGTAAGGGTGTGGGTTATTTTTAATTAGTTACCGTGGCGGCCAGTATATCCAGCGCCTAATTTATTAAGTTCTTCAATTGCTTCACGCCGATAATTAATGGCTAGCCGCCGGGCCTCTTGATCGCCGTATTTCGAGACACCAAAATACTTAACACTTTGTACCCCGCTTAAGGTAGAAACGGCAGCCAGGTACACATCTCTAATTCGGCAGTATCTAACCCCTGATGGGAGGTCTCCGCCTGATTTATCGATTTTATATGCGCGTTTATTCCGGTTATTTACCGCACCATCTACGAGCCTAAGATTGGAGAAGGCATTGTTTAATCCATTGCCGTCAATGTGATCTACTTGCATGCCCGGTTGAATTGGGATGCCTGATACCATTTCATACACGATTCGATGTACGCGATAACCTTTACCCAAAAAACTAACTCGGTAATAGCTGGTTCGGGAATCTACCTGTATATATCCAGCCATATCTCCCGCCTTAACTCCGGCGCGCCTATCAATTTTCCATCTCAATCCGGATTTTGAGGACTCGTCGATCTCAAAATATTTACTCCAAATCAAGTTATTGGCATTCATAGCGTATTCCTTTAGAGACGAACCTGTTGCTCAGAACGCGGGCACCCGAAAGCTCGCCAGCAAGCCAGCGTTCTCAGGTTCGTTTCTGAAGGTCTCGGGGTGATTGGATGCGGGAGCAAACCGCGGGCGAAAAAAGAAAAGGCCCGCCGAAGCGAGCCTTTGTGAATTTTTTACTAAATTTAATGGGTTAGCATTTTTTGCACAAAGGCAAAAATCATGACTGCTAACTTTCACCCGTCAATCCTTGAAAGTTGACAGAGTGAAACTTGAATCTTTACCCGCTTACTGTTGCTTCCCCTTCGGTATGCGGGCTTTTTTTTGGCCCCTGACGCAAATCTCGGTAACTGCCCGCCTGGTCAGCCAGGGAGGTTATATGGCGGGCAGGGCAGGATTCGAACCTGCGACCAATCGGTTAACAGCCGAACGCACTACCGCTGTGCTTCTCACCCAAATTCAGGCCAAAAAAAAGCCCCACGGCATTAAACCGCAGGACTTTTTAGTGTCCACTCAGAAACTGCAGACTGTTTTGTTGCCGCTCAACAACAAGACGTAGCTTTCACTGTTTGGAACTATATCCCTGACTTCCGGAAAAGTAAATAGCCTGCGATAAAATAACAGGCTATTTTATTTGGCTCTACGCGGTCACCTTATTCAGTGCCGCATTTGCCCATGACTCTTCTGTCTCCAGTTTGCCAATCAGCGTTTCATAAAACTGCTTGCCGCTCTTCTCCCACGTAGCCAGGCTTATTGAATCGGTAATGCTGCTGATCGCGCGATATGCTGCAGTTGAAGGAATACGTTCAAACCCTCTTCCGCTGCACTGCTTACAGTCTCCCATCACCGGCACGCCCTGCCGTTCGGACTCCTTGCGCATTACTGCGCGCCCTCGCCCGTTACAGTCACGGCACGCCGAAGACACAACGCCTTTGCCGGCGCATGTTTTGCAGCGCACCCGGACCTGCTCACGCACTTCGCGTCGGCCTGCGCCCGACAGCATCGACTTCATCGTCACGACTTCCGCGGCGATAAAGCCGGTGGCATTGCAACACTCGCACGGCTTAACGCTGGCGGCGCTGCGGCAGTAATCGAGGTAGGCGTAAGTTGCGAGCACTTGCATCACAGCTGGTTTAATATCAGTTTCAAGCTTGCGAAGGGCGGCAACCCGATCGCAGGTCTGCAGTGCAAAATCAGTTAACAGGGATACGGCGCGTCGGGCGTCGTTCTCGCTTACTCCCACCTTACCCATAAAGGCTGCATAACCCAGCGGCGCGCGGCTTTGCGTCATGCCCATGGCAGCTACATAGTCGGTCCCGGTCATCGCGTCAGGCGATGTCTGTGGCGCCGTGCCGCTGAAGTTTTGGCCCTTCGGGAAGTGGTACTTCACGGTTGCTTCAAGGCTCATGCTGCTTCGCTCCTCTGCTTGATCAGCTCTCTGGTTTTCTGCCGGTAGTGCGCTGCCAGTTCCTGCAACTCTTCCCGCGTCCACTTCTTCACCGGGTGCGGCCCCATCAGGCGATCGAAAGCAGCCTGCCCGATTTTCTTAATCAGGTTTGGCGTGTAGTTCTCGATGTTGCCGGAGAGGTGCTGGTTACAGGGAACGCACTGCTTATGACAGTTGCTTTCGTCGTAACGGGTGGCCGGTGACGCGCCGCGGGTGCGGTAATGTCCAGCGTCATACTTTCCATCGTGGAATCGTCCGCAGCTGATGCAAGGCGCTTCTGCGTCGCGAGTGCGGATATATTCGTTGAAGGCGGACTGGGCTTGCTTATGGAAGTAACTGAGGGGCTGTACTGCTAACTTGCGGATTTTGGTGTGGCGCTTTTCCTGCTGGGTCTGTTCTCTTCGTCGTCGTTCTGCTTCCTGTTTCGCTTTCTGCCGGTCTTTCTCCCGCTTAGCAAGTGCGATTACGGTTCCACACTCTGCGCTGCACCACCACTGATTTTGAAAGGCAGGATTAAACCATTCGCGGCAGTCAGGGTTTTTGCAGCGGCGCCTGATCTTCCTCATCGCTCCCTCCGTGCATTCTCAGGTTGTCGCCTTGCATCCAGCCAGCGCAACAGCGGGCGCAGGCATATACCCAGTCCAGCGGCAATGCTGAACCGCAGCCAGCGCAGCTGATAGCAGACGTATCGCCAGATGGTGTGGACAGGGACATAGTCGAAGTGCTCGTAATACCAGGTGTCTTCTTCGCAGATTTCACAGTTGAGCCCGAAGCGGTGTTTGTCCTCACTGGTGAGAACGGTGTTGCAACTACAGCAGCGCTTACGCCCAACATTTGTGCTCATAGGTTGTGTCTCTCCGTGGTTCGCGGTTTCCCTCGGGCAGCAGCGCGCTGACCAGCCAGAGGCGTGGATCGGTAGCGAGTGTCTTTTGGGTCTGGATGTTGCGGGCGGCGTAGCGTGAAAGTAGTTCGTTGGCGGTGTCGGTATCTACCGGATCATGAGTGAACCATGTCTTTTGCATCAGACTCTCCCTTTTTCCTCGGACCACGATTCCCCTGCGCGACCATCAGAACGCCGTTGACGATCGCATGTTTTTTTCCATCAACGTCGCGTGCGTAACACTTCACCGTCTGACGGGCGATGCCTGTCATGCGGCCAACTGCTGCCATGTTCCCTCGCGTCTCAACGAGAAGTTCGGGAATGGTTTGAACAATGGCTTTACCCATTTTGTTTTTCCTTCAGATTCATGTATTCGCTGTCGGCCGGCACCGTCAGTTTGCAGCCGATGTTTAAAGCCCAACCCTCTACCTGCGTCAGGAAGAAGTGCATCTCTCCCGTATCCAGATCTGAGGTGTGGCGAAGCGAACTGATTGTGGTTTTCTCGCCGGTGATAACATCGACCATTTCCCGCTGCTCATAGCCGAGATACGTATGCTTCATGGCGTCTTTGACCCACTCTTTGGTAGCGATGGTTTTGCCGCGGCGAATGAGGTATTCGCTAAGCTGTTCGTACCAAACATGGGAAAGGGCATTTTGTGAAAGGCTTCTCTTGTCCCGCCAGGGCTTTAAGATGAGGCGGTAGCAGTCGCCGGAATCGAGCAGAGGTTGAAGCTGTTGCCCGATGGCGCTGAAGTTCGATTTATGAAGGCGTATGCCGTCTTTCGGTATCTCCATGCTTGCGGGTCTCATGTTGGGTTTCACATTCAGCAGCAACGATTACGTCATGCGCCTCTTGTGCCAGGATGCCCACGGCCTCAATCCGCGCCTGATACTGCTCCGGCGTCAGCGTGCCCTTTTGGGCGAGATTCATGATCGCCAGCGTCAGGTTCCGCGCCTGGCGAAGTTTTGGTGGCTCGATAACGAGCTGGATAACCTGCGTCATACCCTTGCTCCTTCCCGTCCGGCCAGCCAGAAGAAAAACGCGCGATCGACAGTCTCATCCTGATAGCCGAGGTGCGATCGGGTCATGCTGTGCTTGTCGCCGTGAACGCTGTGATAAAAACGCTCGAAACTGCTTCTGATGTTTTCGCTCATGATTACCTCCCTTTCCTGACGAGAGCTTTCAGCCGGGCAACGTTGTCCAGGGCCTTTTCGCTGGCGGTAGGCATGTAGAGCTTTTCCAGCTGCGCGCGCGGTGGGGGAATTTCTTCGCCAGACTTGATGCGCGACGCCATTTTGCGAAGCTCGGCGCGGCATTTTGCGCGCAGCTCAGACTCGGAGAGGTTGTTGGCGCGCATGGTGCTATACAGGCCAGTGACCATCCAGTATGCGGCGTTGCTTTCCCACGGGTACGCCTCGGGGCTGTCGATCAGACCGCGGCGGGCGGAGTATTTCATCACCATGTCATACAGGCCGTCTTCGTCCGGCAGACCAGCGGATCGAAGTTCGCCCTGCTTGCACCACTCGATAAACTGTCCAGGCGACGGCCAGAACGGCGAGGCACTGGCCCGAGCGTGCTTCATGCCGGTCGACAGCTGCTGCTTCGTGCTGATGTCGTTTTCGGCGAAGGCAGCGATCCACTGACGCTTGGCTGAGGCTTCGTCACGCGGGTCTTTCAGCGCCGTGCTGACCGATGCGGGAAACACCTGCTTGAGGCTCATGAACAGCATGTCGACCAGGCGCTCAACGGTTTCGTTAACGCCACGATCTACCGGCTGCGGGCCGTCACCAGCCATGCGGGCCAGAGCGCTGCTGTCGCGGTTGTTTATTGCGGCTACGAGATTTCTCATATGAAATTTTCCTCCCACTCTCTGCGGTCGTTCCAGTGTGGAATCTGTTGCTGTGAACTGGATGGCGCGTTGCGAGCCGGCTGGCTCATCTGCGCTTTAAGGGTCGCCCATTGCTTTCGCAGCTTCGAAGGGCTGAGGATATTGGTCTGCCAGAACTGATTGCCGTTCGCCCAGGTGAAGATTTCGCAAATTTCCCGGTGGCTGACTTTCAGGGAATCGCGCATCAGACGAATGTCGTTTGCCCAGGCAGGCCAGTTGGGTTGCTGTGCTGTCGGGGTGATCACCTGAACCCGGCTGAATATCCACTGAGCGGCCAGAAGGTCATCAGCGGTTCCCCACTTATCGCCCCTCGGTGAATGAACCGCTGCTTCAGGTCGGACGACAGGAAGACTTTTCAGACGCTCGTCAGAGGATTCGCCAGAATTCTCGGACGTTTGTTTAATGTCTTTTTTGTCTTTTGTAATAGTGTCTTTTGTGGTTACCCGATTCGGGTAAGACCCGTTACCTGATTCGGGTAAACATTTCTTACCTGATTCGGGTAAGTTTACCTTTTTCGGGTAAGGCTCGTTTTTCCACTCATTTAGCTCCTTGTTTATGCCCGTCAGCCGCCCTTCCTGAGTGAGGATATTTCGCTTCACCAGCGCGCTTTTTGCTGCTGAGCATTTGTGCGGCAACATACCTGTAAGCTGGGAGAGCTGTTCGTTGCTCACCCAGTCAACTTTCTTGTTGAAGCCGTATGTTTTGCGCATAACGGCCATGAAAACCAGAAGCTGATGCTGTGTCATTCCAGCCAGCATGACAGCCTCAAGCAGTTCATTGGCGATGCGCGTGTATCCGTCCTCCAGATCTGCCACGCGACGCTCCACGGCCCGGAGTTCGGGCCTGATTGGTGATACATTGTCATAAGCCAGATTCATCGCCGCCCCCGCCCGCCGGTATGCCAGCGCGATATTCAGCGATGATCCGCTTTATCTCTTCAGCCGTGCCGTGCGAAAGAATCAGACTGTCAAAGCCACCATCGCGATCGAACTCAGCATCAACCAGCAACTCTACCAGGCGCCGCGCTTTTCCCGCGCTGAACTGAGGAATTGCTGCGCTACGGGACAGTTTCTTTTTCCCGGCCGCTTTGGCCTTCTCCATCTGCTCACGGGCAACACTGTCAGCTTTCGGCCCGTGTTCACGAGAAAGAGCCACTGCAGTCGTCGGAGCAACTTCGCCCGCTTTCACCATCGCGATCAGCTCATCACCGCAGGCAAGCAGCTGCAGGTGATGATCAACGTCGCCAACAGAGCGTTTCACCTTGCTGGCGATTTCTGAGGTCGACCAACCCTGATTAGCCAGGCGCTGATATGCTGCAGCGCGCTCCAGCGAGGTGAGCGGTTTACCCTGACTGCTGGTAACCATGAACGCGATGCGATCGGCTTCGGTACCGGAAAAGTCTTTGCACTCCAGGCGCGCAATCTCATGGCCTGCTTCTGTCGCCAGCAGCGCGCCGTGATAGCGGTGATGACCGTCGATTACTTTGATGCCCTGCTCAGTTACCTGAACAGCCAGAGGCGGGACAAACTCGCCGGCGATGAACGCGTCGCGAAACTCTTCGACGTGCGCCTGGTCTATTTCACGGACGTTATAGCCCGGCTCGATATACAGCTCAGCCAGTGGAACCAGAAACGTTTTTTTGACCGTTGTCTCGGTGCCGTTTTTGTCCTTGGCCTTGTAATGCAGTGATAAACTACTCATAATTACTCCTGTGAATTGATCCAGTCTTTTCGCATCAGGCCTCGAAGCTGTTCGCGCAGCTCGGGGCCTTTTCTTTGGTAAGAAGCTGCTCAATGCGAAGCAGTCTTTGCGCCACTTCAGATTCCGGCGACACAACATCGAGGTAAGCCATAGCGAGGCTCATCATCTGGAAGAAGCTGTGCTTCTGCATTCCCGATCTGCGCTTCATTCGGCTTATGGTCGCTTCATCCATATCAAGCACTTTCGCCAGAGTTCCTTGTCCGCGTTCAGCCAGTTTGTTCAGTAACTGACTTTCGATTTCTCGCGCTTTTTTGCGATAACTTGCAATTTCCATGACGTAATATCTCTTTCGTTGAATAAGTTGCGTGACATTGCGGTGAGCAAGTCACTTAAGGTTTCCCCACACGGGCGGGGACGGGTTTCAGAGTGTTAAAGAGCGGTGTTGCTTAAGCTGCTTTGTCTTTGGACGGTGGGAAAACTTCATCCAGCGAGCATTTGCAGCCCAATTTTTTTAAGCCTTCAATGATTGCTCGGCAGTCATTTAGGCTTGGAGTACGGATGTTCAGCTCATAGTTGGCGATACGGGATTGACCCCAACCAATGGCTGACGCCAGGACAGCTTGCGAAACTCCGATTTTTTTTCGCTGCTGAGCAATGTTGTTCATTGCAGCCTCCATAACATTAAATGCAGAACCATTACACACAAAATGTGATTAACAGTCAACCTCAATTCGTGTACGGAGTGCAATCACGAACCGTGGTAAATTTATCGGATGAAAACAATGCATGAGTTAATCGGGGAAAGGATCAAATCCCTACGTGAAGCAAAAGGACTTAGCCAAGTACAGCTAGCCAAACTTTGCGGTTGGGCAGCTCCGTCTCGTCTGGGGAATTATGAGTTAGGCACACGTAAGGTAAGTGCTGACGACGCGGTAGTCCTTGGTTCAGCCCTTGGAGTATCACCAGCCAAAATCATGTTTGGCGATGAGGCCGATTCTGTTTTCAAACAATACGAATACCCATTGTTCGCCTACGTCCAGGCTGGACCCTTCTCAGAAGTAGGCAGCTATACCGCGAGCGATGCTAAGGCATGGGTGGCAACAACCAAGAAAGCCAGTGAGAACGCTTTCTGGCTAGAGGTGAAAGGTCATTCCATGACAGCGCCACAGGGCGTCCGCCCGAGCTTCCCGGAGGGCATGCTGATTCTGGTTGATCCGGCCGAACCGGTTGAAACGGGTGACTTCTGCGTTGCTTCGGCGAATGGCGATTCAGAGGCAACCTTCAAGAAGTACGAGCTGGATGGTGGCGTTAGTTACCTGGTGCCGCTGAACCCTGCTTACAGGATTCTGGACTGTGACCACAGCATCCGCATTATCGGCAAGGTGGTTAAGGCTCAGTGGCCGGAAGAGACGTTCGGGTAAACAAAGAGGCAAGGATGGAAAACACTAGTATTCGGGATGTTAACTTTTCGCTTAGATACGACGGCTTAGATGCTGAAAAGCATGAGATTGAACTCAACTGCCTTGGTGAGTCTTTAAAGGGTTTCTCAAAAATTCTCGCAACTGCTGGCACCTTCGCGATTACGCAAAGATATACGAAGAACTCGGCAGGTCATGAAGTTAAGGTATATGCGAAAGAAGCAAAAGCGAACTGCTTCACCCTTGATACTGTTATGAATTTCATCACTCAATCTCAATTGTTCTCGGGATCTGCCGGGGCTATACTTGGTGCATTGATACCCTATATTTTTGCTAAAAACGCTCAAAAGAAAGAGGAAATGAAATACCTTAAGGATGCGCTCGAGAAAGCCATTGAGGCTCTCGGAAACAAAGACAAAGGAACCTCGATGGACTCATCTCCGTGATAGACAAGATGGCTACTGAGTTGCGTCCGTCCGTCAGGCAAGCAGTTTCACCGATTGGCAATACCTGCAACAAAATCAGCGTCAGTTCAGGTGGTGGATTTAACCCGGCAGTGATAAACGAAGAAGATAAAGCCATTATCGATCAGTTAGATGATGATGAAGTTATCGGCCTGCGTGAGTACCGAATCTACCTCACCGAGTTCGATGCCCACAAAATGACAGCTAAGGTCATTTTGCAAGGTGATGATATGGACAGGCGTATCCCGGCCCTAATCAGCGATCCATCCGCATCTGCTTCTGACAACCCCTACCTTGCTTCGCTGGCAAAATTTCTCAATCACGGACTCAATGAGAGCGCGGCGGTCAAGATCACCGCCAAAGCATCTGTGAGGAAAGGCGCAATCAGCAAGTTCTTTATTGTAGATATTGAAATCTAGCCATAGAGAATTCCATTAAGCCCGCCACTGAGCGGGCTTTTTTCTTTTCAGTACATCAACTAACGTAATCCTGACGAGTAAAATTACTACGCTATGTTTCACAGCAACGTAGCGGCAGTAGCCTATGCTTTGAAAGCACATTATTTGCTGTGTGCGATGGCTTTCCCCATTGGAATTTGTGTCTTCTTGCCCGCCATAGAGCGGGCTTTTTTAAGCCAACTCCTCTTGCCAGAACAATCCTAACTTCATGACTTGTAGGACCATTCCCACATCGCAAGACCTCTCACACTCCTAACCTGTAAAGGCTACACGCATACAGGATGTTGCGCGTTAGCTGTACGAGATTTGCAGGTTAACCCTGTGCTGAACCACTTTGCCCGCCATTGAGCGGGCTTTTTGTGCCCATCTCTAAAGCTCACGGCTTCCATGCCGATAACATAGTGTCCAAAGAGACATGCCCCAAGGGCTAAAAAAGACTATATACAGCATCTCTGCCCGCCTCGTGCGGGCTTTTTTATAAACGCAACGCTAATTTAATCAACCGCTTACGCTTGCACATATAGCGACCACTGCTAACCTGACCATTACTGGCTCGGATGCCAGCTATGAACACATCAACAACTAAATTCCTACCACGTTGTCCGTCATCTCTCCTCGAGTGGCGGGCTTTTTTGTGCCTGCCGATCACCGCCAAAAATAAATTCACGCCAAAATCATACACATAACGTGTTAAACGCATTTTATACACAAATCGTGATTGACCATTAAATCACAATATGTGAATATTATTTCCATCAGCAGGACGCAGTAACCAACAGGATGTTGGATCGCTCTTTAACATTGATGGGGTTTATTTCTCCCGCCCTTGTGGGAGACCAAAGAGCAGTTGGCTTTGGGATTGGATGAATGCGCAGGCTGATGCGCGACCGATGTATACACAGTGCCCATGGCAAGCCGTAGCCAACCGGCGCCTCAAGACAGAGTCACTGGTAGTGCGGGCGCTCTAACCAGTATGCCGAATGAGTTAACAGCACCGGCCATCCAATCACCTAAGCCAATTACCGGAGGTAAATATGTTTGCAGCTACCAATAGCGTCAGCCGTCGCTACCTCAAGCGTGGCGAACTGATCGCAAAACGCCGTGCAGAAGCGGCTGAAGGTAAAGCCCGCGTTGACGTCAGCGCCGAGCGCGTTTCGCGCGCTGTATCAGCGCCGAGCCCTCGCGAAAAGCACGAAGATGGCGCCATGTGCCTGCCCGCCGTAGCGATTTACAGCGCCGGGCATCGCAAGGTTCGCAAAGACGCAACGCACATCATTAAGTGAGGAACCATGAATCTCTGTTACACGATTTTGGCTGGCAAATGGGATGACGGCGAAGAGAACATTAAGTTCTGCGATGACGTCGCCAGCATGGAAGAAGCTCAGCAAATCATCGCTGAAAAGCAACTGCACACCTACCCCATCTGCCGGGTTGAGGTGACAGGATTCCAAGCCGCATAAGCGGCTTTTTTTACGCCCAAATTCAGGAGATACGTGATGCAGCAGCCGATTGAAATCAACCGCCTCGACATCGTGTTCGGCGGCAAAGCTATGAAAATCCTCCCGGCCTATAACGACACGCCTGGCGAATTCAAAGAGATGGGGAATCGCTGGAACAAGTTCATCAGTCAGTGGTTCTTTAACGGACTCGATAAGAGCGAATACCCGACTGCTAAGGAAGGCGTAAACCTCAACCTGGCGCTTTTGAATATCAAGGCCTGCCTCGTTGATTACGAGCCGAAGCATGAGCACAAAATCGCGGGCGCGGCTTATCTGGCGTCCCAGTGGTTTAAGTGACACCGCAATGGCCTGTTACGACAGGTCATGACGGTGCATTTGCACCAGACGTGCAATGAGCCGCAATGCGGTATGAGAGTTTTTCGCCTTTGGCTCCTGCAGGAATGCAGGGGCCATTTTTTTAACCAAACCACCCCAACTCATTTAAGGATGTCCACGATGAATCTTGCGATCGCGGGCGGCACCATCGTGGATGCCGCTCAGCTTTATCCTTCCCAGTTAACCCGCTTAACGGAACGCCTGCGCACTATCTGCCGCTGGCTGACCGACACCATGAAACAGCCAGGGAGACCCTGATGAAGATTCGCTATTTCCAGAAAGCGCAGGAGCTTTCACGAGAGGCCCATCTGTTCGGCGACAGCGCGAAGTGGGCCATGGCAATGCTGTTGTTACGGAGAGCGCACCAGTGAAACTTTCATGGCGAGCAAAACAGGAAGTCGAAGAGATCATGAAAAACCTCTCCGAAACCGATTTAGAGCGCATCGGCGATGAAGTCGACGCGATGATGGACCAGCACAAAATTAACCCGCTGATGACGGCGCTGTGTGCGTTTCTGCCGAAGCATTTCGATTATCCCGCTGCCGAGTTGGTCGACCAAGACGACGAGCAGTACGAAGCCGCTGAAAATTTCCTGCGCGATGCGCTGGTGAAAGTTGCTAAGCGGCACATGGCGATCGCCATCTGGAAAAGCAGACACAGCTTCGATGAGGTGGCGTGATGGAGCCCGGCATCTATTACGACATCAGTAACGAGTCGTACCACAGCGGCCCCGGCATCAGCAAATCGCAGCTGGACGACATCGCGATCAACCCGGCCATCTTTCAGTGGCGCAAAGAAGCACCCGAGGACGAAGAGAAGAAATCTGCACTGGATATGGGCACAGCCCTGCACTGCCTGCTGCTGGAACCTGAAGAGTTTGATCACCGCTTCATCGTGGCTCCCGAATTTAACCGCCGGACCAATGAAGGCAAGGCGAACGAAAAAGCCTTTCTGCAGGACTGCGCCGGTCTAGGCATGACGGTGATGGATGCCGAGGAAGGCCGCAAACTGAAGCTTATGCGTGCCAGCGCCCTCGCCCACCCGGCCGCGCGCTGGCTGCTGGAAGCTGAAGGCCATCAAGAGGCGTCCATCTACTGGAACGATGAGCAGACCGGCGAGCTTTGCCGGATCCGGCCAGATAAGTTTCTCTCTGGTCAGCCCGTCATCGTCGACGTGAAGAAAGTGGCTGATATGTCCCGCTTCGCTCGCCACGTCGAAGAGTTTCGCTATCACGTTCAGGACGCCTACTACCGCGAAGGCTTCAGCAAGCACTTCGGCGAATACCCGCTTTTCGTTTTCATCGCCGTCAGCGAGTCGATCGACTGCGGCCGGTATCCGGTGCGCACTTTCCAGCTGCAGGAGGACGATGTTGCCGTGGGCTACGACCTCTTCCGCCGCGACCTGAATACCTATCACGAATGCATGCTGACCGGTAACTGGGGCGGCATTGAAGAAATCACGCGCCCGGACTGGGCCAAAAGGAAGGATTACGCATGAGCAACGAAATCACAAACGCGCCTGTCAACGAGGCCGACACCAAAGCGGCAATTTTCAGCCCTACCGGCTTGCAGAAGCTGCAGGCGTTCGCTGAAGTGATGGCGCTGGGAAAAGCCACTGTTCCGGCACATCTGGCGGGCAAGCCGGCCGACTGTCTCGCTATCGCGCTGCAGGCTGCGCAGTGGGGCATGAACCCCTATGCAGTAGCGCAGAAAACGCATCTCGTTAACGGCACGCTGGGTTACGAGGCACAACTGGTAAACGCCGTCATCACCAGCTCTACGGCCGTACAGGGTCGCTTCAAATATGAGTACGGTGGCGACTGGGAGAAGTTGAAGCCCGGCGCGGCTAACGCGGCAAATGAACGCGGTCTGTTTGTCCGGGTCGGTGCCGTGCTGCGCGGCGAGACGGAAATCACCTGGGGCGAGCCGCTGTATCTGGAGTTCGTGACCACCCGCAACTCTCCGCTCTGGAAAACGGCGCCGAAGCAGCAGCTGGCTTATCTGGCCGTCAAATACTGGGCGCGCCTCTACTGCCCTGACGTGATTCTCGGCGTTTACACCCCGGATGAGTTTGAGCCGGCGCAGCGCGCGGAACGCGACATCACCCCGGCGCGCAGCCGTGCGGATCTGAACAACCTGATTAACAGCAAGCCCGAAACGCAGCAGCCCGAGCGCGAAATTAACCCGGCGACGATTACCAGTGCACCAGCGCGCACGCCGGACGAGCTGCTTGCCGATTTCACCACCGCTGCAGCTGAAGCGGAAAACGTGGCCGGTCTGGACCGCTGCTACAAATACGCGGCACGAATGCTGGCGAAGGAGGCTGAGACACTCGAAAAAGCCACCGATGTTTACCTGCTGCGCAAGGCGGAAATTGAAGAGGCTATTGGCTAATCACAGAGGTGAATATGCAATCACCTGAATACCGGCGTCGTGGCAATCAGTTAACTTTTGGCCGCCGCTGGTCGCACGATGAGAGAGGCCTTCTGAAAGAACTTGCAGCAACTACCTCACCCAAACTGATAGCCCGACAGCTTAATCGCTCTTATGAATTGGTATGCAAAAAGGCGTTCCGTTGCGGCGTTCGATTTCGTTCTGGGCGCAGGTAGTCTGGCGTTGCATAAAAGGATGGTCAAAGGGTTTCATCGAAACCATTGACGCGTCATTTATTACATGTCATATATAGCATATACAAAACAACATGTGAGGACGGAATGGAATTTGATGCTGGAAGTTTTTCTGATATTGCCGATACCGTATTAGGAAAAGCGTTATGGAATTTTCTTATATCCCCAGAAGCGCTACTAATGATGAAAACTGCAACATATCTTTCTAAGCCAGCTCTTGAGCCACTTCAACCAAGCCTGTTAGAGGCATTTGGTGAAGAAGTAAAAAACGACCGCATTAAGCAAATGCTAGGAAAGATGGTTCGGCAGATTATGGAAAATCAAGGATATGCCCTTGACCAAGTAGGAGTAAGGTTGAAGCAGAATCCTTTATTTTTAAGCGCAGCTAGATATAAAAAATGGGGTTAAACTATGAATAATAAAATGGAAGTAAGTAAGTGGGTTTCTGGACATGTCGAAGGTATGGCTGAAGCAGCCCGTTTTCACAAAGCTGAATCAGTTAGAATTGGCATGACAGGCGAAGGCATCAGGCCGAACTATCAGCTGATAGATGATAAATCTAATGAAATTGCTATTAATGGTATTAACCACCAGCCGTTCATGAGAGTAAGTGAGTTTGAACGAGGCAGAATCTCAAAAGCTTACAAAATAGAAGAGATAATAAGAATGAGGGTTTGGGGTGGTTTCATTGAGTTAGAAGACGTGAATTAAATTTCACATAGACTTCGCCAACAAAGAAGAGCGCGACCGGATAAACGTCGAACTGGCGGCATCTGGCATTGCTTATAAAGAGCGGATAAATATGCCTGTGATCGCGTATGAAGTAGAGATGCAGCAGCCGGAGCCGTTGCGCGCTTACTTTCAAGAGCGTCTAAAGTTTTATAGGGAAGAGTCGACGAAGTTCCCGCGCGGCACTGATCCGGTTTATCAGAAGGAGTTAAAGGATTGAGTTGGCATCACGAAGATTACATAAGCCTAATCTCCTCTCTGGGAGGGCTTGGTTCAGCTATCTTTGCGGCATACGCCACTTATCAGGCGAGAAAGTCTACAGACATTTCAAAGCTGGCCCTTGAAAGAACTGAAAGACAAAATGAGATATCCAGAATAATGGATGAACTGGTTCGATTATCTGAAAGATGCAATAACTGCATAGGTGAAGACTCTCATGTTGTTGAGACGATCGAGAAAGTAAGCGAGATGGCGGCAGCTTGTTTCTATGCAGAGAAATCAATCACTTCATCCCATGTTAGTGATAGTGACAGGCAAATATTAACTGACTTTTTCATAAGGCATTTAAGGCCTGGCGTGTTAGGTGAGATTGAGAATGCTGAAGCTTTGAAAAAAGTTGGCATGAAACCCCATGATAAAGACCTCAGGGATATATACAGAGACGCTCAAATATTTTTGCAGGTAGATGACCCGTCTACGATTCATGAATCAATAATATCTTGATGATAAAGCCGCCCACTGAGGCGGTTTTTTTACGCCTGAAATCTATGAAAGAACGCATCTACGGCGACACCGAACCTGCCCACATCGTCGTCGCCAGTAAGGCACTGGAAGCGCATAAAGCCAGGTATGGCGAGGGCAACAAGCACCATCACATCACCTATTCCATCGCCTATCGCGGCAAACACTATCAGGTTGAGGTCATTACCCGTCGCACAACCATGGCTGCGACCGTAATTACCGGCACCCGCAACCTTTCTCGTTTACCGGAGTTCGCATGAGCCCTGAAGCAGAAAACGCACTTCGCTCGGTGGCGCGGAAATGCCGCGCCGACATTCTGATCGCGACCAAAGGAAAGCCGCGATCGGAGCACGACCGCATCATAACCACCCTTCTCGATAAACACGCCAAAACCGTTCAATGCCTCCCGCCAGGCACATTTCCAGCAAAACGCTGGCTGTCCTTCTATGTGCGGCAGGTTGATAAGGAGATAAGACAGTGAAATACGGCTCTGTTTGCAGTGGCATAGAGGCTGCCAGTGCTGCCTGGGAGTCACTGGGCTGGAAACCTGCATGGTTCAGTGAAATAGAACCCTTCCCTTCTGCCGTGCTGGCGCACCATTGGCCTGAAGTGAGTAACCTGGGTGACATGACAGCCATCGCAGCGCGGATTGCTACTGGCGAAGTGGAAGCCCCGGACATTCTGGTTGGGGGGACACCTTGCCAGGCCTTTTCAGTGGCCGGTCTTCGAAACGGACTCGAAGACGCACGCGGCCAGTTAACTCTTTCATTCGTGGAATTAGCCAATGCAATCGACACGCGACGAACCGACAATGAACAGCCACCTGCCATTATCGTCTGGGAAAACGTCCCAGGCGTCCTCAGCAGTAAAGACAACGCCTTCGGATGCTTTCTGGCAGGACTTGCCGGAGAAAGCAGTGAGATCCAGCCAGCAGGGGGAAAATGGACAAACGCTGGTTGTGTGTCTGGACCACAAAGGGCTATCGCCTGGCGAGTCCTTGATGCTCAATTTTTCGGAGTGGCCCAACGCCGCCGCCGTGTGTTCGTTGTCGCAAGTGCTCGAGACGGAGTTGATCCCTCAGCAGTACTTTTTGAGCTCAACAGCATGCGCCGGGATACTCCGCCGAGCAGGGAAACGGGGGCGTCAGTTGCCGCCCTTACTGCAAACGGCGTTGGAACGTGTGGCGCAGACGACAATCAAGGACAGGCGGGACACCTGCTCGCAGCATTCGGTGGAGGAAACCGCAGCGGAGCCATTGATGTCGCCGCCTGCCTGACGGCCAAAGGGCAGCGGCAAGACTTTGAAGTGGAGACGTTTGCATTGGCCTTCCCGGAGCGTATGAGCGGAACGCAAGCTGCATCAACAGGAGACCTGTCACCAGCGCTAATGTCACGCAACCCAACCGCGATCGCCTTCAGCAGTAAGGATTTTGGCGGTGATGCGGCACCTGAGATTTGCCCAACGCTTCGCGCCGGCGGGCACTGTGGGAGCCATGCGAACGCCGGAAACCCACCAGCAATATGCATATCGCTTAGAGGCCGGGAAGGCGGTGCTACTGCAGAGATGGGAGATGACCTATCCAACTGTCTGCGTGCCTCAAGTGGCGGTGGCGATAAGCCTCACGCGCTGGTGAATATGGAAGTCAGGCGCCTTACTCCGGTTGAGTGTGAGCGTCTGCAGGGCTTTCCGGATAATCACACGCAAATCCCTTGGCGCGGCAAAGAAACTGAAAACTGCCCGGACGGTCCACGATACCGGTCGATTGGTAATAGCATGGCCGTTCCGGTAATGCGATGGATAGGCGAACGCATAGCCGCTGCCCTGCCGGTAGTGAAAACTATTGGCGATTATGGCGGCAGCACAACTCCGCCCGAGCATCGCGACAGCTGGCAGACGCCGCCGGAGATATTCGCAGCGCTGAAGCGGGAGTTTCGCTTTGTGGCCGATGTGGCCGCCAGCGCAGAGAACCACCTGTTGCCGGTTTACTTCACCGAAAAGGATGATGCGCTGGCGCAGGATTGGGCCGGACAACTGCCACTGGGGATCACCTGGTGCAATCCGCCCTATAGCGACATTTCTCCTTGGGTGAAAAAAGCCGCGGAAGAGTGTCGCAAAGGGATCGGCACCGTGATGCTTGTTCCCGCTGACACTTCGGTCGGCTGGTTCAGCCTGGCACGAAACTCATGCACCGAGGTGCGCTTCATTATTGACGGCCGCCTCTCGTTTATTCGCGCTGATACCGGCAAACCAGTCAATGGCAACAACAAGGGCTCGATGCTGCTGATCTGGAACCCGTTCGCCTCAGATTTTGGAATAACCGGGTATGTCTCGCGCGACACGCTGATGGCGATCGGAAGGAAATTATTGTCCGACCGGGAGCCGGCCGACGAGCGCGCCGCATGACAGCCACCAGAAAGAAGCCGACATGGGCTGGATTATCACTAATCTGGCCCTTTTTATTTGTATCGTGCTGGCCTGGCTATGGCCGCCAAAGGAGTAGATATGAGCCTTGATGTAATGCCCATTTCAGCATACTGCCAAACCACAGGAGAATCGGAGGAAGCCATTAACAAACGGATACAAAGGAAGATCTGGAGGATGGGAGTTCACGTATTAAAAGTGGACGGCGTCCGGGAGCGCTGGATAGATACAGAAGAGGTGAACCGATGGGCAAGAAGCAGCAAGGATCCGCTTTACCGCGCGGAATAACCGTGCGGCGCCATAAGACTGGCGAAACGCTGCAGCTGACATTTACGTTTAATGGCGTTCTGTGCAGAGAGCCATTGTCGGGGATGGAGGTGAATGCGAGAAATATAAAGTATGCCGAGCGGTATCTGGGAGAGATTCAGAACCGCATCGCGTCGGGGGATTTTAACTACCTGCAGTACTTCCCCCGTTCGAAAAAGGCCGCGCTGTTCGGGCATCAGAAGAAGAAAAAAACGGTAAAGGATTACCTTGAGGAGTACCTGGTCATAAGCGAGAACCGCAACCTGTCACCCTCCACTCTGGATGGCTACAGGAAATGCCTGCGATCGCTCAGGGTGCTTCACAATATCTACGTTACGGAGCTGACGCCGGCGGCGCTAAAAAGCTGGGTATCGACGCAAAAGACGAAGCTGAAGACTATTCGAAATCGCCTGTCCTTTTTGCGTAGCGCCATTGATGAAGCGGTAACAGATGGGCTTATCAGTGATAATCCTGTCGCGCACATCAGCGCATCTCGCTACTTCTCCATCGAGTATGGAAACACTGAGGAGTACGAGGTCGACCCGTTCACGCCGGCAGAAATCAGCATCATCTATATGCACTGCCTCTACCCACAGTGGAAGGCGACATTCCAGTTTGCACTAAACACCGGCGTTCGCCCTTCCGAATTATGTGCTCTGCGATGGCGGGATATAGACTTTGAGAGGAAGACGGCGTTTGTGCAGAACGCCGTTGTTGAGGGGGTGGAGAAATCAACGAAGACGCGCGCCGGCACAAGGAAGATAGATTTGAACGAGGAGGCGATCGAGGCGCTCAGCATCATGAAGCAGTTCACGCAGCTGAAGAGCGAGTTTGTATTCGAAGATCCGCGAACCGGCGAGCCGTGGGCTGGCTCAGATGCTATTCGCCAAAAGGCGTGGCGCATCATCATGCGCGAATCAAAGCTCAGGTATCGCAACCCGTATCAGACGCGTCACACGTTCGCGACGATGCATATCAGCTCAGGGGCCAACCTGTTCTGGCTATGCAAGCAAATGGGGCATAAAGGACCGGACATGCTGTTCAGAAACTACGGCTCGTACCTGGTCGATTACGATGGGCACCTGTCGAGGCCGGGGATCAAAACCGGAAGCGAATAACGGGGCAATTTAAAGAAAAATGCACGTGTAGTGCACGTGAAAAAGGATCCTTTTATGAAGCTATTTAATATCAGAAGGTTACGAAGATATGAACGCGGGTTCGAATCCCCCTCTCACCGCCACAAATTCAAGAAAATGCCTGAACTGACGTTCAGGCATTTTTTTTACATATTCTTCGATGAGAGGGGTATGAGAACCCCCGCCGGGGTTCGACAGCGGGCGAAGCACGCTGGACAGCGGAGCCTGCGACGCTGCCCGCAGGGCGAGCGCAGCGAGTCAATCCCCCTCTCACCGCCATAATTTCAGAGAAAAGCCTGAGCGAAAGTTCAGGCTTTTTTCGTTTATATCGCTCAATGAGAGGGGTATAAGAACCCCCGCCGGGGTTCGACAGCGGGCGAAGCACGCTGGACAGCGGAGCCTGCGACGCTGCCCGCAGGGCGAGCGCAGCGAGTCAATCCCCCTCTCACCGCCACAAATTCAAGAAAATGCCTGAACTGACGTTCAGGCATTTTTTTTACATATCGCTCAATGAGAGGGGTATGAGAACCCCCGCCGGGGTTCGACAGCGGGCGAAGCACGCTGGACAGCGGAGCCTGCGACGCTGCCCGCAGGGCGAGCGCAGCGAGTCAATCCCTCTCTCACCGCCACAAATCCAGGAAAATGCCTGAACTGACGTTCAGGCATTTTTTTTACCTGTCCATTAATAAGAGGGCTGGCGAACCAGTCTGTCACGCTCGAAAGATCCACCGATGAGTACCTGCAGCGCAAGGCGAAGCTGGAGAGCGCATAAGAAGAGCGACGGGATGGTTAATCTGCACTGGCAGAAGCGTGCTGGGTACGAGAAACAGGCACTGGCTGAAACGATGATGGCGTGTTAAAAAAACGCTCAACGGCTCCGCTTAAGACGCACATCATCCATTAACCAGACCAGGAGAAGTGAAGTGAAAATAATCACAACCGCAACCGCAAGCCTGTTAATGCTTATGAGCAGCGCTCACGCTGAAGGGCTGACGACCTCAGCGGATGGCAAAAAACTGACCGTCACCTTCGGTCAGCCCACCATTAAGCAGGTGCTGCACTACCGTAAAATGTACGACAAAAAACCGTTCCCCGATGCCGAGATCTACTATTACGATAACGGCGTCTATAAAATCATTTCACAGGGTGAAGACCACTATGGTGTTTACTCCATGCAGGGCAAGTTTGAAGATGAAACCTTCACCGTCCGTTTCATTTCACTCCCTTCAGGCGACTGGGGTAATAAAACGGCCTTTCATCAGTTAACCTTCGTTCGGGGAGAAAAGCAGAACGTGTTTATTCAGAACGCGATTGTTGATACTGGCGAAGCCATTGCCCAACAGAACGGCACCTATACCCAGGAAAAAAATACCGTAACAAACCCCATTTCCACCAAATGGAAAGATAATTAATTCTCATCTGACTCTCTGTCCTTCACCACATATCACTAACCGAGAGAGGCAGCGCTTTGCTGAGGGTTTATAACCACAGTGGGCCGTGAAAAGATCGCTTTATCGGTCGCCAGCCCTCACACCGCCCTGCACCTTCAGGAAAATGCCTGAACGCAGGTTCAGGCATTTCTCTTTTATATACCCCGCTATGCCGCTTAACGGGCCGCCACTGGCGCACACGGGATCCGCTCAGTTAACCCTGCGCCAGAAAGCGTGAGTCGGTGCCCATAAAAAAACCCGGCTTGCGCCGGGTTTTGCTTGCTACACAGACTCACTCAAATCAATCAACCATACGCGTGAAGCGTTCGCTGACACAGCGCCGAGCGCACGCAGTCATCTTTGCCGAAGCGAACAATGCCCACCATCTCGTCCTCTTCGAATCGCGCCAGCGCGTCCGCAAGACCGGAAGGCACCCCAGCGGGCAAGTCGCACTGGGTAATATCGCCGTTAACAATCACCGTGACGTTTTCGCCAAGGCGCGTCAGGAACATCTTCATCTGGGCTGCGGTTACGTTTTGCGCCTCATCGAGGATCACCACCGCGTTTTCAAAGGTACGGCCGCGCATATAGGCGAAAGGCGCGATTTCCACCTTGCCGATTTCGGGTCGCAGACAGTACTGCATAAAGGAAGCGCCAAGACGTTTAACCAGAACGTCGTAGACCGGCCGGAAGTACGGGGCGAATTTTTCTGAAATATCCCCTGGCAGGAAACCCAGATCTTCATCGGCCTGTAACACCGGACGCGTAACGATAATCCTGTCGATATCCTTATGTATCAGGGCCTCTGCCGCTTTTGCGGCGCTGATCCAGGTTTTACCGCATCCAGCTTCGCCGGTTGCAAAGATCAGCTGTTTCGATTCTATGGCCTGGAGATAGTGCGCCTGAGCGTCGTTTCTGGCGGCGATCGGCGAACGGTCGCGCACGTCGCGCGCCATACCGATAGCATCCAGCCCACCCATCTGCACCAGCGAAGTGACCGATTCTTCTTCGCGCTGACGATGACTGCGAGAGTCACCACGAAGCACCCTTCTGGCTTCACGACGCGCTTTGATCACTGCTTTCTGTCTTCCCATAGTCGCACCTTACAGTTGGTTTCATTTCCCGCGTTGGGCGCTTGCCCGCCACGATTAACTGAACGCTTTAGAGGTTTGATTGGCTTCCTTTAGAGCCATGACGTACCGTTGATAAAGATGTGTCGCCGCACCGAGGCGCAAACGCACACCGGTAAAGTTTGAGGTGAAACAGTAATCTGTTAAAGAAGGGGTGGCTGTCGAAGGCGCGCAAGCCCTCGCTGAAGAGTGTGGAACCTGAAGTAAAACCGTCTGTCCTGTAAAGGACCTTCCCATGCGCGACTCCAGTCTGCAATACAACACGCTTATCCATTAAACTGCACTAATTTTAACAGATTTGGCAACATTAATTTTACGCGCAAGCCCGGAATTCAGAAATAACAGCCGACGACGGGCGGGGAAAAAAAGAGTTTGTTATAGCGATCAAGGCATTAGATTTTCAGGCGGGAAAAAAATATTTTGCGCCGCCGCCGCGGCGGCGCAGGTGACATCAGGCTTCCAGCAGCGGCTGCGCCAGATAGTGCTTAGCGTCGGGAACGCCGGGCAAAACAAAGAAGTAGCCGCCGCCAATGGGACGCACATACTCCTCCAGCGCTTCGCCGTTAAGCCGCTTCTGTACCGTGATAAAGCCCTTTTCCAGGTCATGCTGATAGCAGACGAACAGCAGCCCCATATCCAGCTGCCCTGATGCGGTCGTGCCCGCCGAATAGCTGTAGCCACGGCGCAGCATCAGGCTGCTCTCCGTCTCGCGCGTGCGCGGGTTAGCGAGGCGAATATGGGCGTCGAGCGCAATAACCTCGCCGTCGGGATCTTTCGTATAGTCCGGCACGTCGTGCTCATGCTGCATGCCCAGCGGCGCACCGCTCAGCTTGTCGCGGCCGAAGATGGCCTGCTGTTCGCCCAGCGGCGTGCGGTCCCACATCTCAACGCGGAAGCGGATTATCCGCGCCGCCTGATAGCAGCCGCTGTGGGTCCACGCCGGCTCGTCCTGATCGGCCGTGACCCACAGCAGCTTGTCCATCAGCGGCTTATCCTGCATATCGGGATTGGCCGTGCCGTCCTTAAAGCCCAGCAGGTTGATGGGCGTCTCTTTGCCCTGGCTGCGCGCGGCGTGATCGGCGATAAAGCCTTCGCGCCGCCAGCGTACGCCCAGCAGGTCAGGCGTATATTTCACGATATCGCGCAGCGCGTGGATCACCGTGTCCTGGGTATTGGCGCAGATCTGCAGCAGCAGATCGCCGTGGCACTGGGCGGCATCCAGCGAATCGTTGGGGAAGCGCGTCATGCTTTGCAGCTTTTTGGGCTTCAGCGCCTGCAGGCCAAAACGCTCATCAAACAGCGACGCGCCCACCGAAACCGTGATGGTGAGGTTGTCCGGCGCGATCTCCGCCCCGAGAATGCCTGAATCCATCGGCGGCAGCCTGGGATTGGTCACCGCCGGCGCCGGGCCGCCGCTGGTCAAAAAGGCGATGCGCGCGGTGAGCAGCTGAAACAGCCGCACCAGATCGGATTTATCGCTGGCCAGCACGTCGAAGGCGACCAGCATCATCGACGCCTGCTGCGGCGTGGTGATGCCCGCCTGATGCTGCCCGTAAAAGGGTTGCACCTGACGTCGCGCGTCGGGCGCAACCGTACCGGGAGAGAAGCTCTCGGCCGCCGCGTGAAACGGACAGCCGCCGCTCAGGGCGGCCGCGCCGCCAAACAGCCCCAGCCCTTTTAACAGGCGCCGCCGCGCGGGCTGCGCCTCATCCTTTTGACGACTCATATCAATCGAGACCCAGGGTACCGCGCAGTAAAGAGAGATCTTCCGCCAGCGCGGTAATCGGTCCTTTCAGCGCATTGCGATCCGCGCTGGTGAGCTTCTCATAGGAGGCGAAGCCCGCCCCCTCGCGGTACTTGCTCAGAATAGCGTCAACTTTTTTAAAGTTGCCGTCGACTTTCGCCAGCAGCTGCGGATTCGCCTGCTGCAGCTGGGGACGCAGCAGATCGACAATCTTTTGCGCGCCGTCGATATTCGCCTGGAAATCCCACAGGTCGGTGCGGCTGTAGCGATCCTCTTCGCCGGAGATCTTGCTGGAGGCGACCTCTTCAATCAGGCCAGCCGCGCCGCCGACCACTTTTACCGGCGGGAAAGCCAGCTCGCTGATGCGGGTCTGCAAATCCTGCACGTCGCGGTTGAGCTGGGTGGCATAGCCCTCCATGCCTTTAGTGCTGTTATCGCTGAACAGCGCTTTCTCCAGGCGGTGGAAACCGGTGAACTTCGGATCTTCCGCTTTCTTCTCATAGTCATCTTCGCGCGCGTCGATGCTGCCGTCGAGATCGGAGAAAAGCTCGGCGATAGGCTCGATACGCTCGTAGTGCTGGCGGGTCGGCGCATAGAGCGCGCGCGCTTTCTCGATATCGCCCGCCTTCACCGCATGGGTAAAGGCTTCGGTGCTCGCCGCCAGCTGCGCCACTTCCTGCGTCACGTAGGCTTTATAGGCGGTGATGGGACCGGCCAGCGCCAGCACGTCAGGTTTGTCCCCTTTCGCGGCTGGTGCCCCCTCGCCCTGCACGATCAGTTTGCCCTTCGGATTGCTCAGCAGGCCGCAGGTCATCTCATACTCGCCCGCCTCCAGGTTGGCAGTGAGCTTCTGGCTGAAGCCCGGCGCGATATTCTCACGCTCTTCCACCACCAGCACGCCTTTCAAAATCTCCCACTCCAGCGCTTTCTGACTGTTGTTCTTGATCAGAAACTGGGTTTTGCCTGGCTTGACCGTCAGCTGCATCGGTTCGCACTGGGTATCCGTCACGCTGACGGCGACCTGCGGAATATCGGCAGCCGCAGCGGTTCCCGTCAGCGCCAGCAGCGAGGCCAGCAGGGTTTTGCGGCGAAAGCGAATCATCATAGAGTTATCCCTGTTTAGTCGAGAGTTGGCGCGCCGGACGTGCCGGCAGTAAAAACAGCAGCAGCGCCGGAATAAGATAGAGAAAATAGGCCGTCACTTCGCTGACGCTCGGCGTCTCCTGATAGCCCAGTACGCCCTCAAGCAGCGTGCCCGCCAGCGAATGGGTGGAGAGCACGTTGCTCAGGTCGAAGGCGACGCCTTGAAAATGGTTCCACAGGCCCGCTTCATGGAATGCGCGGATTGCGCCCGCCGCCAGCCCGGCAGCGACAAAGAGAATAAACAGGCTGCTCCAGCGGAAAAAGTGCGCCATATTCAGCCGTACGCCGCCCCAGTAGAGCAGCACGCCCAGCACCACCGCCGTGGCCAGACCGAGCAGCGCCCCCACCGGCGGCGCATAGCCGACATCCTGGGTGAAGGCCGCCAGCAGAAAGAACACCGACTCCAGCCCTTCGCGCGCCACGGCGAGAAACACCATCAGCACCAGCGCCAGCCCGCCGCGCCCGCTCTGACTCAGCGCCTGATCTACCGCCTGCTCAAGCTGCGCGCGCATATTGCGCGCCACCTTACGCATCCAGAACACCATTGAGGTAAGGATCGCCACGGCCACCACGGCCACGATGCCCTCAAACAGCTCCTGCTGTTTCTGCGGGAATTCGCCGGTGGTCTGATTGATGATAATGCCGAGCGCCAGGCAGAGGGCCGCCGCGATAAATACGCCCGCCCACAGCGCGGGAAACCAGCGGGTGCGGCCGGTGCGCTTAAGATAGCTGGCGATCAGGCTGACGATCAGCGCCGCTTCCAGGCCTTCGCGCAGCATGATAAGAAAGGGAACAAACATCGCCGACCTCTTGAATGTTAAGCAGCGTCAATCGCAGGTAAAGTTAGGTAAAATGCGAACGATACCGATTATCATTATCGCGGTGGAAAAAACAAGTAATGCTGCGAAATTATTTACGGCCCTGCAGAGATAAAAAAAGCCCGCGCCTCTTCAGGTCGCGGGCTTGTATGTTGTAATGAATTACTTCGTCTGGTACTCCGCTTCGGCCGCCTCAAAGCGCTGCTGCGCGGCGGCAGACGGCTCACGGCCCATCAGGCTGAAGAGCACAATGGCGATGCTGGAGAAGGCAAAGCCCGGAATAATTTCATACAGGCCCAGCCAGCCATACTGTTTCCAGATCAGCACCGTCGCCGCACCGATCACCATGCCAGCCAGCGCGCCGTTGCGCGTCATGCGCTTCCAGCAGACGCCGAACAGCACCACCGGACCAAAGGCGGCACCGAAACCGGCCCAGGCGTAGCTCACCAGCCCCAGCACGCGGTTATCCGGGTTAGAGGCGAGCGCGATAGCGACCAGCGCCACCAGCAGCACCATCGCGCGACCAAACCAGACCAGCTCTTTCTGGCTGGCGTTTTTGCGCAGGAAGCCTTTATAGAGATCCTCAGTCAGCGCGCTGGAGCAGACCAGCAGCTGGCAGCTAAGGGTCGACATCACCGCCGCCAGAATGGCCGAAAGCAGAATGCCGGCGATCCACGGGTTAAACAGAATGCGCGCCAGCTCGATAAAGACGCGCTCGCCGTTGCCGCTGACGTTCGCCGCCAGCTCCGGGTGATTCTGGAAGTAGGCGATGCCGAAGAAGCCGACCGCCACCGCGCCCGCCAGGCAGAGCACCATCCAGGCCATACCGATGCGGCGTGCGGTGCGGATTGAGCGATGCGAATCCGCCGCCATAAAGCGCGCCAGGATGTGCGGCTGGCCGAAGTAGCCGAGGCCCCAGCCCAGCAGCGAAATCACCGCAACAAAGTTGAGCCCCTTCAGCATATTGATGTTTTCAATGCTCTTCGCCTCGATCACCGCCAGCGAGTCGTCCAGCCCGCCTACCGCGACAATCACGATAATCGGCGTCAGCACCAGTGCGAAAATCATCAGGCTCGCCTGCACGGTATCGGTCCAGCTAACCGCCAGGAAGCCGCCCACCAGGGTATAAAGAATGGTCGCAGCGGCGCCGGCCCACAGCGCGGTTTCATAGCTCATGCCGAAGGTGCTTTCAAACAGGCGCGCGCCCGCTACCACGCCGGAAGCGCAGTAGATGGTGAAGAAAATCAGGATCACCAGCGCAGAGATAACGCGCAGCAGTTTGCTTTTATCCTCAAAGCGGCTGGTGAAAAAATCGGGCAGCGTCAGGGCGTTGTCATGGTGTTCGGTCTGCACGCGCAGACGTCCCGCCACGATTTTCCAGTTCAGCCAGGCGCCGATGGTCAGGCCGATAGCGATCCAGCTTTCCGAGATGCCGGAGAGAAAAATGGCGCCCGGCAGCCCCATCAGCAGCCAGCCGCTCATGTCGGACGCGCCCGCAGAGAGCGCGGTCACCACGCTGCCCAGACTGCGGCCGCCCAGAATGTAATCGTCGAAGTTTTTGGTTGAACGATAGGCCACGAAGCCTATCAGCACCATCCCAAGGATATAAATTACAAAAGTCACCAGCATCGGTGTGCTTACACTCATTCATCTCTCCACTTTATAGTTGATTTCCCGAGAGAAACCGTACGCTGTGGCCTCGTCGGAACGGGACAACGCCACAGGTTTTGTCCAGCTTCAGGCGCCTGACCTTTCCCAAGGCGCGGTATCCTGCCGGAAAGGTGCGATACGCACAATGGATTTAACACAGGCATTACAGCGATTTCACCTGTTAATGGCTAAATTTTGTTAACAGGTTGCACTCGCTCACAGTTCCATAGTTGCACCTCTTTAAACCTTCATTAATGCAGTAAGTTAGCGCCATGCAATTTTGGCGAGATTCTTGCAGCAAGTTCCGTGCCGCCTTTTAAAGCGTTAACAAATTAATCATTAAAAAGGCTGTTAAGCAGGTCACACTTAACACGGTTGCACAAAGTTGCAACATCAGAGATAGTGCTGGCCACGTAGTATGAGCGTAAAGAGAGGAGCAGACAGGTCATGGGTACCACAACGATGGGGGTGAAGCTGGATGAAGCCACCCGCGAACGGATTAAACTGGCGGCGCAGAAGGTTGACCGCACGCCGCACTGGCTGATCAAGCAGGCCATTTTCAACTATCTCGGTCAGCTGGAGAGCGGCGACGCCCTGCCAGAGATCCCCATGACGGCAGGCGCGCAGGCGGAGCAAGATGAGAGCGTGCCGGACGAGACGCACCAGCCGTTCCTCGACTTCGCTGAACATATTCTGCCGCAGTCGGTCACGCGCGCCGCCATTACCGCCGCCTGGCGTCGGCCAGAGACCGACGCGGTGCCGATGCTGCTGGAGCAGGCGCGTCTGCCGGCGGCGCTGGCAGAGAAGACGCACCAGCTCGCCTACAGCCTCGCGGACAAGCTGAGGCACCAGAAAGGTGCAACCGGACGAGCCGGAATGGTGCAAAGCCTGCTGCAGGAGTTCTCCCTCTCCTCACAGGAGGGCGTGGCGCTGATGTGCCTGGCGGAAGCGCTGCTGCGTATTCCCGATAAGCCGACGCGCGACGCGCTGATCCGCGACAAGATCAGCAACGGCAACTGGCAGTCGCACCTGGGCCGCAGCCCCTCGCTGTTTGTGAACGCCGCCACCTGGGGTCTGCTGTTTACCGGACGCCTGGTCTCGACCCACAACGAAGCCAACCTGTCGCGCTCGCTAAACCGAATTATCGGCAAGAGCGGCGAGCCGCTGGTGCGCAAAGGGGTGGATATGGCGATGCGCCTGATGGGCGAACAGTTCGTCACCGGCGAAACCATCGCCGAGGCGCTGGCGAACGCGCGCAAGCTGGAAGAGAAAGGCTTCCGCTACTCCTACGATATGCTGGGCGAAGCGGCGCTGACCGCCAGCGACGCCAAAGCCTACCTGGTCTCCTACCAGCAGGCGATCCACGCTATCGGCAAAGCCTCCAACGGACGCGGCATTTATGAAGGGCCGGGCATCTCTATTAAGCTCTCCGCCCTGCACCCGCGCTACAGCCGCGCGCAGTACGACCGCGTGATGGAGGAGCTCTACCCTATTCTGAAATCCCTGACGCTGCTGGCGCGCTCTTACGACATCGGCATCAATATCGACGCCGAAGAGGCGGACCGTCTCGAGCTGTCCCTCGACCTGCTGGAGAAGCTCTGCTTCGAGCCGGAGCTGGAGGGCTGGAACGGCATCGGCTTCGTTATCCAGGCCTATATGAAACGCTGCCCGTTCGTGATCGACTCGCTGATCGATCTGGCGCAGCGCAGCCGTCGCCGCCTGATGATCCGCCTGGTGAAAGGCGCCTACTGGGACAGCGAAATCAAACGCGCCCAGGTAGAAGGTCTCGAAGGCTATCCGGTCTATACCCGCAAGGTCTACACCGATATCTCCTATATCGCCTGCGCGCGCAAGCTGCTGGCGGTGCCCAACCTGATCTATCCGCAGTTCGCCACGCACAACGCCCATACCCTGGCGGCGATCTATCAGCTGGCGGGCAATAACTACTATCCGGGTCAGTATGAGTTCCAGTGCCTGCACGGCATGGGCGAACCGCTCTATGAGCAGGTGGTCGGTAAAGTGGCGGACGGCAAGCTGAACCGTCCGTGCCGCATCTATGCGCCGGTCGGCACCCATGAAACCCTGCTCGCCTACCTGGTGCGTCGCCTGCTGGAAAACGGCGCCAATACCTCTTTCGTTAACCGTATCGCCGACACGTCGCTGCCGATTGACGAGCTGGTGGCCGATCCGGTGGCGGCGGTTGAAAAGCTGGGCGCGAGCGAAGGCGCAATTGGCCTGCCGCATCCGAAAATTCCGCTGCCGCGCGATCTCTACGGCGCAGGACGCAGCAACGCGGCGGGCATTGATATGGCCAACGAACATCGTCTGGCCTCGCTCTCCAGCGCCCTGCTGAGCAGCGCCGCGCAGCCCTGGCTGGCGCAGCCGATTATCGACGGCGAGCTGGGCGACGGCGAAACCCGCGCGGTGATCAACCCGGCCGCGCCGGGCGATATCGTCGGCCAGGTGCGCGAAGCAAGCGAAGCGGAAGTATCGCTGGCGCTGGATGCGGCAGTGAACGCCGGTCCTATCTGGTTCGCCACGCCGCCGGACGAGCGCGCGGCGATCCTCGATCGCGCCGCGCAGCATATGGAAGATGGGATGCAGCAGCTGATTGGCATTCTGGTGCGCGAAGCGGGCAAAACCTACAACAACGCCATCGCCGAAGTGCGCGAGGCGGTCGACTTCCTGCGCTACTACGCTGGCATGGTGCGTAACGATTTCGACAATGAAACGCACCGTCCCCTTGGTCCGGTGGTCTGTATCAGCCCGTGGAACTTCCCGCTGGCGATCTTTACCGGTCAGATTGCGGCCGCGCTGGCGGCGGGCAATAGCGTGCTGGCCAAGCCTGCGGAGCAGACGCCGCTGATCGCCGCGCAGGCGGTGCGCATCCTGCTGGATGCCGGCGTGCCGGCGGGCGTGCTGCAGCTGCTGCCGGGCGACGGCGAGACCGTCGGCGCGCAGCTGACGCGTGACCCGCGCGTGCGCGGCGTGATGTTTACCGGCTCCACCGCCGTGGCGACCCTGCTGCAGCGCAACCTGGCTGGCCGCCTCGATCCGCAGGGGCGTCCAACGCCGCTGATCGCCGAAACCGGCGGTCTGAACGCGATGATCGTCGACTCTTCCGCGCTGACCGAACAGGTGGTGGTCGATATTCTCGCCTCAGCCTTCGACAGCGCCGGACAGCGCTGCTCGGCGCTGCGTCTGCTCTGCATCCAGGAGGACGTGGCGGATCACACCCTGAAGATGCTGCGCGGCGCGATGGCCGAATGCCGCATGGGCAACCCGGAGCGTCTCTCTACCGATATCGGTCCGGTGATCGACGCCGAGGCGAAGGCCAACATCGAGCGTCATATCCAGGCGATGCGCAATAAAGGCAATACCGTCTACCAGGCGGCGCAGGAGCACCCGCAGGATCGCGCAGAGTGGCAAAGCGGCACCTTTATCAAGCCGACGCTGATCGAGATCGATCAGGTCAGCGATCTCGACAAGGAGATCTTCGGCCCGGTGCTGCACGTGGTGCGCTTCGCGCGCAACGCGCTGCCGCAGCTGATCGATCAGATCAACGCTGGCGGCTACGGCCTGACGCTGGGCGTGCATACCCGCATCGATGAAACCATCGCGCAGGTCACCGCCAGTGCCAAAGTCGGCAACCTCTACGTTAACCGCAATATGGTGGGCGCAGTGGTCGGCGTGCAGCCGTTCGGCGGCGAAGGGCTGTCCGGCACCGGTCCGAAAGCGGGCGGTCCGCTCTATCTCTATCGTCTGCTGGCCAGCCGTCCGGAAACGGCGCTGAGCACCACCTTTGAGCGCCAGGACGCCGAGCGTCCGGCGGACGGCACGCTGCGCGAGGCGCTGCTGGAGCCGCATAAAGCCTTTACCGCCTGGGCGCAGCAGGACAAGCCCGAGCTGGCCGCCGTCTGCCAGCGCTACGCCACGCTGGCGCAGGCGGGCACCGTGCGGCTGCTGACCGGCCCGACCGGCGAGCGCAACACCTTCTCGCTGCTGCCGCGTGAACGCGTGCTCTGCCTCGCCGATAACGAGCAGGACGCGCTGGTGCAGCTGGCGGCGGTGACCAGCGTCGGTAGCCAGGCGCTGTGGCCGGACGATGAGCTGCATCGCAAGCTGCGCCAGGGGCTGCCGCAGGCGGTACAGGCGCGCATCGCGCTGGAGAAGGATCTCTTCGCTACGCACTTCGACGCGGTGATCTACCACGGCGACGCCGATCAGCTGCGCACCCTGTGCGAGCAGATTGCGGCGCGCGACGGCGCGATTGTGTCGGTGCAGGGCTTTGCTCGCGGCGAGACCCAGCTGCTGCTGGAACGTTTGCTGATTGAGCGTTCCCTGAGCGTCAATACCGCGGCGGCCGGCGGCAACGCCAGCCTGATGACCATCGGTTAATACCTCTCGCCAGCGGATAAGGCGCTGCGAGAAGCAAAGCGTCCGGCGTCAGCAACAAACACGCCGGGCGCGTTTTTAACAGACGCAACGCGCTGGCCTCTTCAGGGGTGCCCGCGCCACGCGGGGAGAGAGGGCGTTTTTGCCGCTTTCTTATCGGGCCCTCTTATCCGCCTCAGCACAGTGGCAAAAAAAAAGGCACATCCTTAAGATGTGCCTTTTTACTATGCGTGTGCTGTGTGGGAGTCTTTGCCCGTTAAGCCTGATTGTTGTTCAGGATAAGCTGGCCGTTACGGTCCAGCGGGATGCGGGTGCCAGGGTCGTTTTCCATTCGGATTTTGCCCTGCTGGCTGCCTATTTTATAGGTCACGTCATAACCCAGCATCTTTTCTTGTTTATCGTATACCGTTTTGCAGCGCTGCTCTGATGTCGTATAGGTATCGCGATCCTGCAAACCGCCCTGCACCTGGTTGCCGGCATAGCCGCCCGCCAGCGCGCCTGCGACCGTTGCCACATCGCGACCCCGTCCGCCGCCGAACTGATGGCCCAGCACGCCGCCCGCCACCGCGCCCAGCACCGAACCGGCGATGCGGTTCTCATCCTGTACCGCGCGACGATGGGTCAGCGTAACGTTGCGACATTCCTGACGCGGCTGCCTGATGCTCTCTTTGATTGGCGTTGCCGAAAGCACCTGCGCATACTGCGGACCACGATCAAATACATCCATGCTGGCAACGGCGGCCACGCCCAAAGCAGCTGCAACGCCGATACCGATACCCGCTAACATTGATTTATTCACAGGATTGTCCTCCTGAAGTTGTTACCGTGCATGCGTGCCGCGACGATGTCCCCTGTCGCTATGGCACAGAACGGCGTGCACGACCCGCCGTATCGTTGCAGGAAGTTTTGCAGATGGCCCGAAATTGCAACATCAGATTAATGGAGGAAAACGCACCGGAAGCGGATCAGGGCCACCTTTTCGGAGAGTTCTGAGCAGGGTATAGCGCGAGGGTTTTAATTAATTTCTGTTATGTGTCAGAAGCTTAACAAGCCTCTGCCACAAGCAAAGGCGGCTTGCGCCGCCTGGAAATCATTAGTGCAGCTTGAGGCGCGGGCGGATAACGCGGTTAAGGCTGCCCTCCAGCATCATCAGGCCGGTCTTGAAGTAGCCGTGGAGCGCAATCTGATGCATGCGATAGAGAGAGATGTAGACGAAACGCGCGATGCGCCCCTCTACCATCATCGATCCGCGCATCAGGTTGCCCATCAGGCTGCCGACGGTACTGAAGCGCGACAGCGACACCAGCGAACCGTGATCTTTATAGACGTAGGCTTTCAGCGGCTTGCCGCTACGCTGGGCGAGGATATTCTCCATGGCGCGCGACGCCATCTGGTGCGCCGACTGGGCGCGCGGCGGCACGAAGCCGCCCGACGGCAGCGCGCAGGAGGCGCAGTCGCCGATAGCGTAGATATCGTCATCCAGGGTGGTCTGCAGCGTCTCTTTCACCACCAGCTGGTTGATGCGGTTGGTCTCCAGCCCGCCAATCTCTTTCAGGAAGTCCGGCGCTTTAATGCCCGCCGCCCAAACCATCAGATCCGCCTCGATAAATTCGCCGCCTTTGGTGTGCAGGCCGTTTTTATCGGCGCTGGTCACCATAGTTTGCGTCAGCACGCGCACGCCCAGCTTGGTCAGTTCACTGTGGGCCGCGGCAGAGATGCGCGGCGGCAGCGCAGGCAGAATACGCTCGCCCGCCTCCACCAGCGTGACGTTAAGCGCCTCGCTGCTCAGCCCTTTATAGCCGTAGCTGTGCAGCTGTTTAACCGCGTTATGCAGCTCGGCCGACAGCTCAACGCCGGTCGCCCCGCCGCCGACGATGGCGATATTAACCTTCTCCAGACGGCCCTCGCTGGCGGAGAACTTCAGGAACTGGTTGAGCATTTCATTGTGGAAACGCCGCGCCTGATGCGGGTTATCGAGGAAGATGCAGTGATCTTTGACACCCGGCGTGCCGAAATCGTTGGAGGTGCTGCCGAGCGCCATCACCAGGGTGTCGTAGGCCAGCTCGCGCTGCGGCACCAGCACTTCGCCGTTGTCGTCGCGCATCTCCGCCAGCTCGATGGTTTTGCGCTCGCGGTTGATATTGGTCAGCGAGCCGAGCTGGAACTGAAAGCCGTGGTTGCGCGCGTGCGCCAGGTAGCTCAGGGCGTCGATGCCCTCGTCCATCGATCCGGTCGCCACTTCGTGCAGCAGCGGCTTCCACAGGTGGCTATGGTTACGATCCACCAGAATAATCTCGGCCTTTTTCTTACGGCCCAGCTTGTGACCGAGCTGCGTAGCCATCTCCAGCCCGCCCGCGCCGCCACCGACAATAACGATTTTTTTCATGGATGTAGTCAACAAGACCCCCTCAAAATGTGAACCAATAGTTAATTAATGGTTAAATTAAACCTTAAGAAACATAGGGTTGGCGAAGTTAAAATCGCTGCTGAAGGCAGGATAGCATGGGCAGGGAAGATGGTCATACCAAAATTGATTTACATCAATTAGTGGGCAGATATCTCAGATTATTACGCAAAAAATATGGGCGGCCGCTCGCCGCCCGCACGCTTAACCTAATGTTTTAAAAGCGTTAATGCGCTGAAGATGCGGCGAGATATTCCTGAACTTATGGCCTTCATGCTCATCCCAGACGATTTCATAGAAGGGATGCAGCGTCTCTGCGCTGCGCTGGCTCTCCAGCACCTCGTCGCGACGCGACAGAAATACCAGGCAGCGGTCGCGGTTCTTGTCGCGAAAGTCGCTGACGCACTTGGTGGCGATGTCGAGATACTCTTCCGGGCGGTCAATTTTTCCCTCCATATTTTCAAAGGGAAAGAGGTTGGGATTGAAAATAGCCTGACGAATGCCGCAGAGAAAGCCGATGCGCTCTGCCCAGTAGCCGCCCAAGCCGACGCCGCAAATCAGCGGCTGGGCGCTGCCGCCGCCCTGCGTCAGCAGCTTGTCGGTCTCTTTCAGCAGGAACTGCATATCATGTTTGGGATGGCGGGTGCTGTAGCTAATCATCCTGACGTCAGGATCGATAAACTGCAGCTGCAGCACCTTTTCATGGTTGCCCGGACTGTTGGAATCGAAACCGTGCAGATAAATAATCATGACACTCCTCAGCGTTGTGCGCGCCGGGAGCAGAGACTACTTCCCTGACGCTTTGTGTTCCAGCCAGCGCGCCTGCAGGTTGCTCAGCTGCTGCGCGTTCTGCTTCCAGCGCGTGCTCTGCTGCAGGTTCTGGCGGGTGAAGGTTCCCCGATGGTACAGCCGCGGCACGCGCTCGGCGCCGATCGCGATCAAATTATCCAGCACGCTGATCGCCCCTTCGCGATGGTTGCAGACCAGGATCATGTCGCATCCGGCCGACAGCGACTGCTGCGCGCGCTCGGCATAGCTGCCCATAATCGCGGCACCTTCCATCGACAGATCGTCAGAGAAGATGACGCCGTCAAAGCCCAGCTCTTGACGCAGTACCTTCTTCAGCCAGTAAGGCGAACCGCTGGCGGGCAGTGGATCGACTTCAGTATAGATAACGTGCGCCGGCATGACCGCATCCAGCGCGCCTTCGTCGAACAGTGCCTGGAAAATCGCCATATCGTGACGACGCAGGGTTTCCAGATCGCGCGGATCGCGCGGCGTCTCTTTGTGCGAGTCGGCGCTGACCGCGCCGTGCCCCGGGAAGTGCTTGCCGGTGGTTTTCATGCCGGCTTCATGCATGCCGGCGATAAAGCGGCGCGCCATCGCCAGCGCAATTTGCGGATCCTCATGGAACGAGCGATCGCCGATCGCCGCGCTGATATGGCCCAGATCCAGCACCGGCGCGAAGCTGATGTCGATATCCATGGCGATCATCTCCGCCGCCATCTGCCAGCCCGCCTGCTGCGCCAGCTCGCCGCCGGTTTCCGCATCGTGCAGCGCCGCGAAAGACTGCATCGCGGGCAAGGTGGTGAAGCCGTCGCGGAAGCGCTGCACGCGTCCGCCCTCCTGATCGACCGCCACCACCAGCCGCGTGCGCGACGCGCTGCGGATCTGGCGCACCAGCTCGGCAAGCTGCGCCGGATCGTGGTAGTTGCGCGCAAAGAGGATCACGCCGCCGACCGTGGGATGCTGCAGCATCTCGCGCTCTTCGGCATCCAGTTCAAAACTTTCGACATCCAGCATCAGCGGGCCGGGAAGTTGTGTCGTCATAATCTGTTCCTGGCGCGGCGTTCTCGCCGCGCGTATTAAATGTATTGCCAGCTCTGCCGCGCCAGCTGGCGCAGTTCCGCATCCTCGCTCTGCTCGGCGCGCAGCTGATACCAGCTCGCCATCAGCAGTCGCAGCCAGGGCTGCCAGCGCGTCACCTGCCGCGCCAGCGTCGCGGGCGGCAGATGTGCCGCCCGGGCATAGGCGGCCAGCCAGCGATCCGCATGGGCGGGATCGGCGGCGCACAGCGCAGCCAGCTCTAACGCCACGTCGCCATCGGCGGCGTACTCCCAGTCGATCAGGTGCAGCCCTTCCCCGTCTGCAATCAGGTTGCCGGCGTGGACATCCATATGCAGCGGCGCCAGCCGCAGCGGGGCGGGTTCGCCCACGCGCGCCAGCCGACGCAGGGCGCGCTGCCAGCCGGGGTGCCGCTGGCGGCACAGCTGCCAGTAGCGCCACAGCAGCGGCAGCAGCAGCAGGCGATAGCCGGTAGGCGGCTGCTGATGCAGCCGCAGCAGCAGGGTCACCACCTCGTCACGCCGCTGCTGAAACGCCTGCGGCGAGAGCGGCTTACCCGCGCGCCACGGCAGCAGCAATAGCTGCGCGTCGCCTGGCAGCGGGCGCGGCGTCAGGCCGCTGGGATGCAGTTTACGCAGCAGGCGGGCTTCGCGCTGGCGATCGACAAAGGGGATCGCCGGCTGTGGCGCAGGGCGCGCAATAAACGCGCCCCGCTCGCTTTCCAGTTTGCTGCTGTGGCCGGTCAGCCCCTGCAGCGGCGTCAGCCTGCCCGCCGCGACGCCCGGCAGTCGTGCTTCGATACGCGCCAGCAGCAAGGGATCAATTCTGGGCGACACCTTTGCCTGACCAGACGATTTCGCCGGTCTGCACCAGCATCAGCTGCATTTGCAGCGTCGGGGTCTTCACATCGCCCTGCGCCGTGCTGTAGAGCACATACTGCGCGTTGAGCGTGCGGGCCAGGCCAATCGCCTTGCTGCGCGAGTTCAGGCTATCGTCCGGCGACAGGCCCAGCGTCTGCTTGGCCTGCGCCAGCTGATCGTTGGTTACCAGCGTAAACTTGCCGTTGTTGGCCAGCGCGTTCTGAATCGCATCGGTGGCTTTTTCGCCCTGCAGCGCGCCGTTGGTGCTGTTTTTAATGCGATCCACCATCAGCACGCTGCCCGGCGTGACGCCGTTGGCGGAGCGCAGCATCTGCGCCACCAGCGGCTGCACGCTGGCGTCCCAGTTAATGGTTTTCAGCTTCGGCGGCTGCGGCACCGGCTGCGTTGGCTCCGGCACAGGCTCCGGCTGCGGAACGGGCTGCGGCTGCGTCGGTTCGGCAGGCTGCGTCGGTTCAACGGGGGCGGGCTGCTGCTGCTTAATTACGCAGCCGGAAAGAATGAGCGCCATCAGAAGCGCTCCGGAACGAGGGAGTCGGCGAATCACGTAACAGTCCTCAGAGATAAAGGTAGAGACGAACCTTGCTGGCCGTCAGGTTGCCCATTTGGGAAGCGGCGACAATGCTGCCGTGTGCCGGAACGGTGACCCGCTGCGCCGGTTCGCCCGGCGTAATTTCCAGTCCTTTGTCGTCGTACCAGTAATAACGATAGTGGATCACCACCGGCGTTTCGCGCTGATTATAGAGCACGCTGCGCGCGCGCTGCTGCCCATCCTGCTCGTCGATTACCGGCTCGTCGGTAATGATGCCGGCAGAGAGCACAGAGGACTCCATTACCAGCGACTGCGACGTGTCGATCATCGGTTTATCGCTGCTGCAGCCTGCCAGAGTCAGCAGGAGCGGCAAGCCTGTCAGCCATTGACGCATAACTCGCTTCCGTATGGAAAATCAGTCGGCCAGCATTGGACCCAGCGGACGACCGCCGAGTAAATGCATATGAATGTGGTACACCTCCTGACCGCCATGACGATTGCAGTTAACGATCAGGCGGTAGCCGTCTTGATCGATGCCTTCGGCGCGCGCGACTTTGGCGGCGACGGTGAACAGGCGGCCCAGCGCCTGCTCGTGGGCGGGCAGCGCGTCGTTAGCGGTCGGGATTAATACGTTAGGGACAATCAAAATATGGGTCGGCGCTTTGGGAGAGATATCGCGAAACGCAGTGACCAGCTCATCCTGATACACCACGTCGGCGGGGATTTCGCGACGGATGATTTTACTGAAAATAGTTTCTTCAGCCATGGTGCAATTCCTTAAGCCTGATTGACAGTGAATCAGTATGCGTGAGGAATTTGTTTTCTTTCAAGCTCAGTACCACTTTTCCCCGATTAACTGCCTGCCTTTGCGCCATTTTTCACCGCCTCTTTTTCCTGTGCGCCGCTTCGCACATTCCCGCCGTGGGCGCAGTTAAAATGAAACGGTGTTTCATAAATTAGAAACGCGCCGCCCTTTTCTTTGCGTTACTGCCAGCCAGAGGCGACGCCTGGCGTAATTGCGAAGGTTTGCCCCGCGCTGCGGCTCTACTTTCTATTTATTCCGAGTGTGTGGTCCGGATAACAAGGGATGTAATGACTATGGCTAAACAGGAGCATCCGTATGCGCTCACGTAAAATTGGTTTTGGCCACTATCTGGCTTACGGCTCCGGGGATTTTCTCGGCGCAGGCACCACGGCGCTTACCGCTGCCTGGCTGCTCTATTTTTATACGACCTTCTGCGGTCTGACGCCTATTGAAGCGACCTTTATCTTCGCCGCCGCGCGCGTGCTGGACGCGGTAGTCAGCCCGCTGATGGGCTTTCTCACCGATAACTTCGGCTCGACCTGGCTGGGCAAGCGCTTCGGCCGCCGCAAATTCTTTATTCTGCTCGGCATTCCCTGTGTCTTTAGCTATAGCCTGATGTGGATCGGCGATATGAGCTTCTGGTGGTATCTCGCCACCTACCTGCTGTTCGATATTGTCTACACCATGATTCTGGTGCCCTATGAAACCCTGGTGCCGGAAATGACCGACGATTTCAAACAGAAAACCCGCTTCTCCGGCGCGCGTATCGCGCTGGCGCAGCTGTCGGCGATCCTCGCCGCCTTCCTGCCGGGCATCTTGATCGGCGCGCTGGGCAAAGATAATCCGCTCTCGTTTTTCTATGCCAGCCTGGTGTTTTCCATTATCTGCGCGCTGGTGCTGACGCTGGTCTGGTTCTTTACCTGGGAGCGCGATCCCGGCGACTTCTCCGCAGAGTCGCGCCGCGCCGAAGAGGAGAAGCGGCAGCTCTCTCTGATGCAGAGCCTGAAGCGTCTCTATGTTGAGCTCGCCTCGACGCTGCGCATCCGCATTTTCCGTCAGCATCTTGGCATGTATCTGGGCGGCTATATTGCACAGGATGTCTTTAACGCCGTCTTTACCTGGTATGTGGTGTTCGTGCTGATGCAGAGCGCGCAGGTCGCCTCAAACCTGATGGGCACCATGGCGCTGCTGCAGTTTATCGCCGTGATGGGCATGATCCCGCTCTGCATCCGTATGGGGCCAGCGCCCGCCTACCGCCTGGTGGTCACGCTGTTCGGCATCGCCGCCCTCTCCTACGCCGGCCTCTGGTATGCGGGCATGAGCGACAGCTTTTCACTGCTGCTGCTGATTTCGGCGCTGGCGGGTCTGGGACGCGGCGGCATCAACTATGTACCCTGGAATATCTACACCTACATCGCTGACGTGGATGAGGTGATTACCGGCCAGCGCCGCGAGGGGATTTTTGCTGGCATTATGACCCTGACCCGCAAAGCCTCCCAGGCGGGCGCGGTGATGCTGGTCGGCATCGTGCTGCAGCTCTCCGGCTTCGTCTCGGGTCAGGCGACCCAGGCGCCAGGCGTCAGCCATACCATTCTCGGCATCCTCAGCCTCGGCACCCTGTGCGTGCTGGTCTGCGGCTTCCTGGTTTCGCTGCGCTTTAAGCTCAATCTGCAGACCCACACCGTGCTGCGCGAAGAGACGCTGAAGATACGCGAGGCTGACCGCGTCCTGCCGGAGCGCATCACGCCTGAAGCGCGCGATATCGTCGAGACCCTGGCCGGGATGCCCTATGAGAATCTGTGGGGCAACAACAACATCGGCTTCCTTAACCGTCATAAACCGGCCGCGCCGCCGCTAACCGCCGCGCGTCCGCTCGCTTCTCCCCTGACTACCACCTTGAAACGATAGGAATGAACCATGACTGTATTTCCTGTGAAACAGAGTGCGCTTTTGTGCCAACCCGAATTTCTGCTGCCGCGCCGGGAGCTGCTGCAACTGATTCACAAGCTGACGCAAAACCTGGTGAATATTACCGACGAGACGGGAGAGTTTTTGCTGCGCCTCGACGACGGACGCGTGATTGATACCAAAGGCTGGGCGGGCTGGGAGTGGACCCACGGCATCGGTCTCTACGGTATGCTGCACTATTATCAGCAAACCGGCGATCGGCAGACGCTAAGCATTATTGACGACTGGTTCGCCGCGCGCCTTGCGGAAGGCACCCCAACCAAAAACGTAAATACCGTGGCGCCCTTCCTGACGCTCGCCTGGCGCTACGAAGAGACGGGCAACCCCGCCTGGCGGCCGGTGCTGGAGCGCTGGGCGGAGTGGGTAATGTATGAGATGCCGCGCACCGAGCAGGGTGGCCTGCAGCATATCGTCTACAACAATGAAAACCACCAGCAGCTCTGGGACGATACGCTGATGATGAGCGTTATGGCGCTGGCAAAAATCGGCCAGCTGCTCAATCGTCAAGAGTTTATCGAGGAGGCGAGCTATCAGTTCCTGCTGCATACGCAATATCTGATGGATCGCCAGACCGGCCTCTGGTTTCACGGCTGGAGCTTCGAGGGGCGCCATAATTTCGCCAGTGCGCGCTGGGCGCGCGGCAACAGCTGGCTCACTATCGCGATCCCCGACTTCCTGGAGATGATGAACTGGCCGGAACAGCATGCGACGCGGCGCTTCCTGCTGCAGGTGCTGGAGAGCCAGGTGAAAGCGCTGCGCGCCTGCCAGCATCCGAGCGGCCTGTGGCACACGCTGCTGGACGATCCCGACAGCTATCTGGAGGCGTCGGCGACCGCGGGCTTCGCCTACGGCATTATCAAGGCGGTGCGCAAGCGCTACCTTAGCGCGGACTATCTGCCCACCGGGCTGAACGCGCTGCGCGGCGTAATCGCCAACATCGACGAAGAGGGCGAGCTGAAGCAGGTTTCGTTCGGCACCGCGATGGGCAGCGATCTCGACTACTACCGCAACGTGCCGCTCACCTCGATGCCTTACGGTCAGGCGATGGCGCTGCTCTGCCTGACGGAGTACCTGCGCGTCTATCTCTGAGCGCCGCGCGCAGACAGCCAAAAAAAAGCCCCGCTTGTGCGGGGCTTTATCTTTATTACGCTTTACATGCTGCGGATATAGTCATCCATATCGGTTTTCAGGTTATCGGACTTGGTGCCGAAAATCGCCTGAACCCCTGAGCCTGCCACCACTACGCCACGGGCGCCGAGGTTTTTCAGCTCGTTTTGGTCAACCTTGCTGACGTCCGCCACGCTGACGCGCAGACGGGTAATGCAGGCATCCAGGTTCGTGATGTTCTCTTTGCCGCCGAAAGCGGAAACCAGCTTGCCCGCCATCTCGCTGCCGGTTGCTGAAGAGGACTCGGTGGTGACATCTTCACGGCCAGGCGTTTTCAGGTTCAGCTTGACGATCAGCACGCGGAAAATGGTGTAGTAAACCAGACCGTAGATAATGCCTACAACCGGGAACAGCCAGATTTTGCTGCTGTTGCCGCTCAGCACGATAAAGTCGATCAGGCCGTGCGAGAAGCTGGTGCCGTCACGCATGCCGAGCAGGATACAGATCGGGAACGCCAGACCGGCCAGGATTGCGTGGATCACATAGAGGATCGGCGCAACGAACATAAATGAGAATTCGATCGGCTCGGTGATACCGGTCAGGAACGCGGTCAGCGCGGCGGAGATCATGATGCCGCCCACTTTGGCGCGGTTTTCAGGCTTCGCCGAATGCCAGATAGCGATTGCCGCCGCCGGCAGGCCGTACATTTTGAACAGGAAGCCGCCAGAGAGTTTGCCCGCGGTCGGGTCGCCCGCCATATAGCGCGGAATATCGCCGTGGAACACCTGACCCGCCGCATTGGTGAACTCACCAATCTGCATCTGGAAAGGTACGTTCCAGATATGGTGCAGGCCGAAAGGCACCAGCGCACGTTCAACGACGCCGTAGATACCGAACGCAACAACCGGGTTCTGGTAGGCCGCCCACTGTGAAAACTCCTGAATCGCCGAGCCAATTGGCGGCCAGATAAAGGAGAGCAGCACGCCCAGCACGATCGCCGCCAGGCCGGAGATAATCGGCACAAAGCGCTTACCGGCGAAGAAGCCCAGATATTCCGGCAGCTTGATACGGTAGAAGCGGTTAAACATATAGGCCGCTATCGCACCGGCAATAATGCCGCCCAGCACGCCGGTATCCGCCAGATGGTGCGCGGCAATCTCTTCAGCGGAGAGATGCAGCACCAGCGGCGCGACCACCGCCATGGTTTTCACCATGATGCCGTAGGCCACCACCGACGCCAGCGCCGAGACGCCGTCGTTGTTGGTAAAGCCGAGCGCCACGCCGATAGCGAAGATAAGCGGCATATTAGCAAACACCGACCCACCCGCTTCCGCCATGACGTGGGAAACGACGGCCGGTAGCCAGCTAAAGTTTGCCGAACCAACACCTAATAAAATGCCGGCGATCGGCAGAACCGATACCGGCAGCATGAGCGATTTACCGACCTTTTGCAGGTTCGCAAATGCGTTCTTGAACATAGCCTGAAGCTCCTGAGTATGAGTGCGATTTTGCGCTATGCGCTGGGTCGTGGGGGAGGATCCGCAACCCGTTTGACGGTGACCGCCTTTTAATTATTACGAAGGGTAAAATAAATCAGCTGGCGTTACTTTGATGACTATCACGTTTCCTGAATCGGCCGGGCCGGATATCAGTATATTCTGACTGACAGCGCGCCTTTTGACCCCATAAAAAGGTCGCCCTGCGGTAAAAAACAGGGCGATCCGTCGGTGTTACCGAATTATTACAGGCTTTGAAATAAAACCTTAACCGCCGAGACGGCTCATGGGTACCTTGAATAGCGTCGAAAAGTTTTGCGTAGTGGTCGCGGCCAGCGTCTCGATATCGACCCCTTTCAGCACCGCGAGATACTCCGCTACGTCGCGCGTATAGGCCGGCTGGTTCTCTTTGCCGCGGTACGGCACCGGTGCCAGATAGGGCGAGTCGGTCTCCACCAGCATGCGATCCAGCGGCACATAGCGCGCCGCTTCGCGCAGCTGTTCGGCATTGCGGAAGGTGACGATGCCGGAAAAAGAGATATAAAAGCCCATATCCAGCAGCTTCGCCGCCGTCGCCTGATCTTCAGTAAAGCAGTGCAGTACACCGCCGCAGCGCTCTACCTGCTCTTCGCGCAGAATCGCCAGCGTATCGTCACGCGCGTCGCGGGTATGGACGATAATCGGCTTGTTCAGCGCGATGCCGGTGCGAATATGCTCGCGGAACGACGCCTGCTGCTGCGCCATGGTTTCCTGTTGATAATAGTAGTCAAGGCCGGTTTCGCCCAGCGCCACCACGCGCGGATCGGCGGCCAGACGACGAAACTCCTCGACGTCGTACGGCTCTTCCTGGTTCAGCGGGTGTACGCCGACCGAGAGCGCGATATTTTCTCGCTCGCCCACCAGCGCCTTCAGGGTATGAAAACCGGGCAGCGTTGTGGCGATGGCCAGCATAAATTTCACGTCGCGCGCGGCGGCTTTGGCAAGCACATCGTCGAGATCGCGATGGTGCTTTTCATAGTCCAGGCCATCAAGATGGCAGTGTGAATCAACAATAAACATAAGGTGTCTCTTTAAATCGTTAAGCGACTACGCCGGGCTTGCGTTTATCCGCCCAGCTAAGAAGTCGGTCGGTTAACAGCAGTTCGCGGTTAACGGCGGCCACGTGCAGCAGCTCTTCCCGGCACTGCATCCACTCGCGTGCGCTCTCATCCAGCGCGCGAGCAGAAAAGGTCTCTGCCAGCAGCGCGACCACATCCTCACGGTCGGGGTTGCTCAGCCAGCGCGCGGCGCCCTGCTGCCACTTAATGGCATCCACCAGCAGCGCCATCAGCCAGCTGATACGCGCGGCGACATCCTCGGCATTAAGCAGCGGCAGCAGCAGTAAAATATCCTGCCGCAGCGCGGCAGGCAGCCCGTCACACAGGCTCTGGCGCGCCTGCCAGCGCGCTGGCTCCAGCAGCCTTAGCGCCGCCGCCGGGGCACCGCCGCTAAGGCGCAGCGCGGTTTGCAGCGCGGCGGGCGCGTGCGACTGCTGCTTGCCCAGCCACTGCAGGCTCTGCGCCTCGTCCGGCGGCGTCAGCGAGAGCGCCATACAGCGGCTGCGCAGCGTGGCCAGCAGCCGGGACGACTCGCGACAGCCTAAAAAGAACCAGCTGTTGGCGGGCGGCTCTTCCAGGGTTTTCAACAGCGCGTTAGCCGCCGATTCGCTGAGCTGCGCGGCATCGGGCAGCCAGACCACTTTTGCGCCCCCCTGCTGGGCGAAATGGTAGAGCTTTTCGGTCACCTGGCGCACCGCGTCGATACCCAGGGTGCTTTTGCCCTTTTCCGCCTCCAGCCGGTACCAGTCGGGATGGGTCTGCGCCTGCATCAGCTGGCAGCCGTGGCACTGGCCGCAGCTTTTTAGCCCATCCTTCTGCTGACACATCAGCCAGCGGCTGACGCCCCATACCAGCGCCTCCTCGCCCATGCCGTCAATCGCCTGGATCAGCAGCGCGTGATGCGCGCGTCCCGCCTGATGCTGGCCGATGATGTAGCGGTAAGGCTGATTCAGCCAGGGATACCAGTTCATGCCTGCTGATCCAGCCAGCGCGTCAGGGTCGCTTTGATCGCCTGGGTGACGCTCTCGAGCGGCTGCGTCGCATCCACCGTCAGGATGCTCTTGTCTTCAGCCGCCAGCGCCAGATAGCGCGCACGCGTGCGCTCGAAAAAGCGCAGCGACTCCTGCTCGATGCGATCCAGCGCGCCGCGCGCGCGGGCGCGCTGCAGGCCGATTTCCGGCGTGACGTCGAGATAGAGCTGAAGATCGGGACGGAAATCCCCCAGCACCGCATCGCGCAGGGTGCGCATCAGGGCGGCGTCCAGCCCCCGTCCGCCGCCCTGATAGGCCTGCGAAGAGAGATCGTGCCGGTCGCCAATAACCCAGGCGCCGCGCGCCAGCGCGGGCTTAATCACGGTATCCACCAGCTGAACGCGGGCGGCGTAGAGCATCAGCAGCTCGGCTTTGTCCGTGACCTGCTCGCCTTCGATCCCCTGCTTCACCAGTACGCGCAACTGCTCGGCCAGCGGCGTGCCGCCCGGCTCGCGCGTAAAGACGATATCCTGAACGCCCCGTTCGCGCAGCGCGGCGACGACCGCCTCGCGCGCGGTGGTTTTTCCGGCGCCTTCCAGGCCTTCAATGACGATAAACTTACTTTTCATCTTTTTCCTTTAGCGTTTGCCGGTAAGCCTGTACTGCCTGGTTATGACTGGCAAGATTGGTGGTAAAGGTATGGCCGCCCTTGCCGTCGGCGACAAAATAGAGGTAATCCGTTTTTTCCGGGTGCGCGGCCGCTTCCAGCGAGGCTTTGCTCGGCACGGCGATCGGGCCCGGCGGCAAGCCGTTTATGGTATAGGTATTGTAATCGGTCGGCGTCTCAAGGTCTTTACGGGTTAGCGTGCCGGTGTACCTGTCGCCCATGCCGTAAATCACTGTCGGATCGGTTTGCAGCTTCATACCGGTGCGCAGGCGATTGATAAATACCGACGCGACGCGCGCGCGCTCGGTGCTGACGGCGGTCTCTTTTTCAATGACCGACGCCATGGTCACCATCTCCAGCGGATTTTTATAGGGCAGATCCGCCATGCGCTTTTGCCAGATTTGGTCCACCAGCGCCGTCATGCGGAGGTGCGCGCGCTGCAGCAGCGCGATGTCGCTGGTGTTGGCGGTATAGAGATAAGTGTCCGGGTAGAAGCTGCCTTCCAGCGCCAGCGGATCGATGTTCAGCGTTTTCGCCAGCGTCGCGAACTGATCATCCTTTAGCGTGTGTTTGATATAGGGGGCGGCGCGCAGCTCGGCGAGCCAGTCGCGCAGGCGCTGCCCCTCAACCAGCCGCAGCGGGAACTGCGCCTCTTTGCCGCTGGCGAGCAGCTGCAGCAGCGCGCGCACCGTCATCCCCTTCTGTAGCCGATAGGTGCCCGCTTTAAAGCGCGCCAGATCCGGCTCCAGCTTCAGCAGCGGGCCGAACCAGACACTCTGTGGGATCAGGTGCTGGCTCTCCAGCTGCGCCTCCAGCGCCACCCGCCCGGTGCCCGCTGGCAAGGTATAGATCGTTTCCTGGTCAATGGTTAACGGCGTCGCGGCGAAGCGCTGGATTTGCCAGTAGCTAAACGCCGCCGCAAGGGCCAGAATCGCCGCGATAACGACGAAGATTTTTTTTGTTCGACTCATTTTGCTTCCATTAAATTGCAGCGCTCCTGAAACCAGCGGTAGAGCGTGCGTTCGCTGTATTCTCTGTCGTCCAGCTGCCGCACCGGCAAAACCGGCATCAGGGCATTGCAGATCACGATTTCGTCGGCCGCCAGCAGCTGAGACGCTTCGCAGCGCACCACCTGGCAATGCAGGCCGGCGGCGGCCATCTGCGCCATCAGATAACGCCGCATCACGCCGTCGACCCCAGCGTGCGTCAGATCAGGGGTAAAAACGCGTTCGCCCTGCCGCCAGAATAAATTGGCCGCACAGCATTCCACCACGTAGCCAGCAGTGTCAAGCACCAGCGCCTCGTCGGCGTCGCTCCGCTCGAGATGCGCACGGATCATCACCTGCTCCAGACGATTCAGGTGTTTGATGCCCGCCAGCAGCGGGCTCTGCGCCAGCCGCACCGGGCTGCTCTGCAGCCTGACGCCCTGCGTGTGCAGCGTCTGATAGTGATGCGGCCAGGGCGCAACCGAGACGATGCGCGTAGCGCCGCTGCCGCCTTTGCGGCTGTAGCCGCGGCCGCCAGAGCCGGCGCTAAGGATAACTTTTACCACCGCCTGCGCGTGCGGCTGTGCGGCTGCGCGCATCTCCGCTTCCAGCCTGCCCCAGTCGACGTCGGGTATCAGCAGGCGTTCGCATCCCTCACGCAGACGGCGCAGGTGCGCCTCCAGCAGCTGGATGCGGCCGTTATGCACCGCCGCCGTGGTAAAGCAGCCGTCGCCAAATTGCGTTGCGCGATCCGTGGCGGGCAAGCTGAGCTGCTCCGCTCCGTTTATCCACATAAGGCTCTCCCGTCAAGAAAAGCGCTATGGTAGCGCGTTGTGGTGTGATAATCCGTTTCAGAGCCTTTCCAGATAGAAAAAAGGCCCGCATTTGCGAGCCTTTTGCCAGAACGTGAATCGTCAGATTTTACGGAAAATCAGCGAGCCGTTAGTACCGCCGAAGCCGAAGGAGTTACACAGGGTGTACTCCAGACCGCTAACCTGACGCGCCGTGTGGGGCACGAAGTCAAGATCGCAGCCCTCATCCGGATTATCCAGGTTGATGGTCGGCGGGATCGCCTGGTCGCGCAGCGCCAGAATCGAGTAGATAGATTCTACCGCGCCCGCCGCGCCCAGCAGGTGGCCGGTCATCGATTTGGTCGAGCTGACCATAACCGTTTTCGCTGCAGCGCCGAAAATGGTTTTCACCGCCTGCGCTTCCGCTTTGTCACCCGCCGGCGTAGAGGTGCCGTGCGCGTTGACGTAGCCGATCTGCTCTGCCGACAGCTGCGCGTCGCGCAGCGCGTTTTCCATCGCCAGCGCGGCGCCAGCGCCGTTTTCCGGCGGTGACGTCATGTGGTAAGCATCGCTGCTCATGCCGAAACCGACGATTTCCGCATAGATTTTCGCGCCGCGTTTTTTCGCGTGCTCATACTCTTCCAGCACGATAATGCCCGCGCCGTCGCCCAGTACGAAGCCGTCACGATCTTTATCCCACGGACGGCTTGCCGCCTGCGGGTTGTCGTTGCGGGTAGAGAGCGCACGCGCCGCGCCGAAACCACCAACGCCCAGCGGGGTGCTGGCTTTCTCAGCGCCGCCCGCCAGCATCACGTCAGCATCGTTATAGGCGATGATACGCGCCGCATGACCGATGTTGTGCACGCCAGACGTACAGGCGGTAGCGATGGAGATGCTGGGACCTTTCATACCGTACATAATCGTCAGATGGCCGGCGATCATGTTTACGATGGTGGAAGGTACAAAGAACGGGCTGATTTTACGCGGGCCGCCATTGACCAGCGAGGTATGGTTCTCTTCGATCAGACCCAGTCCGCCGATGCCGGAACCAATTGCCGCACCGATGCGTCCAGCGTTTTCTTCGGTCACAACCAGACCCGAATCCTGCATAGCCTGCACGCCGGCAACAATGCCGTATTGGATGAAGTCATCCATCTTGCGCTGATCTTTGCGCGAGATGATTTCATCACAATTGAAATCTCTTACGATGCCAGCAAAACGGGTTGCGTAGGCACTCGTATCAAAATGGTCGATCAGGTTAATGCCGCTCTGACCGGCAAGGAGAGCACTCCAGGTAGACTCTACGGTTTTGCCGACAGGAGACAACATGCCAAGACCGGTCACAACTACACGACGCTTAGACACGTTCGTCCTCCAGGGAGGGGGAATAAAAACTCTAAGGAAATAATATAAAACTCAGGCGGTCGAGTGACCGCCTGAAGATATTCATTAGCCTTGGTGGCTATTGATGTAGTCGATCGCTGCCTGAACGGTAGTGATTTTCTCAGCTTCTTCGTCTGGAATTTCAGTATCAAACTCTTCTTCCAGAGCCATTACCAGCTCAACGGTGTCAAGAGAATCAGCACCCAGGTCTTCAACGAAAGATGCAGAGTTTGTTACTTCGTCCTCTTTCACACCCAGCTGCTCAGCAATGATTTTCTTAACGCGTTGTTCGATATCGCTCATACTATTTAATTTCCTATCAAAACTCGCTTTCGCGATGGTTTTCGTAGTGTATAAAATGTTGAAAAAGATGCAACAAAATCCCGGCTGGTCGAACCACGATTTTACGCTATTTTGCGGTTTTTACCGCAAATAATGCAAATGATTTCGTGAATATCAGACCATGTACATGCCGCCATTGACGTGCAGCGTCTCACCCGTGATGTAGGCTGCTTCGTCAGAGGCTAAGAATGCAACAGCATTGGCGATTTCCTGCGCGTCGCCTAAACGACCTGCAGGAACCTGCGTCAAAATGCCGGAACGTTGATCTTCGCTCAGTGCACGCGTCATGTCCGTCTCAATAAAGCCCGGAGCCACGACGTTTACGGTAATGCCACGTGACGCAACTTCGCGCGCCAGTGATTTGCTAAAGCCAATCAAACCCGCCTTGGCTGCTGCGTAGTTTGCCTGGCCCGCGTTGCCCATGGTGCCAACAACGGAACCGATGGTAATGATACGACCCACACGTTTTTTCATCATGGCGCGCAAAACCGCCTTCGACAGACGGAAGACCGACGTCAGGTTGGTATCAAGAATATCCGCCCATTCGTCATCTTTCATGCGCATTAACAGATTGTCACGCGTAATGCCTGCATTATTGACCAAAATGTCTACTTCGCCAAATTCTGCGCGAACCTTCTCCAGCACGCTGTCGATCGATGCGGGATCGGTCACATTCAGCAGCAGACCTTTGCCGTTATCGCCGAGGTAAGCGCTGATGGCGTCTGCACCGCTTTCGCTTGTCGCGGTGCCGATAACTTTAGCGCCGCGCGCGACCAGCGTTTCAGCGATCGCACGGCCGATGCCGCGGCTCGCGCCTGTTACCAGCGCAACTTTACCTTCAAAGCTCATGTTTATCCTCTTATTCCTGTTCAAGTGCTGCAGAAAGCGACGTCGGGTCGTTAACCGCGGCCGCCGTCAGGCTGTCCACAATGCGTTTGGTCAGACCCGTCAGCACTTTGCCCGGCCCCATCTCCAGCAGTTGGGTAACGCCCTGCGACGCCATAAACTCGACGCTCTCGGTCCAGCGAACCGGGCTATAGAGCTGGCGCACCAGCGCGTGACGGATGGCCGCCGCGTCGCTTTCGCATTTTACGTCAACGTTGTTCACCACCGGAACGGACGGCGCGTTGAACGCAATCTCTTCCAGCGCCACCGCCAGCTTGTCTGCGGCAGGCTTCATCAGCGCGCAGTGCGACGGCACGCTGACCGGCAGCGGCAGCGCGCGCTTGGCACCCGCCGCCTTGCAGGCTGCGCCCGCGCGTTCAACCGCTTCTTTATTCCCGGCGATGACCACCTGGCCCGGCGAGTTAAAGTTGACCGGCGAGACCACCTGGCCCTGCGCGCTCTCTTCACATGCTTTGCGGATAGCGGCGTCGTCCAGACCGATAATCGCCTGCATTGCGCCGGTGCCTTCCGGCACCGCTTCCTGCATCAGCTTGCCGCGCAGCTCCACCAGTTTAATGGCGTCGGCGAAATCAAGCACGCCAGCGCAAACCAGCGCGGAGTATTCGCCAAGGCTATGGCCAGCCATCAGGGTCGGCTGTTTGCCGCCCTGCTGCTGCCAGACGCGATAGATAGCGACCGACGCGGCCAGCAGCGCAGGCTGCGTCTGCCAGGTTTTGTTCAGCTCGTCGGCCGGCCCGTTACTCACCAGCTGCCACAGATCGTATCCCAGCGCGTCAGACGCTTCGCGGAAGGTAGCTTCCACCTGCGGATAGGTTGCAGCCAGCTCAGCCAGCATACCAACGGTCTGTGAGCCCTGACCGGGGAAAACAAATGCAAATTGCGTCATTTTCAGTTCCTGTGAATCAAAAGCGAACCAGCGCAGAACCCCAGGTGAAACCACCACCAAAGGCTTCCAGCAGAATCAGTTGTCCGGGTTTGATACGGCCGTCGCGCACCGCTTCATCGAGCGCGCTGGGCACCGAGGCCGCCGAGGTATTGCCGTGACGGTCCAGCGTGACCACCACTTTATCCATGCCCATACCGAGTTTTTTCGCCGTGGCGCTGATGATGCGCAGGTTAGCCTGATGCGGCACCAGCCAGTCGAGCATTTCGCGATCGAGATTATTAGCCTGCAGGGTTTCGTCAACGATGTGCGCCAGTTCGGTTACGGCGACCTTGAATACTTCGTTGCCGGCCATGGTGAGATAGGCGGGTTCATCCTGCTGCGCGCGATTCTGGTAAGGCAGCGTCAGCAGCTGGCCGTAGCGGCCGTCGGCGTGCAGATGGGTAGAAATGATGCCCTGCTCTTCGCTCGCGCCCAGTACCACTGCGCCTGCGCCATCACCAAACAGGATGATGGTGCCGCGATCGTTGGGATCGAGGGTACGCGCCAGCACGTCGGAGCCAATTACCAGCGCATGTTTGACGGCGCCATTTTTGATGTACTGGTCTGCCACGCTCAGCGCGTAGGTAAAGCCGGCGCAGGCCGCAGCGAGATCGAATGCGGCACAGTCATTAATCCCCAGCATCTGCTGGATCATGCAGGCCGAGCTGGGAAACGCATGGCTGGATGAGGTGGTGGCGACGATAATCAGGCCGATTTCGCTGGCTTCTACGCCCGCCATCTCCAGCGCGCGCTGCGCGGCGGCGAACCCCATGCTGGCCACGGTTTCATCCGGCGCAGCAATACGGCGCTCGCGGATGCCGGTGCGGGTTACGATCCACTCGTCCGAGGTCTCCACCATTTTTTCCAGATCCGCATTTGAACGCACCTGGCTAGGCAAATAGCTGCCCGTACCGATAATTTTGGTAAACATCTAGGCTTTGTCACTCCTGGCTAATACAGCATCAAGGCGCGCGGCGATTCGTTCGGGAACCTGCCGTCGCACCGCCTGCTCTGCCTGTTCTATCGCCACGGTGAAGGCGCGTTGATTGGCCGCACCATGGCTTTTGATCACTGTTCCGCGCAATCCTAACAGACAAGCGCCATTATACTGGTCGGGGTTGAGATGCCCGAAGCGCTGCGCCAGACGTTTCTGAATCCAGCGCCCCAGCAGCTTCAGCCACCATGACCGTTTTTTCCCCTCCCCTGAAGACTTCAGCAGGGAAAGGAACATTCTCACCACGCCTTCCATAGTTTTCAGCGTGACGTTGCCGACGAATCCGTCACACACCAGCACATCTGTCTTGCCGGTAAGCAGGTCGTTGCCTTCCAGGTAACCAATATAGTTAATCTGCCCGGACGCCTTTAGCATGCTGGCGGCGGCGCGTATGCTCTCGAGCCCTTTGGTCTCTTCCTGACCAATATTGAGCAGCGCGACGCGCGGGTTGGCGATCGCTAATACCTCTTCCGCCATCACCGCGCCCATTACGGCAAACTGCACCAGCATATCGCTATCGGAGTCCACGTTAGCGCCTAAATCGAGCACTACCGTTTTACCGCGCTGCTGATGTGGCAGCACGGTCATCAACGCCGGGCGCTCAATGCCGTCCAGCGGTTTTATCATTAATTTCGCCAGCCCCATCAGGGCGCCGGTATTGCCGGCACTGATACAGGCCTGTGCGCGCCCCTCTTTCACCAGCTCCAGCGCAATGCGCATCGAGCTGCCGCGACTGGCGCGGATGGCCTGAGAGGGCCGTGCATCGCTTGCAATAACTGACTCCGCAGGAATGACCTGCAAACGTCCTGTTAAGGAGGAATCCGCTTTGGCAAGCAATGGAGTGATGTCGTCGGGAATGCCGACCAGAAGAAGATTGAGATGCGAATGAGAGGCCAGTGCCTGCAAAGCTGCAGGCACTGTCACGCAGGGACCGAAATCCCCGCCCATGGCATCAATAGCCAGGGTCAAACGTGTCAAAGTATCACCTTGCTAAGCGCAAGTCTTATTTGGTGATAACCTTGCGACCGCGGTAGTAACCATCCGCAGTGATGTGGTGACGCAGATGCGTTTCGCCAGAAACTTTATCTACAGACAGAGTTGCAGTGGTCAGCGCATCGTGCGAACGACGCATGCCACGCTTAGAACGGGTGGGTTTATTCTGTTGTACGGCCATGGACCTTACTCCTATTACTTACGCTTTAAACTGGCTAATACGGCAAATGGGTTTGGTTTTTCCGCCTCTGCAGGCAATTTGCCAAAGACCATGTCCGCCTCGGACACTTCACAGTGTTCAGAATCATGCACCGGAACGACCGGCAGCGCGAGAATGATTTCATCCTCAATCACCGCCAGCAGATCGACTTCGCCAAAATCATCGACGTCGATCGGCTCGTAGGCTTCCGGCAGTGCCTCGGCCTGCTCATCGGTTGAGACAGGACTGAAGCAATAGCTTACGTGGACAGCGTGAGGGAATGTCTGGTTGCAGCGCTGGCAGCGCAATGTAACCTGCACCTCCGCTGTACCTTGCAGTACGGCGAGGCGCTGGCTGTCAACCGCAAACGACATGGTACATTCCACGTCACTGTCCACACTAACAACTGATTCGGCTACGCGCTCCACCTGTTCAGGGGTGTAAACGCCCTGATAATCCAGGCGTTTTTGAGCGGCGCGGACCGGATCCAGCGTCAGGGGTAATTTTACCTTTTGCATAGGGCGCGCATATTAACTTTGTAACGTCATAGAGTCAAAGAAAAAGGCCGTTTCACAGCATCTTTCACCAGTTATTCGCATCCAGTGCGGCGCACAGTTTAAAATGAGTGTCACCAATTCGCCATTACTATTGTGAAAAAATGCCTGTCTCTCTTCTTTTAGCCTCAACCTCGCCTTTTCGCCAGGCGCTGCTGCGTAAACTTGGCCTGCCTTTTATTACCGCTGCGCCAGACGTTGACGAAACGCCCCACGCCGGCGAAGCGGCCGATGCCCTGGTGTCGCGCCTTGCCGTTGCCAAAGCGCAGGCGCTGGCCGCTGACTATCCCGACAGCTGGATTATCGGCTCGGATCAGGTGTGCGTGCTCGACGGCGCGATTACCGGCAAGCCCCATACGCCCGAGCGCGCCTTCGCCCAGCTGCGCCAGGCGAGCGGCAACGCCATCACCTTCTATACCGGGCTGGCGCTTTACCAGCCGCGCAGCGCAACGCTGATGCAGTGCTGCGAACCCTTTGTGGTGCACTTCCGCGATCTCAGCGACCGGGAGATACGCGCCTATATAGAGAAGGAGCAGCCTTTGCAGTGCGCCGGGAGTTTTAAAAGCGAGGGACTGGGCATTTGCCTGTTTGAGCGGCTGGAGGGGCGTGACCCAAATACGCTGGTTGGGCTGCCGCTGATTGCGCTCAGCGGCATGTTGCGGGCGGTCGGCATCACTCCCCTGGAGTAACGCCGACAGCGCGTCAGCCTTTTTGCTGACGCAGCGCCTGCAGGCAGCGCTTGAGTTCGTTATCGAGCGGCGCCTCTAAGCGCAGCGTTTCGCCGCTGCCGGGATGGGTAAAGGTCAGCGCGGCGGCGTGCAGGAAGAGACGACGCAGTCCGGTCGCGGCCAGCTGGCTGTCAAACTCGCGCTCGCCGTAGCGATCGTCGAAAGCGATAGGATGACCGGCATGCAGCGTATGCACGCGGATCTGATGGGTGCGCCCGGTGACCGGACTCGCCTTGACCAGGGTGGCGAAGGCGAAGCGCTCTTCTACTTTAAAGCGCGTTTCCGAGGGTTTGCCCTCGCTGCTGACGCGCACCACGCGCTCGCCGCTCTGCAGGATATTCTTCAGCAGCGGCGCCTGTACGCTCTTGAGGTGTGACGGCCAGCTGCCGCGCACCAGCGCCAGATAATCTTTCTGCATGCCCTTTTCGCGCAGCTGCTCATGCAGCGAACGCAGCGCCGACCGCTTCTTGGCAACCAGCAGCAGGCCGGAGGTGTCGCGGTCAAGGCGATGCACCAGCTCAAGGAAGCGCGCCTCGGGACGCAGCGCGCGCAGCCCTTCGATTACGCCGAAGCTCAGCCCGCTGCCGCCGTGTACCGCCGTGCCTGAAGGCTTGTTCAGCACCAGAATATGGTCATCTTCAAAGATGATCGCCTCGGCCAGCGCCGCCACCTTCTCCAGCTTCGGCGACACCGCCTGCTCTTCGCGCTCGGCGACGCGCACCGGCGGAATGCGCACTTCGTCGCCCTCTTCCAGCTTATATTCTGGCTTGATGCGTTTTTTATTCACCCGCACTTCACCTTTGCGCAGGATGCGGTAAATCATACTTTTCGGCACGCCCTTGAGCTGGGTGCGTAAAAAGTTATCGATGCGTTGTCCGGCATTTTCAGCCGAAATGGCGACAAGCTGTACGCCGGGATTCTCTGTTTTCATGGCGGCGATTCTAAATAGTGTCCTGTGATAGCGCCACCCCTTTTTCTGTGCTTAACTCTCCACTTGTCGCGCGATAAAGCGCAGCGTGCGCTGGCTTTTTCAGCAGCCTGCTCATTCGTCCGACATATTAAGGTGTTATGCATCACTAATCTTCATCTGGCGATAAAAGTCGCCTTGCTATATGAAGGTTAGCAATGGAATAATGCCTGAGTTTCTCGCCTGATGCATTTCAGGCCAGAAAAAGAGCTAATTAGTCATTTTGCCGAATGAAACGGGCACGCAGCAATGGCGTAAGACGTGATGTTAATTCAGGCACTTAGCGGGCTGCGGGTTGCAGCCTGGACGGAAGATTGAAATGCAGGAGTTATCAATTTCTCTCAGGCATTTCAGCGCAACGGCGCTGTTTTTCCTTATGAAAAACAGGCCACCGACGTTATTTGCGCCCCTCGCGCAGTCGACAACCGGGAGGTTGACGTAAGGCACTTAGTCACGGGGCCATCGGTCAGAACTCGTCCAGGGTAACTATGCCCGCAGCTTTATCACTCATGTGAGAATAACGAGTCAGAAACGATGAAAAGAATGTTAATTAATGCAACTCAGCAGGAGGAGTTGCGCGTTGCCCTGGTTGATGGACAGCGCCTGTACGATCTGGATATTGAAAGCCCCGGACACGAACAGAAAAAAGCCAACATCTACAAAGGTAAGATCACCCGCATTGAACCCAGCCTCGAAGCTGCGTTTGTCGATTACGGCGCAGAGCGCCACGGTTTTCTCCCCCTGAAAGAAATCTCCCGCGAATACTTCCCCGCCAGCTACAACTCGCAAGGCCGTCCCAATATTAAAGAGGTGCTGCGCGAAGGTCAGGAAGTGATCGTTCAGATCGATAAAGAAGAGCGCGGCAACAAAGGCGCGGCGCTGACCACCTTTATCTCTCTGGCGGGCAGCTATCTGGTGCTGATGCCGAATAATCCACGCGCAGGCGGCATCTCCCGCCGCATCGAAGGCGACGATCGCACCGAGCTGAAAGAGGCGCTCTCTTCGCTGGAGCTGCCGGACGGTATGGGCCTGATCGTACGCACCGCGGGCGTAGGCAAATCCGCCGACGCGCTGCAGTGGGATCTGAGCTTCCGCCTCAAGCACTGGGAAGCGATTAAAAAAGCCGCTGAAAACCGCCCTGCGCCTTTCCTGATCCATCAGGAAAGCAACGTCATCGTGCGCGCCTTCCGCGACTACCTGCGCCAGGACATCGGCGAAATCCTGATCGACAATCCGAAAGTGCTCGAGCTGGCGCGCCAGCATATCGCCGCGCTCGGCCGTCCCGACTTCAGCAGCAAAATCAAGCTCTATACCGGCGAGATCCCGCTGTTCAGCCATTACCAGATCGAGTCGCAGATTGAGTCCGCCTTCCAGCGCGAAGTGCGCCTGCCGTCGGGCGGCTCTATCGTTATTGACAGCACCGAAGCACTGACCGCCATCGATATCAACTCGGCGCGCGCCACGCGCGGCGGCGATATCGAAGAGACGGCGTTCAACACCAACCTGGAAGCCGCTGATGAGATCGCACGTCAGCTGCGCCTGCGCGACCTGGGCGGTCTGATCGTTATCGACTTTATCGATATGACACCGGTGCGCCACCAGCGCGCGGTGGAGAACCGCCTGCGTGAAGCGGTGCGTCAGGATCGCGCGCGCATTCAGATTAGCCATATTTCGCGCTTCGGCCTGCTGGAGATGTCGCGTCAGCGCCTCAGCCCGTCGCTGGGCGAGTCAAGCCATCACGTCTGTCCGCGCTGTAGCGGCACCGGCACCATCCGTGACAACGAATCGCTGTCGCTGTCGATTCTGCGCCTGATTGAAGAAGAAGCGCTGAAAGACAACACCAAAGAAGTTCACGCTATCGTTCCGGTTCAGATCGCCTCTTACCTGCTGAACGAAAAACGTGAAGCGGTAAATGCGATTGAGAAACGCCAGGGCGGCGTCCGCGCGATTATCGTGCCGGACGATCGCATGGAGACGCCGCACTACTCCGTGCTGCGCGTGCGTAAGGGCGAAGAGACGCAGACCCTCAGCTATCACCTGCCGAAGCTGCATGAAGCCGAAATGGCGATGCCGTCGGAAGAGGAGCACGCCGAGCGCCGTCGTCCTGAGCAGCCTGCACTGGCCGCCTTTGTTATGCCTGACGCGCCGCCGGTGCCGACCGAAACCCCGGCCGAGCAGCCTAAAGCCGCCGAAAAGCAGCCTGACGCTAAACCGGCCGCCGCAGCGCCAGCCGCCGCCAGCGGTACCGGCTTCTTCAGCCGTCTGCTGAAAAAACTGTTCGGCAACGACCAGCCCGCTCCGGCACCAGCCGCAGAAGCGACGCCAGCGCCGCAGGCCAGCAGCGAAGCAGGCGACAGCAGCGCCAAAGAAGAGCGCGGCGAGCGTCGCAACAACCGCCGCAACAACAACAACCGTCGTGAGCGTACGCCGCGCAACGGCGACAACCGCGAGCCGCGTGAAAATCGCGAACCGCGCGAAAGCCGTGAGCCGCGTGAAAGCCGTGAGCCGCGTGAAAACCGCGAGCCGCGCGCCAGCCGCGAGCCGCGTGAAAACCGCGAGCCGCGCGACAATGATGCGCGTCGCAGCAAGCGCCAGGAGGCGTCACAGAACGAAGCGCGCGAAGAGCGTAGCCCTGTTCTGAGCGACGAAGCGCGCCAGCAGCGCGAAGAGCAGCAGCAGCAGCGCCGCGAACAGCGTGCCGAGCGCCAGCGCCGTCGTCAGGAAGAGAAACGCGCGCAGCAGGAAGCGAGCAAAGCCGTTGAGCCAGCCGTTGCTGATATCGCCGAGACCCCGGAAGCGCAGGATGATGAGCGCGTTCAGGTTATGCCGCGCCGCAAGCCGCGCCAGCTGACGCAGAAAGTGCGTATCGGCGGTGAGAGCGAGCAGCCGGCAGCGGAAGTCGTTGAGACGCAGCCAGAGGCTGTACGCAGCGCGCCGCAGAGCGAAGAGCCCGCACTGGTCGAACAGGATGAGGCGGAAAACCGCGACAACGGCAATATGCCACGCCGCTCGCGCCGTTCGCCGCGCCACCTGCGCGTCAGCGGTCAGCGTCGTCGTCGCTATCGTGATGAGCGTTACCCGAGCGAGTCCGCCATGCCGCTGGCCGCCGCCGCCGCGTCGCCAGAGATGGCCTCCGGCAAAGTCTGGGTACGCTATCCGGTTGCTCAGCCAGCAGAGATGCAGGAACCGCAGCAGGATGCGCCGCACAACAGCCAGCAGGAGACCGCAGGCGCTATCGCGCTGCCGGCCGCCGCTGCTGAAGCTGCGCCGTCTGTCGCTGAGGCTGCGCCACAGGTGAATGTGGCTCAGGCAGAGCAGGCAGACGTTGCTAAAGCAGAGCCGGCTGAAAAGCTGCAGCAGGCAGAGGTAGCCGAAGCAGAGCCAGCTGGCGATGTGAAACAGGCTGAGGTTGCTGAAGCACAGCAGGCTGAAAACCAGCAGCAGGCAAATGTGGCTGAAGCACAGCCAGCTGACGCTGTGCAACAGGCTGAACCGCAGGCGGAAACGCCGGTCACGCTGGTGAATACCGATAACACCGCGCCGATTGAGGCGCCGGTCGATCGTCAACCAGCCGTTATCCCGGCCGCTGCCGAAGCCGTCGCGGACGCCATCGCCGGGCAGGCTGTTCCAGCCGCGCCGGTTGCTGAAGAAGCGACGCCAGCCGCCGCCACTGAGATCGCCGCTGAGTCGGCGCACGACGTGACGCCGGAAGCTGAAGCGCAGGTTGAGGAAGTGCTGAACGCGCCGGTTGCGGCGGAGAGCAAACCTGAGCCGATCAGCGAGCCGCATGCGCCCGTTCCGGCACGCGACGCCGCGCCGCAGAAGAGTGCGCCGCAGCAAGAAGCCGTCCGCTTTACGCATCACGCCTCCGCGCCGATGACTAAAGCCCCGGCTCCTGCCTGGCAGCCAGAGCCAGCGCGTCACAGCGACTGGGTGCGTTCACCTTTCGCCTTTGAAGGCAAAGGCGCCGCAGGCGGTCACAGCGCGACCCATCAGGCCACCGCTCCGGCGACCCGACCTGAAAGCGCGTAATCACCCGACGCGACTGACAAAAAACCCCGGCTTGCCGGGGTTTTTTATTTCTACGGGCAAAAAAAATCCCACGATACCGGTCAGGGTCGTGGGACAAAAATGAGCATGTCCGGTTCAGGCATGCTCGAATAGGGTCTTATCAGGCGTTGAGCTGGAACAGCGACATCTTCGACATATCGGTAAAGGTCTTATAAGAGGCCTGTAGCGCCGTCTGCTGCATGGTGTAGCTGGAGATAGCTGAGGTGTAGTCGGTGTCGACCAGGTCGCTCATTTCGCTGCTCAGGATAACGTCGCGATTGCCGCCCTGCCCATCCAGCGCGCTCAGTTCAGAGAGCTGAGTACCGATCTCGGCGCGTACGGTCAGCACGTTGTTCAGCGAGTTGCCGAGGCCGCGGTTGGTTTTATCCATCGCATCCTGGAACGTCTTTTTCGCGGCGTCGTCGGCGTTCGCCTGCGGCGTTTTCAGCGCGGCGATGGCGCTGTCGAGCATATTAAAAATATTGGTTTCGCTGGCGCTGCCGTCCGGCTCCTTAGTGGCGTTGCCGGTGATGGACATAAAGATATCGTCACCGGTGTGCCCTACGGTCATGGTGCGGCTGGTATCAACCTTCTGCGTAATGGCGTCGCTGCCGCCCGCATAGGTAACGGCACCGCTGCCGTTGTCGACAAAAGGCGCGCTGTCGGTTTTATAACCGGCAAAGATATAGCGGCCGTTGCCGTCTTTGCTGTTCGCCAGGTTCATCAGCTGCGAGCGCAGGCCCTCCAGCTGGGTGGCGATAGAGCCGCGGTCGTCGTCGCTCAGCGTGCCGGTCGAGCCGTACACGATCAGCGTCTGTGCATCCTGAATCGTGCTGGTCACGCCGCCGAGGGCGTTCTCTTCCATCGACAGGCCCTGGTTGGCGAAGGTGCGCGCCAGCGCGTACTGGCTGCTCTGCGCCTGGCTCTGCGCCAGCACCACCGAGCGTGACGCGGCGATAGGATCGTCTGACGGATTGTTAACGCGGCGGCCGCTGGAGAGCTGCTCGCCCACTTTCAGCCAGGAGGATTGCGAATCACTGATGCCGCGCACCTGCTGGTTAAAAATCATGTTTGTACTGAGTCGCATGGTTCTTTTCCTTAGCGGATATTAAGCAGCGCGTCGAAAATCGAGCTGGCGGTTTGCAGCACCTGCGCGTTCGCCATGTAGTACTGCTGATATTTGGTCAGGTTGGCGTACTCTTCGTCCAGGTTAACGCCAGAGACCGACTGCTGGCGATCGGTCAGCTGGGTCACGACGTTTTTCTGCGTGGTGCTGGTGGTTTCCAGGGTGCTGGTTTTGTTGCCGACGGTGCTGACGATGCTGGCGTAGGCCTGCGACAGCGTAGAATTGCCGTTCACCAGCTTCGCATCCTGCAGCGCCAGCAGCTTCTGGGCGTTGCGGTTGTCGCTCGCGCCGCCCGTTGCGCCTGCGGCAGCAATTTGCGACTCGTCGGTAATGGCAACGGACATATCGCCGATGACGTTCTGTACCGGCTTCACCAGGAAGCTGTCCTGTGCGCTCGGCGTGCCGTTTACGGTCAGCTGCAGCCCGTCAAAGCTCAGCGTGGCGTTGCCGGACGCGTCGGTGCCCGCCGTGGCGGTGATTTTTACGTTGTCAGAGGCGCGCGTAACGTTCCAGCTGCTGCCGTCGTAGCTGACGGTATAGTTAGAGGCTTTCAGGGCGCTGGTATCGGTCCAGGCCGCCGTCACGGTGGTGGCGGAGCTGTTTTTGCTGTTGCTCAGCACCGTCGGGCTGCCGATGGTGAAAAAGTCGCTGCCCTGATCGCCGTTGCTGTCGTAGCCCTGCTTGTGCACCTCGTTGAAGCTGGTGGTAAAGGCGGCCGCCAGCTGACCCAGCTGGTTCTGTGCGGCATCGAGATCCTGCGAGCGGAAAGCCAGCAGGCCCCCTAACGAGCCGGTGGTAATGTTCCTGTCGGCGATCTCGACGTTGCCTGCGCTGTTATCCACATAGCCAACCGCGGTACGCGTTGGATCGCTGGCGGAAGGCATGGTCACCAGGCTGGTGGCTTTGTTGCCGTTGACCAGCGTCAGGCTGCCCATCGAGACGATATAGTTGCCGTCCTGTTTAGAGACGCTCACCCCGACGATATTATTCAGGCTGTTCACCAGCTGGTCGCGCTGATCCAGCAGATCGTTCGGCTGCGCGCCGCTTGCGGTGCTGAGCTTGCCGATCTGCTTGTTGAGGTTGGCGATCTGGCTGGTATAGGTGTTGATCTGATCGACGTTCGAGCCGATATCGGTATTAACGCTGTTCTGCATATTGGTCAGATACTGCGCGGTGGTCTGGAACTGATTCACCAGCCCCTGGGCATTGCTCAGCATCGACTGACGCGCCGACGGATCGTTAGCGTTGCTCACCACGTTCTGCAGGTTGGTAAAGAAACCCTGAATCGACGTTGAGAGGCTGGTGGTCGAGGTAGAGAGCAGATCGTCAATATTGGAGATTTGCGAATACTGAGTGTTGGCCGCGCTGTAGGTGGCGCTGGAACCGCGCAGCTGCGCCGTAATGAACTCATCATATTCGCGCTGCACGCCGGTAACGCTGGTGCCGTTGCCGTAGTAGCTGCTGCCCTGCAGGGTGCTGTTGGCCTGCGACAGCAGAATGGTCTGACGCGAGTAGCCCGCGACCGTGTAGTTGGTGATGTTGTTGCTGGTGGTGCTCAGCGCCGCCTGTGCGGCGCTCAGCCCACTCATCGCAGAGTTTATTATGCTGGACATCTCGGTTCCTTTCTTTCCCGTTAAGCGGGCTGGCAGTAATCAATGCTCGCCCGTGCGCGAAAACGCGTCTGGCATCTGCTGATATTATCGGCAAGCCTGAGTGAAACTTGAGGCTGAGCCGCTAGAAGAGGTCGTTTAAATCTTTGCTGTACGCCTTCACTACTTTCTCGCCCATGTTTTTGAATTGCTGGATCATTCCCACCAGCTTCTGCGCATATTTCGGATCGGTGGCGTAACCGGCGGCCTGCAGCGCGTGCGCGCCCTGCTCGGCGGTCTGCGCGCTGGTAACGGCGGCGTAGCGAGGGTTGTTCGAAAGCAGTTTGACGTAGTCGGTAAGCGCCTCGAAATAGGAGTGGTAGACGCGGAAGCTGGCGCGCACCTTCTTCGCCTCGCCCTGCTCATATTCCGTGGTCATAATATCGGTGCTCTCGCCTTTCCAGTTGCCGCTCGCCTTGATGCCGAACACGTTATAGCTCGGCTTGCCGTCGCGGGTCAGGATCTGGCGCTGGCCCCAGCCCGACTCCAGCGCCGCCTGCGCCAGAATCAGGTGGTGCGGAATGCCGCTCTGGGCGCTGGCAGCCTGGGCCGGCTGCGCCAGCTGGGCGATAAACTCGCTGCTGTCGGCCGGCAGGTTGGTCGGGGATACCGGCAGACGCGGCAGCGCCTTGCGTACCATCTGCTCCAGCTGGCTGGAGGGCGCCGCGCTGTAGATAAAGCTGTCGTCGAGTGGCATCGGCACGGTGCCGGCGCGCTCGTCGGGCGCCTGCGCCGGCTGCATCTGTTTTACAATCAGATCGGCCATGCCGAGGCCGCGCCTGCCGATCTCCTGCGCAATCTGCTGATCGTACATCGAAGTAAACATTTTGCTCGACTCGCTGCTGAAGATACCGTCCTGCGGCAGCGCTTCGCGCATGCTCTTCATCATCATCTGCACAAACATTCCCTCGACCTGCCTGGCCACCTGTAGCGCTTTGCCTTTCGGATCCGTGTTGGCTTCGCGCTTCAGGTCGTTTAGCGAGCGGCTGTCAAAAGCCGCCTTCGTCAGCGATTGCATATCCATCGTCAGATAATTTCCAGTTTGGCGCGCAGGCAGCCTGCGCTCTGCATCGATTGCAGAATCGACATCAGCTCGATGGGCGATGCACCCAGCGCATTGAGCGCGCGCACCACGTTGTTCAGGTTGGCGCTGGCGTTGACGCGCTGCAGTGCCCCGCCGCTCTGGCGCAGATCGATCTGCGTCTGCGGCGTCACCACCGTCTGACCGCCGCCAAACGGCGTATTCGGCTGGCTGACGTTCTGCGACTGGTTGACCGTGACCGACAGGTTGCCCTGCGCCACCGCACAGCTGTTCAGCGTCACTTCGCGGTTCATTACCACAGAGCCGGTGCGCGAGTTGATGATCACTTTGGCATCTTCAATCGGGATCGAGACGTCGATATTCAGGATCTCCGCCAGCAGGCGGACCTGCGAGCTGTTGTTGGGCGAGACGCGCACCTGTACGGTACGGGCGTCGAGCGCCGTCGCCGCGCCGTAGCCGCCGCGACCGTTGATGGAGTCGGCGATACGCTGCGCCATGGAGAAATCTTCATTGTTCAGCTGCAGGTTCAGGGTGTTCTGGCTGCCGAAGTTGCTCTGCAGTTCACGCTCGACGGTGGCGCCGCCGGTGATGCGGCCGCCGTTAAGCTGGTTGACCTGCACGCTGCTGCCGCCCGCCGACGCGCCTGCGCCGCCGACCAGGATATTGCCCTGCGCCAGCGCGTAGACCTGGTTGTCGACGCCCTTCATTGGCGTCATGACCAGGGTGCCGCCGCGCAGGCTTTTGGCGTTGCCCAGCGAGGAGACCACCACGTCGATGGTCTGTCCCTGACGGGCGAAGGCCGGCAGCTGCGCCGTCACCATGACCGCCGCGACGTTTTTCAGCTGCATGTTGGTGCCCTGCGGCACGGTAATGCCGAGCTGGGAGAGCATGTTGCTGACGGTTTGCGTGGTGAACGGCGTCTGGGTGGTCTGGTCGCCGGTGCCGTCGAGGCCCACTACCAGGCCGTAGCCGATCAGCTGGTTGTCGCGCACGCCCTGCACGCTGACCAGATCGCGGATGCGATCCGCATGGGCGTTCAGGCAGAGGCCGAGCGTCAGGCTCAGGCCGAGCAGTAAACTTTTCACACTTTTCATCATGACCTCATTACATCGGCGAGATGTTCAGGAAGAAACGCTGGAACCAGCCCATGGTCTGCGCTTCATTGATATAGCCATTGCCGACATATTCGATACGGGCATCAGCCACCGCCGTCGACAGCACCGAGTTGCTGGCGCTGATGGTGCGCGGGTTCACTACGCCAGAGAAGCGAATAAATTCGGTGCCCTGGTTGATCTCGATCTGCTTCTCACCGACCACGCGCAGGTTGCCGTTCGACAGAACCTGATTCACGGTGACAGTAATGGTGCCGGTAAAGGTGTTGTTGGCGGTTGCGCCGCCTTTGCCAGCGAAATCGTTTTTGCCGTTGGCGCCGACGTTGGCTTTCGAGCCGTCTGCGCCCACCAGGCCGTTCAGGCCGGTCGGAATAGCGTCGAGACCGAAGCTGGCGCTGCCGTCGCGCGTCGCGTTGGCTGACGAGCTCTTGCTGGCGCTGACGTTCTCCTGCAATACGATAGTGAGCGTATCGCCGATATTGCGCGGACGACGGTCCTCAAACAGCGGCTGATAGCCGTAGTTGAGCGGCGCGACGCCCTGAAAAATAGAGCCGTTGACCACCGGCGGCGCGGAAGGCAGCGGCTGCGCCGTCGTTGCCCCTTCCACCAGCGGCGTGCGCGGCACTAACGCACAACCGTTAAGAGTCAGCAGCATTGCCGCCGCCAACCAATGTCCAGGCTTTATATTCAGTTGCTTCGCCACGGAGTCACGACCTTATAGATGTGTTGACTTCAGGCCAGCCAGCGCTGGCCCTGATAACCGCAATTAAATCTGCGTTAATTTCTGCAGCATTTGATCGGAGGTGCTGATCGCTTTGCTGTTGATTTCATAAGCGCGCTGCGTCTGGATCATCGTGACCAGCTCTTCCGCCACGTTGACGTTAGAGGTTTCCACAAAGCCCTGATAGAGCAGGCCTGCGCCGTTCTGGCCTGGCGTGCTCTGGGTCGGCGCGCCTGACGCCTGAGTCTCCTGGTAGAGGTTCTCACCCATGCTGTCGAGGCCGGCGTCGTTAATAAAGGTGCTGAGGGTCAGCTGTCCCACCTGCGCCGGGTTAGTCTGTCCCTGCTGCGTCACGCTCACCACGCCGTCGCGCGAGATGGTGATGCTGGTGGCGTTGGCCGGAATGGTGATCCCCGGCTGCACCGGATAGCCGGCGTTGTTAACCAGCTGACCGTTCTGGTCCACCTGGAACGAGCCGTCGCGGGTGTAGGCAGAGGTGCCGTCCGGCAGCTGCACTTCAAAGTAGCCCTGACCGTTGATCGCCACATCTTTGGAGTTGCTGGTCTGCGACAGGTTGCCCTGGGTATGCAGGCGCTCGGTGGTGACCGGGCGCACGCCGGTGCCGATCTGCAGGCCCGACGGCAGCGTAGTCTGCTCCGAGGACTGCGTGCCCGGCTGACGCAGGGTCTGGTACATCAGGTCTTCAAACACCGCGCGCGAACGTTTAAAGCCGTTGGTGCTGACGTTCGCCAGGTTGTTGGAGATCACGTCCATATTGGTTTGCTGGGCGTCAAGACCGGTTTTGGCGATCCATAAAGAACGAATCATTTTTTTTCCTCTGCCTTAGCTGCTCATATTCAGCAGCTGATTGGCTTTTTGTTCGTTTTCGTCGACGTTGGTGATGACTTTCATCTGCATCTCAAAGCGTCGGGCGTTGGCAATCATATCGACCATGGTCTCAACCGGCTTGACGTTGCTGCCCTCCAGCACGCCCGGCATCACCTGCACCGTGGCGTCGGTGGCCAGCGTCGCGCCGCGCGTCGCCTGCGTCTGCTGGGTCGGACGGAACATGCCGTCGTCGCCGCGCTGCAGCTCTTTGCCGGTGGCTTTCACCAGCTTCAGACGGCCGATCTGCACCGTGGCGTTCGGCGCATCGCCCGCGTTGCGCGAGGTGATGGTGCCGTCGGCCGCGATCGTCAGTTCGGCGCCCTGCGGCACCGCGATAGGGCCGCCATCGCCCATGACGGGATTGCCCTGCACGGTCAGAATGCCGGTCGGGCTGATCTGCATATTGCCGTTGCGGGTATAGGCTTCGCTGCCGTCAGCGGTACGCACCGCCAGCCAGCCGTCCTGCCCCATCGCCACGTCCAGCGTACGTCCGGTATTGTCCATCGCGCCCTGGCTCATATCGGCACCGGGCGTCGAGGCGGCCACCAGCGTACGCGTCGGCAGCGACCAGCCGCTGACCGGCACCGCGCGCAGCGCATTGAGCTGCGCGCGAAAGCCTGGCGTTGAGGCGTTGGCGAGGTTGCTGGCCGTGACGGCCTGCTGATCCAGCGTCTGGCTGGCCGCGCCCATTGCGGTATATATCGCGTGATCCATAAAGCAATCCCGTTAGTGAATTAACGCAAGTTGACCAGGGTGTTAAGGATCTGGTCCTGAGTTTTGATGGTCTGGGCGTTGGCCTGATAGTTGCGCTGCGCCACAATCATGTTCACCAGCTCTTTGCTCATATCGACGTTCGACGCTTCCAGCGCGCCAGCGGTCAGTGAACCGTAGGTGCCGGTACCGGCCACACCAATGGCCGCCTGCCCTGATGAGCTGGTCGCTGCCCAGACGTTGTCGCCCTGTGACTGCAGGCCTTCCGGGTTAGAGAAGCTGGCCAGCACGATCTGACCCAGCAGCTGGGTTTTCTGGTTGGAGTAGGTACCGGTGATGGTGCCGTCATCGTTAATCGCGTAGCTGGTCAGGTCGCCTGGCGCGTAGCCATCCTGCGTCGGGTTACCAAAGGTGGTGGTGCCGGTGTTCTGCTGCAGGCTGCCCAGCATGCTCAGCGAAATGGTTTGACCCGCCGCCGCGCCGTTGGAGCCGTTGATGGTCAGGTTAACCGTTGACGCCGTGCCGCCGTTGATGCCCGTCAGGTTGCCGTTGCTGTCGAACGCCGTGGTGAAGTCCCCTGCGCTGGTGCCGGTGGTGGAGTCAATCGCGTGCACCGTCCAGCTGTTGTCAGCGGTTTTGACGTAGTACATGTCGAGGGTGTGGTCGTTACCCTGCGAGTCATAGACGGTCATGGTGCTTTTAGCGTTATAGCTGTCGACATTGCTGGCGTTGAACGGCGTCACGGTCGGGATGGCGCTGGTGGAGTTCAGGTTCGCCACCTGAGTCGCGGTAGTGGTGGCGCGCGCCCCCATCTGCGTGGTCGGAATGCTCAGCGCAACCGGGTTAGCGCCGGTCTGCACGGTCGGCGGCGTGCCGTTTACCGGATAGCCGGTCACTTTCAGCCCCTGGGTGTTGACCAGGTTGCGGTTCTCATCCAGCGTGAACTGGCCGTTACGCGAGTAGTAGACCGCGCCGCTGGCGTCAGCCATGCGGAAGAAGCCGTTGCCGCTCAGCGCGACGTCGAGGCCGCGGCTGGTGGTGGTGGTGGAGCCGTCGTTAAAGTTCTGGATCACCGCCGCCACCTTGGTGCCGAGGCCGACGTTGGAACCGGCGAACATATCGGCGAAGGCGATGGTGCTGGATTTAAAGCCGGCCGTCGCGGAGTTGGCGATGTTGTTGCCGATAACGTCCAGGTTGCTGGAGGCAGCGCCCAGGCCGCTCACCGCTTGGGAAAATGACATGTTTATTTCTCCTGTTTAGAGATGAATCAGAGAATCTGACGTACTTCATCAAGGGTTGCGGCGCCCATGGTGCCGAGATCCAGTCTGGTGGTGCTGTCTGCCGTCGATACGCCATTGACGTAGGCGTAGTTAAGCGGCTGAGCGACCAGCTGTGTGCTGCCATTGCTGGCGGCGATTGAAACCGTATATTTGCCGTCCGGCGCGGTGGAGCTGTCCGCCAGCGTGCCGTCCCACGAGAAGGTGTGTACGCCGGCAGAGAGCGCACCCAGATCGATGGTGCGCACCACGTTGCCGCTGGCATCTTTAATCGTGGCGCTGGTGGCGGTCGAGGCGCTGGCCAGCTCAACGCCAAACGGCGTGGTGGTGCCTTTGCCAACCAGCACCTGCGAGCCGTTGACCATTACGCCGTGGCCAATCAGCGTCGAACTCTGCAGCGACTGGCTGGTGCTGATCTGCCCGGAGATCGATCCCAGCGTGGTATTGAGTTTTTCAATGCCGCTCAGGGTGTTGATCTGCGCCAGCTGGGTGGTGAGCTGGCTGTTGTCCATCGGATTAGTGGGATCCTGATTCTGTAACTGCGTCACCAGCATGGTCAGGAACTGGTTCTGCAGATCCTGCGCGCTGTTGCTGGTGCTGGTGCTGGAAGAGCTGAGGACCGTGGGGTCCAGCTTTTCATTAACGCCTACTGCAATGCCCATCTGTTATCTCCCTCAGGAACCCATCGTCAGGGTTTTCATCATCATGGATTTCACGGTGTTCAACACCTCGACGTTGGCCTGATAGCTGCGCGACGCCGACATGGTGTTGACGGTTTCCGCCACCACGTCCACGTTCGGCATCTTCACGTAGCCCTTGTCGTCCGCCAGCGGGTTGCCTGGGTCGTACACCAGCTTCGCCGGAGAGGGATCGTCCAGCACCTGCGCCACTTTGACGCCGCCGGTCGCGGCGCCGGGCGCCGCATCGGTCTGAAATACCACCTGCTTCGCCACGTACGGCTTGCCGTCGGGGCCGGTGACGCTGTCGGCGTTCGCCAGGTTACTGGCGCTGACGTTGAGACGCTGGGATTGCGCGGTCATCGCTGACCCGGCAATGTCAAAAATATTCAGCAGTGCCATGTTTATTGCCCTTGTAACACGCTCATCATGCCTTTGATCTGGCTGCTGATGAGGGTGAGGTCGGTCTGGTACTTCAGACTGTTGTCCGCGAACTGAGTACGTTCGCGATCCATATCGACGGTGTTACCGTCGGCCGCAGGCTGATCGGGTATGCGATAGAGCAGGTTCGCCGACGCCGCCGAGTTGACCTGCGCTTCGATATGGCGCGGCGAGGTCACCTTCAGCGCCATGCTGCTGCCTTCGGCGCGGCCGTTTTTCATTACCCGACTAAGCTCGCTGGCAAAGTCGATATCCCGCGCCTGATAGCCAGGGGTATCGGCGTTGGCAATATTTGACGCCAGGATCTCCTGGCGTTGAGCACGCAGGTTGAGAGCTTCAGTGCCGAACTGCAGCGCAGCATCCAGTTTGTCGAGCATGCTTCCTCCGCGAATGAGAATTTCGAGCGGACAGCTTATGTTGGGAAAAGCAATAGCCATCGTCTGAATAAAGCCAAAAACCGGGGCTATTTTTGGTCTTGATTTTGCCGCGATGCGAGTAGACTCGTCGCCATCAGCAGCAAGGAGTCATTTGATGCGTAACATTACTGCCCTGTTGGCCGGCCTGCTGGCGCTGTTCGCCCTGCCCGCCAACGCCGCCGATCTTCCCGCCCAGCTGACGGGCTTTTTTCAGGCTCGCGACGCGCAGCATGCTGCGGGCATGACGGTAGAGATTAAGACGCCGCAGGCGCAGTGGCCGACCTGCGAGGCGCCGCAGTTCTCCCTGCCCGGCAACAGCCGCCTGTGGGGACCGATGAGCGTGGCCGCCACCTGCGGCGATACGCGACGTTTTCTGCAAGTTCAGGTGCAGGTCACCGGTCAGTATCTGGTGGCGACGCGTCTGCTGGCGCGCGGCACCACCGCCAGCGCCGCCGATTTCCGCCTGCAGAGCGGCCGTCTCGACACGCTGCCGGCGCGCACGCTGCTGGACGTCAGTTCGGTGGCGGATGCGATTGTGCTGCGCGATATTCAGCCGGGTCAGCCGGTGACACTGTCGATGATGCGTCAGCCCTGGCGGGTTAAGGCGGGTCAGAGCGTGATGGTGATCGCCAGCGGCGAGGGCTTTAACGCCAGCGGCGAAGGCAAAGCGTTAAATAATGCGATTCTGGCGCAGTCGGTGCGCGTGCGCATGGGCAACGGTCAGGTGGTAAGCGGGAAAGTCGATGCGGATGGGAATATTCTGATATCGCTATAAGGCGCTAAAGAACACTGTTTTTCTGCCGATAGAGAAATCAATTAAGCGATTACGCTATTCTGATTCAGGTGGCAGTTTCCCCTGACCGTACAGGAGCCCGAATATGAGCATCGACAGAACGCAACCTCTGAAGCCCGTCGCCACCGTGCAGACCCGCGAAAGCAATGAGTCCGCAGCCGGTAAAACGCGCCAGGCGTCGAACGCTACCGCAACCACGCCCGCCGCCGCTCAGGTGAGTCTGAGCAACGCACAGTCGCAGCTGACCCAGCCGGGCAGCCAGGACATCAACGTGGCGCGCGTTGAACAACTGAAAACCGCCATTCGTAATGGCGAACTGAAAATGGATACCGGCAAGATCGCCGACGCGCTGATTGCCGACACTAAGGCGTATTTAGAGGGTAAATAATCCCCATGAGCAACCTGTTGACCACACTAGATAAGATGCAGGAAGTGCTTTCCTCGCTTTCGAACGTTCTCGAAGAGGAGCAGCACCAACTGGCCGCGGGCAAGATTAACAGTAATCTGCTGCAGCGCATTACCGAAGATAAAGGCGCGCTGCTGGCGACGCTGAGCTATCTCGATGAGATGCGTCGCAGTACCGAGCGACAGCTCGGCACCCAGGCCCCTTATGCTGGTCACAGCGATATGACGCGTCGCTGGCAGAGTATCGGCCTGATGACGCGTCGCTTAAACGACGCCAATACCCATAATGGTCTGCTGCTTAATCAGCAGATCCGCTTTACCGAAGAGGCGCTGACCGTGCTTAAGCCGCATCAGACGCAGGCGTTTTACGGCCCGGATGGGCTGGGGAAAGGTCAGGCTACCCTCAGCCGTAAAGCATAAAAAATCCCGCCTGCAGGCGGGATTTTTTTGTCTGTAGCAGGGGAGCTGGCGTGGGGGATAGCGCTTTTACTTCCGCGCACTTTTTGCCTGTGGGCGGTGTGCCTGCGCGGATGATATGGCCCGATCGCAAAGCGCTCAGGGCATCCATGCGCGCTCGGCCCGCGACTTCCTTGTGGCGGGACGCTTTGCTCTTCGCGCTTTTGCTTCCGCGCATTTTTTTTGCCTGTGGGCGGTGCGCCTACGCGGATGATATGGCCCGATCGCAAAGTCGCTCAGGGCATCCATGCGCGCTCGGCCCGCGACATCCTTGTCGCGGGACGCTTTGCTCTTCGGTCCATATCACCCGCGTTTCAGCTTCTGCGCTGTCTGTAAAAAACCCGCCTGAAGGCGGGTGGTGAATCGTCGCGCAATCGGAAGCCGGGCAGCACCGGTTCTCTGGCGCGGGACGCTTTGCTCTTCGCGCTATCTCCCTGTGCTTTTACTTCCGCGCACTTTTTGCCTGTGGGCGGTGTGCCTGCGCGGATGATATGGCCCGATCGCAAAGTCGCTCAGGGCATCCATGCGCGCTCGGCCCGCGACTTCCTTGTCGCGGGACGCTTTGCTCTTCGGTCCATATCACCCGCGTTTCAGCTTCTGCGCTGTCTGTAAAAAACCCGCCTGAAGGCGGGTTAGTGAGTTACGCATGCGCCTGGCGCACACAAGGTTAGTTAGTTACGCGTGCGCCCGGCGCGCATAGTCGCGCAGCCGGAAGCCGAGCAGCCCCAGCGTGACGAAATAGGCGCCGCCGCCCACCGCGCAGACCGCCGCCAGGCGCAGCAGACGCCACACCATCGCGCCCTCTTCCCAGGCCGGCATCACCCTGAGAATAGCGAGCAGCGCCGCCGCCATCACCACGACCGCGATCAGCAGACGCAGCAGAAAGCTCGCCCAGCCCGGCTGCGGCTGAAAAATGTTCTTCTTACGCAGCTGCCAGTAGAGCAGCGCGGCGTTAAGACAGGCCGCCAGGCCGATAGAGAGCGACAGACCGGCATGCTTCAGCGGGCCGATAAAGGCCAGGTTCATCACCTGCGTCATCACCAGAGTAATCATGGCAATCTTCACCGGCGTCTTGATGTCCTGGCGCGAGTAGAATCCCGGCGCCAGCACCTTCACCACAATCAGCCCCATCAGCCCGACTGAATAGGCAATCAGCGCGCGCTGCGTCATCAGGGCATCAAAGGCAGTGAACTTGCCGTACTGAAACAGCGCCACGGTCAGCGGACCAGAGAGAATGCCCAGCGCCACCGCGCTCGGTAGCGCCAGCAGAAAGCAGAGGCGCAGGCCCCAGTCCATCAGGCGGGAATACTCGTCGTGGTTGCCGCTGGAGAAGCTCTTCGCCAGCGAGGGCAGCAGGATAGTGCCGAGCGCCACGCCCAGCACGCCCGACGGAAACTCCATCAGGCGATCGGCGTAATACATCCAGGAGACCGAGCCAGAGACGAGAAACGAGGCGAAAATAGTATTGATGATCAGCGAAATCTGGCTGACGGAGACGCCGAGGATCGCCGGCCCCATCTGGCGCATCACGCGCCAGACGCCCGCATCCTTCAGGTTAATGCGCGGCAGCACCAGCATGCCGATCTTTTTCAGGTGCGGCAGCTGATAGAAAAGCTGCAGCACGCCGCCCGCCACGACCGCCCACGCCAGCGCCATCACCGGCGGATGGAAGTGCGGCGCGGCGAAGAGCGCGAAGCCGATCATGCTGATATTCAACAGCGTGGGGGCGAAGGCGGGAACGGAGAAGCGGTTCCAGGTGTTGAGGATGGCGCCCGCCAGCGAGGCGAGCGAAATCAGCAGAATATAGGGAAAGGTGACGCGCAGCAGCGCACTGGTAAGCGCGAACTTATCGGCGGTGTCGGCAAAGCCGGGCGCGGTGACCAGAATCACCCAGGGCGCGGCGACCATCCCCGCGATTGTCACCAGCGCCAGCGCCAGCGTCAGCAGCCCGGAGACGTAGGCGACAAACAGCCGCGTCGCCTCTTCGCCCTGCTTGCTTTTATACTCGGCAAGGATCGGCACGAAGGCCTGCGAGAAGGCACCCTCGGCGAAAATACGCCGCAGCAGATTAGGCAGCTTAAAGGCAACGAAAAAGGCGTCCGTGGCCATCCCGGCGCCGAACACCCGCGCCACAATGGCGTCACGGGCAAAACCCAATACGCGGGAAAACAGGGTCATGGAACTGACCGCTGCCAGCGATTTCAACAGATTCATAATTGGCGCGCGTCCTGAAAAGAGTCGGCAAAATGAGCTACTTAGCGCGGGCGCCCAGCGGCGCCCGGCGATAGTCTACTGCCACGGCGGGAAATGACCAGCACGGAGTGTTACAAGGCGTTATTCCTTCTCCGCCTCGCGCCACATTTTTTCCACCACGCGCTGCGCCAGCAGCGCCTGTTCGCCGCTGGTTTCAGGCATCGTCTGATTTTGCACGCACTGGATAAAATGGTGCGCCGCGCCGCTAAAGCCGCGCTGCGCCAGATGGCTTTGCCATGCGGGCGGCGGATCGATGCGCACGCCGTCGCCGCGCTCCTCCTGCCAGTCGCGCATATCCAGCACGTCGATACAGCAGCCGTCACCTACCAGGCTGGCGCGCTCGCGCTGGCTGCCGGCGCGACGATGCATGCTGGTGGCGATCTGCACCCCGTCAGCGACGAAATGGTGCTCGGCATAGCGCATTTCGCCACGCTCGTTGGTGTCGATATAGCCATGACGCTGGGCAGCGCTACCGCCCGCCAGCCACAGCGCGGTATCCACCACGTGCAGATAGTCATCAAGCAGCGTAAAGCGCAGATCGTTCGGCCCGACGCTGTCGCTGCGGTGTTTCTCCACGCGCAGGCTGGCGGCCTGCGGCATCGCCAGCCGCAGCTGCTGATAGCGCGGCGCAAAGCGGCGGTTAAAGCCCACCATCAGCCGGCGTCCGCGCTTCTCCGCCAGCGCCACCAGCGCCTCGGCCTGGCTAAAATTATCGGCCAGCGGCTTATCCACCAGCACATCTTTTCCCGCCAGCAGCAGCGCTTTGACAATCTCATAGTGGGTGGCGGTGCTGGTGTGGACAAACACCGCGTCGCAGGCGTCCGCCAGCGCGCTCAGCGAGGAGAAACAGGCCATGCGGTAGCTGTCGCAGATCCCTTGCGCCTTCTGCTGATTTGGCGAGAAGGCGCCGACCAGCGTCCAGCTCTCCGCCTGCGCCAGCACCGGCAGCCAGGCTTTCTGCGCAATCGAGCCCAGCCCGACCACACCAATTCGCAATCTCATCTCAGCCTCCTTTATGCAGCAGCGTCTGCACCAGCGTCTGCAGGGCGGCGAGCGACTGCTCCAGCACCGCGACGCGCGCGCTGAGATCGCCGTTATCCTCCAGCGGCTTTTCCGCCTGGCTGGCGACCTGCTCGTCACCGAACAGATGCATATAGCGGCTTTCGCGTTTGCCCGGTTCGCGCGGCAGGCGCGCCACCATCTCGCGCTCGGCCAGTCCGGCCAGCACGCTTTCGACCTCCGCCACCTCGGCGAATTCGTGCAGCCTGCCGCTGCGCGTGCGCAGCTCGCCCGGCGTCTGGGCGCCGCGCAAAAACAGCAGCGTCAGGATCGCCACCTCAGCGCTGCTGAGCTGCAGATTGCCGAAGGTCGAATTGCAGAACCGCTGCTCATACTTCGCCACGCGCTGGCCGAAGCCGCTGTTAGCGGTGGCAAGATGCTTTTTCGTCAGCCGATCCAGCTCCTCCTGCACTTCGCTTTCGCTCAGGTTCATCACCGGCTCGCGGTTCGACTTTTGATTGCAGGCTGTCACCACCGCATTCAGCGACAGGGGGTACTGCTCCGGCGTGGTGACCTGCTTCTCCAGCAGGCAACCAAGAACACGCAACGCCAGCGGCGAAAGCGCCATTTTCATTCCACTCTCCTTATTAGCCGCGCCGATCCGGCGTCCACTCCTGACGAGTCAACGCGGTCAGCACATGATCCTGCCAGCGGCCGTCGATTAACAGATAGTCTTTCGCATAACCCTCTTTTTCAAAGCCGAGACGCGCCAGCAGCGCGCCGCTGCGCTGATTATGCGGCATATAGTTCGCCATAATACGGTGGATATTTTGCTGGCGCTGCATATAGCGGATAGCAGCCTGCAGCGCCTCGAACATCAGTCCCTGCCCTTGCCACTTTTCGCCCAGCGAATAGCCGAGGTAGCAGGCGTGGAACGAGCCGCGCAGCACGTTGCTGAAGTTCGCAACCCCGCGCACTTCAGACTCTTCGGGATCCATCAGAATGAAATAGTAGGCGGAGCCGCTTTTATGCATATCGGTGATCAGGCCCAGCCGCGCCTGCCAGCCGGAAGGATAACAGTGGCTCTCGTCGCGCACCGGCTCCCAGGGTTTTAAAAAGGCGCGGTTTTCGGCGTAGTAATCCGCCAGTCGCCAGGCGTCGCGCTCGTGAACCAGACGCACCACCAGTCGGTCGGTGGTTAATCGCACCCTGGGGGCGGCAGAACGATAGCCAAACATCATCACTCCTGAAATCGAGGGCTTTAAGAAAGCGGTGCCTGCAACATGACTTTCACTATAACCGCCGCCCCTGCCGCGGTAAAATATTCGTTAACGCCGGGCATAAAAGGTCTTGATTTTACGTTGCAAAAGCCGCTCTGCCTGCTGCGTCGGTTTGCCCTCCCCTGGAATCTCTTCCATACTTCTGGCACGCCCTCAATCAGGGTGACGCCCGTCGCCCTGACCCGACAAAGGAGACCGGGATGAAACTCTACATCTACGACCACTGCCCCTTTTGCGTCAAAGCGCGCATGATTTTCGGCCTGAAAAATCTGCCGGTAGAGCTGATCGTCATGCTTAACGACGATGAAGCGACGCCGAAAAAGCTGGTGGGCCAGAAGGTGGCACCCATCCTGCAAAAAGATGACGGCAGCGCGATGCCGGAAAGCCTCGATATTGTGCGCTTTGTCGATAAAATCGACCGTGAACCGCTGCTGAACGGCAAAATCAATCCGGCCATCGGCGACTGGCTGCGCAGCGTTAACGGCTACGTTAATAAGCTGCTGCTGCCGCGTATCGCGGAAGCCGCCTTCGCCGAATTCGCCACGCCGGAGGCGCGCAGCTATTTCCGCCAGAAGAAAGAGGCGGCCATTGGCGACTTCACCGAGCTGAAGAGCCATGCGCCCGGCCTGATCAAAAAGATCAGCGACGATCTGCGCCAGCTCGACAAGCTGATTGTGAAGCCCAACGCGGTTAACGGCGAGCTGTCGGAAGATGACATTCACCTCTTTCCGCTGCTGCGCTCGCTGACGCTGGTGGCTGGCATCGACTGGCCGAGCCGCGTCGCCGACTACCGCGACAATATGGCCAAGCAGACGCAGGTGAACCTGCTCTCCTCTATCGCCCTTTGACGCGTTCAGATGAGAAGCGCGCTGGCGTTTCTCATCGCCTTCTTAATGACACCTCATCCGCATTCAGGCACCCTATGCGCTGCATTAGCATCACTACGGATGAGGATAAAATGAGAAAGGCATTTCTGGGGCTGACGGCCCTGTTTTTCGCCGTGCTGGTTAGCGGCTGCAATCAGCTTACCCAGTACACCATCAGCGAGCAGGAAGTGAATCAGGCGCTGGCGAAACACAACAATTATGAGAAAGATATCGGCGTCGCCGGGCTGGTGAACGCCCATATCCTGCTGACCGATCTTAACAGCCAGATTGGCCGCGAGGAGCCAGACCGCGTCACGGTGACCGGCAAGGCAAAAATCAACGTCACGTCACTGTTTGGCCCGCAGCAAGCGGATATGCAGCTGAAGATGAAGGCGCAGCCGGTCTTTGACGCGCAGCAGGGCGCCATCTTTCTGCGCGATCTGGAGATCGTCGACGCGCAGGTGCAGCCGGAAAAGATGGCGGCGGTGATGAAAAGCCTGACGCCCTACCTGAATCAGTCGCTGAAAAGCTACTTTAACCAGAAGCCAGCTTACGTTTTGAGCGTCGATCGCAGCAAAGGCGAGGCGCTGGCGAAGAAATTTGCCAAAGGGCTAAAAGTCGAGCCGGGCCAGCTGGTGATCCCGTTTACGCAGTAGGTCGCCTGAAAGGCGGAACCTTGCTCTGACCGGGGGAAAATTTCCCCCGGTGACAGGAAAAAAAACGCAGAGCGCGCTGCGCCCTGGCCCGATAGCGGGCGCGCCTCAGGGATAAGGTGCTTGTCGGCGTGGGCGGCACCTTATGCCAGACTCAACCACGCCCGTGGCGTTTTGCTTTTCCTGCAAGAAAAGAAGTGCAAACGGTTGCCCGACACCTTATGCTTTGTACCCGGCCAAAACGCGCCTCTACGTTTCCTGACTAGCCGGAGCTTCACTGATGACTGCACACCCTCAGCAACTTACTATCCGCCGCCCTGACGACTGGCATATTCACCTGCGCGACGACGCGATGCTGAATACGGTTTTGCCCTATACCAGCGCGGTTAACGGACGTGCCATCGTGATGCCTAACCTGGTGCCGCCGGTCACCAGTGTCGCCGCCGCGGTCGCCTACCGCGATCGTATTCTGGCCGCGCTGCCGGCAGAACATCGCTTTACCCCGCTGATGACCTGCTATCTCACCGACTCGCTCGATCCCAGTGAGATCGAGCAGGGCTTTAACGCGGGCGTCTTTACCGCCGCCAAACTCTACCCGGCGCATGCCACCACCAACTCCAGCCACGGCGTCACCCGCATCGACGCTATCAGCGGGGTACTGGAGCGTATGCAGAAGATCGGTATGCCGCTGCTGATCCACGGCGAAGTGACCCACGCCGATATCGATATCTTCGACCGCGAGGCGCGCTTTATCGACAGCGTTATGGAGCCGCTGCGCAAAGCGTACCCGGAACTGAAGGTGGTCTTTGAGCACATTACCACGCGAGAAGCTGCCCAGTACGTTGAGGCGGGCAACGACAAGCTGGGCGCCACCATCACCCCTCAGCACCTGATGTTTAACCGCAACCATATGCTGGTGGGCGGCGTGCGTCCGCACCTCTACTGCCTGCCGATCCTCAAGCGCAACGTGCATCAGGAGGCGCTGCGCAAGGTGGTCGCCAGCGGCCATCCGCGCTTCTTCCTCGGCACCGACACCGCCCCGCACCTGCGCCACCTGAAAGAGGCCAGCTGCGGCTGCGCGGGCGTCTTCAACGCGCCAACGTCGCTGCCCGCCTACGCCACCGTTTTCGAAGAGCTGAACGCCCTGCAGCATTTCGAAGCCTTCTGCTCCGAGAACGGCCCGCGCTTTTACGGCCTGCCGCTGAACGAAGGAACCGTAACGCTGGTGCGCGAGCCCTGGAAAGTTGAAGAGAGCATCAGCATGGGCGAGCACGCCCTGGTGCCCTTCCTTGCCGGCGAAACCCTGAACTGGCGCGTGGAAATCTAATCGGCGCTTTCGCTTGCCTCCGGCCGAAATATACTGTAAATATATACAGCATCTAATCCGGAGGCTGCTATGCGTGTTGAAATTACCGTTGCCAAAACGTCCCCGCTTCCGTCCGGCGCAATGGAAGCGCTGACGGCAGAACTATCCCGCCGTATCGATGAAGAATTTCCCGACGGCCAGAACCACGTCAAGGTGCGCTATGCCACCGCAAACCAGCTCAGCGTGCTGGGCGGCGGTAAAGAGACGCGCGATCGCATCAGCGATATTCTCCAGGAGACCTGGGAAAGCGCTGACGACTGGTTTATTACCGATTAACCGCCACTGCGCAGTTTTTGCCGGGTGTCGCCATCCGGCTTTTTTATCGCTTCTCCCCCTCGCCAGAACTTTTCCCTGCATCTAGACTCTGATCGATCAATCGCCTATTCTTCCGCTCGTTATGCTTAACAGGAGGTGAGATGAAATGATGACAGACAACCCGGAAGAGGCCATGACCTTCGGTGAACTGCTGGCGCTAATTGCCGATCAACAGCGTCGTCTGACGGTGCTGGAAAGCGCCTTTTCCAGCCTTACCCTCTGCCTCGACGAACGCGCCGCTCAGCTGCTGGTGCATCACCTGACGCTTGAGGCGCAAAACCAGAACCACGACGAACCTCTGCAGCAGCACTTCGCGCGTCTGGCGCTGACGCTGCAAAAGCCTCACAGCGTACAGCCGGCTGAACCCCTGGCCTGATTGCTGGCGACAGGTGGGCGCATAATAAACTGCCTGATGCGTCAGGCATTTTATTTGTTTTAAACGCTTTTTTAACGGCGAATATTTCGCTCACTTTTTGTTCGCCGCACTTTTTAGTCGGATAGACCGCTTTTTCTGTTATAATTGTCTCGCTACTGGATAAAAAAGCCGCATTGAACCTCATCATGCACTTCGTTTAACGAGTAATAAGGAGGTTATAATGGACAGTAATCATAAAGACGTTATTCAGACTCACCCGCTGGTGGGCTGGGATATCAGTACTGTAGACAGCTACGACGCTATGATGATCCGTTTGCATTCGCTCTCCTCGCAGGATCAAAAAGAAGAAGAAGCAGACGTCGGACCGACCTACTGGCTGACAACAGACGTGGCAAGGCAATTTATTTCTATCCTTGAAGCTGGCATTGCCAAGATCGAATCGGCCGAGCAGATGGAGCGCTATCAGTCCAAACATTAGTCTCCGCCAGATGAACGGGCACCCTCAGGGGTGCCTTTTTCATTTCTGCTTCTGGTATGCTGCTGGCCGTGTTACGGCTTTCAGGAGTTTCCATTCAATGATTTATGATCTGATCGTGGTGGGCAGCGGGTCCGTTGGTGCCGCCGCAGGCTTTTACGCCACCCAGGCGGGCCTGTCGGTGCTGATGATCGATTCCAGCCATCCGCCGCATACCCAGGGCGCGCATCACGGCGAAACGCGCCTGATCCGTCACGCCTATGGCGAAGGCGAACGCTATGTGCCGCTGGTGCTGCGCGCGCAGAAGCTGTGGGATGAGCTGGAAGAGCTGTCCGGCGAACGCATTATGCACCGCAGCGGCATTATCAATCTTGCGCCCATTCACTCTGCATTCATCCGCAACGTTATCGACAGCGCGCAGGCCTGGAAGCTGGATGTGCAGCTGCTGCAGGCGGATGAGGTTCGCCAGCGCTGGCCGCAGATCGGCGTGCCGGACGGCTATATCGGCGTTTTTGAACCGCAGTCCGGCTATCTGAAGTGCGAGCAGGCGGTACGCAGCTGGATCGCCCTCGCCGAAAAAGCGGGCTGCGCGCAGCTGTTTAACTGCGGCGTATCGCAGATTGGCCGCGACGGCGACCTGCAGCAGGTGGTGACGGCAGACGGCACTTTCCGCGCGCGCAAGCTGCTGATCAGCGCCGGTACATGGGTCGGTAAGCTGGTGCCGGATCTGCCGCTTAAGCCGACGCGTAAAGTGTTCGCCTGGTATCAGGCTGACGGGCGCTACAGCGAAAACAATAAGTTTCCCGGCTTTACGGTTGAGATGGAGAACGGCAGCCAATTTTACGGCTTTCCGGCGGACAACAATGCCCTGAAGGTGGGACGTCACGACGGCGGCCAGCCGATGAGCCAGCCGGAAGATCGCAAACCCTTCGGCAGCTTCGCCGAAGACGGCAGCGACGCCTTTGCGTTTCTGCGTAAATTTCTGCCTGGGGTGGGGGTCTGTCTGCACGGCGAAGCCTGCAGCTACGACATCAGTCCGGATGAAGACTTTATTATCGATACCCTGCCGGGTGAGCCGAACCGGCTGATTATCACCGGCCTGAGCGGACATGGATTTAAGTTCGCCAGCGTACTGGGGGAGCTGGCGACGGAGTTTGCGCTCGATAAACCCTTTTCGTTTGATCTCACGCCCTTCTCGCTCGCTCGCTTTACCCGCTGAAGCGATAAAAAAGCCTGACGCATCTGCGTCAGGCTCAGAGCGTTACTCTTTCTCCGGCGACGGGATCGCCATTGTCAGACGGCCGCGCGACTTATTGAAAATCTTGTTGCCGTTTTCGCGACCGGCGCGGCGCGCGCGCTGCTCTTCCGGCGACAGCTGCGACTCTTCCATACAGAGCGGGCTACAGCAGTTGTGAAACTTCTCGGCGCAACTCGGGCACTGAATAAACAGCAGATGACAGCCGTCATTGACGCAGTTGGTGTGGGTATCGCACGGCGCGCCGCACTGATGGCACTGCGACAGCACATCGTCGGAGATACGCTCGCCCATCCGCTCATCAAAGACGAAGTTTTTCCCCTTAAAGCGCACCGGCAGGCCCTGCTCGCGGGCGCGGCGCGCATACTCGATAATGCCGCCTTCGATATGGTAAACATCCTCGAAACCGTTATGCCGCATCCAGGCGCTCGCCTTCTCGCAGCGAATGCCGCCGGTGCAGTACATAACGATTTTTTTATCTTTCTGCTCCTGCAGCATCTCCACCGCCATCGGCAGCTGATCGCGGAAGGTATCGGCCGGGATCTCCATCGCCTTGTCGAAACGGCCCACTTCATATTCGTAGTGGTTGCGCATATCGACGAATACCGCGTCGGGATCGTCCAGCATCGCGTTGACTTCCGCCGCTTTCAGATAGGTGCCGACGTCGCTGGCGTCAAAGCTCTCGTCCTCAATGCCGTCCGCTACGATGCGGTCACGCACCTTCAGGCGCAGCACCCAGAAAGATTTGCCGTCGTCGTCGAGCGCAATATTCATGCGCAGATTGTCCAGCGCCGGATCGAAGCCATAGAGAAAGGCTTTCATCTTTTCATAGAGGCTGGCCGGCACGCTGACCTGCGCGTTGATCCCCTCTTTCGCCACGTAGACGCGGCCAAAGACCTTAAGGTCGGTCAGGCCAAGATAGAGCGCGTCGCGAAAGGCTTTAGGATCGGCGATGTGGAAATATTTGTAGAACGAGACGGTCGTGCGCGGTTCGGTCTCCGCCAGCATGCGCGCCTTCAGCTCTTTATTGTTAACAAGGTTATGTAACACTGGCATGGTGTTCGTTCCTGTTCGGGATAAAAAATTGCGCCGCACATGATACAGCAATGCGCCGGGATGCAAAGAAAATTGATCTGGATCGCTTTTTATTGCGCCTTCCGGCGAGGCTATTTCTAAATGGCCGCCTGGGCAATCGTCCCGCATTTATTTCAGCGCAGACGAAAAGCTGGCACAATAGGGGAAAATCAACGAGATATTGACGCCCTCAGGCGCATTACGCAGGATAAGCTTTTTCATATGACTCAACTGCCGCAATTTTCCCGAGAACTCCTTCATCCCCGTTACTGGCTGACCTGGCTGGGCATCGCGTTTCTCTATCTGCTGGTGCTCCTGCCCTACCCGCTGCTCTATGTGCTGGGCTGCGGATTAGGGCGTATTGCGATGCGCTTTCTGAAACGCCGCGTCGCCATCGCCCAGCGCAATCTGGAGCTCTGCTTTCCCGATATGCCCGCCAGCGAACGTGAAGCGATGGTAAAGCATAACTTCGAGTCGGTCGGCATGGGGCTGATTGAAACCGGCATGGCGTGGTTCTGGCCCGACTGGCGCGTTAAGAAGTGGTTCGATGTTTCCGGCCTTGAGCATATACAAAAAGCCAAAGATGAGCAGCGCGGCGTGCTGCTGATTGGCATGCATTTTCTGACGCTGGAGCTGGGGGCGCGTATTTTCGGCATCTACAATCCCGGTATCGGCGTCTATCGCCCCAACGACAACAAGCTGATCGACTGGCTGCAGACCTGGGGCCGGATGCGCTCCAATAAAAGCATGCTGGATCGCAAAGACCTGAAGGGCATGATCCGCGCGCTGAAAAACGGCGATATTATCTGGTACGCGCCCGATCACGACTACGGCCCGCGCAGCAGCGTATTCGTGCCTTTCTTCGCGGTAGAGAAAGCGGCCACCACCGTAGGTACCTACCTGCTGATCCGCAGCGGCAAGCCCCACGTGGTGCCCTTTGTGCCGCGCCGCCTGCCGCACGGCCGCGGCTACCAGATGCTGATCCTGCCCGACGTCAGCGAGCAGATCCCGCTCGACAGCGACGTCGCCACCGCCGCGCAGATGAACAAAGTGGTGGAAGAAGGCGTTCTGCTGGCACCCGAGCAATATATGTGGCTGCACCGCCGCTTCAAAACTCGTCCCGAAGGCGAGCCTTCGCGCTACTAACCTGCCGCGAGCGGGTGCCTCGCCGCCCGCTCGCGTTAAGCATAACGGCCACTTACGCTTACCGCGCCAGCAATTTTTGCTCAACCTGCTGTTTTATAAAGATAAAATTATTAATACCTGATGGTAAGGTCCGCCCAGAACTAAAGTCGGGCTTGTGCTAATTTACCGCTGATAATTATTGTTCATGCCCGCTAAATTAATTATGGGGAAAAGTGAGCCATAGCGCTTAATATGGCTAATAAGCCGCTGGAAAATTAATGTTTGCGATTTTTCTTAACTGGATCTGATTTATATTGAATCCAGGTCTTTTCTTATTTCTTCAGTGACGATTCTTTGCTTTAGCTTATGTATCCAGCAAAATTAACTTATTTTACAAGGAATTGTCTGATTAGACCTCTGGCATATACTCAATACAACAAATATTTTACTTCTTTATACTTTTATGGAATTTGAACATTTTGATACATCTCGGTAATTTCGGTCGTGACGGTTAATAATTTAACTGCCCTTCTAAAAATATAAAAAGATTACACACAGCAAACCTCTAGCAGGAACATAAAATGAATAAAGGCATTTATTACTACGTGACAATCAGTACCGATCAGGATAATTATCATTATTTACACCGCAAAGAGTGTAAACGTATGCCGGATAAAGAAGACATCGTATTTATCGGCACGTTATATAATTTGAATCAGGCATTATCTATTGCGCGAATTAATTTTAAAAAGGTTAAACCCTGTATTAAGTGCTGTATTCGCTATGCGGCGCCCGTTATGCGCGAAACGGTGCGGCCGGTGCTTCACTTCCCGCAAAAATCGCTCTAATCGGGTACGGCGGGACGACTTTCTCGCCCGCCGTCTCTTTTTCACGCTTTCTCCTGAAAATTTTCGTCTATCCTTCTCTGACATCCCGTTAATGAGGCAAGGAGAAGAGTAATGAGCATGTTCAGCACCTTAGAAGAAGCCATCGAGGCTGCGCGTGAAGAGTTTCTCGCCGATCATCCCGACATTGATGAAGAGGATGCCAGCATTAGTCAGTTTGGCCTGCAAAAGTATGTTATGCAGGATGGCGATATTATGTGGCAGGCAGAGTTCTTTGAAGAGGAAGGCGAGAGCGGCGAATGTCTGCCGATCCGCAGCGGCGAGGCGGCGCAGGCGATATTTGACGGCGATTTCGACGAGGTCGAGCTGCGCCAGGAGTGGTTAGCCGAAAATACGCTGCACGAATGGGACGAGGGCGAGTTTCAGCTTGAGCCGCCGCTCGACAGCGAAGAAGGCGAAGCAGCGGCGCAAGAGTGGGAAGATGACAACAGCGAGTCCGACCGTCTGCTCTGATTACTCATAGGGTCCGTGGTGGGCATCAACCGGCAGCAGCATGGTGTCCACCACCAGCGACAGCGGCAGATCGAGAATGGTCAGAACGCGCCATGGACCGTCGCGTACATCCCACTGCACGCCAGGATAGTATTGATTGCCGTGCCCCTGTCCGGGCACGGCGCGACTAATAATACTGCCGCAGCCGCTTAATATCAGCGCCATCAGCGCGACCATCACCATTTTCAGCAAACTTTTCACTCGCGATACTCATTTCAGCCAGCAGCTATTGTAGATAATGGCGCGGGTATTTTATCGCCGTGTTACGCCACCAAAGCGTAATAGTATCGTTAAATAGCGCGCATAAAAAAAGCGGCATTGCTGCCGCTTTACGTTTGTGCAGGTTAGCCCGCCTGAGGCGGCAGCGCCAGCGGATTGAGCGCCAGCTTCTGATAGCTCTCTACCCACTGATGATACTTGTCGCCGTTCTCCCACAGGCGCGAGTGAACGCGCGCCAGCACCACCGGGTCGCTGATCAGCTGCAGACGCTGTTCGCGGTTCAGCTTCTCAGGGAGATCGCTCAGCGCCTGATCGACGCGGCGGTCGCGCGCGTAATCGAGCAGCTGGCTCTGTCTGTGACGCGATGTCGCCAGCGCGGTCGCCAGCGCGTTAAACGCCGGATGGAACAGCGCGTGCATAAAGCCGTGCTTCAGGGCGCGCTCGCGGTTGATCTGCAGGTAGCGATCGGTATCCACCAGCTCTTTCGGCGGCTCGTACTCTTCCGGGATCAGGAACAGCTTCGCGCGCTTGCTCTTCAGACCGACCGTCGCGCGGCTCGACATCACCGAAACAAACGGCGACAGGATCAGCGAGAAGACGATCGGTGCCAGCCACCACAGGAAGTTAAGGTCCAGCACGCCCATGCCCACCGCCCAGACGATGCCGAGCAGCATCTGCGAGCCGTGACGACGGAAGGCTTCGCTCCACGGCGTCGCGTCATCGTCGCGCTGCGGCGAGTTCCACACCACTTCCCAGCCCAGGAAGGCGCTGACAACAAACACGGTATGGAACAGCATACGCACCGGCGCCAGCAGCACGGAGAAAAGCATCTCCAGCAGCAGCGAAATAAACAGCCGGAACGCGCCGCCGTAAGGCTTCGCCCCTTTGAACCAGATCAGCACGACGCTGAGCAGCTTCGGCAGGAACAGCAGCACCAGCGTCGTGGAGAAGAGCGCGATCGCCAGCTCAGGACGCCACTGCGGCCAGACCGGGAAAAGCTGCCTCGGCTGCAGGAAGTAGGTCGGCTCCATCAGCGTATGCACCACCTGCAGTGCGGTGGAGAGCGCCAGGAACATAAACCAGAGCGGCGCTGAGAGATAGGACATTACGCCGGTCAGGAACACCGCGCGGTGCACCGGGTGCATGCCTTTCACCAGGAACAGGCGGAAGTTCATCAGGTTACCGTGACACCAGCGGCGGTCGCGCTTCAGCTCGTCCAGCAGGTTCGGCGGCAGCTCCTCATAGGACCCCGGCAGATCGTAGGCGATCCAGACGCCCCAGCCGGCGCGACGCATCAGCGCCGCCTCGACGAAGTCGTGCGACAGGATCGATCCCGCGAAGGAGCCTTCACCCGGCAGCGGCGCCAGCGCGCAGTGCTCGATAAAGGGCTTCACGCGGATAATAGCGTTATGGCCCCAGTAGTGCGACTCGCCAAGCTGCCAGAAGTGCAAACCGGCGGTAAAGAGCGGACCGTAAACGCGCGTGGCGAACTGCTGACAGCGCGCGTAGAGCGTGTCCATGCCTGACGCCTTCGGCGACGACTGGATAATACCGGCATTGGGGTTCGCTTCCATCATGCGCACCAGGCCGGTAAGACATTCGCCGCTCATTACGCTGTCCGCGTCCAGCACCACCATGTAGCTGTAGTTGCTGCCCCAGCGACGGCAGAAGTCGTCGATGTTGCCGCTTTTACGCTTCACGCGGCGACGGCGACGGCGGTAGAAGATTTTGCCGGCCCCGCCAACGTCGCGCACCAGCTCCATCCAGGCCTTCTGCTCCGCAATGGCGATATCGGGATCGTAGCTGTCGCTCAGCACGTAGACGTCAAAGTGCTCCGCGTTACCGGTGCGCGCGACCGATTCCCAGGTGGCGCGCAGGCCCGCGAAGACGCGTTCCACATCCTCGTTACAGATCGGCATAATCAGCGCGGTGCGATGCGCCGGATTAAGCGGCTCATCGCCCACCGTCGAGTAGGAGATGCTGTACTTGTCGCGGCCAATCAGCAGCTGCAGGAAGCCCATCAGCGCGGTCCAGAAGCCCGCCGAAACCCAGCAGAACAGAATGGCGAACAGGAACAGAATGCCGGTCTGCAGTACATAGGGCAGGATCTGCATTACCGACTGTTGCCAGTTCTGGTTCAGCATCTCCATCGGGTCGAGCAGCGTCCAGCCCTGATAAGGCAGGATGGTTTTCATGTACCAGGTGGCGATCACCGTCTGGAACAGGGTAAGGATCAGCAGCACATAGCGGCGGATAGAGCCGACGTGACGCCACTTCTCCTCGGCGCGCTGCTCTTCCGCCGTCGCGTAGCGATGGGTCAGCTTTTCGCCGCGCAGCGAACGCCAGGCGCGCACCAGCGGGTTAGTCCGCCAGGCTTCCGGGAACATCAGCGAGCGCTTAACCTTCGGCATCGCCTTCAGCGTGGTGCGATCGAGATAATCTTTACCGAACTGCTCGCCATTAGCCAGCGAGTCCGGCCACGCCATTTTGACGCGGGCAGAGACCGACTTGAGCGGCGCATCGTCAGGACGATCGCTGGCGGCTACATCCTGGCCAAGCGTATCGTGTATGAAGTGAAACGCCTCGGCGTGTTGCAGCGAGGCGCTTAACCGGGCCTTCCCTGCCGCATCCAGCGGCAGGGCTTCCACGTAGTTTTCAGGAATAAATGTCGGATTATTCATTGGCAGGTAACTGATAGCTCCAGGTTTCCGTCAATGTCTTGTCGCCGCTAACCAGCGCGGCGCGCATTTCGGTAGGCTGTTTGTTATCTTTAACGCGCAGACGCAGCACCAGACGCCAGCCTTTGGCGACCGGGTTATAGCGTACGCTCTGCTCAACCACTTCGCCGTTATCGCCCACGCTGACCTGCGGCGCGACCTGGCTGTTAGCCGGCATCTCGCTCATCGCTTTACCAACGAAATCGATGGTAAAGGCGATCGAACCATCCGGCTGACGCACCAGATTGGACTGCTTCACGTCACCCGCCGAACGCAGCGTGTTTTTCACCCAGGCGATATCGTCAGAGTGAAGCTGGCTCTCGTCGCGCGTAAAGTGCAGGCGATAGCTGAAGTTCATCGCTTTGCCCGGATCCGGCAGATTCTCCGGCGTCCAGAAGGCGACGATATTGTCGTTGGTTTCATCCGCAGTCGGGATTTCCACCAGCTCGACGCGGCCTTTGCCCCAGTCGCCCATCGGTTCAACCCAGCCGCTCGGACGCATGTCGTAACGATCGTCGAGATCCTGGTAGCGGTTAAAGTCGCGGCTGCGCTGCAGCAGGCCGAAGCCTTTCGGGCTTTCGATAGTGTAGGTGCTCACCGCCAGATGGCGCGGGTTATTGAGCGGCCGCCAGATCCATTCGCCGTTGCCGTTGTGAATCGACAGACCGTCAGAGTCATGCAGCTCCGGACGGAAGTTGGTCACCGGCGAAGGCTGGTTGGCGCCGAACAGGAACATACTGGTCAGCGGCGCGACGCCAAGCTTGCCAACTTTGTCGCGCAGATAGACTTTCGACTGCACGTCAACCGTGGTCTCTTTGCCCGGATGCACGGTAAAGCGGTAGGCGCCTGTGGCACGCGGCGAGTCGAGCAGCGCATAGATCACCAGCTGCTTGTCCTGCGGCTTAGGCCGCTGGATCCAGAACTCCTTAAAGCGCGGAAACTCTTCCCCGGACGGCAGCGCCGTGTCGATAGCCAGACCGCGCGCGGAGAGGCCATAAACCTGATCTGCCCCAATAACGCGGAAATAGCTCGCTCCCAGGAAGCTGGTGATTTCATCATCTTTTTTATCGCGCGAGTTCAGCGGATAAAGCACTTTGAAACCGGCGAACCCTAAATTTTTCACCGAGTCGGCGTCGTGCTTGACGTTGCCGAAGTTGAAATAGTCAGGGCTGTATTTGATTTCGCGCACCGCGTTGGCCGCCACTTCGTTGATTTTTACCGGCGTGTCGAAATACATGCCCTGGTGGTAAAACTCAAGCCTGAACGGCGTACGCAGTTTGCCCCAGTACGCTTTATCGTGGTTAAACTGGATCTGCTGATAGTCAGCAAATTTCATTTCACGAAACTGAGAGGGTAAATTGCTCTTAGGCGCCTCAAAACTTTTCCCTGCCAGCGTTTTGGCTTCTTTTGCGACATCATCAAGGTTAAACGCCCAGCTATTATTGGCGTACATCGCCAGCAGAACTGCCGCGCCAAGCCAGCGCATCTTCATCATTCCGCCTTTTTTTTCTACATTAATCAGCACATCCCCCCCTTTCGTGTGCCAAGTACAAACCCATTTATCTTAAAGGATTATTCGCTTTTCCGACAGCATATCCAAAAGAATGTTCCACGGTTTCGTCAGGACTACGCCTGCTTTTAGGACAATTAAACGTTCCAGAATCAACTGATAGTATACGCTGTTTACAGCGGGTAAAATTTCCCTCCGGCATAAACCAGTTTCAGGGTGAAACTGGCCGCAACGTGCTAACAAACTGGAACTTTATGAGTACAGCAAAACCTGAACGTGAATATTTTCTCGATTCGATTCGGGCGTATTTAATGTTGCTGGGGGTGCCGTTTCACGTTTCCCTCATCTATTCCACACAGAAATGGGCCGTTAACAGCCAGGAAGCGTCGCTCTGGCTGACGGTGCTGAACGATTTTATTCACTCCTTCCGCATGCAGGTCTTTTTCGTTATCTCCGGCTACTTCTCCTATATGCTCTACCTGCGCTATGAAGCGAAGCGCTGGCTGAAAGTGCGTATGGAGCGCGTCGGTATTCCGCTGCTCACCGCCGTACCGCTGATTACGCTGCCGCAGTTTTTTATGCTGCGCACGCTGTCGGACAAGATGAGCAACTGGGATGAGCTGACGCTTTACGGCAAATTTAACAACCTGATGTGGGAGCTGATTTCGCACCTCTGGTTCCTGGTGGTGCTGGTGATCCTCACCGCGCTCGGCATGCTGACCTTTAACTGGCTGCGCCGCCAGCATCGCCATATCGATTACAGCCGCATCGGCTGGGGCAAGGTAACGCTGGCGATAATAGGCTATGCGCTGCTGTGGGACATCTTCCGCCGCGCGATCTTTACCTTTTTCCCGGCGCTGCTGATGGATGGCCTGTTCAGCATTATGGTGATGCAGACGCTGCTGTTTTTGCCCTTCTTTATGCTGGGCGCGCTGGCGTGGAAGCACCCTGCCCTGAAGCAGCTGTTTGTGCGCTTCAATCCGGCGGTCTGTTTCGGCGCAATTCTGGTTTTTATCGCCTACAGCCTTAATCAGCGCTACAGCAGCGGCGAGGGCTGGCTCTATGAGCTTGACGCCTTAATTACCTCGCTAATGGGCCTCTGTATGCTGAACGTCTGCTTTAGCTTCGGCCACCGCATGCTCAACGCCCACTCGCCGCGCATTATGTACCTGGTGAACGCCTCGCTGTTTATCTACCTGGTACACCACCCGCTGACGCTGCTCTACGGCATTTTCATCACGCCGCAGATCGGCAATAACACGCTGGGCTTCTTTGTCGGGCTGGCGATGGTGTTCGGCGTCGCCTTCCTGCTCTATGAGATCCACCTGCGCATTCCGCTGCTGCGCTTTCTGTTTTCCGGCAAGCCGCAGAAAAAATAGCCGGGCACCCGCGCGGAGGTCAGGGTGACGCTAGCGTCGCGCCCTGGCGTCCGCCTCAGCCAACGCCTAGAGCAGCCATTCGATCGGCAGACGCCACACCAGCCGCACCAGCAGGCGCTGCACCCAGGTGCAGCGCGGCTCATGCTTATGCACAATCTCCTGCGCCTCTCCTGCGTACTCAACCCAGTTGACGCGCCCCCACTTATCGAGCCGCAGCGTCCATGCGCGATCGCGCATCGCCGTGTTAAAGCGCTGATGGGTCTGCTGCGCGAGCGCCTCGCTCTCAATCACCAGCCCCATTTCGGTATTCAGCACCGCCGACCGGGGATCGAAGTTAAATGAGCCGATAAACAGCGTCTCTTCATCGACGGTAAAGGTTTTGGCATGCAGGCTGGAGCCGGAGTTACCGGTCAGGCCGCGATCGTGCGGCGCGTCGGGCACGCCCGACTGCGGCTTCAGCTCATACAGCTCGATACCGCGCCGCAGCAGCTTCTTTCGCCATTTGGCGTAGCCCGCATGCACCACCGAGACGTCATTGGCGGCCAGCGAGTTGGTCAGAATAGCGATTTTCACGCCGCGCCGCTTCAGCGCCAGCAGCTGGGCGACGCCGGCGCGCGTGGGAACAAAATAGGCGGAGATAATATCGAACTGCCGCTGCGGCACGCCGATCACTTCCAGCATGCGCTGCGGCAGCATGCTGCGGCGCTTCGCCCGACCCAGCCCTTTACGCGGATCGTCGCTCAGCAGACGCGCACGCGCCCAGGTCATGCTTAGCGTTCCCTGCTCCAGATGGCTGACGAAGTGCGAGCTTTCCAGCCGCGCCAGATAGCGCTGCACCGCCTCGCTGTCGCGCCAGTCGGGCGGCAGCGCCACCTCGCCATCCTCATGCTCGCTCTCCTCCAGCACCTTTTTTAGTGGCGTCACCGGCTTGCTCTGCCAGTAGCGCTCGAAATCTTCCGAGACCTCGGCCACCACCGGGCCAATTGCCAGCACGTCGAGATCGGCGAACAGCGGTTCGCTGCCGGTGGCGAAATATTCATCGCCGACGTTACGCCCGCCGACGATGGTCGCCACGCCGTCCACGGTAAAGCTCTTATTGTGCATGCGGCGATTGAGCCGGGCGAAATCGGAGAGATAGCCCAGTGCGCGAAGGGTGCGGAACGAGAACGGATTAAACAGCTTTACCGTGATATTGGGATGGCGATCGAGGCGCGCCAGCGTATCGTCCAGGCCTGGCGTATTGTTATCGTCCAGCAGCAGTCGCACCTTAACGCCGCGCCCGGCCGCCTCCAGCAGCGCGCTGAACAGCAGACGGCCCGACATATCGTTCTGCCAGATGTAGTACTGCACGTCCAGCGTGCGCTCCGCTTTGCCCATCAACAGATAGCGCGCGGCAAAGGCGTCGAGCCCGTCCGCCAGCGGATGAATGCCGCTCAGGCCGGGATGGCGGGCGCTGCGCGGGCCGATAGTCTTCTCCAGCCAGCTGACGTCAGGCAGTTCAGTCTGCAGATTTAACGCTTCGGTCATTGGGGTTCCCTGAATAATCGACACGCTCTTATTATTTAACGCTTCACCAGATATGGCTATACGCGCAGTCTGAGAGCAGCCAGACAGCGCCGTTTTTTCAGCTAGACTTAGCCAGACTATCACGACCGGCCAGTTACAGGAGCGGACCATGACGTCAGATCCCCTGCTTCAGCGCCATCATCCCCGGCTGTTTAAAAGTTTCTTTCAGGGCAGCTTCCCCTGCTCTACCGCCTGCCGCACCGCAGGCAAGCGGCTGGATATGGTGATCAGCAGCGGCCACGATATGCTGCTGGAGAAAGATTACGCCGCGCTGGCGGCGCAGCGTCTCTATACGGCGCGCGACGGTGCGCGCTGGTATCTGATTGAAAAAGAGCCGGATAGCTACGACTGGAGCAGCTTTCTGCCGATGGTGCAGGCGGCCAGAGAGCATGAGATGGAGATTATCTGGGAGCTGGCGCACTTCGGCTATCCCGACCACCTCAATATCTGGAAGGCGTCATTTATTGAACATTTCGCCCGCTTTGCCCGCGCCATGGCGCAGGTGATGCGTGACGAAGGCATCGAGCGCCCCTTTTTTACGCCCATTAATCAGATCTCATTCTGGTCATGGGCCGGGGCCGACGTCGCCTGGTTCAATCCCCACGTCGCCAACCGCGGCCGAGAGCTGAAGCGGCAGCTGGTACGTGCCTCGCTGGCGGCGATCCACGCTATCCGTGAGGTCTATCCCGAAGCGCGCTTTGTGCTCACCGATCCGCTGGTGCAGATCGCCAGCGATCCCCATAACCCCGACAGCAAACCCTACGCCGACGTACAGCATCAGGCGCAGTTCGAAGCCTGGGATATGCTGGCGGGCCGCATCGACAGCGAACTTGGCGGCAGCGAAGATTGCCTCGATATTCTCGGCCTCAACTACTATCCCGATAATCACTGGTTCTTTCCCGGCGAGCCGATGTCGGCGACGCATCCGCTGCGCCAGCCGCTGCATCGCCTGCTGGCGCAGTGCTGGCAGCGCTACCAGCGCCCGCTGCTGCTGGCGGAAACCGGCGCGGAAGGCGAGGCGCGCGCCCCCTGGCTACAGCATATCAGCGAAGAGGTGATGCTGGCGCTCGATCAGGGGATCGGCCTGGAGGGGGTGTCGCTCTATCCGGTGGTGGAATATCCCGCCTGGGCTGACGATCGCCGTTCGCCGGGCGCGCTGTTTGGGCTGGGGGATCCCAACGGCAATCGTACGCTGCACGAGGGGTTAGCGCTGGTGCTGCGCAGCCAGCAGATTAAGTTTCAGACCCGATTTCAGGAGGTGTGAACGGGCGGCTTTTTCGGCGTGCAGCTCTGTACTTCGAGTGAAGGATCGGCGGGATGGCGGACATCGGTAAGCCAGGTCATGGTAAAGAGAAAGACCACGCCAATCAGACAGGCGGCCAGCAGACCAATAATGGCGATCAGTTTGTCATCTCGCGATTCCATACTTTCTCCTTCTGAACATCCCTGCCGCAGGCGACTCTCTCTTTAACTCATCCAGAGCGTGACCATCAGAACGACGATTATAAGCGTCACAGAGGTCACAGCAAGCACCACAATGGCGAACTGCGCATCGTCCATTGTCTGGCGAAGAGGCTCATCTTGCGGTTCGTGCGGCGACAGTGGAAGCATAGATTCTCAACAGAAATCGGTGGATCGCCACAGGCTTGCGGCGGCGACCAGTGTAATGGAAACCGGCCCGCCCGCCACGTTTTTCTTGTGTAAAAAAAAAGCGGGACGCGAAGCGCGTCCCGTTAGCGGGTCAGAAGTCGTAGCTGACGCCGGCTTTCAGCGTGCGGCCATCGCCGCGGAACAGATAGGTGCCGGTATCGTCAACGGAGGACCAGTATTTCTCATTGGTTACGTTGTCGAGGCCGACGCGCCACACCAGGTCATTCTCCCTGACCTTCATGCGGTAGCGCATGCCCAGATCCAGCGTGGTATAGCTGTCGATCTTTTTGCTGTTGGCGGCATCCGCCCACTGCGATCCGGTGCGCTGCAGTTGGGCCGTCGCCGTCAGGCCCTCAACCGGCCTGATGTCATACTCGGCGCCGAGCACCAGGTTATAGCGTGGCACGCCGATCGCATCCTTGCCGTTGTTGCTGCCATTTTCCGTTTTCGTCATTTCGGGATCGATCCAGGTCGCGCTGCCGTTAAGACGCACGCCCAGCACCAGCTCGCCGAAGACGTTCAGCTCCACGCCGCGGTTGCGCTGCTCGCCGTCCAGGCCATAGCTGCCGTCGCGGTTGAGAATGCCCGATGGCTTTTTGATCTCAAACAGCGCCAGCGATCCGCCCACGCGCTGGAAATCGACCTTCACGCCCACCTCGTTTTGCTTTGCATGGACAATGCCGGTGGTGGTGCCGTAGTTGCTGGCGTTGTTTGGCGCCACCTCACCCGGCTGCAGCGATTCCGTGTGGTTGGCGTAGAGCGCCACCGACTCAAGCGGCTTATAGAGAATGCCGTAGGTCGGCATCCAGCGGCTGTCGGTGTAGCGGCTTGAGGTATCTTCGGCGCCGGTGGCGTTGCTGTAGTTGCGCACCACCACTTTCTGATGACGCGCGCCCAGCGTCAGCTGCACGCGGTCGTTCAGCACTCCCAGCGTGTCGCTCAGCAGATAGCCCTGCGTGCGGTTGCGGCCGGTGGTGAGCGGATCGCTGTAGTTGCCGCCGCTCAGATTATTGGTCGGGTTCGGCACCTTGCTGGTGTGGTAGATATTGGTCGACTCGGTATTTGTGCCGTAGGCCATGCGCCACGCGGTATTATTGCGCGACGTATAGGCGGCATAGCCGACGTTGACCTTGTGGCTGATAAAGCCGGTATCAAAGCGGCCGCGCAGCCCGGCCATGCCGCTGAAGTTGTTGATGATGCGGTTAGTGTCGAGGCGGCCGATTTGCGCATTGCCGTCCGCATCGGTGAGCTTCGGCGAGGCGTAGTCGCCCAGCTCGTGGGAGTGCTGAGCGCCCACCGCGCCATAGAGCGTCCAGCTGTCGGTGACGTCATACTCGGCGCGCGCCATGCCGAACTCTGATTCGATATCGCTGTAGACCCACTCCTGGCTGTAGTTATGGCTATTTGACGGCAGCTTCGGTATCGCATCGACGCCGCTGATGTTGACGCCGTTGTCGCCATCGTGGAAGGTCTTTTTCTGGTAGCCGAGATCCAGCGAGGTGCGCAGGCGCTCGCCACGGTAGTCCAGCCCAAGGGATGCGGCGGTGGTGCGCTTCTGCTCGCCGTCAACGCCGGTTTCCCCTTCGCGATGCACCGCATTCAGGCGCACGCCGAACTGGTTATCGTCGCCGAAACGGCGACTGATGTCGGTGGTGGTGCCGATCTGCTGCGCCGAGCTGTAGTCGACGCCAACGCGCGTCAGCGGCAGATCGTCGGCATGTTTCGGCTCAAGGTTGATCATGCCGCCCACCCCGCTGCTGGCGGCGCCGTTGAGCAGGCCGTTGGCGCCTTTAAAGATCTCGACGCGATCGATCAGCGATGTGTCCATTACCTGACGCGGCACCACGCCCGGCAGCCCGCCGAAGGTCATATCATCGCCATCCAGCGTAAAGCCACGAATGCGATAGGTTTCGGCGAAGTTGCCGTAGCCCTGCAGGCTCTGCACGCCCGCGTCGTTTTTCACCACATCGGCGATGGTTTTCGCCTGCCGATCCTGGATCAGCTTCGAGGTGTAGCCGATAACGTTAAAGGGCACATCCATGGCGTTTTGCTCGCCCAGCATGCCGAGACGGCCGCCGTGCGCCACCTGCCCGTCGAGATAAGCGGGCACCAGCCGATCGCCGCCGGGCTGGAAATCGCTTTGCGGCGCGGCGGTCACGGTCAGGGTCTGTTCGCCGCTGCTCGCGGCAGTCACGGCCTCGCCGGTCGACGCAGCAGGCGTCGAGGCGCTGGAGGTAGCCGCCATTGCGGGCAAACTACCGGCGCTGACCAGCAGCGCCAGCAGGGTTGGTTTACATCTGAAAGAAGAAAGCGCACGGCGCATAGAGCATCCCCAATGCTAAAGTTACTGATAATCATTATTATTACGGTTTGCGATTATGCGCAGCCTTGTTGTTATTGCAAGCGAAATCTTGACAGACGCAAGGCGAAAGAGTGGTAAGGATCTAATAGAGAAGAAGTTTTTATGGAAAGCCGCGTGCTGAAAACCAGAGGGCGCGGCGGCCTGCACCGCCGCGTGAAACAGGCTTAACGCGCCTGCCAGCCGCCGCCCAGCGCGCGATAAAGGGCGATTTGTGCCAGCAGCAGATCGTTTTTTACCGCGACCAGATTGAGCTGGGTATTGTAAAGCGTACGCTGCGCGTCCAGCTCGTCCAGATAGGAGGCGTAGCCGTTTTGATAGCGATTGCGGGCGATGCGCAGCGCCTCTGAAACATACTCCTCCTGCTTCTGCAGCTCCGCCAGCTGCGCCTGCCCTTGCAGGATGGCGTCCATGGCGTCATTCACTTCGGAGAAGGCGTTGCGCACCACCTTCTCATAGCCGTACAGCGCCTGGTTGCGCGCCGCCATCGACACATCCACCTGCGCCGTCAGCGCTTCGCGGTTCAGCAGCGGCGCCAGCACGCTGCCGCCGATGCTCCAGAGGCGGAACGGGTTGTCGATCAGCTGGTGCAGCTCGCTGCTTTGCAGGGTACCGCTTGCGGTCAGGTTGAGCGACGGCAGCAGCTTCGCTTTTGACGAGGCGAGCGTCGCGTCCGCCGCCAGCAGCAGGCGCTGCGCCTCAACGATATCGGGCCGCCGGTTAAGCAGCTGCGACGGCAGCACCTGCGGCATCTGCTGCGGCATAATCTGGTTGAACCGGGGGCGACGCGCAATCTCGCGCGGGTTCATCCCCACCAGAATGCTCAGGGCGTTCTCCTGCTGAGCGATCTGATGCCTGAGCTGCGGCACCTGCGCCTTCGCCGTCTGGAACTCAGAGGCCGCCTGCATCCACTCCAGCCGCGAGCTGTAGCCGCTTTCAAACTGGCGCTGCGCCAGCCGCAGGGAATTGCCGCGCGTCGCAAGCGTCGCCTCGGTAACGCGCAGCTGCTCGTCGAGCGCCACCAGGCTCATATAACCCGACGCCACCGAGCTGGCCACGGTCAGTTCCACCGCCGATGCCGCCGCGCGCTGCGCCTCCAGCGACGCCTGGCTGGCCGCAATGCTGCTGCTGCGCGCTCCCCAGAGGTCGACATCGTAGCTGGCCTGCAGCAGCCCCTGATAAACGGCGCTCTCGTAGGGCTGCCCGGTAACGGAAGAGAGCGCGCGCTGATGCGTTACGCCGACGCCCGCACTCAGGGTCGGGAAGTTATCCCCCTGCGCCGCGCGCAGCTCGGCGCGGTACTGCTCGACGCGCGAACGCGCCGTAAGAATATCGAGGTTGTTGCGCAGCGCCTGCGCCACCAGCCGGTTAAGGCTGTCGTCGCCGAAGGCGCGCCACCACTCCGCTTCCGGCGCGGCGGCGGGGCCGACCTGATTGCGCCACTGCGGCGGGATCGGCAGCGAGGCGGGCGCCTTCTCCACCTCGGTGACGCAGCCGCTCAGCGCCAGCGCCGCCAGGGCGCTGCATAACAGCCGCCTCATTACTTCACCACCTTGTCACGCGGCGGCGCAGCGGTGTCGATGCTCACCTCTACTGACATACCGGGCCGCAGTTCGCGCATATCCTCCGCTTCGATGGCGATACGCACCGGAATACGCTGGGCGATTTTAACGAAGTTGCCGGTGGCATTATCCGGTGAAATCGCGCTGAATTCAGAGCCCGCCGCCGGCGAGATAAACTCTACGTGGCCATCAAAGCGCTTGCCGTTGAGCGCGTCGACCCGGAAGGTCGCCGGCAGGCCAGGCCGGATATCCGCCAGCTGCGTCTCTTTCATATTGGCGATAATCCATTTATGGTCCGGCACCACCGAGGTAAGGCGGGTGCCCGCCGTAACATAGGCGCCTTTGCGCACCGCAAGCTGGCCGAGCTGACCGGCGTCCGGCGCCACGATGCGGGTATTTGCAAGGTCGATCTCCGCCAGCTCCAGCGCCGCCTGGGCGCTGGCGACGTCACCCTCAAGTGAGGCGCGGTTGACGATAACGGTTTGCAGATTCTGCTGCGCCACCGCAACCTGCGCCTCTGCCTGACGCACCGCCGCCTGCGCCTGCGCGTTAGCGGCGCGCGCCGCGTCGCGCTCGCGTACCGAGAGCGAGCCGTCGGCGGCCAGATTTTCCACGCGCTTCAGGTCAAAGCCCCCTTTCAGCGCCTGCGCTCTGGCATTTTCCAGCGCGGCCTTGTTGCTGACGATAGTGGCTTCCGCGCTGCGGCGCTGCTGCAGGTTGTTACGCAGTGCCGCCTGCTTCATCGCCAGCTGCGCCTGCGCCTGATGTACGCGCTGCCGGTAGATGCGATCGTCGATGGTCATCAGCAGCTGCCCTTTGCGCACCGGCTGGAGATCCACCACCTCCACCGAGGTGAGATAGCCATTAACCTGCGGGCTGATAAAGGTTACCTGACCGCGCACATAGGCGTTCTCGGTGCTCTGTATCGCGCTGGTAAAGGGCCAGAGCTGCCAGGCGTATAAAATAATCAGCACGCCAATAATGACGATGCCGCTTCCCGCCGCAATCGAAAGTATGCGGCGACGGTTAGCGCGATCGCGCTCTGCCGCCTGAAGTTCATCCTGCTGACTCATCGTGACTCCATAGGTGCTTGTGACGCTGCCGCCAGGCGCTGTTCCATCAGGTTAAAGCGCGCCTGTCGCCAGGTGAGGTATCGCTGACGGGAGAGACGCCACAGCGCCCACATCAGGGTAATAAGCGCCAGCGCCGCCGTCAGTAAATAGGTATCGTTATAGGCCAGTACGTTCGCCTGCAGCGTCGCCACCGTCTGCAGCTGGCTGGTGCTTTGCGCGCTCTGCAGCACCGGGTCGCCGAGCTGGCTGTTGAACAGCGCGCCATACTGGCTGAGGCGCTCCGTAACGTTGGGATCGAGCAGCGAGAGGCGATCGCCCAGCAGGCTGGAGTGATATTTTTCGCGCCAGACCTGAAAGGTGCCGAGAATCGCGGAGCCGATCAGCCCGCCGAGGTTCTGGCTCATGCCGAACAGCACCACAAAGCTCACCAGATTCTTCGGCTGCGTCACTACGCTGCCGATGCCGATCAGCATCGCCGGCGCCATAAAAAAGGTGCTGCTGAAGCCGAGCAGAAACTGGCTGAGATACATATTGTTGGCGCGGGTCACCGGGCTGGCGTGCGCATCCATCAGCGAGGCGACGATCATCACCGCCAGCGAAGTGACGATCGGCCAGTTAAGGTGAGCCGGTCGGATGGTCAGCGCGCTGGTGGCGATGCCGAGCGTCATGCCGCCAATAATGGCCAGCGACAGGCCGCGCATCTGATCGTTAAGCAGCCCCAGCTGCTGCAGCAGGCCCACCGCGCCGGTGTTCTGCTCCGCCAGCACGATGCGTATCATAATCATTACGATGCCGAGACGCACCATCATGCCGCTGCTGAGCCAGCGGGTGTTGATCAGCGGGTTTTTGCGGTTGTGCTCAATCACGATCGCCGCGACGATCAGCACCAGCGCCATCGCCAGGCAGATGCCGAGCCAGGGGGTGCTGAACCACCATTCGATGCGTCCCAGCGACAGCACGCCGCAGAGCAGCGCCATGCCCGGCGCCAGCAGCATAAAGGTGACAAAATCGAGCTTTTCAAACGCCTTGATGCGATCGCCCGGCGGCAGCTTCACCACCAGCACGCAGCCCAGCGCGATCATCGCCAGCCCCAGCTCAAACAGATAGAGCCCGCGCCACTCCTCCAGCTGCAGCAGCTCGGTCGAAAAAAGCCGCGCCATCGGAATGGCGAACTGCGAAACGGTCAGGCCGATCACCAGCGCCTTGAGTCGGTGCTTCGCCGGCCACGCCTGCACCTGATAGTAGATACCCAGCGAGCTGAGCGCAGCGCCCGCCATACCGTGCGCGGTGCGCACAATAATTGCCGAGCTGAGATCGTTGGCGAAGAGATGAAAAAAGGCGACCAGCACGTAGAACACCAGAAAAGCCTCGGTGAACACGCGCAGGCCAAACTGCTGGCGAAACTTCACCAGCAGCAGGTTGATAGAGATATTGCCCATCACGTAAACGGCGGGCAGCCAGGCGATTTCGTTGGAGTAGGCACCGAAGGTGCCCTGCAGGTTGGTCAGATTGGCGGTAACCAGCGCGTTGCTGAGCGCGCCGGTCAGAGAGATAAGCAGGCCTATCAGGCCAAAGGCAATCCGCTTCGGTGGCGAATGAATCGGGGTCGAAGGCGACCCCGGCAGCATCGGTTTTTCATGGGGCAACCATTCGCGCTGTGCATAGGGATTGCGTCTGGTCACTGCTACATATTTCCCATGCGCGTCAACAGCTGTTGCAGCACCTGCTCCGTTGTCGCCAGCGCCTGCGGATCGATATCGCTCAGCAGATCGGCGCGCAGCGCGTCCGCCTCGTTTTTCACTAAGGCGAAAGCCTCGTTGCCTTTTTCCGTCAGCACCAGATGGCGCTTGCGGCGATCTTCCGGCGGCTGGACGCGCGTCAGCAGCTCCTGCTTCACCAGGCGATCAATAAGCGGCACCATGCTGGCGTCTTCCAGTCCGAGCATCTGCGCCAGCTCCGTCTGGGTCAGCGGCCGGGTTTCGCTGGCGATAAGGCCAATGGCCATCCAGCTGCTCATGCTCAGGCCGCTGTGTTTAAGATGGCGATCGACGGCCAGACGCCAGGCGTGCGCGGTTTGGTAGAGCAAATGGGTGAAGGTTTTATATTGCAGAGTCAAAGCGTAGCGACCTGATTATTAGAGTTCTGACTAAATGGGTGCGTTATTATACGCCGAGTAAATTGCTAATAAAAATAGCACAAGGCGTTAAATAATGACGCGTATGTCGTCGGGTTTTAAAGCCATATTACTACCCAGACGAGGTAAATCTGGAGTTACTATGCCCGATCGCAACAGCAACTGGATAGATCTGCGACGCGACGCCTTGCACGGCATTGAGACGATCCGCGCGCACTTTACCGGACACGCCTACGATCCCCACTGGCACGACAGCTACCTGATTGGCGTAACAGAGCAAGGGGTGCAGCAGTTTCACTCGCGGCGTAAACAGCATCGCAGCCGACCCGGCACGGTATTTATGCTGGAGCCGGAGGAGCTGCACGACGGCGATGCGGTGGATGCGCAGGGCTTCACCTATCGCATGCTCTATCTCTCGCCGCAGCAGCTGGCGCAGCAGCTGGCGCCGCTCTCTGCCGCCGAGCGCGGCGGCGAACTCCACTTTGCCGCCACGCTGCGCAATGACAAGGCGCTTGCCTACGCCGTCTGGCACTGTTTTGACGCCCTGTGGCACGACCATCCGGCGCTGATCAAGGAGGCCACGCTTGAGCGCCTGTTTCTCCAGCTGAGCCAGCATCCGCTATGGCGCAGCGAACCGCGTGCGGTCAACGGCGATCGCCTGCTGGCGCAGCGGGCGCGCGACTGGCTAATCGCCTGCCATGCCCACAATCCCGGCTTACAGGCGATGGCTGAGGCGCTGCAGGTGGATCGCTTTCGACTCTCGCGCCTGTTTCAGGCGCAGTGGGGGTTACCGCCGCACGCCTGGCTGGTGCAGTGGCGACTCTCTCAGGCGCGCCGCCAGCTGGCAGCGGGCGTTGCCGCTGCCGACGTCGCGGCGGCGCTGGGCTTTGCCGATCAGAGCCACCTGGGACGCTGGTTTAAGCGCGCCTGCCATCTGACGCCGGCGCGCTATCAGCAGGCCTGCACAAATCTTCCAGACGCGGGCTGACGAGCGCGCCACAATGCGCTTTTTCTGTCTGGAGACGTGCTATGCAAGAACCCCGTTGCGTTATGATCCTGCAAAACGACCTCGCCCCTGGTAAAGCCGCTAACGCCGCGGCGGTCATTGCGCTGACTCTCGGTCAGCGCCATCCTGCCCTGGTGGGCGAAGCGCTACAGGATGCCGACGCCTGCCGCTATCCTGGTCTTATCCCCTTCGGCATTCCCGTGCTGGCGGCCACGCATGCCGAGATGGACGCGCTGCGCGCCCGCTGCGCCGGACTGGGGTGCGATCTGGTACTGTTTCCCGAACAGGGCCAGACCACCACCGACTACGCGGCCTTTAGCGCGGCGATGCGCGAAATTCCGGGCGGCGAGTGGCGTCTGTCAGGGCTGGCGCTGGTCGGCGAGAAACAGCAGGTGCGAAAACTGACCTCGAAGCTAAAGCTTTTTAGCTAAACAGCCGCGGGAAAAGCCGCGCGCTTTTCCCGCATAGCTGTACAATTGCTCCATTGTACAAAAAACCTGTACAGCTTTGACTCATGATGTATACATTTATACTGTTGATAATTAACAAATAGCACAAATTGACCAATATTGTACTTGTGTCTGTACACCTTCATTGTATAACTTTACCTCCCATGAATCGGATAACGATTCCGTAACGAATGATGCGTTTGCGTCGCCTCTGAAGGTGTCAGTGGATTTCCACCTTCAGAGGTCCTTTTTTTGATGAGCTGTTACCCTTTACATCTGTCCATGTAAGGGGATTTTCATCGTTAATTGATCCGGTATCCGACCTGAACACCGGGGCTAATTTTTTAGGGCTGACACATGCAAAGCGCTGTTTCACAAACCGAAAAACAGATGGGTGATAACATCAACGCTGCGGCCGATAAAGGTGCCAGCGAGATGGAGATGCTGGGTTTAGCGATCGCAGAGATTCTGCAGGCGGGTAAGCCTGTGACCAATAAAGCAATTATCGCTAAGTTAATCCAGCGGCTGGAGCTGGAGTCCGATGCGGCGACGCTGGAGATCTATCGCCAGCTTCTCGAGCTGGTCGTGCATAAAACACCTGACGATTTAACGGTATAGTCCCGACTCCAGGGATGGAGTCATCCTACTGCTTCCGCCAGCGCTGGCAAATTTCCCCCTCAGACAGTACTCTCTCCAGCTGAATTTCTGCTGCGCTCCTCGCGTCTGTTGCGAGAGCGAATAATTAAAAAGAGCCTGCAAGTTTATGAGTCAATCTACTGACGTTGCCCAAAACCTGGACAACGACCTGAGCCTGGGGCGCGTGTTGCGTTCCCCTGTCCTGCTCGCCCGTGAATCTCTTGCCGGCGTGATCACCGCGCTGGCGCTAATCCCGGAAGTGATCTCCTTTTCCGTTATCGCCGGCGTCGATCCAAAGGTCAGCCTGGTGGCGTCCGTGGTGCTCTGCCTGACGCTTTCGGTGCTGGGCGGACGCCCGGCGATGGTGACCGCCGCCGCCGGTTCGGTGGCGCTGGTCATCGGCCCAATGGTGCATGCGCACGGCGTGGCCTATATTCTGCCCGCCGTGGTGCTGGGGGGTGTCATTCAGATCCTGTTTGGCGTGGCCGGTCTGGCGCGCATGATGCGCTATATTCCGCGCTCGGTGATGCTCGGCTTTGTCAACGCGCTGGGCGTGCTGATTTTCTTCGCGCAGGTGCCGCACGTCTGGGGGCAAAGCGCGCTGGTTTGGCTGCTGTTCGCCGTAACGCTGGCAATTGTGCTGCTGCTGCCGCGCGTGCTGAAAAGCGTGCCCTCGCCGCTGGTCGCTATCCTGGTCGTTACCGCCGTCGCGCTGCTGCTCGGCTGGCGCGTGCCCAACGTGGGCGATGAAGGCCCGATGAGCGCCGGTTTACCCGGCCTCAATGCGCTACAGGTGCCGTTGAGCCTGCAGACCCTGCAGATCGTCTGGCCGACCGCGCTCAGCATCGCCTTTGTTGGCCTGATGGAGTCGCTGCTTACCGCCAAGCTGGTGGACGATCTTACCGATACGCTCTCCAGCAAGCGCCGCGAGTCCTGGGGATTAGGCGTCGCCAATATTTTCGCCGCCTTTTATGGCGGCATCGCCGGCTGCGCAATGATCGGCCAGACTATCGTCAACGTCGAGCTGGGCAAGGCGCGCACGCGCCTCTCCACCCTGGTCGCCGGGCTGGTACTGCTGCTGCTGGTGACCGGCCTGAGCGCCGTAATGGCGCAGATTCCGATGGTGGTGCTGGCGGGGATCATGATGGTGGTCGCGGTGAAGACGGTAAACTGGCACAGCCTGCAGCCCGCGACGCTCCGACGCATGCCCTGGTCGGAAACGCTGGTTATGGCGCTGACGATTATCGTGACGGTATGGAGCGGCAACCTGGCGCTGGGGGTACTGGCAGGGGTGATCACCGCCGTAATGCTGTTTGCGCGCCGTATCGCACACGTGATCCACGCCGAACGCGAACTCAGCCCGGACGGTCAGTCGGTGCGCTATCGCGTGCGCGGCCCGCTCTTTTTCGCCAGCAGCAACGATCTGTTTGAGCATTTCGACTACGGCCATGACCCGAAACAGGTCACGATCGATCTTACCGATGCGCAGATCTGGGACGCCTCGTCGGTGGCCGCGCTTGACGGCATTGAATACCGCTATCAGCGCCATGGCGCGCAGGTTACCCTTGTCGGCCTGGATACGCGCAGCAGCGACTTTCATCGTCGCCTGACCGGCAAATTTGAGTAACTCGCGACAGATAACAGGATGCGGCGACGTACGCCGCATCGCCGTTAAAGCGGTTTGGCCTGACGACGGGCCTTATAGCGCCCAATCAGCGTCGTCATCGCCTGGTAGATCACGCCTGCATAGAGACTTTGCAACACCGCCATTCCCGTTTCCATTCCCTCTTTTTGCCAGAAGCAGAACCACATAAACAGGCCCCACAGCAGGGAAAACAGTAGACAGCCTTTAATAAATTTCACCACGCCCTGCATCTTATATCCTTCTTTATCCCCGCAGCCCGTGCCGCGTTACTGAGGCGTGAAAGTATCCTATAGCGCGGCGTTTTGCACTTCAGGCTGCATCAGATGAGAGGCGGGTCAAATTTTAGGGCGCGGCATAATTTAAGCGTTTCCCGCTGGTGCGCTGGCGCTGAGCTGCTACGCTTTAATTTCATTGCATTTTTATGCTTTCTTTTTCAATACCGGAGAATGAGGTGGCAACGATGAACAACGTGAAAAAAGGGATATGCATTACGCTGGCGGTACTGGCGCTGGCGGGCTGTATGCACCGCAGCGACGCGATTAAGTCCGATGGCCGTCCTCATGCGCCAAGCGGCCAGTCGTCGCCGGGCGGCACGCTGGGCTCAGGTCCGGTTGGCCAGCCGCAGTCATAATCAAACAAACCCGGCGCTGGCCGGGTTTGTTATTTTCCCCCGGCCGTCAGGGATGCAGGATGGCTGAGAAAGCGCGCGGTGGGTCACCTGTTATTGCACGGCCTGCCTGCCAATCCTTAAACGACACAGGTGAATGGCATCGCCGGCATGTGCGTTTCCACTCTCCCCTCCCCAGCCTGTAAGGATATAAGGTCACGCCAGCAAGGAAATTTGGGCACAAAAAAACCGCCCTGAAGGCGGTCACGACATTGCTTACTACTGCTTTATTTTAATTAGGTTCTTTCAATCGACAGATATGGTGCCCGGGGCGGGACTTGAACCCGCACGACCATAAGCCGAGGGATTTTAAATCCCTTGTGTCTACCGATTTCACCACCCGGGCAGGGTGTAAAGTGGAGGCGCGTCCCGGAGTCGAACCGAGGTGGACGGATTTGCAATCCGCTGCATGGCCACTCTGCCAACGCGCCTTTATCCGCTGTGCCGTCAGGTTAATCCTGACCTGCAAATCTGGAGCGGGAAACGAGACTCGAACTCGCGACCCCGACCTTGGCAAGGTCGTGCTCTACCAACTGAGCTATTCCCGCATTGTTCAGCAATCTAATGGAACTTGCTGATTTTACTTATCTTCTGGCAGCCTTGCCGCCGTTCGATGCGATGCATTCTACTGACCTGACGCACTGAGTCAACAGAATTATCTTCACAGTGCGTCCGTTTGCTGCTTTTTAAATCGCTTCGATCAGCTATCGAGCAGATCGCCGCGCGCAGCGCTTAAATACTGAAACATTGACCAGAATGTCAGCACGGCGGCGATATAGAGCGCCACGACCCCTACGGCGATAACCGTGGTGTCAGGACGCCACAGCAGCGCGACCAGCGACAGCATCTGCGCCGTGGTTTTCACCTTGCCGATCCAGGAAACCGCAACGCTGCTGCGCTTGCCGATTTCCGCCATCCACTCGCGCAGCGCGGAGATAATGATTTCGCGCGCGATCATGGTTGCGGCCGGCAGGGTGATCCACCAGGCGTGAAAGTATTCCGCCACCAGGACCAGCGCAATCGCCACCATGACCTTGTCGGCCACGGGATCAAGAAAGGCGCCGAAGCGCGTAGTTTGCTTCCAGCGGCGCGCGAGAAAGCCGTCAAACCAGTCGGTGACGGCGGCGACCACGAAGATCAGCGCGGTGGCGAACGGCGCCCAGTAGAACGGCAGATAGAAAGCCAGCACGAAGAAAGGAATCAGGACGACTCGAAACAGGGTGAGACACGTCGGAATGTTAAATTGCATATGCCGGTAACTGTCTGGAATGGGTAGAATTTCCCCTATGTTCCTACATTGCCTCACCTGTTTCAATGCTAGTGTTTTAGCGAATGGTATATTTTTTCCGCCAGTGCGAACGAAATACCGGGCACATTGGCGATCTCCTCAACCGTGGCGTTCATCAAGGGTTGCAGGCCGCCCATATACTTAAGCAGCTGCTGGCGACGTTTTGGGCCGATACCTTCGATGCTCTCCAGCGCGCTGGTGTTCTTTACTTTCGCCCGTTTTTTTCGATGGCCCGAAATTGCATGATTGTGAGCGTCATCACGAATATGCTGAATCACATGCAGCGCCGCGGAGTCTGGCGGCAGCGAAACGCCCTCACCTTCCGCCTCGAAGAAGAGCGTTTCCAGGCCCGCTTTACGATCGCTGCCTTTCGCCACGCCCAGTAAAATCGGCCGCGATTTATCCCACTCCACCTCCAGCTCGGCAAAAACCTGCTTCGCCTGCGACAGCTGTCCCTTGCCGCCGTCGATCAGGATAACGTCGGGAATTTTATCCTCTTCCAGCGCTTTGCCGTAGCGGCGGCGCAACACCTGATTCATCGCCGCGTAATCATCGCCGGGCGTGATGCCTTCGATATTGTATCGACGGTAGTCGCTGCGCAGCGGACCGTTAGCGTCGAATACCACGCAGGAGGCGATGGTCTGCTCCCCCATGGTATGGCTGATATCGAAGCACTCCATGCGGTTAATTTTGTCCAGCTCAAGGAACTGCGCCAGCGCCGCCAGCCGCTGCTGAATAGTGGAGTGCTGTGACAGCCGCGTGGTGAGCGCCGTCGCCGCGTTGGTGCGCGCCAGCTTAAGGTAGCGCGCGCGGTCGCCGCGCGGTTTGCTCTGGATGGCCACGTGGCGCCCCGCCAGCTCGCTCAGCGACGCGGAGAGCAGCTCGCGCTCCGGCAGGTCGAAATCGAGCAGGATATCGCCCGGCAGCGTGCGCGCTTCGCTGCCCTGCAGGTAAAACTGGCCGACAAAAGTCTGTACCACCTCCGCCAGCTCGGTATCGGCCGGGACTTTCGGGAAGTAGCTGCGGCTGCCCAGCACTTTGCCCTGGCGGATAAAGAGGACGTGCAGGCAGGCCATCCCGGCGTCGTAGGCGACGCCGATAACGTCGAGATCGTCGCCCTGATTAGAGACGAACTGTTTTTCGGTAATGCGGCGTACCGCCTGGATCTGGTCGCGCAGACGCGCTGCCTCTTCGAAGCGCAGCCCGATGCTCGCCTCTTCCATGCGCTTCACCAGCATATTCAGCACCTGGTCATCCTTACCGGCGAGAAACAGCCGCACATATTCTGTCTGCTGCGCATACTCCTCTTCGCTCACCAGACCGGCGACGCAGGGACCGAGGCAGCGCCCAATCTGATATTGCAGACAGGGCCGCGAGCGATTGCGGTAGACGCTGTTTTCACACTGGCGAATCGGAAACACCTTCTGCATCAGCGCCAGGGTTTCGCGCACCGCGTAGCCGTTCGGGAACGGGCCGAAATACTCCCCTTTCGCGTGTTTCGCACCGCGATGATAGGCCAGCCGCGGATGCGTATCGCCGCTGAGAAAGATAAACGGATAAGATTTATCATCGCGCATCAGCACGTTGTAACGCGGCTGATAGAGCTTGATATAGTTATGCTCAAGCAGCAGCGCTTCCGTTTCGGTGTGGGTAACGGTGACGTCTATATGATGGATGTTGCTGACCAGCACCTCAGTCTTTCGGCTGCCGACGTGGCTGCGAAAGTAGCTGCTGAGGCGCTTTTTAAGATCTTTGGCTTTTCCTACATAGATCACGGTGTCCGAGGCATCGTACATGCGATACACGCCCGGCTGACTGGTCACCGTGCTGAGAAAGGCTTTGGCGTTGAAAACTTCACTCACTACTGATTAACGGCTCCGCATTGAACAGGCCATGTCGAATGGCCAGATGCGTTAACTCTACGTCCCCGCTGATGTTTAGCTTGCTGAACATGCGATAACGGTAGCTGTTAACGGTTTTAGGACTGAGATTGAGCTGCTCGGAAATTTCCGTCACCTTTTGCCCTTTGGTGATCATCAGCATAATCTGCAATTCCCTTTCCGACAAACAGCTGAAGGGAGATTCCGCTTTTTGCGGCTCGATCTGACTCAGCGCCATCTGCTGCGCGATATCGGATGCGATATAGCGCTGACCGGCGTGGACGGAGCGGATAGCGTTCACCACTTCCTGCGGCGCGGCACCTTTGCTGAGGTAGCCTGCCGCCCCCGCCTGCATCACCCTGGCGGGCAGCGGGTTTTCGGTGTGGATGGTCAGCATGATAATTTTGATATCAGGATTAAAGCGCACAATTTTGCGCGTCGCTTCCAGCCCGCCGATGCCGGGCATATTCATATCCATCAGGATGACGTCGACCTGATTGGCCCGACACCATTTGACCGCATCCTCGCCACAACAGGCCTCTCCCGCGACCACAAGACCTTTCATATCCTCCAGTATGCGTCGAATACCGGCGCGTACCAGTTCATGGTCATCCACAAGAAGAACACTGATCAACGGGGAGCACTCCGCTAGCTAAAATGGGGAATAATTCTGATAATGAATTCAGGCATGATACCTGCTTTTCGCCGTAATGAACATCAATAGCCCAAATGTTTGACCGTATTCAATGATTTACATCAAGGCTTTCCAGCGCGTAAAAATAATATGCCCGCGCATAAAATATGATCATTTTTTCTTTTTAATATTCGTTACATTTCAATTATTTAAATTATTAACCCATCAAATAGTTAGCCTGCGCTTAAATGCAGCACCCTCAGGCTGTGAAAATTATTCATCTGCTGCCGCAAATAAAATCCTGCTGATGAGTTAACCGCCTGCGCGCTGCGCTTTAACAGGCCAATGGCGCGTTGTGATATACTGATGCACGGCTGCGCGGAACATGCCGCACGATCGATAAACCACCAAGGAGAACACGATGAGCGATGAAGAATTTGTTACCTCGCACGACACGCTAAAGCTGGCCGACGAAGTCGCCTGCCTGAAAATGATGGTGACGCTGATTCTGAAAGGAATGGGCCAGGCGGATGCCGGTAAAGTGATTATTAATATGGAACGCTACGTGCAGACTCTGGGTGATAAGCCGCAGGCGGAAGTGTTCAGCAATACCATTAAACAGATCAAAACCGCGTATCGCCAGTGATGCGTTCGCCCCCGCCTGATGCGGGGGCGCGCTGTCAGGTGTGCGACTGCCAGTTAACGGAGACGCCCAGCGACGGCAGCACCTCTTCCGGGCTAAAGCGCCGCGTGCCGCGATACTTTTCCGCCAGCGCCGGCTGCGCCACCGGAATACGAATAGCGAACAGATTGTCCTCCGACTGGATCAACCCCGGCGTCAGCGGCTCATAGGCGACCTGGTGATCCTCAAACATCTTCTCCAGCATCGGCGTCGCCGAGCTGATCAAATATTCCATGCCGTTAAGCTCGGCGAGCTGCACGGCGTGCCATAACAGGTTGAACGGCAGTTCCGCGTCCACTTCCAGCTTTGCCGAGAAGCGCGACATCTCCCACACTTTTTCATGACTGAACGGCACCACCAGCCCTTCGCTCTGCGCCGGCTCATGCCAGGGCATCAGCCGCGCGCAGCCGCTGATGCCGTCGCGCGCGCTCCAGGCCAGCAGCCAGGTGACATCCGAACGATCGTAACGGTCATACTCCTGACCCGGCGTGCTAAGACGCGGCGGAATCGACCAGCCTTCTCCACGCGCAAATACGCTGTAACGGTAGCTGCCTAACTCGGCCAGCAGAGAGGACGGCATATCCTTTAACTGGGTTTGAATTATCTTCATCATGCGCCCCTGACATCCTCATGTTTGCACTGATTTACGCTACGCCAGCCTGGCAAAGTCCCGGCGCAGGGTAGACAACTGCTTCCGGCAACGTAACTACTAAATTTAGTAGTTGCCTTTTCTATATCAGACCTATTGCCGCCGCATAACAGGCAATTTGGGTTTTATTGGAAACATTAAATCGCTTTTGCATATTTTTTTGGTGAAAGTTCACCGTATGTTGCGAGATTGCTAAAATAAGCGAAATTTCAGCCGATGTTTTGCCTTCTGCGGTCCATTTCAAAATTTCGAGCTCGCGCTGACTAAAATCATTTTTCAGCACCATTAGCGCGTCATCAGAAAAGCGCTGAAGCGAACGCAAACTCAGCTCCGCCAGAAAGTGCAGTTTCACTTCCAGCTCGACGTGGTGATAGTGCGTCCGACTTGCCAGGTGAGATGCTATAGATAATATACCAATGGCGCGATTTGATGCCATTGCAGAGCAGGAAAATCCGCTGTTCAGCCCATGCTCCTGCGCCTCTTTCCACAAATCGCCGGCCCCGGTGAACAGCTCATGCGTCCACTCAAGGCCCCGTCCGGGCTGCTGACATAGCATTAAAACGGGATCGATGGCGTAATAGTTTTTTTCCTCATAGCGTTTAATCCAGGCTTTGGGATAGGTGCTATGCAAAAAAATACGTGGTCGGGTAAAAGGCACAGGATGCTGAATCAAAAAGGAATAGCTATCGAACCCTAATGACACGATCAGGGTTTGTATGAGCGTCTTCAATTCTGCAGTTGAAGTGATAGCCTGAAATTCTTTTTCCGTCTCACGGCGCCAGACGAAATAATTGTCGTTAGTCATATTGCCTCGGCGTTATCCTCACGCTGATGCGTCTGTTTATTGAGGTTGCACATTTAAAAAAACAAATTTATATGAGAAAAAAGTTTTATTGAGAAAAAAGCCGGTATGCCAGTAAAAATCACGCGACGTCCGGTTGTGCGTGTTTTACTTAAAGCGTGTTACCAGCGCTTCTCGAAAAGCGATCCTGTCAGCGGCATTATAGCGGCTGAAAAACAGAATAAGATTTTTCTTAAAGAGATTCAATCTGCATTGCGACAATAACTTCCTCATACTTTGGCCGCCATTCAGCATGGCTATTAAGTAAAATTAGTTTATACAGGTAATTTATTTATAAACATAGAGTTAAGCTATTCTAAAGTTAACTTACCTCTAGCGGCGAAAACCCGTGCGCGTTTTTGCCGCCTCGCTTAAGCATAGATCATTTCTATGTATTGCGATTGGGACTACGCTTAACAGCGGAACCCGTGCCTGACCATTACGCCCGGCATGCAGGCGCCTTGCCGCCTTGCGCCGTTTTTACGGATGCGCTTTTACCTTTGCAGGTGGGAAACACTATGTTGAATCAGCTGGCCTTACCCTTCCTGGTATTAGGAATCTGTACCGCTCTGATGATTTTAAAAGATATTTTCCGTCACCCTCACCCTGTCAGGATAATGAACATTATCTGGCCGCTGACCGGGCTCTACATGCCGTTCTTCGGCTGGCTGGCCTGGTGGTATCTTGGCCGAAGTCCGTCGCGTCAGCTTAAACTGGCGTTATTAGTCCCGCAAAAAATTCATCATTACGCGGGCTGGCAAACCATATTTATCACGACGTCTCTCTCTGCGGCCGCCTGCATTTTTAGCGAACTGATTACAATTCCGATTATCACTCTGCTAAACCACTACCATTTTGTTACGCCGTTCTGGTTGCAGGCAATTATCTTTCTTGCTATTTCTCTGATTAGCGGCCTGTTTTTACAATTTCTGGCAATCAGACAGCGCGAAGCATTTACCCTGTGGCGCGCTTTGCTGGTCGCCTTTCGCACTGAAACTTTTCCGCTGCTGGTTTATCAGGCGGGTATTTTCCTCTTTATGAGCCTGGCCCTGAAATTTGTGCTTCATCAGCAAATCAATCCGCTGCTGGCGGCCTTCTGGTTTATGCTGCAGCTCGCGACGCTGACCGGATTTATATTTTCCTGGCCCGCCAATCATTTCCTGATTAAACGCGGGCTGAACCCGGCGGTATAACTTATCGACAATATCCGGTTCCGCGCATGCCGAAATGAAAATGACCGGCGTGCGCGGCGTTATAATCCGGTCCAAGGGCATTGCCGAAGTTATTACACCCCTCCTGCCACAGCTGATGCAGCAGCGCCGATTTGCTCTCCGGCTGCGTCCAGTTTTTCCCTACCTCCAGCCGCTGCCCGTCGGCCAGCTGAAAGCCGGTGACATCCCAGGCGTCGGCGCTGGCATGCTCGCTTAGCCGCCCTTGCGTGCGGTGATAGATATTGCGGCAGGCGTAGCTGCCGACATGGCTGATGCGCGTCAGCGACGCGCCGGGTTGCACCTGCGCCAGGCGCTGCTGGCTGCGCAGAACAAACATGGTGCTGGCGACGGCCATCGGACAGCTGGCGAGAAAGCTGCTGCTCAGCCCGACCTTGCCGAAACGCTGGATGCGCAGCGGATCGGGCAGCGGACAGGCGCCCGTGACGGCGGGACGCACGCTAAAGGTCACCACGCCCGCCAGCTGCGCGCGCCGCATCACGTCGAGACAGGCGGCGGGATCGCCCGCCAGCCGCTTGAGTTTATAGCGGGTCATCCAGCCTGGCGGATCGGTGACCGCCAGCGGCGTAAAGGGGTTGAACTGGGGCGGCAGATGCTGTTTCAGCCATGGCAAACTCCACCATCCCGCGGCTATCAGCACCAGTAGCAGAATAATCGCGCGCATTCTCCCTCTCGCAGCAGCTTGATTTAGAGAACAAAAGTGTAGAAGCTACGCGCCGGTTTAGCGCCGTAAACGGCGCTTTTCGCTTAAAACAGCCGCGTTGTGACGCAAGTTTGTGCCGCGTAAAGATTTTCTGACATGTTAATAAGGGGTAAAGACCGCATTTGTACAAAAAAAATAGTGGGCTTTTAACTTATTCCTCTATCTTATGCCAACTTGCCCCCGGGCAAGCGATCGCAAACAGCCAGCAGAGCTGACACAACATCCAGACAGGAATAACGATTTATGGTTGATCACGTAAAAGAAGCCGTTGCTGAGCAGGAGAATCCTGACAAGCTGCGGCGCAATCTGCATAACCGACATATTCAGCTTATCGCCATCGGCGGCGCCATCGGCACCGGCCTGTTTATGGGCTCCGGCAAAACCATTAGCCTGGCGGGCCCGTCGATCATTTTCGTCTATATGATCATCGGCTTTATGCTCTTTTTTGTTATGCGCGCCATGGGCGAGCTGCTGCTCTCCAACCTGCAATATAAATCCTTTAGCGATTTCGCGGCCGATCTGCTCGGCCCCTGGGCGGGTTACTTTACCGGCTGGACCTACTGGTTCTGCTGGGTAGTGACCGGTATCGCCGACGTCGTGGCGATATCCGCCTATTTCCAGCTCTGGTTCCCCGGCTTTTCCGTGTGGATGAGCGCCCTGCTGTGCGTTTTCGTCTTTCTGGCGCTGAATGTCGCCACGGTGAAGATGTTCGGCGAGATGGAGTTCTGGTTCGCTATCATAAAAATCGTCGCCATTGTGGCGCTGATTGTCACCGGCGTCGTGCTGGTGGCGCTTCACTATCCGTCGCCGGGCGGCGGCACCGCCTCCCTGAGTAATATCTGGGATCATGGCGGCCTGTTTCCGAAAGGGCTGAGCGGCTTTTTCGCCGGTTTCCAGATTGCGGTGTTCGCCTTTGTCGGCATCGAGCTGGTGGGCACGGCGGCGGCGGAAACGCACGATCCCCATAAGGTGCTGCCGCGCGCCATTAACGCTATCCCGCTGCGCGTCATTATGTTCTATGTGCTGGCGCTGATGGTGATCATGGCGGTAACGCCCTGGACGCAGGTGCTGGCGGATCGCAGCCCCTTTGTTGAGATGTTTGTGCTGATCGGCCTGCCTGCGGCGGCCAGCATCGTTAACTTTGTGGTGCTGACCTCGGCGGCCTCCTCCGCTAACAGCGGTATCTTCTCTACCAGCCGTATGCTCTACGGCCTGTCGCAGCAGGGCGTGGCGCACCGCGCCTTTGGCCGACTCTCCGCGCGCGCGGTGCCAACTGCCGGCCTGTTCTTCTCCTGCTTCTGCCTGCTGGCAGGCGTTGCGCTGATTTACCTGATCCCCGACGTGATGACGGTGTTCACGATGGTGACCACGGTGTCGGCGATCCTGTTTATGTTTGTCTGGACCATTATCCTGTGCAGCTATCTGGCCTACCGTAAAAAGTATCCAGAACGCCACGCGGCGTCAGGCTTTAAAATGCCGCAGGGTAAAGTGATGTGCTGGGTGGTGATGGCGTTCTTCGCCTTCGTGCTGGTGCTGCTGACGCTGCAGGAAGATACCCGCCAGGCGCTGATGGTCACGCCGCTCTGGTTTATGATGCTGACCCTGGGCTGGCTGCTGCGCCGTCGCGCCGCCCGTTAAAAGCCTTTCCCCGGAGGTTAAACCACGACAGAGGCGGCTCAGCGTTAACGCGCGCGAGGCATGAACCGGGAAGCAGCGCGTCCCGCGCCAGGGACAAAAACGCCGGGAGCGTTGGCCCGGCAACAGGCGCACCTCAGGGATGAGGTGCGTAACCGCGCGGGCGACTTCCTTCTGCTTTTACAGGCGCTCCCCGGTCTTTTTAAAACTCTCCCCCAGCGAAGGACGCGCCGAGGGCAGCCGCTCAGGATGCGCAGCAGGCAACTGCGACGTGCCCAGCCCAAAGGTAAAGGTGTAGCGCCCCTCTTCCCCCATGCGTAAATCGGCAATAACGGTCTGACCATCCTGCTCGCGCAGCGCATAGAAGCCGTGACTAAACCAGGCGACGCGCTCCGCATACCAGCTGCCCCGCAGCGGCGCGAACAGCGCCATATGGCGAGGCCGCCAGCGTATCTGCAGCGCCCGCGTCGGCGACAGCAGCGACCAGTAAGCCTCGCCATAGCGGTCGCCATCAATAATCACCGCACGCCACACCAGCGTATTAAACGCGGTGGGCGTCACCAGCACCTTCTGGTCGGAAACCTGCTGCCGCGCCAGCGACTCTCTTACCTGCCAGCCCGCAACGCTCTGGATCGCCATGCTCCAGACAAGATAGAGCGTGCTCAGGGTTAATCCGGCGCGATTCCAGCGCAGCCCTTCGGCGCCGCCGCGCCGCACTGCCGCCACAAGGCAGATCAGCAGCGGCAGCGTATAGAGCGGATCGACGATATAGATGCTGCCAACGGCAAAGGGGTGATCGGTGAGCGGCAGGCCAAGCTGCGTGCCGTACACCGTCATCAGATCGAGCAGCGGATGGGTAATCAGCGCCAGCCAGATCGCCAGCCACCACGCCCGCCAGCTCACCCCGCGCCGAAACAGGCCAGCAATCAGCCAGGCGAGCAGCGGCGAGATGAGGGTTAGCCAGAGCAGCGCATGGCTCTCGGTGCGGTGCAGCGTCATATTGCGGATGGCGTCGCCGTGATCGATAAAAACATCGAGGTCAGGCAGGGTGCCGCACACGGCACCCACCGCTGCCGCCTGCCAGAGCGGCACGCGCCGCCCCATCGCCGCGACGCTGACTGACGCCCCCAACAGCAGTTGCGAAACAGAATCCATCGATGACTCCGGGACAGAGCGGCGGCGTCAGCCGCCAGGAAATCAGCGCACGCGGATCCCTTCGATGATCATGCGCTGTACGTTTTCGACCGTTTCATCAAAAAACTGCGGATCGCTCAGGGTCTGACCGGTAATCGCCTCAACCTGGCTGGCGAAATCCGCATAGTGCTGCGTCGCCGCCCACAGCATAAAAAAGAGATGCTGCGGCTGAACGCCCGCCAACCGCCCTTCGTTGATCCAGCGCTCGACGATCGCCGCCTTATCGTCCACCAGCTGCTTGAGATCGCCCGCCAGCTCGCCTTTCAGCAGCGGCGCGCCCTGCAGCATCTCCAGACAGAAAAGACGCGACGCCTGAGGATGGTCGCGCGACACCTCAAGCTTAAGGCGGATATAGCGGCGGATGGCGCTGAGCGGATCCATATCGTGCTGCAGCGCGCGCAGCGGCGCCAGCCAGACGTCAAGGATCTCTTTTAGCACCGCGATATAGAGCGTTTCTTTCGAGGGATAATAGTAGAGCAGATTGGTTTTTGAGACGTCTGCCCGCTCGGCAACCTGATCCAGACGCGTGCCGTGAATACCAAACTGAGAGAAAAGCGCCAGCGCGGCTTCCAGAATGGCGGCGCGTTTCGCCGCAGTGGCGCGCGAACGTCGCGTCGGTTTTTTTTCATCGGTTTTCACAGCGTTACCTCATTCCTTAAGCGTACAGGCATCATAGCAAAGCCGCTCTCACCTGCCCAACCCGGGCGCTGCACCTTTTTTGCTCAGCCTGCCTGCTAAACGTGCAGTGATTTTTGACCAGATGGTCCAGAACGGACCAATTGCTCTACTTTTTTTACCGCCCCGCCGTCAAGTCATTGTTAAATATATATTTATATTTTGTGGCACAACCTTTGCAAATTTGTCAGCAAGCGCCGCCATCAGGGATGAAGCAGGAAGCCGCGCAGCGCACCAAACCGTTTATCACCTGGCAAAGAGGGTTTGACATGAAGATTGGCGTTTTTATTCCGATTGGTAACAACGGCTGGCTGATTTCCACCCACGCCCCGCAGTACAAACCCACGTTCGAGCTGAACAAGGCGATCGTACAGAAGGCGGAGCACTATCACTTCGACTTTGCGCTGTCGATGATCAAGCTGCGCGGCTTTGGCGGCAAAACCGAGTTCTGGGATCACAATCTTGAATCCTTCACCCTGATGGCCGGGCTTGCCGCCGTCACCTCGCGCATTGAGATCTACGCCACCGCCGCCACGCTGACGCTGCCGCCCGCCATCGTGGCGCGCATGGCGTCAACCATCGACTCCATCTCGGGCGGCCGCTTCGGCGTTAACCTGGTGACCGGCTGGCAGAAGCCGGAATATGAGCAGATGGGCATCTGGCCGGGTGACGATTACTTTAGCCGCCGCTACGACTACCTGACGGAGTATGTGACGGTGCTGCGCGATCTCTGGGGCAGCGGCCAGTCCGATTTCAAAGGGGAGTTTTTCACCATGAACGACTGCCGCGTCAGTCCGCAGCCGCAAAAGCCAATGAAGGTGATCTGCGCCGGACAGAGCGACGCGGGTATGGCCTTCTCTGCACAGCATGCCGACTACAACTTCTGCTTCGGCAAGGGGGTCAATACGCCTGCCGCCTTCGCCCCGACCGCCGCGCGTATGAAGCAGGCGGCGGATAAGGCGGGCCGCGACGTCGGCTCCTACGTGCTGTTTATGATTATCGCCGCCGAAAGCGACGAGGCGGCGCGCGCCAGATGGGAGCACTACAAAGCGGGCGCTGACGAAGAGGCGCTCGCCTGGCTGACCACCCAGAGCCAGCAGGACAAGCGCTCCGGCAGCGACACCAACGTGCGCCAGATGGCTGACCCCACCTCTGCCGTCAATATCAATATGGGCACGCTGGTCGGCTCTTACGCCAGCGTTGCGCGCATGCTGGACGAGGTGGCGCAGGTGGAAGGCGCCGAGGGCGTCCTGCTCACTTTTGACGACTTCCTGCAGGGGATTGAGGCGTTCGGCCAGTTTATCCAGCCGCTGATGCAGTGCCGCAGCGAGATCAATGACAACAGAGAGGTAGCCTGATGAGTACCGTTTACTGCGCCCATACCGCTGCGCTGCCGCAGGTTGAGCTGCCCGCGCGCCCGGAAGCGATCGCCTTCCCGCCCGCGCAAAGCGCGCTGATCGTGGTCGATATGCAAAACGCCTACGCCACCCCCGGCGGCTATCTCGACCTGGCGGGCTTTGACGTCTCCGCCACCGCACCGGTAATTGAGAAGATCGCGCAGGCGGTCAGCGCCGCGCGCGCGGCCGGCGTGCAGATTATCTGGTTCCAGAACGGCTGGGATGCGCGCTATGTCGAGGCGGGCGACGCCGGTTCGCCTAATTTCCATAAGTCCAACGCGCTGAAAACCATGCGCAAACGGCCTGAGCTGGCGGGCACGCTGCTGGCCAAAGGCGGCTGGGACTACGCGCTGGTGGATGCGCTGCAGCCGCAGCCAGAGGATATCGTGCTGCCGAAACCGCGCTACAGCGGCTTTTTCAACACCCCGCTCGACAGCATGCTGCGCAGCCGCGGCATTCGTCATCTGATCTTTACCGGTATCGCCACCAACGTCTGCGTGGAGTCGACGCTGCGCGACGGCTTTTTCCTCGAATATTTCGGCGTGGTGCTGGAAGACGCCACTTATCAGGCGGGTCCGCCCTTCGCCCAGCAGGCGGCAATTTTCAATATCGAAACCTTTTTTGGCTGGGTCTCCAGCGTTGATGCCTTCTGCGAAAGCCTGAAAGGCCATAAGGAGTAATGCCATGCCGAAATCTGTGATTATTCCGCCGGGCACCGCCACGCCGATCGCCCCTTTTGTGCCGGGTACGCTGGCCGACGGCGTGCTCTATGTCTCCGGCACCCTGCCGTTCGACAAAGAGAACAATGTGGTGCATATCGGCGACGCCGCTGCGCAGACGCGCCACGTGCTGGAAACCATTAAAACCGTGATTGAAACCGCAGGCGGCACGCTCGACGATGTAACGTTCAACTCGATTTTCCTCACCGACTGGCAGAATTACGCCGCCATCAATCAGGTGTACGCCGACTATTTCGCCGGCGATAAACCGGCGCGCTTTTGTATTCAGTGTGGCCTGGTGAAACCCGATGCGCTGGTGGAGATCGCCAGCGTCGCGCATATCGGCCAGCGGGAGGCGTAATGCATCTGGAGATAGTGGGAAGAGAGGATGCTGCGGCGCCGACGCTGGTGCTGGCGTCGGGCCTCGGCGGCGTAGCGGGGTTCTGGCAGCCGCAGCTGGCGGCACTGAGCTCGCGCTATCGCGTGGTGATGTATGACCAGCGCGGCACCGGCCGCAGCGCGCAGCCGCTGCCGGCCGACTATTCGATGCCGATGATGGCGGCCGAGCTGGCCGAGGCGCTGGCGCAGCGCGGGATTACGCGCTTCGGCGTGATTGGCCACGCGCTCGGCGGTCTGGTGGGGCTACAGCTGGCGCTCGACTACCCCGAGCGCGTCGAGCGCGTGGCGGTGATCAACGGCTGGCTGCGGCTGCATCCCCACACGCGGCGCTGCTTTCAGGTACGGCAGGATCTGCTGCTCAACGCGGGCGTCGAGGCTTTTGTGCGCGCGCAGCCGCTGTTTCTCTATCCGGCCGAGTGGATGGCACAGCATCAGGCGCGTCTTCTTGAGGAAGAGGCGGCACATCTCGCCCACTTCCAGGGACGCGACAATCTGCTGCGGCGCCTGAACGCCCTGATGCGCGCCGACTTCACGCCGCTGGCTGCGCGCATTCAGCAGCCGGTGCTGGCGATCTGCAGCCAGGACGACATGCTGGTGCCCTGGAGCTGTAACGCGCAGCTGGCCGGTGCGCTGCCCAACGCGCAGCAGATAGCCATGTGCTGGGGTGGCCATGCGATGAGCGTCACCGACGCCGAAGGCTTCAATTCGCTGCTGCTGCAGTGGCTTAACCAGAGTGAAGCCGCGCCGCAGCGCGCGGCAAGTTAAGGAGATCCCTATGAGTACCCTGACCCTGACGCCTGACGACAATCTGGTTGAGAAGCAGGCATTCCGTGACGGCATGGCGCGCCTGGGCGCCGCCGTGAATATCATCACCACCGACGGCCCGGCGGGACGCGCAGGTTTCACAGCCTCAGCGGTATGCAGCGTCACCGATACGCCGCCGACCCTGCTGGTCTGCCTGAATCGCGCCGCCTCGGTATGGTCGGTTTTCGACGCTAACCGCCAGCTCTGCGTCAACACGCTTGCGGCCAGTCAGGCCTCTCTCTCAACCCTGTTTGGCGGCAAAACGCCGATGGAAGAGCGCTTTCAGGCGGCGCAGTGGCGCAAGGCAGCGACAGGCTCGCCGGTGCTGGCCGGCGCGCTGGTCTCCTTCGACTGCCGCATCAGCAACATTACCCGGGTTGGTACCCATGACGTGCTGTTTTGCGAAGTGCTGGCGCTGACCTTTAGCGATGAAGCGCACGGGCTGGCCTGGTTCGATCGCGGCTATTTACCGCTGCAGCGGCAGGATGCCCGCTAATCCGCCCTGCGCGGCCTGATACCCCTCTTTCTGGAGATAACGATGGCGAGTTCCTGGTTTCCTCAATGGCGTAAAAAGTCGGCGGTATCAGACGGCGGTCTTATCGCCCCGGATGAGACGCTGCCGTTTGGACAAACGGCGATCCTTGGTCTGCAGCATGCGGTGGCGATGTTCGGTGCCACCGTGCTGATGCCGCTGCTGATGGGGCTGGATCCCAATCTGGCGATTCTGGTATCAGGCATCGGCACCCTGCTCTTTTTTGTGATTACCGGCGGCCGGGTGCCCAGCTATCTCGGCTCCAGCGCGGCCTTTGTCGGCGTGGTGATCGCCGTGACCGGCTTCAACGGCCAGGGGCTTAACCCGCACCTGAGCGTTGCGCTCGGCGGGGTTATCGCCTGCGGCGCGCTCTATATGCTGATTGGCCTGCTGGTTATGAAAGTCGGCACGCGCTGGATTGAGCGGCTGATGCCACCGGTGGTTACCGGCGCGGTGGTCATGGCGATTGGGCTTAATCTCGCGCCCATCGCGGTACACAGCGTGGCGGCCTCGGGTTTTGACAGCTGGATGGCGGTGATGACCGTGCTCGCTATCGGGCTGGTGGCGGTCTTTACCTCCGGCATGGTACAGCGCCTGCTGATTCTGGTGGGGCTGATCCTCGCCTGGGCGATTTACGCGCTGCTGACCAACGTGCTGGGCTTCGGCAAACCGGTCGACTTCAGCGGCGTGGCGCAGGCTGGCTGGTTTGGCATGCCGCAGACCACCGCGCCCAGCTTCGATCTGCAGGCGATAGTGATGATCGCGCCGGTGGCGATTATTCTGGTGGCGGAAAACCTCGGCCATCTGAAGGCGGTCGCGGGCATGACCGGACGCAATCTCGATCCCTGGATGGGACGCGCCTTTGTCGGCGACGGGCTGGCGACCATGATCTCCGGCACCATAGGCGGCAGCGGCGTCACCACCTATGCGGAGAATATCGGCGTTATGGCGGTGACTAAAGTCTACTCCACCCTCGCCTTCGTGGCAGCGGCGGTTATCGCGCTGATCCTCGGCTTTTCGCCGAAGTTCGGCGCGCTGATCCATGCCATTCCCGCGCCGGTGATCGGTGGCGCCTCCATTGTGGTCTTCGGCCTGATCGCGGTGGCGGGCGCGCGCATTTGGGTTCAGAACCATGTGGACTTCAGCCAGAACGGCAACCTGATTATGGTCGCCACCACGCTGGTGCTGGGCGCGGGCGATTTTTCGCTGAAGATCGGCGGCTTTACCCTGGGGGGCATCGGCACCGCCACCTTCGGCGCTATCCTGCTTAACGCCATCCTGCGCCGACGCGGCGCGGCGCTGACGGAGCGTCCGGCGCGCCAGCAGGGGTGACTATTCGCGCGGCGCCACCGGCGCCGCCTTTTTTCGCTTTAGCTTCAGCTCGCTGACGATAACGCCGCAGACGATCAGCGCGCCGCCGAGAATAGCCGCCGCAGGCAGCCGCTCGCCGGCAATTCGTCCGACCACGCCCGCCCAGACCGGCTCGCCCGCGTAGATAACCGTCGCGCGCGTCGGCGAAACGCTGCGCTGCGCCCAGTTCATCGTTACCTGAATCAGCGCGCTGGCCGCGCCGAGACCGAGCGCGCTCAGCAGCAGCGTCGGGCTGAGCGCCGGCATCGACTCGCCGTTCGGCACCATCAGGATAAAGGCGCACAGCGAGGCGACCGCTAACTGAATCAGAGTGACGCGGCGCACATCCACCTGACCGGCGAAACGGCTAATCAGGATAATCTCGGCGGCGATCGCCAGCGTGCTGAACAAGGTGGCGATTTCGCCCTGGTTAAGGCTGATGCGGCCATCCTGCGGCCCCGCCACCAAAAGCAGACCGAGGAACGCCAGCAGGATGCCGCACCACGCCATCAGCCCCGGTGGCCGGCGCAGAAACAGCCACTGCAGCAGCGGCACGACCGGCACATACAGCGCGGTGAGAAAGGCGGACTGGCTGCTGGAGATGGTCTGCATACCCCAGGTTTGCAGGCCATATCCTCCGGCGATCGACAGCCCGATTAAGGCGCCGGCGATCATCTCCTGGCGCGTGATGCCCGCCAGCACGCGGCGAAAGACGCAGGCAAGGATCAGCGCGGCGGTGGCGAAGCGCAGGCCGACAAAAAAGAAAGGGCCAGAAACGGCCATAGCGCGGTGCACCACCAGAAAGGTGCCGCCCCAGATCATCGTAATCAAAATCAGCACCAGCTCTTCGCGCGATACGCGCAGCGCCAGCGTGCGGGAACTCTCCGACATAACACACCTTCCGTGATTCAACGGGCGCCATTGTGCGCAGGTCGCCGCCTGAATGCAATGCATCAGAAAAAGCGCAAATTTTGCGATCTCGCCGCAGGGCCGGAAAGCTCTTCTATACTTCTGCTTAGGTTTTCACATGCTGAGGAGAGCGCAATGGCCAGAATTCTGGTGCTTTATTACTCAATGTATGGACATATTGAAACCATGGCGAACGCGGTCGCCGAAGGCGCGCGCCGCGTCTCCGGCGTGGAAGTCGACATCCGTCGCGTGCCGGAAACCATGGATGCCGATCGTTTCGCCGAGGTAGGCGGGAAAACTGACCAGGCGGCGCCGGAAGCAACGCCCGACATATTGCCGCAGTACGACGCCATTCTCATCGGCACGCCGACGCGCTTCGGCAATATGTCCGGTCAGATGCGCACCTTCTGGGATCGCACCGGCGGCCTCTGGGCCTCCGGCGCGCTGCACGGCAAGGTCGCCAGCGTTTTTACCTCGACCGGAACCGGCGGCGGCCAGGAGCTGACCATCACCTCAGTCTGGACCACTTTAGCGCACCACGGCATGGTGATCGTGCCGATTGGTTACGGCACTAAAGAGCTGTTTGATATCTCGCAGGTGCGCGGCGGCACGCCTTACGGCGCCACCACCCTGGCGGGAGGCGACGGCTCGCGTCAGCCGACGGAAGAGGAACTGAACATCGCCCGCTATCAGGGCGAACACGTTGCCGGACTGACGGTAAAACTCAAAGGGTAAGTGTTATTAAGGAGAAAAGTATGTCGAACGATCAGGCGAAAGCCCACCACGTAGGCGAATGGGCCACGCTGCGCCACACCTCTCCAGAAATCGCAGAGGCTATTTTCGAAGTGGCCAACTATGACGAAAAGCTGGCGGAGGAGATCTGGCGTCAGCAGGGTAACGACGAAGTGCTGTTTCGCGCCTTTGACAAAACGGAAGCCGACGTGCTGACGTGGGACGATACGCCGGTAGAGCGCAAAAATATCTGATTACGAGGCGGGATTTCCCGCCTCACCTTTTTTACTGACCAAGGAGAATCTATGTCTTCCTATCAGAGCATTAACCCCGCCAATAATCAGCTGCTGAAAAGCTGGCCCTCTCACGACGCTGCTGCGGTAAGCCAGGCGCTGGAAACCGCCGATCGCCTGTTCCACTCGTCGTGGAGCAAAGGCGATATTGAGCCGCGTCTGCAGGTGCTCAGCAGGCTGGCTGATTTGATCGAGAGCCGGGTTGACGAGCTGGCCGCCATCGCCAGCAAGGAGATGGGCAAGCTGATTGGTCAGAGCCGGGGAGAAGTAAAAATTTGCGCGCAGATCGCGCGTTATTACGCCGAGAATGCGGCGGAGATCCTTAAGCCGCAGCCCTATCCCAGCGAACTGGGCGAAGCCTGGGTTGAGTACCATCCCATCGGCGTGCTGGTGGCCGTCGAGCCGTGGAACTTTCCCTACTATCAGCTGATGCGCGTGCTGGCGCCTAACCTGGCGCTGGGCAATCCGGTGCTGGCGAAACACGCCAATATTGTGCCGCACTGCGCCGACGTGTTTGAAAAGCTGGTAAGAGAAGCGGGCGCGCCGGAAGGCGCCTGGACTAACCTGTTTATCAGCAGCGAGCAGGTTGCTGAACTGATCGCCGACGATCGCGTGCAGGGCGTCGCCCTGACCGGTTCAGAGCGCGCCGGCAGCGCCGTGGCGCAGCAGGCGGGCAAATACCTGAAGAAATCGACGCTGGAACTGGGCGGCAACGATGTTTTTGTGGTGCTCGACGATGCCGATATCGACGAGGCGGTGCGTCAGGGCGCGCAGGCGCGACTCAGCAACTGCGGCCAGGTCTGTACCGCCGCCAAGCGCTTTATTCTGCACGAAAAGATTGCCAGCGCCTTTATCGATAAATTTAGTTCGGCGCTGAAGGCGGCGCGCCTCGGCGATCCGCTGGACGAGCAGACCACGCTGGGCCCGCTCTCCTCCAGAGACGCGCGCGATCGCCTGGCGAAACAGGTCGATGAAGCGGTGCGAAACGGCGCGACGCTGCTGACTGGTGGCAAGCCGGTGGATGGCGTCGGCTGCTATTTCCAGCCAACTATCCTGACCGATATCCGGCCAGATAACCCGGCCTATTACGAAGAGTTTTTTGGACCGGTAGCGCAGGTTTATGTCGTCGGCGACGACAACGCCGCGGTGGCGCTGGCGAATGACTCCCACTATGGTCTGGGCGGTTCGGTCTGGACGCAGGACAGCGCGCGTGGCCGTCGGCTCGCCTCGGCGATTGAAACCGGTATGGTATTTATCAACTCGCAGAGCGATACCTCAGCCGAGCTGCCGTTTGGCGGCGTGAAACGCTCCGGCTATGGCCGCGAGCTGTCGGATCTGGGGATCAAAGAGTTTGCCAACCAAAAGCTGGTGGTGATTGCGGGCTAACCCGCTACGTCCATAAAAAACCCCGCCGCGGCGGGGTTTTTCATCTGTGCAGACGTTACTGCATAACGGTCTGCTTCGCGTCGCTCTTCTGCGCAGATTCCACCGGCTTCTGCACCGACGCACTGGCTTTTTCTGCGGCCGCTTTATCGGCGGCGGCTTTCTCTGCCGCTGCTTTTTGCGCCGCGGCGCGCTCTGCCTTCGCTTTCTCCTCGGCCACTTTCGCCTTCTCTTCTGCGGCTTTCGCTTCAGCGGCTTTCTGCTCGGCGGCTTTCTGCGCGGCAGCTTTTTCTGCAGCCGCTTTATCTGCGGCCGCTTTGTCAGCTACCGCCTTGTCCGCAGCGGCTTTGTCGGCGGCGGCTTTATCGGCGGCTGGTTTACTCTCCGCCGGCTTAGCGGCGGCGTCGCTGTTAGCCGCAGCCGGCTGCGCGGCTGGCTCCATCGGCGTGCCCTGCAGCGCAACGTTCAGCGCCTGAGTGAACTGATCCCAGCTGCAGTAGCCGTTGCCGTCGGTCGGGCAGCCTTCCAGCTGCAGCGTTACGCGCTTCGGCGGATTCTTCAGGCTCAGCACCTCGCCATCACGCAGCTGATCGGCGGTCTGATAGACATACTCCAGCTTCAGCAGATCTTTATTGTTTTTCGCATCGTGCCAGCGTTCAAACACCAGCTGGCCGCCGATGGGGGTATTTTCCCAGGTGCCTGGCAGCTCATAAGGCTTAACCTGCAGCGCGCTCAGCAGCGAAGCGATATTGGAGTCGTGCCCCACCATCAGGGTGATTTTCGGCGCGTTGGCTTTGTCCTGATCGACCAGCTGGCTGCGGATATAGTCCACCAGCGGCGCGGCGACTTCGCGCGCCACCTCCGGGCTGGTGAAGAGCGCATCCTGATAGCCGTTCTTGATCGCCGACAGCGCTTTCCACTGCTCAGGAGTTTTGATCTGGCCCCATGCGACCTGCTCCAGCGGGAAGCCTTCATAGTATTGCAGCGTGAAGGCGTCCATCAGAGAGTTGCCAACCTTTAGCGGGCCGCTTACGTTTGGCTCTTTGCCGTTTTCCGCGCTGAAAACGTTGTCGCCGCTGCTCAAATCGCACTGTTTTTTGTTGTTGCAGGCGGGCGCAGATTTGTAGTCGACAATTTTATCCAGCTGCTGCAGCGCAGGCTTCAGCGCCAGCTTTTCGTTTTCTGCGGTCATCGCCGCCAGCGCCTTCTTATTAAACTCTTCGCTGTCGTCGGTGATCACCGGGTTGAATACCGGATCCATGCTGCCCATGGCGTCCTGGTGCGTGACGGCGATATCACAGCCGGGGAAAGCACCGTTGACAAAGAACTGAGCCGTCGCGACGGTACGCTGCAGGCTGTTGGCGTAGACGAAGACATTGCTGCTGTCAGGACAGCTGCCGTTCTGCACCAGGCCCTGCTGCGCCAGCCACTGACGCGTGTAGTTGCCCATGTAGACTTCCAGCACGCCGCCTTTAGTGGTGAGCTGTCCGCCCGGCACGCTCCACTGCGGCCAGCTTTTTTTCGTCGACTGTTCCAGCACGCTGCCGTTATCGGCCAGCGGCGCGCGCAGGTTGTGGCGGCTAAACATCAGTACCTGTTGCAGCTGCATATCGCCTTCAGCCGCCTGGGCCGCCATACCGATCGGCAGCGCGGCCAGCACCGACAGTGCGCAAAGACTCAGTTTCTTGATCATTGTGCCTATTCCATTTATTCAGTAGAGAAACACTCTGGCTATCAACCGATTAGCTCTGATCAGAGCATAGTGGTCCACAGTGTAACCTAAGCTGGCCGCGAAATGCGCCCGAATGTTTGCAAAATCGTGAATGGACTATAGCAGAGTAGAGCAAAAGCGGCCGGAGAAGCGCGATGCGCCGGGGGGTCGGGAAGCAGAAATGCAACAGGCCAGCACGCTGTGCTGGCCTGTCTAATGTGGCGGAGGAAGAGAGATTCGAACTCTCGGATGGTTTCCCATCGGCGGTTTTCAAGACCGCTGCCTTAAGCCGCTCGGCCATCCCTCCGGGGTGTTGCTTGTTGCTCTGGCAAAACAGCGTTGCCGTATTGCCGCTTCCTGCCTGAGCAGGAAAGTGGCGGAGGAGGAGAGATTCGAACTCTCGGATGGTTTCCCATCGGCGGTTTTCAAGACCGCTGCCTTAAGCCGCTCGGCCACCCCTCCGCAATGAGGCGCACTATAAACATCCCCCCGAAGGATGTAAAGCCTGTACGAATTCATTCGCCTGAAAAACAGCCAAAACGGCGTTATTCGTTGGCGAAATCGCCAATCCGCTCAGAGAAACAGCGATTTATCGCGTAAAGAAGGGTAAAACGCCTTTCGCGTTTTAACGTCGCTGCGTATTCTCAGCGCAAACCTCGTGTTCTGATAAAGGAGCGCATTATGGACAGAATTATTACCTCGTCCTCACGGACATCACTGCTCAGCACCCATAAGGTGCTGCGTAACACCTATTTCCTGCTCGGCCTGACGCTGGCCTTCTCCGCCGTGACCGCCACCGCCAGCACCCTGCTCGGCCTGCCCGGCCCGGGACTGATTTTAATGCTGGTCGGTTTCTACGGCCTGATGTTCCTTACTCATAAGCTGGCGGACAGCCCGATGGGCATCCTGGCGGCCTTCGCCTTTACCGGCTTTCTTGGCTACTGCCTCGGCCCGATCCTCAGTTCGTTTTTAGCCGCAGGCATGGCTGACGTAATCGCGCTGGCGTTAGGCGGCACGGCGCTGGTCTTCTTCTGCTGTTCGGCCTATGTGCTGACCACCCGTCGCGATATGTCGTTCCTCGGCGGCATGATGATGGCTGGCTTTGTGGTGCTGCTGGTGGCGGTCGTCGCTAACCTGTTCCTGCAGCTGCCGGCGCTGCACCTGGCGATTAGCGCGCTGTTTATTCTCTTTTCCGCCGGTGCCATCCTGTGGGAAACCAGCAATATCATTCACGGCGGCGAGACCAACTATATTCGCGCCACCGTCAGCCTCTACGTCTCGCTCTACAATATCTTCCTGAGCCTGCTGAGCCTGCTGGGTTTTGCCCGCAACGACTAACGCGCACGGAAGCAGGTAGCCGTAACAGAGAGCAACCTTGCCATCGCTTCAGGCTACCTCCCCTGCGCCTCCCTGACCCCGCTTCGGCGGGGTTTTGCTTTTTCTGACGGCGCAATTTGCTAGAATGCCGCCGGATAACGCAGTCAGGAGTAAACGTGGAATTTAACGGTAAAATCATCGAGGTCGACGGCGAGGGCTATCTGAAACATCGCCACGACTGGAGCGAGGCGCTCGCAGAGCAGATCGCCCATCATGAAGGCATCGCCATGAGCGACGCACACTGGGAAGTGGTGCGTTTCGTCCGCGCTTTCTATCTGGAGTACAACACCTCGCCCGCCATTCGTATGCTGGTAAAGGCGATGGCGCAAAAATATGGCGAAGAGAAAGGCAACAGCCGTTACCTGTTCCGTCTCTTTCCAGATGGCCCGGCGAAACAGGCGACCAAAATCGCCGGCCTGCCTAAACCGGCGAAGTGTCTCTAATCAGCCCGTAGTGAAGCGGCGCGGCGGCTCAGCGGGTTGATGCGGCTCCATTAATACCCGATCGACGCGCGCGCCGCGCGGCCCGCCCGCCTTCAGCCAGTCGATAAGCGCATCGACTTTGTCCGGCTCACCCCAGGCGAGCACCTCGACGCTGCCGTCATCCAGATTATGCGCGTAACCCAGCACGCCAAGCTGCGACGCCTGTGCCTGAGTGCTGTAGCGAAACCCAACGCCCTGCACCCTGCCGTGTACCCATATTTTAAAACAGGCCGATCTCATCGCTCTCTCCTGCCGCTGCGCGTTGCAATTTAACCTCATCCACCGGACAATGGCGCCTCATTTTTTCAGGTAAGCATAGCAAACTATGACCGTTCGATTGATTCTCGCTAAGGGACGTGAAAAATCCCTGCTCCGCCGCCATCCGTGGGTGTTTTCCGGTGCCGTTGCGCGCCTTGAAGGTAAAGCGCAACTGGGTGAAACCGTTGATGTCTGCGACCATAACGGCAAATTTCTCGCACGCGCGGCCTGGTCGCCGCAGTCGCAAATTCGCGCCCGCGTCTGGAGCTGGCAGCAGGAGGAATCAATCGATATCGCCTTCTTCATAAGCCGTTTCGAGCAGGCGCGCCAGTGGCGCGACTGGCTGGCGCAGAGAGACGGCCTCGACAGCTATCGCCTGATCGCTGGCGAATCTGACGGGCTGCCGGGGGTGACCATCGATCGCTTCGGCAACTTCCTGGTGCTGCAGCTGCTCTCTGCCGGTGCCGAATATCAGCGCCCTGCCATCCTCTCCGCGCTGCAGCACTGTTTTCCGCAGTGCGCCATCTATGACCGTTCCGATGTGGCGGTGCGTAAAAAAGAGGGGCTGGAGCTGACGCAGGGTCCGGTAACCGGCGAAATACCGCCGCCGCTGCTGCCGATTACCGAACACGGCATGAAGCTGCTGGTCGATATCCAGGGCGGCCATAAAACCGGCTACTACCTTGACCAGCGCGACAGCCGTCTGGCAACGCGCCGCTACGCGCAGGATGCGCGCGTGCTTAACTGCTTCTCCTATACCGGCGGATTTGCCGTGTCGGCCCTGATGGGCGGCTGCCGGGAAGTGATCAGCGTCGACACCTCACAGGAGGCGCTCGACGTGGCGCGCCAGAACGTCGAGCTTAACCAGCTGGATCTGTCACGCGCGCAATTCGTACGCGATGACGTGTTCAAACTGCTGCGCCGCTACCGCGACGTCGGCGAGAAGTTCGATCTGATCATCATGGATCCGCCCAAGTTCGTGGAGAACAAAAACCAGCTGGCGGGCGCCTGCCGCGGTTATAAAGATATTAATATGCTGGCGATGCAGCTGCTTAATCCGGGCGGCATTCTGATGACCTTCTCCTGTTCGGGACTGATGGCAACCGAGCTGTTCCAGAAGATTATCGCTGACGCCGCGCTGGATGCGGGCCGCGAAGCGCAGTTTATTGAGCAGTTCCGTCAGGCGGCCGATCACCCGGTTATTGCCAGCTACCCTGAGGGTCTTTACCTTAAAGGTTTTGCATGTCGTGTGGTGTGACTTGAAAAAGCGCCTTCTGACGCCATATTGATCAGGAGGCAGTTTTTCTGGAGGTCACTATGATTGCCACTAAATTTGGTATTGGTCAGCAGGTTCGGCACCGCCTTTCGGGCGTGCTGGGCGTAATAGTGGATGTCGATCCCGAGTATTCACTGGATACGCCGAAGCTGGACGAGGTGGGCGCAACTGAAACATTGCGTCGTGCGCCCTGGTATCATGTGGTAATGGAAGATGAAGAAGGCGATCAGGTTCATACCTATATCGCTGAGATTCAGCTTTCTGGTGAAACCAGTTCAGAGCATCCGGAACAGCCGGAGATGGACGAACTGGCCGCATCGATTCGTCAGCAGCTGCAGGCGCCGCGCCTGCGCCACTGATCGCAGGCGGCAGTCACATGCCGCCTGTGACATTATTGTTTCTGTCGCGTCACGCCCAGCCGCGGAATTTCCATTTTAGGACAGCGATCCATAATCACGGTCAGACCCGCATCCTGCGCCAGCACGGCGGCCTGCTCGTTGATTACCCCCAGCTGCAGCCAGAGAGTATCGGCGCCCGCCGCAATCGCTTCCTGCGCAACGCCCCACGCCGCTTCTGAATGACGAAACACATCAACCATGTCGATTTTGCCCGGTACCTCTTGCAGCGTCGCGTAGGCTTTCTGGCCTAATAGCGTCTGGCCAGCCAGTTTCGGACTTACCGGAATCACCTCGTATCCCTGATCCAGCAGATATTTCATCACGCCGTAGCTCGGTCGGTCTGGACGATCGCTGGCGCCTACCAGTGCGATGCGCTGAGTACGCGTCAGCACGTCGCGAATAGTTTGATCGTTCATCTTTCTCTCCTTATTTCAGAGCATTAAATGTAGCGTCGCCTTTTTAGCGCGCCGCTCTCCAGAAAGCAGAATTTTGCACTGGCGCACAAAAACTTATGTTCAAATGTAAATTTACTGCCATAATGTAAGAATTTGCTACACACAAAACTTTGCGCCCTCTATCTGGAGTCTACATGAAACTCTCTCTGGTCGTGACGGGGTTGACTGTTCTCCTCGTTTCGGCAACCTGTCAGGCCATCACGCTAAAGCTTGACCCGCAGATCGATCTGCTGGTGCTGGACGGGCGCAAAATTTCCGGCTCGCTGCTGAAAGGCGCCGACAGTCTTGAGCTGGAGCGCGGCCAGCATCAGTTTCTCTTTCGCGTCGAACAGCTGCGCGACGCACACAAAGACGCATCGCTGCGCTATCAGTCGGCGCCGATGATCGTTACCTTCAACGCCCAGGTCAAAACCATCACTATTCGCCTGCCCGCGCTGGACAACCGCCGCGAGCGCCACCACTTCGATCGCACGCTCAATTTCCAGCTGGTGGACGAGCACGGCAAAGAGATCGATATCCGGCGAGATCGCCTGCCCGTTTCCGCAGAGAGCGATATGGAAAAGGCGATGATACTCTACAACCGCAACGGCCAGGTCGCCTCCGTGCCCCATTTCGCCGCCGTGCGCGACGGCGCGGCAACGCGTCCCCCCGTCGAGGCGGAGTTCGTCTGGATAGATGAAGCGCAGTCGCCGGCGATTAAACGCTGGTTTCATCGCTTCGATCAGGCGACCCGTCAGCAATTTATGTCGCTGGTTAAATTGTTAAGGACAAGTTGATAGGCGGGAAAAACGCGGGGTAAACTCGTGCCATCTTCTCGGCACGTGACTCGACCAGGACGCCTTTATGGAACAGACCACCCGCACGCTTGGCCTCAGCAAACATATCGCACTCGTTGCGCACGATCACTGCAAGGCCTCGCTGCTCGACTGGGTAAAGCAGAACCAGCCCATTCTTGAGCCCCATACCCTCTACGCCACCGGCACGACCGGCAATCTGATTAATCGCCATACCGGCCTGAATGTGAACGCGATGCTGAGCGGCCCGATGGGCGGCGATCAGCAGGTAGGCGCGCTGATCGCGGAAGGCAAAATCGACGTGCTGATCTTTTTCTGGGATCCGCTTAACGCGGTGCCGCACGATCCCGACGTTAAGGCGCTGCTGCGCCTCGCCACCGTCTGGAACATTCCGGTCGCCACCAACCGCGCCACGGCCAACTTTATTATTCAGTCGCCGCTGTTTGCGCAGCCGGTGGAGATCGCCATCCCCGACTATCAGCGCTATCTGCAGGATCGTCTGCGCTAATCAGGCTTTACGCAGCAGCGGCACGCCGAGCTGGCGAAACACCTCGACAAAGGGCGATGGCTGTTCGCGATCGTAGAGCATCCACACCTGCTGGCGCGCGCGGGTTAACGCCACGTAGGCCAGACGCCGCTCCTCCGCATCCGGGAAATCTTCCGGCTGCGGCAGCAGTCCCTGCTCAATCACCGACTCACGCGCCGCGGCGGGAAACCCCTCTTTGCCCGCCTGTAGCCCCAGCAAAATAACGAAGTCCGCCTCCTGTCCTTTGCTGGCGTGAATGGTCATAAAGTCGAGATTGAGCTTTGGCCAGCGGGTTTTTGCTTTATCCAGCACATCCGGGCGCAGATGGTGGTAGCGCGCCAGCAGCAGCACCCGTTCTTCAGGCCTGACATACCCGCTCAGCTTATTCAGCAGCGGCTCCAGCTGCTCCTGCGGCAGCAGCCCTGCTGCTTTTTTATTACCTTTGGTCAGGCTGTTGAGCGGCTTGCGCAGCTGGTGCGGATTCTGTTGCACAAAGCGGTTGGCGATATCGCCGATGCGATCGTTAAAGCGGTAGGTCGTATCCAGTACGCAGCGATCGCCGTCGCCGAAATAGTGATGGAAGGCGGTGGTCAAGGACATCTCCGCGCCGGTAAAGCGATAGATCGCCTGCCAGTCATCGCCTACGGCGAACAGCGTGGCGCGTTTGTTCTGCTGGCGCAGCGCCGCAAGCAAGGCGGCGCGCTGCGGCGAGATATCCTGAAACTCATCAACCAGAATATGCTTCCACGGGCTGATAAAACGCCCTTTCTCCAGAATCGCCACGGCCTGCTGGATCAGCCCGGAGAAATCGACCGCGCCCTCCTCTTTCAGCGCGCTCTTCCAGGCTTTCAGCATCGGCGCCATTAGCTTCACTCGCTTGCCGAACAGCTCGCGCACCTCTTCCGGCGCCTCGGCGATCATCGCCGCCTGCGCGCCGCCGTGCATACGCATCAGCCCCAGCCAGCGTTCAAGGCGCGACGCCAGCCGTTTCGCCAGCCGATCGTCCTGCCAGAAGTGCCCTTCGGGCAGCTCCCACTCCAGCTCGTCGCGCAGCCACTGACGCCAGCCGTTCGCCTGCGCTTTTTTCTCCTCGCACTGCTGACGCCAGATGTCAATCAGCAGCGCATGACGCGCCGCGACGTCGCTTTCCAGCTTGCTGATCACCGGCTGCTTATTGCTGCCTTCGCGGATAATATGCAGCGCCAGCGCGTGAAAAGTACGCGCCTGAATGTCGGCGACGCCCAGCCGTGACCGAATGCGATCGTTCATCTCTTCCGCCGCCTGACGACCAAATGCCAGCAGCAGAATCTGCTCGGGCGCAGCCAGCCTGCGCCGCAGCAGCCAGCCCGCCCGCGCCACCAGCACCGAGGTTTTACCGCTGCCTGCCCCGGCGAGCACCAGCACCGACTCTTCGCCGTTGACCACCGCTTCGCTCTGCGAGGCGTTGAGCGGCGAGGATTCCACCGTTGCAAAAAAGTCGCGATGGGCGCTGAGCATGCGCGCCGTCCAGTCGCGGTTGCGCTGACGCAGCGCCGCGTCGCCCTGCTCCAGCCAGCGCTGGCAGATCAGGTAAGGCTCGCGACAGTCGCTAAACTCCTCCAGGCGCGCCAGCGGCAGCGGCAGCGCGGCGAACTGTTTTTCGATGGTGGCGCGCAGCGCCTGCAGCTCGCTGCGTTTGATCCAGCGATCCTGTTCGCCGAAGCGGTCGATCTCCTGCTGAAGTTCACCTAACACCCCGGCGCAAATTGCGCTCATCTCGGCGCTCCACGCCTGCCAGGCCTGCAGCAGATAGTGATGGAAGCGCTGCGTCTCCTGCCATTCGGTGCCGTGCAGCCGCACCACCTTATCGTCAGGCAGCAAAAACTCCAGCTCGCCCCAGACCATGCCGCGCTTGCAGCTGATGCTGAGCAGCTCGTTGAAAGGAATCAGGTATTCGTGCCGATCGCCGCTTACTTCCACCCCAGCCGCCAGCAGGCGAACCCGGTTATAGGGATGCTGGGCAAGCCGTTTGCCCATCGATGTCGCTTTGAGTTCCATATCCACACCGTCGAACCTGGGAAAAGAATATCGGGAGTTTACCTGTCAGACTCTTGGCGCTCCAGCCTTAAAACAGGCTAAACTTGGCGGCACATCTTGCGGAAAGCAAAAGGAAAAAAACGCCATGCGCACAGTGTTGAACATTCTCAATTTTATCCTCGGCGGGTTTATCACCACCCTTTGCTGGCTGTTTGCCACGCTGGTGAGTATCGTCCTGATCTTCACTCTGCCGCTGACCCGCTCCTGCTGGGAGATCACCAAACTCTCGCTGGTGCCTTACGGCAACGAGGCGGTGCACGTGGACGTGCTGCGCCCGGAGAGCAAAAGCGCACTGCTGAATACCGGCGGTACCTTTCTCAATATCTTCTGGCTGATCTTCTTCGGCTGGTGGCTCTGCCTGACCCATATCTCTACCGGCATCGTACAGTGCATCAGCATCATCGGCATTCCGGTGGGCCTCGCCAATTTTAAAATCGCCGCTATCGCGCTCTGGCCGGTCGGTCGCCGCGTGGTCTCGGTTGAAGAAGCGCGCGCCGCGCGCGACGCCAACGCCCGTCGGCGCTACTGAGGCAACGATATGATGTCGAAAGCCTTGCCGGGCTGGCGCAACTATCTCTTTAACAGCAGCTGGCGCTATCTGTTTCGCATCTTTCTGGCGCTGACCGGCTGCGCGGCGGTGCCCTGGTGGCTGCATCAGATCGACTGGACCATCCCGCTGACGCTCGGCGTGGTGGCCGCGGCGCTGGCCGATCTCGACGACCGCCTCAGCGGCCGGCTGCGCAATCTGCTGATTACCCTGCTCTGCTTTTGTATCGCATCGGTCTCGGTAGAGCTGCTGTTTCCCCATCCGCTGGCGTTTATGGCCGGGCTCGCCCTCTCCACCTGGGGGTTTATTCTGCTGGGCGCGCTCGGCCAGCGCTACGCCACTATCGCCTTTGGCGCGCTGCTGATCGCCGTTTACACCATGCTGGGCATCGGGCTGTTTTCCCAGTGGTATATGCAGCCTATCCTGCTGCTGGTCGGCGCGCTCTGGTACAACATGCTGACGCTGCTCGGCCATCTGATGTTCCCGGTACGGCCGGTGCAGGAACAGCTGGCGGGCAGCTATGCGCAGCTGGCGCAATATCTTGAAGCCAAAGCGAATCTGTTCGATCCCGACGGCGACGCCCAGGATGACGTCACGCTTATTCGCACCGCGATGGTTAACAGTCAGCTGGTGGCGCAGCTGAATCTGACCAAAAGCACGCTGCAGAGCCGCCTGCGCGGCGATCGCGGATCGCGCAGCACCCGTCGCAGTCTGCATTACTACTTTGTGGCGCAGGATATCCACGAGCGCGCCAGCTCTTCCCACCTGCAGTATCATCTGCTGCGCGACGACTGGCGCTACAACGAGATCCTGTTCCGTTTTCAGCGGCTGCTGAATATGCAGGCGCAGGCGTGTCGCCAGCTGTCGCAGTGCATCCTGCTGCGTGAGCGCTGGGAGCACGACGCTCGCTTTGAGCGCGCCTTCGAGCGCCTGCAGACCGCGCTGGAGCGCCTGCAGCAAAACGAGCCGGACGCGCCCCATCTGCGCCCGCTGTTCTGGCTGTTGCGCAATTTGCGCGCCATCGACGCGCAGCTGGGATCGATAGAGTCTGAGCAGTCTTTAGCCAGCGAAAATCTGGCGGGCGATAACCGGCTGTCGCGCGAAGGGCTGAGCGGCTGGAGCGATATTCGCCTGCGCCTCAGCCGTCATATGACACCCGCTTCCGCGCTCTTCCGTCACGCGGTGCGCATGACCGTGGTGCTCTGCATCGGCTACGCCTTTATCCAGATTACCGGTCTCGATCGCGGCTACTGGATCCTGCTCACCAGCCTGTTTGTCTGCCAGCCTAACTATAACGCCACGCGGCGCAGGCTGGCGCTGCGTATCGGCGGCACCCTGGCGGGTATCGCCATCGGTCTGCCAGTGCTGTGGCTGGTGCCCTCGACCGAAGGGCAGCTGGTGCTGATTGTGGTCAGCGGGGTGCTGTTTTTCGCCTTTCGCCAGGTGCAGTACGCGCAGGCGACGCTGTTTATCACCCTGCTGGTGCTGCTCTGCTTTAACCTGCTGGGCGAAGGCTTCGAGGTGGCGCTGCCGCGCATTGTGGACACGCTGCTGGGATGTGCGCTCGCCTGGCTGGCGGTGGCCTTTATCTGGCCTGACTGGCGTTTTCGTCAGCTGCCTGCGGTGGCGGCGCGCACCCTGAACGCCAACTGCCGCTATCTGGACGCCATTATGGAGCAGTATCATCAGGGTAAGGATAATCGTCTCGCCTATCGCATCGCGCGACGCGACGCCCATAACGCCGATGCGGAGCTGGCCTCCGTGGTCTCCAATATGAGCGGGGAGTCGCGGACGCAGCAGAAACATAAAGAGTCCGCTTTCCAGCTGCTCTGCCTTAACCACTCTTTTCTGAGCTATATCTCTGCCCTCGGCGCGCACCGCGATAAGCTGACTGACGGCGCGCTGCTGACGCTGCTCGACGATACGGTCTGCTATGTCGAAGATGTGCTGCAAACCGAGGTGGTGAGCGACGCTGAAGCGGAAACGATGCAGAGCGCGCTAACGCAGCGCATCAGCGATATGGCCGCTAATCAGGAGACGCGCGCGCCGCTGGTGTTGCAGCAGTTGGGCTTACTGGTAGCCCTGCTGCCGGAAATCGCCCGTCTGAGCCGGACGCTGGCGCAGCCTCAGGAGAGGCCACCTTTTAAAGCCTCCTGATACCATGCATTCAGCTCCGCCCTGACCGTTAGCGGCAGGGCGGCTTCATGTCGTCCCTTTATCGCCCCCTCCAGCGCCAGCAGCGTTTTAAAGCCGATATGCTGGTTTATCGCTCTGAGCCTGAGCCAGCAGCGTTTCGATCCCAGCTCCATCAAATGCTGCACGCTTCTCACCCCCGCCTCGTGCAGCAGAAGCTCCATGCGCAGGCTGAGATTGGGCAGATCCTTCAGCCGCAGCGGCCTCTGTCTGGCCTGCGACGCCTGGCGTGCGGTGCGCAACGAAGCGGCGGAAAGAGACAGCAGCTGCTCGGGGTCACTCCATAGCACGTCGTCGACGCGATAGTAGTCGAGGCAGACCGCGGTACCGCGCTTGCGAAACAGCAGCGGCTGCATAGGCTGGCGCGTCGCATATTGCCGCAGCGCTTCGCTGGCGCGCAGATAGAGTGCGTCATCGCTAATCAGCGCGAAAACCACTTTTTCGACGGCCAGCGCATAGCCGCCGAACTGGGTGCGCGCCTCGATATGGCCTAGCGCGGCCAGGCGATTACGAGACTGTTCTACAATGGGGTGCTTTTTTTTCATAACACGCTCTCCTTGTGCAGAAAATTACTAAAAATCCATGGGTATCAGTTCGTTAGAGATATAGAAAAAATCAGTTAAGGGTTCAATTAATTCTTTTCCTTAAGCCTGACCTTCTGCCTTTTTTGCGAGCCGTTTTCCAAATTTGAGGTTGATCTTTATCCAGGAAGTCATTACTGTATATCCATACAGTCCAATGCTGAGTGGTTAACTTATGCGCACCCAACACTTTAATAATGCAGGCTTTGCTCACCGTCACGTTTCCGCTTCTAAGCCGTCGCAGCACAGCGGCTGGATTACGGAATTGCGCTACAGCGAACAGCCCGGCATGATGCAAATGTTGCTGCTGCCGTTACTGCAACAGCTCAGCAAGGAGTCTCGCTGGCAGCTCTGGCTGACGCCCGCGCACAAGCTGAATCGCGCCTGGCTGCAACAGTCGGGTCTGCCGCTGGAAAAAAGCATGCACGTTGCGGATTCTGAGCGTTGCACCTCTGTTGAGGCGATGATTAAAGCGTTGCGTACCGGGAATTACAGCGTCGTGCTGGCGTGGATACCGTACGATCTGGACGAGGAAGAACGGCGCGAATTAGAACTGGCGGCGGCGGAAGGTAAAGCGCTGGGGTTGATAATGCGTCCCAATGGGACGGCAGAACCCTCGCTGCGACCAACTAAAGGGCGAAAAATTCAGTCCGATTTGTTTCATTAAGTAAAAATAAGATTTATCTCGGGTCAATTGCCTTTTTTGTTTCAGCTAAACCACTGATTCTTTTCCCTCCAGCTTTGACAATGGTTTAGCTGCATTTTGCCTTTAAGCGCGACGGTATTAAGACCGCGCCAAATGTTAGAATATGTGTATAAAGCCCTGTTTTTTTGCAGCATCCCCTCACATCATACTTGTAACTTTCCAATCTCGTTGTAGACTTTACCTCGCCAGGGTGCTCAATAATCTCCGTTTTTTAATCGGTAGAGTCATAAGCGAGCGTATTAACCCGGCGAAGGATTACAACCAAGAGCATCCCTTTTTGCTCATTGCCTATTTGGATGATAACGAGGCGCAAAATGAAAAAGACAGCTATCGCAATTGCAGTGGCACTGGCTGGCTTCGCTACCGTAGCGCAGGCCGCTCCGAAAGATGACACCTGGTACACCGGTGCTAAACTGGGCTGGTCTCAGTATCACGATACTGGTTACTACGGTAACGGTTATGGCAACAACAATGGCCCGACTCACGAATCTCAGCTTGGCGCTGGCGCATTCGTAGGTTACCAGGCTAACCCGTACCTGGGCTTCGAGCTGGGCTACGACTGGCTTGGCCGTATGCCGAACAAAGGCACCGTAAACAACGGCGCATTCAAAGCACAGGGCGTTCAGCTGGCTGCTAAACTGAGCTATCCGATCACTGACGATCTGGATGTCTACACCCGCCTGGGTGGTATGGTATGGCGTGCTGACGCAACTCAGAACAACGTTGTCAACGGCCGCATCAGCGACCACGACACCGGCGTTTCTCCGCTGGCAGCAGTGGGTGTTGAATACGCTCTGACTCAGAACTGGGCAACTCGTCTGGACTACCAGTGGGTTAACAACATCGGTGACGCACAGACCGTTGGCGCACGTCCTGACAACGGCATGCTGAGCGTAGGCGTTTCATACCGCTTCGGTCAGGATGAAGTTGCACCGGTTGTTGCTCCGGCTCCGGCTCCGGCTCCAGTTGTTGAAACCAAGCGTTTCACCCTGAAGTCTGACGTCCTGTTCACCTTCAACAAGTCTACCCTGAAGCCGGAAGGCCAGCAGGCTCTGGATCAGCTGTACAGCCAGCTGAGCTCAATGGATCCGAAAGACGGTTCAGTCGTCGTTCTGGGCTTCACTGACCGCATCGGCTCTGACCAGTACAACCAGAAACTGTCTGAGAAACGCGCTCAGTCTGTGGTTGACTACCTGGTTTCTAAAGGTATCCCGTCTAACAAGATCTCTGCACGTGGCATGGGCGAATCTAACCCAGTTACCGGCAACACCTGTGACAGCGTAAAAGGCCGTCAGGCTCTGATCGACTGCCTGGGTCCGGACCGTCGCGTAGAAATCGACGTGAAAGGTATCAAAGACGTTGTAACTCAGCCGCAGGCTTAAGTTACCTCGTAAGAAAAAACCCCGCAAAGCGGGGTTTTTTTATGTCTGCTGTTTAGCTTAACGCGCTGCGCTATTCGCTGCCCGTTTCTGATTTGCCGAGGATAGCCTGCAGATCCTGTTTCAGGCTCGACATCTGCGTGGCATATTTCTCTTTACGTTCTGCATCTTCAATCAGCTGAACGATGGTTTCCGACAGCGTGCAGCCGCGGCGCTGCGCCAGCCCCGCCAGGCGTTGCCACACCAGATACTCCAGATCGATCGACTTCTTACGGGTATGCTGATGTTCTGCGTTGAAGTGCCGCTTGCGGCGCGCGCGAATGGTCTGTTTCAGCCGATTATCCAGATCCGGGTGAATATGTTGCGCGATCCATTCAGCCACATCAACCGGACGGTTTTCCATTGAGAGCAGTTCATCCACCGCTGCCTGCGCGGCGCTAAGCTCAAGATAACGTGTGATCGGCTCGCCTTCCCGGTGCTTTTTCACCAGGTATTTCCATTTCCATCCACTTTCAAGATTTTCGAGTTGTTGGTATTTCATCGGAATCTCATCGTGACCGCGTAACAAACTAAGAATAACAGCTTTTATGCTCGATGCAGTAAGGAAAAAGGCGCGGCAGGTCTCAGGGTTAATCCGAACCATGCAGTGCTTAACAAAGGGCTTTCCTGTATAATCCCGCTTTTCTTTAATTAACCAAATGCGATTATTTTGACCAGCTCCCAACTTTCCTGGCAAGACCTGCAGCCGAATATTACCGGATACGCGTCCGTTTTCTCCCGTATTACCGAAGAAGAGACCGATAGCCTGGCGACGGTACAGCCGCGTTTGCTGAATGCGCTGGCCTGTCTCGATCAGCAGGCCGAGGGCTTTCCCCTTCTGCTGGTATGTAGTCAGGAGAACCTGGACTACCTGGAGCTTATCGCGCGCCAGATGGAGCGTATCGCCACCGAACCCGCAGCACTGTTCGGCGGACATTATCATATTATCGCGGATAACGTGACCCTCCAGCCGCCCGGCGATGCCTCGCATCCTTTTACCGGCAGCGGTCAGGTTCATTTCGCGGAGTGGATTGAGAACGACCAGCTGTTTGGCTGCGTGCGCCTGCACCGCGATCGCCTCCAGCTTGAGCCGGGCCTGATTCACCGCGCCAACGGCGGAACCCTGGTGCTGTCGCTGCGCACCCTGCAGGCGCAGCCGCTGCTGTGGCTGCGCCTGAAGCGCGCTATCCAGCTCGGTCGCCTTGAGTGGCAGTCGCCCGATGAGCGTCATCCCCTGCCGGTTTCCATTCCCGCGCTTCCGCTAAGCCTGAAGCTGGTGCTCTGCGGCGACCGCGATGCGCTGGCGGCATTTCAGGAGAGCGATCCTGAACTGCACGAGATGGCGATCTATACTGAATTCGAAGAGAACATGCAGATCGTCGACGAAGACGATATGCTCGCCTGGTGCCGCTGGGCGCAGGATGTCGCGCTGCAGGCGGGCCTGCCCGCTCCGCAGGTCGACTTCTGGCCGCCGCTGATCCGCGAAGCGGTGCGTTACACCGGCGATCAGGAAGTGCTGCCCCTCTGCCCGCGCTGGCTGCTGCGTCAGATGCGCGAAGCCTTCGCGCAGGAGAACGCCCTCAGCGAGGCGGCGCTGGTCAGCGCCCTTGACGTGCGCACCTGGCGCGAAGCGTTCCTCGCCGAGCGCATGCGCGACGAAATTCTGCTGAAGCAGATCCTGATTGAAACTGAAGGCGACGTCGTTGGCCAAATCAACGGCCTCTCCGTGGTGGAGTTCCCGGGCCATCCGCGCCCGTGGGGCGAGCCCTCGCGCATTACCTGCGTCGTCCATCCGGGCGACGGCGAGTTTACCGACGTCGAACGCAAAGCTGAGCTGGGCGGCAATATCCATGCTAAAGGCATGATGATTATGCAGGCGTATCTTATCGCCGAGCTGGAGCTGGATCAGCAGCTGCCCTTCTCCGCATCGCTGGTGTTTGAACAATCCTACTCGGAGGTCGACGGCGACAGCGCCTCGCTGGCTGAACTGTGCGCCCTTATCAGCGCGCTGGCTAATCAGCCGATTAACCAGCAAATTGCGGTAACAGGATCGGTGGATCAGTTCGGCAACGTGCAGCCGGTGGGCGGCCTGAATGAGAAAATTGAAGGCTTCTTCGCGATTTGCAACGAGCGTGAACTTACCGGCCAGCAGGGCGTAATTATTCCGGCGTGCAATGTGCGTCACCTCTGCCTGAGCCAGGATGTAGTCGACGCCGTTGAGCAGGGCCGTTTTCATATCTGGGCGATCGATCGCGCCGATGAGGCGCTGCCGCTGCTGACCGGTATTGTCTGGCACAGCGAAGAGGAGAACGGCGACGCGCTGCTGCGCCGCATCCAGGATCGTATTACCCAACTCAATCAGCAGGAAGCGAGCCATCGCCCCTGGCCGCTTCGCTGGCTAAACTGGTTCAACCAGAACTGATTGAATTGCCCGGCGTACAGCTGTTCGCTAAACTTCGTGCTTCACTAAAACAAGGCTTATTGAAAACATGGTTGATAAACGCGAATCCTATAGCAAAGAGGACCTGATTGCGTCAGGTCGCGGTGAACTGTTTGGCGAGAACGGTCCGCCGCTTCCGTCAGGCAACATGTTGATGATGGACCGCGTGGTCAAGATGACCGAAGATGGCGGTAAGTTCGACAAAGGCTTCGTTGAAGCCGAGCTGGATATCAATCCGGACTTGTGGTTTTTCGCCTGCCACTTTATTGGCGATCCGGTGATGCCGGGCTGTCTCGGCCTGGATGCGATGTGGCAGCTGGTTGGGTTCTATCTGGGCTGGCTGGGCGGCGAAGGCAAAGGCCGCGCGCTGGGCGTAGGCGAAGTGAAATTCACCGGCCAGGTGCTGCCGACCGCGAAAAAAGTGACCTACCGCATTCACTTCAAGCGCGTCATTAATCGTAAGCTGGTGATGGGCGTCGCCGATGGCGAAGTCTTCGTAGATGGTAACCTGATTTACTCTGCCAGCGATCTGAAAGTCGGTCTGTTTAAAGACACTAACGCTTTCTGATGGCACAAATGAAAACCTCCGCCTGCGCGGAGGTTTCTTCCTTTTCCTGACGGTCGATTACGCCGTAACCGCCCTGTCCTCCATGGCTTGTCGCCAACCTCCCAACCAGTGAGACTTAGCCTCAATCATCTGATACGGACACATCTCTTTTGAGCGTCCTGTAATACCGGCCTGGTAGCCACGTGAGTGAGCGCGTTCAAGGCGGTCTCGTTTCTGTCTCTTCATACTCCGTATCCCTCATATCAGGTCTGTGGAATCTGGTGGAAAGAAATAGAGTGGCGAATAATTACTCAGCCACTATTAAGTTCTACCCGCCCCGCCTCGAAAGGTCAATGCGCAAATTTCACGCCAGTGTCATCATTTTGACGCGAAATCGCCATGTTTTCGCCTGCGCGCAGGACCACGCTTTCGCTTATCGTCCTGAAGCGGCAATAAAAAAAGCTCCCGATCGCCGCCGCTTTTCGCTGACGGCAACCGGGAGCTGAACACCATCTTTAGCAAATTTTATTCTGTGGTTATCGCCGCGTTGGCAATCTGCTGCGCAGTTTGCTGCCAGCCGATAGCCAGAGTGCGCACCAGCGCGTCATAGCCATCTTCGTTCTGCGGCAGCGCCAGGTCGAATCCCTGCTTCACCACACGTCCGTTATGCTGCAGCACCCATTCGCCACTCACCACGGCGCGCCCGTCATAGCGGCCCTGGAATCCGGTTACCGTGACGCTCAGCGTGTCATGCTTTTCGCCCAGCGGCGCGGCGGAAACCAGCCGCCCCGGCAGCGCCTTGCTCAGGTTCGCCACCAGCGTTTGCTGCAGCTGCTGATCCAGCGGGCTGGCCCAGAGATTATTGGCAGCGATAACGTATTTCACGTCGCTGGTCTGGTAAACCAGCCCGTTACCCGCCAGATAATCAGGCACCGCCACCTGCTGAACCCATAGCGCTGGCGGCTGCGCGTCGCCGCCGCTGCGTACCTGCATCGCCGCCGGCTTCGACGGCAGCTGGTAATAGGTGTTATTGATGGTGCTGCTGCATGCGCTCAGCAGCAGCGCGGCGCATAAAACGGCTCCTTTTCTCACTGTTTCGCCCTCTTTGGCTGTGGATCCTGACCCGGTTTGGCCTCGAAGACCAGCGCGTTGCTCTTGGTATTAAGGGTTTTCAACACCGGCTGCAGTTCGCGCAGCACCTGATCGAGTCGCTGCATATCGCCCACCAGCTTGTTGTACGCCGGCGAGCCTGGCTGCAGCCCCTTCATGCTGCGATTCAACTCACGCAGCGTTTGCTGCATATCTTCCGGCAGCGTTTTCATCGCCGGGCTGGCGGTGATCTGGTTAAGGTTTTTCAGCGTGCCCTGCATTTCACGCAGCGTACGCTGGCTCTCTTTCAGCGTGCCGGTCGCCTCGGTCACCACGTTGTTAAGCGGCAAGGCGTTGATCTTGTCGAGCGCCGCCACCAGCTTCTGCTGGATCTGGCTCAGGCCACCGCTGGTGGTCGGAATAATCTCGTAGCCTGCGATTTTGTTCGGGCCTTTATAGGCCGGGACGTTATCGTAGAAGTCGAGATCGATATAGAGCGAGCCAGAGAGCAGGTTGCCGGTTTTCAACGAGGCGCGCAGGCCGCGTTTTTTGCCATCCTGCAGATGTTGCTCCAGATTAAAGTCCTGACCCAGTCTGGCGATAAAGCGGTCAGGCTCAATGCGGATCAGCACCGGCACGCGATAGTCGTTATTCAGCGCCTGATTCACTCCATCGGTCATAAAGGGCGCCTGTGCGACCGTTCCCAGACGAATGCCGCGGAACTCAACCGGCGCGCCCACCTGCAGGCCGCGAATCGAATCGCTGAAGAACATCAGGAAATCGACGTGATTGGTGTAGAGCGAATCCTGAATGCTGCGCTGGTCGTCGAACAGATGGTAGTCGGCGTTGTTCGCCGCGGCCTGGCCTAAATCCCAGCCGTCCGGCACGTCGAAGCTGACGCCGCCGCTGAAGAGCGTAGTCAGCGAACCCATCTCCACGCGCATTCCCGACGCCGACATATCCACCGCGATGCCGCTGTCTTTCCAGAAACGCACATTGGTGGTCACCAGCCGATCGTAGGGCGCAGCGATAAACAGCTGATAGGTCATCATGCGCTTATCGGTATCGAAGGTGCTGGTCTCCACGGTGCCGACGCGATAGCCGCGGAACAATACCGGATCGCCGGCGTTAAGCTGCCCCGCTTTTTTGCTGTCGAGGGTAATGCGGATGCCTTTTGCATCAGGCGGTGCCAGAGGCGGCGCGTCGAGCAGCTGATAGCGCTCTTTCGGCTCCTCTTTTTTGCCGGGCTGCAGCTCAATATAGGCGCCGGAGAGCAGCGTATTGAGGCCAGTCACCCCTTCGCGGCCAATCTGCGGCTTCACCACCCAGAACACGCTGTCGCCGTACAGCAGCTTTTCCATGCCGGAGTTAAGCCGCGCGGTAATCTCAACGTGATGCAGATCGTCGGTCAGCTCCGCTTTTTCCACTACGCCGACGTCGACGCTGCGGCTTTTGATGGTGGTTTTACCCGCTTCGATGCCTTCCGCGTTTTCCGTAATCAGGGTCACTTCCGGGCCGAGGTGGCTGAAGTGGTAAAACAGAATCCATCCGCCGATCAACAGCGTCACGATGGGGACAATCCAGACCGGCGACCAGCGTTTAATCTGGTCGACTTTGGCATGGCCGTGGTTACTTTCCGTCAAGGCGCGGCTCCTTTGTAGTGTGTTCCCGTACGCGATCCCAGGTCAGGCGCGGGTCAAACGTCATAGCGGCGATCATGGTCAAGATCACCACCAGCGCAAACAGCAGCGCCCCGGTTGCGGGATAAACATTCATCAGTTGCCCCATGCGCACCAGCGCAGAGAGCACGGCGATAACAAACACGTCGATCATCGACCAGCGGCCGACAAATTCGACGACTTCATAAATCAGGTGCATCCTTTCGCTGTCGCGCTGGCCGCGTCCGCTGGCGTTCCAGCAGAGCCAGCCAATCGCCAGCATCTTCAGCGACGGCACCATGATGCTGGCGATAAAAATCACCAGCGCCACCGGGTAGGATCCGTCGCTCCAGAGCAAAATTACGCCTGCCATAATGTTAGACGGATAAGGCGTCCCCAGGGTTTCGGTCACCATAATCGGCAGCAGGTTGGCGGGAATATAGATCATTAGCGAGGTAAACAGCAGCGCCAGCGTCCACTGCAGGCTGTGCCTGCGGCGCGCTGCTGCAACCACGCCACAGCGCGGGCAGTCGGGGTGATCCACAGCAAGAATCGCGGTGCAGCACGGACAGGAGCGCATGCCCTGTTCCAGCCCGCTGACACCTTTTTCCGCCGCATGCGGCAGCGGCGGCATCGGCGCGATCTGGTTCCACAGCCAGCGGCGGTCCACGCACTGAAAGGCGCGCAGCTGCAGCAGGCAGAACAGGCACCAGGGCCAGAAGCTGGTCTCGAGGCCAATATCGCCGTAGGCCATCAGCTTAACAAAGCTGACCAGTACGCCGGCCATAAAGATCTCCGCCATCCCCCAGCTGCGCAGCTGAAACAGAATGCGCGCCAGCCCCAGGCGCAGGCTGGGCGGCATCGGGATGCGGTTCACCAGCAGAATAATGGTCAGCATGCAGAGCGCAGGGATCGCCTGAACAAACACCAGGAACAGCGTGGCCAGACTGCTGTAATCCTCTGACACCATCACCTGCGGGATCTGCAGCAGCGAAATCTGGCTGCTGAACCCCGCCACCTTCATGGTGATAAAGGGGAACAGGTTGGCCAGCAGCAGCATAAACAGCGCCGCCAGCGCGTAGCCGGTTGGCCGTTTGCGCGGCTCCGGCCAGTTAGCAGTCAGCACCGTATGGCAGCGCGGGCAGGACGCGCGGCTGCCCTGCGGCACGTCCGGCAGTTTTACCATTAAATCGCACTGTGGACAGAGCATCCACGGCTGGCTTTCAGCGGCTGAACACATCCCGATACCCTTATGGTTAGGCGCCGTTTTTCAGCGCTTCCAGCTCTTCCCAGCGCGCAAACGCTGTTTCCAGCTCCTGCTCGGCCTGCGCCAGCGCATCCAGCACCGGCTGAGTCTGATCGTGCGGCTGGCTGAAGAAGTCAGGATGGCTCATTTTCGCCTGCAGCTCGCCGATGCGCGCCTCCAGCGTCTCCAGCTTCTGCGGCAGCTGTTCCAGCTCGCGCGTCAGGTTATAGCTTAGCTTGTTGCCGCCGCGTTTCGCGCCATCATTTTTCTCCGCTGCGGGTTTCGCTGCGGCAACGGGCTTCGACGCCTGAGCACTTTTCTGCTGTTTGTAGGCCGCGCGCTGCTGCTGCGCGTCGTGATAGCCGCCGACAAAGCTGCCGATTTCGCCGTTGCCTTCAAAGATCCAGCATTCGGTCACGGTGTTATCGACGAACTGACGGTCGTGGCTCACCAGCAGCACGGTGCCCTGATAGCCGTCGATCAGCTCTTCCAGCAGCTCCAGCGTTTCGACGTCGAGGTCGTTGGTGGGTTCATCGAGGATCATCAGGTTGCTGGGGCGCAGAAAGAGGCGCGCCAGCAGCAGGCGGTTGCGCTCGCCGCCGGAGAGCGCGCGCACCGGCGTCATGGCGCGTTTCGGATGGAACAGGAAGTCCTGCAGGTAGCCGAGCACATGACGCGGCTTGCCGTTGACCATGACCTCTTGCTTGCCTTCCGCCAGGTTATCCATCACGGTGCGATCGGGATCGAGCTCGGCGCGGTGCTGGTCGAAGTAGGCAACTTCCAGCTTGGTTCCGCTGTGTACGCGGCCGCTGTCCGCCTTCAGCTGCTGCAGCATCAGGCGCAGCAGCGTGGTTTTGCCGCAGCCGTTCGGGCCAATAAGGGCGATCTTGTCGCCGCGCTGCACCTGGGCGGAGAAGTCATGTACCAGCGTTTTGCCGCCCACGCCATAGTTGACGTGCTCCAGCTCGAAAACAATCTTGCCGGAACGTGAGGCTTCGCCGACCTGCATATTGGCTTTGCCCATCACCTCACGGCGCTCGGAGCGCTCGCGACGCAGCGCTTTTAGCGCCCGCACGCGGCCTTCATTACGGGTACGACGCGCCTTGATGCCCTGGCGGATCCAGACCTCTTCCTGCGCCAGCTTGCGGTCAAATTCGGCGTTCTGCATCTCTTCAACGCGCAGCGCCTCCTCTTTCCCTTCCAGGTAGAGATCGTAATTTCCCGGCCAGGAGACCAGCTTGCCGCGATCGAGATCGACGATGCGCGTCGCCATATTGCGGATAAACGAACGGTCATGGGAAATAAAGACGATGCTGCCGCTGAAGGTCTTCAGGAAGGTTTCCAGCCAGTCGATGGTTTCGATATCGAGGTGGTTGGTCGGCTCGTCCAGCAGCAGCACGCGCGGGTTGCTCACCAGCGCACGGCCCAGCGCCGCTTTACGCAGCCAGCCGCCCGACAGCGACGACAGCTCGGTATCGGGCTGCAGGCCGATCTGCTGCAGCACGTCGTTGATGCGGCTCTCCAGCTGCCACAGATTGTGGTGGTCGAGGATGCTCTGCAGGCGGCCCATCTCGTTGAGGTTCTTCTCGCTGGGATCGAGCATCACCGCATGGGAAATCGCGTGGTAGGCCTTGAGGTGTTCGGCCTGCTCTTCCACCCCTTCAGCGACAAAGTCATAGACCGAACCGGTAATATTGCGCGGCGGATCCTGCTGCAGACGCGCCACCACCAGGTCTTGCTCAAAAATAATGCGGCCATCATCCAGCGGCTGTTCGCCGTTGATGATCTTCATCAGGGTCGATTTGCCCGCGCCATTGCGGCCGACCAGACAGACGCGCTCGTTCTCTTCGATATGCAGCTCGGTGTTGTCGAGCAGCGGCGCGTCGCTGAAAGAGAGGTAAGCGCCATGAATACTGATTAATGACATCTGAACTTATTCCTTACCGGCGTGAGTAATCAGCCAGCAGTTGTGAATTTGACGGTTGCGGGCAAAATCCTGCGACAGGGTTTTCTGGGTAATGTCCTGCGCCTTCAGGCCCAGCGACGCCAGCCCGTCGAGATCCATTTTAAAGCCGCGTTTATTGTTGGAGAACATGACGGTGCCGCCCGGGCGCAGCAGGCGTTTCAGGTTGCGCATCAGCATAATATGATCGCGCTGCACGTCGAAATCCTCTTCCATACGTTTGGAGTTAGAGAAGGTCGGCGGATCGATAAAGATCAGGTCGAAGGTCTCATCGCTTTCGCGCAGCCAGCTCAGGCAGTCGGCCTGCATCAGGCGATGCTGACGCCCGGTCAGCCCGTTCAGGCGCAGGTTGCGCTCCGCCCACTCCAGATAGGTGCGCGACATATCGACCGTGGTGGTGCTGCGCGCGCCGCCCAGCCCGGCGTGCACGCTGGCGCTGCCGGTATAGGAGAAGAGGTTGAGAAAATCTTTATCCTTGCTCATTTTACCGAGCATATGGCGCGCGATGCGGTGATCGAGGAACAGGCCGGTATCGAGATAGTCCGTCAGGTTGACCAGCAGGCGCGCGTTATACTCCTGCACCTCGAAGAAATCGCCCTTCTCGCCGAGCTTCTGATACTGATTTTTGCCTTTCTGGCGCTCGCGCGTTTTCAGCACCAGCCGGTTGGCGGGCAGTTCCAGCACGCTAAGCGTCGCACCGATAACGTCGAACAGGCGCTGGCGCGCTTTCGCGGCGTCGATGGTTTTCGGCGGCGCATACTCCTGCACCACCACCCACTCGCCGTAGCGATCCACCGCTACGTTATATTCCGGCAGGTCGGCGTCATAGAGGCGATAGCATTCAATGCCCTCCTGACGGGCCCATTTTTCCAGCTTCTTCAGGTTTTTGCGCAGGCGGTTAGCGTAATCTTCCGCAATCTGCGCGCCGCCTTCGCTGCTGTTTGCCGCCAGCTGATAGTTTTTCTGTACGCACTCGATCGGGCCGTTTTTCGCCTTGAACTGGCGCTCAGCGCGCAGCTGCAGGCAGCTCAACAGCTCAGGGGAGCCGCTGAACAGCGACAGCGTCCAGCCGCCAAAGTGCTGTTTCATAATGCGGCCGAGCTGGCTGTGCAGGGCAATAAGCGCCGGCTCGCTCTCCAGACGCTCGCCGTAAGGCGGGTTGCTTAACACGGTGCCGTGCTGCTCGCCCGGCAGCGGGTTTTTCAGCTGCAGCACATCCTGACGCGCGAAGGTAAAGAGATCGGCGACGCCGGCGCGGCGCGCGTTAGCCTGCGCCCATTCCAGCACGCGGCCGTCGCTGTCGTAGCCGAAGAAACGCGCCTGCGCGGCGGCGGTGCCGGCGCGCGCGCGCTGCTGCGCCTCGCTTTTCACTTCGCGCCACAGCGCATCGTTATGCTGACGCCAGTGGGTAAAGCCCCAGCGGCTGCGCAGCAGGCCTGGCGCGCGGTCGCAGGCGATCAGCGCTGCCTCAATCAGAAGCGTGCCGGAGCCGCACATGGGATCGAGCAGCGGCGTGGTCGGCTGCCAGCCGGAGCGCAGCACGATGGCCGCCGCCAGGTTCTCCTTAAGCGGCGCCTGGCCGGTCTGCTGGCGATAGCCGCGCTGATGCAGCGCGTCGCCGCTCAGATCGAGCGCGATGCTGGCGCGATCTTTATTCAGCCAGACGTTAATGCGGATATCGGGCTGCTCGCGATCCACGTTGGGACGCGGCAGCTTCTGACGGGTAAAGGAGTCGACAATGGCGTCCTTGACCTTTAATGCGCCAAACTGGCTGTTGCGAATCGACTCGTTGGTGCCGCTGAAGTGCACCACAAAGGTATGCTGGCTGCCGAACAGTTCGGTCCAGTCGATACTTTGTACGCCGACGTAGAGATCGAGATCGCTGTAGACGCCGAACTCGCCGAGCGGCAGCAGAATGCGGGATGCCAGCCGGCTCCACAGCAGACTCTGATACATCGTACGGTCATCGGCTTCAAAGTGAACGCCTCCCTGTACCACCTGCAGATCCTGCGCGCCCAGCGCGTCCAGCTCACTTTTTAACAGCTCTTCGAGCCCACGCGCCGTACTGGCAAAGAGAGAATTCATATCGTCACTATTACTCTTGAGAAAATTGCTGCGCATTATACCCTAAATAAGCGGCATTGTTGGAAGGCTACGCGCGCGGCTCTGGCCCGGCCGCTAACGAGGCTATAGCGTCCCGACGCCATGTATCATAAAGTTAGCTTCTTTTGCCGCCCACGCCCGCTTATCTGGAGATCGCCATGCTCACGCTGTCCCGTCTGTTTATTCATCCGGTCAAATCAATGCGGGGTTTACAACTTTCCCACGCGCAGGCGCTGGAGAGCGGGCTGGCGTTCGACCGCATTTTTATGGTGACAGAGCTGGACGGCACCTTTATTACCGCACGCCAGTATCCCGAGATGGTGCGCTTTACCCCGGCGCTGCTGGCTGATGGCCTCTCTCTTCAGGCGCCCGACGGCAGTCAGGCAATGATCCGCTTCAGCGATTTCGCCGCGCAGGAGGCGCCAACGGAAGTATGGGGCAACCAGTTTACCGCACGCATCGCGCCTGACGCCATTAACGCCTGGCTCAGCGCCTTTTTTCCTCGCCCGGTGCAGCTGCGCTGGGTTGGACCGCAGCCGTCGCGCCGGGTAAAACGCTTTGAGGACGTGCCGCTCGGCTTCGCCGACGGCTTTCCCTTTTTACTGATCAACCAGGCCTCGCTGCAGGATTTACAGCAGCGCTGCCCGGCCAGCGTGCGCGCCGAACAATTTCGCGCCAACCTGATTGTCAGCGGCGCGCCAGCCTGGGATGAAGACAGCTGGGCAACGATGCAGATCGGCGGCGTGATCTTCGACGTGCCCAAACCCTGCAGCCGCTGCGTCTTTACCACCGTCGGCACCGAAAGCGGCCGCAAACATCCAGAGGGCGAGCCGTTAAAAACCCTGCAGGGCTTCCGCAGCACGCAGGACGGCAGCGGCGATATCGACTTTGGTCTGAATTTGATTGCGCGCGGCAGCGGCATCGTGCGCGTCGGGGACGAGGTGCAGGTGCTGGCGCGCCATACGCCGCGCGCCTACGGGCCTGGCGCGGTGGTAGAAACCCTTAAGCCGCAGCAGCAATCGGCGGCGACGGTGTCGGTCACCTGGCAGGGGGAACGGTTTCAGGGCGATAACCAGCAGGTGCTGCTGGAGCAGCTGGAGCAGCAGGGCTTTAAAATCCCCTACTCCTGCCGAGCGGGCCTGTGCGGCAGCTGTAAAGTGACGCTGGTGTCAGGAGAGGTAAAAGCGCTGAAGAAAAGCGCCATTCGCGACGACGGCACCATTCTGAGCTGCAGCTGTATTCCAGCCGGTGATATTGAACTGGCGTAAGGATTAGACCGCGTAAGCGAAGCGCGGCGCGCTCTCCGCATGGTGCGGCAGCAGGCGATCGTTCATGATTTTAATGGCGTCGCCCAGCACCATCTGCTTGCCCGCCAGGGTAAGCCCAGGCTGCGCCAGTAAACAGAGGGTGGCGTTGCCGCCGCTTTCTATTGCCAGCAGCCGCGCCTGTTCGCCGTTTTCCGCCAGCGTGACCTCTACCATATCTCCCGCCTCAGGCTGCAGCACGCAGGTCCAGGCGGTGAAATGCCAGCTTTTCGGCATCAGCGGCTTCAGGAAACGGCTCGCCACCAGCGCGTTAAGCGTCAGCTCGGCGCGCTGATTAGCGCTAAGCGAACTCTGCCGGCAGCGTTCTTCAAAGGTGTAGTAGAGGGCGGCGTCGTCAACGCTAAATCCAGTCTGGCGGAAGGCGTCGGGGGTCAGCATTTTACGGGGAAAGCGAGAGCGGAACAGCATACCGTCAGCCAGGTCCAGCATCATCCGGTCATGGTCGGCATCAAAATACCAGCGCCAGTTATCGTCAGGTTTCATCTTCATAATTTGCCTCGTCATTAACCGCCGCGTTTCTCTGCACAGACTCAGCGAAGCCCTGTTTATGGGGAAAAAGCTGAAAATAGGTACAACAGGGAAAAAATATAAACGAGCCGAAGTCAGAAATAAACCCCCCGGCGTCGTTTTATTAGAATTGTCTTAGAGATGGGTCACGATATCTTTTATTAATCCTGGCCCCTTATAAATAAAGCCGGAGTAAATCTGTACCAGCGTCGCGCCTGCGGCCATTTTTTCTCGCGCCGCGGTTAATGAATCAATGCCGCCGACGCCGATAATCGGCAGCGCGCCATCCAGCTCCTGCGCCAGCCGCTTGATGACCGCCGTGCTGCGCGACTGCACCGGACGACCGCTCAGGCCGCCTGACTCCGTGCTGTATCGCAGGCCGCTGACCAGCGAGCGATCCAGCGTGGTATTGGTGGCGATCACGCCATCGATATTATGGCGCACCAGGCTATCGGCAATTTGTATTAATTCTTCTTCAGAAAGATCGGGCGCAATTTTTACCGCGACCGGCACATATTTCAAATGCTGCTGCTCCAGCGCTTTCTGTTTCGCTTTAATGGACGCCAGCAGATCGTCGAGCGCTTCGCCATATTGCAGCGTGCGCAATCCTGGCGTATTAGGCGAGGAGATATTTATCGCGATATAGCCCGCATGGGCATACACCTTCTCCATACAGATCAGGTAATCCTCTTTGCCCTTTTCCACCGGCGTGTCTTTATTTTTGCCGATATTAATACCGAGGATCCCCTTGAAGCGCGCTTTTTTGACGTTCTCCACCAGGTGATCGACGCCGAGATTATTAAATCCCATGCGGTTGATAATGCCTTCAGCCTCTACCAGCCGGAACATACGCGGCTTGTCGTTGCCCGCCTGAGCGCGCGGCGTCACGGTGCCGACCTCGACGAAGCCGAACCCCATCGCGCCGAAGGCGTCGATGCACTCCGCGTTTTTATCCAGTCCGGCCGCCAGCCCCAGCGCATTGTCAAAGCGTAAGCCCATGCAGGTCACCGGACGGGAAGGAAGACGCTGACGGATCAGGGCCTCCAGCGGGGTGCCGCTGATGAAACGCAGTTGCTGAAAAGTGAGTTCGTGAGCGCGCTCGGGATCGAGCTTAAACAGCGCAGGTCGGACGATAGGATAAAGCATGCACTCTCCTGGAGGTCGGAAGCGATGAGTTGTCGGGGTGCACGGGAAAAGGTGCGCCAGAATGGTAAAGGCCTCTGGCGCAAAAGTAAATTACTGACGGGACAAGATTATTGATCGAGATCAGCGCCTGCTGGCATAGCGCGCCAGGCGACGGCAAGCCTGCAGACCGCTGTAGATCGTCGGATAGTACCAGAGCAGTTTAAGGCGTTTGCTTTCGCCCGTGACCTTGCGCACCAGCTGATCGATAGTGGTATGCCAGGAGGCGGGCACCGAAATATTGTTTTTGCGGATCTCGATCAGGCAGCCGTACATCACCGGCTGATAGTAGATATCCAGCAGCTTCTCTTCCGGCGGCAAACCTTGCTCGCGCAGAAAGCTTTCGCTGCTGCGCCGGGCAATGTAGTAGTTCTCTACCCAGGAGAAGGTCGCCTTGCTCTGCGACAGCGAGGTCGGCATAAAGCGCTTGTTGTAGTAGCTTTTGCGCGTAAAGCCGATCTGCCGCGCCGACATATAGAGCGCAAACATATAGGGCGCGTCCTCATGATTCTGGATCGGCAGAAACTGTATGCCGGTGCGCAGAATGAGATCGCGGGAGAGAATACTGCTCCAGAGCACGCGGTGCGCCGAGCGGTGCGGGATCATGCTGCGCAGCGTGTCGGCGCCGCCGGGCCAGACGCCGTCGACGTGGCGCTGATGAAACTGCTCATACTGACGCTCGGCGACCGGTTTGTCGGTAAACATACGCGCGCCAAAGCAGAACATCTCCATCTCGGGATGCTGCGCCAGCGTACGGCGGAAGTCGGCAAAGAGATCCCGGGAGACAAAATCGTCGGCGTCCATAAAGTAGATAAAGTCGCCGGTGGCAATCTCCAGCCCCTTAGTGCGCGCCGCGCTGACGCCGCCGCGCTCGCCGCGCAGCAGCGTCAGCTGCGGATGACGGGCGGCCAGCGCTTCCAGCAAGGCGATGCTGTCGTCGGTGGAGCCGTCGTCGATAACAATCACCTGCTCCGGCGGAGAAGACTGGCCCAGCAGCGACTCGATCGCTTCCGGCAGCCAGGGCGCGCAGTTCCAGTTTGGCACGATAACAGAGATCGTCGCTGCGCGGCTGTCAGGGTTCCGTGTGCTCATTCTCGCTCCTCAATAGTAAAACGTTTGGCTCGGGCAGGCAGCAGACGCTTAATCACCAGGCTGTGCAGCAGACAGCAAACTGAAAGGTTTACCAGGCCAATCAGCCCAAGCCACAGCAGGTTAAGCCAGCGGTTCTGGTTCCACTCCACGGGCAGGAAGGTGCAAAGCCAGGCGATCAGCCCCGCCACCGCCCAGATCAGCAGCACGTCGCGCGTCAGCCAGGTAAAGTGAATGCCCGGCGCGAAGCGGCGGTGCACCAGCCAGGCCCAGCCGGCCAGATAGAAGACGTTCTGCCCCAGCCACAGCCAGCCGGTGCCCTCTGCGCCATAGTGAATCGCTGCCCAGATGTTCAGCGGAACCAGGATGACGGCGAAGCAGGAGAAGCCTTTCAGATGCAGCTTGAGGTTGCCGTTGACATACTGCAGATGGTAAAGCAGGCCGCAAATAGCCTGCACGCCGCTACCCAGCGCGTAGAGGCTGAGCACAAACGACATATCGGTCACTACCTGGGCGTTCTGCGTCCAGGCCCAGAGCAGCGGCGTGGCGAACATCGCGATAGTAATGCTGAGCGGCGCCATAAAGATCGCCACCGCCTGGGTGGTATAGCGGTAGAGCGTCAGGGATTCGGCATCCCCCTCCTTGCGCGTTTTGATACCGGTCATGCGCGGCACAATCGCCTGCATAATCGGGCTGCTGAGCAGGATAATGCCGGTAGCAGCCGTGGCGACCACGGTAAAGGAGCCGTAGGCGCTCAGCGGCAGCGTTTTAGAGAGCACCAGACGGTCAATTTGTGAAATAAAGGTCCAGATGGCGCTGGCGAACGCTGCACTCAGCGCAAAGCGAATAAAGGGCTTTAACACCGCCTTTAAATTTTCATGCTTCTGCTTACGCGCGGCGGCAGGCACCAGCTGATAGGATTTAGCGATCAGGCAGACCGCTTCCGCTATCGACACCGCCAGCTGCCAGATAAAGAAGCTCAGCACCGGGTTGGAGAAGAGCTGAATCACCAGCACCGCGCCGAAGGTACGCAGCGTTACGATGACCAGATTGACGCCGTTAAGCCAGACCTGATGCTCAAAGCCGACAATCACGCTGCGGTAAGGGCTGGTGCGCCAGCGGATCGCCGCCGTGATCACCATAATGGCGACGGCAATGGTGACGTCAGCCGACGGCAGATGCCGCGCATCGAGCCAGTTATGGGCGATCCAGGGCGTGGCCAGCCAGCCGATGACCACCAGAATCAGCGTGGAGATAAGGAAGAACTTCGACAGCGCGGAGAAGAGCGCCGGGAACCAGATAAATTCCGCCTGGTTAGCGCGATAGCGCGCCGCTTCACGCATCAGCGTGGTCGATACGCCGGCGTCGAGCAGCTGGAGCCAGGTTAACAGAATCGAGAAAAAACCCACTAGCCCGTAAGCTTCCATCCCGAGATGTTGAATATAAAGCGGCACGACCAGAATACCTGACAGCGTCAGGTAAATCTGACCGACATAATTGGCGATCGCGTTACGTTTTATTGACATATGTATGATTGTATCTGGGCAGTTTTCTCGGAGGTCACAAGCGTGGCACACATCATCGGAGCTGCCTACCAGACATAGTCTTAAATTTATCTCTGGCGCTACGCGCCAGATTAAATCTGAGCTGGCGCGAAATAAGCCAGAAAGTGAAATAACATTTATTCGCGTTGAATAAGGTCCGGCAGGCAGGCATTCCAGCAGCAGCGAAAAAGTCAGGCCGCTTTTTTCAGCTCTTTTGTAACCTTATATTTTTGCAGCTGGATAAACAGGCGCGGGCGATTAATAAGCAGCCACTCTTTGAAGTTAACCGGCTTAAACTTGCCGCCCATATAACGAATCGCGTTAATGACATATTCCGGCACCGCCGTGCCGTTGTAGAGCGACAGATAAATCATCAGGCGGAACGAGTGCATTAAATAGGCTTTTTCCAGCTGCTTCTTCAGCGGCGAATGATCTAAATTCTGCTTAAGTATGCCGTAGGTCTGCATAAAGGCGTTGTAGCGCTGCAGAAAATAGTCATCATTTTTACGGCTGTTAGTCAGCGAGCCGCTGCGGACGCGCTGAAGATAGTAAACGTGCTGGCTCACCCAGGCGCGCGTCGCCTGAACGAAGACCGACAGCGTGAATTTATGATCCTCATGCACGCGATCGACAAAACGCAGGCCGTGCTGCACGATAAGGCTTCTTTTCACCGCGTAATTCCAGGCTGCGGAGGTATAGGAGCCGTTATTGAGCAGACGCGACAGCACCTGCTGCGGCGACTGCAGGCCGAACTGGTCGTGGCGCACTTTCGGACGGGTCTGGTTTTCACGGCCATCCTCAAACATCTGCGAACTAAAGCAAAACAGGTCAACGTCAGGGTGCGCGGCAGTGACCTGCTGCAGTTCGGCCACAAAGCCTTCCGGTACGATATCGTCTGGATCGCAGAAGAAAACAAACTCCCCCTGCGCGGCGTCGATGCCGGTATCACGCGCTTTACCCGCGCCGCCGTTGGGGGTGGTGATAATGCGAACCTGTGGCTGGTGGCCATATTTCTGCTCTACCAGTGCCAGGGTTCCATCAGTGGAGCTGTCGTTAACAATGATAATTTCCGTGGTCGCGTCAGCCTGACGCAACAGGGAGTCGACACATTCGACAATATATTTTTCCACGTTATAAGTGGGAATGATGACTGATAGCAGCGTCTTTGCCATACATCTTTCTCTGGTTCGATTAAAAGAAAAAGCACGAGCATTACACAAATATTAAATTTGTGTTAAAGCATGGCGCAGAAAGAATTAAACGAGACGCAATCAGCGAATCTCTTCTCATGGTGGAATAGTATAAGCAGAAGCTTTTTTCTATTAACAGGGCCAGCCTTTTATTAAGAGGTGCGTCCGGCGCTGAATCTATCACGGCAGGTAAAGTATCAAAGGGGATGCGCAGCGGTTACTTTACTTCGCTTAACTTTTCTGGCGAAACAGGCAACATTTTTAAACGTAAAAAAGGTCACAAAGCGTTTCAGTCTGGTTACTTTATTATCACTGAACGGAATTTATCTCTCCTTAACTGCCGCCGCCTGCATGGCGATATTCTGATAATAGCGATAGCGGCCCCCCAGCCCATCAGGCATAGTGACATTTGTCACATTTTTGCGCTTAACAGCGCGCCAAAAAGTTTGCCGGTTACATATTGCGCGGTTTAGCTAACCTGATTACTTCCCCTGTTCCCCCGGTATGCAAATACTTTTGCTGCTATTTGTTTAGCCGGAGTAAAGAATCCGTCTGGACCTGCTTTAGTCTTTTAGGATTTTTCTAAAGCCCGCACCGTCCGCTGCGGCAACCCTTTCATTAATAAAGCAGCGCGTTTTGCACTTTTCACCTTTAGATTGCCGGATAAATCATTTAAGCCCTCCTCCCCGCTCTGTCAGGATGTGAGCATCAGTTCTCAACAATAGCTAATCAATAACTTTCAGTTATAAGGAGTAACGATGCGAGTTATTACGCTAGCTGGCAGCCCGCGTTTCCCGTCACGTTCAACCTCGCTGCTTACCCTTTGCCAGCGCGCGCTGGAAGCGCGTGGCGTTGAGGTTATCCCCTGGAATATCCAGAACTTTCAGCCAGACGATCTGATTAATGCGCGTTTCGATGCCCCGGCGCTGCTGGCGCTGCGCGACGATCTGCTCGCCGCCGACGGCGTTATCGTCGCCACGCCGGTTTATAAAGCCTCTTTCTCCGGCGCGCTGAAAACCCTGCTCGATCTGCTGCCCGAACGCGCCCTGGAGCACAAAGTCGTGCTGCCGCTGGCCAGCGGCGGCAGCGTGGCGCATATGCTCGCGGTCGATTACGCCCTGAAGCCGGTGCTGAACGCGCTGAAGGCGCAGGAGATCCTGCACGGCGTATTTGCCGAAGATCATCAGATTACCCATTACGATCGCCAGCCGGAGCTGCAGGCAGCGCTGGCGCGCCGGCTCGATGAGGCGGTGGAGGCGTTCTGGCTGGCGTTGACCCGCCATCATAAGCCGCTGGCTCAGGCTGTTTAAAGGAAGAAACCGATATGAAAAGCATCACTGGCTGGCTACTCGCCGCACTTGCCGTACTGAGCCTGCAGGCGCAGGCGGCGGACGCCCCCACGCAGATTCGCATCGGCTATCAGAAAGGTTCCGTCAGCATGGTGCTGGCGAAATCGCACCGGCTGCTGGAGCAGCGTTTCCCCGATACCAAAATCCAGTGGATCGAATTTCCCGCGGGTCCGCAGATGCTGGAGGCGCTAAACGTCGACAGTATTGACCTGGGCAGCACCGGCGATATACCACCGCTGTTTGCTCAGGCGGCGGGCGCCGATCTGCTTTACGTCGGCTCGGAGCCGCCTAAGCCGAAAGCGGAGGTGATCCTGGTGGCGAAGAACAGTCCGCTCAACAGCGTCGCCGATCTGAAAGGGAAAAAGGTCGCGTTTCAAAAAGGCTCCAGCTCCCACAATCTGCTGCTGCGCGCGCTGCAGCGTGAAGGGCTGAGCTTTAAGGATATTCAGCCGGTTTATCTGACGCCCGCCGATGCCCGCGCCGCCTTTCAGCAGGGCGACGTAGACGCCTGGGCGATCTGGGATCCCTACTACTCCGCCGCGCTGCAGCAGGGCAACGTGCGCGTGCTGGCCGACGGCAGCCAGCTTAATCTGACCGGATCGTTCTATCTGGCGACGCGCAAGTTTACTGAGCAGAACGGCGCTTTCGTGCAGCAGGTGCTGGATACCTTTAGCCAGGCTGACGCGCTGACGCAGAGCCAGCGCGAGCAGAGTATCAATCTGCTTGCCGCCGCGATGGGCCTGCCGAAGCCGGTTATCGCCAGCTACCTCGATCACCGTCCGCCGACCCATATTTCGCCGGTCAGCGCGCGAACCGCCGCTGCGCAGCAGCATACCGCCGACCTGTTTTATTCCAGCCACCTAGTGCCGGTAAAACTGACGATCGCCGATCGCATCTGGCATCCCAGCACCCCTCTTCAGTAAGGAGCGAATAATGAGCTTATCCGTATTCTGGTTTCTTCCGACGCACGGCGACGGACACTATCTTGGCACCTCAGAAGGGGCGCGCCCGGTCGACCATGGCTATTTGCAGCAGATCGCGCAGGCCGCTGACCGTCTGGGCTTCGGCGGCGTGCTAATCCCTACCGGTCGCTCGTGCGAAGACGCCTGGCTGGTGGCCGCCTCGCTGATCCCGGTGACGCAGCGCCTGCGCTTTCTGGTGGCGCTGCGCCCCGGTGTGATTTCGCCGACCCAGGCGGCGCGCCAGGCCGCGACGCTGGATCGCCTCTCTAACGGCCGCGCGCTGTTCAATCTGGTGACCGGCGGCGATCCGGAAGAGCTGGCGGGCGACGGCGTCTTTCTCGACCACCATGAGCGCTATGTCGAGTCGGCGGAGTTTACCCGCGTCTGGCGTCGCGTGCTGGAGGGCGAAACGGTCGATTACGCCGGCAAGTATGTCAGGGTGCGCGGCGCGCGCCTGCTGTTCGACCCGGTGCAGCAGCCACGTCCGCCGCTCTGGTTCGGCGGCTCCTCCGAACCGGCGCAGGATCTCGCCGCTGAACAGGTCGACGTCTACCTCACCTGGGGCGAACCGCCGGCGCTGGTAAAAGAGAAGATTGAACAGGTGCGCGCCAAAGCGGCGGCGCAAGGACGCAAGGTACGCTTCGGCATCCGTCTGCACGTTATCGTTCGTGAAACCAGCGATGAAGCCTGGCGCGCCGCCGATCGTCTGATTGCCCATCTCGACGACGCCACTATTGCGAAGGCGCAGGCCGCCTTCGCCCGCACCGATTCCGTCGGCCAGCAGCGTATGGCGGCGCTGCACAGCGGCCGCCGCGACCAGCTGGAAATCAGTCCGAACCTGTGGGCGGGCGTCGGCCTGGTGCGCGGCGGTGCAGGCACTGCGCTGGTGGGCGATGGCCCCACCGTTGCCGCGCGCATGCAGGAGTACGCCGACCTCGGCATCGAGACCTTTATTCTTTCCGGCTATCCGCATCTGGAAGAGGCGTATCGCGTCGGCGAGCTGCTCTTCCCGCATCTCGACCTTGAGGTGCCGCAGATCCCGCAACCGCGCAACGTGCAGGCGTTTGGCGAAACCGTCGCCAACGATTTCCGCCCGCAGAAAGTGTCGCAGAGCTGAGAGAGAGATCATGGCGAAAACCACTAAACGCATTACCAACCAGCTGGTGCCCTGGGTGTTCCCGGCGCTGCTGGTGGTGGTCTGGCAAATTGCCTCGCAGACCGGGCTGCTTTCGACGCGCATTCTGCCGTCGCCGGAAAATATCGTTATCACCTTCTGGCATCTGGCCGCCAGCGGCGAGCTGTGGCAGCACCTTGCCATCAGCGGCTGGCGTGCGCTGATCGGCTTTAGCATCGGCGGCTCCATTGGGCTGCTGCTGGGGCTGATCACCGGCACCTCGCGTCTGGGCGAGCGGCTGCTCGACACCTCAGTGCAGATGCTGCGCAACGTGCCGCATCTGGCGCTGATCCCGCTGGTGATCCTCTGGTTCGGCATCGACGAGGCGGCGAAGATTTTTCTGGTGGCGCTCGGCACGCTGTTTCCGATCTACCTCAATACCTACCACGGCATTCGCAATATCGATCGCGGCCTGGTAGAGATGGCGCGCAGCTACGGCCTTTCGGGCTGGAGCCTGTTTCTTCAGGTTATCCTGCCCGGCGCCCTGCCCTCGATTATGGTCGGCGTACGTTTCGCGCTCGGCCTGATGTGGCTGACGCTGATTGTCGCCGAGACGATTTCCGCTAACTCGGGCATCGGCTATCTGGCGATGAACGCGCGTGAATTCCTGCAAACCGACGTGGTGGTGGTCGCCATTATTCTTTACGCCCTGCTCGGCAAGCTGGCGGATGTCGCCGCCCTGCTGCTGGAGCGCATCTGGCTGCGCTGGCATCCGGCTTATCAACTGAAGGAGGAGAACGCATGAGCACTTCACTCTCTCCGGCGCGACTAAATGCCGGTACGCCGGTTGGCGTCAACGGCGTCAGCAAGCAGTACGGCAGCCGCACTATCCTGAATAATATCGATCTGCATATTCCCTCCGGCCAGTTTGTCGCGGTGGTGGGACGCAGCGGCTGCGGCAAGAGTACGCTGCTGCGCCTGCTGGCGGGGCTGGAGCAGACCACGCGGGGCGAGCTGCTGGCGGGCAACGCGCCGCTGCACACCGCGCGTGAAGATACCCGCCTGATGTTTCAGGATGCGCGCCTGCTGCCGTGGAAACGGGTGATCGATAATGTCGGTCTCGGCCTGAAGGGGCGCGAATGGCGCAGCGCGGCGCTGGAAGCGCTGGAGGCGGTCGGGCTGGCGGAGCGCGCTAATGAGTGGCCCGCCGCACTCTCCGGCGGCCAGAAGCAGCGTGTGGCGCTGGCGCGTGCGCTGATCCACCGTCCGGGGCTGCTGCTGCTCGACGAGCCGCTCGGCGCCCTTGACGCGCTGACGCGTATTGAAATGCAGGGGCTGATTGAGTCGCTATGGCAGCAGCACCATTTTACCGTGCTGCTGGTGACCCATGACGTCAGCGAAGCCGTCGCGATGGCGGATCGCGTGCTGCTGATCGAAGAGGGACAGATCGGGCTTGATTTGCTGGTGGACCTGCCGCGTCCGCGTCGTCGCGGATCGGTCAGGCTGGCGGAGCTGGAGGCGGAGGTGCTGGATCGCGTGATGCGCCGCAGCGAAAGCGAGCAGCCGGTGCGCTACGCCCACCAGCGTTAAAGCAAACGGCACCCTGGCATAATACGCGAATGGCAGGGTCCGAAGAGCAAAGCGTCCCGCGACAGGGATGTCGCGGGTCGAGCGCGCATGGATGCCTTGAGCGACTTTGCGATCGGACCCTGCCATCCGCGTCAGCACCGTTGTTGGCTAACCAAAAGGCGGGATTTACCCGCCTTTGCCGCTTAAGCGTTCAGCGCGCGGGTGATCTTCTCATAGAGATCGCCTGACAGCTTATCCAGCCCCTGCAGCGTCACCAGCGCCTGACGCATCATCGCCTGACGATCGGCATCGTAGCGCTTCAGACGGATCAGCGGCTCGATCATCCGTGCCGCTACCTGCGGATTGCGGGTATTAAGATCGGTCAGCATCTCCACCAGGAACTGATAGCCGCTGCCGTCTTTAGCGTGGAACGCTGACGGATTGCCGGAAACGAACGCGCCGATCAGCGCGCGGATGCGGTTGGGATTGCTCATGGTGAACGAGCGATGATGCAGCAGCTCGCGCACCTTCTGCAAGGCGTCCGGCGACGGGCTGGTCGCCTGCAGCATCAGCCACTTGTCCATCACCAGACCATCCCGATGCCAGCGCTCGTCGTAGTGCGCCAGCAGCGCGCCGCGGCACGGCAGCTGCGCCGCAACCGACGCCGCCAGCGCCGCCAGCGCATCCGTCATATTGTTCGCCTGCTGATACTGCGTCTGTACCAGCCTGTCCGCCAGCGCAGTTTCGCCGAACGCCAGATAGTACAGGCAGACGTTCTTCAGGGCGCGCTGCCCCATCGCGTCGTGCTCAATGCGGTACTCGCCCTGCTGATTAGCGTTGTAGACGGCATAGAACTCATCCGCCAGCTCGGCGGCCAGCGTGCGCACCAGCGCTTCACGTACCACCGCAATGGCCTGGGGATCGATCACCTCGAACAGCTCGGCGATCTCATTCTCTCCCGGCAGCGTCAGGATCTGTGCGGTCAGCGCCGGATCGCGCCCCTCGTCCAGCAGAACCGCGCGGAAGGCGTCGGCAACGTGCAGCGGCAGCGAGAGCGGCTGGCCCTGCTGATGGCGCGCCACGTTAAGGCGGATATAGGTAGCCAGCAGGCTCTGCGCCGCATCCCAGCGCGCAAAGTCGTTGCGCGCGTGGCGCATCAGGAAGGTAAGCTGAGCGTCGCTCCACTTATAGTCGAGCTTCACCGGCGCGGAGAATTCGCGCAGCAGCGACGGCACCGGCTGGAAGTAAACGTTATCGAAGATAAAGGTCTGGAACTCCTCGGTCACGTTCAGCACGTGGTGCACCGGATGGCCATTGTGCTGCAGCGGGATCACCTTGCCTTCGCCGTCATAGAGCTCGATATCGAGCGGGATATGCAGCGGTAGCTTCTCTTTCTGATCGGCAGTGGGCGGCGTGTGCTGCGTGACGTGCAGCGTATACTGCTCCAGCTCGGGGTTATAGTCGTCGCGCACCGTCAGCACCGGCGTGCCGCTCTGGCTGTACCAGCGGCGGAACTGCGACAGATCGACATTGGAGGCATCTTCCATCGCCTGCACAAAGTCGTCGCAGGTCGCCGCGCTGCCGTCGTGGCGCTCAAAATAGAGCTGCATTCCTTTCTGGAAGTTCTCTTCGCCAAGCAGCGTGTGCATCATGCGGATCACTTCCGATCCCTTCTCGTAGACGGTCAGGGTATAGAAGTTGTTCATCTCCATCACCTGATCCGGGCGGATCGGGTGCGCCATCGGGCTGGCGTCCTCGGCGAACTGCGCGCCGCGCATTACGCGTACGTTATCGATGCGGTTAACCGCGCGCGAGCCAAGATCGGAGCTGAACTCCTGGTCGCGGAACACCGTCAGCCCCTCTTTCAGGCTGAGCTGGAACCAGTCGCGGCAGGTAACGCGGTTGCCGGTCCAGTTGTGGAAATATTCGTGGCCGATCACCGCTTCGATACCGAGATAGTCTTTATCGGTGGCGGTTTCCGCCTTCGCCAGCACATATTTAGAGTTAAAGACGTTCAGCCCTTTATTCTCCATCGCCCCCATATTGAAGAAGTCGACGGCAACAATCATAAAGATGTCGAGGTCATACTCGAGGCCGAAGCGCTCCTCGTCCCACTTCATGCTGTTTTTCAGCGAAGTCATCGCCCAGTCGGCGCGATCCAGATTGCCGCGGTCGACGAAGATCTCCAGCGCCACGTCGCGGCCGGAGCGGGTTGTAAAGCTGTCGCGCAGCACGTCGAAATCGCCCGCGACCAGCGCAAAGAGATAGCAGGGCTTCGGGAAGGGATCCTGCCATTTCACCCAGTGTTTGCCCTGCTCCGCTTTGCCGCCGTCGATGCGGTTGCCGTTGGAGAGCAGGTAGGGATAGCGCGCTTCGTCAGCGATAATCGTGGTGGTAAAGCGCGCCAGCACATCCGGGCGATCGAGATACCAGGTAATATGGCGGAAGCCTTCCGCTTCGCACTGGGTGCAGAGCGCTTCGCCAGACTGATAGAGCCCTTCCAGCGCGGTATTTTTATCGGGATGGATATCGTTGACGATCCTGAGCTGAAACTGCTCCGGCAGCTGGCTCAGCACCAGCGCGCCCTCTTCCTGACGGTACGCGCTCCAGGGCGCGCCATCCACTTCAATGGCGATCAGGGTTAACGCTTCGCCATCGAGACGCAGCTCAGCCTGCGCATCGCCGAGACGTTTAACCTGGCTGATGGCGGTGACGCGCGTTGTCGCGGCGTCGAGCGCAAAGGTCAGGTCGATGTCGGTGATGGTGTAATCCGGCGCACGATAGTCGTGGCGATATTTAATTTGGGGCTGTTGCGTCATATTCCGTCTCGCATTGTTATAGGTTTACCGCCAAAGTCTAAGCGCGTTGCCTTTAGCTTGCCATGCACAATGCGCATCGCGGCATAAATAGCTACAATTCATTAACAACGGCACGTTTTACCCTCGACCCACAGGCGTGAAATATGCTGTGATCGGTCGCAGTTACTGATTTATACTCCTGCGTCTTTATGACTTTCACACACCGGGCTCTGCGCCGCCGAACAGGATGCTGAAACGCACCATGACAGGACATGCTTCCCCGATACTAACTTCCCTGCTGGATACGGACGCCTACAAGCTTCATATGCAGCAAGCCGTCTTCCACCGTTATCACGACGTCACGGTGGCGGCTGAGTTTCGTTGCCGCGGCGACGATCTGCTCGGTCTCTATGCGAACGAGATTCGCGAGGCCATTAACGCCATGCAGACGCTAGCGCTGACCGATGACGAATATACGTATCTCTCCAGCCTGCCCTTCTTCCACGCCGACTACCTTAACTGGCTGCGCGATTTTCGTTATAACCCCGACCAGGTGCAGGTGCGCAATCGCGACGGCCATCTCGCTATCCGCATCACCGGACCCTGGCGCGAGGTCATTCTCTGGGAGGTGCCGCTGCTGGCGCTGATCAGCGAGGTAGTGCATCGCCACCGTTCACCGCTGGTGGGCGCGCAGCAGGCGGTTGACCATCTGCAGCAGAAGCTGAGCGCTTTTCGGCGCGAGGTTGCCGACATCGATATGTCGCGCTTTCGCCTGATGGACTTCGGCACCCGCCGTCGTTTTTCGCAGGAGGTGCAGCAGGCCATCGTCGCCACCCTGAAGCAGGAGTTCCCCTGGCTGATTGGCACCAGCAACTACGATCTGGCGCGCCGCCTGGCGCTGACGCCGGTCGGCACCCAGGCGCACGAGTGGTTTCAGGCCTTTCAGCAAATCAGCCCGGTGCTGGCCAACAGCCAGCGCGCGGCGCTGCAGGCGTGGCTTGACGAGTATGACGGCGAGCTGGGCATCGCGCTGACCGACTGCATCGCGATGGACGCTTTTCTGCGCGACTTCGGCGTGAACTTCGCCAGCCGCTATCAGGGGCTGCGCCACGATTCAGGCGATCCCGTCGAATGGGGCGAAAAGGCGCTGGCCCACTATGAGAAGCTGGGCATCGATCCGCACAGCAAAACCCTGGTCTTTTCCGACAATCTCGATCTGGATAAGGCGCTGGCGCTCTATCGCCATTTCGGCCAGCGCGCCGGCGTAGTGTTTGGCATTGGCACGCGCCTGACCTGCGATATTCCCGGCGTCAGGCCGCTCAATATCGTGATTAAACTGGTGGAGTGCAACGGCAAGCCGGTGGCGAAGCTCTCTGACAGTCCGGGCAAAACCATCTGTCAGGATCAGGCCTTCGTTCGCGCCCTGCGCAAAGCCTTCGATTTGCCGCTGGTGAAAAAAGCCAGCTAATCCTCGCTTTATCGGGGCGTTGACGCGCCCCGCTTCTGCTGTAATAAATCTCCCCTCCCGCCGGATTTTGCTTGTTTCCTTGCGACTCGCAAGTAACATAGCAACACCCCGGTCTGGGGAGATTGTTTAAACTCACTTCTTCTATATAGAGAGATATTTATGAGCGTAGTGCCTGTAGCGGACGTACTGCACGGTCGCGTCGCGGTTGACAGTGAAGTCACCGTACGTGGTTGGGTGCGTACCCGCAGAGATTCAAAAGCCGGTCTTTCCTTCGTCGCCGTTTATGACGGTTCCTGCTTTAATCCCGTTCAGGCCGTTGTGAATAATTCTCTGAATAATTATCAGGATGAGGTTCTGCACCTGACCACCGGCTGCTCCGTGATCGTGACCGGCACCGTGGTGGCCTCACCGGGCCAGGGCCAGGCGTTTGAGATTCAGGCGACCCGCGTGGAAGTGACCGGCTGGGTGGACGATCCCGACACCTATCCGATGGCGGCGAAGCGTCACAGCATCGAATACCTGCGTGAAGTGGCGCACCTGCGTCCGCGCACCAACCTGATCGGCGCCGTGGCGCGCGTACGCCATACCCTGGCGCAGGCGCTGCATCGCTTCTTCCACGAAAACGGCTACTTCTGGGTGTCGACGCCGCTGATCACCGCTTCAGACACCGAAGGTGCTGGCGAGATGTTCCGCGTCTCAACGCTGGATCTGGAAAACCTGCCGCGCACGCCGCAGGGCGCCGTGGACTTTAACGAAGATTTCTTCGGTAAAGAGGCCTTCCTGACCGTTTCCGGCCAGCTGAACGGTGAAACCTACGCCTGCGCCCTGTCGAAAATCTACACCTTCGGCCCCACCTTCCGCGCGGAAAACTCCAACACCAGCCGCCACCTGGCGGAGTTCTGGATGCTGGAGCCGGAAATTGCCTTCGCCACGCTGGATGACGCCGCCGCGCTCGCCGAAGCGATGCTGAAATATGTGTTTAAAGCGGTACTGGACGAGCGCGCTGACGATATGGCGTTCTTTGCCGAGCGCGTGGATAAAGAGGCGGTTGAGCGTCTACAGCGCTTTATCTCCACCGACTTCGCACAGGTGGACTACACCGACGCCATTAGCATTCTGGAAAACTGCGGGCAGACCTTTGAGAACCCGGTCTCCTGGGGCATCGATCTCTCTTCCGAGCATGAGCGCTATCTGGCCGAGCAGCACTTTAAAGCGCCGGTGGTGGTGAAAAACTACCCGAAAGATATCAAAGCGTTCTATATGCGCCTTAACGAAGACAATAAAACCGTGGCGGCGATGGACGTGCTCGCGCCGGGCATCGGCGAAATTATTGGCGGTTCGCAGCGTGAAGAGCGTCTCGACGTGCTGGACGCGCGTATGGAAGAGATGGGCCTGAACAAAGAAGATTACTGGTGGTATCGCGATCTGCGTCGCTACGGTACCGTGCCCCATTCCGGCTTTGGTTTAGGCTTTGAACGTTTAATCGCCTATGTCACCGGCGTACAAAATGTAAGGGACGTTATCCCTTTCCCACGTACCCCGCGTAATGCAAATTTCTAAAATTATCTATTAATTATAAGAAATTCATATATATAACGAGGTCGGCACTGCCGGCCTTTTTTTATTTTTGTAAATTATGAGTTCTCTCACAAAGTTCCCCGATATTTACATTTTGTAATACAAATTTTCTTTTAGAAACCAGATTACGAGTTTAGTAGCATTTTCAGTGTGGCATATCCCGCTTCGGGATGGAAAGATGCGTGCAGACACAGGAAGACACCAAACTTCTTTCAGGGTTCCGTAACGGTTTCTTGACGGCAGTGGCAGGTGTCCGAATAAACTCCAATGAGGGTAATAAATAATGATGAAGCGCAACATTCTTGCAGTGGTTATCCCTGCTCTGTTAGCTGCAGGTGCAGCAAACGCAGCAGAAATTTATAATAAAGACGGCAACAAGCTGGACCTGTATGGCAAGGCTGTTGGTCTGCACTATTTCTCTGATAATACTGATAACGATGGCGATAAAACTTATGTTCGCTTCGGCTTCAAGGGTGAAACTCAGATTAACGACCAGCTGACCGGTTACGGTCAGTGGGAATACAACGTTCAGGCTAACAACTCTGAAGGTTCTGACGCTCAGGACGGCAACCGCACCCGTCTGGGCTTTGCCGGTCTGAAATTCGGCGACGCTGGTTCAATCGACTACGGTCGTAACTACGGCGTTGTCTACGACGCCATCGGCTGGACCGATATGCTGCCAGAATTCGGCGGCCACTCTGGCTATTCAGACAACTTTATGAACGGTCGTAGCACCGGCCTGCTGACCTACCGCAACAAAAACTTCTTCGGCCTGGTAGATGGCTGGGACTTCGCGGCACAGTATCAGGGTAAAAACGAGCGTTCTGATAACGATCGTCGTGCTAACGGCGACGGCTGGGGCCTGTCAACCTCTTACACCTCGCCGATCGGCCTGGGTATCGTAGGCGCATACAGCAGCAGCGATCGTACTGACAGCCAGGCTGCAGGTGCGAAAACTACCGTTACTCCTCCTGCTGATGTTGGCGGTGATGGCGTTACCACCACCACAGGCCAGGGCGCTGGCAAGCGTGCTGAGAACTGGGCTACCGCGATCAAATATGACGCGAATAATGTCTACCTCGCGGCGATGTACGGTGAAACCCGTAACTCAACTCCGTTTACAGCAACAGGCACGCTGGCAAACGGTTCAACCTTCACGACTACTGGCTTCGCTAACAAAGCACAGAACATCGAGCTGGTTGCACAGTATCAGTTCGACTTCGGTCTGCGTCCGTCTATCGCCTACGTGCAGTCTAAAGGCAAAGACATCGAAGGCGTGGGCGATGCTGACCTGGTTAAATACATCGACGTGGGCGCAACCTACTACTTCAACAAAAACATGTCGACCTATGTTGACTATCAGATCAACCAGCTGGATGACAACAACCCCCTGGGTCTGAACACCGACGACACCGTAGCAGTAGGCCTGGTTTACCAGTTCTAAGTTACCTGTCGCAGAAAAAACGGAGCTTCGGCTCTTTTTTTTTATGCCTGCTATTCGCCCCTTAGCGGCGCCCTTGTTATGTTTTTCCTGCGCCCGCGTCATCTTCGACGCCCGGCAACGATTTTTTGCGTAAACGGTTGGCAATGCGCAGCGCTGACGTTAACCTGAAGGCTCATTTCGTTAAAGTTCACGCTACTGGACACGACTCATGTTTGAATCTATCTCTGCGGCACCCGCCGATCCTATTCTTGGGCTGGCCGATCTGTTTCGCGCTGATGACCGCCCGCACAAAATCAACCTTGGCATCGGCGTTTATAAAGATGAAACCGGCAATACGCCGGTGCTCACCAGCGTAAAAAAAGCCGAGCAGTATCTGCTGGAAAACGAGACCACAAAAAATTACCTCAGCATTGATGGCCTGGCCGATTTTGCGCGCTGTACTCAGGAGCTGCTGTTTGGCGCAGAGAACCCGCTGATTGTCGCTGGCCGCGCGCGCACCGCGCAGACCCCCGGCGGCACCGGCGCACTGCGCGTTGCGGCAGATTTTCTCGCCACGCAGACAACGGTTAAGCGCGTCTGGGTGAGCAATCCAAGCTGGCCGAACCATAAAAATGTGTTTAACGCAGCGGGTCTGGAGGTGTGCGAATACGCTTACTACGATGCGGAAAACCACCAGCTCGACTTTGACGGCATGCTGGCCGCGCTGCAGGAAGCCAAAGCAGGCGATGTGGTTCTGTTCCACGGCTGCTGCCATAACCCGACCGGCATCGATCCCACGGCAGAGCAGTGGAGCCAGCTGGCGCAGCTATCTCAGGCAAAAGGCTGGCTGCCGCTATTCGATTTCGCCTATCAGGGCTTTGCGCGCGGCCTGAATGAAGATGCGGAAGGCTTGCGTATTTTCGCCGCCTCGCATCAGGAGCTGATTGTCGCCAGCTCTTACTCTAAAAACTTCGGCTTATACAATGAGCGTGTAGGCGCCATCACCCTGGTGGCGGCCGATGCAGCGACCGCTGACACCGCCTTTAGCCAGGTGAAGTACACTATTCGCGCCAACTACTCCAACCCGCCGGCGCACGGCGCCGCGGTAGTGGCAACCATACTCAGCAATCAGGCGCTGCGTACCATCTGGGAGCAGGAGCTGACCGATATGCGTCAGCGCATCCAGCGTATGCGTCAGCTGTTTGTGAATACCCTGGCGGAGAAAGGCGCAACGCGCGATTTCAGCTTCATTATCCAGCAGAACGGCATGTTCTCTTTTAGCGGCCTGACCAAAGATCAGGTTATCCGTCTGCGTGACGAGTTTGCCGTCTATGCGGTCAATTCCGGCCGGGTGAACGTGGCGGGTATGACGCCAGATAATATGTCGGCGCTGTGCGAGGCGATTGTCGCAGTGCTGTAAAACAGCCGCGCATCCCGCCCCCGCGCGGGATGCTTTGCGCTGAGACGCCTGCGTCAGGAGAGAGAATGGGCCGCTACGGCCCATTTTTTATTGCAGAAAAGGATTGCTGATACGTTCACGCCCCAGCGTCGAGATGCTGCCGTGGCCGGGAACAAAGGTAATATCGTCACCCAGCGGCAGCAGCTTCTCTTTAATTGAGGCGATCAAATCCTGATGGCTGCCCTGCGGGAAATCGGTTCGCCCTACGCCGCCGTGGAAAATCACATCGCCGGAAATCAGCAGACGGCCTGCGCGGTCGAAAAAGACGATATGGCCGGGCGTATGCCCCGGCGTATGCAGGATCGCCAGCTCCACCTCCCCGACCTGCACGCTGTCGCCCTCCTCCAGCCAGCGATCTGGCGTAAGGGGCGCACACTCAGCCAGACCAAACATGCGGCTCTGCGTCGGCAGCGCGTCCAGCCAGAAGGCATCCAGCCGGTGCGGGCCAACAACTGGCACCTGATAGTGCGCCGCCAGCTCCGCCGCCGCGCCGACGTGATCCAGATGGCCGTGCGTCAGTAAAATCTGGCGAGGGGTAAGATCGAGCTGCTGGAGCGTTGCGATAATGGTCGCCGCATCGCCGCCGGGATCGACCAGGGCGGCGTCGCGCGTCGCCTCACACCAGATAACCGAACAGTTCTGCGCAAAGGCGGTAACGGGAATAATGTGGTAGTTCATAACGCTCCATGGCCGGCGCACGCAGCGTTGCCGGCGTCATTACCAGTGCCGTACCGGCCCGGTATCAATATGAACGAAGTTGCTGCGAGGATAATATCCTACACCACCCGCGCGCATTGTTAAGGCCGCTTTGCGGATGTTATTCAGCGCAATGCCTTCGATATGAAAATCCATCGCCTGCCCTTTGGTGTGATAGCTGTGCTTCGCTACGCCCGGGCCGCTTTCGCGCAGCATATTGTTGGTCGCCAGCGAGCGATAGCCGGAGACCAGCTGGATCGGCTTGCGGGTTCCCAGCAGCGTCTGCAGTCGATAGATCTGATCAAAGAGATGGGGATCGATGCTTTTCGTCAGATTGGCGCGATAATCGCGGAAAAAGTGGTTCAGGCGAGCCAGCTCGCTCTTATCGTAACTTTTCCCATTAAAAAACTCAGTTTTAAGGGTTTCACCGGTGTGAAGATTGCTCAGCGTCAGCACGCGAGGACGCGACGTTGAAAGCGAGGCGATAGCGGCGTCAGGCAGCAGCGCCATGCCGGCCACAGCCGTTCCGCCAAGAAGCAATTTGCGACGTGTTAAGTTAAAACTGGACATGAAAAACGGTTACCTGAGATTGAAGCCAACGAAATGTGCAAAAACCGCACAAGGCCGAACCATAACCGGCTGGCCGGGTCACGTCAACCGACCTTACTCAGGTTTGTGCGGCGACCCTCATCAGGGTCGCCAGAGTAAAACAGAGCAAAAAAGAGGTGGGTAGAACAACAGCGGTTAAAAATCAAGGATTAGAGCAGTAGCTGCCCTGCGCGCGTGAGCACCTGGCTACCCGAACGCGCCGGATTATCATAATTGTAAATATCTGTGCGGAATTGCGGCTTGCCGTCATCAGCAACCCAGGCGGTCAGATAGTACAAATTGACCGGAATGCGATGGCGGATCGGAACATAACGCGTATCCCCCTGTTTTAGCTGATCGGAGATGCGAGAGTCATTCCAGCCAGCATCCTGCAGCAGCAGTCCCGCCAGCTCTGACGCTTTATTGACGCGCACGCAGCCTGAGCTGAGCGCGCGGATATCGCGCTGGAACAAGGCGTGGTTGGGCGTGTCGTGCAGGTAGATCGCGTCCGAACTCGGCATGTTGAACTTATAGCGGCCCAGCGAGTTGGTGTTGCCCGGCGCCTGGCGCAGGCGATAGGGGAACGACGAGGCGGAGACCATGCTCCAGTCAATCATGCTGGGATCGATAACCTCCGCGTCCGCGCTCCAGCCGGAGAGCAGCGTATAGCCGTGCTTGTAGAGATAGCTCGGATCCTGCTTCACCCTGGGAATGATGTCCTGACGCACCAGCGTCGTCGGCACGTTCCACGGCGGGTTAAGCACCACGTTATTCAGCGCGCTGCGCATCAGCGGCGTTTTACGGTCGGGACGCCCGACAATCACGCGCGACGACAGGATCTTGTTGCCGTTGTTGTAGTAGGTCAGCGAGAAGTTAGGGATATTGACCATGATGCCGTTGTGCATATCGTCCGGCAGCAGACGCAAACGCTGGATATTCAGCGCCAGCAGCGCGGCGCGCATCTGCGGCGTCACGTTAAGCCATTCACGGGTGCGCGGCCCGATAGCGCCGTCGCTGCCGAGCCCTTGCCACTGCTGGAAGCGTTTAACGCCCTCTACCAGCGCGGCGTCATAGACGTTGTCGCTGACCGCATCAGCGGTGCCGTTCTGCACGCTGCCCGCCTGCTGCGGCGTCTGCGCAGCGAGATCGCCCACGCTGGCGGCCGATGGGCTGACCGCCACAGGCTGACCGCTCTGGCTCACCGGAACCGGCGCGGTTGGCACCGCATCGTCCGCAGGGCCCGGCGCGACCGGCTGCGCGGCGAGCATGCCGGTGCGCCGTAAGATTTCGCGCAGCGCCGGAACGTCATCGCTCACCTGACCCGGCCGCAGCGTTTCACGATTCTTCAGCTGGGGCCAGGGGCGCGAGTCGCTCAGCAGCTGCTTCAGCGCGGCGTGCATCGGCGCATATTGCGGATGCTGCGGCACCAGCGAAGCGACAAAGGCAGCGGATCCGCCGGCCAGCACCGCATTTTGCCACTGATTAACTACCGATACCGACGGCTGCGCCAGCTTGTAAGGCACATTGCTGTAGAGCCAGCTTTCGCCCTGCGTCGGTACGCTGGAGACGAACTGCAGATAGCCCAGCATGGCGTCGCTCAGCACCACGTCGCGCGCAAAGCCGGTGATGCCGGGATCGGTCAGACGATCGACCCAGCGCGTAAACTGCGGCTGCACGCCTGACATGGCCACTTCCGCCAGCTGCTGCTGAAACTGCTGCACCGCCGCGCGATCTTGCCACATCGGCTGCATATTGTGCGCCGCGTAGAGGGTTGCCAGCGAGGCCAGATAAAACGGTGGCTCTTTGCCGGCAAAGGCCTGGCGCAGGCGCTGCTGGCTGTCGCTAACTGAAATGGACGCGTGCGTAGTGCCGGGTAACGCGGCAATAACGGCCGCGTGCGTCAGATGCAGCGGCGTAAAGGCCAGCGCTAGTGCCAGAAGCGAAAAAACATAATTGTTGGTTTTATTGGTCAGCAACATCCCTGCCCCCTCATTTGTTTACCACGCAGCGTTTCCTGGATCCGCTGCAATCGGGCTGCTACTCATATGCTGAGTATACAAATAAAAAACGGCATTTGCCTCACAGGACAAATGCCGTTTACAGATTACTGAAAGCGGTAATTTTTGACCAGATTAAACCTGCGAGTTTTCAGCCTCCAGCCCCGCCTGCTCTTCGCTGTCGCGGCGCGTCGCTGGCGCGTCGGCAGAGAAGCCGCGCAGGCCGACCACGTGCACATGCTCCGTGTTATTGAACACTTTACGGACCAGCTTATAGGTGGTGCCTTTTTCCGGGCTGATGTTTTCCGGTGCCGCAATCACCAGCTGCATCTCCAGGCGTTCGCAGAGTTCAAACAGCGTGGCGATAGATCGCGCATCGAGACGCGCCGCTTCGTCGAGGAACAGCAGGCGGCAGGGAGAGATATCCTTGCCGCGCAGGCGGCGCGACTCCTCTTCCCAGCTCTGCACCACCATCACCAGAATCGACATGCCGGTGCCGATCGCCTCGCCGGTCGACAGCGCCCCGCTCTCGGCGCGCAGCCAGCCGTCGGAGCCGCGGTTAACTTCCACTTCCATCTCCAGATAGTTGCGGTAGTCCAGCAGCTCTTCGCCGATGGTCTGCGGCGTGCGCTGACCCATATCAATCTGCGGATTAAGGCGCTGATAGAGCTTCGCCAGCGCTTCAGAGAAGGTCAGGCGGCTGCTGTTAAAGAGATCCTGATGCTGCTCGTGCTCTTCCGACAGGGTATCGAGCAGCGTGGCGTGGGCCTCGCGCACGTTCACGTTAAGCCGCACGCTGCGCACCTGACCGAAGCTCACCATCTGCAGCCCCTGGTTCAGCTGGCGAATGCGGTTCTGCTCGCGCTGAATGGTTTTGCGGATAATATTCGACACGCTGCGCGAGCTGATCGCCAGCGTCTGCTCGCGCGCCGTCAGCTCTTCGGTCAGACGGTTCAGTTCGATCTCCATCTGCTCGATCGCCTCGACCGGATCGTCGGTGCGGATAATATCCTGACGGATGCGTTCGCGCAGATGCTGATAGACGGCGATAAAGAACTGGATCTTGCGCTCTGGCCGCTTCGGATCTTCCGACAGGCGCAGCACGTCGCGCAGATGCTCGTTATCCGCCACCGCCAGGCGCAGCGCACCCAGCGCCTTATCTGACATTGAGCGCAGCTCATCGCCGCTCAGGTAGGCCAGCTCGCGGCGGTGCAGACGTCGCTCAACGCCGTTCTCTTTCACCAGACGCAGCACGCTGCACCAGCCCGCTTTGGCGCTGACCACCTGCTCGCGAATGCGGTGATAGTCGCGCTCCAGCACGCGCAGCCGTTTCTGCAGGTTCTCCATCTCCGCTTCGCAGAAGGTGAGCTGCTTTTCCAGCTGGTTGCGACGCGCGCGGTTGTGGCTCAGCGCGGCGTAAAGCTCGTCGCGGCGAATGCGCGCGCGCTCTTCCGCACTGGCGTCGGCCTGTACGCCGATATCCTGCATCTCCTGCAGCAGCTCTTTCAGCATGTCGCGTTTGGTGTCGTGCGAGCTTTTCAGAGAGGCCAGCACCTGGCTGTACTGCGCCATTTGGGTTCGCTGCTCGCGCAGGCGTTCGCGCGCGCGGCTGCGCTCGCCTTCAGCCTGTTCCAGCTGGCGACGCAGCTTATCGCTGAGATCGTTGTTGCCGTTGAGCATGCCGGCAGAGTCGCCGTAGCTGAAGTGGGCGCGGCGCTGCACCACTTCTGTCAGGGCAAACGCCTGCTGACGCGCGACGCGCTGCTGCTGCTGCGCCTGCTGATAGTCCGCCTGCAGCTGCTCATGCTGCTCGGGATCGCTCTGCAAGACGCCGATCAGCGACTCAAGCTTCGCCAGCTTCGCGCCGTGCTGATGCAGGAAGCGCGCCGCCTCCTGCGCCTCTTCGACCTGCTCGCGGATCTCGTCGCAGCGATCGGCCAGCGTCTCGTCCAGCAGCAGATTAACGCGCGGCAGCAGGCGGTTAAGCTGCGCCACGCCCTCTTTCGCCTGCTCATACTGCTGGCGCTGCTGCTGGTTGTCGCTTTCATGCTGATTCAGCGCGCGCTCCAGCTCGCTGCGGCGCGCGTTGTACTGGCGAATCTGCGCTTCGGGATCTTCTTCAAAGGCGACCGCCAGATGGCTGCCGATAAAACGGCTGAAAGACTGATGCAGACGCTGCGTTTTCTGCACGTCAAACGAGAGCGTGGCGTAGCGCTCCGCGAGGCGATCGCGCTCGTTGTGCAGCAGCTCCAGCTGATTCTCACGCGCGGCGCGGCCGAACAGCGGGATTTTCGGGAAGCGCGAATAGCGCCACTGGCGCTCCGCCACTTTCACGACCACGGCGTTTTGCAGCTCTTCGACGGCGAAAACGCTGTCGTCAAACGACTGCGGATCGCCCTCGATCAGATAGAGATCTTCCGGGCACTCCTCCAGCCCCTCGAGCTGCTCGCGCACCAGCGACAGATCCGGCACCACGATAGCGTGGCGCGACGGACCATAGAGCGCCGAGAAGTAAGGCGCGTCGTCCAGCGTTACGTCGTCGTAGATTTCAGAGAGCAGCACGCCGCCAAAGCGTTCCGCCAGCTGCGTCAGGCGCGCATCTTCTGCGCCGCCGGGCTGGCTCAGACGTTCGATCTGGCGCTCCACGTCGCGTTTGCGCGCGGCGATTTCGTCGCGCTCTACCGTGGTTTCACGCTCGCGCTCCAGCAGCTGCTGCATATATTCGGTAATCTGCTGGCTGTTTTCCAGCGCCTGACCAGTCTGCTCGCTGAGCTGCGTCAGGATCTCCTGCGCCGCCAGCCAGTGTGGCGCGCGCGCGGTCAGGGTGGCGATACGTTCGCGCAGCGACTCCAGCTCCTGACGCATCACCATGCGGCGTTCGCCCGCGTCGGAAACGCTGGCGCTGAGCTGCTCGATCTGCGCTTCCAGCTCGCTATGCAGCCCTTCCAGCGCGTCGGCGTCATAGTGCGCGCCCTGACGCTTGCAGAACTCCGCCAGCAGCCGCTCCGCCTCATGCTGTTCGCGCAGGCGCTGCTCCAGCTCGTTAAGGCGCAGGCGCAGCGACGAGAGCTGCTCGGCGTAGTGACGCTGATTGGCGGCGTCGCGCAGCAGCTCGCGGCCGGTTTGCCAGGCCTCCTGGCGCGGCACGTTGCCTGCGATGCTGGTTACCAGCGCCAGCGCCTGTTCAAACTGGCTGTGCGCCGCTTCCGCCACGCTCAGCTTCTGCTCCAGACGCAGCAGGGTATCGGTCGCTTCCTCTTCGGTCGCCTGGAACCGCTGCTGCCACTCGCTGGCGTTGTCGATGGTGAGATCGGGCAGCTGGCAGAGCGTCCTGGCGCGCTCCAGCGCCTGCAGCGCCTGCTGATACTGAATCGCCCGCGTCTGCTGCACGTCGAGCGCCTGCTGGAAATCGGCCAGCTGGTTTTTCAGCTCGTCCACCTCCAGCTCCGCCGCTTCGACGCGCGCCTCGTTCTCTTCCTGCGCTTCACGCGCTTCCGCCACCACTTCGTTCTGCTCTTCAAGACGATGAGTCAGCTCGTCGAGATCGGCCTCGTAGCGCTCAATTTTTTCCTGCTGGCGCATAGCGGTCTGCACCAGATTCAGATGATCGCTGGCGGCCTGATAGTCCGCTTCCAGATCGTTCTCCGCCCCGCCGTGCTCGGCCAGCTCGCGCGCCATCTCGATATGGCGATACTGCTCCGAGGCCAGCTGTTTGCGGCTGGAGAGGAGATCGCGGCGCAGCTGCAGCGCGCCATCGAGATGGATGCGCCGCTCGTTGGCGTGACGCATATAGTCCGCCGAAACATAGCTGGTGGCTTCGGAGATCAGATGTTTAAACAGGTCGCGATCGGACTGCGTGACGCGAATCGCCTCCAGCGTCATGCGGTTCTCGCGCAGCGCCGCTTCCATATCCTGAAACGCTTTGCGCACGCCGCTGTTTTCCGGCAGCAAATAGTCGCGCAGCGAGCGGGTAATGGCGCTGGAGATACCGCCGTAGAGCGAGGCTTCAATTAGCCGGTAGAATTTGCTGCGATCGCCGGCGGAGCGCAGGCGGCGCGGCACGATACCGTGCTCGAACATCATCGCGTGATAGTCGGTGACCGAGCTGAACTGGCGGAACTGCACCTCTTCCTGCGCTTCAACGCGCTCTTTGACCTCGCTCAGCGGCAGCACGCGCGCCTGACGGCTGTTCATAATCTCGGTCAGCATATCGGTCGGCTGACTATCCATCGGCAGCCCGTGAATGCTGAACGGCTTGATGTCGACCTTTTTATCGCGCCCGGCTACCTGCTGCAGACGAACGCCGGCGATGACGCGCTGGTGACGCGAGTTGATAACGTCGAGCACCGCGTAGCAGACGCCAGCGCGCAGCTTGCCGTGCAGGCCCTTATCGCGCGAGCCGCTGGTCGCGCCCGCTTCCGTGGTGTTACGGAAGTGCAGCAGCGTCAGATCCGGGATGAGCGCCGTTACAAAGGCGGCCATGGTGGTGGATTTGCCTGCGCCGTTACCGCCCGACAGGGTGGTGACCAGTTCGTCGAGATCAAAGGTGCGGGCAAAAAAGCCGTTCCAGTTGATCAGGGTAAGCGAACGAAATTTGCCGCGTTCAATCATGCCTGTTCTTCCTCCGCGCTATCACTCGCGTCGCTGTCAATATCATCCTGCTCGCTGGTCGCGCTCACGCTGTCGAGCGCCATGGCTTCGCCGTCGCGGATCAGACGCAGCTGCGCCTCGCGCGGATCGTCGCCGCTGCGCACGTCGGCACCAAAGCGGAACACCGATTCGGTAATGCGGAATTTGCTGCTGTCGTTGCCCATAAACCACACCATGCCGAGTCGGCGCAGTCGGCTCAGCGAGGCGCGCATTTTCTCCTGCAGCCTGGCCCGATCGAGATCGGAGCCGGTCGAGCGCTGGTTCACCAGCTTGAGCAGCTTATTCTCGTCGGCGAGCGTCAGCAGTTCGTCATAGAGCTCCTGCTGGGTAAAGATGCCCTCGTTCGCCAGACGCTCCGGGCTGAGGTAGAGATAGCAGAGCAGCTTGCCCACCATCATATCCAGCTCGGAGAGCACCGAGCGCGGGATCAGGGTGGTAGAGCGCGGACGCAGATAGAAAAAGCCCTCTGGCGCGCGAATAAGCTCGACGTTGTAGCGGGCGTAAAACTCTTCCAGGAAGGTCTGGTAGTCCATCAGAAAAGCGTGCTGGTCCAGCTCTTCAATGCCGATATGGCGACCGGCGCGCAGCTGGCTGTCGAGCGCGGGAAAAATCGGGTTCGCCAGTGCCTGCGCCAGCTTAAGCGGCATCACTTGTTCAATATTTGTCGATGACATGTGCCTGCACCTTGGCTCCGTAATCATTAATGGCCTGCCACTGCGCGGGCAGGCCGGCTAAATCGGCTTCCGCCACGCCGAGACGCACCGCCTGATCGACCACGATACGCGCCAGATCAAAGTGGCGCGCGCGCGGATACTGGGCAAGATAGTCGCGCATCACCGTGGCGAGGTTGAGCGGTTTCTGTTCAGATTTGTAGCTCAGCAGCGCCTCTTCAATCATCGCCGCCAGCTGTTCGCGGATTTCGTTAAACTCTTCATATTCCAGCTCGGCGGGCAGTTCGCCCATTACCTCGTCGTTGCGCAGCGTCAGATCCTCGTCGCGCATATCGAACAGGCGATCGGCGCTGGCGTAGGTGAGCACCCACGGCTGGTCGAAGTAGTTCTGCACCGACTGGCGCAAGCGCTGCGCGAATACGCGGTTCTTGTCCATGTCGATGGCGGTTCGAATAAATTTATGGACGTGGCGGTCATAGCCGATCCACAGGTCAATCGCCTGCTGGCCCCAGCTGATAATGCGATCCAGCTTGTTTTGCAGGTCAAATACCAGCTTATCGACGAAGCCGAGATCGGGGCTGCTGAGGGTGGCGTCCTGAATGCGCAGCAGATTGGCCTGCAGCTTGTCGCCCGCCGCCTCCAGCGTATCCTGCAGCTCGCGCAGCGTGCCGGAGGTTTCCGACAGCAGCATTTCACAGCTGGAGATCGCCGCGCGCCAGTCTTTGTTCAGCAGATCGGCGATATCGTTCTTCACCGCCTGCTGCTGTTCATCCATCAGGCGCTGCGTCATGTCGATACTGTCGAAAATCTCCGCCACGGAATATTTCAGCGGCGCGAAGACGTTGCGGTGCCAGTGGAATTCATCACCATCCTCTTCCGCCGCATCGGCGGCGCGCTTCAGCTCGCCCGCCACGATCGACAACTGCATCGACAGGCGCAGCGTCGAAAACTCGCGCTGGCGGATATAGTAGTCAGTGATGCCGATCGCCAGCGGCGTCAGACGATAAATGGCGTGGCCTTCCGTCATCTCGCTGGTAAAGCGGTTGATCAGGCGCTGCCGCACCATATCGTTGATGGCGTTATTGGCGCGCACCATCACGGTTTCATGGGTTTGCTCAAAGGCTTTGCTGACGTGCTGGAAAGCGTCGATCAGCTCTCCCTCACTCATTTCGCCATCCATACGCTCGCCGTTCAGGGTGGCGATGGCCAGCAAAAAGGCCAGACGATCGACCGGCAGCGCAAGGGAAAAGTCGTTCTTGCGCGCCCAGCTGACCAGCTCGGGTACCGTCTGGGAAAATTCACTCATAGTTCGTCCTTCTGCCCTGGTTTACGCGCAGTCACGTGGATATAACGTCCCAGGCTTAAAAAGGGTTCCTGGCGACAGTAGCGTCGCTCCATCTCAAGAATGCTCGCATCGCCTCCGCCGTCCGCCGGCGGGGCTTTCATATAGTCGCTGAAGACGCGCACCCCCGTACGCTGTTCGATATCGAAGCCGCAGGCGGTGAGCCAGCGGTAGACATCGTCCGGATCGCGCGGGTAGTCGGGCGACAGGGAACGCTTCTTCTGCTTCGCCATATTGACGCGCAGATAGCCGAAGTTTCCCAGCGTCAGATTGCGAAACACCAGACTGTGGCGGTTAAAAAACATCAGCGACATCACGCCGCCGGGACGCAGCGCGTCAAACAGCGCCTGCAGCGCTTTTTCAGGCTCGGCGACCCACTCAAGCACAGCGTGAAACAATACCAGATCCACCGGCGTATCCAAATGCTCGCCCACCTGCTGCACGGCGATTTGTCTGAATTGCATGTTGTGGCTCACATCCTGCGCTTCGGCATGCTGCTGCGCCCGGCGCAGCATCTCCGCCGAGAGATCGCAGAGCAGGATCTGGTGGCCGCGCTGCGCCAGCCCGCTGGAGATTTGCCCCAGTCCGCCGCCAGCATCCAGCACGCGCAGCGGCGCCGCGCCGAGCGTCGGCAGAATCGTCTCCAGCTCGTCCCAGAGGATCGCCTGACGCACCATCCCCTTGGTGGTGCCGTAAATATTTTGCGAAAATTTTTCCGCGAGATCGTCGAAGTTACGATCCTGCATGGCGTGGGCTCCGGTATGCTGCGCTCAGACTTGTGCTATTTTGTCACAGGCTCATGAAGAATGAACCTTTCATCCCCTTCTTCCTTTCCAGCTGCTGTTTTTTCGGACAACAAGGAGTTTTTTTGATGTTTTTTGGACTGAAAAAACTGGTGGGTGGGCTGTTGATGCCTTTACCCATGCTGCTGCTGTTGATGGCAGCGGGTATTTTACTGCTTTGGTTTAGCCGCTGGCATAAAAGCGGCAAAATTTTAGTCTCCCTGAGCTGGGCGCTGCTGCTACTGCTGAGCCTGCAGCCCGTCGCCGATCGCCTGCTGCTGCCGCTGGAGTCGCGCTACGCGACCTGGAACGGCGACCAGAAGGTCGATTTTATCGTGGTACTGGGCGGCGGCTATACCTTTAATCCCGACTGGGCACCGAGTTCGAACCTGATCGGCAACAGTCTGCCGCGCGTCGCTGAAGGCGTCCGCCAGTGGCGACGCAACCCGCAGGCGACGATGATCTTTACCGGCGCCGCCGCCGGACAGAATCCCGTCAGCAACGGTCAGGTCGCCGCCTCGGTGGCGCTGAGCCTGGGCGTGCCGCCGGATCATATTCTGGTGCTGGACCAGCCGAAAGATACCGAACAGGAGGCGCGCGCGGTGCGCGGCGTCGTCAGCCAGCGGCCCTTTCTGCTGGTCACCTCCGCCAATCATATGGCACGCGCCCTGAATTTCTTTCACGCCGCCGGCTTAACGCCGCTTGTCGCGCCGGCTAATCAGCTGGCAATTACCTCGCCGCTCAACTGGTGGGAGCGCGCGATGCCTTCCCCGCTCTGGCTGAGCCACAGCGAGCGCGTCGTCTATGAGGCGCTGGGACAGGCGTGGCAGTGGCTTAAAGGCGGCGGCGCGCCTTCAGCCCAGCCAGGGCAGTAGCTGCGCCCGGGCGTAATCAAAGCGTGCGCGATCAAACTCGCCATACTGCACCAGCCCCTCAATGCAGTCCCACAGCTGATAAAGCCAGCGCCGCCAGAGAAAGCCTTCAGAAACCGGCGCGCACTGTAAATAGCGCGCCATCAGCGCCTGTTCCGCCGGGCTTTCGCCCAGCTGCCTCAGCTCATATTCGCGCGGCCCCCATAAAATAGCGCCGGGCTGGGTCATCGCCAGCAGCTGATCGCTACGCGCATTTTTGACGATGCTGGTCAGGCGCAGATTGCCATGCAGCATGACGCAGGGATCGTCGAAGTCGCGAAAGAGGTGCGCCAGCTGCTCGCGGCTGCGGAAAAGTACCTGGCGGTCGGCAAAAGTGAAGGCGGGTGGCTGCAGATAGCTGAGCGTGGACCAGAGCACTTCCACGCGCTGGTGAAACCAGGCAGGCCAGCTGTTCTGCTGGGTGCTGTCAACGGTGCCCACCAGGCCGTGGCTGCTGATGCGATGCCAGGCGAGCAGCCCCTCCACCACCTCTTCGCACAGCTGCTGCCAGCGAGCGGCGTCGCGGGTCGGCGCCTCGGCGGAGACGCCGTTGAGGCGCGCCATCAGCAGCATTTCATGCACCGGCGGCTGCTGGCTCAGCACCAGGCCATAGACCGCCGGCACGGCGATTAGCCCTTCATGGCCGAGCAGCGCCAGCTTTTTCGCCTCCAGCGCAGCGCGTCCCTGATGACGGAAATATTTCGCCACCAGCGGCATCGGTTTGTCCTGGCGATCGTAGAGCGCATAAAGCCGCGTCGGCGGCTGTTCGCTGATGGTTTCGAGCCGGCCAACCGTCTCGCCTAACACCAGCGACAGTTCAGATTTGAGACTTTCCATGCATCCTCCTCAAGGAAAACATCACACCATCCTGGAGGCCTCAGCGGGCAAAAATATGGAAACAGATCAATAAAAGCGTCGGGGATGGCTCCCCGACGCCGTTAGCCCTGCAGCGCGGCGCGCACGCGCGCCAGATCTTCTGGCGTATCCACGCCTGTTCCCGGCACGGTTTCCGCAACGGCAACATGGATCTTTTCGCCATACCAGAGCACGCGAAGCTGCTCCAGCAGTTCGATACGCTCCAGCGGGCAAGGTGCCCAGGCGACGTAGCGACGAATAAAACCGGCGCGATAGGCGTAGATGCCGATGTGGCGCAGCAGCGTATCGCCGATCGCCTCGCGGGAGGCGGCGTAGCGCTCGCGATCCCAGGGAATGGTGGCGCGTGAGAAATAGAGTGCATAGCCCTGCGCGTCCATCACCACCTTCACTGCGTTGGGGTTAAACGCCTCTTCCGCATCATGAATCGGCACCGCCAGCGTTGCCATGCCCGCCTGCGCGCCCGCCAGGTTCGCCGCCACCTGGCGTACGATTTCCGGTGGGATCAGCGGCTCGTCGCCCTGCACGTTGACGATAATCTCATCGTCGGCGAATCCGCAGGTTTCGATCACCTCAGCCAGCCGCTCGGTGCCCGACTGATGGTCAGCGCGCGTCATGCAGACTTCACCGCCCGCCGCTTCAACCGCCGTTTTCACATCCGGATGGTCGGTGGCGACAATCACGCGGCTGGCGCCGGAGGCGCGCGCGCGCTCCATCACATGAACGATCATCGGCTTACCGGCGATATCGACCAGCGGTTTGCCGGGCAGGCGCGTTGAGGCGTAGCGCGCGGGAATAATCGCCGTGAAACTCATGGGTGGATCTCTTCCACGGCGAGGGTGCGCGCTTCGTTTTCCAGCAGCACTGGAATACCGTCGCGTACCGGAAAGGCCAGCGCGTCAGGTTTGCAGATCAGCTCCTGCTGGGCATTGTTGTAGTAAAGCTTGCCGTTGCACACCGGGCAGGCAACAATTTCGAGTAAACGGTGATCCATATGTCCTCCATTGCGGACCGATTGCATAAGGCGCTAAGGATACCATAGCGCAGTGTCTCAGCGTGCGCGGAAAGCAGCCGCGAAACTGCGGCGCAGACCGCAAAGCTCAGGAATCGAGCGCCCAGGCGGCAGGCCAGTGCGGCCGCAGCGCGGCGGGCATCTGTTCGAACAGCACACTCTGCGCCTCCTGCCAGGCCGCAAAGCGCTCAATCGCCTGGCGGATATCCCTGACGAATGCGGCGGTAACGCGCACCTCCGGCTCCAGCCAGAAATTCTTAATCACCAGCTGCCGCGCCTGACGCTGCATGCGGGCGTCCAGCCTGGCCTTGATCGCGCCGCGATGCAGCACCGGCAGGACGAAATAGCCGTACTTGCGCTTCGCCTCCGGCGTATAGCATTCGATGCGGTAGTCGAACTGGAACAGCTCCCGCGCGCGCCGCCGATCCCAGACCACAGGATCGAACGGCGACAGAATGGCGCTGTGCGTGGCGTTAAGCGGCGCGTCGAGCAGCGGCAGCAGATCGCAGTGCAGCCACATTTCGCCCAGTCCGGCTACCTCGACCGGTATAATCTCGCCCCCCTGGCGCGCCCTCTCCAGGTAAGGCTTCAGCGCCACCCGTTTGAGACGGTAGTAATCGGGCAGCCAGGCGGCGCGGAAAATACCGAGACTGCGCGCGCTGTTGCGCAGCATTTCCCACTGCGCGTCCGCTTCGCTGAGCGCGTGCAGCGCATCCTGCCACTCCGGCAGCACGCGCGAACGCAGATCGTAGACCCGCTGAAAATTGCGCCGCTCGCTGACCATCAGCTCGCCGGCGCTGAAGAGATTTTCCAGATGACGCTTGTGCGGCTTCCAGGCCCACCAGCCGGGTTTGTGACTGGCGCCGCTGGTGAAGTCGGCGGCGCGAACCGGCCCCCGCTCGGCAATATGCCGCAGCAGCTCGTCGATCTCCTGCTGATGCTCCTGCATCCACCGGGCGTTATATTTCCAGCCGAGGCGCTCAGGTTCGAGCATGCGGTGGCGCAGCAGCCGGAAATCTTCGCGCGGGATAAAGCAGGCTTCGTGCGCCCAGTACTCAAACAGTTCGCCCTGCGCCAGCGCCTCTTCCAGCCAGCGCGGCGGGTAGCTGCCGAGGCGGCTGAACAGCACCAGCCAGGGGCTACGGGCGACGACGTGAATAGTATCGATTTGCAGCAGCGACATGCGCCGCACCGTGGCGAGCAGATCCGGGTAGCGCGCGCGTTTCAATGGCGTGCGCAGCAGACCCTGCGCCGCCAGATGAAGATTTCTTGCCTGTTGAAGCGAAAGCGAAAGCGTGGTGTTCATTCCCTTCCTGCGTTCGGCGTGAGGTTAGCTGACGGCCCTGCCTGCGCGCTGCCGCGCCAGGCGCTCGATCTCATCCAGCAGCGGCGCGACGGCGCTGCCGCTTAGCTCGGCTTCCACCGGCAGATACCACCAGTTGGGCTGGGCGAAGCCGCGACACTTAACCGCGTCTTTTTCGGTCATCAGTAGTATCTGGCCCTCGGCCACCAGGGCGGCGAGTTCCTGCTGGCTGTAGGCGTGGTGGTCGGCGAAGGCGATTTCAGCGACCGGCGTGACGCCATGCTGTTTAAGGGTAGTGAAAAAGCGCGGCGGATGCCCTATGCCCGCCATGGCCACCACATTGTCCAGCGCGGACAGCGGCGCGCGCTGGTGGGTATGCAGATTAACCGCATCACCGGGCCGCAGCGACATCGCGATTTCGTCCGCCTCGGCGTGGCCGCCGTTAATAATCACGGCATCAACCTGGCGCAGGCGCGAAGCGCGCTCGCGCATCGGTCCGGCCGGCAGCCACCAGCCGTTGCCGAAGCGGCGAACGCCGTCGACCACGACAATCTCGCGATCGCGCTGCAGCGCGTAGTGCTGCAGGCCATCGTCGGTAATGATGAGATCGATATGCTGACTGGCGAGCAGCGCCTCCACTGCGGCGCGGCGCACCGGCGCGACCGCAACCGGCGCACCGGTGCGCTGGGCAATCAGCACCGGCTCGTCACCCGCCTGGGCGGTCGGCGTGTCGCCGTCGACCAGCAGCGGATAGCGTTCCGCTTTGCCGCCGTAGCCGCGCGAGACCACGCCTACGCTGAGGCCGCGACGCTGTAATGCCTGCACCAGCCAGATTGCGACCGGGGTCTTTCCATTGCCGCCGGCGGTGAGATTGCCGACCACCACTACCGGTACCGGCGCACGCCAGCTTTTACGCCAGCCGCGCTGATAGCTGAGGCGGATCAGAGAGGAGATGGCGCCGTAGATCAGGCTAAGCGGCCACAGCAGCAGCCACAGCGGCGAGCGTCCACTCCAGATGCGCTCGATCATTGCCCAAACTGCATCTTATGCAGCTGAGCATAGGCGCCCCGCTGAGCAAGCAGCTCGGCATGGGTGCCGCGCTCAACGATACGGCCATCTTCCACCACCACGATCTCATCAGCTTTTTCGATGGTCGACAGGCGGTGAGCGATAACCAACGAGGTGCGGTTTTTCTGCAGCTCGTCCAGCGCCGACTGGATCGCGCGCTCCGACTCGGTATCGAGCGCAGAGGTCGCCTCGTCCAGAATCAGAATCGGACAGTCGCGCAGCAGCGCGCGCGCAATGGCGATACGCTGACGCTGGCCACCGGAGAGCAGCACGCCGTTTTCACCGATTACCGTATCCAGCCCGTTATCCATCTTGTTGATGAAATCCATCGCGTGCGCCATGGTCGCGGCGCGCTCGATCTCGGCGCGGCTGTACTGCTCGCTGCGCGCATAGGCGATGTTGTTGGCGATGGTGTCGTTGAACAGATGAACATTCTGCGACACCAGCGCGACCTGATTACGCAGCGAACGCAGCGTGTATTCGCGCAGGTCGTGACCATCCAGCAGAATCTCCCCCTGCTGGATATCGTAAAAGCGCGTCAGCAGGCTGGCCAGCGTCGACTTGCCGGATCCGGAGCGCCCAACCAGCGCCACGGTTTTGCCTTCCGGCAGCGCCAGGTTGATGTCGCGCAGCGCCGGAATATCGCGGCCAGGATAGCTAAAGGTAACGTTGCGGAATTCGACGTCGCCTTTGGCGCGCTCAATTTCGCGCGTGCCGGTGTCAACTTCCTGCTCGCTGTCGAGAATAGAGAAGAGCGTCTGACAGGCTGCCATACCGCGCTGGAACTGCGCGTTGACGTTGGTCAGGGATTTCAGCGGGCGCATCAGCGCAATCATCGACGAGAAGACCACGGTGATGGTGCCTGCGGTCAGCGTATCCATCACGCTGGGGAAGCTGGCGGCATAGAGCACGAACGCCAGCGCCAGCGAGGCGATCAGCTGGATCACCGGATCGGAGATAGATGAGGCCGATACCAGCTTCATGCCCTGCTGACGCATGCGGTTGCTGACGCGGGCGAAACGCTCCGACTCCACTTCCTGACCGCCGAAAATCAGCACTTCTTTGTGCCCTTTCAGCATCTGCTCGGCGCTGGTAGTGACCTGCCCCATGGTGTTCTGCATGGTTTTGCTGATGCTGCGAAAACGCTTAGAGACCGAGCGAATCGCCAGAGAGACGATCGGCGCCAGAACAATCAGGATCAGCGACAGCTGCCAGCTGTAGTAGAACATCATAATAAACAGGCCGATAATCGACGCGCCCTCACGCACGACGGTAACCAGCGCGCTGGATGAGGAAGAGGCGACCTGCTCAGAGTCGTAGGTAATGCGCGACAGCAGCGTGCCTGTTGACTGCTGATCGAAGAACGAGACCGGCATGCCCATCATATGGCTGAAGAGGCGACGACGCATATTCATCACGACATTGCCGGAAACCCAGGAGATGCAGTAGCTGGAAACATAGCTGGTGACGCCGCGGATCAGCATCAGGCCGATGACGGCCAGCGGCATCCAGATCAGAACCGATTTATCCGCTTTGCCGAACCCATCATCCAGTAAAGGCTTCAACAGGGAGAGCATAAGCGTGTCGCCCGCGGCATTAAGTATCAGGGCCACAGCGGCCACGCATAAACCCGCTTTATGGGGCGCGATCATCGGCCAGAGTCGACGAAATGTCTGCCACGTTGAGAGATCTTTATCTTGATGCATTATTTATTCACGCTGTTTGAAATAGCCGCTCATTCTACCTGGATTACCGTTTGACGCCAAACCACTGATGGTACCATCGGGGCAAAATTTGCTCTCTTAGCCCAGAAACCGCTATTTTACGCCCGTCGATAGAAAGGGTTAGCTGCCCCGAGCGGGCGGTGTCGTACCAGGCGAAGCCCGCGCGGCGATAGTTTTCCAGCACGCTGCTGACCGGCATTCGCCAGGCGTTGTAGCGCGCCATGGAGGCGATGGCGACACGTCCAGCGACGGTGCGCAGCAGCAGCGGCGTCGACGAGGTGCGGCTGCCATGATGCGGTACCTGGATGATATCAGCCCTGAGCCGGCCTTTTTCCAGCGCCACCAGCTGCCGCTCCGCCGACGCCTCCAGATCGCCCATCAGCAGCAGGCGCGTGACGCCGTCATCCACGCTCAGCACGCAGGAGTCGTTATTGTTGCTGATTTCCGAGCGCGCTGGCGGCCACAGCGCTTCAATATTTAACGCCTTCCAGCGCCAGCGCACGCCGCGTACGCAGGGCAGATGATCGGCCTCGAGCGTGGCGCTGCGTACCGGCACCGCGGGCCAGCGTTGCTTTATCGCGCTGAGCCCGCCGCTGTGATCGAGATGGCGATGGCTGAGCACTATCGTCTGAAGGCGCAGCCGCTTTCGCGCCAGCCAGGGAATAACGTGGCGCGTACCGGCGTTGCCGTTTTCCCAGGCGGGGCCGGTATCATAAAGCATCGCCTCCCTCCCCTGACGGATCACCACGCTTAGCCCCTGCCCGATATCCAGCATATCAATGCGCCAGCCCGGTTCGTCGCGCGGCCAGCGCCAGACCAGCAGCGCCAGCACCACAGCCGCACAGCTGACCGGCGCGGCGTAAAACAGCGCGCAGCGCCAGACAATCAGCCCGCCCCACAGCAGCAGCGCCAGCGTGGCGGCGTCATGAAACGCCCACCAGCCATCAGGTAAAGCCTTGAGCGCCGCCATTAGCCAGACGACAGAGAGATCGGCCAGCCGCCAGAGCGCGGCGCAGATGGCGCTGACCGGCGTCAGCATCGCCAGCAGGATAAGCGGCACGCTGATAAAAGTGATAACCGGGATCGCCAGCATATTCGCCGCCAGCCCCGAAAGGCTGATGCCCTCGAACAGCATGACCTGAAGCGGCGCCATCAGCAGCATCATGCCGAGCTGCAGGTGCAGCAGCTGAACCGGCAGCCAGCGCCAGCCGCGGCGGCAGCGCGCCGGTAAGGGAAACCAGTGAGACCAGGTCAGTAAAATGGCGACCGCCAGCGCCGATAGCCAGAAGCTTTCTGAGAGCACGCTGAGAGGATCGAGCAGCAGCAGTCCACCGACGCACAGGCTCCAGACCTGCCAGCCGCTGAGCTGCACTCCCCTGATGCGGAAAGCGACCCACAGCGTCAGGGCGAACAGGGTTCGCTGAGCGGGCGCATCGCTGCCGGAGAGCCAGGTATAGAGTGCCGCTGCCAGCCAGTTCATCAGCAAGGGGAACCGGTAGCCGATAAGGCGCGCCGGCAGCGCCAGCTGAACCGCACGCGCCAGCAACCAGCCGCTGCTGGCGGCCAGCGCGATATGCATGCCTGAAATCGCCATCAGATGCGCCGTGCCCGTTTCCCGCAGCAGCCGTCGCAGCGCGTCGCTCATTTCTGCCCGCTCGCCAAAAGCGAGCGCGAGGATAACGGCGCGCTGCTCCAGCGCATTAATCATCGGCAGATCGCGCAGGATTAGCCGCCAGCGCCAGCTGCAGCTCAGGGATTCGGGCCGCTGCTGCTGAATACGGCCTCGCAGCCCCATATGATTCGCCAGCGCAAAACGCTGTGCATCAAACTCGCCTTCATTGAGCCTGGCGTGTACGGGTCGCAGGCTAAGCTGCATCGTCCATCGCTGCCCCGGGCACCAGTTCTGCTGGCCCTCTGCGAACGACAGCCAGGCGAAACGCGGTGGAAACAGGTAGCGCCCTTCTCGCGCTATCAGCTGTACCTTAACCTGACGCCTCTCCTGCCGGACTTCATCAATGCGCACGCTGTAGATCGCAGGGGCGGCGCTGGCAGTTTCAATCGAGGTAACCGCTGAACGCGCGGCGCACAGCATCCAGGCGCACAACAGCAGCGCTACCGCTGCGATACGCAGCCAGGCCGCCTGCCTCCACAGCATTAAGCTGCCCGCGCAGGCGATCGCCGCGATGACGATTGCCGACGGAAGCTGGTGCAGAAACAGCAGCGGCAGCGCGGCGAAAATAGCGGTTCTGGCAAATAGCGTCGCTGTCATTATGCGCTCGTCCCGGATTAACAGGCTGAGAGTATGCGGATAACAGGGCGCGCGGTCAGGCGGAGTGTGACGCGCTTCAGCGCCGCTTCGCAATAAAAGAGGATAATTTCAGCGAGGATACAGAGGATGTCGCGCTGGCTCGCACAGAAACAGCAGGCAAAAAAAAACGACATCCTGGGATGTCGTTTCTGCGTTCGGTTACGGCTTAACCGTAGATGTTTGCACGGTCTCGCAGCTCTTTGCCCGGCTTAAAGTGGGGAACGTATTTACCTTCCAGTTCCACTTTGTCGCCCGTTTTCGGGTTACGCCCCGTACGCGGTGCGCGGTAATGCAAAGAAAAGCTGCCGAATCCCCGGATTTCAATGCGTTCGCCCTGAGCCAGCGTAGTGGCCATGTGCTCCAGCATCTCTTTTACAGCATCCTCAACGACTTTCGCCGGAATATGAGTCTGCTGGCCAGCAAGTCTTTCAATCAGTTCTGACTTGGTCATGTAACCTCCGGTTAATCCTTGTGGGAAAGGTATGACAGCTTGCTACCGTAACCGGGCAGATTTCCCTGCCCGGTTGCTTCAGGTCGATTACTCGCCTTTAGCTGCTTTGAACGCTTCAGCCATAGCATTGGAGAAATTGCTTTCTTCCTGCTTGTTGTTCACAGTTGCGATGGCATCTTTCTCGTCAGCTTCGTCTTTCGCACGGACAGACAGGCTAACAACGCGGTTTTTACGATCAACGCCGGTGAATTTAGCTTCAACATCGTCGCCAACATTCAGAACCAGGGTTGCGTCTTCAACGCGGTCACGTGAAGCTTCAGAAGCGCGCAGGTAGCCTTCAACGCCGTCTGCCAGTTCAACTGTAGCACCTTTAGCGTCAACTGCAGTTACTTTACCAGTAACGATGGCGCCTTTCTTGTTCAGGGTGATGTAGTTGTTGAACGGATCTTCAGCCAGCTGTTTCACGCCCAGAGAGATGCGCTCACGCTCTGCGTCAACCTGCAGTACAACGGCAGCGATTTCGTCGCCTTTTTTGTACTCACGAACGGCTTCTTCGCCAGTCGCGTTCCAGGAGATGTCAGACAGGTGAACCAGGCCGTCGATGCCGCCGTCCAGGCCGATGAAGATACCGAAGTCAGTGATTGACTTGATTTTACCTTCAACGCGGTCGCCCTTGTTGTGAGTCTCAGCGAACTGCTGCCATGGGTTAGATTTGCACTGCTTCAGACCCAGGGAGATACGACGACGCTCTTCGTCGATGTCCAGAACCATAACTTCAACCACGTCGCCCACGTTAACAACTTTAGACGGGTGGATGTTTTTGTTGGTCCAGTCCATTTCAGAAACGTGTACCAGACCTTCAACGCCTTCTTCGATTTCTACGAAGCAGCCGTAATCAGTCAGGTTGGTTACACGACCGGTCAGGCGGGTGCCTTCCGGGTAGCGCTTAGCGATAGCCACCCACGGATCTTCGCCCAGCTGTTTCAGGCCCAGAGATACACGGGTACGCTCGCGGTCGAACTTCAGCACTTTAACAGTGATTTCGTCGCCCACGTTGACGATTTCGCTCGGATGCTTAACGCGTTTCCAGGCCATATCGGTGATGTGCAGCAGGCCGTCGACGCCGCCCAGATCCACGAATGCGCCGTAGTCAGTGAGGTTCTTAACGATACCTTTGACTTCCATGCCTTCCTGCAGGTTTTCCAGCAGCTGATCGCGCTCAGCGCTGTTCTCAGATTCGATAACTGCACGGCGTGAAACCACGACGTTGTTACGTTTCTGATCAAGCTTGATTACTTTGAATTCAAGCTCTTTGCCTTCCAGGTGCAGGGTGTCGCGTACCGGACGCACGTCAACCAGTGAACCTGGCAGGAACGCACGAATACCGTTCAGCTCAACTGTGAAGCCACCTTTAACTTTGCCGTTGATAACACCGGTAACAGTTTCAGCGTCTTCGTAAGCTTTTTCCAGCGTGATCCAGGCTTCATGACGTTTAGCTTTCTCACGGGACAGCAGGGTTTCACCGAAGCCGTCTTCCACTGCATCCAGGGCAACGTCAACTTCGTCACCAACCTGGATTTCCAGTTCGCCGGCTGCGTTCTTGAACTGCTCTGCCGGAATGGCAGACTCAGATTTCAGACCCGCATCAACCAGAACGACGTCTTTGTCGATAGAGACAACAACGCCACGAACGATGGAACCCGGGCGGGTTTCGATTTCTTTCAGGGACTCTTCAAAGAGTTGAGCAAAAGATTCAGTCATATTGATAATCTTAGGATTCTTCAATTTAACGTCCACCTGACGTCACTGTCGGATGGGGTTGTTTCACATGCCCTGCGCGCTTTCCGTGGCACAGGGTTACAGCAATTCTGTTCGGCCGAAAAGATTAAACGCCCAGCTTTTTGCGGGCATATTCCAGCGCCTGATCAATGACTTGCTCGATGGATAACTGCGTAGAATCCAGAACCAGCGCATCGGCGGCGGGGACTAAAGGCGCAATGGCGCGGTTGCGATCGCGGTCATCACGTTCTTTTATCTCGGCTAAAAGGCGATCAAAGTTAACACTAAAGCCGCTTTCCTGCAACTGTAGCATACGGCGCTGGGCGCGCTCTTCCGGGCTGGCGTCGAGGAAAATTTTTACCGGCGCATCGGGGAAAACGACCGTACCCATATCGCGGCCGTCGGCGATTAAACCCGGCTCGTCGCGAAAGGCGCGCTGACGACGCAGCAGCGCTTCGCGCACGCGAGGAAAGGCGGCAATACGCGACGCAGTGTTGCTGACTTCCTGGGTGCGGATTTCACCGGTAACCTCTTCGCCCTCAAGGATTACCTGCAGTTCGCCCTCCTGCGAGACGAAACGCACGTCCAGATGGGCCGCCAGCGGCACCAGCGCCTCTTCGGCTTCAATATCTACCTGATGATGCAGCGCAGCCAGCGCCAGAACGCGATAGATGGCGCCAGAGTCGAGCAGATGCCACTGCATCGCTTCCGCCATCGCTTTGCACAACGTGCCTTTGCCAGCACCGCTAGGTCCATCGACAGTTATAACCGGGGCAGTTGCCGTCATTATTCTCTCCTGTTGCTGCGCAAAATAGTCCAGCCTTCAGGCTGTTCAGAACTGGATGCATTATACGCGGACAAGGGGAATGACGTTACCTTTTAGCGGAGACATCGCTAAAAATTGCAGCAGATTCAGAACATATCTTGGTCAATGAGGCCAGAGGCAGTGAGAATGCCGGAAAGCGTCGCTCTCCGGCACGGTGAAAATCAGGCGATCTGGCTGATCTTAGCCAGCTGCTCGAAATAGTCGGGGAAGGTTTTCGCGGTACAGCCGGGATCGAGGATGGTCACGGGCGTATCGGAGAGCGCCACCAGCGAGAAGCACATCGCCATGCGGTGGTCGTTATAGGTACCAATCTCCGCATGACGCAGTTTTTCCGGCGGCGTAATGCGAATAAAATCATGTCCCTCTTCCACTTCCGCGCCGACTTTACGCAGCTCGGTGGCCATCGCCGCCAGGCGATCGGTCTCTTTCACGCGCCAGTTGTAGATGTTGCGCAGCTGCGTCGGACCTTTAGCGAACAGAGCCGTCGTGGCGATGGTCATCGCGGCGTCGGGAATATGGTTCATATCCATATCGATGCCGTTCAGTTCGCCGGCGGTGCAGGCGATATAGTCGCTGCCCCACTCCACGGTCGCGCCCATTTTTTCCAGCACGTCAGCAAAGCGGATATCGCCCTGCACGCTGTCGCGGCCGATGCCGGTAACGCGCACGGTTCCACCTTTAATGGCGGCGGCGGCCAGAAAATAGGAGGCGGAAGAGGCATCGCCCTCGACCAGATAGTCCCCTGGCGACTGATACTGCTGTTGGCCCTTGATAATAAAGCGCTGGTACTGTTGGTTCTCGACCTCGACGCCGAAGCAGCGCATCAGATGCAGCGTAATATCGATATAGGGTTTGGAAACCAGCTCGCCTTTGATCGCGATCTGCGTATCGCGCGCCGCCAGCGGCGCGGTCATCAGCAGCGCAGTCAGAAACTGGCTGGAGACGCTGCCGTCAACGCTGACGTCGCCGCCGGTGAAGCCGCCTTTCAGGCGCAGCGGCGGATAGTCGCTGTTCTCCAGATACTCAATCTGCGCGCCGCCCTGACGGAGCGCGTCGACCAGATGCCCGATTGGACGCTCTTTCATCCGCGGCTCGCCGGTCAGAACGATATCCTGCTCGCCGAGACAGAGCGCCGCCGCCAGCGGTCGCATCGCCGTGCCGGCGTTGCCGAGAAACAGCTCCAGCGGCTGAGAAGCGCGCAGCGCGCCTGCCTGCCCCACCACCTCGCAGCGGGTGCGGTCGGCGGACAGGGTAAAATCGACGCCCAACGCCTTCAGGGCGTTCAGCATATGTTTAACGTCATCGCTGTCCAGCAGGTTCGTCAGACGCGTGGTGCCTTGCGCCAGCGCCGCCAGCAGCAGCGCGCGGTTAGAAACGCTTTTTGAACCCGGCAGGTTAACGGTGCCGTCAACGCGTGCAATCGGTTGTAAGGTCAGGGAGTCCTGCATGTGAAACCAAATCTCCAGAAAAGGACAAAACCCCGCCGCGAGGCGGGGTCTGAAGTCGGCGCAAGCGCCGACGCTACTGCTCAGGCTTAACCGTGGCGACGCGCGAAGTCCGCCATAAAATCGGTCAGCGCTTTAACGCCTTCCAGCGGCATCGCATTGTAGATCGATGCGCGCATGCCGCCTACTACGCGGTGGCCTTTCAGAGCGTGAAGCCCCGCGTTGAACGACTCCTCTAAAAAGAGGCTGTCCAGCGCGGCGTCCGCCAGCTGAAAAGGCACGTTCATACGCGAACGGTTTTCCGTCGCGACGTCGTTGCGGTAGAACGGGTTGCTGTCGATCAGGCCGTAAAGCAGGTCGGCTTTCGCCTGATTGATCTTGTCGATTTCGCCTACGCCGCCCTTCTCTTTCAGCCATTTAAACACCAGGCCAGAGAGATACCAGGCAAAGGTCGGCGGGGTATTGAACATTGAGTCGTTCTCCGCCAGTACCTGATAGTCGAGAATAGAAGGAACCGACTGGCGGGCTTTGCCCAGCAGATCGTCGCGTACGATAACGATGGTCAACCCGGCCGGGCCGATGTTCTTTTGCGCGCCGGCATAGATCACGCCATAACGATTGATGTCCAGCGGACGCGACAGAATGGTGGAGGAGAGATCGGCGACGACGATTTTGTCACCGAAGTCAGGCTGCTCGTCGATCGCGATGCCGTCGATGGTCTCGTTCGGGCAGTAGTGTACGTATGCGGCGTCGCTGCTGAGCGCCCACTGGCTCATCGGCAGGATAGCGCGCTTGCCGTCACGGGTGGTTTTGACATCCAGGGTTCGCGGCGTGCAATACTTTTCCGCTTCTTTGATGGCGCTGTGCGCCCAGTAGCCGCCGTCGACGTAATCCGCCGTGGTCGCCTCGCCCAGCAGATTGCCCGGCACCGCAGCGAACTGCGCGCGCGCGCCGCCGTGGCAGAATAAAACTTTGTAGTTAGCCGGGATTTTCAGAAGATCGCGTAAGTCCTGCTCCGCCTCTTCCGCTACCTTGAGAAACTCTTTGCTGCGATGGCTGATCTCCATAACGGAGGTCCCCAGACCGTGCCAGTTTGTCAGTTCTTGTTCTGCACGACGGAGCACTTCAACCGGCAGCATCGCTGGACCGGAACTAAAATTATAAATCTGCGTCATTTCCCCTCACCACGGTTATCCCAAACGGTTATGAATTGCTTACCGGTTTTATCACTGCCTTATGACGCCTGCAATGATAAATCGGGAAGGGATCACATTTTCTGAATCTGCCGCGCCGCAGCTTATGTTACAAATGTAATACAGCGCGAAATTTTGTGAGGCGACTCGTCAGGGGGAGAAAAAAGAGCGCTACTGCGACGTCTCTTGCAGGAAAATAGCGGGCAGAAATTTATCTCGTCTTCATAGCGCCACGACGGCAAAGTCCGTATCATTGCGCGCTTTACGCCCACTATATATGAGAGAGCGGCTCCATGACGCAAACGTTCATTCCCGGTAAAGACGCAGCACTGGAAGATTCCATCGCGCGCTTCCAGCAAAAGCTGGCCGACCTTGGCTTTAACATTGAAGAAGCCTCCTGGCTTAATCCGGTTCCTCACGTCTGGTCCGTGCATATTCGCGACCGCGATTGTCCGCTCTGCTTCACCAACGGCAAAGGCGCCAGTAAGAAAGCTGCGCTGGCCTCAGCGCTGGGCGAATATTTCGAGCGTCTCTCGACCAACTACTTCTTCGCCGATTTCTGGCTGGGTAAGTCGATCGCTAACGGCGACTTCGTTCATTACCCGGACGAGAAATGGTTCCCTCTGCCTGCTGACGGATCGCTGCCGGAGGGCATCCTGGATGCTCGCCTGCGCGCCTTTTACGATCCTGACAATGCGCTGACCGCGCCAGAGCTGGTGGATCTGCAGTCCGGCAACGCCGAGCGCGGCATCTGCGCCCTGCCCTTTACCCGCCAGTCCGATCAGCAGACCGTCTTTATTCCGATGAATATCATCGGTAACCTCTACGTCTCTAACGGCATGTCGGCGGGCAATACCGCCAACGAAGCGCGCGTGCAGGGTCTTTCCGAGGTGTTTGAGCGCTATATCAAAAACCGCATTATCGCCGAAGCGATCAGCCTGCCGACCATCCCCGAGAGCGTGATGCAGCGCTATCCTGGCGTGGTGGAGGCGATTGCGCGCCTTGAAGCGGAAGGCTTCCCGATCTTCGCCTACGACGCTTCGCTGGGCGGCCACTATCCGGTGATCTGCGTGGTGCTGTTCAACCCGCAAAACGGCACCTGTTTCGCCTCGTTTGGCGCACATCCCGACTTCGGCGTCGCGCTTGAGCGTACCGTTACCGAGCTGCTGCAGGGCCGCAGCCTGAAAGATCTCGATGTCTTTACGCCGCCGACCTTCGACGATGAAGAAGTCGCCGAGCACGCCAACCTTGAGACGCACTTTATCGACTCCAGCGGCCTGATCTCCTGGGATCTGTTTAAAGAGAAAGCGGATTACCCGTTCGTCGACTGGTCGTTCAGCGGCACGACGCAGGAGGAGTTCGCTACCCTGATGGCGATCTTCCGCCAGGAAGGACAGGAAGTCTATATCGCGGATTACGATCATCTGGGCGTCTACGCCTGCCGCATTATCGTGCCGGGCATGTCCGATATCTATCCGGCAGAAGATCTGGTGCTGGCGAACAACAATATGGGCGCGAGCCTGCGCGAAACGCTGCTGGCGCTGCCCGCCAGCAACTGGAATCCGGAAGAGTATCTCGACTTGATCGCCCAGCTGGATGAAGAAGGCCATGACGACTTCACCCGCGTGCGCGAACTGCTGGGCCTGGCGAGCGGCAAGGACAACGGCTGGTACACGCTGCGTATCGGCGAGCTGAAGGCGATGCTGGCGCTGGCCGGCGGTGACCTCGACCAGGCGCTGATCTGGACCGAATGGACGATGGAGTTCAACGGTTCGATCTTTTCGCCGGAGCGCGCCAACTACTACCGCTGCCTGCAGACGCTGTTGCTGCTGGCGATGGAGGATGAACGCGACCCGCTGCAGTATCACCACGCCTTTACGCGCATGTATGGCGCGGACGCGCTGGAAGCGGCATCAGCGGCCATCAGCGGCGAAGCGCCCTTCTACGGGCTGCAGGCCGTCGACGACGATCTCAACGCCTTCCCGGCGCACCAGGCGCTGCTGCAGGCCTATGAAAAACTTCAGGCGGCAAAGCGTCGTTACTGGAAAAAGTAATAATGGACTCAGCCGTGCAAGGCTGAGTTAAACAGTTATGGCGCCAATATTATTGGCGCCATTTTTTTGTCATAAAATCCTTTTATTATTTCTGGTCGCTTATCCGCTTATTTTTTTAACACTATAGACTAGTCTGATAACATTTATTAACAATCAATACTCTGGCTGCCCGCCCACATTTCAAATAAGTTTATAAAAATTAAAAAATATTTATTATAATACATTCAATTACTTACATTATTTTTTCCGCTTACCGCCCTGCGCCGCGCCGCTCTCTTCTGGGCATATATGATCCAGATCAAATCCTGTCCTATACTCCTTTGTTAGTATTTTTCCAGACATCTTTTGGAGAGCGTTAGTGTGAAAGCTGACAACCCTTTTAATCTGTTATTACCGGCCGCAATGGCTAAAGTGGCGGAAGATGCTGGAGTTTATAAAGCCACTAAACATCCCCTGACCACGTTTTTCCTTGCCATCACCGCCGGCGTTTTTATTTCCATCGCCTTTGTTTTCTATATCACTGCCACCACCGGCACCGCAGGCATGCCCTACGGCGTGGCGAAGCTTATCGGTGGTATCTGCTTCTCGCTGGGGCTGATTCTGGTGGTGGTGTGCGGCGCCGATCTCTTTACCTCTACCGTGCTGATTGTCGTCGCGAAAGCGAGCGGTCGCATCACCTGGGGACAGCTGGCGCGCAACTGGATTAACGTCTATTTCGGCAACCTCGTGGGCGCGCTGTTTTTTGTCGCGCTGATCTGGTTCGCTGGCGAGCATATGACGGCCAACGGCGCATGGGGCCTCAATGTATTGCAAACCGCCGATCACAAAATGCACCACAGCTTTATTGAAGCCGTCTGCCTGGGCACGCTGGCGAACCTGATGGTCTGTCTGGCGGTCTGGATGAGCTATTCCGGCCATAGCCTGACGGATAAAACGCTGGCGATGATTCTGCCAGTCGCCATGTTTGTTGCCAGCGGCTTCGAACACAGCATCGCCAATATGTTTCTTATCCCGTTAGCTATCGTCATTCGCGACTTTTCCGGCCCGGCGTTCTGGCAAGCCGTCGGCACCAGCGCCGACCAGTTCCAGGCGCTTACGCCCGTCAACTTTATTCTCGACAACCTGATTCCGGTCACGCTCGGCAACATCATCGGCGGCGGCCTGCTGGTTGGGTTGACCTACTGGGTGATCTATTTACGCAACGGTTCTACCGCACATTAATGATTCTGACCGACGCCGCGTAGCTGGCGGCGCCAACGTAACGTCTTCTTAGATAAGGCAGGTATATCATGACCGATCTGAATACAAAACAGGCTGCGGCCTGGGAAGGATTCGCTCAGGGCGAATGGCAGAACAGCGTCAACGTTCGCGATTTTATTCAAAAGAACTATACGCCGTATGAGGGCGATGAGTCCTTCCTGGCTGGCGCCACCGAAGCGACCACTAAGCTATGGAACGACGTGCTGGAAGGCATTAAGATTGAGAACCGCACGCATGCGCCCGTCGATTTCGACACCGATCTCGCCTCAACCATTACCGCGCACGACGCTGGCTATATTAATAAATCGCTGGAAAAAATCGTCGGCCTGCAAACTGAAGCCCCGCTGAAACGCGCCATTATCCCGTTTGGCGGTATCAAAATGGTGGAAGGTTCCTGTAAGGTTTACGGCCGCGAGCTGGACCCTAACCTGAAAAAAATCTTCACCGAATACCGTAAAACCCATAACCAGGGCGTGTTCGACGTCTATACCCAGGATATCCTGCGCTGCCGCAAATCGGGCGTGCTGACCGGTCTGCCGGACGCCTACGGCCGCGGCCGCATCATCGGTGACTATCGCCGCGTCGCCCTCTACGGCATCGACTTCCTGATGCAGGACAAGCTGGCACAGTTCCACTCACTGCAGAACGATCTGGAAAACGGCGTAAATCTGGAAGCGACCATCCGTCTGCGTGAAGAGATCGCCGAACAGCATCGTGCGCTGGCCCAGATCAAAGAGATGGCGGCCAAATATGGCTGCGATATTTCCGGTCCGGCAACCAACGCGCAGGAAGCGGTACAGTGGACCTACTTCGGCTACCTCGCCGCGGTGAAATCGCAGAACGGTGCAGCTATGTCCTTTGGCCGCGTTTCTACCTTCCTCGATATCTATATCGAACGCGATATGAAGGCGGGCAAACTTACCGAAGAGCAGGCGCAGGAGCTGATTGACCATCTGGTAATGAAGCTGCGTATGGTGCGCTTCCTGCGTACGCCGGAATATGATGAACTCTTCTCCGGCGACCCTATCTGGGCAACAGAATCGCTGGCGGGCATGGGCGTCGACGGCCGTACGCTGGTGACGAAAAACACCTTCCGTTTCCTGAATACCCTCTACACCATGGGTCCATCGCCGGAGCCGAACATGACCATTCTGTGGTCAGAAAAACTGCCGGTGAACTTCAAGAAATATGCCGCCAAGGTCTCCATCGATACGTCATCGCTGCAGTATGAGAATGACGATCTGATGCGTCCAGACTTCAACAACGACGACTACGCCATCGCCTGCTGCGTCAGCCCGATGATTGTCGGTAAACAGATGCAGTTCTTCGGCGCGCGCGCCAACCTGGCGAAAACCCTGCTGTACGCAATCAACGGCGGCATGGATGAAAAAATGAAAATGCAGGTCGGCCCGAAAGAGGCACCTGTAATGGACGACGTGCTCGATTTCGATACCGTTATGGCGCGTCTGGACCACTTTATGGACTGGCTGGCGAAACAGTATGTAACCGCGCTGAACATCATTCACTACATGCATGATAAGTACAGCTACGAAGCTTCGCTGATGGCGCTGCACGATCGCGATGTCTATCGCACCATGGCCTGCGGTATCGCCGGTCTGTCAGTGGCTGCCGACTCGCTTTCCGCGATTAAATACGCCAAAGTAAAACCGGTCCGCGACGAAGATGGCCTGGCTATCGACTTCGAAATCGAAGGCGAATATCCGCAGTTTGGTAATAACGATCCGCGCGTCGATGACCTGGCCTGCGACCTGGTTGAACGTTTCATGAAGAAAATTCAGAAACTCGCCACCTACCGCAACGCCGTACCGACGCAGTCAGTGCTGACCATTACCTCTAACGTGGTTTACGGTAAGAAAACAGGTAACACCCCGGATGGTCGTCGCGCTGGCGCGCCGTTCGGACCAGGTGCTAACCCAATGCACGGCCGCGATCAGAAAGGCGCAGTCGCTTCGCTGACCTCTGTTGCTAAGCTTCCCTTCGCCTATGCGAAAGATGGTATTTCCTATACTTTCTCTATCGTGCCGAACGCGCTGGGTAAAGACGACAACGTACGTAAAGCTAACCTTGCCGGCCTGATGGATGGTTACTTCCATCACGAAGCGAATATCGAAGGTGGCCAGCACCTTAACGTTAACGTGATGAACCGCGAGATGCTGCTGGATGCGATGGAACACCCGGAAAACTATCCGCAGCTGACCATCCGCGTGTCCGGCTATGCCGTCCGCTTCAACTCGCTGACAAAAGAGCAGCAGCAGGATGTGATAACCCGTACCTTCACAAACTCGCTGTAAGCCTGACGCGTTAAGCTGTAAAAAGGCTCCTTCGGGAGCCTTTTCTCCAAGGCCCGTTTTGTCTGCGATCTCACGGCAGAAATCAGTCAAAACCGACTTTATCATCAAGCACAACAGAGATTGTGCGCCTGCTGACAGGCTAACCTGGAGAAACATCGCAATGTCTTGCAAAGGTCGTATCCACTCATTCGAATCCTGCGGGACGGTTGACGGTCCCGGCATCCGTTTTATCACCTTCTTTCAGGGCTGCCTGATGCGCTGCCTCTACTGCCATAACCGCGATACCTGGGATACGCACGGCGGAAAAGAGATTACCGTCGAAGAGCTGATGAAGGATGTGCTTTCCTATCGCCACTTTATGAACGCGTCCGGCGGCGGCGTGACCGCGTCCGGCGGCGAGGCGATCTTACAGGCTGAGTTCGTACGCGACTGGTTCCGCGCCTGCAAAGCGGAGGGCATTCATACCTGTCTGGACACCAACGGCTTTGTGCGCCGCTACGATCCGGTGATAGACGAGCTGCTGGAGGTCACCGATCTGGTGATGCTCGATCTGAAACAGATCAACGACGACGTTCACCAGATTCTGGTCGGCGTCTCTAATCATCGCACCCTCGATTTCGCCCGCTACCTGCAGAAGAAAGGCAAGCGCACCTGGATTCGCTACGTAGTCGTGCCAGGCTACTCCGACGACGACGACTCGGCCCACCGGCTTGGGGAATTCACGCGGGATATGGATAACGTCGAGAAAATTGAGCTGCTGCCCTACCACGAGCTCGGCAAGCATAAATGGATTGCAATGGGCGAGGAGTACAAGCTCGACGGCGTGAAGCCGCCAACGAAAGAGACCATGGAGCGCGTGAAAAACATTCTCGCCAGCTACGGCCATCATGTGATGTATTAACAAAAAGGGAGCCCTGGGCTCCCTTTTCTTCGCCGTGCTTCAGACGGCTGTGCGGCAAAATCAGGCGTGTGCCACCGGCGTTGCCTGCTGATCGGCCTTACGCAGCAACATCATCAAATAGACCAGCGCCACTCCGGCGATCATCACAAACAGAATACGATCGGAATAGCTCTGCATCAGCACCGCCGTCATGCTGGGCCCCGCCAGGCTGCCGATGGTGTAGCTCAACAGCAGCGCCTGGTTCATCGCCACCAGCTCATGATGCGCCACGGTTTCACAGGCCCATGACATTGCTACCGGATAGAGGGTAAAACCCGCCAGCCCCAGCACAAAGAGCGCCGGTGCCATCGCGGCATTGGTGAGCATCGCTATCGCGCCGAGAATCACCACAAAGACCTGAACGCGCAGCACCAGCAGGCGGCCGAAGCGATCGGCCAGACGGCCTACCGGCCACTGTCCGACGATACCGGCGCTGACCAGCAGCGCCATCCAGTAGCCGACGTTGGCGTCGCTCATGCCCTGATGCGAGAGATAGAGCGGCATCAGGCCGTAGAGCGATCCCAGCACGATGCCGGAAATAATACAGCCGTTGATCCCGAGCCGTGAGCTACGACGACGCAGCATCGGCCAGATCTTGCCCGGCGCGGCTTCGGTCGCCTCGCCGGCGGCGGTGACTTTAACGAACACCAGCGGCAGGATAGCGCAGATCATCAGCGCGGTAAGCCAGGGAATCACGCTAAACAGCTCGGTCGAAACTTTACTTACCAGCAGCTGGCCTGCCACGGTGCCCAAATAGTAGATAATCATATAGGCGGCCAGCAGCTGGCCCCGGTTGCGTACCGTGCCGCTGCAGAGCAGCGCGCTCTCGACCACCACCCAAATCAGCGCGCAGCCGATGCCGGCGCCGAAACGCAGAAGCGACCAGGCCCAGAAGCCATCCATCATCAATAAACCGGCGGTCGCCGCGGCAAACAGCGTGGTGGCCAGGTAGTAGCTGCGGTTAAAGCCGTAATGCTTGATCAGCCAGCCGGCCACCAGCGTGCCCGCCAGATTGCCGGTATAGAAAGAGGAACTCACTACGCCTACCTGCCAGGTCGCCAGCGCATCGTGAGTCAGCCACAGCGGAACCAGCGTATTGAGCACAGCAATTGCAACCGTCAGCAAAAGCAGGCCGCAAAGCAGCAGCACCACGGGACGTGACCATGTGGACATAGGGATAAAACCAAAGAAAAGAGAGGAAGTTGCGCGCAGTTTGCCACTGGCTAATTTAAAGGAAAAGCACAAAAAAATAGCGCAGCACATTTTGCTGCAAGATAATTTAATTTATTAATCTTCAGTAGGTTATAGAAGTGTCAAACCAGACGGGATTTAACGCTATCTCAATGAAAAACAGGCTTTTTAAGCGCGACGCTGCTGCACATGTCGATAACGTTTATTTCTGATAACTTTTCGCCGCTGGCGGGCTCTGGATATAAAAAAACCCGGACGGGTCCGGGCTTATTTATCACGCGCGTATCAGCCGATAAACTCTACGCCGTTCATATAGGGGCGTAACACTTCCGGCACCTGAATACGGCCGTCAGCCTGCTGATAGTTCTCCAGCACCGCTACCAGTGTACGGCCGACCGCAAGGCCGGAACCGTTAAGGGTATGCACCAGACGCGGTTTCTTGTCGGTTTTGCTGCGGCAGCGTGCCTGCATGCGGCGCGCCTGGAAATCCCACATATTGGAGCAGGAGGAGATCTCACGATAGGTATTCTGCGCCGGCAGCCAGACCTCCAGATCGTAGGTCTTGGCGGAGCCAAAGCCCATATCGCCGGTGCAGAGCAGCACTTTGCGGTACGGCAGGTTAAGCAGCTGCAGCACTTTCTCTGCGTGACCGACCAGCTCTTCCAGCGCATCCATTGACGTCTCAGGCGTGACGATCTGCACCATCTCCACCTTGTCGAACTGATGCATACGGATCAAGCCGCGCGTATCGCGACCGTAGGAGCCAGCCTCAGAGCGGAAGCAAGGCGTATGCGCGGTCAGTTTGATCGGCAGGCTTTCCTCTTCCACAATCTCGTCGCGCACCAGGTTGGTCAGCGGCACTTCCGCCGTCGGGATCAGCGCATAGTTGCTGCTCTCTGACTCCTCTTCCAGCGGTCGGGTATGGAACAGATCTTCGCCAAACTTCGGCAGCTGACCGGTGCCGTACAGAGTCGCGTGGTTAACCAGATAGGGCACGCTGGTTTCCAGATAGCCGTGCTGCTCAGTATGCAGATCGATCATAAACTGGCTCAGCGCGCGATGCAGACGGGCAATCTGTCCCTGCATTACCACAAAGCGCGAGCCGGTCAGCTTCACCCCGGAGGCGAAGTCGAGGCCTTTTGCCATCTCGCCCAGCTCGACGTGATCTTTGGCCGGGAAATCAAACTGGCGCGGCTCGCCCCAGCGGCTGACTTCCTGGTTTTCGCTGTCATCTTTGCCCAGCGGCACTTCATCCGCCGGCAGGTTTGGCAGCGCCAGCGTGAAATCACGAATTTCGTTTTGCAGGGCGTCCAGTTCCGCTTTAGCCGCGTCCAGGCGTTCGCCCAGCGCGTTCACTTCCTGACGCAGCGGCTCGATATCTTCCCCACGTGCTTTGGCCTGACCGATGGATTTGGATCGGGAGTTACGCTCAGCCTGCAGATTTTCCGTTTCGACCTGCAAGACTTTACGACGCTCTTCCAGGGAGCGCAGCGTTTCCACATCCAGTTTAAATCCTCGGCGTGCCAGTTTTTCTGCGACTGCGTCTGGCTCATTACGCAGCAGATTGGGATCGAGCATGCTTATCCTGTGTAATAAAAGGTTGAATAAAGGGACGCACTCCCGCTGGAATGCATTGAAATCCTTGCCCACCTTACCGTAACGTCTGTTTTAGCGGTAGCGTTTTGTCGGGCTATTTTGATCCTGTTCGGCCAGCCAGGCGAGCTTTTCGCCAATTTTACCTTCAAGCCCGCGCTGGGTCGGCTGGTAGTAGCGCGTCTGTGCCATTTCCGGCGGAAAATAGACCTCGCCAGCCGCATAGGCGTGCGCTTCGTCATGGGCGTAGCGGTACTCTTTGCCCAGCCCCATCTCTTTCATCAGCCGGGTTGGCGCATTACGCAGATGCTCCGGCACATCATAGTCGGGGTGCTCGCGCGCATCGCGCATCGCCGCCTTAAAGGCGTTGTAGACGGCGTTGCTTTTCGGGGCGCAGGCGAGGTAGACGATCGCCTGTGCGATAGCGCGTTCCCCTTCCGCAGGCCCAACGCGGGTAAAGCAGTCCCAGGCGGCGATTGCCACCTGCATTCCGCGCGGATCGGCGTTGCCGACATCTTCCGAGGCGATTGCCAGCAGCCGCCGCGCGACATAGAGCGGATCGCCGCCGGCGGTGATAATGCGCGCATACCAGTAGAGCGCCGCATCCGGCGCGGAGCCGCGCACCGATTTATGCAGCGCGGAGATCAGGTCGTAAAAGCGGTCGCCTTTGTTGTCGAACCGCGCGGCGCGCTCGCCGGAGACCTCGGTCAGCAGCTGCGGCGTCAGCTCGCGTTTGCCCTGCGCGTTGATTTCCGCCATATCTGCCATCATTTCCAGCGTATTCAGGGCGCGGCGTGCATCGCCGTTCACCAGCTCGGCGATCATACGTCGCGTATTGTCGGGCAGAAGAATATCGCTGTCGCCATAGCCGCGGGTTTTATCCTGCATCGCCTGATCGAGCACCTGCTCTATATCCTCAGTGGTCAGCGACTTCAGCAGATAAACGCGCGCGCGCGAGAGCAGCGCGGAGTTAAGCTCAAACGAGGGATTTTCGGTCGTGGCGCCAATAAAGGTGATGGTGCCGTCTTCAATATGCGGCAAAAACGCATCCTGCTGGCTTTTGTTGAAGCGATGCACTTCATCGACAAACAGAATAGTGCGGCGGCCAACCTGACGGCTGTGGCGCGCCCGCTCGATCGCTTCACGGATCTCCTTGACGCCCGAGGTCACGGCGGAGATACGCTCGACGTCGGCATTGCCGTAGCGCGCGATAATCTCCGCCAGCGTGGTTTTACCTGTACCCGGCGGCCCCCAAAGAATCATCGAGTGCAGATGGCCAGCCTCGATTGCGCGGGGCAAGGGCTTGCCGGGCGCCAGCAGATGCTGCTGCCCGATATACTGCTTAAGCGTTTCGGGGCGCATACGCGCCGCCAGCGGCTTAAAATCTTCAGAGGAAAAATCCAGAGACAGATTACCCACGCTCACCTCACTGACGCTGGTCGTCTACCGTCACCCCTTTAGGCGGCGTGAAGGTAAATTTATCTGGACTGATGGCGCCGTTTTTCTGACTTTTCAGCTGGTAGCTGCTGCGCTGACCGTCCTGCTCAATGGCGCTGAACTGATTGATGGTGCCCGACGGCGTGACCGACAGGGTAAACTGCTTGAGATTGCCATCGCTGTTTTTCGGCGTCAGCTCGAAGGTATCGCCCTGCTGCTTGATGTTGTACTGCTGCCAGTCGCTCGGCTGATTGCGCGCAATCAGCATAAAAGGCGTATTGCTGGTGGCATTTTTCAGCAGGCTGACGCTGGCCTGTTCAACAAACGGGTTATAGAACCACAAATTTTTGCCGTCAGAGATAATCACGCTCTCGTCCGGCGCGGTCATGTGCCAGTTAAACAGGCTGGGACGCTTCACCCAGAGCTCGCCCTCGCCTTCCTGCACGCTGGCGCCGCTGCTGTCGGTCACTTTTTGGCTGAAGCTGGCGTGGAAGCTGTTCACTTTGTTCAGACGCTGCTGCAGATCGCTGGAAGCATCCGCCATTACGCTGGCAGAGGCAAAAACGGCCAACAGGCCAGGCACGATTACGCTTAATTTCATCCGCTTCAATTCCTTATTTATCTCTATCCAGTGAATACCGTTTTAATTCTGGTCGCCGTTTTGGCATTGGGCCAGGAGAAAAACCCGAAAGCTTTCTCTGATATAAGGGGTAAATGTCGCCTGAACAATGGGCCAGTAAAAACTGGCCCATGATTGTTTGTTGCAAAGCGTTTCGCGTTACATGTCGTGCGGCGGCGGCGAGAGCACCTCTCGGTTGCCGTTGTGGCCTGGCTCCGAGACGATGCCCTGCGCTTCCATCTGTTCGATAATGCGCGCGGCGCGGTTATAGCCGATACGGAACTGACGCTGTACGCCAGAGATAGAGGCGCGACGCTTGTCGACCACAAAGGCCACCGCCTGATCGAACAGCGGATCCAGCTCCTCATCGCCTTCCAGGCCGCCAGCACCGCCCTCGCTCTCTTCGCCCGCGGTAATGCTTTCAATGTATTGCGGACGTCCGCGCGCCTTCCAGTCCTGCACCACGGCGTGCACTTCCTGATCGCGCACGAATGCGCCGTGCACGCGCACCGGCATGGAGGAGTTAGGCGGCATATAGAGCATGTCGCCCATGCCCAGCAGCGATTCGGCACCGCCCTGGTCGAGGATGGTACGGGAGTCGATCTTGCTTGAAACGGTAAAAGCGATACGCGTCGGAATGTTGGCCTTGATCAGACCGGTAATCACGTCCACTGACGGGCGCTGCGTCGCCAGCACCAGGTGAATGCCCGCTGCACGCGCTTTCTGCGCCAGACGCGCGATCAGCTCTTCAACCTTTTTACCGACCGCCATCATCAGGTCAGCGAACTCATCCACCAGCACCACGATATAAGGCAGTTTTTCCAGCACCGGCGGCGTCATATCCATGCTGTCGCCCGGCTTCCAGAACGGATCGGGAATCGGACGGCCCATCGCTTCCGCCTGTTCCACTTTTTCGTTGTAACCTGCGAGGTTACGCACGCCGAGCGCCGACATCAGCTTATAGCGCCGCTCCATCTCGCCGACGCTCCAGCGCAGCGCGTTAGCTGCGTCTTTCATGTCGGTGACAACTTCGGTCAGGAGATGCGGAATGCCTTCATAGACCGACAGCTCGAGCATTTTCGGGTCGATCATGATAAAGCGCACCTCTTCCGGCGTCGCCTTGTAGAGCATGCTGATGATCATGGTGTTAACGCCCACCGACTTACCGGAACCGGTGGTACCGGCGACCAGCAGATGCGGCATTTTCGCCAGATCGGCAACCACCGGCTGACCGGCAATATCTTTACCCAGCACTACTGAGAGCGGCGACGGGTTATCACGGAATTTGGCGCAGTCGAGTACTTCGCGCAGATAGACCGTCTGGCGATGTTTGTTAGGCAGCTCCAGGCCAACATAAGGCTTGCCTGGGATCACCTCAACCACGCGCACGGCAACTGCCGAGAGCGAACGCGCCAGATCGCGCGACAGGTTAGAGATGCGCGCGGCCTTAACGCCCGGCGCCAGATCGAGTTCAAACCGGGTAATCACCGGACCCGGTGAAATACCCACCACCTCAGCCTTCACGCGATAGTCGCCCAGGCGCGCTTCGACCAGGCGCGCCGTTTGCTCCAGCGCAAACATATCGACCGGCTCCTCTTCCGCTGGCGGCGAGGTCAGCAGATCGAGCGTCGGCAGCGGCGTAGAGGGTTTCTCCAGCGGCTGGTTATGACGCATCAGGAAAGGATGGATCAGGCTGTTATCCAGCGAGCCGGGCTGCGACGCCGACGGCTGTGCAGCGGCAGGTGCAGGCGTCTGAGGCACAGGCTCTGCGGCGGCCGGCGCGTAAGCAGCAGCCGCAGGTTCAAAGGCGGCAGCAGGTTCAAACGCGGCGGAAACCGTCGGCGCGGCTACGGAAACCGCTGGCTGAGCAGCCGGCGCTTCCACGGGCTGCTGCCACGGCGTATGGGTCGCCGCAGGCGCTTCCGGCTCTGGCGTGCTGGCGATAGTGAAGAGCGGTTCATTCGGCCCCTCATCCACCAGATCTTTCATCGGCGAGAAGTCGAACGCGGCGGAGGTATCCAGGCTAAAGGCAGGCGTCTTCTCATCCTGCTCTTCAGTGCCATAACGCTGCTGCTGCTGAGCGGCGAACTGCTGCGCCAGCGCAGCCTGCTCCATCGCCGCTTCTGCGTCGGGCTCCTCTTCCTGCTGCCAGCTCTCACCGTAGCGCTGCTGCTGCTGGCTGGCAAAGGCGTCACGCAGCTGCGCCTGCTCTTCAGCCTGCTGCTGCTGTTCAGTCCATTCGGCATGCGCCTCTGCAGGCCGATCGGCCTCGGCGCGCTGCTGCTCCTGCGCTTTGGCTTTTTCTTCCGCCATACGCTGAGAAGGCAGCTTGATGCCGTAGGAGGCAAGCTCGCGGCGCGTGGGCAGTTTTACCGGATTAGGACGCGGCAGCGCCGGCCCAATGCCCTGCTTCACCTGAGGATTGTGAGTAGCTTCAGGGACAACATCGAACAGCGGCGCTGATGCGGCCTGGCCGGCGGCGGCGGCCGTTGTGCCTGCCGCGGCGGTCATATCGGCATCGCGCCAGTTGCCCATCTGCGGACCATCATCCTCTTCCCAGCCGGTAAAGGCGGGCGCAGCGGGCTCCTGAGGCAGATCGAACTGATAGCGAGGCGGCTCGGCGGGCTGAGCCGGCGCCGGGGTAAAGGCGCTGGTGGTCTGCTGAGGTGCGGTGAACGGGCTGGCCGCCGCAGAAGATGTGGCCGCGGCCGACGTGGCGGCAGGCATGACGCTACCTGGAGTCGATATCGCAGCGCCGAAAGCCGGTGCTGCCGCAGGAGTCGCGGTTGCGGCAGTAGCAGAAGCCAGAGTTGCTGCGGTAGCCGGGGCTGCAGCAGCAGCGGAAGTCAGGGCTGCTGCGGGAGCCGGGGTTGCGGCAGCAGCGGGAATGGTGGTTGCAGCGGGAGCCTGCGCCGCCGCAGGTTCAGCTGACAAAGCCGCACCGGCGGTCGCTGTAGCGGCAGTCGAGACGGGCGACGCCACAGCAGATACGCCCGCAGCCTGGGCGGCTGACGTCAGCGCGGCGTCCGTCGCCGCAGCGGCTTTCGCCAGCAGCGGATCGGCCGTCTGCGGGGCGGCGTGGCCAGCCTGCGCGCGCGGCGCGGCGAGCAGCACGTCTTCTTCATCCTGCGCGGTCGCCTCAAAGCGCGGCGCGACGTCAGCGTCGAAATCATCCTCCTCGTCCTGCCACGGCTCGTCGCGACGCGAACGGTTGCTGGCGAACGTCAGCACGCCCATCACCACGCCGCCGATGCGCTCGGCGATAGTCAGCCATGACCAGCCGGTATAAAGCGTAATGCCTGCCGCCCAGACGCACAGCAGCGCCAGCGTACCGGTAGCCGGCGTGAACCACGGCGCGATGGCGTTGCTCACCAGGCTGCCGATAACGCCGCCGGAGGCGAAATACCAGATATCGTCGGCGTTGAGCGCGGCCAGGCCGCAGGTGGTCACCACCAGCGCCAGAACGCCGATCAGGCGCAGGCCGATAGCGAAATAGTCGATGTAATCCTGCTGATCGCGCTGGCGGAAGGCGATCCAGCACAGACCCACAATCACTGGCGGAATAGCGTAGGCCATCACGCCGAAGATAAACAGCAGCGTATCCGCCAGCCAGGCCCCCACGCCGCCGCCGAGGTTATGAATCGGCTCATGCCAGGCAGTTTGCGACCAGCTCGGATCGGAAGGATTGAAGCTGACGAGCGAGACCATCAGATAGACGGCGAAAAGCGAGACGAGAATAAGCAACGCTTCCAGCAGACGGCGTCCGCTGCTCAGCGGTTTTAACGAAACTTCTTTGTCTTCTGTGTATTCCTGGCTCAAGAGAACTCTCCAGGTGCCTGTAAATTATGAAGGCAACAGCGTCGGGCAAGCCCGACGCTGGTCCTGTATGAATTCACAGGAGTGTATCGAAATATCGCAGGTTTTGCACCTGCGCTGCGTTATCGGGTTTTAATCACCAGCCGATTACTCTGTTTGACCTCTTCCATCACCACGTAAGTGCGGGTGTCGTTGACCCCCGGCAGGCGCAGCAGGGTTTCGCCAAGCAGTTTACGATAGGCGGACATATCCGGCACGCGCGTTTTCAGCAGGTAGTCGAAGTCGCCGGAAACCAGGTGACACTCTTGAGTTTCCTCAAGTTTTTGCACAGCGGCGTTAAACTGTTCAAACACATCCGGCGCACCACGATTCAGAGTAATCTCAACGAAAACCAGCAGTGATGCATCAAGATAGTGCGGGTTAAGTTGCGCGGTATAGCCAAGAATAAAACCCTGACGTTCCAGACGACGCACACGCTCAAGACATGGCGTAGGCGATAATCCTACGCGTTTGGAAAGCTCTACGTTGGAAATACGACCATCTTTCTGAAGCTCATTCAGAATGTTTCTGTCGATTCTGTCGAGATCTTTTCCGGGGCGTTTCTTATTGTCTACCATTATTATTGTCTCTCTTAATTCCTTCCCTTTACCTGCCGCGCCCTGGAAACGTTCACTGTTCAAGGCATTAGTGAAGCGACGAATCAGAGCCTGTGCGCTGTCGCGCATCCATCCGCATGACGCATGTTGTCTGTCCACATCATGCGTCATTACCCATGTCAGGCTGTAATTTATCGGGAACAAAGGGCAAAACGAGGAACGAAATCCTGTTTTGACTCTCTCCTTCTTCTTCGCTTCTGCCATTGTTTTCGCAAAAGCGCAGGCGATTGTCAAAGTAAAAAGACCAAATTCAGTACAAGATGCCAGACAGACCGCTGGGTAACTGTTTTTAAATGAGAATTTTTATACTTTTGCACCAGTAAAAGCCGATTATTGCCCCTTTTTAGCGCAGCCGGCGTGCAGAACCCGCCGTTATCGTCTACGCCGCTTGCAGCTATCGGTAACAAAATTCCCCAGCCCTTTTTTTGCCACGGTAAATTCCCTACAATTCCAGGTCATGTTGTCAGCCGAATGAAACTGAGGATCATATGAGTACGGCCAAACACAGTAAATTGCTCATTCTGGGCTCAGGCCCGGCGGGTTATACCGCAGCGGTCTATGCTGCTCGCGCTAACCTGAATCCGGTGCTGATCACCGGCCTCGAAAAAGGCGGTCAGCTGACCACCACGACCGAGGTAGAGAACTGGCCCGGCGACCCGCACGATCTCACTGGTCCCTCGCTGATGGAGCGCATGCATGAGCATGCCGAGAAATTCAATACCGAAATCATTTTCGACCATATTCACACCGTCGATCTGCAGAACCGTCCGTTCCGTCTTACTGGCGACAGCGCGGAATATACTGCCGACGCGCTGATTATCGCCACCGGCGCATCGGCGCGCTATCTGGGCCTGCCTTCCGAAGAGGCGTTTAAAGGCAAAGGCGTTTCCGCCTGCGCCACCTGCGACGGCTTCTTTTACCGCAACCAGAAAGTAGCGGTAATCGGCGGCGGTAACACCGCCGTGGAAGAGGCGCTCTATCTGGCGAACATCGCGGCGGAAGTGCATCTGATCCACCGTCGCGACAGCTTCCGCGCGGAAAAAATCTTGATCGATCGCCTGATGGAAAAAGTGAACAGCGGCAATATCGTGCTGCATACCCATCGCACGCTGGAAGAGGTAGTCGGCGACCAGATGGGCGTGACCGGCCTGACGCTGCGCTCGACGCTCAACGAAGCGGAAACCGAGTCGCTTGAGGTGGCGGGCCTGTTCGTCGCCATCGGGCACAGCCCGAACACGGCCATTTTCGAAGGTCAGCTGGCACTGGAAAACGGCTACATCAAGGTGCAGTCGGGCCTGCACGGCAACGCTACCCAGACCAGTATTCCCGGCGTATTTGCCGCGGGCGACGTCATGGACCATATCTATCGCCAGGCGATCACCTCCGCCGGTACCGGCTGTATGGCCGCGCTGGACGCCGAGCGTTATCTCGACGGTCTGGTTAAAAACGATCGGTAAGTTGTTAATTAGCTGATCTAACTTATGCGGGGCGACTGTTTTTCAGTCGCCTTTTTTTATGCCTCCGTGCTAGATTCAGGCGCCTGAAGAGCTACCTTCTTATCCTTTTTTGGGTATCGACAACGCTACGGTCTCGCATGAACAAAACCCGGCAACAGGAACTGACCCGCTGGCTGCGCCAGCAACGCGCTTACGGCGGCCGCTGGCTGCGGCTGACGTCGCTGTTTGGACTGGCGAGCGCGCTGGCGATTATCGCCCAGGCCTGGCTGCTCGCCTTTTTGCTGCAGGCGCTGATTGTCGAACAGCGGCCGCGCGGCGATCTGCTGCTCCCCTTCGCGCTTTTGCTGCTCTGCTTTGCGCTGCGCGCGCTGCTTAACTATGCGCGCGAGGCTGCAGGCTTTCGCGCCGGCCAGGCAATTCGCCAGGCGCTGCGCCAGCAGGTGCTGGATCGCCTCTCCGCGCTCGGGCCAGCGTGGATCCGCGGCAAACCGGCAGGCAGCTGGGCGACGCTGCTGCTGGAGCAGATTGAAGAGATGCAGGAGTATTACGCGCGCTATCTGCCGCAGATGACGCTGGCGGCGCTAATTCCCTTATGCATTCTGCTGACCGTTTTCCCACTCAACTGGGCCGCTGGCCTGATCCTGCTGGTGACCGCACCGCTGATCCCGCTGTTTATGGCGCTGGTCGGCATGGGCGCGGCTGACGCCAACCGCCGCAACTTCGTTGCGCTGGCGCGCCTTAGCGGCGATTTCCTCGACCGCCTGCGCGGACGTGAAACCCTGCGCCTGTTCCATCGCGCCGAAGCGGAAACCGCCGCCATCGCCGCCTCCACCAGCGATTTTCGCCAGCGCACCATGGAAGTGCTGCGGCTCGCCTTCCTCTCCTCCGCCGTGCTGGAGTTTTTCGCCTCGCTGGCGATTGCGGTGGTCGCGGTTTACTTCGGCTTCTCCTATCTCGGCGAGCTTCATTTTGGTACCTGGGGTAGCGGCGTAACGCTGTTTGCCGGTTTCGTCGCCCTGATTCTCGCGCCGGAGTTCTTTCAGCCGCTGCGCGATCTCGGCGTGTTTTATCATGCGAAAGCGCAGGCGGTGGGCGGTGCGGATGCCCTGGAGCGCTTTATGCGCGAGAGCCCGCAGCCTGCTGCGGCCGACGAGGGTGCAGCGGAGTTGCCTGACGACGCGACTCTGACTCTTGTCGCTCAGGATTTAATTCCCCTGAGCGCGGAGGGCAAAAAGCTGTGCGGCCCGTTCGACTTTACCCTTGCGGCCGGGGAGCGCGTGGCGCTGGTCGGCCAGAGCGGCGCAGGCAAAACCGTGCTGATGAATGTGCTGCTCGGCTTCCTGCCCTATCAGGGATCGCTGCGCGTCAACGGCGTCGAGCTGCGCGAGATGAGCCGCGCCTACTGGCAGCGGCAGATCGCCTGGCTCGGGCAAAACCCGCAGCTGCCCGCCGGGACGCTGCAGGAGAATATTGTGATGGGAAGCAGGCGAGACGAGATCGATCTGCATGCCCTGCTCTCTGACTGCGGCGTCAGCGAATTCTTGCCGCGCCTCTCGGCAGGCTTACAGACGCCGGTCGGCGACGACGGCGCGGGGCTTTCCGTTGGCCAGGCGCAGCGCATCGCGCTGGCGCGCACCCTCTACAAGCCTGCGCGTCTGCTGCTGCTGGACGAGCCCGCCGCCAGCCTCGACAGCCGCAGCGAGCAGCATGTAATGCGTGCGCTTGACAGCGCGTCGCGCCGCCAGACGACCCTGATGATTACTCACCAGCTCGATGCGCTGCAGCAGTGGGACGCGGTCTGGGTAATGCAGGATGGCAGGCTGGTGCAGCAGGGCTGCTGGCGCGAGCTGGCCGCCGAGCCGGGCCCGTTTCGCCAGATGGTCTCGCATCGTCAGAAGGAGATTTGCTGATGTCCGCTCTGCGTCCTTTCCTGCGCCTGTTTTTGCGTCATCCGTGGCGGCTGTCGCTGGGCGTGCTGCTCGCTATCGTAACGCTGCTCGCCAGCATCGGCCTGCTGGCGCTGTCGGGCTGGTTCCTTGCCGCCTCCTCGCTGGCGGGCCTCGCCGGACTCTACAGTTTTAACTATATGCTGCCGGCTGCGGGCGTTCGCGGCGCGGCGATCACACGCACCGCCGCGCGCTATTTCGAACGGCTGATCAGCCATGACGCCACTTTTCGCGTGCTGCAACACCTGCGCGTCTTTACCTTCAGCCGGCTTATCGCGCTGGCGCCGGGTCAGCTGGCGGCGTTTCGCCAGGGCGATCTGCTGAACCGTTTTGTTGGCGATGTCGACACGCTCGACCACCTTTATCTGCGGGTCATTGCGCCGCTTGCTGGCGCGTTCGTGGTAATTGTGGTGGTCACGCTGGGTATCAGCCTGCTGGACGTGCGGCTGGCGCTGACGCTGGGCGGCGTCATGCTGACCACGCTGCTGCTGTTGCCGCCGCTGTTTTATCAGCTGGGCGCGCCGGCCGGGCGTGCCATTGCGCAGCAGCGCGCGCAGTGGCGCCTGCGGCTGATGCACTGGCTGAGCGGACAGGCTGAACTGGCGATTTACGGGCTCTCCGATCGCTGGCGTGAGCAGCTCGACCGCGACGAAGCGCGCTGGCAGAAAGCGCAGCAGCAGCAGCAGCGCCTGCAGGCGCTGTCGCAAAGCCTGCTGCTGCTGATAAGCGGTGCCACCGTGACGCTGCTGCTGTGGATGAGCGCGGGTAGCCCCTCATCCGGCGCGCTTATCGCACTGGTGGTCTTTTGCGCGCTGGCCGCCTTCGAAGCGCTGGGCCCGGTCGCAGGCGCCTTTTTGCCGCTGGCACAGGTGATCGCCGCAGCAGAGCGCGTCACCGGCATTATCGAGCAGACGCCCGCCATTCGCTTTCCGGCCAGCGCGCGCTGCGCAGCGGGCAGCCTCTCGGTGGCGATCGACAACGTTACTTTCCGCTATCCGCACCGCCCCGAAGCGGTGCTGGATCGGTTTTCGCTGCAGGTGCGAGCGGGCGAACGCGTAGCGCTGCTCGGCCCCACCGGCTGCGGCAAATCCACCCTGCTGTCGCTACTGACGCGCGCCTGGGACACAGAGGCGGGATCGATCGCGCTGCAGGGGATTGCGCTGCACAGCTGGGACGAAAAATCGCTTCGTCAGCGCATCAGCGTGGTCACCCAGCGTGTGCATCTGTTTAACCAGACGCTGCGCGAGAACCTGCGCGTCGCGCGTCCCGATGCCAGCGATGCGCAGCTCAGCGACGTGCTGCGCCAGACCGGCCTGACGCGGCTGCTGGAGAACGAAGAGGGACTTAACGCCTGGCTTGGCGAAGGCGGCCGTCCGCTGTCAGGCGGCGAACTGCGTCGCCTGGCGATTGCCCGTGCGCTGCTGCACAACGGCGATCTCTGGCTGCTGGACGAGCCCACGGAAGGACTCGACGCCGCTACCGAACATCAGATTCTGGCGCTGCTGCAGCAGGTCACCGCTGGCAAAACCCTGATCCTGGTGACGCACCGGCTGACCGGGCTGGAAGCGATGGATCGCATCTGCGTAATGGAAAACGGCCTGATTGTTGAACAGGGCACGCATAACGAATTAATCTCAAAAGAGGGGCGCTACTGGCTTTTCCAGCAGCGCTTTGCGCTATAGTCTTAGCGAAAAAGCGACGAGTAGAGATGCGATGAGACTGGTGCAACTGTCACGGGAATCCCTTCATTTTCCACCGCCGGAGATGGCGCTGCGCGAGCCGAACGGCCTGCTGGCGATGGGCGGCGATCTCTCCCCTGCCCGCCTGCTCAGCGCCTACCAGCACGGCATCTTCCCCTGGTTTTCGCCGGGCGATCCGATTTTGTGGTGGTCGCCCGATCCGCGCGCGGTATTGCTGCCGGAATCTTTTCACCTCAGCCGCAGCATGGCGCGCTTTCATCGCCGCTCACCGTTCCGCGTAACGATGAATCAGGCCTTTTTCGAGGTGGTAGAAGGCTGCGCCGCCGGCCGCCAGGAAGGCACCTGGATCACCTTCGAGGTGAAGCGTGCCTGGCAGCGTCTCTACGAGCTGGGCCATGCCCACTCCGTCGAAGTCTGGCAGGATCAGCAGCTGGTAGGGGGCATGTACGGCCTCGCGCTGGGGCAGATATTCTGCGGCGAATCGATGTTCAGCCGCGCCGAGAACGCCTCGAAAACCGCTCTCTGGGTATTTTGCCAGCATTTTATTAAACATCAGGGCAGGCTGGTGGATTGCCAGGTTTTAAATCCACACACCGCCTCGCTGGGCGCGCGCGAGATCCCGCGTGTCGACTATTTGCAGTATGTTCAGACCCTTGCCTGGCAGCCTGTCAGTGCCGGTTGCTGGCGTACTCAAACCCTTTTTTAAGCCCGCGCAGATGTTTTGCACACAATCAGGCGTAAAAGTGGTATAATAGTCGCGTTTGGTATGTCGTCCGCGCTTCGCAACGGCGAGCCGGAATTGCCAGGCTGGGAATCACAACGCACTCCCGGAACTGTTTCAGATGAGCGCGTGTTACCGCCTACTGATGCAGATTCTTAGCCCGTTAATCCCCCGCAGACGTCACATAAACACCCGAATTTAACCGAGATGCTCGTGCCCTCGCGCGAAGCACGGCGAAGCGTTGGCCTTACCGCCAACGTTTCTTTACATAAATCGTGGAATTCGGCATTATCTTGCCGGTTCACTGAAAGCTAGTCCACCCAGAGGATTCGATGGCCAAAGAAGACAATATTGAAATGCAAGGTACCGTACTTGATACGTTACCTAACACCATGTTCCGTGTAGAACTCGAAAACGGTCACGTGGTTACCGCTCATATCTCCGGTAAAATGCGCAAAAACTATATCCGCATCCTGACGGGCGACAAAGTGACTGTTGAGCTGACCCCGTACGACCTGAGCAAAGGCCGCATTGTCTTCCGTAGTCGCTAAGCGGCTTCGTTTCGCTTTCGCCGCCTGAACGGCGGTGAAAAAAAAGGCCAGATTCGCATCTGGCCTTTTCTATTTCTACCGTACGGCGTTTAGTGAACCGTGCCTTCCGTTTTGCGTTTTTCCGCGCTGAGGAAGTGGTAGGTCAGCTGATTCTTCTCTTTGTCGAGCGCCACAGAGACCGATCCGCCATCCACCAGCGAGCCGAACAGCAATTCGTTGGCCAGCGGTTTCTTAAGGTTTTCCTGCACCGTACGCGCCATCGGACGCGCGCCCATCGCCTTGTCGTAGCCCTTCTCCGCCAGCCAGTCTCGCGCTTCGTCGCTGACCTCCAGCGAAACGCCCTTCGCATCCAGCTGCGCCTGCAGTTCGACAATAAACTTGTCCACGACCTGATGGATAACTTCCGGTGACAGGTGGCGGAACCAGATAATGTTGTCGAGACGGTTGCGGAACTCCGGCGTAAAGATCTTTTTGATCTCTTCCATGGCGTCGGTGCTGTTGTCCTGATGGATCAGACCAATCGACTTACGCTCGGTTTCACGTACGCCCGCGTTTGTGGTCATCACCAGCACCACGTTGCGGAAGTCCGCTTTACGCCCGTTGTTATCCGTCAGCATGCCGTTATCCATCACCTGCAGCAGCAGGTTAAAGACGTCCGGATGCGCTTTCTCGATTTCGTCGAGCAGCACCACCGCATGCGGATGTTTGATCACCGCATCGGTCAGCAGACCACCCTGATCGAAGCCGACATAGCCCGGAGGCGCACCAATCAGGCGGCTCACCGTATGACGTTCCATATACTCGGACATATCGAAGCGCAGCAGCTCAATGCCGAGCGCCTTCGCCAGCTGAACCGTAACCTCGGTTTTCCCGACGCCGGTCGGACCGGCAAACAGGAAGGAGCCGACAGGTTTGCGATCCTGGCCCAGTCCAGCGCGGCTCATTTTGATCGCTTCAGTCAGGGCTTCAATGGCGTTATCCTGGCCGAACACCAGCATCTTCAGGCGGTCGCCGAGATTTTTCAGGGTGTCACGGTCGGTAGCTGAAACGCTCTTCTCAGGGATACGCGCAATACGCGCCACCACGGTCTCAATATCAGAGACGTTAATGGTCTTCTTACGCTTGCTGGCCGGCATCAGACGCGCACGCGCGCCCGCCTCATCGATCACGTCGATCGCCTTGTCCGGCAGATGACGGTCGTTGATATATTTCACCGCCAGCTCAACCGCAGCGCGTACCGCTTTCGCGGTGTAACGCACGTCGTGATGCGCTTCATACTTCGGCTTGAGACCGTTCAGGATCTGCACGGTTTCGTCCAGCGTCGGCTCCGTGATATCGATCTTCTGGAAGCGACGCGCCAGCGCGCGATCTTTTTCGAAGATATTGCTGAACTCCTGATAGGTGGTAGAGCCCATCACGCGGATTTTCCCGCTGGAGAGCAGCGGCTTGATCAGGTTAGCCGCATCGACCTGGCCGCCGGACGCCGCGCCTGCACCGATGATGGTATGGATTTCATCGATAAACAGGATGCTGCTGTTGTCCTGCTCCAGCTGCTTCAGCAAGGCTTTAAAGCGCTTCTCGAAGTCGCCGCGATATTTTGTGCCCGCCAGCAGCGAACCGATATCGAGCGAGTAGATGGTGCAATCCTTCATCACTTCCGGCACGTCGCCCTGCACAATGCGCCAGGCCAGGCCTTCCGCGATGGCGGTTTTACCGACGCCCGATTCACCCACCAGCAGCGGGTTGTTTTTACGACGGCGGCACAGCACCTGAATGGTACGCTCCAGCTCTTTGTCGCGACCAATCAGCGGATCGATTCCGCCGACGCGAGCAAGCTGATTAAGATTGGTGGTGAAGTTTTCCATACGATCCTCCCCGCCTGCTTGCTCTTCGTTAACCGGATTCTCACTGTGCGGCGCCTGACCAGGTTCGTCTTTACGCGTACCGTGAGAGATGAAGTTCACCACGTCAAGGCGGCTCACTTCATGCTTACGCAGCAGATAGGCCGCCTGCGACTCCTGCTCGCTGAAGATGGCGACCAGCACATTGGCACCAGCGACTTCGCTGCGGCCTGATGACTGGACATGGAATACCGCGCGCTGCAGTACGCGCTGGAAGCTGAGCGTAGGTTGGGTATCGCGCTCCGCTTCACTGGCGGGCAGCACCGGTGTGGTTTGTTCGATGAACGCTTCGAGTTCTTGCCGCAGGGCGACAATATCGACGGTACAGGCTTCCAGTGCCTCTCTGGCCGACGGGTTGCTGAGCAGAGCCAGCAACAAATGCTCGACGGTCATAAACTCATGACGGTGCTCACGCGCTCTGGCGAAAGCCATGTTTAAACTGAGTTCCAGTTCTTGATTGAGCATAGGCACCTCCCCCAATTATCGCTCTGACAACCTCACCTTAACTATATGAGGGCGAGTTCAGGCTTTTTCCAGCGTACACAGCAATGGATGCTGATTCTCCCGTGCGTACTTGTTCACCATCGCGACTTTGGTCTCCGCCACTTCGGCGGTAAAAACACCGCAGATCGCCTTTCCATGGTAGTGAACTTTCAGCATCAGTTGCGTTGCACGTTCAACATCATAAGAAAAGAACTTTTGCAGAACGTCAATAACAAATTCCATAGGTGTATAATCGTCATTATTCAGGATGACTTTATACATAGAGGGCGGCTGCAGTCCCTCTTTCGCTTTGTCTTCGGCCAGGTGTTCAAAGTTAAGCCAGTCGTTAGTATTTGCCATAATGTTCCGTTGAAATTCTGCGCATCGATACGGACGATTAACTGTCCATACGTAGAGTTTAACACGCCTGTCAAGCACCCTTCTGCCGCATCGATTTTTTGCGAAAAAACCTGCGCGCGACCTGTATCACAAAATTCGCAATAGCGTTAACTGCCTCAAATTTTGATGATTTTGTCCCTACGCTCTCCGGTGGTTTGCTTGACGCCAGGGGCCCTTTCTCTACATTCTACAGACACAAGCTGATTGAGTTTTAAACAAACTCGACCCCAGCTTTAATTTACTCACCTGGTTATCAAAATGTCTTGCGAGGGAAGTAAAAGCATGGAGACGGGTACTGTTAAATGGTTCAACAACGCCAAGGGCTTCGGCTTTATCTGTCCGATCGGCGGCGGAGAAGATATCTTCGCGCACTACTCTACGATTCAGATGGATGGCTACAGAACATTAAAAGCCGGCCAACAAGTTCAGTTTGATGTTCATCAGGGCCCGAAAGGCAATCACACCAGTTTGATCGTGCCGGTGGACGCTGTACAGCACGCCTGAACTGCTATCACCCCATTCTGAACGCTCTCCCAAAAAATGCCAGCCGTGTCGCTGGCATTTTATTTTATTGCGCACGTGCGGTTAATCCGCCTTGCCGCGCGCCAGCCACATCACGCGGGAAAACATCTGGCGCATCAGCGGCGGCATCGCCTGCTCTCCGCGCTCGGCGGCGGCCGTTGCCACGGCGATCGCCAGCTCCGGCTTGGAGGCGTGCTGAAGCGCTTTGGTAATAATACGCCTTGGGCTTAGCGCCGCATTTAACGGCAGATGCGCCATCTGCAGATAGACATTTTTAAAGCCCGAGCTGAACAAGAAATGCTCCATATCGAGGGCGGGCAGCTGCGTAAGATGGTGGTCGCTCTCATCATGGGCCTTCATCTGGCTGCGCGCCGTGGCGGCGTATTTATTGCCGGCGTCGTCGCCGTCGGTCAGCACGTGCCAGGCGATGCCCATGCGCGCGGCGAACTTCAGCAGCGGCTTCAGGCCCGCCTGCGCGAACTCGATCACCTTAACGCCCTCCGCCGCAAAGTGGAAGCCGCACTGGCGCGCCAGCTCGTTGATAATCCATACCTCGGTTTCGCCCTCCACCAGCAGCCAGCAGCGGGCAAAGAGCGCCGACGGCCGGTTGACGCGAATATGGAAGCCGATACGGCGGCTCTCTTCGGCGCTCAGCCCCTGCGGGCCGATACGCCAGGCGGCGACGCGCGTCGGCTCACGCACCAGCCGGCAGACATTTTCCACCGGCGTCAGCGACAGCAGTTCGCCGGAGTTGGTGGTGGCGATTTTCTGTAGCGGGATAAGATCGAGCAGATTCCAGGCCACCGACAGCATAATGGGATGCAGCCGGGTTTCCGGATCTTCAATCAGCAGCAGCGGACGCGCCTCGGGCGAGATCGCCGCCGCGCCGCGCGCCTGCGCCAGCAGCACAAACATGCGCAGCAGCACGATCTGCTGGCTGCGCGAATCGGTTTCGCCGATCAGCTGATTAAGCCGATCGAGCGCGCGCCAGCCGTGTGCGCCGTTGCGCGTTTGCGGATCGCTGCGCCGCGCGCCGCCGTCAGCGGGCTGCAGCACCAGAAAATAGTGCTCCATCAGCTGCTGCAGGGTGGCGACGCCCTGCCGCAGCGTTTCATCGCTGATCTGATGGGGCTGCGACGCAAGCTGCCGCGTCAGGCTGCTGATATCCGCCGCCAGTGCGCTGGCCTGGGTGCTTTGTGCCTGCGCATCCCCTGCGTCATGGCGTGACCGCCGACTAAAACGCGCATCGCGCAGACGCAGCACCGGATGCAGCCGCGCCAGCTGGCGTATCGCCTCCTCGCTGCCCGTCAGCGGCAGTACCTCGCCGTCGGCGCGCAGAAAGCGACGCGAGGCGGTAACCTCTCTCTCGCGCAGCCGGGCGCGAGTGCTGAAGTAGAGCCAGCGCGTGCCCTGGGCGTCGCGCTGCCAGAACGGCGAGAAAGCCGCCGCCTGCTCGCTGCCGTCATCGCGAAAATGAAACTGGATCTGTAACCGCCGCACCGGGCTCTCTTGATTGCCGGGCGTAAAGTGAAAATCGTGCCGGGAAAACTGATAGGGCGTCTCCTGGGGCGCAAGCAGCAGGCTGAGAGCGTCCAGCAGACTCGATTTCCCCCAGGTATTTTCGCCAATCAGCAGGGTAGTCTGGGTGAGCGGCAGCGATAAATGATTAATGCCGCGAAAGCCGCTAATCTCGATATGTTCCAGAATCATGAAACTCTCCTCAGGTCCAGCCATGCCGCTGTAATACAAAGGTTTACTCTATCAGGCTTTTTCGCTAGCGTGTCCGCACTCTCTGCAAGGAAACGCATCCGTTATGTACTCTGGGCTTCTTATTATTCTGCTGCCGCTGGTGGCGGGCTGGCTGCTGCCGCTGCATCAGCCCGCATTTTTACGTCTTGTGAATCGTCTGCTGGGCTGGATGGTTTATATCATTCTCTTTTTTATGGGCATCAGCCTCGCCTTTCTCGATAATCTCAGCCGCAATCTGCTTAGCGTCTTTCATATCGCGCTGGTGAGCGCGCTGGCGATCCTGCTGTGTAACCTGCTGGCGCTGCGCCTGCTGGAAAAAAAGCGCCCCTGGCAGCACAAGCATAGACAGGAAGCGCTGCCGTCGCGGCTGCGTATGGCGCTCGACTCGCTGACGCTGTGCGGCGTGGTGGTGGTGGGCTTTCTGACCGGGCTGACGCAGCTCGCCTTTCTGCGCCACGCCTCGACCGCCAGCGAATATGCGCTGATCCTGCTGCTGTTCCTCGTCGGGGTGCAGCTGCGCGGCAGCGGCATGACCCTGCGCCAGATTCTGCTGAATAAACGCGGCATGTTGGTGTCAGCTGTGGTGCTGCTGAGCGCGCTGCTGGGCGGCGCGATTGCCGCCGCGCTGCTGGGTCTGCCGCTGAAAACCGGCCTGGCGCTGGCCAGCGGTTTCGGCTGGTATTCCCTTTCCGGCATCCTGATGACCGAGGCGTTCGGGCCGGTGATCGGCAGCGCCGCCTTTTTTAACGATCTGCTGCGCGAGCTGACCGCTATTATGCTGATCCCGGCGCTGATTGCCCGCCACCGCTCCAGCGCGCTGGGGCTGTGCGGCGCGACGGCGATGGATTTTACCCTGCCGGTGCTGCAGCGCGCGGGCGGTAACGAAATTGTGCCGGCCGCTATTGTGCATGGCTTTGTGATGAGTCTGCTGGCACCGCTGCTGATCGCTTTTTTCTCTGCGTAACGTACAGCGCACTTTTTCACGGCTGCGCTGGCGAAACCTCGTCTAGTCTTCTCTTTTTGTCCGCCATCGGGAAGATGGCTTGCAGCCAGAGGAGAGTACGATGAAACAGACCGTTGCGGCGCTGATCGCAAAAACGCTGGAAAACGCCGGCGTTAAACGTATCTGGGGGGTGACCGGAGACTCCCTGAACGGGCTGAGCGACAGCCTGAACCGCATGGGCACCATTGAGTGGATGCCGACGCGTCATGAAGAGGTCGCCGCCTTCGCTGCGGGCGCGGAAGCGCACGTCAGCGGCGAGCTGGCGGTCTGCGCCGGCTCCTGCGGGCCGGGCAACCTGCATCTGATTAACGGCCTGTTCGACTGCCACCGCAACCGCGTGCCGGTGCTGGCGATCGCCGCCCATATTCCCTCCAGCGAGATCGGCAGCGGCTATTTTCAGGAGACGCATCCGCAGGAGCTGTTCCGCGAATGCAGCCACTACTGCGAGCTGGTCTCAAGCCCGGAGCAGCTGCCGCAGGTGCTGGGCGTTGCGATGCGCGAGGCGATCCTTAACCGCGGCGTATCGGTGGTGGTGCTGCCGGGTGACGTGGCGCTGAAGCCTGCGCCTGAAGGCGCCTCGCCCGCCTGGTATCCGCCGCTGCTGCCGCAGGTTCTGCCGCAGGAGAGCGAGCTGGCGCTGCTGGCGCAAACGCTGAACGAGGCCAGCAATATTACGCTGCTGTGCGGCAGCGGCTGCGCCGGCGCTCATGACGAAGTCGTGCGGCTGGCGGAGACGCTGAAGGCGCCGATCGTCCATGCGCTGCGCGGCAAAGAGCACCTTGAGTACGATAACCCTTATGATGTCGGCATGACCGGGCTGATCGGCTTCTCATCGGGCTATCACGCGATGATGAACGCCGACACGCTGCTGCTGCTCGGCACCAAATTCCCCTATCGCGCCTTCTATCCTGAAAACGCCAGAATTATCCAGCTCGATATCAACCCCGGCAGCCTTGGCGCGCACTGCCATCTCGATCAGGCCTACGTCGGCGCGGTGAAGCCGACGCTGCAGGCGCTGCTGCCGCGGCTGGAGAAAAAAACCGATCGCCACCATCTCGACAGCGCGCTGGAGCATTACGCCGACGCGCGCAAAGGCCTGGACGAGCTGGCGAACGCCAATGATAAGCAGGCGATCCATCCGCAGTATCTGGCGCAGCAGATTAGCCACTACGCCAGCGATGACGCGATTTTTACCTGCGACGTCGGCACGCCCACCGTCTGGGCCGCGCGCTATCTGAAGATGAACGGCCGTCGCCGTCTGCTTGGCTCCTTCAACCACGGTTCGATGGCGAACGCCATGCCGCAGGCGCTCGGTGCCCAGGCGCTGAACCGCGATCGTCAGGTGGTGGCGCTGTGCGGCGACGGCGGCTTTAGCATGCTAATGGGCGACTTTATTACCCTGGCGCAGCTTAAGCTGCCGGTGAAGCTGGTGATCTTCAATAACAGCGTGCTGGGCTTTGTTGCAATGGAGATGAAGGCGGGCGGCTATCTTACCGACGGCACCGAGCTGGACAATCCCGACTTCGCCGCCATTGCTGAGGCGTGCCGCATCAAAGGGCTGCGCGTAGAGAAGGCGTCCGAGCTTAACGGCGCGCTGGAGCAGGCGTTCGCGCACCCCGGTCCGGTGCTGGTGGACGTTATCACCGCTAAAGAGGAGCTGGCGATGCCGCCGCAGATCAAGATGGAGCAGGCGAAAGGCTTCAGCCTTTATATGCTGCGCGCGATCCTGAACGGCCGCGGCGATGAGGTGGTGGAGCTGGCGAAAACCAACTGGCTGCGGTAAAAGAGAGAGAAGACGCTGAGCGTTGATGTCTCTTTCAGCGTGCTCAAAGCCTGGATAACGGGTGGCATGGGCACCTGCTGGTATTCCTAACGGGCGTTTACGCCCGCTTTTCTTTTCTCAGGAGAGCAACGTGATCGATTTACGCAGTGATACCGTAACCCGGCCGAGCGCCGCAATGTTGCAGGCGATGATGGCCGCCAAAACCGGCGATGACGTCTATCGCGACGATCCCACCGTCAACGCGCTGGAGGCGGAGGCCGCCCGACTCAGCGGCAAAGCGGCCGCGCTGTTCTTCCCCACCGGCACCCAGGCCAATCTGGTGGCGCTGCTGAGCCACTGCGAGCGCGGCGACGAATATATCGTTGGCCAGCAGGCGCATAACTACAAGTATGAAGCGGGCGGCGCCGCGGTGCTGGGCAGCATCCAGCCGCAGCCGATCCTTGCCGCCGAAGATGGCACGCTGCCCCTCGATCTCGTGGCGGCGGCCATCAAGCCGGACGATATCCACTTTGCTCGCACCCGCCTGCTCAGCCTGGAGAACACCCACCATGGCAAGGTGCTGCCGCTCGACTATCTCGCCCGCGCCTGGGCGTTTAGCCGCGAGCGCAAGCTGGCGCTGCATATCGACGGCGCGCGCATCTTTAACGCGGTGGTGGCACAAAAAGTGACTCTGGAAGCGATCGCGCGCTACTGCGACACGCTGACGATCTGCCTGTCAAAAGGGCTGGGCACGCCGGTGGGATCGCTGCTGTGCGGCGATGAAGCCTATATCGAGCGCGCCCGCCGCTGGCGCAAAATGGTGGGCGGCGGCATGCGCCAGGCCGGCATTCTGGCGGCGGCGGGCCTCTATGCGCTGCAGCACAACGTGGCGCGCCTGCAGGAGGATCACGATAACGCCGCATGGCTGAGCCAGCAGCTGCAGCAGGCGGGCGTCGAGGTGGTGGATCAGCAGACCAATATGGTATTCGTGCGCGTGCCCGCCGAGCAGATTGCGCCGCTGAAAAGCTGGTTCGCCGAGCGCGAGGTGCTGCTCAGCGTCGGGCCGGTAACGCGTATCGTCACCCATCTCGATGTCGACCGCCATGCGCTGGAGCAGCTGGTCGCCTGGTGGAAAGCGTTCCTGCAGCGCTAATCGCCATATCTCTCCAGCAGCGCCTCGGCAATTGCCAGGGTCTCCGCGTCCGGCAAACCGCGATAGTCCGCCGGACGAAAATGCATCTGGAACGCCGCGATGAGCCGCTGCTGCTGATGCGGCGTAGCGGTACCGCTGACCTCATAGCCGTAGCGCGACAGCGCCGCCAGCAGCCTCTCCATCGCCACCGGCGACTCCGCCGCCCTGCCCGCTAAATAGTGCTGCACGCGCGACGCCTCCGGCCAGGCGCCGATGCCCTGCTGCGCCAGCGTCCGCCACGGAAACAGCGGGCCGGGATCCTGCTTGCGCTGCGGCGCGACGTCGCTGTGGCCGACGATATTCTGCGGCGCGATGGCGTAGCGCCGCGCGATATCCTTTAGCAGCAGCGTCAGGGCAGCGATCTGCGCCTCGGTAAAGGGCTGCCAGTCGCGCCCGGTCAGGGTGCGCCTGTAGCCGCGGTTCACCAGTTCAATACCGATCGAGGTGTCGTTAAGGCGCGTCGCGCCGCGCCAGAAGCTGGGGCCGGCATGCCAGGCGAGCTGCGCCTCCGGCACCAGCTGCCAGATCACTTGCTTTCCGGCGCGCTGCGGCGGCTGACGGGGAATAAGATAGTGGGCGCTGACATCGCGATCGGTCAGGGTCGCCAGCGAAGAGGGAAAATCTTCGGCGGTATAGTGAATAACGATCGCTTTAATACGCGGCCTGGCGCCGTAGGCCGGATGCCGGGTGTCAACCCAGTAGCCCTGCCGCGATTCCAGCCCGCTCTGGCAGCCCGCCAGCAGTAGCGCCAGCGCGGCCAGCAGCAGCCTCAACGGAGTTTCACCGCCGTACCGCTGACGCTGACCATCAGCATGCTGCCATCTTTGCCAACGGTTTCATAATCGATATCGATGCCGACCACCGCGCTGGCGCCCAGCGCCTTCGCCTGTGCTTCCAGCTCTTCAAAGGCGATTTCGCGCGCCTTGCGCAGCTCTTTCTCGTAGGCGCCGGAGCGGCCGCCGACCACGTCGCGAATACCGGCGAAAAAGTCGCGGAAAATGTTAGCACCGAGGATCGCTTCACCGGTGACGACGCCGCAGTAGTCACTGATGCTGTGTCCTTCCAGCGTGGGCGTGGTGGAAAATTTCATCGCTCTCTCCTGATATGAAATAGGGGCCAGGGCTCTTTCAACTAAAAAGCACGGCTATACTCTATGCTAAAAATAGCGCTTTGCCAGAGAACAATAAGGAAATCGAGATGAGAAACAAAGCCTTTGCGCTGCTGCTTCCCGCCGCGCTGCTGCTCTCCGCCTGTAGCACGGTAGAGCCGGTGATTAAGGACAACGGCCCTCGCACCGCGCCCTGCGTTGAGGGCGGCCCCGACAGCGTCGCGCAGCAGTTTTACGATCTGCGCGTTCAGCAGCCGACGCCAGGCCTGCCGGGCAGCGATCGGCTGGCGAAATATCGTCCCTACCTGAGCGAGCGCCTCTATCAGGCGCTGCAGCAGGCGAACGCGCAGAGCGGCAACGCCACTGCCCCGTGGCGCAGCGGCGATCTCTTCTCCAGTCTGGCGCAGGGGCCGACCGCCGCCAGCGTGGCGGACAGCTCTACCATCCCGAACCGCGACGCGCGCAATATTCCGCTGCGCGTCGAGCTGAGCCGCGACGGCAAAAGCTGGCAGGATGAGGTGCTGATGATCCGTGAAGGCACCTGCTGGGTGGTGGATGACGTACGCTACGTCGCCGACTGGGCGCATCCGGGTGGCGGCACCCTGAGCCAGACGCTGGAGCAGGCGAAAAAATAATCTCTTCCCCGGCGCGCCGCTCTCCTGCGGCGCGTCTCTTTTGCGCCTGCGCCGCCCGGTTACGCAGCCTGCCGCTAAGTGGCGCGATTTTGTGCTACGCTTTACCTGCTTCGCTGCAGTTTAATAAATTTTAACCCACTCCATTTGCATAACTATTCTGGTGCGGTTAAGATTCGCGGCACTAATGGCTATTCAAAATTTGCGCATGAGTATTCAACTAAACGGGATTAACTGCTTTTACGGCGCCCATCAGGCGCTGTTTGACATCAATCTGGATTGCCCGCAAGGCGAAACGCTGGTGCTGCTCGGCCCAAGCGGCGCGGGGAAAAGCTCACTCCTGCGCGTGCTTAACCTGCTGGAGCAGCCTCGCTCGGGCAGCCTGAAAATCGCCGGTAATCATTTCGACTTCAGCAAGACGCCGTCCGATGCTGCCATCCGCGAGCTGCGTCAGAATGTCGGCATGGTTTTCCAGCAATATCATCTCTGGCCGCATCTCACCGTGGTGCAGAACCTGATCGAAGCGCCGTGCCGCGTGCTGGGCCTCAGCAAAGCAGAGGCGCGCGCGCGCGCCGATAAGCTGCTGGATCGCCTGCGCCTGACGCCCTATGCCGACCGTTTCCCGCTGCACCTTTCTGGCGGCCAGCAGCAGCGCGTCGCCATTGCGCGCGCCCTGATGATGGAGCCGCAGGTGCTGCTGTTTGACGAGCCGACCGCCGCGCTCGATCCGGAAATCACCGCGCAGATCGTCAGCATTATTCGCGAACTCGCCCAGACGCACATTACTCAGGTCATCGTGACGCACGAAGTGGAAGTAGCCCGTAAAACCGCCAGCCGCGTGGTTTATATGGAGAACGGTCATATCGTGGAACAGGGCGATGCCAGTCGATTTACACAGCCGCAAACCGAGGCGTTTGCACATTATCTTTCGCATTAAGTCAGGAAGCTCCCAATGAAAAAAATCGTACTTGCTGCACTGCTTGCTGGTCTGAGCCTGAGCGCGTCGGCGGCCCAGACTATTCGCTTCGCCACCGAAGCCTCCTATCCGCCGTTTGAGTTCGTCGACGCCAGCAACAAAATCCAGGGCTTCGACGTTGATCTCGCCAATGCGCTCTGCAAAGAGATGAACGCCACCTGCACCTTTACCAACCAGGCGTTTGACAGCCTGATCCCGAGCCTGAAGTTCCGCCGTTTCGACGCGGTGATGGCCGGTATGGACATCACCCCCGAGCGTGAAAAACAGGTGCTGTTCAGCAAGCCCTACTATGACAATTCCGCGCTGTTTATTGCGCAGAAAGGCAAAGTGGCCGACGTGGCCGCGCTGAAAGGCAAGCGCGTCGGCGTGCAGAACGGCACCACGCACCAGAAATACCTGAACGACCAGCATGCCGATATCACCACCGTGCCTTACGACAGCTACCAGAACGCGGTGCTGGATCTGAAAAACGGCCGTATTGATGCGGTGTTCGGCGACACGGCGGTGGTTAACGAATGGCTGAAGCAGAACGCCAGCCTGGCGGCGGTCGGCGATAAGGTTACCGACAAAGCCTACTTCGGCACCGGTCTCGGCATCGCCGTGCGTCAGGGCAACACCGATCTGCAGGCGAAGTTCAACGCCGCGCTGGAGAAGGTGAAGGCCGACGGCACCTATAAAACCATCTACAGCAAATGGTTCCAGCAGTAATTAACCATGAGTGAGTTCTATCCTCTCGCCAGCGCCGCCGGCATGACCGTCGGCCTCGCTGTTTGCGCCCTGATCGCCGGCCTTGCGCTGGCGATGATTTTCGCCGGCTGGGAGTCGCTGCGCATCAAGCTGCTGGCGTGGATCGGCACGGCGCTGGTGACCTTAATTCGCGGCCTGCCGGAAATTCTGGTGGTGCTGTTTATCTATTTCGGCGCCTCGCAGCTGCTGCTGGTGCTCTCCGACGGCTTTACCCTCAATTTCGGCCTGTTTCAGCTGCCGGTGCAGGTTGAGATCGAGAACTTCGACGTCAGCCCGTTTCTGTGCGGCGTTATTGCGCTGGCGATCCTCTACTCCGCCTACGCCTCGCAAACGCTGCGAGGTGCGCTGAAGGCGGTACCGCAGGGTCAGTGGGAGTCGGGTCAGGCGCTGGGCATGAAAAAGTCCGCCATCTTCCTGCGTCTGATTATGCCGCAGATGTGGCGTCACGCGCTGCCCGGACTGGGCAACCAGTGGCTGGTGCTGTTAAAGGATACCGCGCTGGTGTCGCTGATTAGCGTTAACGATTTGATGCTGCAGACCAAAAGTATCGCAACCCGTACCCAGGAGCCCTTTACCTGGTTTTTGATTGCCGCAGCCATTTATCTGGTGATTACGCTGCTGAGCCAGGCGGTGCTGCGCCGTATTGAGCTGCGCACGACGCGGTTTGAGCGGGGGAACGGCTGATGCTGAGCTACTTACCTGAGATTCTGAAAGGGCTGCATACCAGCCTGACGCTGACCGTCGCGTCGCTGCTGGTGGCGCTGGTGCTGGCGCTGCTGTTTACGGTGGTGCTGTCGCTGAAAACGCCGCTGCTTAACCCGCTGGTGAAAATCTATATCACCCTGTTTACCGGTACGCCGCTGCTGGTGCAGATCTTCCTGATTTACTACGGTCCCGGCCAGTTTCCCAGCCTGCAGAGCATTCCCTGGCTCTGGCACCTGCTGTCGCAGCCGTGGCTGTGCGCCATGCTGGCGCTGTCGCTAAACAGCGCCGCCTATACCACGCAGCTCTTTTACGGCGCGATGCGCGCTATCCCGTCAGGCCAGTGGCAATCCTGCGCCGCGCTGGGGATGAACCGCAAGGATACGCTGCGTATTCTGCTGCCCTATGCGTTTAAGCGCGCCCTCTCCTCCTATTCCAACGAGGTGGTGCTGGTGTTCAAAGGGACCTCGCTCGCCTACACCATTACGCTGATGGAGGTGATGGGTCATGGCCAGCTGCTTTACGGCCGCACCTACGACGTGATGGTGTTCGCCGCCGCCGGACTGGTCTATCTGGTGGTGAACGGCCTGCTGACGCTGATGATGCGGCTGATAGAGCGACGCGCGCTGGCTTTTGAGCGCAGAAGTTAATATCCAGGCGAGCAATGCTCGCCTTTTTAATTTTTTACTCACAAATATTGCATAAAGATTCATTTACTGGCATCGTGTCAACCATTCCGCCTCTGGTATGGTTTTCAGGAGTTATACAGTGAAAAAATGGATCCTTGCCGCCGCGCTGGCGACGCTGACTCTAAGCGCCCACGCGGCGGATACCCTCCGTTTCGCCTCTTCCGCGACCTATCCCCCGTTTGAATCGCTGGATCGCGACAATCAGATTGTGGGATACGATATCGATCTGGCCAAAGCGATCTGCCAGCAGCTGCAGACGGAGTGTACCTTTACCAACAACGCCTTCGACAGCCTGATCCCTTCGCTGAAGTTCCGCCGCTTTGACGCGGTGATCTCCGGTATGGATATCACCGAGGATCGCAGCAAGCAGGTCGATTTTACCCAGCCCTACTACGCCAACTCCGCTATCGTTATCGCGCGTAAAGGCAAGTTTAGCGATTTTGCCTCGCTCAAGGGCAAGCGTATCGGCGTTGAGAACGGCACGACGCACCAGAAATATCTGCAGGAGAAGCATCCTGAGATCGTCACCGTCGCCTATGACAGCTATCAGAACGCGATTCTCGATATGAAAAATGGCCGTCTTGACGGCGTGTTCGGTGATACGGCGGTGGTGAACCAGTGGCTGAAAACCAACGCTGATTTAGCGCCGGTAGGCGAACACGTGACGGATAAGGCTTACTTCGGCACCGGCCTGGGCATCGCGGTGCGCAAAGGCAACGACGCGCTGCGCGACAGGCTGAACGGCGCGCTGGCGGCGCTGAAGAGCAACGGCACCCTGCAGCAGCTGAATCAGAAGTGGTTCCCTGAGTAACCCGCAGCTATGGGCCAGCGGACAGGCGTCCGATCGGTTCTGCATCGTTCCTGGATCTGATGCTCAGGACGCTGGCCCACCCTCCTCTTCCGCGCGGCGGCGCGTCAGCAGGCACAGCACTTCGAAGTGCGCGGTATGTGGAAACATGTCGAACAGCTGCACGCGCGTCACGCGATAATCTGCCAGCCGGGCGATATCCTGCGCCATGCTCTCGGCATTACAGCTTGAATAGAGAATGGTCTCCGGCGCCATGCGGCTGAGATAGTCGCAGAGCGCCGCGCCAATGCCGCGCCGCGGCGGATTAACCAGCACCAGGTCGGGCACCGCGTCGCGCCCGGTAGCGAAGGCGGTCGAGTCCAGCGCGGCGAAGTTGACCTTTTCCAGCCCCAGCATCTCTGCCGAACGCTGCGCGCAGGCGATCGCCTCGGCGCTAATCTCAATGCCGGTCAGCTGCATCTGCGGTGTGGCGCAGTGCAGGCCGAAGCCGCCGACGCCGCAAAAGAGATCCCACATGCTGCTGATGCGCAGCTCGCTGACCCAGTCGCGCGCGGTGGCGTAAAGCGCAGCAGCGACCTGCGGGTTGGTCTGGAAAAAGCTTTGCGGACGGATCCAGAGCGGCACCTGATTGAAATTCTCCGCCAGCGACTGTGACGGCGTCAGGGCTATTTCCTCATCCCCTTCCAGAATTGCCATATGCACCGGCTGAATATTCGCCGAGATAACCTTTAGCTGCGGCAGCTGCTGCTGCAGCCAGGGCAGCGCGGCGCGCAGCTGCTCCAGCTTTTCACGGGAGCGCAGCACAAAGCGCAGCATCATGCCGCCCTGCGTGCTCTCGGTGAGCAGCAGAAACTTCAGCTCGCCGCGCCTGCGCGCCACGTTATAGGGGGTAAGGGCCGCCCGGGCGATAAAGGGCTTTAGCGCGGCGAAAACCGGCGCGAAGCTGGCGGGATAAAGCGGGCAGGCGCAGAGATCCACCGCGCTGCCGTCGCGCTGCACCATGCCCAGCACCGGCCGCTCGACGCTGCCGCTGACCACCATCTTCGCCTTGTTGCGAAACGCCTGCTGCGCCGAGGTGACCGGCGGCAGCCACTGCCCGACCGGCTGCTGCGCCAGCAGCGCCTTCAGCCGCGACTGCTTGTCGCTGAGCTGCTGTGAATAGGGTTTTTCCAGCCACTGGCATGAGCGGCAGCGGTCGGCGTCATAGAGCGCGCATTGCATGGGGTAAGGCCTGTGTCATTCAAGGGGGTCGGGCGGAGCGCGATTGTATCACCGCTTGCGGAAAAATGCGCGGCTGGCGGTCGGCACAAACAGCAGCCCAAGCACCAGCAGATCGGGCAGCTTTTGCATCAGGGTATGGTGAATGATCTGCGCATTGCTGGCGCCGCTGATGCTGAAGATCTCAGGATAGATAGTGCCGGTCGACGCCAGCAGCATATAGAACAGCACTACCGCCTGAGTGATGGCGAAGCCCCAGCGGCCGCGGTTGCTGCCGCGCAGCAGCAGAAAGGCGCAGCGCAGCTCATAGAAAAAGATCAGCTGGCTGGCGATAAAGATAAGGGTAGAGTCCCAGGCCTGCGCGCTGCGATGCACAAAATTGACGATCTCCTCAACACCCAGCTCGTTCGCCAGCATCAGCACGCTCAGACAGCGCGTGGCGATAATGGCGATGCCCGCTACCGTGACCGGCACGGGGGCAAGAGAGAGAAAATCGCCTTTTTTCAGGGTTTCGGACATGGCCAGGCTCCATCACTGCACGCAGACGGGCGGAAAAATCCGCCCGCCTTTATAGTGGCAAAGATCAGTGATTTCAGCCACGTCTGGCCTTCTGAATATCGCGAATCCGCTGCTTTTCTTCATGCGCCATCCAGCGCCAGGCGATAAAGCCCACCAGCCCGACGACGAACAGGATCAGCGACGCCAGCGCGTTGATCTCCGGGTTAACGCCGCGCCGCACGGTGGCGAAGATCGCCATCGGTAAGGTGGTCGCGCCCGGCCCGGTGACAAAGCTGGCGATCACCAGATCGTCCAGCGACAGGGTAAAGGCGAGCAGCCAGCCGGTGACGATCGCCGGAGCGATCATCGGTACGGTAATCACAAAGAAGACCTTGAGCGGCGTCGCGCCCAGATCCATCGCCGCCTCTTCAATCGAGCGATCCAGCTCGCGCAGGCGCGAGTTGATCACCACCGCCACATAGGCGGTACAGAAGGTAACGTGCGCCAGCCAGATGGTCAGCATGCCGCGATCGCTCGGCCAGCCAAAGGCGTTACCCATGGCGACGAACAGCAGCAGCAGCGACAGGCCGGTGATCACGTCGGGCATTACCAGCGGCGCGGTCAGCATAAAGGCGAAGCCGGTGTGCCCGCGGAAGCGGCCAAAGCGCACCACTACCACCGCGGCCATCGTGCCGAGCACCACCGCCATGGTAGCGCTCAGCGCGGCGATGGTCAGACTTAACCCGACCGCATCCAGCATCGCTTCATCCTGGAACAGCACGCGATACCAGTGGAATGAGAAGCTCTCCCACACCGTTACCAGCTGCGAGCTGTTAAAGGAGTAAACCACCAGCAGCAGCATCGGCGCATAGAGAAACAGGAAGCCGCAAAGCAGAATGGCGGTGCGCCACGGCGAGCGAATCGCAGGCAGCTGATTCATTCCTTCTCTCCCATTTCACGGTTTTGATGCTTATGGAACCAGACGATCGGCAGGATCAAAATCAGCAGGATAATCACCGCCAGCGCCGAGGCGACCGGCCAGTCGCGGTTGTTGAAAAACTCCTGCCACAGGATGCGGCCAATCATAATGCTGTCCGGTCCACCGAGCAGTTCCGGGATCACGTACTCGCCCACCGCCGGGATAAATACCAGCATTGAGCCGGCGATAATGCCCCCTTTGGTCAGCGGCACGATAACGCTGAAAAAGGTTTTCAGCGGCTTCGCGCCGAGATCGAGCGAGGCCTCTACCAGCGAATAGTCGATGCGCGTCAGCGCGGTATAGATCGGCAGCACCATAAACGGCAGATAGCAGTAAACGATGCCGATATAGACCGCCGTGTTGGTATAGAGGATCACCAGCGGATGGTCGATAACCCCCAGCCACATCAGAAAGCGGTTCAGGATGCCGTTGTTATTCAGCAGCCCCATCCAGGCGTAGACGCGCACCAGAAACGAGGTCCAGGAGGGCAGGATCACCAGCAGCAGCAGGATGGTGCGCATTGAGGGCTTGCTGTGCGCCACCGCCCAGGCGAGCGGGTAGCCGACCAGCAGGCAGATCAGGGTCGAGATCGCCGCCACCTTTAGCGACTGCAGGTAGGCGTCCACGTAGAGCGGATCGTCGGTCAGCGTCAGGTAGTTGCCGAGATTAAGCACCAGGTTGAGCTGATCGTCAGCCCAGCTGATCAGCTCGGTATAGGGCGGGATGGCGCGCGCGATATCGGCAAAGCTGATTTTCAGTACGATTAAAAACGGCAGCAGGAAAAAGAGCACCAGCCAGAGGTAAGGCAGCGCGATCGCCAGCTTGCGGCCGTGGCGCATTTTCATGCGCGTCGCCCAGCGCTGCAGCGGCGTACCCGCCAGCCGTGCGCCCGGCGGTTTGCTTGGGTGAAAGAGTTGACTCATTGCGTCTCCTTAGGCCGTCAGAACCACACAGCTGTCAACATCCCAGCAGAGGCGGACTTCATCGCCCCAGGTTGGCTGCCCTTTGCGGAAGCGGTGGGCGTTCTGCAGCTGGGCGCTGATCATCTGTCCGCTTTTCAGCCGGACGTGGTAGATAGAGAGATCGCCAAGGTAGGCGATATGCACCACTTCCCCCACGGCAAAGTTGTAGCCATCCGCCGGAACCTCCTCGCACAGCATCACTTTTTCCGGGCGCAGCGCGACGTGAACCGGCACGTTATCCGGCACTGACACATCGGAATCGACCTTCAGCGGATGCACCAGCCCCGGGCTGTCGATCACCAGACCATTTTCCTGACGCTCGCGCAGCATGCCGCTAAAGACATTCACCGAGCCGATAAATTCGGCGCTGTAAACGGTGGTCGGATGCTCGTAAATCTCTTCCGGCTCGCCGATCTGCACAAACTTGCCGCGGTTCATAATGGCGATGCGGCCCGCCATGGTCATCGCCTCTTCCTGATCGTGCGTCACCATGACGCAGGTCGCGCCGACGCGCTCCAGAATATCGACCACCTCAAGCTGCATGCGGTCGCGCAGCTTTTTATCCAGCGCGCCCATCGGCTCGTCGAGCAGCAGCAGCTTGGGGCGTTTCGCCAGGCTGCGCGCCAGCGCCACGCGCTGACGCTGACCGCCGGAAAGCTGATGCGGCTTGCGCTTCGCATACTCCTGCATATGCACCAGCGCCAGCATCTCCTGCACGCGCGCGTTGATTTCGCCCTTCGGCAGTTTGTCCTGCTTCAGGCCGAAGGCGATATTCTGCTCCACCGTCATATGGGGAAAGAGCGCGTAGGACTGAAACATCATATTGACCGGGCGCTGGTAAGGCGGCACGTGGGAGAGATCCTGGCCGTCCAGGACGATCTGGCCGCTGGTCGGCGGCTCAAAACCCGCCAGCATGCGCAGCAGCGTCGATTTGCCGCAGCCCGAGGCGCCGAGCAGCGCGAAAATTTCGCCTTTATAGATGGTCAGGCTGACATCGTCCACGGCGTGCTGGCCGTCGAACGATTTGGTCAGGTTGCGGATCTCCAGCAAGGGCGTTAACGCCTTTGCGGTTTTAGGTTGGGGACGAGGGATCGCGTCGTTCACTAACAGTCACTCCGGTCTACGCGGAACGGCTAAGCCAGCCGCAAAAAAAGGAAAACAGAGGCCAGCGCAGCGCCTCTGTTCCAGGTTGTAAGCTTACGAAATAAAGAGCCGCTTATTTTCCGCTTTTCACTCGAGTCCATGCGCGAGTGCGCGCGCGATCCAGCTTCGGATCCTGCACCTTCAGCACGAACAGCTTCGACATCGCTTCCGGCGTCGGGAAGATGCCCGGATTGTTGCGGATATCGGCATTGATCAGCGGCAGCGACGCCTTGTTACCGTTAGCGTAGGACATCTTGTTGGAAACGTCGGCAATCACTTTCGGATCCATGATGTAGTTCAGCCATTGATAGGCGGCGTCGACGTTTTTCGCATCTTTCGGGATCGCCATCATATCGAAGAAGGCGAGCGCGCCCTCTTTTGGCACGCTATAGGCGAGATGCACGCCGTTTTTCGCCTGCTCAGCGCGGTTTTTCGCCTGCAGAATATCGCCAGACCAGCCAATAGCAACGCAGGTGTTGCCGTTCGCCAGGTCGTTGATGTACTGCGAGGAGTGGAAGTAGCGGATGCTGGGACGCAGCTTCAGCAGCAGATCGGTCGCCGCGCCAGAGTAATCTTTGGCGTCTGAGCTGTTGGGATCTTTACCCAGATAGTTGAGCACGGTGGCAAAAATCTCTTCCGGCGCGTCGAGGAAGGAAACGCCGCAGCTCTTCAGCTTTTCAAGGTTTTCCGGCTTCAGCACCAGATCCCAGCTGTTAACCGGCGCGTCGGCGCCCAGCGCAGCTTTCACCTTCTCGACGTTATAGCCGATGCCGGTGGTGCCCCACAGATAGGGAATCGCATATTTGTTGTCTGGATCGTGCTGAGCAACCTTTTTCATCAGCTCAGGATCGAGATTTTTGTAGTTCGGCAGCTTGCTCTTATCCAGCGGCTGGAAGACGCCGGACTGCAGCTGGCGCGCGAGGAAGCTGGAGGATGGCACCACCACATCGTAGCCGGTGCTGCCCGCCATCAGTTTGCCTTCCAGCACTTCATTGGAGTCGAAGACGTCGTAGACCACCTTAATACCAGACGCCTTTTCAAAATTCGGCACCGTGTCCGCCGAGATATAATCTGACCAGTTATAGACATGCAGCGTTTTATCTTCCGCCATCGATCCTGCAGAGGCGACCATCAGTACGCCGGTAACCGCAGCTGACAACCATTTTTTTTGATTGAACATCTTTTTATTTCCTCCTGAGCGGATCGTTACAGGCTGGCTAAAGCGGAACCCAGCGCTGCGAGCTGTGCGTCAATTCACAGACACAATGAATCAATATTCATTGAGAGTTTAATAGTAAAAACTGATACCTGCGCTGCGAATCCACGTCTTATGCAGCCCCGCAAGAATAGCCTCGCTACCCTGTCGCTACCATACCCCAGCGTAAAAAACGCCTTTTAGCGACAGGTTATGCATGTTTGTGCTATGTGGTCTGGCAGGAACGGCACAAACCACGAGAAATATCTGGCAGTAAAGGGCAAAATGCAGAATAAAAAATGGTGGGCCGGAAATGAAAACTGCCGCATAAAGCGGCAGTTAAAACGGGTCGGAAAAGGGGCTGTTCTAGTGCAGCAGCGAGTGGCTGAAGCTCACCGGCGCGCGCTCTTCTTCTTCGCCCATCATCAGCAGATTATTGGCGAAGGCTTCCATAATCACCATGGAGACCTGCTCTTCGCTCTGCTTCATAAAGCTGGCGAACTGGCCAAAGGTCAACCCGGCGCTGGTCGCAAGGGACTGGCAGACAATTAGCTTCGGCAGATTGTCGTCCTGAATGTCGACAAAGGCTTTTACCGTTAGCGAACTGGCGTTGATCTGCGACAGATCGCCGACCAGCGGGATCAGCGCTGTTGGCTTTACCTCCGCCAGCGCGGAGAAGAGAATAACGTTGTCGACCAGATCGATTTTGGCGTCGAATACCCCATCGAAATTTTGCATGTGCGGCAGATGAAGTGCCTGACAGGCATCACATTCGAACCAGGTGATATTTTGCTGATCCAGCCAGCGACGCAACAGGTCGATATCCGGAACGACAAGAGAATCCATCGTAGTGTCCCAAGGGGTGAATAAACAGGCGACTAAGCTTACGGAAAAAATGCGCATGACGCTACGAAAACCGCTGAAAAGCGCGCGTCAGCCGCCGGTTTTAAGACTGAAACCGGGCAAAGCGTTGCGCTCTATCCAGTCGATCATCCGCCCGGCGATATCGATGCCGGTACGGGTTTCGATCCCTTCCAGGCCAGGCGAGGCGTTAACCTCCATGACCAGCGGCCCGCGCCGCGCGCGCAAAATATCGACGCCCGCCACGTCCAGTCCCAGCGTCGCAGCCGCTTTAACCGCGATGGCGCGCTCCTGCGGCGTAATCTCTACCGGATGCGCTTTGCCGCCGCGATGCAGGTTAGAGCGAAAATCGCCCTCTTTCGCCTCGCGTTCAATCGCCGCGACCACTTCGTCGCCGATCACCAGACAGCGCACGTCCCGTCCCTGCGCTTCCTGAATAAACTCCTGCACCAGAATATTCGCGTTAAGGCCGCGGAAGGCGTCGATAACGCTCTCCGCCGCCTGCCGCGTCTCCGCCAGCACCACGCCGATACCCTGCGTGCCTTCCACCAGCTTCACCACCAGCGGCGCGCCTCCCACCATGGCGATCAGATCCTGCGTATCGTCCGGCGACGAGGCGAAGCCGGTTACTGGCATATCGATGCCCTGACGCGCCAGCAGCTGCAGCGAGCGCAGCTTGTCGCGCGCGCGGGCGATCGCCAGCGACTCGTTGAGCGGGTAGCTGCCGCACATCTCGAACTGGCGCAGCACCGCCGTGCCGTAAAAGGTGGCGGCGGAGCCGATGCGCGGAATAACCGCGTCGAAATGGCCGAGCGCCTCGCCGCGGTAGTGCACCGCCGGCGACGCCGGGTTGATATTCATGTAGCAGGAGAGCGGATCGATAATTTGAATCTCATGCCCGCGCTGCTCGGCAACCTCACGCAAGCGTCGGCAGGAGTAAAGTTGCCCGTCGCGCGACAGGATAGCGATTTTCATTATCGATCCTCTTCAGCGTTAGCGCGTCGCCCAGCCCTGCTGGTGCAGGTAGTCGAGCATAAAGGGGCGCGTCTCTTTTACGATCAGACGCTGAATCAGTTCGCTCCAGGTCTCGCTGCGCTGATTGCTGTCGCGCTGCTCGTAATAGATCTCTGTGCGGCTGTCGTAATCGGCCAGCACCTGCGGATCGATCGGCTGATAGCGGTTTTCATGCACCAGCATCGCGTGGGGCAGGCGCGGCTTAAGGTCGGGCACGGCAGCGGGATAGCCGATGCAGAAGCCGAACAGCGGCAGCACGAATTTCGGCAGGCCGAGCAGCTCAGTAACCTGCGCGATATTGTTGCGGATACCGCCGATAAAGACGCCGCCCAGGCCGAGAGATTCGGCGGCGACCATGGCGTTCTGCCCCATCAGCGCGGTATCGACGCAGCCGAGCAACAGCTGCTCGGCGCGGCCCAGCTGCGCATCGGGACAAATCTGCAGATGGCGGTTAAAGTCGGCGCAGAATACCCAGAACTCCGCGGCGTCCGCCACCCACTGCTGACCGCCAGTCAGCGTAACCAGCTGCTGACGCAGCGCAGGATCGGTGATGCGAATAATCGAAGAGCACTGCAGAAAGCTGGAGGTGGACGCCGATTGCGCCGCGGCGATAATCGCCTCACGCTGTTCTGCACCGATCGCCTGGTCGGTAAAGGCGCGAATTGAACGGTGGCTGCACAATAGATCGATAGTCGGTGTCATTAAGGTCTCCGGCGAGTCTCATTTTTATTAACGGTGCGACCAAACAGCTGCGGCGCCATCGCTTGCGCGGTGCGCCATATCATCAGCCAGGCGGCGGGCAGCATCAGCAGAATACCGATAATCAGCAGCGCAGTCGCCAGCGTCTTGCCGTCAGCATTCGCGGGCAGCGGCAGCCAGCGGTTGGCCAGCAGCAGCGCGCACAGCGTCAGCAGGCCGCCGAGCGCTTCCATGATCAGCAAGGCTTTGGGTAAACGCGCCACATTGGTCATCAACATTCTCCTGGGTCGCACCGGGCTTAGGCCGTCAATTATGGTCAAGGTTCAAAAACTTGCATAGACGACGCGCATCAGACTAACAGGCATTTCCTGCTTTCTTTAAGCGGTTTGAGCGGGCATCATAATGACCATCCATCCTGAGCTTATGTGACATGGGTCACATTAAATAGCCCGAATTAAGGAGCTTTTCATGGTTACTGTGATTTTTGGTCGTCCTGGCTGCCCCTATTGCGTACGTGCGAAAGAGCTGGCCGACAAGCTCAGCGCCGAGCGCGACGACTTTAGCTACCAGTATGTAGATATCCAGGCGGAAGGCATTACCAAAGCGGATCTGGAGAAAAGCGCGGGCAAACCGGTCAGCACCGTACCGCAGATTTTTGTTGATGAGCAGCATATCGGCGGCTACACCGACTTCGCGGCCTGGACGAAAGAAAACCTGAGCGCATAAGTTTTTTTGCCAGCGCAACGGGCCGACTCGGCCCGTTTTTTCGTTCTGGCGTCAGCGCCAGACGATGCGCGCCAGGCGAACCAGCAGCGCGCCGCTGCCTGCCCAGAAGAGCGCGCTCAGGCTCCAGACCAGCAGGGTAAGCCAGCTGGTGTGGGCCAGCAGCGTATTATGCAGCAGCACGACGCCCAGCAGCGTACCCCAGAGCGCCATCAGCAGCGTGCTTTTTAGCGGGCTCTCCGCATGCAGCAGCGCCATTACCGCGCCCGGCAGCAGAAAAAGCAGCAGCTCTGGCTGTCCGCCCAGCGGCACATTGCCCACCAGCCAGTAACGATGCGCATAAATAAACACCAGACTGTAGAGCACAATGCCAGGCATCGCACTGGTCCAGCGTAAGGAACGCCGTGGCATATCACCCCCATTTATTGAAAATCATCACAATGACAACAACCTGCCGCGCTCTCTGGTGGAAATAAAATGAAACAGGCCGTTAGCGGTATGAAATTATAAGCTAATGGCTGAGGGTGATTTTTATGATTAGAATACCTGCCGTCTAAGAGTGACCTGTTTAAATCAAACAGCAGGCTCACTGCGCGGCCTGCACAAGATAGCGAAAAACAGGCCTCTCATCAACAGCTTACAAGTAAACAAGAAGTTAAACAGTGAACATAAACGTCGCAGATTTGTTAAGCGGAAATGACGTTCTGTTATTATTTGTCGTTTTAGCACTCGGCCTTTGCCTGGGTAAATTGCGCCTCGGCTCAGTGCAGCTAGGAAATTCCATTGGCGTATTAGTCGTTTCTTTATTACTCGGGCAACAACACTTTGCGATAAATACCGCCGCATTGAGCCTCGGCTTTATGCTGTTTATTTTTTGCGTCGGCGTTGAAGCAGGCCCTAACTTTTTCTCTATTTTCTTCCGCGACGGTAAAAACTATTTTCTGCTGGCGATCGTGATGGTGCTCAGCGCCCTGCTGCTGGCGCTCGGCTTCGGCAAACTCTTTGGCTGGGATATCGGGTTGACGGCGGGGATGCTGGCGGGATCGATGACCTCGACGCCGGTGCTGGTCGGCGCGGGCGATACGCTGCGGCAGAGCATCAGCAACCGCGACCAGCTGGCGCTGATGCAGGATCACCTCTCTCTCGGCTACGCCCTGACCTATCTGATCGGTCTGGTGAGCCTGATTTTCGGCGCGCGCTATCTGCCGCGCCTGCAGCATCAGGATCTGCCTACCTGCGCGCAGCAAATCGCACGCGAGCGCGGCCTGGATGCCGACAGCCAGCGCAAAGTCTTTCTGCCGGTTATTCGCGCCTACCGCGTCGGCCCGGAGCTGGTGGCGTGGAGCGACGGCAAGAATCTGCGCGAGCTGGGGATCTATCGCCAGACCGGCTGCTATATCGAGCGCATCCGCCGCAACGGCATTCTGGCCAGCCCGGACGGCGATGCGGTGCTGCAGCTCGGCGACGAAATATCGCTGGTGGGCTATCCCGACGCGCACGCGCGCCTCGACGCCAGCTTCCGCAACGGCAAAGAGGTGTTCGACCGCGATCTGCTCGATATGCGCATCGTGACGGAAGAGATTGTGGTGAAGAACCATAATGCGGTGAATAAACGCCTCAGCAAACTGAATCTCACCGATCACGGCTGCTTCCTCAACCGCGTTATTCGCAGTCAGATCGAGATGCCGATCGACGACAGCATTATGTTGCACAAAGGCGATATTTTGCAGGTCAGCGGCGAGGCGAAGCGCGTGAAAAACGTGGCGGATCGCATCGGCTTTATCGCGATCCACAGCCAGGTGACCGATCTGCTGGCGTTCTGCGCCTTTTTTATCGTCGGGCTGATGATCGGCCTGATCACCTTTCAGTTCAGCAACTTTAGCTTCGGCATCGGCAACGCCGCCGGGCTACTGTTCGCTGGCATTATGCTCGGCTTTCTGCGCGCCAACCATCCCACCTTCGGCTATATCCCGCAGGGTGCGCTGACTATGGTGAAAGAGTTCGGGCTGATGGTGTTTATGGCGGGCGTGGGCCTGAGCGCCGGCAGCGGTATTAATCACGGTCTCGGCAGCGAAGGCGCGCTGATGCTGCTGTGCGGCCTGCTGGTGAGCCTGCTGCCGGTGGTGATCTGCTACCTGTTTGGCGCCTACGTGCTGCGCATGAACCGCGCGCTGCTGTTCGGCGCGATTATGGGCGCGCGCACCTGCGCGCCAGCGATGGAGATTATCTGCGACACGGCGCGCAGCAATATTCCGGCGCTGGGCTATGCCGGTACCTACGCCATCGCCAACGTGCTGCTGACGCTGGCCGGCACGCTGATTGTGATTATCTGGCCGATTTTGCCCTTATAAAATTTTTTTGACTCCGTCCAGAACTTTTTTGTTAAGGGTGAGTCTGAATAAGTGCCACTGCTTTTCTTTGAAATCCCCAAATTGTGGAGCCCGCCAGCTTTTTGCTGACGGGTTTTTTTATGCCTGCGATGAAGCCCGTCGCGACAGGCAGAGCGGGCAAAGGATGCGCGCACCGTCACCGAACCTAAACCGTTCTGCAACCTGCGTGTCATTTAGGAGCTGGCGCTATATCTCCCGCCCTGCCGCATCGCCAGAATAGGCCTTTTCTTTGGCATTTTGTGCGCAGCGGCGAACGGGTGCAGTTATAAGATGAGGATTTCTTACCATTATGGAAGCGCTAAACCACTCTCTGTTTTTATTTATTAACGCGACGCCCGCTTCGCCAGGCTGGCTGCTGGCGCTGGCGACCTTTATCGCCAAAGATCTTATCGCCATCGTGCCGCTGCTGATTGTCGCGCTCTGGCTGTGGGGCCCGCGCGACCAGCTGAAATCGCAGCGCGTGCTGGTGTTGAAAACCGGCCTGGCGCTGATCTATGCGCTCTCTATCTCCTGGTGCGTCGGCCAGCTTTTTCCGCATCCACGTCCGTTCGCTATCGGGCTGGGCTATCAGTTTCTGCATCATGCGCCTGACGACTCCTACCCGAGCGATCACGGCACGACCATTTTCACCTTCGCGCTGGCGTTTATCTTCTGGCACCGCCTCTGGTCGGGCGTGATGCTGATGGCGCTCGGCAGCGCCATCGCCTGGTCGCGCGTCTATCTCGGCGTACACTGGCCGATGGATATGCTGGGCGGATTTCTGGTGGGACTACTTGGCTGTCTGGCGTCGCATCTCGCCTGGCAGGGATATGGCGCGCGCATGCTGGCGGCCATTAACGCCCTCTACCGCGCGCTGTTCGCCCTGCCGATACGCAAGGGCTGGATTCAGGATTAAGAAAGCTGGTCTGAAAGCGGATAGCCCTGACAGGCAACCTCACCGTCTGAAGCGGATGGCGTGGGCAGAGTAGCAAAGCGGCCCGCGACAGGGATGTCGCGGGCCGAGCGCGCAGAGATGCCTTGAGCAACGTTGCGATCGGCCTATGACCTCCGCATCTGCTCAGCACTTACAGCGCGCCGGTGTTAGCTAAACCACTTGCCGAACAGCGAGTGGAACTGCATCAGCACGAAATCGACGATGCGGCTGAAGAAATTGCCCTCTGGCACCTCCTCCATCACCACCAGCGGCCGCTGCTCAATGGTCTTGCCGTCAAGCTGGAAATCGATCGTACCCACCACCTGATTTTTCTTTAATGGCGCCTCAAGCTGCGGCGTGGTCAGGGTATAGCTCGCCTTCAGATTCTTCATCTGCCCTTTCGGCAGCGTCAGCGCCGCATCTTTCTCAACGCCGAGGTTAACCTCTTTACGATCGCCGAACCAGACGCGCTGCTGGGCGAAAGGCTTATCCGCCTTAATTGGCGTCACGGTCTCAAAAAAGCGGAAACCCCAGGTCAGGAGCTTCTCGCTCTCGCGAAAGCGCGCGGCGTCGCTGGCGGTGCCCAGCACCACCGAGATCAGCCGCATATCGTTTTCGGTGGCAGAGGCCACCAGGTTATTGCCCGCCCCCGAGGTATGGCCGGTTTTGATACCGTCCACCTGGAGATTGGTGCTCCAGAGCAGACGGTTGCGGTTCATCTGGCGAATATGGTTAAAGGTAAACTCTTTCTCTTTATTCAGCGCGTACTCTTCCGGCACGTCGCGGATCAGCGCCTGGCCAATCAGCGCCATATCGCGCGCGGTGCTGTACTGCCCTTCCGCATCCAGCCCGTGCACCGTCATAAAGTGGGTGTTCTTCAGCCCGAACGCTTTGACATAGTTATTCATCAGCCCGATAAAGGCGTCCTGGCTGCCGGCAACATAGTCCGCCAGCGCAATGCAGGCGTCGTTGCCCGACTGAATAACAATGCCTTTATTCAGCTCCGAAACAGGAATGCGATCGCCGGGCTTGAGGAACATCAGCGACGAGCCTTTGAGTTTGGGATTGCCGGTGGCCCAGGCGTCCTGGCCGATAGTGACCATATCGTCGCGCTTGATTTTGCCCGACTTCAGCGCCTGGCCGACCACATAGCTGGTCATCATCTTGGTCAGGCTGGCGGGATCGAGCCTGTCGTCCGCGTTGCCCTCTGCCAGCACCTTACCGCTGGCATAATCCATTAATATCCAGGCTTTGGCTTCGACCTGAGGCGGCGCCGGCGCGTCTACGGCGAGAGCGACGGGGGCGATAAACAGCAGTAACGAGGCGGCAGCAGCGTGCCGCAGGCGGCGTGAGGAGCGAGTAGTTGTCATGTGCGAGGAAATTCCATGTTAAATCGCGGTTTTAAGGCAAAAACCTACAGAGTGAAACGCTACCCTCTGCAGCGCATGAAAAAAACCGCCCAACCGTAAAGTTTTATAGAGTTTAGTAGAGTAACCCTGGCATGCGCCGGGCGCGCCTACCAGTTTCGCGCGGGTGAAGCGCACGGAAAAGCCGGTGAAATTCCGATTTTTCGCAGAAGGGTTAAGACCGTCACAAAATTCTGCCAGGCTGTTGTGAGTCTACAGAGGAGACCCACCATGGACTTAGCCGTATTCGATCTCGACGAAACCGTTATCTGCGCAGACAGTACCGGCCTGTGGCTGCGCTGGCTGGTGTCGCAGGGCTTTGCCCGTGAAGAACTGCTGGCGAAAGAGCAGGCGCTGATGGCGCAATACTATGCCGGCACGCTGGCGATGGAAGATTATATGGCGCTGACGCTCTCGCCGCTGGCCGGTCTGGCGGCGCCGACCGTCGCGGGCTGGGTGCGCCGCTGGATCCAGCGCGACATCCTGCCGCGCGTCTATCCAGAAGCGCGCGACCGCATCAGCTGGCACCAGCAGCGCGGCGACAAAGTGGTGATCTGCTCCGCCAGCGGCGAACATCTGGTGACGCCGATCGCTGAACGGCTGGGTGCGCACGGCGCGCTGGCGATTGGCGTAGAGGTGGTGGATGACCGCTACAGCGGCCAGACCTACGGCACCATGACGTATAAAGAGGGCAAGGTCGCCCGGCTGAGCGACTGGCGCGCCCTGCAGCAGGAGCAGGCGTTCGCGCGCACCTGGGCCTACAGCGACTCGATGAACGACCTGCCGCTGCTGGCGCAGGCCGATCACGCGCTGGTCATCAACCCGGATGCGCTGCTGCATCAGGAAGCGCTGAAGCGCGGCTGGGAAGTCTGCCGCTGGGCGCGCTGATTAGCCGCGAGGCGCACCGGCCGGCTGCGCAAGTCCCACCTTCAGCAGCTTGCCGTTGTCGCTGTCGGTGAGCACGTAGAGATAGCCGTCCGGCCCCTGCCGGACGTCGCGGATGCGCTCGTCGCGATCCTTCAGCAGGCGCTGCGTCTCCACCACCTTCTCGCCGTTAACGCTGAGCCGTATCAGGCTCTTATCTTTGAGCGCGCCGATAAACAATGAATTTTTCCACTGCGGAAAGCGCGCGCTGTTATAAAACGCCATGCCGCTCAGCGCAGGCGACTGTTTCCAGTAAAACACCGGCTGCTCGGTGCCCTCAACGTGCGATCCTTTTGACTCCGGCACCTTGCTGCCGCTGTAGTCGATGCCCCAGGTCGCCAGCGGCCAGCCGTAGTTTTTGCCTTTTTGCGGAATATTGACCTCATCGCCGCCGCGCGGGCCGTGCTCACTTTCCCATATCTGCTGCGTCCAGGGATTGAAGGCCAGCCCCTGCGGATTGCGCAGGCCCGAGGCCCAGATTTCCGGGCGCGCGCCGCTGCGGCCGACGAAGGGGTTATCCTTCGGCACGCTGCCATCCTGGTTTAGCCGCAGGATTTTGCCGGTCAGCTTGTCGAGATCCTGCGCTGAGCTGGCCGTAGCCGACCACCGCCCCCAGCTCGCCGCTGTCGCTCGCTTCGGTATAGCTGAGCCATACGCGACGGCTCTGCGCAAAGTCCGGCGCCAGCACCACGTCGAGCAGCCCCGCCTGCCGGCGCACCGCCGCTTTCGGCACCCCGTCGATGGGCGGCGACAGGCCGCTGTCGGGTCGCCAGCTGCGCAGCTCTCCGCTCCGTTCGGTAATCAGCAGCGTCTGGTTATCCGGCAGAAACGCCACCGCCCAGGGATGATTAAGCCTGTCCTGTAAAACCTGAACCTCTACCTCCTCCGCCAGCGCGGGAAGATTAAACAGCGCGCCGCCGAGTAGCAGCGCGGCAGTGAGTCGGGCCATAGTGTGCTCCAGTCGTCAGGGGATGAGCTTAAGGGTAGCCAGCACGACCAGATAATGTTCAGGCTTTACAAAAGATTAAAGAAGGCGTCCCTGCCCAACGTGCGGGACTCAGGGCGCGCTGAAGTGCACGGCGTCGCTGACCGTATCGTCAATGGCGCTTTTTACGTCGCCGTAGGTAATGGGCGCGCTGCTGTTGTTAAGCGGCTTGCCGAACGCCTTGCGTACCACCTTAATCAGCGGTTTGCCGGTCTGGGCGTCGCGTGCCTCAATCTCCAGAAACAGCGCGCTGTTTTGGGTGCGGTGACCGGTCGCCGCCATAGTGCTGGCGATCACCGCCGCCACCGGCACCACCTCATAGAACTGCACGCCCTCGTTTTCCGCCGTCACGCCGGTAATGGCGCTGCGAACGATCAGCGTATGTGGGCCAGGCTTAGTCACCAGCTGTTTACGTTCCCCTATCGCCGCTTTCAGGCGGGAGTCGGCATAGCTGCGGATGTGATCCAGCGTCTGCTGGCTGACGCGCGGCGTCGGCTTAGCCGCCGGATAGTAAACCACCGGCGTATAGACTACCGAGGTATAGTCACCGTCGCGGTAATCGGGCGAGATCCAGCGCAGCGTGGGGCGATCGCTGGCTGAGGTGGCGGGTTTAAGCTGGCTGTAATCAGTGATAAAACCGGAATATTGCTGTTTACTGGTAACGTGTGAGGTGCATCCCGCCAGCAGCATGGCGCTCGCCAGTAGGGTCAACAGGGAAATTTTGCGCATAGTCAGTTCTCAAATGGAAACAGGACCTTAATAGCTTAGATAATCCGTTGAGAACGCGCCGGGGGAAGCAGAAAGAAAACGCCCGCTGCACAGGCAGCGGGCGAAAGGCTTACTCGAAACAGGTTTCCGGGTTATCGGAGAGCGAAATAAAGCTCTTGCCGCCTTCGGTCAGGGCGATGATTTTGCCTGACTCGATATCGTAAACCCAGCCGTGCAGACGCACTTTGCCTTTACGCAGCGCCAGCGCCACCGACGGATGCGTCTTGATGTTGTTCAACTGGGCGATAACGTTCTCTTTCACCATCTCGTTCAGCTTCGCTTCCGGCGTATCATACTGGCGCTCTTCCACCACGGTTTTCGCCGCATCGGCGTAGTGCAGCCAGTGATCTACTGCCGGCATGTTGTCCATGCACTGACAGGAAGCGATAGCGTTCATCGCGCCGCAGTTGGAGTGGCCGCAGATGATAATTTCGCTTACGCCCAGCACCATAACCGCATATTCGATGGTAGCCGATACGCCGCCTGGCTCCGGCCCGAACGGCGGCACGATATTGCCCGCGTTGCGGATCACGAAGAGCTGACCCGGCTCCTGTTGGGTCACCAGCTCCGGTACTAAACGGCTGTCAGAACAGGAGATAAACAGCGCTTTCGGATTTTGGTTCGACGCCAGGCTTTTGAAAAGATCCTTCCTTTCAGGAAACACATTCTGTTGAAAACTCAGAAATCCGTTAACGATCTCTTTCATCATTGCGCTCTCACATTATCCACATAGTCGACTGCGGCGACAGGTGTCCGCAGCTGCCTTGTTATCTGCTTATTATTGAATTCACAGTAAATTTGAATTTCGGATTTAAGCACCAGGTCGCGCTAAACTCAACCCTGTTATGATTATTGACAAAAGATGCGGCGCTGGCAGATAAGAATTTTAGCTGAAATTCCCAGAGGTTAGCCGCTAAAGGTCTGGACGCGACGTTTGCACTTATTTACGAAGTCAGCGGTAAATGACCACCTTTTCAGCAGGCGAAATCGATGCGTATCTTACTGAAAAGACGCCATAATCTCCCTACAAAAAGCGCGGCATTTCAGATGGGACAGGACGAAATGGCGCGCCCAGCGCTGGCGACGTGCCGAATAGGGCCAGCGTCAGGTGGAGGTGGGTTACGACATTCTGCTGGTAGCGGACGAGGCGGATTTAGCCATAGAGCTGTTGATGCGCCTGCTTACGCCTCAGGTAGTCCTCATCTTCGCGCAGGCGATCCCAGTACGCTTTGAAAACGGCCGCCGCAGCGGCCTTTTCTTCATCGACGCCGCGCGGCGGTTCATTGCCCTCCGCGTCATACTTGCGACCGCCCTTATGATTGCTGTAGCGGCGCGCGCGGGTATAGCCCATCTGAATGAACTTGCGCGCCATATCCATACCGACAAAATCATCCTGCGCGCGATACTCCTCAAACAGCGCCATAATCTTCGCCGCCGAGGCCTCAGCTATCGGCACGGTGCGGAAGCGCCAGTGCGGCAAGATCTCGCTTTTATACGGCTCGACCATCAGCACGCCCTGCTCGCCGCGCCCGACCTGATAGCGCTCCGGGTGCTTGCGGAAGTCGATAGTTTTAAAGTCCTGCTCGTAATCGAATTTTTTCATGTCTTGAGTTTAGGATCGAGTGCGTCGCGAAGCCCGTCGCCAAGCAAATTAAATGCTAAAACCGTGAGAAAAATCGCGAGGCTGGGGAAAATCGCTACGTGCGGCGCCAGCACCATGTCGGCGCGCGCTTCGTTGAGCATCGCCCCCCACTCCGGCGTCGGCGGCTGCGCTCCCAGCCCGAGAAACGACAGGCTGGCGGCGGTAATGATCGAGGTGCCGATGCGCATGGTGAAGTAGACCACGATAGACGACACCGTGCCGGGCAGAATATGGCGCAGCAGGATGGTGGCGTCCGAGGCGCCGATGCTGCGCGCCGACTCAATATAGGTCTGATGTTTCAGCACCAGCGTATTGCCGCGCACCAGACGGGCGAATGCCGGAATGCTGAAAATCGCCACTGCGATAATTACGTTGCTCATGCCGCTGCCCATAATCGCCACCACCGCAATCGCCAGCAGAATGCCGGGAAAAGCGAACAGCACGTCGCAGATACGCATGGTGATACGATCCCAGGCCCCCTCGTAATAGCCCGCCAGCAGACCGAAAAAGGTGCCGATGGCCGCGCCGATCGCCACCGAAAAGAAGCCGGCAATCAGCGAAATGCGCGTGCCGACCAGCACGCGGCTGAAGATATCACGGCCCAGCGAATCGACGCCGAACCAGTGCACCAGCGAAGGGCCCTGGTTGAGCCGGTCGTAATCGAAATAGTTTTCGGCGTCGAACGGCGCGATCAGCGGCGCGATAAACGCCAGCACGATCAGCAGCAGCACGAACAGCCCGGAGGTCATCGCCACCGGCTGGCGGCGGAAGCGCCGCCAGAACTCGCTCCAGGGCGTACGAACCCGATTTTCCGTCGTCAGCGGCAGGCTTTTCAGCACCGCTTCGCGTCGCCAGTTTTTCATTGCGACTCCTTACCTGTAGCGAATAGCGGGATTGATTGCCGCATAGAGCAGATCGACAATCAGGTTAATCAGGATGAACTCCAGCGAGAAGAGCAGCACTTCGGCCTGGATCACCGGGTAGTCGCGCATCTCCACTGAATCCACCAGCAGGCGGCCAAGGCCGGGCCAGTTAAAGACCACCTCCACCACGATTGAGCCGCCGAGCAGAAAGCCAAACTGCAGGCCCATCATGGTAACCACCGGGATCATGGCGTTGCGCAGGCCGTGCTTGACCACCACCAGCGATTCGCGCACCCCTTTAGCGCGCGCGGTGCGCATATAGTCTTCCTGCATGACTTCCACGAAGGAGGCGCGGGTAAAGCGCGCCATCACCGCCGCTACCGCGGCGCCCAGCGTGATGGATGGCAAAATATAGTGGCGCCAGCTGTCAGCACCGACGGTCGGCAGCCAGCCCAGCTCGACGGAGAAGATCTGCATCAGCAGCATGCCGAGCGCGAAAGCAGGAAAAGAGATGCCCGAGACCGCCAGCGTCATGCCGAGGCGATCGGGCCAGCGGTTGCGCCACACGGCGGAGACGATGCCGATCGCCATACCAAAAATCACCGCCCAGATCATGCTGGCCAGCGTCAGCCACAGCGTCGGCATAAAGCGGGTCGCGATCTCTTCCGCCACCGGCCGCTTCGAGACCAGCGAATGGCCAAAGTCGCCCTGCAGCGCATTGAGAATAAAGTGCCAGAACTGCTGCGGCAGCGGCTGATCCAGTCCCAGCTCCTGGCGAACCAGCGCCACTACCGTGGCGTCGGCGTCCTGACCGGCAATAAGGCGCGCCGGATCGCCCGGCAGCAGGTGAACGAACAGGAACACCAGCACCGCGACAATCAGCAGCGTCGGGATAAGCCCGAGCAGACGTTTAATAAAATAGTTAAGCATGCGAAATCCTGCGCAGCGGCGGCCAGCCCGCGCGGGCTGGCCGGTCGGGTTACTTCAGGTCGGCCTCGTCAAAGCTAAATGAGGTGTCGGGCATCACGTAGAACCCGGTCAGCGACGCCGTATTGGCGGAAACCAGCTGCTCCACCACCAGTGGGATCCACGGATGGTCGTTCCAGATTTTATCCTGCGCGTCTTTATAGAGGCTGGCTTTGCGCTCGCGATCGGTGGTCTTCAGCGCGTCGGCCAGATCTTTATCCACCTGCGGATTGCTGTAGAAAGCGGTGTTAAAGATGGCAGGCGGCCAGGAGGTGGTGGCGAACAGCGGCGTCAGCGCCCAGTCGGCTTCGCCGGTGGAGGCGGACCAGCCGGTATAGAACATGCGTACGCCGCTCTCTTTCTGCCCTTTACTCTCTACCTCCGCGGCGCGCTGGCCCGCGTCCATCGCCGTTACCTTGACCTTCACACCCACCTGCGCCAGTTGCTGCTGGGTAAACTGCAGCACTTTTTGCGCGGTGCTGTGGTTGTGCGACGACCAGAGCGTGGTTTCAAAACCGTTGGGGTAGCCCGCTTCCTTCAGCAGCTCGCGCGCTTTGGCCGGGTTATATTGTATCGCCGGGTAGGTCTGCGCAAAGTCGATCGACGGCGGCACGATGCCGGTCGCTGGCTTCGCGTAGCCGGCAAAGGCGACTTTGGTCAGCGCCTCGCGGTTAATGGCGTACGCCAGCGCCTCGCGTACTTTCGGGTTGTCGAACGGCTTCTGGGTGACGTTCAGGCTGATATAGCGCTGCATGATCGACGGCGACGTCACTACCTTCAGCTTCGCGTTCTTCTCCAGCAGTTTGGCCTGCTCAAAGGGGATCGGGAAGGCGAAGTTCGCTTCGCCGGTCTGCAGCATCGCCGCGCGGGTGTTGTTGTCCACCACCGGACGCCAGGTGATGCTGTCGAGCTTTGGATAGCCCTTCTTCCAGTAGCCGTCCCACTTTTTCACCTTCACGTAGTCGGTCTGGTTCCAGGTCACCAGCTCATAGGGGCCGGTGCCGACCGGGTGAAAACCGATCTCTTTGCCATACTTTTTCAGCGCGGTCGGTGAAATCATCGCCGCGGCCGGATGCGCCAGGTTGTTGATAAAGGCGGAAAAAGGCTGTTTCAGCGTGATCTTTACCGTGGTGGGATCGACCGCCTCGGTAGTGGCGATATATTTAAACAGGTTGTAGCGCTTAAGGTGATTATCGGGATTGCTGGCGCTTCAGGTTGACCTTAACCGCTTCGGCGTTAAAGTCAGTGCCGTCCTGGAATTTAATTCCCGGACGCAGCTTAATGGTGTAGGTGAGACCGTCCGGGCTGGCCTGATAGCTTTCCGCCAGCACGTTGGTCAGCTTCATCTCTTTATCGAAGCCGAACAGTCCCTGATAGAACGATTTCGCCACCGCCTGCGACAGCGTGTCGTTAGCGTCGTAGGGATCGAGCGTGGTGAAGTTGGACCCGACGGCGATAACCGCGTCTTTTGCCGCCCAGGCGGGCAGCGCCGCCATGGCGCTCATTACGCCCGCAGCCAGTAACCCTTTACGCATTGCGTTGTGCATCATGTTCTCCTGTATCCCTGCTTAGTGTGATTGTGATGTCAGGTGCTGCTGATTGCGTGGCGCGCAACGAAATGGCCCGGTGCCACCTCCATCAGCGGCGCCACTTCAGGCTCATCACCCAGCGCGCGCACGGCGCTGGGTATTTCATCCACCATCAGCGCGCGTTCGCGCCGACGATGCGCCGGATCCGCCACCGGAACGGCGGCCATCAGCTTGCGGGTGTAGGGGTGGCGCGGCTGCTCAAACACCGCCTGGCGCGGCCCTATTTCAACGATCTGTCCCAGATACATAACCGCCACGCGATGGCTGATGCGCTCGACAACGGCCATATCGTGGGAAATAAACAGGAAAGCGATGCCAAACTCGCGCTGCAGGTCGAGCATCAGATTGACGATCTGCGCCTGGATTGAGACGTCAAGCGCCGACACCGACTCGTCGGCGATGACCACTTTGGGATTGAGCGCCAGCGCGCGCGCGATACAGATGCGCTGGCGCTGGCCACCCGAGAACTCATGGGGATAGCGCTGCGCGTGCTCTGGCAGTAGCCCCACTTTTTCCAGCAGCCAGGCGACGCGCTGTTCCGCCTCGCGGCGCGGCATCACCTTGTGTACCAGCAGCGGCTCCATAACAGAGAAGCCCACCGTCAGACGCGGATCGAGCGAGGCGTAGGGATCCTGAAAGATAAACTGGATATCGCGCCGCAGGTGCGCCAGCGCCGGGCCGCTCAGGGTGTCGATGCGCTGGCCGTTGAAGGTGATGGTGCCGCCCTGGCTCGCCACCAGCCGCAGCAGCGAGCGCCCGGTGGTGGATTTGCCGCAGCCGGATTCGCCTACCAGCGCCAGCGTCTCGCCGGCGTAGAGATCGAAACTCACCTTCTCTACTGCGTGAACGCGGCGCTTAACGCGGTTAAACAGGCCGCCGCGAATATCAAAGCGCGTCACCAGATCGCGCACCTGCAAAATCGGATCGAGATCGCGCCGCGCCGTATCCTGCGGCGTCTCCGGCTCCGCCTGTCCGCCCGGATGCAGCAGCGGAAAACGCGCGGGCAGCGGCTGGCCGCTCATCGCGCCGAGTTTTGGCACCGCGGCGAGCAGCGCCTGGGTATAGGGCTGCTGCGGCGCGTCGAACAGCTGCTGCACCGGCGCGCGCTCCACCACGTCGCCGCAGTACATCACCTGCACGCGATCCGCCATTTCCGCCACGACGCCCATATCGTGGGTGATAAAAATCACCCCCATCTGCATCTCTTTTTGCAGCACGCGGATCAGCTGCAGGATTTGCGCCTGAATCGTCACGTCGAGCGCCGTGGTCGGCTCATCGGCGATCAGCAGCGCGGGACGACACGACAGCGCCATGGCGATCACCACGCGCTGACGCATACCGCCGGAGAGCTGATGCGGATAGCGCGACAGCACGCCCTGGGCTTCGGGAATGCGCACCAGATCGAGCATGCGGCGCGCTTCCGCCAGCGCCTGCTGGTGGCTTTTGCCCTGATGCAGACGGATCGATTCGGCGATCTGCTCACCAACGGTGAAAACCGGGTTAAGGGAGGTCATCGGCTCCTGAAAGATCATCGCCATATCGGCGCCGCGTACGCGACGCATCACGCCCGGCGTTGCGCGCGCCACGTCCAGCAGCTCGCCGCTGCGGCGGCGCAGCAGAATATCGCCGCTGACCTCGCCGCCCGCCTGCTCAATCAGCCGCATCAGCGCCAGCGAGGTGACCGATTTGCCGGATCCAGACTCGCCCACGATCGCCAGGGTTTCGCCGCGCTGCACCTCCAGCGAAAGGTCGCGCACCGCGTGCGTGATGCGCCCTTCATGGCTGAAGCGCACGTTGAGATTGCGTACCGCCAGAACCTGCTCCGGCGCCATTTGCTGCGTCATGCCTGCTCCTTAGCCTTCGCGGTAGATGCCGACCTCAATCTCTTCGCCCACGCGCGCCACACCGCGGTACATGCCTTCGCTGTTAAACGGCAGCGCCACGTTGCCAAAGCGGTCGATAGCGATCAGCCCGCCGCTGCCGCCCAGTTCGGGGATGGCGTCGTGGATCACGTTAACGCAGGCCTGCTGCAGCGAGTGGCCGCCGTAGCGCATCTGCGCGGCGATATCATAGGCCGCCAGGGTACGGATAAAGACCTCGCCCGTGCCGGTGCAGGAGACCGCCACCGTATCGTTGCTGGCGTAGCAGCCCGCGCCCGGCAGCGGCGAGTCGCCGACGCGGCCCGCCTGCTTGTTGGTCATGCCCCCGGTCGACGTGGCGGCGGCGAGATTGCCCTCCGCGTCGATCGCTACCGCGCCCACGGTGCCAAATTTACGGTCGGGATCGAGCGGGTCGTCAGACTTCGCCGCGCCGTCGTGGTCGAGCACCATCTCGTCGCTCGCCAGCGCGCGCTGCAGCTGCTCCCGGCGTTCCGGCGTCGAAAAAAAGGTGGGGTCGACCTCCTCCAGCCCGTGCTCCCGCGCAAACTGCTCCGCGCCCGCGCCGATAAAGAGTACGTGCGGGCTCGCCTCCAGCACCTTGCGCGCCGCCAGCACCGGGTTGCGCAGGCGCGACACGCCCGCCACTGCGCCCACCGCCAGCGTGCGGCCGTCCATTACGCAGGCATCCAGCTCGTGCGTGCCCTGATGGGTAAAGACCGCGCCCCTCCCGGCGTTGAACAGCGGGCACTCTTCCAGCAGCCGCACCGCCTCGGTCACGACGTCCAGCGCGCTGGCGCCCTGCGCCAGCATCTGCTGCCCCACGCTGAGGATATCGCTCAGCGCCTGACGGTACGCCTGCTCTTTTTCTGCGCTCATTGCCGAGCGCGTAATGGCGCCTGCCCCACCGTGAATGGCGATGACTGCTTTAACCATAACGCTTGCCCTGTCCTTTTACCGGCGTGAAAACACTGATTTAAAATGGTTTTCAGCCAAATTAAATGATTTTTGACTATAGAAAGCCTGCCTGAGCTTGTAAAGCGGAAACTGGCGCGTCGGCCATAACCTTTTATTGTGGCTTATGCCGCGGCGGAAATGTGACTCCGCTGGCAATTAGCACCATAATAGTCAGCAACTGTCTTTACTCAGGTTACCAATACGATGGAAAGCTTTACCGCAGGATTAATTTCTCTGGAAGAGGCGCAGGCGAAAATGCTGGCGCAGCTTCAGCCTCTCCGCGATCGCGTCAGCGTGCCGCTGGCCGACGCGGTTGGCCGCATTACCGCCGTACCGGTGGCGTCGCCGATTGACGTTCCGCCGTTCGATAACTCGGCAATGGACGGCTACGCCGTACGGCTGGCCGATATCGCCTCCGATCGACCGCTGAAGATCGCTGGCAAAGCCTTTGCCGGCGCGCCTTTTAACGGCGACTGGCCGGCGGGAAGCGTGGTACGCATTATGACCGGCGCGCCGGTGCCGCCGGGCTGCGAAGCGGTGGTGATGCAGGAAGAGACGCGCGAGGTTGAAGAGGGCATTGTCATTAACGCGCCGGTGCGGGCGGGACAAAATATCCGGCTGATCGGCGAAGATATCCGCCGCGACCAGCCGGTGCTGGCGGCGGGCGTGCGCCTCGGCGCGGCGGAGCTGCCGCTCCTCGCCTCGCTCGGCCTTGCCGAGGTCAGCGTATTGCGCAAGCTGCGCGTTGCGGTTTTCTCCACCGGCGACGAGCTGCAGCCGGTCGGCCAGCCGCTGGCTCCCGGCCAGATTTACGACACCAACCGCTTTACCGTCTCGCTGATGCTGCACAAGCTCGGCTGCGAAGTGATCGACCTGGGCATCATCAAAGATGATCCGCAGGCGCTGCGTCACGCCTTTGCCGAGGCGGATCGCCAGGCGGATGTGGTGATCAGCACCGGCGGCGTGTCGGTGGGCGAAGCGGATTTCACTAAAGCCATGCTGGACGAGCTGGGCGTTATCACCTTCTGGAAGCTGGCCATCAAGCCGGGTAAGCCTTTCGCCTTTGGCCGCCTCGCCAGCAGCTGGTTCTGCGGACTGCCGGGCAATCCGGTGTCGGCCGCCGTAACTTTTTATCAGCTGGTGCAGCCGCTGCTCGCCGCCCTGACCGGCCAGAGCGAATCGCCGCTGCCGCCGCGCCTGCGCGCGCGCGCCGCCTCACGCCTGAAAAAATCCCCTGGCCGTCTCGATTTCCAGCGTGGCGTTATGAGCCGCGGCGCGGACGGCGAACTGGAGGTGCGCAGCACCGGCCATCAGGGCTCGCACGTCTTTAGCTCGTTTGCTGCCGCCAACTGCTTTATCGTGCTGGAGCGCGATCGCGGCGCGGTCGAGCCGGGCGAATGGGTTGAGGTTGAACCTTTTAACGCGCTGCTGGAGGGGTGATGCTACCCGAACTCAGCGATGAAGAGATGCTGCGCTATAACCGCCAGATTGTGCTGCGCGGCTTCGACTTCGACGGCCAGGAAAAACTCAAGGCGAGCCGCGCGCTGATCGTCGGTCTCGGCGGGCTGGGCTGCGCGGCGTCGCCTTATCTGGCTGCCGCGGGCGTTGGCGCGCTGACCCTGCTCGACTTCGATACCGTCGCGCTGTCGAATCTGCAGCGTCAGATCCTGCATCACGACGCGGATATCGGCCGCGCCAAGGTCGACTCGGCGGCGGAGAGTCTGGCCGCCATCAACCCGCATCTGCATATCGATACCCTTAACGGCGTACTGGAGGAAGCGGCGCTTGAGGCGCTGATCGCCGGGCATCAGGTGGTGCTCGACTGCACCGACAACGTGCAGATCCGCGAACAGCTCAACCGGCTTTGCCGGGCGCGCGGCGTGCCGCTGGTGTCCGGGGCGGCCATCCGTATGGAAGGTCAGATTAGCGTCTTTACCTGGCAGCCAGGCACCCCCTGCTATCGCTGTATCAGCCGCCTGTTCGGCGAACAGACGCTAAGCTGCGTTGAGGCTGGCGTGATGGCGCCGCTGGTCGGCGTGATTGGTGCCATGCAGGCGATGGAGGCGATTAAAGTGCTGAGCGCCTTTGGCACCCCCGCTGCGTCGCGGCTGCTGATGTATGATGCGATGAGCGCGGAATTCCGCAGCATGAAGGTGGCGCAGGATGCGCACTGCGAAGTGTGTGGTAAATAAGTAAGGGGATAGCCTGAGCTATCCCCTTTATAAAGCCGTCTGCCTGTTTTGCGCTAACGCAAGTGGCGTTGTTATTCGCCTGCGGTAACTGACCCGGCCCTGCTTATCTTGCTGCCAGCAATCAGTAAATACCCTGGCTACGCAGATAATCTTCGTAGGTGCCGGTAAAGTCCACTACGCGGTCCTCTTTGATCTCCAGCACGCGGGTCGCCAGCGAGCTGACGAATTCGCGGTCGTGCGAAACGAAGATCAGCGTGCCTTCATACATCTCCAGCGCCATATTCAGCGATTCGATCGACTCCATATCCAGGTGGTTGGTCGGTTCATCCATAATCAGGATATTGGGTTTCTGCATCATCAGCTTGCCGAACAGCATGCGCCCTTTTTCACCGCCCGACAGCACCTTCGCCGGTTTTTTGATGTCGTCATGGCTGAAGAGCAGACGCCCCAGAATGCTGCGCACCGCCTGCTCATCATCCCCTTCCTGCTTCCACTGGCTCATCCAGTCGAAGACGCTAAGGTCATCGGCGAAATCGGTGGCGTGATCCTGCGCATAATAGCCAATGCGCGCATTTTCCGACCATTTAACGCTGCCGCTGTCTGGCGCAAGTTCGCCCACCAGCGTTTTCAGCAGCGTGGATTTACCAATACCGTTGGCGCCGATAACCGCCAGCTTCTCGCCAACTTCAAGCAGCAGATTGAGATTTTTAAACAGCGGGCCGTTATCAAAACCTTTGGTAAGCGCTTCGACTTCCAGCGCATTACGGAACAGTTTCTTGTCCTGTTCAAAACGAATAAAGGGGTTCTGACGGCTGGACGCTTTAACTTCATCCAGCTTGATTTTATCAATTTGTTTCGCGCGCGACGTTGCCTGACGCGATTTAGAGGCGTTAGCGCTAAAGCGGCTAACGAAAGACTGCAGCTCGGCAATCTGCGCTTTTTTCTTGGCGTTGTCCGCTAATAAACGTTCGCGCGACTGGGTGGCCGCCGTCATATACTCGTCATAATTGCCTGGATATACGCGTAATTCGCCGTAATCGAGATCCGCCATATGAGTACAAACCATATTCAGAAAATGACGGTCGTGCGAAATGATGATCATGGTGCTTTCACGCTCGTTCAGCACCTGCTCCAGCCAGCGGATGGTATCAATATCCAGGTTGTTGGTTGGTTCGTCCAGTAACAAAATATCGGGATTTGAAAATAACGCCTGCGCCAGCAGCACGCGTAATTTCCAGCCCGGTGCAATTTCGCTCATTGGGCCATAATGCTGCTCGACCGGAATGCCTACACCGAGTAATAACTCGCCAGCGCGCGATTCGGCGCTGTAGCCATCCATCTCGCCATAAAGCGCTTCCAGGTCCGCAACTTTATAGCCTTCCTCTTCGCTCATTTCCGGCAAAGCGTAAATGCGGTCGCGCTCCTGCTTTACTTCCCACAATTCATGGTGACCCATGATGACGGTGTCCAGCACGCTATATTGCTCAAACGCAAACTGATCCTGTCTTAACTTACCGATGCGTTCATTGGGATCGTAAGAGACATTACCGCCGGTAGGCACAAGGTCGCCGCCGAGGATTTTCATAAAGGTGGATTTACCGCTGCCGTTTGCACCGATTAAACCGTAACGATTACCGCCGCCAAATTTTACGGAGATATTTTCGAACAGTGGCTTGCTGCCAAACTGCATGGTGATATTGCTGCTTACTAACACGGCATTGACCTTTATGGCTGAGTGAGGGGAAAAACGGCGGCCATTATGCCAGACATCGCCTTACGCATGCCAGCGCCAGGCGTGCGCCCTGAGGCAAGCCGCTGGCAGTGGGGGAAAAATAAAAAGCCGGTGGCTGTTCAGGCCACCGGCTCCCACTTGCAAGGATTGGGTAAATTTAGCCGATCAGGAAATCGTCAAGGCTTTTGCCGGAATCCAGCGCCTTTTTAATTGCCGCTGGGGTACGGCCCTGGCCAGTCCAGGATTTTACTTCGCCGTTCTCGTCAGTATATGAATACTTGGCGGGACGCGGCGCGCGCTTGGCGCGTTTTTTACCGGTTTCCAGCGCACCCAGTAATTCGTTCGGGTCGATACCGTCAGCCAGCAGCATTTCACGATATTTAGACAGCTTTTCTTCTTTTTCGCGGTTTTGTGCTTCTTCAGCTTCCACTTCTTCACGACGTTCCGTAACGACGACGGTTAATTTCTCCAGAATTTCTTCCAGATCGCTCAATGGCAGTTCACGTGCCTGAGCACGTAATGTGCGAATGTTGTTCAGAACTTTAAATGCGTCACTCATTACAATGTCCTTGACTAGGGGTTTAATAAAACTGTAGCGACAAGATTACCCAATTCAAATAAAAAAATAAATTAATTTTCTACAACAGAAAATTCCGAAGTGTGAAGATGAATTTTGTTAGCGGAAACTTAAGCGAATTCTTACAGTGTTATTAATGATGAATTAACACTACACCTCTGGATAAAAGAGGCGGCTGAAATCGTTTTCATTCAAGGCTGATGGGTTAAATAGTGCCGCGGCCTGGGATAAAAAACGATATAAGGTGCTTCAAAAATAATATTTTACAAATAGTGTCAGGCCAGCTGTCACAGGGTGCCGACCTCCAGTTTAACCAGAGGCTGGCACAAATGGATAAAAAAAAAGCCGGCGCGTGCGCCGGCTCCTGCCTGAATTGATAACCTTTAATTATGATGTTTTATTTGCGGGCCGTCCCAGGGGTTCGCGCACAAACTCATCATCGCGCGAGAGCGTTTCATGCAGATAGTGTTCAATCTGCTCAAGGCTACGATTACGCGTTTCCGGTACGCACTTAATGACAAATATCGCGCCTGCAATGCCTACCAGCGCAAAGATAAAGAAAGCGCCCGCCAGACCGACGCTTGCCAGCAGCACCGGAAACATAAGCGAAATAAGGAAATTGGCGATCCACATGGCGAATACCGCGCCGCCCATAAAAATACCGCGCAGGCGAGTCGGGAATATTTCAGACAGCAGCAGCCAGGTGACCGGTGATAACGCGCCCTGTTGAAAGCTTAAAAACAGCAGCATGCCCAGCAGCACCATATAGCTGCGCCACATATCAGGCTGGCCGTTAACGGTTTCCGGCATAAAAAGCGTTACCGCGCCGATAAAAATCAGACAGGCGGTGCAGCCAAACTGGCCGATCATCGTCAGCGTCCGGCGCCCCATTTTTCCCAGCAGCCAGATGCCGACAAAGGTCATGACCACCGAGATGGCACCGTTGGCGATGGTGGCAAAGAGTGCCGCGCTGTCATCCATGCCGACCGCTTTCAGCATGGTCGGCGCGTAATACATAATGGTATTGACGCCCGTCAGCTGCTGAATAACCGCAATGCCCATGCCGATCAAAAACAGCCTGAACAGCCAGGGTTTGCGCAGCTCACTCAGGCGCGGGCGCTGCTGCTGCTCTTCCGTCAGGGTCTCTTCAATCTCCGTCAGCTCCCATTCCACATCCTGCCGGGCGCGGGTTCGCTCCAGTACCCTGCGCGCCTCCGCCAGACGCCCTTTCATCGCGTACCAGCGCGGCGTGTCCGGCATAAACATCATACCGAAGAAGAGCAGCACCGCCGGCAGCGTCGCCACCGCCAGCATCCAGCGCCAGGTCGTTTCCCCACCCCAGGCAGCATTGAAGCCGGCGTTGGAGATATAGGCCAGCATCTGGCCGGAGACGATCATCAGCTCCTGCAGCGTCACCAGCTGGCCACGTCGGTTGGCCGGGGCGATCTCCGCAATATAAACCGGTACGGTGGCCGCCGCGCCGCCGACGGCGACCCCCAGCACCAGACGGAAGAAAATCATCCAGGCCACATCCGGCGCCATGGAGGTGCCCAGGGCGCCCACAGCAAAGATAACGGCTAATACCAGAATAATTTTTTTCCGTCCGGCCGCTGCCGCGAAATGGCCGGAGAGCAGCGCGCCGAAGGCCGCACCGAATAGCAGGCTGCTGGTCACCAGACCGGTAGTGAACGGCGTCAGATGGAGTTCCGGGCCCATAAACAGCAGCGCACCCGAGATAACGCCGGTATCGTAGCCAAACAGCAGGCCGCCAAGCGTAGCAACCACGGCGATAACTTTGACAAAGGGTTCGGTGCGGGCGTTGCTGTTCGGCCCTGAGGCTTTATTTAGCGTAAGGTAGGATTCTCTGGACATGTCTTCTCCCGATGTTGTGCAGGTGTCCAGTGAAAATAGATTATTTCTATCGCAAATAGAAAATATGAAATATTGGTTTTGCGTGGTGAATCATGTGCACCGCTTATTTTTGCCTGACCGATCACATTTATGCCCTGTAAGGCTTTACCTTATCGCCTGAATCGCGGCGTGGATAAATAGCGCTGAAGGGTTAAAAAGAAATTTTTATTTCATTGCTGGCGGCGCGGCAGCGCGCCTGGTGAGGGTCGGCTGCGGCCGGATGCCGCAGCCGAAAGCAGAGAAAAAAGCTAACTGGCGCTGGCGGCCGGGCCGAAAACGTCGAACTGCGGCAGCGTGACCTTTTGATAGGTCTCCCAGCCGCCGCCCAGCGCCTTATAGAGCGCCACCAGGTCGAGCGCGCTCTGCATGCGCGCCTGGGTCGCCTGCTCCTGCGCCTGCGCCAGCTGTCGCTGCGCGTCCAGCACGTCGATAAAGGTCGAAATGCCCTGACGATAGCTGTCGCTGGCCAGATCGAAAGCGCGCTGCAGCGAACCGGTGGTTTCATCCAGTGCCGTAACGCGCGCCTGATCGGCGCGATAGCTCACCAGCGCGTTTTCCACATCCTGCAGCGCGGTAAGCACCGTCTGGCGATAGTCGAGCGCCGCGCTCGCCTGCTGGGCGCGCGCCAGCTTCACGCTGGAGACCAGACGACCACCCTGAAACAGGGGGATCGACAGCGAGGGGCCGACGGAATAGAAGTGGCTGCTCCAGTTATCGAGATAGCTGACGTCGGTATTGCGTACCCCGAGCTGGCCGGTAAGCGACAGGCTGGGGAAGAGCTGCGCCACTGATACACCGATGTTCGCCGTCTGCGCATGCAGCGTCGCCTCAGCCTGCCGAATATCGGGGCGGCGACGCGCCAGCGTGGCGGGAATGCCAACCGGCACAATCTGCGGCAAGGCAGGCATCGCTTTCGGCGTAAAGAGCTCATTATCCAGCGCGCCGGGCGTTTTGCCCAACAGCACCGCCAGCCCGTTCATCGCCTGACGCGCCTGCGACTGATACTGCGGCAGCTGCGCCTGTAGCGAACTGAGCTGCGCGCGCGCATTCTCCACGTCGGTAAGGGGCGCCAGTCCGTTGCGCTGCTGGCTCTGCGTCAGCTCCCAGCTCTGCTGCGCCACCGCAATCTGCTGCTCCAGCGTGGCGACCGTCGCCTGCGCGCCGCGTAGCTGCAGGTAGGCGCGCGCCACTTCAGCCTCCAGCGAGACCAGCGCGTCGTTGCGCTGCTCAATGGCCGCCTGGGTTTGCGCATCCGCCAGCTCGACCTGGCGGCGGACTTTGCCCCACAGATCCAGCTCCCAGCTGGCGTCGAAGCTGCCCTGATAGAGCGTTACCGGCTGGTCCAGGCTGCTGAGCTGGCTGGCAGTCTCGCTATCCAGCTGGTCGGTGGCGCCGTTGGCTTTCAGCAGCCCTTCCAGGCCCAGCTGCTGACGCGTAACTTTCGCGCTGCCGTTCAGGCTGGGAAAGAGGCCGCCGCGCGCCTGCGCCAGCTCCTGTCGCGCGCCGGCGATGCGCAGCACCGCCTGCTGCAGCGTCAGGTTGCCCTCGACCGCCCGGTCGATCAGGCTGTTGAGCTGCGGATCGTTAAAGCTTTGCCACCAGCGCGTATTAACGGCGCCGGGCGCGGTTTTCGACGCCTGCTGCGCGTCCAGCAGATGATAGCCGCCGGGCATCTGCGGCTTCGGCGCCTCATAATCGGGGCCGACGGCGCAGCCCGCCAGCCAGAATGCCAGCGCCAGCAGGCTAAGCGGTCTTGCCAGCGCGCGCGTAGAGTTAACCTTCATGTCAGTGTGCTCCTGCACTGCCTTCGCTCTTAATCGGCGACAGCAGCCAACAAAATGGAATCAAGATCAGGGCGACGATGCTCAGGCCCGTAAAGACGTCGATGTAGGCCAGAATGCGCGACTGCGCCACCATCTCCTGATAGAGCTGACCGGCCGCCAGCGTGGCGGGATCGCCTACCGCCGAGGTAAAGTCGCGGATCGCCTGCGCCCAGTGCTGCACGGTGATATTGAACTGCTCGTTGAGCGGCGTCATGTTATGCACCATATGCGCCGATCGCACCTGCTCGCGCTCGGTGATCGCCGCGGTGGAGAGCGAAATACCGATCGAGCCCGCGACGTTGCGGAACATGGTAAAGAGCGCTGAGGCGTCGGCGTTGAGGCGCTGCGGAATGGTAATAAAGGCGATGGTGGTCAGCGGCACAAACAGGAACCCTAACCCAATCGACTGCGCGCTGCGCATCAGCACCAGGGTTTTAAAATCGACATCCGGCGTCAGGGTCGAGGAGTACATAAACGCCAGCGCCAGGCAGGTGAAGCCAAAGGCGATGATATAGCGCGTCTGCACCCGCGGCATCAGAGCGATAACCAGCGGAATGGTGAGCACGATCAGGATCGCGCCCGGCGACAGCACCAGTCCCGACCAGGTCGCGGTATAGCCGAGATCCTGCTGCGCCAGCTGCGGCAGCACCACGGAGCTGCCGTAAAGGATCATCGCCATGCCCGCCATCAGCAGCCCCGACACCCAGAAGTTGCGATCCTTCATCACCAGAATATCTACCACCGGCTTGCGGGCATACATCAGCCAGTAAACCGCGCCGACGATGCCGACCAGCGCCAGCGTAGCGAACAGCACGATAAAGTGCGAGGCGAACCAGTCTTCATCTTCGCCGCGGTCGAGAAACACCTGCAGGCAGCCCAGCCCAAGGGTGATCAGCCCGATGCCGATATAGTCAATTTTCAGCCGCCCTTTCGCCCACTTGCGCTCCCAGGGCGGATCTTCCAGCAGCTGATAGATCGCCAGCACCGTCAGGATGCCAACCGGGATGTTAATAAAGAAGACCCAGCGCCAGCTGTAGTTATCGGTGATCCAGCCGCCGAGCGTCGGCCCGATAACGGGCGCCACGATAATGGCGATAGAAGAGAGGCCGAACGCCTTGCCGCGATCTTCCGGCTTAAAGTAGTCGAGCAGCACCGACTGCTGCACCGGCTGCAGGCCCCCGCCGAAAAATCCCTGCAGCACGCGGAACAGGATGATCTGCCACAGCTCGGTGGCGATGCCGCACAGAAACGAGCAGATGGTGAACATCACGATGCAGATCAGGAAGAACTGCTTACGGCCGAAGAGTCGGCTGAAAAAGGCGGAGATGGGCAGGACGATACCGTTCGCCACCAGATAAGAGGTCAGCACCCATGTGGATTCGTCATAGCTGGAGGAGAGCGAACCGGCAATATGGGGCAGCGCCACGTTAACGATGGTGGTGTCCAGGATCTCCATAAACACCGCCAGCGTGACGGTCACCGCCACCAGCCAGGGGTTGCTGGAGGGTTGCCAGCTCTGCGCCTGGCTCATTCCACGGTAACCTTAGGCTCTACCGACAGACCGAGCGGCAGCGGATGGTTTGGATCCAGCCCTTTGTCGATAACGATTTTCACCGGTACGCGCTGGACGATCTTCACATAGTTGCCGGTGGCGTTCTCCGCCGGGAAGGTTGAGAAGCGAGAACCAGAACCCATCTGAATGCTGTCAACGTGCCCTTCCAGCTCCATATCGGGCCAGGCGTCGACGCTAATCGCCACTTTATCGCCGGGATTCATGCGCGCCAGCTGCGACTCTTTAAAGTTAGCGGTAATCCAGATATCGGGCGACACCAGCGAAAACAGCGAGCTGCCCGCCTGGACCAGCGTGCCGAGCTGTACGTTGCGCTTAGTGACGAAGCCGTCATAGGGCGCGCGCACCTGGGTATAGGAGAGATTCAGCTCGGCGGTATTCAACTGCGCCTGCGCCTGCGCGACCTGCTGCTGTCGCGCCTCTACGTTGGTTTCCTGCTGGCGGATCTGCAGCGCGACCTGCGAGGCGACTTCCACCTGCGCTTTGGCGCTCTGCAGCTGCGCCTGGGCCGAACGCAGCTGTGCGGCGGCGGTATCGATATTTCGCTGGCTGGTGGCGCGCGGGTCGACGCCGCGCTGACGGCGATAGTCCGCCTCGGCGTTCAGCAGGTTAGCCTGCGCTTTTGCCTGATCGGCCAGCGCCTGGTCGCGCTGCGCCGGATACTGCACCTTCGAAAGCGCCAGCTGCGCCTGCGCCTGATGCAGCTGCGCCTGCGCCAGACCGAGCTGCGCTTTGGCCTGATCACGCTGAGCCAGGGTGTCGCGCGGATCGATCTCTACCAGCAAATCGCCTTTTTTCACCCGCTGGTTATCTTTTACCAGCAGCTTTACCACGTAGCCGGACGCTTTAGGCGCGATGGTAACCGCATCGCCTTCGGTAAAGGCGTCGTCGGTGGTCTCTTCGTTGCGCGTGCTAAACCAGAACCAAAAGCCGACAATGACCATGATCACCACCACAATGCCTAGAATGATCAGTGGTTTTTTGCCGGGTCTTTTGCGTTCGGGCTCATCGTTATTCTGGTCAGACTGCTCACTGGATGGATCCTGCTTTTTCTTCGCATCATCCTGATGAGATTCGCCTTTTTCATTCTCGCTCATAGTCAGTTCCGCATAGCTAACGCCCTAATTCCAGGGCATAAAAGGTCAGATAAACAGTAGATGGTAAACTGACATTTTCCAGCGTTTCTTGACCTTTCCAGACAAAAGAGGCACAACCTGCAACATTTTAGTAAGCGCAGCGGACGTTAGTGCAGTAAGCGCAGCAGCAGCCAGCCGCTCAGCATCGACCAGGCGAGCATCGGAATGGAAAAAAGATGAAACTGCCACCAGACCGCGCGGTCTTTCGCCATGCGCAGCGCGATCAGGTTGGCAAGGGAGCCAGGCAGCAGGCCAAAGCCGCCGATATTTACCGCCCAGGCGAGCACCTCGGAAGGCGGGATCTTCTGCAGCAGCAGAATCGTGGCGGGCACGTTGCTGATAACCTGCGACAGGCCGATGGCCAACAGATAGATTGCGCCGTCGCCGAAGTGGGACACCGCGTCGAAGTGGCGCTGCACCACCGGCAGATGGGTAAGCAGGTAGACGTCGATAAACATGGCGATAAACACCACCAGCAGGCTCCAGTCGATAGCGAGCAATACCCTGCGCGCCATTAACAGATAGCAGCCCATAATCAGCAACAGCGCCCAGCCGGTCATCTGCCACTCGAGCGCGGCGACGAACACCAGATAGAGCAGCACGCTGACGGCAAACAGCGGCTTCTGCCACGCGCGCGACTCGTCGTTGTCCTGTTTTTGAATATCGCGCGGCTTAAAGCTGAACCACGTCAGCGCCAGCAGCGTCACCAGCAGCAAGACCGCCAGCGGCGTCATTTGTAAGATAAATCCCGCCACGCTGAGTTTGCCGTGGCTCCACAACAGGATATTTTGCGGGTTGCCTACCGGCGTCAGCAGCGATCCGGCATTGACCGCCAGCGCTTCAAAGATAATCAGCCGGGAGAGAGGCAGGCGCGAATATTTGCGCAGCGTCAGGGTCAGCGGCACCAGAATAAACAGCGCCACGTCGTTGGTAAGAAAGGTAGAGAGCAGCGCGGCGGCCAGCACCATAAACAGCGCCAGCGCGCGTTCATGGCGAAAACGGCCAATCAGCCGCGCCCCCAGCACGTCGAAATAGCCGCTGGTTTCCAGCCCTTTGGTTAGCAGCAGCAACCCCGTCAGCGTGACGATAGTGTGCCAGTCGACTGCGCCAGGCAGATCCCTCCAGTGAAAATTCGCCAGCAGCAACAACACCGCGCCGAGCGCTAACAGTAAATGCAGAATACGATCATGCAAAAAAGGGCGTAGCACGGTGAGCATGGTAGCGAGTCCGGTGATTAGTGACGGCTTTCGTAAAACTTCTGGAAGACAGCGAGGGTTTCATCGCTGACGTGATGCTCGATACCTTCGGAATCGCGACGCGCGGTTTCCGGGCTGATGCCCAGCGCGAGCAGGAAGGTTTCCACGATATGATGGCGGGCGCGGCTTTCCGCCGCCAGCTTCTCGCCCTCGCCGGTGAGAAAGACGCCACGATAGGGAACCTGTTCCACCAGGCCAGCGCTGCTGAGACGTTTCAACATTTTGGCGACGGTGGGCTGGGAGACGCCCAGACGGGCCGCCATATCAACCTGACGCGCTTCGCCGAATTCACCGATTAAATCTGAGATCAACTCAACGTAGTCATCGATCAGTTCGCGACGATGCGCTTCGCGAACCTGTCGAAATCCTTCGACATGCTCTTCGATATCTTTCAGGGGTCCAGGCGGGACAGAGACCCCAGTTTTGGCACGACGACTCATTCAGCTTCCTCTTTATTATTCTCCGCGCCCGCGCAGCGAGACGGGTTTGCTGCGCTCATTGTAAACCAGGCACAAAGAAGCTCAAATTTTTCGTAAATAGCATTGGCTACAGGGTATAGCCAGTGCTATATTTGTCGATATTGTAGGCAAACGCGCAGGCAATGGAGAGACGATCGTGCAGGATCCTTATCTGTTACTACTGCTGTTTCTCCTGTTTATCGCCGGGCTTTGCCTGCTATTACGACGTTACTGATTGGGAGGTCGATATGAGCACCCTGAAATGCTGCCTTGACTGCGGCAAATGCTTCCAGACTGAGAAACCGGCTTCATCCGCAGCGCTGAAATCCTGGCTTTGCCTGCTGAGCCGCTCCCCGTTTTCGCTCCGCCTGATGCTGGTTGAAAAACTGCTGGGCACAAAACAGAACGCTCGCCACTGCCCGAATCTTATCTGGCGCGGCTGACGCGCACCCGCTTACATGCAGCCTCAGCGTTTTGCCTGGGCTGCTCCGCTATTCGCCTTTCCCCTCTTTCTTAACCTCGTCGCGCTGCTGCGCTGCAACCTTGCTCACTCCAGCGGACGCGCTTAAAAAAGAGATAAAAAAAACGGCCGCAAAGGGCCGTTTTTTCTGCAACTGGTCTAAGCAAAACTTAGAAGCTGTAACCTACGCCAGCAATCCAGGTGCCAACGTCGACGTTACGGATGCGGCTCTGCTCGTAACCAACGTCGATAGCGAACTGCTGGTACGGGTTGAACTGCAGACCGGCACCGTAGGAGAAGCCTACGTCGCTGGAGTCGCCTTTGTCGCGAACAACGGTGTCGTTCTGCTGGAATTTACCGTAGCCGATACCAACCACGCCGTAGATGCTCGCCCAGTCGTTCAGACGGTAAGCAGGACCTGCGGTGAAGCCGTAGTACTGGCCTTTGTTGTACACGCCAGATTCAGTGCGATCTTTTTCGGTGTAGGTGAAAGAACCGATCCAACCCAGCGGGTTAGAGCCGTCTTCATAACGGTATTTCAGGTTGAAACCGTTCGCTTTGTTAGCCACGCCCTGATAGTCGGACTGAGCGTAACCGCCGGTGACTGTGCTCTGCGCCATTGCGGAACCCGCAGAAACTGCCAGAACACAAGCCAGTGCTGAAAGACATGCAATTTTTTTCATAACCACCTCAAATGTGATAATACTTCTCTCCTGACAACGCTAAAAATATAACAAAACTCAGCCAGAAACTCTGCCCGCAAATTATTGTCTAACAGAATGTTTGGTGTAACAGAAAGTTAATGAAGCTTCCTATGCTATTCATTTTCCTTATATTTTCCGTCATTAAACTGCAATGAATTTCTCGCAAGAAAAATTGTCGTTTAAGTTAAATCCTAAAAAAACCTGACATTTCTTTACGCTACTGGCCCTGAAAGCGGTTAAAATTCGCGCGATCGGCCAGGAATTTACCTGATAGTTCCCTCTGCTTTTACCCGCCATTCGATTAAACTGAGCCTCTTATTGCCTCTCTGCTGACCATCAGGATGCGTTCACAGGATGTCACTTTCTCTTTCGGGTAAAACCTCTGCTCCGGCTTTGTCGGTCGCCGTACTACTGATCGCGATGCTGTCGCTACAGGGCGGCGCGTCTCTGGCTAAATCACTTTTTCCTGCGGTAGGTGCTACCGGTATCACCGCGCTGCGTCTCGGGCTTGGCACCCTGATGCTGTGCGTTATCTTCAAACCCTGGCGGCTGCGCTTTACGCGCGAGCAGCGCCTGCCGCTGCTGATGTACGGGCTGGCGCTGGGCTGCATGAACTTTCTCTTTTACCTGTCGCTGCGCACCGTGCCGCTCGGCGTCGCGGTGGCGCTGGAGTTTACCGGCCCGCTGACGCTGGCGCTGCTGGGCACGCGCCGCCTGCTCGATTTCATCTGGGTGGTGCTGGCGGTTGCCGGACTCTGGTTTCTGCTGCCGTTCGGCGACAGCATGAAAACTATCGATCCGCTGGGCGCGGCGCTGGCGGTGGGCGCGGGCGCCTGCTGGGCGCTCTATATTCTGGCGGGACCGCGCGCCGGGGCGGAGCACGGCCCGGCGACCGTGGCGATGGGCTCGCTTATCGCCTCCGTTATCTTCGTGCCGCTCGGGCTGACGTTCGCCGAGCCGGGCATCTGGCACTGGAGCGTGATCCCTGTCGCGCTACTGGTTGCCCTGCTCTCAAGCGCTATCCCCTACTCGCTGGAAATGGTGGCGCTGACGCGCCTGCCGGCACGCATTTTCGGCACGCTAATGAGCCTGGAGCCTGCGGTAGCGGCGCTGTCGGGCATTTTGTTTCTGGGCGAAACGCTGTCGCTGAAGCAGAGCCTCGGCCTGCTGGCGATTATTCTGGCGTCAGCCGGCGCAACGCTGACCCTTAAGCCCCGAAATAACCAGCTAAAAGAAGTTGAAATAACCCCACCGCCGACGCAATAAGTTATTCCGCCTGCGTATAACGCGGGCTAAATAATATTCAGCCGCTTCAGGCGGCTTTATTTTAACCAATGATAAACATTATTATTATCATTCTGAAACATACTGTATAATCTCGGCGGAAATAAAAAATTAACTTTTTGATAATTAATGGTTTTGCTGTGAGCGAGTCATCTTTGGCAGACAGACGCGCGGTTATTGCCGCTTGCTCTTTATCTGTAAATGCCAGCTATTTCAGCCATCGATAAGCTCAATCCTGCAAAGACGCAAAGCGCTGCTATACTTATTCCCGTGCTTGATTAGGACAACCCATCAAAGAGAGGATTCATACGATGAGTACCGCAAAACTGGTTAAAACGAAGGCTTCCGATCTGCTTTACACCCGTAACGATGTGGCTGACGACGAAAAAAAAGCCACCATTGAAGTGCTCAATCGTCTGGTAGTGGAATTTATCGATCTGTCGCTGATCACCAAGCAGGCGCACTGGAACATGCGCGGCGCTAACTTTATCGGCGTACATGAAATGCTGGACGGTTTCCGCACCACTATTACCGATCACCAGGATACCATTGCTGAACGCGTGGTGCAGTTAGGCGGCGTGGCGCTGGGCACTACCCAGGTCGTAAACGACAGAACCCCGCTGCAGAGCTATCCGCTGAACATTCACAGCGTGCAGGACCACCTGAAAGCGCTGGCTGACCGCTACGCCATCGTGGCCAACGATACCCGTAAAGCGATTTCTGAAGTGAAAGATGAAGACACCGCAGATATCTTTACCGCGGCATCGCGCGACCTGGATAAATTCCTGTGGTTTATCGAGTCGAACATCGAATAAAAGTGAATGCAGTTATCAGGCGGGGAAACCCGCCTTTTTTATGCCTGCTTAACCTCATGATCACTATTTTTTGACCTTCATTACATTTCTGAACGCCTCTCCTTCCCACGCCTGACGGCGCATGCAAAGGTGCATTGCACCAGAATAATCCTATGCACCATTATGGTGCTCAGTTTTGGTGCAAAAGTTTTTGCCCTTGCAAAATCGTGTCAGCTTTCAGGTTTAAGCCATTGATTGT